>CAWHIP010000013.1:0-402455 GCA_963829515.1 uncultured Alphaproteobacteria bacterium
GCATCCTCGCCATGCGTCCATGCGAGGCGAAATCCTTTCAACCCATAAGGTCCGGCTCGGCTTCCGGCAGATCAAAGGGCTTTGCGAAGCCGACATGAGGCGTCTTTCGGCCTTGCGCGGAAAGGGCTATGATTCAATCCGCGATCTCTGGCTGCGCGCCGGGCTTTCGCCGCGCGCGCTCGAAATCCTGGCGGGCGCCGACGCCTTTCATTCGCTCGGCCTCGACCGGCGCGCGGCGCTTTGGGCGGTGCGCGGCCTGAACCGCGCCGGCGACAAGGACGACCTGCCTTTATTGCGAGATTTGAGCTGGCGGGCGCTCGAGCCCAACGCCGCGCTTCCCCCCATGCCTCTCGGCGAGCATGTGGTCGAGGATTACCGCTATCTGTCGCTTTCCTTGAAATCGCATCCCGTCGCCTTCCTGCGCGACAGGCTCGCCCAGAAGAAAATCCTGCGCGCTGAAGAGCTTTCGACCCTTCCGCCGGGCGGGCGCGTCGCCGTCGCCGGCCTCGTTCTCGTGCGCCAGCGCCCGGGCTCGGCCAAAGGCGTCATTTTCCTCACGCTCGAGGACGAGACCGGAACCGCCAACGCCATCGTCTGGCCGAAAACCTTCGAAGCCCTGCGCCCGATTGTGATCGGGGCGCGTTTCATCGCCGTGACCGGACGTCTGCAGAACGAGGCGAATGTGATCCATGTGGTCGTCGAGCGCGCCGAAGATCTGACGTTTCTCCTGGCTCTCCTGTCGCGCCAAGGCGCGGGCCAAGGCGCGGACGATGTATCGGCCCTCGCCTGCGCAGAAGCCGTCGCGCGCCCGCATCTTCGCGCCGCCCGACGCGAGCCGGAGAAACTTGACCAGCCCGGCCTTTTCGCCGAAGCGGAGACGCCCGCCATGGAGGTGGACGCCGCCAATGTCCGGCGCATCCTGCCAAAGGGCCGCAACTTTCAATAAAGCGGCGCCTCGCGCCTTCATCCTATTCCGCGCACGGCCTGATTTTTGCTTAGCCGGCCAGGCGATCCATGCGATCCTCAAACGGGCCGGACAAGGCGCCCCGACGCCAATTTACCCGCAATCGCGATGGTATTCAGTCGGCCAAACTCCGTTTTCCCGCTCCGCCCAGCTTCGCTTATTGCGAAATAGGGCTCTCATTTTCGCGACCATGCTCCCGCGCGCCGCCGCCGGTCCTCGCCGCGCTCGTTCGAAAGTTGTCATGAAACTCAGCCTTGCAAGCCGCGATATGTGCGAATGGTCCGGGCTCGCCGACTTGCGCGACGGCCTGCGCGCCAAGCTCGCGCAAGGAGAATCCGGGAAGGTCTCGCCTTTCCTTCTGCTCGCCCTGTCCGGTGTCAGCGCGAGCGAACAGCGCAAATGTTCCGAACTCTGGATGAAGGACCGGCAGGCGGCCTGCGCCGAGGCGCGCGCGGCCCTTGCTTTCACCTTCAGCTCCGCCGCGCGGCCAAAAATCCGGATCGGCTATCTCTCCTGCGACTTTCATGAACACGCCACGTCGCTGCTGCTCATCGAAATGTTCGAAGCGCATGATCGCGCGCGCTTCGAGCTGTTCGCCTACTCCTACGGCGCCGACGACGGCAAGCCCATGCGGCCGCGTCTCACCGCCGCCTTCGACCATTTCATCGACATCGAAGCTTTCTCGAACATCGACGCGGCGCGCGCGATCCACGCCGACGGCATAGATATTCTCATCGACCTCAAAGGCTATACGCTGCGCACGCGCAGCTCGATCCTCATGTTCAACCCTGCCCCGGTCCAGGTGAATTTTCTCGGCTATCCCGGCACGCTCGGAACCACGCTCTGCGACTATATCATCACCGACGCTTTCCTCACCCCGGCGGCGAGCGCCGAGGATTACAGCGAGTCCTTCGCCTATCTCCCGCATTCCTATCAACCGCATGGCCGCAAGGCTTTGATCGGCGCGGCGCCGACGCGCGGCGCGCTCGGCCTGCCCGAGGCGGGATTTGTGTTTTGCTGCTTCAATCAAGCCTATAAGATCACGCCGGAAATATTCGACGTTTGGTGCCGCCTCCTCATCGAGGTCCCCGATAGCGTCCTCTGGCTCCTGAAGAATGATCAAGCCGAGGGAAACCTGAGGAACGAGGCGCTCTGGCGCGGCGTCACCGCGGACCGGCTGGTCTTCGCCGAGCATTTGCCGCAAATCGAGCATTTGGGCCGGCTCCAGCTCGCCGACCTCGTCCTCGACACGTCGCCCTATAACGCGCATACGACTGCCAGCGACGCGCTTTGGGCGAGCGCGCCTCTCGTCACCTGCGCCGGCGAAACCTTTCCATCGCGCGTCGCGGGAAGCGTCTTGAGCGCGATCGGGCTCGGCGAGCTGATCGCGGCCGATCTCGACGCCTATTTCGACCTCGCTTACGCCCTCGCGACAAATCCGGCCCGCCTCGCGGCGATCAAGGTGAAACTGGCGGCGAACCGGCTGACGACTCCGCTTTTCGACATCGAAGCCTATACGCGCGACATAGAAGGGCTTTATGAGATCATGTGGCGGCGCTACCGCGACGGCGAAGCGCCACGCTCGATCGGCGCGGTCCCCGCCGCCTGTTGACGCCGCCAAGAGCATGCTCCGAAAACGTTGATCGACCTTTTCGATCAGAACGTGCTCCAACTTATAGATCTGGAGCGAGTTCTTATCGATTGGATGCTTCCATCCAATCGATAAGAACTCGCTCTAGGGCGCTTATGCAGCAAAGCGCCTACCGGAAAACGCCATCAAAGGCTTGCGCGTCGGACAACAGCGCCCGAAATATTGGGGAATGAGCTTCCGCCCAAGCCTGAGACGGGCGCGCCGCCGGACTTTCGATGAACACAGAAGCGCGAAACACGGAAGCGCAAGCCAAGGACATCGCCTTCGACCGCTCCTTCGCGGTCCAATCGGGCGAGCTCGTCCGACTTTCGCCGTTGGTTCGGCGGATGGTCGCCGGCAACGCCGGCCCGATGACCTTCACCGGCACCTGCGCCTATGTCGTCGGCAACGGGCAAGTCGCGATCATCGATCCCGGCCCTGACGAGCAAAACCATATCGCCGCTCTGCTTGACGCTCTCCGCGGCGAAACCATAATCGCCATTCTCGTAACCCATACGCATCGGGATCATTCGCCGGGCGCGCGCGCCCTCAGGGCGGCGACCGGAGCCAGGATCGTCGGCTGCGCGCCGCATCGACCTGCGCGCGACCGCGTGGAGGCCGCGATCGGCCGGCTCGACGCCGCGATTGACCTCGACCACGCGCCGGATGCGGTCATGTCCGAAGGCGATGCGATAGGGACCGCGGAATTCACCCTCGCCTGCGTCGAGACCCCCGGCCATACGATGAACCATCAGGCTTTCGGGCTCGCGCAGGAGGACGCGCTGTTTTCAGGCGACCATGTCATGGCCTGGTCGACCACCGTCGTCGCCCCGCCCGATGGGGCGATGCGCCATTACATGGCCTCGCTCGAAAAGCTGCGCGCGCGCGACGACAGGATCTATTGGCCGGGACATGGCGGCCCCGTCGCCGCGCCGCAACGCTATGTGCGGGCCCTGGCGCAGCATCGCCGGGTCCGCGAGGCGGCGATCCTGGCGCGGGTCGCCGCCGGAGACGCCGCGATCGACATGATCGTCGCCCATGTCTATGAAGGACTGAACCCCGCCCTGCGGATGGCGGCGGCCCTGAACGGTCTTGGCCCATCTCGAGGATCTCGCCGCCCGCGGGCTTGTTCGGGTCGACGGCCCGGCGACGCTCGCGGCGGCCTATCGCCCAGCCTGATCGTATTTGTCGACCTCGGCGGTCAAGGCCGCCTCGAATATCTCGACATTGCGTTGATTGGCGCCGAAATCGGACAAAGCGAAGCGCGAGACGGAGCGAAGATCGACGCGCGTCTGGCCGACGAGCGGACGAATCCTCAGCGTGATGTCGCAGGGGAAGCTCAGGATCAGGCTGCGGGCGATCGCGTCGATATGGCCAAGTCCGCCGCGGCCGCCGGGCGGCGTCTGTTCGACGATTTTCCAACCGCTTTTGGAGATCGCCTTCAAGATGGCGGCGTAAGCCTCCGGCGCGTCGAGATCGAGCAGGATCGGCTGAACTTGCGGATAGGCCAGAAGCTGCCGCCTGCGCATTTGAACGGAGACGCTGGTCGGCGTGGCTCCGCCGCGCGCCGTGAGCGCCTGCCGCGACAAGGAGAAAGCCGGCGGATCGACAAGATCCGTCGATAAATCGACAAGGCGCGGGAAACGCGCCACTTTTTCGGCGAGATAGGCCGGATAGGCTAAGAGGAGAAGCGCCAGGAAAAAGCCCGCCGCCGCCGTTCCCGCTCCCTTGCGTCCGCTCTGCCAGATCAAGACAAAGGCCGCGAGAGCGCACAAAATCGCGGCCAAGGCGGCGGCGACCGCGCCGCCCAAGACCGCGAGCGTCGCCTGCGGCTCGAGCCCGCCGCGCGCGACGGCGACGCCGATCAGCGCGACGGCGACCGCGAAGGCGGCAAGCCGCCAGCTGAGCAAGGCGGCTTTGGAATAAGGCTCTTCGACGATCAGACGCCGCATCGCCGCTCTCCGCCGGAGGCGGTTCGCAAGTGAACCCGAGCCGCGTCAGCTCCGTCCAAACCGGAGCGCGAGGAAGTCCTGATCGGACGAAGCCGTCCGATCGTAGTAAAGGAATCGCTTAAACTCAAAGGATTGGCGCATGATCCAATCGAAGCCGCGCAACTAGTTTGGAGCATGACCTAGGGTCCCGTCGGCCTCTTGATGCGAAAGCATTTCCGGATGCGCCCTGTCTAGTCCGGGCGCCCGCGCGCGGGAGGCGTCACGCCATTTCGCCGCGCGGATTATAAGGCTTCTGGCTTTCCCATTTGCGCATCAGGGCGGCAAGCTCGGCGTCCGGCTCGTCGGGCAAGATAATCCGCAAGGTCACCAACAGATCTCCCGCGGCGCCATGGCCTTGCGGGTTTGGCAACCCTTTGCCGCGCAAGCGTAGGGTCCGGCCCCCGTTCGAGCCAGCCGGAACGGCGAGTTCAACGGCGGCGTCAAGCGTCGGCACATTGACCTTGCCGCCGAGCACGGCCTCATAAAGGGTCACCGGTAAATCGAGCCTCAAATCGCGCCCATCTACGCGGAAATAGGGATGCTTGGCGATCCGCACGGTTACCATGGCGTCGCCGGGCTCGCCGCCAAAGGGGCTCGGCTGGCCCTGACGCTTCAAACGGATCTGCTTGCCGTCCTCGATGCCGGCGGGCACCGACACCTCCAAGGTGCGCCCAGTCGGAAGCGTGACGCGGGCGGTGGTCCCCGTCACCGCTTCGGCGAGGCCAACAGTCACGGTCGCGGTCACGTCCTCGCCGCGAGGCGGCGGGGCGCTCGGCCCACGCGCCCCGGCCTTGCGTCCGGCGGCCCCAAAAAGATCAGCGAAAATATCGCTGGCGTCGAACCCTTGAGAGCCTGGGCGTCCGTCGCCGTAGCGAAATTCGAAATGCTCGAAATCCTGGGCCGCCGCCGGCATGGGCGCCACGACCCTGCCCCGGGCCTCCCGCCCCGAACCCCTCGAAACCATGAAACCGGGGCTTCCCTTCCGCGTCGATTTCACCGCGGTCAAACGCCGCGCGCTTCTTCTCATCGCCCAATATCTCATAGGCGGCGCTGGCCTCGGCGAATTTCTCCTTCGCCTTCGGCTCCTTGCTTTGATCGGGATGATATTTCTTGGCGAGTTTTCGAAAGGCTTTCTTGATCTCGGCCGTATCGGCCGCTTTCTGAACCCCTAGGACCGTATATGGATCACGCATAGATGAGCCCACTCCCGCGCTCGCCCATTCACCGGCGCCTACGCCAATGTCTCACGCGGAATTTGGGGATCCGCGGCCCAGACGCAAGGCTTCAGGGACAATATCGCCGCCGCGCGCGGCGAAAACCGAATGCAAGGCGCTCCGAGCAAAGCCCGCGAAAGCGAACCCTGGCGATCAAATCACGCGCGCGCAAAAAGCTGAAGCGCGATCCGGGGAAACGGCCCCGCAACGCGGATCAGGAGCACAGCCCAGGAAAGCGCCTATGTCTTTTTCATAGGCGATACTTCGGCGATCGTCCAATCGCCGGGCTTTTCCGCGCAAGCGGTTCCCCGCATCGCCAGTTCATCGCCTTTGCGATCTATTTTGCTGACGAAGACGCGGCAGATCCGCTCATCTTGGGGATAGGCGTGACCAATGGGGGTGAAGGAGCCTTTCACGCCGGACTCGGGGTTTTCCCAGCCCACGAGAGACCCTTCGCCCTGTGGGTCCAGGGCGGTCGCAAGGGCGGCCTCGGCCCGACGCAAATCCTCGGCGCCGAGGAAACGGGCGAGAGAGGGCTTCGAAGTCGCGCTGGCGGCGTCCTCGCGCGATGTCGCCAAGGAGGCGATCGGCAGCGACATCGAGCATCCGGCGAGCATGGCCGCGAGACCCGCCGCCGCGACGCAAGGCGCGCCTGAACCGAAAGCCGCGCCGGCGCTCGCGTCCGCCCCGCTGTTTTTTTCTGTCAAAGCCCGGGCGCCGGACTTATATCGACGATCGTGGCGCAGCAGTTTTCCTGTCACGAACCGGTCGCTCGCAAAAAGTTTACCCTGGTGGAGATTTACGCGTGAACAAGTTAACGGGGCGTGACTTCACCGAGGCGGCCGACCCCGTCGACTTATTCGCCTCCTGGTTCGAGGCGGCGCAGAAAAGCGAGCCGAACGACCCAAACGCCATGGCCCTCGCCACCGTCGACGCGGATGGGCTGCCGAATGTGCGGATGGTTTTGCTCAAGGGCTTCGAACCCAGCGGATTCACCTTCTACAGCAATGCCGAAAGCGCCAAGGGCGAAGAGCTTCGCGCCAATATGAAAGCCGCCGCCGTCCTGCATTGGAAGTCGCTGCGGCGGCAGGTCCGCTTGCGCGGCCTGGTGACCCGCGTCGCCGACGCCGAAGCCGACGCCTATTTTGCGAGCCGCGCCTTGCAAAGCCGCCTTGGAGCCTGGGCGAGCCAGCAATCGCGCCCGTTGGACAGCCGGTTCGCGTTGGAGGCCGCGGTCGCGAAATATGCGGCCAAATTCGCATTCGGCGAAATTCCACGGCCGCCTTATTGGGTCGGCTATCGGATCGCGCCGATTTACCTGGAGTTCTGGTCGGATGGAGCGTTCCGGCTGCACGATCGAATCGTGTTCCGCCGCCCAACGCCTGACGCGGCATGGCGCAAGGAGAGGCTTTATCCGTGACGCGCGACGATCCCATGCCCGCCGCTGATGCGCGATGGCGGGCGGACCGCCTCTATCCGCCAATTCCATTGCTTGCCGTAAGCATGGCGGTTTTCCGGGCAGGCCTTGTCCTTCTCGCCACCCGCACCAAGCCGCCCCATGCGGGCGCCTTTTCGCTGCCCGGCGGACTGGTCGAGGCCGGCGAAACCTTGGAGGAAGCCGCATTGCGCGAGCTGCGCGAAGAAGTTCAGGTCGAGGCCCGGATCATCGGGTTCAACCGCCATGTCGAATGGATTGATCGCGACGAGTCCGGCAGGATCTTGCGCCATTACGTGATAGCATCTTTCGTCGGCGAGTGGATCTCCGGGCTTGGCGCGCCTGGGCCGGAAGCGGGCGAAGTCCTCTGGGCCGCGCCGTCGCGCCTGCGGCAGGTCACATGCTCGCCGCATGTCGCCTCGGTGGCAGCCTCGGCGGCGAAATTGATCGGCTTGAACCTTTGAGTGGCGCCGTGGATTGTCTTCGCCAATTGACCCAGCGTTACCTTTCCGGACGCCGGAGCGGCGCCCCTTGCGCGCCGACGACGACGCGAAGCGGCCGCGCCTTGACGCGTGGCGGAGCCTTGCGCGCGCTTGCGCGCGGCGCGGCCGCCGGCGCCCTTGCGCTCGCCTTGTTGGCGCCGCTACCAGCGCAAGCGCAGCAAGGCCAGGCCGTTAAGCGAACGCACACGCGGCCGCACGCCAAAAGCGCCTCGGCCAGCGCGCCGGCGAAGCCAAAATCATCGCCGGCGGAGGCTGGTCCGGAGGCCCCGGCGACGGAGCCCCCGCCACCGCCCTATGAAGCGCAGGCTTTGCGGCTCGCGGAAATTCTCGGAGCCCTGAGCTATCTGGACGAACTCTGCGGCTCGAGCGAGGCCGGCGAATGGCGCGCGAGAATGCAAGCGCTGCTCGACGCCGACGCGAAAACGACATTCCGAAAGGAGCGGCTCGCAGGAACCTTCAACCGAAGCTTTCGCGGCTATGAAAGATCCTATCGCGCCTGCACGGCCAACGCCCAGGCGGTGATCACCCGCTTTCTCGCGGAAGGCGGCCGGCTCGCGCATGAGGTGGTTGCGCGCTTCAGCGCCTCGTGACGGCGGCCCACGCGCAGGGCTTGAGCAAGTCCGACATAGAGGCGCGGCATGTTCTGATTATGAACATGCCCTCGCTTCCTCATCCCTCGCCAACCGAGGAGAGAGATGAGAAGGGGACAGGGGGCCAGGCGCGAGGGCGCCGCCGCGCGCCGCGCCGACAGGTTTCAGATCAAATTAGTGACGGTCCTGGATGCCGTCATGCACTTGCACGAGGACATTGCCTTGGACCCAGGCGAAGCCGGCGTTGGGATCCGCGCAATTGATCTCGCGCTCGATAATAAGGCGGTCGCAGAGGATCACGCATATGTCTTCGATTGGAGCGCTCTGGTCATTCTCCTCGGTCATGCGATCGATGGAGATTTCGCCCCATTCCTCGCCATCGACCATGTGGATGATGAAGACCTCCTCATGCCCATGTATGCCGTGATAATTGACCCTGAAGGTTTCCCCGCGATATTGAAATTCACGTATCATGTGACCCGCCGAATTGTCTAAATGGGTTTAGCGATGAGATGGATCAGCGATCCAAATGCTACGAAGATGCGAAAGCGCGGCGACGTTAAGCATGTGACGAAATCTAGGTCAAGACTCTGCTGTAGATATTCGCGGCCCGGCCCGATGAGATCGTATAATTATTGTGCAATGCACATAACGATAGCAGCTTAGACCAACGCCGCAACCCAGGACTATAAATATAGATGCATAGCGTTATATAAATCATGTGTATAAATTGTCATTATATTTTCGTTTAAAGAATTGCTCCGCCTTATAAGTATCAAAACTCAAAGAAACATAATTTCGCAAAACAGGCGATCTAGACGGTCGGAAAACGCCACTGATGCGCCGCGCGGGCCGCGAAATTTCGGGAGCGGCGCGCGACGCCAGTCTTCTTACGCTGGGAGCCTTATTGAAAAATCTCATCACCGACATTCCCGGCCTTCGCGTCGGCCATGCGCAGGACGCGGCGCTCGGCTCCGGCGTCACCGCGCTGATCTTCGACGCGCCGGCCGTCGCCTCGATCGCCATTCACGGCGGCGCGCCGGGCCTGCGCGACGCGGCCTTGCTCGAACCTGAAATGAGCGTCGAACGCGTTGACGCGCTCGTCCTGTCCGGCGGCTCGGTCTATGGCCTCGATTCCATGGGCGGGGTCGCGGCCTTTCTGCGCGAGGCCGGGCGCGGCTATCAGGTGCGCGACATTTACGTGCCGATCGCGCCGGGAGCCATTCTGTTCGACCTCCTCAATGGCGGCGACAAGAATTTCGGGCGCGAGCCGGTCTATTGGCGTTTGGGCTACACAGCCGCCGCGGCGGCGGCGGAAGATTTTCCTCTTGGCAGCGTCGGCGCCGGGTTTGGCGCGACCATCGCCAATCTCAAAGGCGGCCTCGGCTCGGCGAGCGAAGCCACGACGGGCGGATTTCGCGTCGGCGCGCTTGTCGCGGTCAACGCCATCGGCCGCGCGACAATCGGCGAAGGCCCGCATTTTTGGGCCGCGCCCTACGAGAAAAATGGCGAATTTGGCGGCCTCGGCTGGCCGACGCCTTGGCCCGAAGGCGCGCTCGATTTCCACATCAAGGGCGAGGCGGCCGAAAACACCACCATCGCGATCATCGCCACCGACGCGGCGCTGAGCAAGGCCGAAGCCAAGCGCCTCGCCATTATGGCGCATGACGGCATGGCGCGGGCCTTGCGCCCCGCCCATGCGGCCATGGATGGCGATACGATCTTCGCCGCCGCGACCGGCGCGGCGCGCGCGCTTCCGACGCTGCGCGACAAGATCGAGATCGGCGCAAGCGCCGCCGATTGCCTCGCCCGCGCCATCGCCCGCGCGGTTTTCGCGGCCGAGCCCCTGCCCTTTTCGGGCGCCCCGCCAAGCTGGCGGAGCAAGTTCGGGTTCAAGTAAACCGAGGCGAACGCAAATTCGCGCCAAGCGTTTAAGGCTTCGCTTGCGTCGCCATGCTAAATCATGTCCCGCGAGGGACATTTCGAGGCGGGAGGTAAGCGCAATGACCAACATCCTGTTCGCCGCGCGCGTCGGGGCCATGGCGCTGCTCGCCGGGCTTCTATCGCCTGCCTTCGCGGAAGAAAAAGCCACGCGAGACGCCAAGGTCTGGACGGTCCCCGACGTCAACGCCTTGCCGGATGACGCGCGCGGGCGCGAGATCAAGCGCGGGCGCGACCTCATCCTCGCAACCTTCGCCTATATCGGACCCCAGGTCGAGGACCCCGCCATGCGCCTCGCCGGCAATAATCTCGCCTGCGGCAATTGCCATCTCGAAGCGGGGACCAAGAAATTCGGCTTGGCCTTATTCGGGATCTATGGCGATTTTCCTAAATATAGCGCGCGGATGGGCGCGGATATCTCGATCGAGGACCGCATCAATTCCTGCATGACGCGCAGCATGAACGGCCGCCCTCTTCTCAACAAATCGCTGGAGATGCGGGCGCTAGTCGCTTATGTGAAATTCCTGTCCTCAGGCGTCTCGCCGGGCGAGAAAATTCCGGGTCTCGGCGCCGGCAAAATGGCGGAGCTTGATCGCGCCGCCGATCCCGCGCGCGGCAAGCCGATCTATGAGCGCGCCTGCCTCGATTGCCACAACACCAATGGCACCGGCGTGCCGCGCAGCCCGCGGGCTATGATCCTCGGCTATGCCGTCCCGCCCCTCTGGGGCCATGACAGTTTCAACAATGGCGCCGGCATGGCGCGGCTCATCACGCTGGCGAATTTCCTCCATTCCAACATGCCACATGGGAGCGATTATCTCGACCCTAAACTAACTATCGAGGAGGCTTGGGATCTCGCCGCCTATGTGGAATCACAAGAACGCCCGCATAAGGCTGGGCTCGATCATGATTTCGAGAAGGATCTGTTGGATAAGCCCGTCGACGCCGCCTATGGACCCTACGCCGATGGGTTCAGCGAGGCGCAACATAAATACGGCCCCTACGCGCCGATCCGGGCGGAGGTGGAGAGGTTGAAGGCAGAACAGCATAAGGAGCGTTAATTTCCGCGCCGCGCTAGATTCGATGCCGCAGTCGGACCATGGCGGCGTTGCAATTTGAAGTTCGGCTTTCAAGCTGAAGCGTGCGTCCCGCGTTGTGCAAAAATTAACACTCTCGCAACACTCCACGATTTGATGTAATGAGAAGCGACTATTAGCTACTAATAGGAAGCGGGTCATCCTGTTCAGATTGGACGACCATTTCGACCGGAATCGCTGGGACTGATGGGCCTGCTGCGAGATTTCCGGAATCTGGCAGGTTGCATCGAAGCGCATATACTCTTCGACTTTCAAAAACGAAACTCTTGGAAGCGTGGCCATATCGATAGACCAGCTCTAATGTTCCCCGATTTAAGCCCGATTTGGATAACCGTCCTCGTGCGTAGGAATTAAATCGCACGTCCGTGACGCCGCCTCTAGGTATAATGCCCGGCACATAATTAGGCTTGTCACTAGGGTTTACACGGTCGTCGATAACCGCTTTAGTAGAAATAATCAGATATTTGAGTGGGTATTCCGATGTATTACAAATCTTCACTCTAAGCTGATACTCGGCGTTCTCATTTGTCTCATCTCTGATTAATGCTGCAGCTATAGGAGCGAGCTGATAGTGGATCGCGGCGTTCCCTTGTTCAACTTGTCTTCGACGATCCGTGATGCGGTCGACGATATAAATTATAGACGTGACTATGTGCAGAACCGCAGCGACAACGAATATTGCAATGAGCGTACTCTCAAGACCATCTAATTCTTTGAGTCGCGCGACAACGCCCACAGCTATGCCGCTGAGCGTCGCAAGAGGCAGGCCCAAATAGGAAAGGACGGTAACCGCCGCACTTGCGACTTCTAAGATACGAGATAGGCGAATAGACATCAGCAGATCATAAGCGGTGCAAGCCTCTCCAACAAATGGGCGGCATCCCCCCCAAAAAATGAAGAGTAGTTGCCCGCATTGGTCACAGCTCCTCGGAAACCTTCAGCGTGGCGCATTATTCAAAAATTCCGCACCGCGGAACCGCGTCAATTATATCAGCCGCTTATAGCGTGCAGAAATCTGGAGCAAATCTCCGCGCCCTACGCGCGGCGGAACTCTAAATTGAGCGACAGCCAGCCCATCTCGCTTTGCCCCCACGCCGCCGACATGTTACGCCTCGCCCCTTCTTCCCTCTGACGAGCCCGCCCCATGATCCCGCGCTATTCCCGCCCCGAAATGACCGCCGTTTGGGAGGCGCAGACGCGGTTTCGCATCTGGTTCGAGATCGAGGCGCATGCCTGCGACGCGCTCGCCGAGATCGGCGTCATTCCGAAAGAATCGGCCAAGGCGATCTGGGACAAGGCCGGCCATGTCACGTTCGACGTCGCGCGGATCGACGAGATCGAGAAAGTCACAAAGCATGACGTCATCGCCTTTCTGACCCATCTCGCCGAATTCATCGGCCCCGATTCGCGCTTCGTGCATCAGGGCATGACCTCCTCGGACGTGCTCGACACATGTTTGGCGTTGCAGCTCTCCCGCGCCTCCGACATTCTCATCGCCGATGTCGACGCCTTGCTCGCCGCCCTGAAGCGCCGCGCCTTCGAGCATAAATTGACGCCGACGATCGGCCGTTCGCATGGAATCCACGCCGAGCCGGTGACCTTCGGGCTCAAGCTCGCCCAGGCCTACGCGGAATTTTCCCGCGCGCGGGAAAGGCTTGTCCAGGCCCGCAAGGAGATCGCCACTTGCGCGATTTCGGGCGCCGTTGGCACCTACGCCAATATTGATCCGCGCGTCGAGGCCTATGTGGCGGAAAAGCTCGGCCTTACGGTCGAGCCAGCCTCGACCCAGATCATCCCGCGCGACCGCCATGCGATGTTCTTCGCGACGCTCGCGGTCGTCGCCTCCTCGATGGAGCGGCTCGCGACCGAGATCCGCCATTTGCAGCGCACCGAAGTGCTCGAGGCGGAAGAGTTTTTCTCAGAGGGCCAGAAGGGCTCCTCGGCCATGCCGCATAAGCGCAATCCGGTGCTGACCGAAAACGTGACCGGCCTCGCCCGGCTCGTGCGCGGCATGGCGCTGCCGGCGATGGAGAATGTCGCGCTGTGGCATGAGCGCGATATTTCGCATTCCTCGGTCGAGCGGATGATCGCGCCCGACGCGACCATCACGCTGGATTTCGCGCTGGCGCGCCTCGCCAATGTGATCGACAGGTTGATCGTCTATCCCGACAACATGAAGAAAAATCTGGAGCGGCTCGGCGGCCTCATCCATTCGCAGCGGGTGCTGCTCGCCCTGACTCAAAAGGGCGTCAGCCGCGAGGACGCCTATGCCTTTGTCCAGCGCAACGCCATGCCGGTCTGGCGCGGCGAGGGCGATTTCCTGACGCTGTTGAAGGCCGACCCTGATGTGAGCAAGGCGCTGAGCGGCGAGGAGCTCGCGGAGCTGTTTGACCTCGGCTATCATTTGAAGAATGTCGATGTGATTTTCGCGCGCGTGTTCGGCGAAGCCTGACGCGCCTGATCGACAGAAAGGGCCGCGCCATGTCCTCCATTCTCGTCGAATTCGCCGAGCGCGCGCTATCGCAGGGTCTTGCGCGCGACGAGATCACGCGGGCGCTGGAGGCGGCGGGATGGCCGAAGGCGGAGATCGCCGCCGCGCTTAGCGCCTTCGCCGATGTCGATTTTCCCTTGCCCGTCCCAAAGCCCAAAGCCCATGTCTCGGCGCGCGAGACATTCATCCATCTTCTGCTTTTCTCGTCGCTCTATATTTGCGTTTGGGCCTTTCTCACGATCATCTTCAATTTCATCGACCGCTTCCTGCCCGATCCGCTGCGCGGCGGGTGGGAGATTTTCGACGCGCTTCGGCTCGAAATTTCGACTCTGATCGTTTTCTTTCCTCTATTCTTGCTGATGTTCCGCCTAGCCGACCGCAACCGGGCCGACCCGACGCGCCGCAATTCAAAAGTGCGGCGCTGGTTCGTCTATCTCACCCTTTTCGTCGCCGCCGTGACGCTCGCCGGCGATGTCGTGACCTTGGTTTATGCGCTTCTCAGCGGCGAGCTCGCGACGCGCTTCCTTCTCAAGATCCTGGCCATGGCGATCGTCGCCGGCGGGCTCTTCGCCTATTTTCTCCATGACGTGCGCCAGGACGAGCAGGAATGAGCCGCGCGAGGACGAATCGCGCCTCGCTCATCTTCCTGCTGGCGAGCGCCGCCCTCGTCGCCGGCGCGATCGGGCTCGGCCTCTCCGTGACGCCCTCGCCCTGGAGGCAGCGCGCGATGGATCAGGACAAGCGAAAAATCTCCGAGCTCATCGGCGTCGCCCAGGCGATTTCCGCCTATCAGCGCGCGAACGGTCATTTGCCCGCCTCGCTCCGCAATCTGCCCGAGGCCCCGAACTCTCCAGCTCATCGATTTGGCGACGGCCGCAGACTATGAATATATTTTGAACGACACCCACGCGTTTCAGCTCTGCGCGGTTTTCACGACCGTCTCCGACGAGGCCGTGAAATCGCTTCCGCCGGAAGCCTCGGCCTGGAAACATCAAGCGGGGCGGCAATGTTTCTCACTTTCCGCGCCGCCGGGAACGCGATCAAGGGATCGGCAAGACTGAGCCGGCTCCCAAGATCGAGCCGATTGAAAGACCTGCCGCGCGCGTCATATTTCTGTCTCGGCATCCGCCTTTCGTGTAGGAAAGCGTCCGAGACGGCGTCTTGCCGCAACCGCATGCCGGAGTTTCGATGACCAGCGAAAATCGCCTTGACGGCCTGATCAGCGAGATCGTCGCGGATCAAGCCCTCCACGCCAAATGGCTGAACACATTCTCCTTTTTGGAATATGTCGGCTTTCGCAAGATCGTGAAGAGCCAGAAGGCCGAGGCGCTCTCCGGCGCCGTCCTGAACCATGCGCTCGAAGAAGGCCGGCATGCGCTCGGCCTGAAGAAGCTCGCGGTCAAGCTCGGCGGTCCCGCATTCAATTCTTACGCGCCCGAGGCCCTTCTTTGCGGCGAGGAGGCGGAAGCCTATTTCCAGAGTCTCGACGCCGCCTGCGACGAGGCGCTCTCGGATCATCCAGAGGCCGAGCGCGCCAAGCTCGTCTATTGCTATGTGACCTGGCTCATCGAGCGCCGGGCGCTCGGCGTTTACGGCGCCTATAAAAAGGCGCTTGGAGACTCCGAGGTCGCCCGCAAGCTCGACGGGCTTCTCGCCGAGGAGAGCCGGCATCTCGCCGATGTCGAAACCTCGCTCCATGCCGGCGACCCGGGCTTTTCGGCGCGGTCGGTTGCGTTCGAGGCGGTCGAAGCCGGGCTCTACGCGGCCTTTGTCGAAGCGCTGGCGCGCGATCTGGCGCTGCGCAAGCCGCTGGCGGCGGCGACGGCCTGACCCGCGTCGGACGGCGAGACCATCCTCATGCGCTCCTCCGAGGCGGACATCCTCATCATCCCTGGGCTCGGCGGCTCGGGGCCGGATCACTGGCAGAGCCGGTGGGGCGCCAAGCTGCCGACCGCGCGCCTCGTCGAGCAAGAAGACTGGGATCGGCCAAAACTCGAAACTTGGCGGGACCGCATCGTCGAAGAGGCGACGCGCGCCACGCGGCCGGTGATCCTCGTTGCGCATAGTCTCGGCGCGCTTGCCGCGTCCCATGCCGCGCCCTTGCTTGGAGAGAAGGTGAAAGGCGCCTTTCTCGTCGCGCCGCCCTCCGCTGAAATTTTAGCGGGAATCGAGGCGGTCGATCCGGCCTTTACGGCTAAGAAGTTCGAACGGACGCCTTTCCCCACGCTCGTGATCGCGAGCCGCGACGACCCCTACGCGGCCTATGAGGCGAGCGAGGACTTCGCCGCCGCTTTAGGCGCGGAATTGGCCGACGCCGGGTTGTCCGGCCATATCAACAGCGCAAGCGGCCATGGGCCCTGGCCCGAAGGCCTGATGCGCTTCGCCGGGTTTTTGAAAACGCTATAAGGCGCCGCCAGATCTTTCGGCCGCGCCGCCGCTTGGAAAAATCAGCTCATCGGAACGGCGCGGGAACAACTGGCGCCACCCAAAAGTCCGGCGGCGGCGGGCCGGGCGGCTCGATCAGAACCGCCGTCGGCGCGCCGAGATAGCCGCCGTCGAATATTGGATCATAGGGCCTGAGCGATCCGTCAGGCATGACGCGGCTGTTTGTGATCGGCACAAAACCGCCGGCCCCATCTGGCGTGAAGCCCGGCGCGGGCGCAAGCATCAGGCACATGAAGAAATAGCATGGCGACATGGTCTTACCTCCGCGTGGCGTCTTGACGCGAAATCGCGACTGGCCCCGATCGGTTCCGTCCCGCCTCTCCACACGGTTTCCAAAGCGTAGCTTCCATAATTACAAGGCTTGGCCAAACCGCACCGGCGCGCCCCGCCCTGGCGTTGTCGTCTCGCCCTCCCACATCACGCGCGCGCCGCGAATGATCGTCCCGACAGGCCAGCCCAGCACGTCTTTCCCGTCATAGGGCGTCCAGCCGCAGCGGGAGGCGATCCAGCGGTTCTCGATCGTCTTGCGCCGCTTCATGTCGACAAGGGTGAGATCGGCGTCATAGCCGACCGCGATCCGTCCCTTGCCGACAATGCCGAAGAGCCGCGCCGGCCCTGCGCTTGTCAGATCCACGAGGCGCGCGAGGGTGAGTTGGCCAGCGTTCACATGATCAAGCATGACCGGAACCAGCGTCTGCACCCCGGTCATGCCGGACGGGCTTTGCGGATAGGGCTTCGCCTTCTCTTCGAGCGTATGCGGGGCGTGATCGGAGCCCAGAATATCGGCGATCCCCTGTTCGACGCCATACCACAGCCGGTCGCGATGGCGCCGGTCGCGGATCGGCGGGTTCATTTGCAGTTTGGTTCCGAGCCGGGCGTAATCCTCGGCGCTGAAGGTCAGGTGATGGGTCGTGACCTCGACGCTGGCGATATCCTTATGGCCGCTCAGAAAATCGATTTCCTCCGCGGTCGAGACATGGAGCGCGTGAACCAGCGCGCGCTGCTCCCGTGCGATGCGGATGAGGCGCTCGGTCGCGCTCAGCGCCGCGATCGCGTCGCGCCAGAGCGGATGCGAGGACGGATCATTGGCGACGCGCAGCCCCTTGCGCGCGTTCAAGCGAAACTCATCCTCGCAATGGAAGGCGGCGCGCCGGCGCGTCTTGGCGAGAATGGCGGCGATCCCTTCATCCGCCTCGACGAGAAGGGAGCCGGTCGAGGAGCCCATGAACACTTTGATCCCGGCCGCGCCGGGCAGCCGCTCCAACTCGGGAATGTCGCGCGGATTCTCGGTCGTGCCGCCGACCCAAAAGGCGAAATCGCAATGCATGCGGCCTTTCGCCCGCGCGACTTTGTCCGCAAGCGCCTCGGTGTTGGTCGTCAGCGGATTGGTGTTCGGCATTTCAAAGACCGCGGTGACGCCGCCAAGGACGGCGGCGCGGGAGCCGGTCTCCAGATCTTCCTTGTGGGTGAGCCCCGGCTCGCGGAAATGGACCTGCGTGTCGATGACGCCCGGCAGGATCGTGAGGCCCGAGGCGGCGATCGCCTCGCCGGCGCTGGCGCAAGACAGATCGCCAATCTCGGCGATTTTCTCGCCGATGATCCCTATATCCTTGACGCTTTCGCCATTGTGATCGACCACGACGCCGCCGCGCAGGACAAGATCAAAGTTTCGCGCCATTGGCCCATCCATTGCTAGGGTGAAGAGTCTTGCGCTCCATGACGGGCGGATTAATACAGGTCGAGCGAGAGAGAAGTCGAGGATTGCGGATGCCGAATAGCGTATTTCTCAGCGATCGCGGCGTCATCGAGGTGGCGGGCGCGGATGCGACGGGTTTTTTGCACAAGCTCATCACCAATAGCGTGCTGAATATCCCCGCCGGCGAAAGCCGCTATTCCGGGCTTCTGACGCCGCAGGGCAAGCTGATGTTCGATTTCCTCGTCGTTCCCCTGCCGCAGGGCGCGGAGGCCGGCTATTATTTCGATTGCGCGCGCGACCACGCCGCCGATCTCGCCAAGCGCGTGACCTTCCATAAGATGCGGGCCAAGATCACGATTTCGGATCGCTCGGAAGAGCTCGGCGTCGCCGCCTTTTGGGGCGATGGCGCGCCAAGCGTCGGCGAGGCGCTAGTCTATCGCGACATGCGCGCGCCAGGCATGGGGCTTCGCGCCATTGGCGCGCGGGAGGCGCTGGCCCAGCTCGGGACCGAGAACGAAGCCGCCTATGAGGCGCATCGCGTCGCCGAAGGCGTGCCGAAGGGGGGAGTCGATTTCATCTATGGCGACACCTTCGTCCATGACGTCAATCTGGACCAACTGAACGGGGTCGACTTCAAGAAAGGCTGCTATGTCGGCCAGGAGGTCGTCGCCCGTGTCCATTTCCGCAATTCGGCGCGCAAACGCATCGTGAAGGTCCATTTCAACGGCCCGACGCCTGAGCAAGGCGCGCCGATCATGGCTGGCGAGATCGCGATCGGCCTGATCGGCTCGACGGCGGGATCGGAGGGACTCGCCTCCTTGCGGCTGGACAAGCTGGAAGACGCCAAGGCGGCGGGGACGGCGGTGCAAGCCGGCGGCGTCGCCGTCGACGTGACCGTGCCGCCGGAATTGATCGCGACCGCCGCGGGGGTGGAGAAGCGACTGTGAGGCGGTTTTTTTCGCTGTGGATAAAGCGGCGGCTTTCGGCAAACCTCTTGCAGCCTAGATCGGATTTCGGAACAGCGCGACTACGCCCGCGAGGCCGCCTTCCGGTCGTTCGACCGGGAACAGAAAAACTTCCACGGCGATCTGTTCGCCGTTGCGATGGAGAGCCGGAACGCCGCCCCAATCTTGACTGCCGCGCCAGAACGGAGAAGCAAACGCCCGATTGAACCCGCTCCAATGGGCCTCCCTCATCGAGGCCGGGACGATCAAATCCGCGCGTTGGCCGACGGCCTCGCTCGCCGAATATCCAAAAAGGCTTTCCGCGCCCGCGTTCCAAAAACGGATTGAGCCGCCGGCGTCGGCAAAAAGGGCGGCGGGCCGAGCGCTTTTCGCCAGGGCTAAGCCTAACTCGATAGTTTCACGATTATGTTCCATCCCCATCCCCATCTCCTTCGCCGCCGCCTTGTCCTTCGCGCTTTCGAGGCGAATTGTTACAGCGGCCGACGAATTTATGAGATCCTGACGGCGCGGTGTCGTCCAACGGTTCTATAATGGAGTTGCTTCGAACTGCCGGCGGACAGCGCGTTGAAACGCGGAAGATAATATTGGATTGCCCGCCGCGACTCCGCGCAGTCAAGTTGGCCTCAACGGAGAGGCTGATCCTCGTTCGGCGCCCGCATCGGAGATATCGCGATTGGCCAGATCCGCTCGACGGCGGGATCGGAACGCCTCGCCTCCCCGCGCCTCGACCGTTTGAAGGACGCCAAGGCGATGGGGACGACGGCGCAAACCGGAGGCGTCGCCGTGGACGTGACCGCGCCGCCGGAATTGATCGCGCCGCCGCGGGGGTGGAGAAGCGGCTCTAAACTTGTCTCCCTCCATCTCGGATCGGCTTCTCTGTGTTCAGGCAAATTCAGCATCCGGCGCGAGCATCCGGGCATGACTGGATCACCTGATTTTTTCAAAATCAGGAGCCTCTGACAGCGCGCTGTTCAGCGCGCGCCGCGAGATCCCGAAAACCCCGACGATCGCCTTTAACTCGGTCGAACCGGTATCTTCAGAATGATCCCGAACAGTCCCTTTTTATTGAAGCGCCGCAAATCCGGATGGATCGGCTCGGCCTCGCAAATCAGAGAGGGATAACCCGGAAAGGCGTTCGTGAACGACTGAAAGCCCCAATTTGTGTCGATGTCGTCGATCACCGCCGCGCCGCCCGGCCTCAACGCGGCCCATGCCCGGTCTAATTCGAAACGAACATTGCCTTCGGTATGCAAGCTGTCGTGAACGAAAAGATCGATCTGGCCAAGTTCGGAGAGCAATGCGGGAAGCCGCCGCCTGCTTGAGCCCTTGATGTAACTCCATCGATCAACGCAACGCCCGGCGACCGCTATTCCGACTTCCTTTTCCAACGCCGCATTGGGAGGAAGATCAATACTCGAGAGATGACCACATCCATTTCTTTCGAGCGCTTCGAGAATAAACCGCGACGTAAAGCCGTGGGCGACGCCTGTCTCTATGACATTGCTCGGCCGAAGGTGGCGGACGAGGCACCAGATCGCGCGAACAAAAGCCGGATCCCCATCATTCCAGCAGCCGAAGCTCTCCGGACCAACCGGCACGCCCTTGGCCGTCAGCGGTTCTATCACCTCGGGCCATAGGGTCATGACCTCCGAACTCGCCTCGCATGGCCATGTGACCTTCAGGAAATCGTGAAGCTGGCGCTCCCAATCTTTCTCAGCCTCGTATTTGCACGCTGGCCTGCGCTCCTCGCGGGCCATGTCCAAATAATCGTTGAGTTTTATCCAAGCTTCGAGCGGATCGCGAAAAATGGCGGCGGCGACTTTTTTGGGGTTCTGGAAAACCTTCAAGGCTGCACTGCTCACTGCGGCGTCTCCATCAAAGCGGCAAATTCGATCCGACTTCGGTTGGATCATCCCGATGTCATGACATCTTGCGCCGCCGGCGTTGCCTCGCCGTCCTAGGCGAGTGATCTTGGGCGAGGCCGTCGCGCTTGTTGAATGGACGCACCGCGACCCAATTTCCGCCGCGCGGAAGTTTGCCCGATTTTTTCGTGGGAGCGTCTGTCTCCGTCTCAATCTGGCTCGATTTGGGGGCCGTGACAAGCACGCCAAATCGCCCCGCTCGGCCGCGGTTGCTTGATCGGCCCCGCCAACCCGCGAGAAAACGAATTCGATACAAGCTTCGATGGCAAAGCAGCGTATGAATTTCTCTATGGCGAGATCTTCTTTGGCTTGAGGGAAGCCCAGGTCCCAGCCGAAGCTCGGCGGAAAGTACGCGCTTCCGCCCAACCGCGCGGATCCCTTGGCTGTCGGGCCCCAAGACACTCGACCTCCCCCGCGAACTCTGGCGTCGCCTCGCCCAGCGCATTAACATTGAACTGAGATCGCCCTTGAGGGTCAGGCCAATTGGAACCGATGCCAGAACCAGGCTCTTTTCTTCATCCGGACGGCAAGGCCCGCTGCCATTGGCCGGGCCAAGATCCGCTCTATCTCGCCTATCATGACGAGGAATGGGGCGCGCCGGAGCGCGACGACCGGGCGCTGTTCGAAAAACTCATTCTCGACGGCTTTCAGGCCGGCCTCTCCTGGATCACAATTCTGCGCCGGCGCGAGGCCTTTCGCAGCGCCTTCGACCAGTTCGACCCGCAAAAAATCGCGCGCTATGACGCGGCCAAGGTCGAGGCCTTGATGCAAAACTCTGGCATCATCCGCAATCGCGCCAAGATCGAAAGCGCGGTGCGCTCGGCCCGCGCATGGCTCGCAATTCAGGAGCGTGAAGGCTTCGCCAACTATCTGTGGAATTTCTTCGACGGCGAAGCCATCCAGAACGCCTATCGCGAGGCGAGCGAGATTCCGGCCCAGACCGCGCTCTCGGCCAGGATCGCCAGGGATTTGAAGCAAAAAGGCTTCAATTTCTGCGGCCCGACCATTGTCTACGCCTTTTGCCAAGCAACCGGCATGGTCAATGACCATCTTACCGCCTGCTGGCGCCACGCGGCCTGCGCGAGGCTGAGCCTGATCGCCCCGCCCCCCGTCCCGTCGCCGAAATAGGCGGCCGCTCAGACGCCTTCCGCTCCCATTGGCGGCCGCCTGGCCAGAAGCAAAAGGCCCGCGCCTTCGTCCATGGCTTTCGGCGGCTTGCGGACCGCATGAACCATGCGCCCAAGCAAGAGCCCGATGGCCGCCGCCGCATGCCATGACCACGCGCCGCGAAAATGCGTCTCACCGCATTTCAAGGGCGTACAGCGTTCGATCCAATACGCGAGCAAGTCGACGCTGGTCCATGGCGTCGGCTCAATGCTCTCGATGTTCAACCCGGCGTCAAGCGCAAGGGCGGCGAGCGCCGGTTGCGTCCACCAAGTGAGATGGTGCGGCGGCGCGTTGAGAAGAAAATTCGGAATTCGCGTCGCCGCGGAAGGAACATGCGGCACGCCGACGACAACCAATCCGCCGGGCTTCGCCGCCGCGACCATTTGTTGGAAAAATGGGCGTGGCGAAGCCAGATGCTCGAGGACCTGGAAAGCGCAGACGGCGTCATAGGCGCCCGCATGGGTCGCCAGATGATCACTCAGAGTTTCAGCGCGGACATCGAACTTCGGGTCATCACAGCTGAAATGGGGGTCGATGCCGGTGTAGCGCGCATGCGGGACATATTGGCGGAAGAGCGCCGCGCCGCAGCTCACGTCGAGGACGCGTGCGCCCGGTTCGATCGCTCGGGCGGCGGACGCGAATTCGGCGCGCGGCGCTTCCAGCACCGAGACCTTGTAGGTCTTTAATCTCTGGTAGTAGCTCCGGTAAAAGGCTTGGTCGCCCTCGGTCCGAGGCTCGAAGAAATAGAGCCCGACCGGCAATTCCCAAAGCGCGAAGCGATCGAGCGAGCCAAAGCTCGTTCGCGCGTCGACGCCGAATTCAATCCGCCAGAGATCGGCGAGCAGCCGCGTCGTGACCCATTGAACGCGCCGGATCGCGGGTTGGCCGGTCACAGGACAAAGCGGCGTTTCCATGATGGGCGAGACCCTGCCGCATCCATGCGCGGACGTCGTTTGGCCAAACGGCCAGGCATTCAATATTTCGCGGCGATCGTGGCCGGCGGCGAGAACCAATCAAATTTATAGTCTAGGCTGAAGCGCGCGACATGATATTTCGACCGCGTAAGGAACCCGATTTCTGTATTGCCCACGGCGTAAGCGGCATAGCGCACGGAAATCGAGATCATACATATAATCCGCCCTGATCGTCCAATTGGGAGTCAGGGCATATTCCACGCCGACGCCTTCATTGCCGAAACTCCGCGAGAACGGAAGCATGCCCGCGCGCAACGTCGTCGTGCCGTTCGCAATAAAGTAAGGCGCGCCAATATCATAATAGGTCCGCACTGTGGCGTAAGAAAAGCCGCTCGCAAAATAAATCATCAAACGGTCGAAAGCGTAACCAAGGCGGAGTTCGAATATCGCCAAAATTCTCGAGCCGCGACCCAAAGGTCAAGACCGCGGGAGGCGTTGGAACGACCACCGATCCCCGAACCCCTGACCAGTCCGAATCCGCCTCAAGGCCGACAATCGCATTGCCAATCAAAGGAACGCCAGTGAATTGGTAATTATATCCGACCTGACCGCCGGCCACCGCCCCACTCGCGGTGATGCCGCTGGTTTCCGCAGCGGAAACCCCTGGTCCCCGGAAAAAATAGGGAAAGGCGAAATGATCGACGCCAAAGCCCGCGTTCAAGCCGACGTAAAACCCGGTCCAATCATAGGGCGTGGAGGGCGGCGGCTGCAAAGGCGACGCAGGGGCCGAGCGATCGGGAAGATCGGCGGCTACGGCGGCGTAGGTCGCCGTAGCCAACACAAGAAATATGGCCGCGACCATTTTACAAAGGTTTGCGGTCAGGACCACGGCCTGTTTGATTAAACCAAGCCGCCCCATCGCAAATCCTAACCTGCTCGTCGCGTATCTCGCCCCGCCTTGAATTCGAGTGGATGATTTTTATGATTATTTGACAAGTCGTTTCTCGCGGATTTTCTATCAAATTACCTCAGCGTTGCCGACCCGCAACAGGGGATGCGCGCGAGAGAAAGCGGAGCCGGAACTGTCTTTAGGAGGTGGCCCAATAGCTATTCCGCCGCCTCCGCCAGCCGCGACGAGAATTCCGGCGACAGATCGAGGCCGCGAAAGACCGAGCAGCGGACGAAGACCTCGGCGGTCGGCGCGACGTTTTTCTGATTGCAGAATTTCGCGGTGAGCTTGGTCAGGCCCTTGATGTCGCGGCCAGTCGCCGCCGGGAACATATGAACCAAATCGTCCTTCAGCTTTTCCGCGACCGGCAGCTGGAACTGGTCGGTCATGACTTCCCAGATCCGCCGCCGCGCGTCGGGCGTCGGCGGATTGAACTTGATCATGGCGATGCAGCGCGACACGATGGCTTCGTCGATATCGTCCACCCGATTGGTGGTCATGAACAAGAGACCGTTGAAATATTCGAGGACGCGGAGAAAGACCCCGACAACGGCGTTGGTCGCGATATTGTCGTCGCGCTTCTTGATATAGACATCGGCCTCGTCGATCAGCATGACGGCGCCCCAGCGCTGCGCCCGCGTCAGCACGTCCTTCAGCGCCTGCTCCATCTGGGCGACATTGAGCCCGAGCTGGCCGGAGTGAACGCGATAGAGCGGCCGCCTGATGATCTCGGAATAGACTTCAGCCGTCAGCGTCTTGCCGACGCCGGCGGGTCCAGCGCAAAGAACCGTCGTGCCGCCCGACTTGCCGGCGACGATATCGTCCATCAGGACATCCATTTCCGCCGTTAGAATGTCGATGAGGTCGGTCTGCTCTTGCGGCAGAACCAGCTTGTCCTTCAGCCCGGGCTGGTACTGGTAGAGCTCCATATCGTCGACATGCACCCAGATATAATGGTGCAGATCGAGATGGAACATCAGAATATAGGCATGGACCGGCAATTGGGTGAAGAGGCCCTTCGGGATCTCCTTTTGCGATTCCTCGACCTCATCCTCGGCGTTGTAGCGATCGCTTTTCTTGGCCTTGCGCATATATTGGCCGAGCACGTCTCCGGTCGCATCCATGGTCAGCGTGCGCGCGGTGAGGATCCCCTCGTCATTGACGAGCCGCGCCGGCCCGCCGCTGGTCGAGAGGACGACGACATCCTTGCGCGTCCAATCCGTGTCCCTGTGGGTTGAGTTCGGATCATCCGCGTAGAAACCGGTGCCCTTGGCGGAAAATTGCGCGCCATATTGCGCCCGCCACTCAAAATATTTCTCGACCGTCCGGTCATATTCGGCGATGAGCTCCGGCGTCTCCTTCAGAAAGCCTTTCATGGCAAAAATCTCGCCAACCGTGCGGCCGACAATATCGTTGGTCGCGATGCGCAAGACCTGGGTCGTGACCGAGCCTTTAACATTGGCCTTCAACTCAAGGAAAATCTTGCCCGCCGCGTCCTCGGCCGGCGGCGTATAATCGAGCCGCGTCAAGACATAAGGCAACGGCCGGTTGGTGACATTGGCGGTAAACAGCCAGCCCCTGATGCCATCCTGGGCGAGGTAGCGGGCCATGGCGGGCACGACGTTTTCGAGATCCTCCGCCGCATAGCGCTCGCCGCCTGTCGACAGCGCCTTCTGCAGCGTCGAGAGATGGGCTGCCTTGACCTGATAGTCAGGGCCCGCATTCACGTAGAGACCGTGGAGGAAATTCAGTTCGGAACCCGACAATTGATGGAAGGGCACTTCGACCCGGTTGCCGAACCGAAGCTGCTCCTTCAAGGGCGCGAGATTGGGGAATTCGGCGACCATGGCTTCGATGTGGGATCGATCGATCTGAAGGTTCATCGTTAAAGTCTCTCGCCAATGTCGAATGATCTGTCTTGAAAAGCCGGCGGGGGCGACTCGGGCCGGCGCGGTTCGGCCGCCTGTCGCCGCTCGCCGTCCACCGCCGGTGGACTTAAGCAATCCCCGTGCCGTTCCGCCGCGATCGCTATGTATTTCATGAACTTGACGTAGGCGCGCCAATGCGCCGCCTTCCGGACATGGTTCCCCCGCGCGCAAAAATGTCCTAGAAATTCATCATGGCAGTGAAGAAATCATCCTGGCGCCAGCTTTTCGCGGCAAGGCGCGAGGCCGCGTCGCGCCAATGACCAACGCGCGCGGCTGGGTTCGGCTTTTTTCCGGCAAGCGCCTCGATCTTCTCGATCCGACGCCGTTTGATTGGGAGGATCGCGATCTCGCGATTGGGCTCGCCCGCACCTATCGTTGGGGCGGGCATTCGGCTTGGCCTCTGCCGCTTTCGGTCGCCCAGCATTCGCTTCTGGTTCTGGCGCTGCGCCGGCTTTGGTTTCCGGCCGCCGCCGACCCCAGGGCTGATCTGCGCGAATTGCTCCATGACGCGGATGAAGGCCTGCTCGGCTTTGATTGCATTTCCGTGGTCAAACCCTTCCTCGGCGAGGCTTTTCGCGCGCTCACGATGAAGCTGGAGAACGCGGTCGCGCTGCGCTATGGGCTCGCGCCATGGTCGCCCGAGGATTGGAAGGCGCATAAGCGCGCCGATCGCGTCGCCGCCGCCTCCGAAGCGGTTCATGTCGTTGGATGGACAAAGAAGGAAGTCCGCCACACCTTGCGGATTCCCTATGAGCCTCTCGCGACCGATCCTTTGCGCGCGATCTATGACGGAGCCGCCTGGGAGCCTTGGGAGCCCGCGCTGGCGGCGGAGCGTTTTCTGGCCGAACTTGAGCATTTGAGCGGCTTGGCCAGCCTAAAGTCCGGCGCAAAGCCAAGCTAGAGTCTGATGGTCAAAATCCGCGGCCGATGTGGCGATAAGATCAAGCTCGATCAAAACTTCGGTGGGACATCCGTTTCAATTGGACCGGATTTCGCACCAGTTGTCATGAAAGACGATTATGGATTCGCGCAGCTTCAAATCGAATCGAATAGAACAATGACGTCGCGCCGCCGCTGGCCCGGATACGTCCGCCCCCCAGCCCGATGGGCTCTTTCAAGCGCCGCCATTCGCCAAAACGCCATGCATCGAGGAGAGGATTGATGCCGAATATCCATGTCTGCTCGCTGGCGAAAGTTCCGGCGACGATCCGTTCGACCGGGGCGCGAAGCCTCGTCACCTTGATCAATCAGGAGACGACGGTCTCGCGGCCGCCGGAAATCGCCCCTGATCGCCATCTTCATGTCGCCATCTCCGACATTGTCGAGGAAATCGAAGGCCATATCCTCCCGTCGGATCGCCATGTCAGCGAATTGCTCGCCTTCGTGCGGCAATGGGACCGGGCCGACCCAATGGTGATCCATTGCTGGGCGGGGATCAGTCGCTCGACGGCCGCCGCCTTCATCGCCGCCTGCGCGCTCAGCCCGCAGCGCGACGAGCAGGAGATCGCGCAAGCGATTCGGAGCAAATCGCCGACCGCGACCCCCAATGCCCGCCTGGTCGCCGTCGCCGACGCCATGCTCGGGCGCGGCGGGCGGATGGCGGCCGCCGTCAAGAAGATCGGCCGCGGCCATGAATGCGACGAAGGCGTCCCCTTCGCCCTGGATTTGCGCTGATCGCGGGCCGCGTCTAGTTTCGTCCGACCGCCTTGTTCTTGACGCGAACCGGGGCCATCTCGCGCGAATAGGCTCAAGGAGAGAAGCGGCAAGCTTCGCCACCACCAGGGACTCGCGCTTTTGCCGGATCAGAATGAAGACGTCGCCGCGCTGCCGTTCGAGCGCGCGCTAGCCGAGCTCGAACAGATCGTCGATCAACTCGAAAAGGGCTCCGTCGCGCTTGAGGAATCGATCGCCATCTACGCGCGCGGCCAGGCCTTGAAGGCGCATTGTGAAAATCTGCTGCGCAACGCCGAGCAGAGGATCGAGAAAATCACCTTGGGGCCCGATGGGCGGCCGACGGGAGCCGAACCGCTCGACGTCGAATGAGCTTGGCAAGCGGCTTGCTTCGTCGCCGTCAGCAGCGGCCCCCATCCCGCCATTCTCTCCCAACCGAGGTCCGACCCCATGGGTGACTACGCTTTCGCCGAGCCGCCGATCATCTCGCTCATGTCGATGTCGACCCGTCCGTTCCCGGTCCGGCGCATCTATTGCGTCGGCCAAAATTACAAAGATCACACCAAGGAGATGGGCGGCGACCCCGAGACTGATCAGCCCTTCTTCTTCATGAAGCCGGCCGACGCGATCCTCCAGAACGGCGAGATCATGCCCTATCCGCCCGGCACCAGCGATCTGCATCATGAGGTCGAGCTGGTGGTCGCGATGAACATGGGCGGCAAGAATATTCCGCCCGAAAAAGTCAATGACATGGTCTTTGGCTACGCCGTCGGCCTCGACATGACCAAGCGCGACGTGCAAAACGAGGCCAAGAAAAAGGGCCGGCCGTGGGAGATGGCGAAGGCCTTCGACTTCTCCGCGCCCTGCTCCTCGATCACGCCGGAAATGTACACGGGCGTTGTCGCCAAGGGGAAGATTCAGTGCAAGGTGAATGGCGAGCTGCGCCAGAACGCCGATCTCGGCGACATGATCTGGGGGGTTCCCGAGATCGTGCATTATCTTTCGCAGCTCGTGGAAATCGTGCCGGGCGATCTCATCTTCACCGGCACGCCGGCGGGCGTCGGGCCGGTCGTCAAGGGCGATAAGATCGAGGCGACGATCGCCGGGCTGGAGCCGCTCTTGATCGAGATTGGCTGAGGCTCAAGGGCGCGGGGGTATGCGCCGGCGCGAAGGCGCGGTCATGTTCAAAGCCAAAATGTGGGACGCCGCGCGCACCGCGCCTGGACGCCCTCGGCTTTCCTCGCGCGCGTAACGCATCGCCGCCGCCTCGCTCGCGAAAACGCCGCCGCAAAGACCATGCGTCTCGACGACGATCCAATGGTTTTCGCCGTCCTGCCCGACGATCAAACTTGGAGGCTCCTGGTTCGAGGCGGAGTCAAGTTCTCCGAAGTCTTCTTCTTTTTTTCGATAATAAGCCAATTGTCTCTCCAAAAAATCAGAACAGCACCGATGGGGGGCACGCCCTATCGCAGCGGCGAAAATCCGCTCCCTTGCGCGATCAAGGCGGCGCAGATAATCAAGGCGGCGACGCTGGCGTAGACGAGATCGGGGCGGCTCAATCCGCGCCGCGTCCGCGTTCTCAAACGTGATTTCATGGCTTGCTCCGTCCAGCCGCAACCTTTGGCCAACGCGGAGAAAATGACCAAAGCCGCATAAAGTTTCGAGAGCGGGGAGACGGCCTCGATCTTAAGACAGCATATAGAGCCGTTCGGCCCATGATGGACTCATCCGGCGATCTTGGAGAAGTCGGCGACTTCATGCACCGCCCGGCGCAATGCGTTGAGAAGGCGCAGGCGGTTCAGCCGCAGAGCCGGATCGGCCGCATTCACCGTGACCTTGTCGAAAAACGCATCGACCGGCGCCCGGAGCCCGGCGAGCGCTCCCATCGCGGCTTCAAAATCCTCGCGCGCGACGCAGGCCCGCGCCTCGCGCGCGGCCAGCGCCAAAGCGGCGGCAAGGGCTTGTTCCTCCAGCTCAACAAGAGCGCCCGGCTCGTGGTCCTCGGCAAAGGCGGCCGCCTCCGCCGGGCTGGCCTTCTTTTCTTCGGCGCGCAAGATATTGGCGGCGCGGCGATAGCCGACGAGAAGATTCTTGCCTTCCTCCCCGTCGAGAAATTTGCCGAGCGCCTCGACGCGGCGGACGATCAAGAGGAGATCGTCCTGCCCCGGCAAAGCAAACACCGCGTCGATCAAATCATGCCGCTCGCCGCGTTCGCGCAAAAAGACCTTCAATCGGTCGGCGAAAAAACCGAGGAGCTGGTCAATCAACTCGCCTCGCGCGGCGAGAAACGCCCGACGTTCATCCGCCAACGCCGCTTCGAGCTCGGCGACGATTTCCGGATCTTCGACGCCGCGCCGCGCGACCGACGTATCGCGCAGCCGCTCGTATGGTTTGAGGAGGGCGAATAATTTGTCCAGCTCGGCCGCGTCCGCCTCGCGGGGCTCGGCCTCGCCGGAAAAACGCGCCTCGAGATAGCGATGCAACGCCGCGACAACGCTCTTGCCTGGCTCGAAAGCGAATTCCCAGGCCCATCGGCCGCCCTGCGCAAGCGCGGCGAGCTCGGCTTCGTCCGCGGCCTCATCCTCCCAAAGGCGTTGCAGGACGAATGCCGGCACGGCTTCGCTCACCTCGACATGATGCGCGAAAGCCGCCTCAAGAACCGAGCGCAGCGGCAGGCGAAGATTGTTTTCGAGAATGATCGCGATGATTCCGAGCGCCGCGCGGCGCAAGGCGTAAGGGTCCTTGCTGCCGGTCGGCTTTTCGTCGATCGCCCAGAACCCCACGAGCGTGTCGAGCTTGTCGGCAAGCGCCACGCTGATGGCGACAGGCGCGGACGGAACGCGGTCATTTGGCCCTTGCGGCTTATGATGGTCGCCGATCGCCTCCGCGACCGCTTCGGCCTCGCCTTGCGCTAACGCATAATAGCGCCCCATCAGCCCCTGCAATTCGGGGAATTCGCCGACCATTTCCGAGGTGAGGTCCGCCTTGGCGAGAAGAGCCGCGCGGGCGGCCTGCGCCGCGTCCGCGCCGACATGGTCGGCGACGTCGGCGGCAAGCCGCACGAGCCTTCTGACTTGCTCGCCCTGGCTGCCGAGCTTTTCGTGAAACACGACCTGATCGAGTTTGCCGAGCCGATCCTCGAGCGGCACGCGAAGATCGGTCTCCCAGAAAAACTTGGCGTCGGCGAGCCGCGCCCGCACCACCCTTGCATTGCCCGCCGCGATCGCCGCGCCGCCGTCGTTCGCCTCGATATTGGCGACGAGCACGAATTTATTGGCGAGGCGCCCGGTCGAAGGATCCTTCAGGACGAAACATTTCTGATTGGCCCGGATCGTGGCGCGGATCACTTCCGGCGGAATATCGAGAAAGCCGGCGTCGAATTCGCCGATCAGCGCGACCGGCCATTCGACGAGGCCCGCGACCTCCTTCAGCAGCGCCTCGTCCTCGACGAGTTCGAGCCCAAGCGCGAAGGCGAGGTCGCGCGCGTCATATAGAATGATGTCGCGCCGGCGCGCCGGATCGAGCACGACCTTGGCTTTCTCGAGCGCCGGACCATAATCGTCGAAGCGCCGAACCGTGATCTTGCCCGGCGCCATGAACCTATGGCCGAAGGTGAAATTGCCCGAAGCGAGGCCATCGACGGAGAACGCGACCACCTCGGTCTCTTCCGTCTCGGGTCCGAAAGTGGCGAGGATGGCGTGGAGCGGACGCACCCAGCGCAAGGCGTCGGCGCGCGTCGACGCCGCCCCCCAGCGCATCGACTTCGGCCAGGGAAAACGCCTGATGACGGCGGGCAAGATCTCGGCCAGAACATCTAGAGTGGCCTGGCCCGACCGTTCGATCACGGCGACATAGAATTCGCCCTTCTTGGGATCTTTCTCGATCCTCGCCTGCTCTAGTGAGGCGAGGCCGGCGCTTTTCAAGAAGCCGTGGATCGCCGCCTCGGGCGCGCCGACGCGCGGCCCTTTCTTTTCCTCCCGCATGTCGGGCTGGCGCGCCGGCAGGCCGGCGACATGGAGCGCGAGACGCCTTGGCGTCGCGAAGCTCGCCGCGCCTTCATAGGCGAGGCCGCGTTCGCGCAAGGCCTCGGCGACCAGGGTTTTCAGGTCCTCCGCAGCCTGCTCCTGCATGCGGGCGGGAATTTCCTCGGAGAAAAGTTCGAGAAGGAGGTCAGGCATGGTCTCGTTTCGGCGCGGGGGCTCGATCCCGCAGAGGAGCAAGCAAGCGACGCCTTCTATAGACGCAGCTTTCCCAAGAAGGAATGGCCGAAGCGGACAATGGGTCGCTCAAGCCGCGTCGCGCGCGAATTTCAGTCGAGTCGGAACAAGTCGTCGGGGCCGGAGTTTTCCGGCTCAAATGGAGGAAAGCCATGGATATTGCAAGGGTTTCGGCATTAGCGGCGCCGCTTTGCTCGCGGTTTCGACAACAGCCTCGGCGGGTCCAATGAGCGTGGCGAACTCCAGCGTCATAGCCCCACCGCAAATGCAGGTCGAGCCGGTCTACTATCGATACAGGACCTATCATCACTGGCGTCACCATCGCTACTACGCCTGGAACCCCGGCGCGGCGGTGGCGGGGACGGCGCTCGGCTTGCTTTCGCTTCCCTTCTGGGCGGCGACTGGGGGCTATGGCTGGTGTGAACCCTATTATGACTCAACCTGCTATGGCGGCTATGGCTGGCCCTACACCTACAGCTATTACGGCGGACCCTATTATCGCCATTACGGCTATTGGCACGGCGGACGCTGGGGCGGCCAGAGATTTGCGGCCTATGGCGGCGGCATACGCACCGGACGCAGCGTCGGCTTCCACGGCGGGGGCTTCCACGGCGGCGGCCACCGCTGACGAGCCCCAGGGTGCGAACCGCTCAAATGGGCTCAGTTGATCGATAGAACGCGCCGGCTGCGACGATCTTCACCGTCTCAGGCGCCGCCCGCCTCGGTCTTGAGCCAGGCGGCGCCGCAAGCCTTGGCGAGCTCGCGCACCCGCAGGATATAGCTCTGCCGCTCGGTGACCGAGATGACCCCGCGCGCGTCGAGCAAGTTGAAGAGATGCGAACATTTGAGGCACTGGTCGTAAGCCGGCAGGACCATCAATTGGCGCCCGTCTTTATCGCGTTGCGCCAGCAGCGCCCGGCACTCCGCTTCGGCGTCCTTGAAATGCTGAAACAGGGCGTCGACATTCGCGGCCTCGAAATTATAGCGGGAATATTCCTCCTCGGCCTGTTTGAAGACGTCGGCGTAGGAGATTTTCTCGGCGCCGTCGCGGCCGTTGAAATTAAGGTCGTAGATGCTCTCGACCCCTTGAACATACATGGCTAGGCGCTCGAGGCCGTAGGTCAATTCGCCAGAGACAGGCGCGCATTCCACTCCCGCGACCTGCTGAAAATAGGTAAATTGCGAGACCTCCATGCCATCGCACCAGCATTCCCATCCGAGTCCCCAGGCGCCGAGCGTCGGGCTCTCCCAATCATCCTCGACGAAGCGGATGTCGTGCCGATGCGGATCGATCCCGATCGCCTCCAGCGACGCCAGATACAGCGCCTGCAGATCCGGCGGCGAAGGCTTCACGATCACTTGAAACTGATAATAGTGCTGCAGCCGATTGGGATTTTCGCCATAGCGACCATCCTTTGGCCGGCGCGAGGCCTGGACATAGGCGGCCCGCCACGGCCGAGGCCCGAGGGCGCGCAGGACGGTCGCTGGATGAAACGTGCCGGCGCCTACCTCCATGTCATAGGGCTGAAGGATGACGCAGCCTTGCCCAGCCCAAAATCTTTGAAGGGTCAAAATGAGGCCTTGGAACGAGCGCGCCGGGTCTAGCGAGCCCGCGGCCGGCGAATCCCCCTCGCGCGCGACCGACATCGCGATATTGTTCATAAGCGTCACGCAACCCTGGTTAGCCCGAGCGGCGGACGTCGCCGGATCACCGCAAAAGCCATCGCGCCGGTTTCGGCGGATAAAGCTCTGCTACATGAAGCGGCAAGACTTTTCCACCCCGATCGGCGCGGCGCGGATATTCGCGGCCGAGGCCGCCCTCGTCCGCCGGGTGGGCGGAGCCCGCTTCCTCGCCGCCGCCGTCTTAAGGAAGAATTCAAACCACTAAACCCACTTGTCAATTTTGCGTAGCGCTCCAGATCAATAGGAGGCACGCTTCCAAAGGCGATCTTCATTGTCCCGAAGGAGGGAAAAATGAAACTTGTAAGGATATTGGTTTTAGCCGCCTGCGCCGCTTATGGCGCGATTATCGGCGCGGCGAGCCCGGCTCAGGCGGCGCCGACGACGGGCCTCTCTCTCGCCGCGCCCGCCGTGCGGACCCTTGAACAACCTGCGATTGAAGCTTTCCCCGTCGAAAAAACCTACTGGTATTACCACCGCTGGCATTATTATCATCCCTATTATCATCGGTGGCACTATTACCATCCCTATTATCATCGCTGGCATTATTATCATCCCTATCGCTGGCATAGGTGGCATCGCTGGCACCGCTGGCACCGGTATTATTGGTAACGTAAAAAAAGGAACGTCTTGAAGACGTTTCACTGGGGAAAAGCCGACTTGCTCCAGTCGGCTTTTTCTTGGGTGTGTCAGCCCGCGCCTTTCCGCTTTCTTTGACTGGGCGGCTTGACCGCCTGAAAGGCGGGGCGCATCCTAGTCTCGCTGCTTGCAGACGCCGCTGCAGTTCTCAAGGTAGAGAGACGACACCCTTAATAAATGGCGTGGTTAATATATTGCGTATTTGGCGCCGCCGCTTGGCGAAGGGCGCCGGACAATTCTCGCGAACGTCGATCTCGCAATCATCAATCTCGCAAACGTCAATGGAGAAATACATGCGCGTAGAAAAGCAATTCGGGCTCATCGCCGGCGCGGTTTTGATCGCCGCTTTCGGCTTTTCGAGCCTCGGCCAAGCTGCTCCTATCGCCGGGGCCGCATCCGTCCAGGCGACGCAAGAGCCGGCGAAGCTCGAAGCGCTGTTAGAAAAAGTCCATTACACCGGCCACCCCCATACGCACCATCACCATCATCATCACCACACGCATCATCATTATCACCACCATCATCATCGCGCGATGAAGGGCACGATGAAGTAAGCTTCCTGTCATCGACCGAGGCTTTGCGCATGGGTTGACGCCGGCGCCGGGCCTCCACCGGAAAACACGCCGCCACGCGAAAAAAGGCGCCGGTCACCAATTGATCGGCGCCGCGTCGCGATGGATGGCCTCCGCGGCCGCGGTGAACCCCCGTCCGTGATGAAGAATGAGCCCCGGCGCGATCGAAACAGGGGCGCGGCTGCCTTTTTTGGCGCGGACGAGAACGCGCGTGGCGGCCGCCTCCGCGCGGGGATGGATCGGGAGAATGGCGATTGCGCCGGCGCGTCCGGCCAAGCCGGCCAAGATCGCCGGCAGGGCGTCCGGGCGATGGATCATGATAAATGACCCGCCGGGTTCGACGAGGGCCAACGACGCCGCGAGCCAAGCGACAAGCGACGCTTCTCCGCCCGCCTGCATGGCGTGCGCGCGACGCTTGGCCGGGTCGGGCGAGAGCCGCGCCCGGGTCGGATCGAGAAAGGGCGGGTTGGTGATGACAAGGCCGATGCTTTCATCAATGAGCCCAGCGCTTCGTCTGGCGGCCGGCGATAGTAGGTCGGCCTCGAAGACATGGCCGCGATTCGACAGCTGGTTAAGGGCGATGTTTTCACGCGCTAGCGCGGCGGCGCCAGGATCGTTCTCGACAAGGCCGATCCGCGCATGGGGACGCGTGAGCGCAAGAGCGAGTCCCGCCGCGCCGACCCCGGAGCCGACGTCGAGGACGAGACCGGAAAACTCCATCGGCGCCGCGGCGGCGAGAAGCATGGCGTCGGTTCCCGCGCGATGCCCTGCCTCGGCTTGACGAAGCCTCAATCGGCCGCCGAGAAACGCGTCGGCCGCTTCCGACGGCGGGCCGTCCCTTGGCGCCTCAGCCATCGCCCAATTCCTTGCCTAGGCCGGCCTCCGCCAGAACGGCGCGGGCGCGGACCCTGTCGGCGGCCTCGACGAGCAGCCGGCGCGGCAGGAATCCGAGAGAGCCTTCCATCGCGCTCATATGCTGATCGGCGACGAAGATGGCGATTTCCGCTTCGAAGAGGATTGCTTCAATCCGGGAAATCAGCACAAGGTCGTTGGTGCGAAGAAGCTCGATCAAGCCGCGGCCGGAGGTTCGCGCCGTCGCCTCAGGTTGAGAAAGAAACGCCCGCAGGGACTGCTGGATCGCATCTGCGAGTTGCGAAGCGCGATGCAGGGCCCTAATAAGTGCGCGCCGGTATTCGGAGATTTCCATCTTGGGCGTTGTCATCCCTTTAGAAGAAAAGACGCAAGAGCCAGGCATAGAGGGACTTCTCGCCCTCGTGACCGCGGACATGGAGCGCGTCAACCAGACGATTCTGTCGCGCGCCGCGTCCGACGTGTCGATGATACCCGAAGTCGCCAATCATCTCATATCCTCGGGCGGCAAGCGGCTGCGGCCGATGCTGACCTTGGCGACCGCGGGACTTTGCGGCTATCCGGGCTCGGGCCATATCAAGCTCGCGGCCTCGGTGGAGTTCATGCACACGGCGACCCTCCTCCACGACGATGTGGTGGACGAGAGCGACATGCGCCGGGGCAAGCTCGCCGCCCGGATGCTCTGGGGCAATGAGGCGAGCGTGCTCGTCGGCGATTTCCTTCTTGGCCAGGCTTTCAAGATGATGGTGGAGGTCGGCTCGCTCGCCTGCCTCGACGTCCTCTCCACGGCCGCCACGGTCATCGCCGAAGGCGAGGTGATGCAGCTCGCCGCCGCGAAGGACACGGAAACCAGCGAGGACGATTATCTCGCCGTGATTCGCGGCAAGACCGCCGCCTTGTTCGGCGCCGCCTCCGAGGTCGGGGCGATCCTCGGGCAGAGGCCCAAGCCCGAGGTCGCCGCCTGCCGCGGCTATGGCCTCAACCTCGGGATCGCCTTTCAGCTGATCGACGACGCGCTCGACTATGGCGGCACATCCGCCAAGCTCGGCAAGAATGTCGGCGATGATTTCCGCGAAGGAAAAATCACGCTGCCCGTCGTTCTCTCATTCCGGCGCGGCGCCGAAAGCCAACGCGAGTTCTGGCGCCGCACATTGGAGAAAGGCGAAATCGCCGAAGGCGATCTCGAAACCGCGATCGCGATGATGCACAAGCATCGCGCGCTCGAGGACACGATCAAGCGCGCCCGCCATTATGGCGCCATGGCGCGAGACGCGTTGGAGCTGTTCCCGGCCTCGCCGTGGAAATACGCTTTGAGCGATGTCGTCGATTTTTGCGTGAACCGCGCTTATTAGAAGCCGCGATAAGGGCGGCTTCGCCACGGGCGGCGCCGGCGCGCTTTGCGCCGCGGCCTTTTCAACCTGTCCCATTTTGGCGCGGCGAAAAGCCTTGCTCCGGTAACCTGTTCTCAAGCTTGCGCGCCAATACCATAAAGCGAGCAGACGGTCGTTTTGGCCGTTTCAGGACAAGGCTTTCCCCAGGGCGGCCTTGCGCATGAGCGTGAGACGGAGCATGGGCGGTTTGCGGATGGGTTGGGCGGCAAGCGCAGTCGCGCCATGGTGGCTCGGCGCGGCGCTCGCCGTATCGATCACCGCGGACGCCGGCCAGGATGCCGCCGGCGGCGCTTCGCTCGCGCCCTTGCCTTTCCGCGCGGCCGCCGCCGTCCCCGCAGTGCTGATCCCCCCGCTCGCCAGCGCGGCCGGCGGCGATTACGACCGCCTTGTCGGCGAAGCGGGACGGGTTTGGCGGGAGGCGCGCCTGGCGCTCGGAGACGCCGATGAGTTCAAGCGCCTGCCCGATGAGATCGAGCCGCGCGCGGATTTGAAGCGCAACGCGCGGCGGTTTCCAATTCTCGACCGCAGCCGCAAAGGCGATCCGCTCGTGAGCTTGAGGCCGACTTTCGATAGCCGGCTGCGAGACGCAGGCGGCCTCGCCGCCTTGCGCGCGCATGACCTGATGTTCAATCACGACGAAGCCTTGCCGACCGGAAGTTTCGCAATCCTTGATGATGAAGCCGGCGAACCCGACAGCGCCGCCGGATTCGAGCCTTGGCCGGATGGTGAAAACCCGACGACGGTCCACACCGGCGCCGGCGCGTCGCCGCGACAAGGCGCCGCAACCGTGACGATGCGGCCGGCGGCGATCAACGAGCGGCTCTTGCAAGGGGCAACGCCGCCGGTCCGCCGCGCCATCGCGCTGGGATCGACGACGCCGGCCCCAGCCGAATTCGACGCCGATCGAGGTGGCTGCGGTCGTAGGCGCGGCCCGGACGCCTACGCTTGGCGCGGGACTTGTTTCGGAGGGCGGCGGGCGGCCGAATTTCGCGGCTCTCATCGATCAGGATCAAGCAGAGCAAGAAAGACGCTGCCTCGCCGAGGCCATTTATTTCGAAGCCCGCAACGAACCGGAGGAAGGGCAAGCCGCCGTGGCGCAGGTGGTCTTGAACCGCGTATCGAGTGGGCTTTATCCGCCGACGATCTGCGGCGTCGTCTATCAAAATCGGCGGCATTACAACGCCTGCCAGTTCTCCTTCGCCTGCGACGGCAAATCCCTGCGCGTCAGCGAACCTAAATCATGGCGCACCGCAGTCCGGATCGCCGAGGAGGTCACCGCCGGGAAAACCTATGTTTCCGATGTCGGCGGCGCGACTCATTATCACGCCAATTACGTCCGGCCGCGCTGGGCCAAAAGACTCGAAAAAATGGACGTGATCGGACGCCATATTTTCTATAAGCTGCGCCCCGGCCAGACCTGACGCCGCGCGCCGGCGTTCTAGAGCGCGGATCGTCTCTAAATTAAGTCAGCCGCGGCATGAGCGCGCGGCTCAACCGGCGCGATCGATGAACTGGCCGGATGACTTGCCCGATCGACGCAAAATGGCCATGTTGAGAGTTGACAAGTCACCCAACTCGCGTCCTCCTCGCGCCTGGGGGATAAGGTTTCGCACGGAAGGCGGTCGCATGTCGCTCGAGTCCAAATTCTCCGGCAAGGATCAAGGCAGCCCGTGGCGTCGCTTCGCCTTGCGCGGAATCGCGTTGTCCAGCGTCGCGGCCTTTCTTCTTCCCGCCGCCTTCGCGAGCGCGCAAGCGCGGGCGCGGGAGAATTTGGCGATCGCCGCGCCATTCGAGGTCGGGGAAAGCCCAGCGGGGAATTATCTCGCCGCCCTTGTCGCCGGCGCCGAGCGCGACACAATGGCGGCGTCGACGTTTTTTCGCGAGGCGCTGCGGTTCGATCCACGCAATCCGCGCCTGATCGAGCGCGCTTTCGTCGCCGCCGTCTCGAACGGCAACATGCCCGAAGCCTTCGCATTGGCCAGCCGCCTGATCGCGCGCGAACCAGACAATAGCCTCGCCCATCTCGCCCTGGGCGTTCAGGCGATCAAGGCGAAGCAGTTCGCGGCCGCGCGCGCGCATTTCGCCAAGGGCGGCGCCGGCCAGCAGCGCGACATCACCGCCACGCTCCTTACGGCCTGGAGCTATGCCGGCGAAGGAAACTCCCGCCGCGCCATCGAGCTCGTCGATCGGCTCCGCGACGAGAATTTCACGGTTTTCCGCGACTATCACGCCGGCCTTATCGCCATGAACGCCAATAATACGGCCGAAGCGACAAGACGAATGAAATCGGCTTATACAGTCCGACAAGAATACTTTGCGGCTCGTCGACGCCTACGCCCGCTTCATCGCCAACAATGGTCATCGCGACGAGGCGGTTGAGGTCTATGAAGCCTTCGATCAAATTCTCCCCAATCATCCGATCATCGCCGCCGCGCAGGCGGACCTGAAAGCCGGCAAGCGGCTCGAACCTCTCGTCAAGAACGCCGAGCAAGGCGCGGCCGAGGTGCTCTATGGCCTCGGCGCCGCCGGCGGCCGGCAAGGCGACGAGCTCGCCGCCATGATCTATCTGCGCCTCGCGCTTTATCTCGCGCCGCAAAACAGCCTCGCCGTGATCACGCTGGCCGATATTTACGAGCGCATCAAGCAGAACGAGCAAGCCATCGACGTCTACGAATTGGTGCGCGAAAACGACCCCTTGCGCACGACCGCAGATATTCAGACCGGGCTGATCCTCGAAACCTTGGGCCGGCCGGACGAAGCGGCCAATTACTTGAAGCGCATCGTCGCCGAACATCCGAAGGACGAAGACGCCCTGTCGGCGCTCGGCAATTTGCAGCGGGCGCATAAGCAATACGCCGATGCGATCGAAACCTACACCCGCGCCTTGAACGAGACCTCCAAGCCGGAAAAGGCCAATTGGCCGCTTTATTATTTCCGCGGAATTTCCTACGAGCGCGAAAAGAAATGGCCGCTGGCCGAAGCGGATTTCAAGCAGGCGCTCAAGCTGTTTCCGGATCAGCCTCTTGTCCTGAACTATCTCGGCTATAGCTGGGTCGATCAGGGGATCAATCTCGACGAAGCCTTCGCCATGCTGCACAAGGCCGTCGAGCTGCATCCGACCGACGGCTATATCGTCGACAGTCTCGGCTGGGCCAATTACAAGCTCGGTCGCTACGACGAGGCGGTGAAGGAGCTTGAACGCGCGATCGACCTCAAGGCGTCCGATCCGGTTATCAACGACCATCTCGGCGACGCCTATTGGCGGGTCGGGCGCAAGCTCGAAGCCCATTTTCAATGGAACCACGCCCGCGATCTCGAGCCCGAGCCCGAGGATAAGGTCAAGATCCTCCATAAGATCGAGCAAGGGCTCGACGATGAAGAGAATCCGGCCGCCGCCGAGGCCGGTCCGGAACGCAATGGCGGCTGACGCGATGTCAAGCCGGCGGAGACGCCGGCGCGCGTCCGCTAGACCGCATCCGATAGGCGGCAATGGACCAAAGGCGCCTCGGCCGGGACATGCTTCAACGCCGCGAATATAAGTCCTTTGCCCCGCCGTGCCACAAATAATCACCGAACGCGCGCCCGCAAAAATCAATTTGACCCTGCACATTCTCGGCCGCCGCGCCGACGGATGGCACAGGCTCGAAAGCCTGGTCGCTTTTTCGCGCAGCGGCGACGATCTCTCCCTGGTCGAGGGCGAGCCCCTGGGTCTGTCGATCGAAGGGCCGACCGCCCCGGCCGCCGGCGATCTCAATGATAATCTCGTCCTGCGCGCCGCGCGCAATTTCGCCAAACATTACGACGGGGCCAAGCTCGGCGCCTTCCACCTCGTCAAGCGCCTGCCGGTCGCGGCCGGGATCGGCGGCGGCTCGTCCGACGCCGCGGCGGCGCTGCGCCTCCTCGCCCGCGCCAATGGGATTTCGCTTTTCGATTCGGGCCTCGGCGCGGCCGCGCGGGAGACTGGGGCCGATGTGCCCGTATGCCTCGGCCGGCGGGCGCGGATCATGCGCGGCGCGGGCGAAGAGCTTGGCGCCCCGCTCGGCCTGCCGCCGCTGATCGGGCTCATCGTCAATCCCGGCGCGCCGCTCGAAACCAAAAGCGTCTTCGCCAAGATGAACATCGCCCCCGGCGCCGAGACCAGGTTTGGGCCGCATCCGGATTTTTCCGCTGAGATGCAAGTCGAAGCCTTGATGGCCGCCCTGCGCAAGGGCCGCAACGACATGGAGGCCGCCGCCTGCCGGCTCGCCCCGATCATCGGCGATGTGCTCGCCATTCTCTCCGCCGCGCCGGGCTGCCGCCTCGCCCGCATGTCCGGATCCGGCGCCACCTGTTTCGCGCTGTTCAAGGATTGCCGCTCCGCCGCGCGGGCGAAAAAGGCGATTCTTCGCGCCCACCCGGCCTGGTGGGTGAAAAGCTGCGTGCTGAATTGAGAAGAAGTCGCGGCGCATGTCGCGTCAGGGCGAAGGCTCCCTCATCCTGAGGGGAGTTATAACCTTGACTGAACACGCTTGATGCGCGATAAATGGCTCTAGGAGATAGGCCATGACCGCATCTGTTGATTTGACGAACCCAATCTTCACCGACCTTGACGCCGCCCGGAAGCACTTCGAAGCGATCCGTTGGCCGAACGGTGCCCATTGCCCATTCTGCGGCAAGTCGGAAACGGTCAAGGCGCTCGGCGGCAAGTCGATGGGGCCGGGCTGGTACCATTGCAAAGAATGCCGCAAAAAGTTCACCGCGGCAGTCGGGACAATTTACGAGCGTTCTCATATCCCGATGACAAAGTGGCTTCTCGCGACGCACTTGATGTGTGCGAGCAAGAAGGGCATGAGCGCGCACCAGCTTCACCGCATGCTTGGCCTGCCTTATAAAACGGCGTGGTTCATGGCGCATCGCATTCGTGAAGGAATGCGCGAACTTAATCCGACAGAACCGCTCGGCGGCGAAGGCAAAACGGTCGAGTTTGACGAAACCTTTGTCGGCGGGAAGGAGGCGAATAAGCACGCCAGTAAGCGGAACAAAAAGAATCTTGGCGGCAAAGGGAAGGAGGCCGTCTTTGCCCTTGTTGAGCGCGGCGGCAAAGTCCGCTCGCACCACGTCCCGAACATCACTGGCAAAACGCTTCGTTCGATTATGGATAAGCTGATCGCCGAGTCCACACGCACGGTTAGCGATGACGGAAGTGCCCGCGCGCGGCATGGCGCGCCAGATCATCATTTCATCAATCATTCGATTGGCGAATACGTTCGCGGCGACATTCATACGAACACAATCGAGGGCTATTTCTCGATTATGAAGCGCGGCATTGTCGGCGTTTATCATCATGTTAGCGCTCAGCATTTGAAGAGGTATCTCGCCGAGTTCGACTTCCGGTACAACGAACGCGCGGTCCTGAACGTTTCTGACGCCGAACGCGCGACCAGGGCTGTTAGGGGCGTAGTCGGGAAGCGCGTCACCTATCAACAATCTGAAGGCGGATCGAACAGCATTTCGGTCTAATCTTCATGGATCGCGCGGCTCTTATCAGCCGCGTGATCCGCGTCAGCTTTCTTTTTCGTTTTTGGATGAGGACTAGGCTTCGGTTGCGGCGGGGTATTTGCCATACGGCGAATTACCTCGTCGGCACGACGGGAGACTTCTTCTACGCTGTAAGCATCATGTAGTTGCTTTTGCATGTTTATCTTTATCCCGATTGCTGTTGCAGATAGGGTGAACCCAACGCGAATTGGTTATTGCTGATGTGCCCCCATCTGCTTTCTTCACGTCATGGTCCAGAGTAATGCCGTGCGGATGCTTAAGGCCACCGCACAAGCAGCATTTCGGGACTATTGAAATATCGATAAGTGAGGCGGCGCTCTTAGTCGCAGAACTAAAACGTCCGCCGGGTTTTCCTGCATGTTTGTCTTCATTCAATTCTTCTTCCTCACGAGCTAAGTGCGGGAACTCATCCTTCAACTCCACCCATGCCTTCGTAATATTTGGATTTTGGCTAATTATTTCTAGTGCTCGATGGAGCAGAGCCACCATCCTTGGCCTAGTTCGTTTGCCACTCCCCAGCTTGTTGGTTGGCGGTTTTATAATGATTGGGTGGGCCAACATAAGGTCTTCAAAAGCACCCCTTACTTTCCTGAAATCATCAAGTTTATTATGATGCTTCAAATCGATTAGCCACGCCGCTACATTCAATAGTGCGGCTGGCTGGAAAGCCCCGCGGCCGGTGTAGAAATACAAGGCAGGGTGGAGGCCGAACGACGAAGCGTCATTTGAAAGGATCAACTGAATTAGTTTTTTTGTTTCTTGTAAATATTTAATGGTGATCGTGCCTTTAGCATCATTCGGGAGCAGTTCACCGGATTTTGTACGGGTTAAATCTGGTATAGGTAAATTGTTTGCAAGCGCGATAAGATCAAACGCTAGGCGTAAGACGCCTGCCCCGTAACCTTCGCCGGCAAGTGGGACTTCGGTGGTTTTTATGGGAGTCGCGAGTGTGGGCTTGAAAAGCAGATCATAGATTTCTGCGCCCAACTTCGGAACGCGGTTGCGGGATGTTTCATTTTCAAAATGCTGCCAGTAAGCGTGGCCTTTTCCGGCATGGGTTAGCACTCTAGTGGCGACAGAAAGCGCCGACCGCTTAGCGCGAAGGATACGCTCCTCCATTGGCTCAATTGTAGTCCCGCCCTGATTGATGCGAATGAACGCTTCAGCGGCTTGTTCCGGTGTGTAATCCTTGATCCACTGAATTCGAACGTCTTTCAGGTTTATAACGGGGTTCTTTTTTTATATTCGTCCCAAGTTCCAATGCTGTCCTCAACCAATTTCGCTGTTTCATCATGCAAAATCCGCTGTTTTTCAGGGATATGACCTTGGTAGAATTTTTGCGAAAGCTCACCACCGCCATAGTCATGTCTAATCCAAGCAATTAACGCGCTGAGCCTATGGGCTCCATCTACAACAAAAACCTGGCTGCCATTTTGCCAGAGAATAACCGCGGGGATAATATCAGAATCGCAAAACGTTTCGATCAATCGCTTAATTTGATCGGGTCGCCAATTTGCCGTTTCACGCTGAAAATCTGGTTTTCTAAGCATATCATAAGTTATGCCCGGCTCGAGATCGGTAATCCGAATAACCGGAGTGTTAGCCGTCGTAAGAGTTGGCTCTGCAAAAATGTCGGCGCGTGGTATGAGCGAATCAAAATTCACATGATTCGTGATTGATTTTGACATCAGCTCTTCCTCAATGAAACGAGGATGAGCATAAAATGGCGCAAGACGTTCAGTCAAGGTGATGATCCCCATCCTGAGGAGGCTCCAAAGGGGCCGTCGCGAAGGACGAGGAGCCGTTCGCCGGTTGAATTGCGCGGCGCGGCGGGCTAAGCTTCCCATCGGTCGAGCTTCGCGCGCGGGCGTAGTTCAATGGTAGAACGGCAGCTTCCCAAGCTGCATACGAGGGTTCGATTCCCTTCGCCCGCTCCAGTTTCACACGAAGACCACCGCCTCGGCCACCCCAATCAAGACAAGAAGCCGTATCGGCTCCACCTTGGCCAATCGCCAAGGCCCGAAAGCCAACCGGGTATTCTGGCGAGAGACAGCTTTGCGCCGGGAACTGTTCCGCCGCCAACAAGTCCGTGGCAGAGCTGGCCCCAAGGCAACCCTTCGCCATTGTGAAAAACTCAACACATATGCACATTGGCTTTGGCTCTGAAAATCGAGGCTTTTTGAGAAGCCAACGACCGGCTGATCCGCGCGCGCAAGAGCTTGAACGAAAGCCTTGATCGCCCCCCGTTTTATCTGCCGCCGCGCCCCGCCAGGTGGAACCGGCGAGGCTTTTCGCGATACGCAATGATTTGTTTCTATGGTAAATTTTATTTATGGAAGCGCTTAACAGCGATGATAGCCGCCTTGAGGAGCGCAGCCTTGCCTTGCACCGGCTGATTGCTGAGAAGCTGCGGGCCAATTCCGCCTTGCTCGACAAGGCGCGCGAGAATCTGCGCCACTGGCAGGAAGCGAGCGGAGGCCCGTCCCCGGCGCTGGCAGATAGTAGCGTTATGTGCTTGAACTGCTCAGAATTGAGGCGTGAGGAGCAAAGCGCTATGGCGGACATTCATCAGTATAAAAGGCTAGCACGCGTGGCGAAATTCTTTGTCCCCCGCGCCGCCAATCTTCTTTCATCTACACATGCGCAATCGGCCATCTCGCTCGGTGAAACGGCCGTTGCTCTGCTTCAAGGGAAGGGTGCGGGGTCCGGGTGGGATATCGCTGCGGAGACCCAGGCGGCCCTAAAATTTATTCAGCACGGCTCCACAGTGTTGGACATTGGAGCCAATAAAGGCGACTGGTCCCGGGCGATTTACGAGAAGTTAAACGGCAAAGTCCGACTATTTTTGTTTGAGCCACAGGAGACATGTTTCGTCGAGTTGGGGACGTTGGTGGACCACGGCGCGGTTTTAATCAAGGCCGCGGTTGGCGAAACTGAAGGAAAGTCCATCCTATATTCTCCGGGGGAACGCGCGGAGAACGCCTCACTTCACATGAGAAATGACACTTATTTTGCCGGGCAAGTCTTTGTGTCACACACAGTGGATGTGATCACCATAGATTCGTTCCTAAGAACCAAAGGTATAAATTCGGTCGGGTTCATGAAGATGGACATCGAAGGACACGAGCTATTTGCCCTGCGCGGCGCACGGGACGCTCTTTCAACAGGTGCGATCAGAGCGCTATCGTTCGAGTTTGGCAGTGGTAATATTAATTCTCGAACGTTTTTCCGTGATTATTGGGACCTCCTCACAGGCTATTGCTATAAGATATACAGGGTGCTTCCGGGAGGAAAGCTATTGCCAATTCTACGATACGACGAGGACCTAGAATACTTCCGCGGAGTTTCGAACTACATCGCCACGATACCAAGCCTAGCCTGTTAGCCGCGCCGATTTTCCATATAGCCGATTATCCGACTTTTTGACCGAGCCGGTAGACGGCCACGACGCGGCGTGAACTGGAAAGCCCCTCAGATGCAAAGACGAGGGTTTTTGCGACCGCCGACCCAGTATGTTGCAAAAGTCACGAATTATACACTGCGAGTCCGCATCAATAATATCCGCTGCTTACAATGTGCAAAAATCAGGGGCGAAAGTCCGCCCTGACCCACCCACATCGGCTGTTCAGATAGAACTCCGCGAAACCACCTACCCCACCCCCTTCCGCCGCAGCCCATAATCCTTGAACTTCTCGACCGTCTTGGCGACCTCCTCATCTGAGAGCAGGCGCGGCCTCCCGACCTGCAGCGCCACAGCATATTGCTTGCAAAGCGCCTCAAGCTCGACCGCCACCCACATGGCCTCGCGCAGATCCGGACCGATCGCGATCATCCCATGATTGCCGAGCAGCGCGCAGTTACGGCCTTCAAGCGCCTCCAGAACCGCGGCGGAAAGCTCCGGCGTGCCATAGCTTTCATAGCGGGCGCAGCGGACCGTCGGCCCGCCCGCGACGGCGATCATGTAATGGGCCGCCGGGATCTCCATGCCGCAGATCGCGAAAGCCGTGCAATAGATCGGATGCGCATGGACCACCGCATTGGCTTCGGGGCGCTGAAGCAGGATATCGCGATGGAACCGCCATTCCGACGAGGCGGTCAAGTCATGATCATAGCTCCCGTCCATGTTCATGAAGACAATGTCGTCGGCGCGCATCTCGTCGTAAGGCAGGCCGGAGGGCGTGATCAAAAGCCCATCTTTCCAGCGCAGCGATATATTGCCCGCCACGCCCTGATTGACGCCCTGCCTGTTCATGGCGAGGCAGGCGTCGATGATCGATTGGCGAACCGCGAATTCCTTGCTCTTGGCCAAGTCTCAATCCCTTCCATGGCGGCGCGAGGAGACGCCGAAGCCCGGCGCGCGGCCGCCGTTCACATGATTTCCTCGTTCCAGCTTCGCCCATCCCGCTCGACAAGCGCGATCGCGGCGGCGGGCCCCCAGGTGCCGGCGAAATAAGGGCGCGGCGGTTCGTTCAATTGGGTCCAGGCCTCGCGAATCGGATCAATCCAGCGCCAGGCGGCCTCCACTTCATCGCGCCGCATGAACAGGGTCGCATTGCCGCGTATCACATCCATCAGCAAGCGCTCATAGGCTTCCGGCGCATAGACCTGGAAGGCGTCGGCGAAATTCATGTCGAGCGGGACATAGCGCAGGCGCATGCCGCCGGCCCCCGGCTCCTTGAGCATGAGCCAGAGCTTGATCCCTTCATCCGGCTGCAGCCGGATGACGAGCCGCGTCTTCGAAATCTTGCCCAATTCGACATTGAAAATCGAATGCGGGATTGGACGAAAGGCCACGACGACCTCCGAGACCCTTTGCGGCAGGCGCTTGCCGGTGCGCAGATAGAAAGGCGCGCCCGACCAACGCCAATTGGCGATGCTGACCTTCAGCGCGACGAAGGTCTCGGTGGCGCTTTTCTCGCCGCCGACATCCTGCGCATAGCTCGGCACGGCGCCGCCATTGCTGGCGCCGGCGCCATACTGGCCGCGCACGGTCAGCGCCGCGACATTGCTGGCGTCGATCGGAGCCAGCGACTTCAACACCTTCAGCTTCTCGTCGCGCACCGCGTCGGCCTCCAAGGAATTGGGCGGCTCCATCGCGACAAGGCACAGAAGCTGCAGCAAATGGTTCTGCACCATGTCGCGCAGCGCGCCGGCGGCGTCATAATAGGCGGCGCGGCCCTCGACCCCGATCAATTCGGCGACGGTGATTTCGACATGGTCGATATGGGCCGAGTTCCACAATGGCTCGAATAGCGCGTTGGCGAAACGCAAAGCCATGAGGTTTTGCACCGTCTCCTTGCCGAGATAGTGGTCGATGCGGAAAATCTGACTCTCCGAGAAGACCGCGCCGATCGCGTCATTGATGCGGGCGGCGGAGACGCCGTCCCGCCCGATCGGCTTTTCGACAATGATGCGGGAGGCCGGCGTGATGAGCGAATGCGCGGCGAGCCGCTTGGCGATCTCGCCAAATCGATCTGGGGCCGTCGCGAGATAGAATGCGCGCACGCGCGAAGGATCGCCGCTGAGTTGTTTTTCGAGAAGAGCCCAGCCTTCGTCCGAGCCTATGTCGAGGGCGACATAATCGATCATGGCGAGAAAGCTCTCGAGCGTTTCAGCGCTCGCGGCCTCGCCGCCGAACAGCTCCAGCGCTTGCGCGATCGAGGCGCGATATGCGGCGCTATCCATCTCCCGGCGCGACACGCCGATGATGCGGGTCGGCGCCGAGAATTGCCCGTCGAGAAAGCGTCGAAACAACGCCGGAAACAGCTTGCGATGGGCAAGGTCGCCGGTTCCGCCGAACACGACGAGGTCGAATGGATCGACCTTGAGGATGCGCGAGACCATCGCTTCGCCTCCCATTTGACGCGGCGGCGCGCAATGAAATTCCCGCTCGCGCGGCGCAATCGGCCGCCGCCCCGCGACGGACCTCCCGCCGGCGGAGGGGAGGCTAGCATTTTCTTTGCTAGCGGAGAAACGCCGCCCCTACCTAATATGGGATCAGACGGCGCCGCGGCCAAATTCGAAGCGGCCGAGTTCGCATGTTCAGGAGGTCTTGATGTTGCTTCATCGCCAATCCGTGGTCGCGGGCGCGCCGATCTGGTTCGTCACCGCGAAGACATGGCCGGAGATCCGGGCCGGACTTCCGCCGCCGGCGCAAGCCTTCGCGGCGGCCTGCGGCTTCGAGCCGAAGCCTGGCCGGATCCAGATCGCGCCCGACGCGGCGGGCGGCATCGCGGCGGTTCTCTTCGGCCTCGAACCCGCCGAGGCCCGCACGCGCGATCTGCTGCTCCCCGGCCGGCTCGCGGCGTCGCTGCCCGGCGGCCTATATCATTTCGCCAATGCGCCGCATGATCCCACGCTCGCGACGCTCTCCTGGCTTCTGACCGCCTATCGCTTCAGCCGCTACAAAGGCAATGACGCCGAATTTCCCCAGCTCTGCGTTCCGCAAGGCGTCGACGCCGAGCGGGTCGCGCGCATCGCGCGGAGCGTCGCGCTTGGCCGCGACCTCATCAACACGCCGGCCAATGATCTCGGCCCCGACGCGCTCGAAGCCGCCGCGCTGAACCTCGCCTCGCATTATCAGGCGAAAGCCTCGGTGACGCGCGGCGACAAGCTTTTGCAGACCAATCTGCCGCTGATCCACGCCGTCGGCCGGGCCTCCGACAAGGCGCCCCGCCTCGTCGATTTCAGCTGGGGCGATCCGGCGATGCCAAAGGTCACTTTGGTCGGCAAAGGCGTTTGCTTCAATTCGGGCGGATTGGACATCAAGCCCGAGGCCGGCATGGCGCTCATGAAAAAGGACATGGGCGGCGCGGCGACGGCGCTGGCGCTCGCCTCCATGGTCATGGCGGCCAATCTGCCGATCCGCCTGCGGGTGCTGCTGCCGCTCGTCGAGAACGCGATTTCCGGCAACGCCTTCCGCCCTGGCGACATTTATCCAAGCCGCAAGGGGCTCAGCGTCGAGATCGGCAATACGGACGCCGAAGGGCGGCTCATTCTCGCCGACGCCTTGGCGCTGGCCGATGAGGAGGCGCCCGAGCTTCTGCTCGATTTCGCGACCTTGACCGGGGCCGCTCGGGTGGCGCTTGGCCCCGACCTGCCGCCTTTCTACACGATGGACGACGCGCTCGCCGGCGAGATCGCCCGCTTCGGCGTTGAGGCGCAAGATCCGGTCTGGCGGCTGCCTCTGTGGGACCCCTATGACAAGCTGCTCGACGGCAAGATCGCCGATCTCAACAATATTTCGGGCGGCTCTTTCGCGGGCTCCATCACCGCGGCTTTGTTTCTGCGCCGCTTCGTCGAACATGCGAAATCCTGGGCGCATTTCGACATTTACGCCTGGGCGCCGACGGCGAAATCGGGCCGCCCGGAAGGCGCCGACGTGCAAGTCGCGCGGTTGCTGTACGATTTGTTCGAACTCGCTACGGCCCCGGCGTGGAGGTCAAGCCGCCCGAAGAGAAGCCGCGAAAAATCGTCCGCCGGGTGAAGGCGGCGAGCGGCCATGACCACTCGGACGAGGAAGGCAGCGTGTTTGATGATCTTGTGCCGTAGGGCGTGTTCTGCGCAGCAGGTCGGTTCGAATGTCAGCGGTGGGGTGGAATTGCGACGGTCCGCTTCCGAGCCGGCAATTTGGAAAGCGGCCGTTCGCTCGATGGTATGGACCGGGTCGATACCGTTGAATAAGTCGCCGGTTGATGGCGCGGCGACGCCGTGATTCACTGCTTCTGGCGATTCGGGTGGATGCGGCGATGATGGGCGTTCAGGCGACGTCGGCCCGGTTATTCTACGATTTCCGCCTCGACGATCATGTCCCCTCCGAACACATGCTGCGAAGCGTCGACGCGCATCTCAATCTCGACGACGTCCGTCAAGCGCTGAAGCCATTCGTGTCAATCGGCTTCGACGCGCGGGCGCGGTCCAGGATGACGCGCAGCATCCACCGGCGTGAGCCGGCGCGGAGCGTCCTGGACGATGGCGAGCACGGCGCAATGCTGACGATGGCGAGAGCGTTGAGGGCATAGATCGATTGAGGTTTGAGGGCTTTGCGTTGCAGGTCACGCCCGGTTCTTGAGGCGCCAGTAACGTTCCCAGTCTCGATGATGTCGCAGTGGTGGGTCAATCGATCCAGCAGCGCGCTGGTCATCTTGGCGTCGACAAAGACGCTTGGCCATTCGCCGAAAGCGAGATTGCTCGTCACAATGATGGAGGTGCGCTCATAGAGCTGGCTGATCAGAGTGAACAGCAGCTGACAGCCGGTCTAGGCGAAGGGGAGATAGCCGAGTTCGTCGAGCACGACGAAGTCTTTGCGAATGAAATATTCCGCGATCCAACCCTGGCGATCGCGATCTGATATTTGATCGACCGCGCCCGCTTTTTGTTGACTTCGGCCTGCAAAAGATCGCCACGCAGTCAAGCTTGCGCAGACTGCGTGAACTTGTCTGCGTGCGCGGCGGCTCATGCTGTCGCTTGATGCCGGTCGCCATGATCTCTTCATAGGCGGTCTTCATCCCATAGCGCCTGAGTTCGCTCGAACCTTCAGCATGCTTTGCTTGTTCGCTACGCTCTTGAGCGGCCGACGCGATCTTCGCCAGTTGCGCCCCTCATTCGCCAGCGATCCTGCCAGTCGCCACCAAATGCATGACCTCGCTCATGCGGCGTTGCCCATCGGCATTGAGCTTGCCGGTCGCCGCGACGGTTGCCTGGAGCAAGTCAGAGAGGGCGCGACGCGCCGTGGCATCCGCAGGCAACAGCTCTGGCAGCGCCTCGATTGCGGAGCGTTCGTCCACAGACAGAATCGCCCACTGCTCGCGCACAGCAGACTTGAACTCAGCCGGCGAGACCTCCGGGTGCGCCAGAAGCAGCTTGCGCAGGCTAGCGAAGGTGCTCTCCTCGATGCGATGCTGAGCCTTGCCGATATAGACCAACACCCGCGCCGCAGCATCGACCACGTCACCCTCGGCAATGCGTCCCCTCAAGCGACGTTTCTCCTCCTCGAACGCCGCCAGGACAGAAGGCAACAGCCCAGGCCGCGGCCGCGGCGGACCATCATCCTGAGAGATCCCGCAAGCGGCCTGAACCAGGGGCGAGCCGTAAACCGAGTGAAAAGTGCGCTCCACCAGCTCGTCCCGCTGGTCACGGAAGAGGTTGAGCGCGTCGACCATCGTTTTCGAAAATTGCTCCTGCAGCGCGATGAAAGGATTGTCGGCCGAAGCGGGGGAGCGCTTCGACCGGGCGTAATTGGCGAGCGGCGCAACTGCCCGCATCATCGGATTTTTGTCGGACAGGAGAGAATAGCCGAGCCGCAAGGGGTTCAGCTCAAGAATGGCGCGCGAGACTTGTGGGCCGCTCACCATCTTGATCCACGGCTGCACGAAGGTCTGATAGAAAGCGTTGTTGAGCTCTGAAACGCGTGCGGCGGCTGCGAACTCGCGCTCGTCCTCGAGCGAGTTGCAACCCAGCGCGCGAATGTCATCGAGACCGCGTTCCTCGATAGACAGATCGAAATCGCCGGCTTCTCCCTGACCTGAGGCTTCCGCGCCCGGCTTTTCGGTTATCACGATTTCGTAGAGCCCCGGCGGCATCGCCTCGATAAGCTCCATATTGTTAATGAACTCGGCATGGTCCTTCGCGGCCACCTTTGTGCCAACGAAGATGGCCAAATGCCCCACTTTCGGGTCAATGGTGTAGAAGATCCTCTGGCCGCACTCTGGATCTCCTCCACGTTTTGGTAATTGTCGAGAATCCAGTCCAAAGCCTGTTGTGGCGGCGTGATGTTGTCGCCGTGCGAGCAGAAACAGACGATCGGCGTCTTGACCTCCCGGATATCGAGGCGAATGCCGTCGCTGGTGACGATCTGACCAGTCGAGAATTTGTTGCTGACAAAGAGATTGTCAACCATCCATTGCATCTCTTCTCCGCGCAACAGAACAAAATCGCCCCACCACTTCTCGAACTGCAGATAGCGGTTCTTCTCCTGCTCTGGGTTAGCCCAGACGTTATATTGCTTGGTCCACAGCGTGTTGGCGGGGTTGAGATTATCGAAGTTAGCGACCAGCCAGGCGGCGTCGAAGATGCCGTTGCCGATATCGCTCATCATGCGATCGAGCCAGGTTCCGCCATACCAGCCTCCCAGATAGCGCATGGCGTTCTTGCCGCGGACGCCAGCCCAGTAGGAGAGGGGCGCCCCCGCAATCACCATTGGCCCGACTACGTCGGGGCGCATGCAAGCGGCCATCATCGCGTGCCAGCCGGCTTGGCAGTTGCCGAACACAAAGGGCTTGCCGAGCGCCTCGGGGTGCAGCTCAGCGACCTTCTTGATGAAGATCGTATGTGCGCGCGCGACGTCCTCAATCCGCTGTCCCGGCACTGGCGAGGCCGTAAAGCCCGCGAAGTAGACCGAGTGCCCCGCTTTGAACGCGTCCCCGATTTCGCTCAATTGCTTGAAGCCGCCAATCCCCGGTCCCTGCCCGGCACGCGGATCTATGACGAAGATGGGGCGGTTGCGGTCATCGATCTCGGCGCCATCCGGCGGGATGATGCGCAGCAGCGAGTAGTTGACCGGATGAGGCAACTCGTCGCCGCGCATCACAAGCTCGCTGTCGTAGATCAGGACCGAAGTCGCTCCGCGCTCCAACATCTCCTCGCGCTGGTTGCCGCGTTGGCGTAGGATGTCCAAGAACAGAACCGACCTCTGCCAGAAGTCGCGCACATACTCACTGAAAGCGTTCGGGGGAACCGACTTCTGCCAGACGCGCGCATATTCATTGAGAACGGTCGGAGCCACTTGGCCCACCCGGCCAGATAAATCCTCGAACATTCTTGGCGGCGTCAGGACCTGGAGTGTGTCAACAGCTTGGGCCACCAAGTCCTCCTTCTAGCTGCTCGCCGGGCATGGAACCCGCAAACATGGCTCTTGTCTCGCATCGATCGTCGACGCGCCATTCACCTCGACACCGAAGGCTTCGCTGCCTGCCGATACAACTACAAAAGCTCGATGTGACTTCATCCGAGAGCCAATCTGCTAGCCAAAATATCGGGCATTATCCCGATTTCTGGTGCGCCAAGCATGAAGGTGCGACATGGACATGCTATTGCCCGTGAGCTGCTATCCCTTGACTTAGATCAATCGATCGCCTGCCCTCGTGTGCAAGTTGTCGGTTTGGCAAGAGTTGAACCATCCGTAAGGTAGCCGCACAGCCAAGACGAACCACGCCTACGCTGGGCGCGTCCACTTTTTCCTCAATTGGGCCAAAAAGGGATTGATGAGATGGATGCCACCCTGGCACCGCTCAAAATCAAATCTGCAGAAATGCCGATTAAATCCTGCTTCGGTTCCCATCAGTTCATTGCCAACCTGCGCGACAAGCCCAACGAATTCCACAGCGCTTCGAGAAGCAAGTCGAGAAGGCAAAGCCGTGTGAGAAGCCGCGAATCCGATATAGGAAACCCAATGAGTTGGCTTCGAGAGCAGGTATTAAAGACGAGCTTTGAGATATTATATACGTATATAGATGACACATATCGCGTATTTGTCTAATGCGTCGACGTATATATCATGTTATTGTCGACGGATACTTCTAGCTCTCGATCCCGGATTCAACTAAGTGGGATAGTGCTGTGCTTTCAGATCATGTATTCTGTCGCGCGAACTTAAATCACTCCAGGAAGAGCTTGCGACTGCACAAAGGCGGCGTCCCGTGCAGTCTGCGGATAGGCTTATAGAATTTGCGGGTCAGACAACCACGGGTTCTGACACAGTCACGAGCGGCGGGACAGCTGCAACAGCTGGTCCGCTGCCTGTCCGCTTCATGAGCGCCGTTGTGCTGGGAGCCGCTCTGATTTGCCTTGTTCTGATGGTGGCCACATCGGCGCTGAGCGTTTCAGGAGAAGGTCTCTTAGTCGCCGGCGCGTACGCCCAATCGAAGCAGCAAAACCCTCTCGAAAAAGCCCGCAAAGCGATAGAAACACTGATAAATCGTCTGCGTGGCCAGGACATGCCCGAGGGGATTGTGAAAACGAACGGCCGCATCGAGGCGACGCAAGTCGATGTCGCAGCGAAATATCCCGGCCGGCTGGCGACGTTGATGGTGGATGAGGGCGACGAGGTCACGGCCGGGCAAGTGGTTGGCACCATTTCGTCGCCGGAATCCGAAGCCCAGCTGCGCGCCGCTCAGGCGCAGCTGTTGAAAGCGAAACAGGCGTTGGCGGCAGCTACCGCGTCCATCGCGCAAAAGAAGAGCGAATTGGATTTTTCCAGAGCAGATTATCAGCGTGCAAAAATGCTCGTCGAGCGGGGGAATATATCAGTGCAGGTGCTGGATCAGCGCCGCAGCAAATTCGAGCAGGCGGAGGCAGGATATGTTGCGGCCAATGCCGAACGTGACGAGGCTGAGTCCGCTATTAAGTCCGCGACGGCGGATGTCGAGCGGCTCCAGGCGGTTTTGGCCGACTCGGTGCTCCTGTCCCCGAGGAGCGGGCGGGTGCAGTACCGCCTCGCTCGCGCCGGTGAGGTGATTGCCGCAGGCCAGCGCGTTTTGACCATCCTTGATCTCAAAGACGTCTACATGACGATCTATCTGCCTGCGGATGTGGCCGGCAATCTTACGCTCGGCGACCAGGCGCGCGTGATTCTTGATCCTGTTCCCGAAGATGTGTTCCCCGCAACGATCAGCTTCATTGCGACTGAGGCGCAATTCACTCCCAAGAGTGTTGAGACCGCCGAGGAGCGGCAGAAACTGATGTTCCGCGTCAAGCTCAAGGGGACCCCAAGGTCCTGGATCAATTCCATCGTTCCTTGAAGACAGGCGTCCGCGGCCTCGGTTTCGTGCGCACGGATCCCAAAATTCCCTGGCCCGCCGAACTTGCGGTAAGGCTTCCGCAATGACTGACCCTTTCGTCGCCAGGATTAAGAGCGTAACGCACCGCTACGGAAAGACGTTCGCACTCAACGATCTCACCCTCGATATTCCTGCCCAGCGCATGGTGGGATTGATCGGGCCCGATGGCGTCGGCAAGTCTACCTTGCTCGCTCTCATCTCCGGGGTGCGCAAGATCCAATCTGGCGAAGTCATGGTGCTCGATGGAAACATGGCGGATGAGCGCCATCGCAGGGCGAGTTACGGCCGCATCGCCTACATGCCGCAGGGGCTTGGCCGCAATCTCTATCCGACGCTCAGCGTGTTTGACAACATCGACTTCTTCGGCCGCTTGTTCGGCCAAGGCGCGGCCGAGCGGCGCGCGCGCATCGACGAGCTTCTGAAAGCCACGGGACTCGACCCGTTTGCAGATCGACCATGTGGCAAGCTTTCGGGCGGCATGAAGCAAAAAGTCAGCCTCTGCTGCTCGCTGATGCACGATCCTGATCTCCTTATTCTCGATGAGCCCACCACGGGCGTCGATCCGCTCTCGCGGCGGCAATTCTGGGAGCTTATCGATTCGATCCGCGCGCGTCGTCCCCTCATGAGCGTGATCGTCGCCACCGCCTACATGGACGAGGCGAGCCGGTTCGATTGGCTTGCCGCGATGGATGACGGCAAGGTCATCGCGCGTGGCCCGCCGCAGGAGATCCTTGAGCGGGCGAAAAAGAGCACGCTCGACGATGCCTTCATTGCGCTGCTTCCACCGGAAAAGCGGAGCCAGCATCAGGAGGTCATCGTGCGGCCGCGCGCCGAGAGCGATGACCAGACGGCGGCGATCGAGGCGGAAGGGCTTACGCGCCGGTTCGGAGATTTTGTCGCCGTCGATCATGTGAGCTTTCGTATCGGACGCGGCGAGATTTTCGGATTCCTTGGCTCGAATGGCTGCGGAAAAACAACAACGATGAAAATGATGACGGGCCTGCTGCCGGTCACCGAAGGATCGGCCAAATTATTCGGGAAGCCGATGGGCGCCGACGACATGGAGGCGCGTCAAAACGTCGGCTATATGTCGCAGGCGTTTTCGCTCTACAGCGAGCTTACCGTGCGGCAAAATCTTGATCTGCATGCGCGCCTCTATCATCTGCCGGCGAATGAGGTCGAAGGCCGGATCAAGGATCTGCTAGAGCGCTACGATCTGAAGGATGTGGCGGACGCGAAGCCTGAGAGCCTGCCGCTTGGCGTCAAGCAGAGGCTTCAGCTCGCCGTGGCGGTGCTGCACCGGCCCGCCATATTGATTCTTGACGAACCCACTTCGGGCGTCGATCCGGTCGCCCGCGACGCTTTCTGGCGCACGCTGATCGACCTCTCCCGGAACGACAGCGTCACGATCTTCCTCTCGACCCACTTCATGAACGAGGCCCAGCGCTGCGACCGTATTTCGCTGATGCATCAAGGCAGGGTGCTCGCCGTCGGCGCGCCCAACGAGCTCGTCAAGAAGCGCGGCAGCGCGTCTCTCGAGGACGCCTTCATCAGCTATCTGGAGGAAGCGGCCGACCGTCAAGAAAAAAAGACGGACCAGCCGGCGCCGCAACCCGCGGCAGCCGCAGGCGTAACAGCAGCCAAGCCTGTTCAATCGCGTGCGTCGAGGCGATTTGATCCTGGACGGCTATGGGCTTACGCCCGGCGCGAAACAATGGAGCTCTTACGCGATCCCATCCGGCTAGCATTCGCCTTTGTCGGCCCCGCCATTCTGATGCTTGCCTTCGGTTATGGCATCACCTTCGATGTCGAGAATCTGAAATATGCGGCCTTCGACCAGGACCAGACGCCGGAAAGCCGCCGGCTGCTCGAAAGCTTCTCGGGCTCTCATTATTTCTCTGAACGGCCTCCGATCAGCGCCACCACGGAACTGGACCGACGCTTGAAGAGCGGAGAGCTGGCTGTCGCCATCGAAATTCCATCCGGCTTCGGCCGCGATCTTACAAGCCTGCATTCGCCCGAGGTCGCCTTCTGGATCGACGGCGCCATGCCGTTCCGCGGCGAGACAACGAAAGGGTACGTGACCGGAATGATGTTGCGTTATGCCCAGGACGTCGCGGTCGAGCGCCTTGGCCCGAACGCCCCTTCCAATGTCTACGTTAACGTCCCCAACATCGAAAACCGCTTCCGCTACAACCAGGCGTTCAAGAGCGTCTTCGCCATGGTTCCCAGCGTGATTGTGATGATGTTGGTTCTGATCCCGGCGATCATGGCGACTATCGCTGTTGTCCGCGAGAAAGAAACCGGCTCGATCGCCAACTTTCGATCCACGCCCATCAGCAAATTCGAATTTCTCATGGGCAAGCAGTTCCCCTATGTTGTCGTCGGAATGCTGACGTTCGTCCTCCTGCTGCTGATGGCGTTTTTCGTGTTCCATGTGCCGGTCAAGGGGTCGTTCGGAGTCCTTGCGCTCGGAACGCTGCTCTACGTTTTCTCGACATGCGGTTTCGGGCAGCTCGTTTCGACCTTCACTCGGACCCAAGTAGCGGCGGTTTTCGCGACCACGGTTCTCTCCGTCATCCCCACAGTGAACTTTTCAGGTCTTCTCGTGCCCGTGTCTTCCCTCACTGGCCAGGGAAGGCTGATTGGCCTGGCGTTTCCAGCGGCTTGGTTTCAGCCGATTAGCGTCGGCGCCTTCACCAAAGCACTCGGCTATTCCGATCTCTGGTTCAATATGCTCGTCCTTGCGGTCTTCGCGGTCGGCTTCCTCATTGCCGCTCATATATTGCTGCGGAAGCAAGAGAGCTGAGATGTCACGAACCAACCAGACAACAGATTCACGAGAACAGGCGACGGCGCGGGCAGTGACCAAGCCGACGCGACCCAGCGGGAATTGGCTCGCCAAGCTGCCGCTGCATCTGGTCAATATCTACCGGCTGACGATCAAGGAGATGCGCAGCATCCGCTCCGACCCCATCATGCTGGTGCTTGTCGCCTATACCTTCACCTTTGCAATCTACGCCGCCGCCACCGGCGCCTCGACCGAAGCGACCAACCTTTCGGTCGGAATCGTCGATGAAGACCATTCGGATCTGTCCCGCCGCATCGCGGATGGCCTCACCCCGCCCACTTTCAAGCCAGCGGTAGAGATCGCAGCGACGGAAATCGACCCAGCGATGGACTCGCAGCGCTTCCTTTTCGTGATCGAGATTCCGCCAAAGTTCGAGGCGGATACGCTCTCCGGGCGGCAGCCTTCCGTTCAAATCAATGTAGATGCCACCGCGGTTGCCCAGGCTTTCAATGGCATGACCTACATCGAGAACGTCATCCTCAACGATGTGACCGAGTTCATAACGGGACGCGAGGGGCCGCTCGGTGTACCGGTCAAGATCGTTACGAACGCAAAGTTCAATCCGAATTTTAAGTCGAGTTGGTTTACCTCGGTGATGCAGGTGATCAACAATCTCACTATGCTCACCGTAATCCTGACCGGCGCTGCGCTTATTCGGGAGCGCGAGCTTGGCACCGTCGAGCATCTCCTTGTGATGCCTGTCGTTCCAGCCGAGATCATGCTCTCGAAGATCGTGGCCAATGGCATTGTCATTCTGCTTGCAGCGGGCGTATCGCTGCTGCTTGTGGTGCAATGGTGGCTGCAAGTGCCGATTGCCGGATCGACCTTGCTGTTTCTGGGCGGCTCGTGCTTTTATGTGTTCACGGTTGCAGCGCTTGGCATTCTTCTCGGTACCGTCGCCGCCACGATGGGCCAGTTCGGTCTGCTGGCAATCCCGGTGTTGCTGGTGATGATGCTGCTTTCTGGCGCAACGACACCGTTGGAAAGCATGCCGGTCTGGCTGAAGTACCTCATGATGGTAATCAGCCCGACGCCGCATTTCGTGATTTTCGCCCAGGATGTGCTTTATCGTGGAGCGGATGCTTCCATTGTTTGGCCAGAAATTTTTGCGACGGCCGTTATCGGGAGTATCTATTTTGGTTTTGCTTTGCACCGCTTTCGCAAAGTCATTTTCAGCGGCTGAGCTTTTTGCATAGCAAATTGCATAACGCCAATCGCGTGCCAAGCCGTGACATTGCGAGCAAATTTCAGAGAGTACATATATTTGTAAACAACTATCTGAATATCCGGCACTCGGGAACCCAGCGTTGGTTCGCCGTGAGCTTCGCAAAGAGGGCGCTATACTCTCAGCCCTCGTTTTCGTTGGCCTATCCGCTTGCCTCCATGACCTATGCACAGACGAGCCAAGCAGCCATGTCGGTTTACAAATAGGGTAATAAGCTCGATTGGAGCGTCAATCTGCATAGAATGGGGACCCTGTATTTGCATGGAAAAGGGACCCCATTTAATCCGGCCTTATACTGGGATAAATCTAAATAAGCACGGTTCGTCGCTCGGCTGGATCGGGTCAATGCGAGCGATCTTGGCGCTCGACGCCGATATCTATATTCCGTGCCATGGTGAGTTGCTGAGCAAAGACACATTGATGAACCGGGTGAAAGCCTCCGCAGAGCGCCGGGAACAGATCAAGGCAATGTTCGATCAAGGCGAGAGGCTGGACGAAATCAAGGCGACGCTGAAGGACGTTCCGCTCAAGGGTATGGCGGCGCGGTTTCCGACCGTCATAGAAGCCACGTACCAAGAGCTTACCGCCGAAAAATCGTCAGCGTGCGTTAGCTTCAGTCTTCCGAGAGCTTGGAACTCGCGGCGAGGGGGGCAATTTGTCTAGTCCTGCGCCTCTAGTTCCGCTTTGGCGCGCTGTGGAATGGCTTCCGAACGACAGGGGTGGGCGCAGCGCGGGAGACACCGGCGCAGGCACATAACGCCTCGGCGCTGAGGTCGAGGAGATCTTAAGATCGCTATACCTCCGCGCCTCCGCGCCTCCGCAAGGGCGAGCGCATCCTCTATGTCGACGCCGAGATAGCGGACGGCGCTTTCGATCTTCGTATGGCCGAGCAATGTCTGCACGGCGCGCAGGTTACCTGTCTACTTATAGATGATCGACGCCTTGGTTCGGCGAAGCGAATGCGTCCCGTGGTCCTCCCGGCGCAATCCGGTCCCGATGACCCACTCATCAACGAGCCGAGCATACTGCCGGGTGCTGATATGATTGGCATGATCAATCCGGCTTGGAAAGACGAAGTCGGGGAGCCCGCCGCCGCGGCGTTCGAGCCATGCCAGAATGCTGCCGCGAACGGGTTCGAGAAGCTCGAATTGAACGGGTCGGCCGGTCTTCTGCTGAATGACGATCGCGCGTGTACGAACCCGGCCACCGCTGATGAGATCGCCGTTTTTGACTTTGACGACGTCGCATCCCCGGAGCTTGCTATCGATCGCGAAATCGAACATCGGGCGGTCCCGAAGCCGGCGCTCTCGATCCAGCGAGAACCTGATGGCCCAGACCTGCTGTGGCTTCAGCGCGCGTTTGCCGCCGAGCTTCCGGCCCGCATCCCATGGGCGCCGCTCGTTGGCGCCCGGGTCATATTCCGAGTGTCCCATTGCCGTTCTTCTTTCGGTCATCCTTGGCCAAAAGGAAAACTGGGCGCCATCACGCTCGACACCAGAGGGCATGGGCGTCAAGCGGCCGGTCCCTTATCGACAGCGGACGATAGGCGAGCAGACACGCGATTTTACTTGAACGCGCCCTGACGGGCAGGATGCGGGCGGCGCCCGGTTCATCCAAATGTCCGGATCCCTCCATCCGGAGACCTGGATTAGCGAAACGTCTCCTCGGCCAGGAAGGCGGCTATGTCGCGCGCCACCTCCGCCTGCATTCGCACACGCTCCGCCGCTCCCTCGCTCGGCTTCTCGGGGCCGTCGCCGTCCTCGGCCTTGTCCAGATTGACCGCGGCCTGATCCCTGAGCGCAGCATAAGTCAGCACGCAGTCGATGCAGCGCCGCCGCTCGATAGCGATAGCGGCCTCGATCGCGGCATCCGCCGCCTCTCCGCGCTGTCGTTTTTCCACCGTCGATTGATCGCTCATGGTCTTGCCCTTTCCCTAGGTACATGGTGACCCTAGCGACCCTGAAATCCAGAAGGAACGCCAAATAAAGGCGTGAAAAAACCCGAGCGCGGGCTGGTCTGGGCCCCGGCGACCCCATACTCGCCGCCCGGGCTAACCCCGGTTACCATAACCTGCGTATTCTCCAGGCCGTTCTCCTTCACCAGCGCATAAAGTGCGGCGGCGTTCTTGGGCGCGATGCGCACGCAGCCATGCGAGACCGGCCTCCCAGAATTCTTTACGTCGAAGCTGCCGTGGATGGCATGCCCATCTTTGATAAAGAAAATAGAATGGGGCATGGGGGCGTTGTCCCATTCTTTGCTATACCAAATTTCGTTCATCGAGGTGGCGTTATAGGTTCCTGACGGAGTTGAATATCCTAGCCGGCCAGTTGACACCGGCCATTGATATTTTGCTACTCCGCCCAAAAAAACCGTCATTGTTTGACTTGTCTTGTCGATGTTGACGAGGACGGCGCCCGTCCTGGCGCCGGCCGCATCCACGTTCATCGCTCTGCGGGATCCCGATCCCGCTTGAGCCGTCGCCGCAAAAGAAACCGACGCCGCGGCCATGGCCGCCAACAAAAATGTAGTTCTGATCGCTTGATTTAAGGGAATCCGCATGCACGCCTCCGAGGCCGGGGAAATGAGCATAGGTCAGGTTTGGGAGCGCTTCCGATCGACGGCTTCGCGCCCAGGTGGCGGCCGCTTTTTTTTGCACGTCGGCAAGCGACGTCTAAATCGCCGCGAACGGATCTTTGTTTCAGACTGGCGTTGACCTGTCGCGCGGCCGCAAGCTCACGAGCCCAGAGTTCCATCGCGCTCCAGGCGACGAGGACACGAGCCGCTCGCCCCAAAATTCGGCCGATGCGTAGTTGTGGCCTCCGCCATGTTCGTCCCCCAGCGCCGCATGGTGAAGCTGCGCGGCTTTTTGTCAATGCGTCTCAAAGTTCGCGCGTCCAATTCGGGCCGAACCTCCGCTTCGGAGCGGCGGCGCCGTTTGGATCGAAGGGCCGGGATGGGCGCTCCGCAGTCGGCGCCCCAACTTCGTGAACGACTGCTTCGGAGAATCGGAAGCTGATATGGGAATGACGAGGTCGGGTCGAACGACGACACCCACACATGGGACACTACCGCATTCCTCGACAATTTGCTCGGAACTTTCGAGCCGGATATGCTTTAGCTCGTTGAATTTGAGCTGTGTCTCCATCGATCAAGAGACTGCATTTGATCGGGACACGGAGAGAAGAGCGGCGCCCAAGTGACCAACCTCGATCCCCGCCTGACCCCGGCCCGGCCAGACCTCGCGGCGGCGCATTTGCGCGGCGTGGTCGAGGCCGCGGACTATGTCGAGGGCCTTCCCATGCAGGTCGTGGTCGGGATCGCCGATCTGCGCCATGCGCCGCGCCATGACGCGGCCATCGACACCCAGGCGCTCTTTGGAGAAGCTCTCATGCTGTTCGAGGATTGCGAGGGCTGGGGCTGGGTCCAGCTCGCCCGCGACAATTATGTCGGCTATCTCGCCATGACCGCGCTCGCCGAAGGATCCCCGGCGCCGACCCACCGCGTCAGAGTCAATCGGAGCTTCATCTATCCGGGTCCAAACCTCAAGCTGCCGCCGCTTGACGCTCTGCCGCTTGGGGCCTTGGTCGGCGTCGCCGCGACGGACGGCGGCTTCGCCCGGATCGGCGCGAGCGGCTTCGTCTTCGCCGATCATCTCAAGCCCATTGACGCGAAAGAGCCGGATTTCGTCGCCGTCGCTGAGCGGCTTTTGAACGCGCCTTATCTTTGGGGCGGCAAATCGAGCCTTGGCCTCGATTGCTCCGGCCTCGTCCAGATCAGCCTCGACGCCGCCGGAATAGAGGCCCCGCGCGACACCGACTTGCAGGAGCGCGCGCTCGGGTTCGCCCTGCCCTTCGACGATTCGCTCACAGGCCTCGCGCGCGGCGATCTCGTCTTTTGGCGCGGCCATGTCGGGATCATGCGCGACGCGGCCGAGCTTTTGCACGCCAATGCGCATCATATGCTCGTCGCCAGCGAGCCCTTGCGCGCCGCCCGCGACCGAATCCGCGCCGCGACCGGCGCGCAAATCAGCGCCATCAAGCGAATTTAGGCGCGGCCCTTGCTTCGGCGGAAATTGACGTTCGCCTGTCTCGATATTATTTCTTGTCCATGTCGATCCGCACCATCATCACACCGCCCGACCCTCGCCTGCGCCTGACTTGCGCGCCGGTGGAGAGCGTCGATGATTCGATCCGCGCCCTCATGGACGACATGATCGAGACCATGTATGACGCGCCGGGGGTCGGCCTCGCCGCGATCCAGATCGCCGTCGCCAAGCGGGTGATCGTCATCGACGTCGCCAAGCGCGAGGACGAAGCCGCCTCCGCCGATCCGATCTGTCTCGCCAATCCAGAGATTCTCTGGGCCTCGGAAGAGCTTTCGAGCTATGAGGAAGGCTGCCTGTCGGTGCCCGACTTTTTCGAAGACGTGCTTCGGCCCGCCCGCGTGCGCGTCGGCTATCTCGACCGCGCGGGCCGCCGGCAGGAGATCGAGGCCGACGGGATTCTCGCGACCTGCCTTCAGCATGAGCTCGATCATCTGAACGGAATCCTGTTCATTGACCATATCTCACGGCTGAAGCGAGAGCGCATCCTCAAGAAATTCAGCAAGGCGGCGAAGCACGAAAACGGCGAGCGCAAGCGCGGCTCGCGCGGCGAACGCGTGTCGGCCGACGCCGAAGCCTGATTCCTTGCTGGCGCGCCAGCTTTCAACCAGGCGCAAAGTCCGGCGCGACGGCGAGGTCCTCGGGCCGGATATTTTCGGCTCCCAACCATAGGCCAATCGATTTGCGCATCGTCTTCATGGGAACGCCGGATTTTTCGGCGCCCGTGCTCGCCGAACTCGTCCGCCTCGGCCATCACATCGCGGCGGTCTATACCCGCGCGCCGAAGCCCGGCGGACGGCGCGGCCTGGAGCCGACCCTCTCCCCGGTTGATGCGGCGGCGCGGCGCCTTGGCGTCGAGGTCCTGACGCCCAAGAGCTTTCGGTCCGAGGAGGCGGTGGAGACCCTGCGCGGCTTCGCGCCGGAGGCCGTGGTCGTCGTCGCCTATGGCCTGATCTTGCCAAAAGCCGTTCTCGATATCCCGGAAAAGGGCTGCTTCAACCTGCACGCCTCGCTTCTGCCGCGATGGCGCGGCGCGGCGCCGATCCAGCGCGCGATCATGGCGGGGGACCGGGAGACCGGCGTCATGGTGATGCGGATGGAGGAAGGCCTCGACACCGGCCCGGTCGCGCTCGCCGCGCGCATCGAGATCGGGCCGGAGGCGAGCGGCGGGGAGATCCATGACAGATTGGCCGCGCTCGGCGCCGAGCTGATGGGGCGCGCCATGGCGGAGGTCGCGCGCGGCGGCCTCGCCTTCTCGCCCCAAGCCGAGGCCGGGATCACTTACGCGCATAAGATCGATAAGACCGAGGCGCGGATCGACTGGACGAAGCCCGCGCCCGACATCCACAATCTCATTCGCGCCCTATCGCCTTTTCCCGCCGCGTTTTTCGAGGCCTATCTCGGCAAGGGGCCGGAGCGCGTCAAAGTGCTGCGCGCCGCGATCGCCGGCGGATCCGGGGCGGCGGGGCTTGTCCTCGACGCCGCGCCGACGATCGCCTGCGGCCAAGGCGCGATCCGCCTGCACGAGCTCCAGCGCGCGGGCAAGACGCCGATGAAAGCGCAGGATTTTCTTCGCGGCGCCAAGCTCGCCGTCGGGACCGTGCTCTGCGCATCCAATGAGCCCGATGCCGCGCTTTAAGCTGATCATCGAATATGACGGCGCGCCCTATGTCGGCTGGCAAAGGCAGGCCAATGGCTTTTCCGTTCAGGAGGCGATCGAATCCGCCCTTCACGCGATTTGCGGCGAGGCGGCCACGCTGCGCGGCGCCGGACGCACCGACGCCGGCGTCCACGCCAAGGGCCAGGCGGCCCATGTCGATCTCGCCAATGATTGGCGCCCGGATCGCCTGCGCGACGCGCTCAACGCGCATCTGCGGCCCGAGCCCGTCGCGATCCTCTCGGCTGAGCGCGCGCAAGACACTTTCGACGCGCGGTTCTCCGCGATCCGCCGCCATTATCTCTACCGGATCGTCAATCGCCGCGCGCCCTTGACCGTCGAGCGCGGGCGCGCCTGGCTCGTCAAGAGAACCCTCGACGCCGAGGCCATGCGCGAGGCGGCGGCGGGCCTTCTCGGCCGGCATGATTTCTCGACCTTTCGCGCCTCCGAATGCCAGGCGGAGAGCCCGGTGCGGACGCTCGAGCGCCTCGATGTCGCGCGGATCGGCGATGCGATCGAGATCCGCGCCAGCGCGCGCTCCTTTCTGCACACGCAAGTGCGCTCCATGGTCGGCTCGCTGGAATATGTCGGAAGCGGGAAATGGAGCGCGAGTGATTTGCGCGCCGCGCTCGACGCCCACGACCGTCGGCGCTGCGGCATGGTCGCCCCGCCGGACGGGCTCTATTTGATGCAGGTGGATTATCCAAATAATTCGTGATCAATTTGCGGACGAACCGAAATTGGTAACCTGAAATAAATAGAAATTTCAGAATCTTACGTCATACTTACGAATAATTCGCGTAAGGACGGCTCCATAATCAAGTTCAGTCTGGCTTTCGTTCACCCACTCGAAGCGGTGAGCGCTGGAGTCGTTCCATGCTCTAAAGCGTAGGATAATGAACTCATCGAATACGGGGGCCACTTTTGCCAGTAGGCGTTTCTCCGCTTCAGGCGCTTCTTGGATCGGATGCTTGTGTGCCTTGCCGTCTGTCGGCCAAGCCCGCTCCCCTTCATAAGAGATGTAGCAGTCCGCCTGATTAATTCCCACGATACCGACGCATATTGGATTTCCGCCTGCTGTTCGGAATTCCACCAGCTGATTTCTTAGGTCGTTGATGACACGATCAATCTGTTTAATCATAGCCTTAGCTAAAATCTTAACCTCCGCCCCGATCTCGACGGTTGCGATTGGTCCACGCGCAACCACAAATCCAGGCACGGACACCGCCAAGGCATGCGGGATCAGCTCGCCGAATGTGCCATCTCCTCGCCGAGCATGCACACCACGCAAACGATTTTGAATGTTCAATACTCTCCGCTTCAATTCAACCCCCAAGCTTAGCTTAGAGGATAGATGCAATGCATACAGGTCCTCATAGAGGCACCATGCAACTGAATCACCAAGACTGGAATCGCGGTGCCGATACCGCACGCCGTCAAAGAGACTACGGAAGCGGTTCAGCAGCAGGTACGGCAATGACTTTGACTTTCTTAGTCGACAGTTTCTCTGAGTAGTCTAAGCGAACAACCGCCCGTGCCGCACCAACAAGACTTGGCAGCTTAGCCATTTCGACGAGCCGATGGTGCGCTATTTTTAGATATTCGGGCTCGATTTCATTGCCAATTGAGTTCCTGCCCCCGGCTATCGCTGCTAAATTCGTACTTCCCGTGCCGGTGAATGGATCAAGCACGGTGTCGCCAGCGAAGGAAAACATCCGAATAAGCCGATCAGCCACCTCAGTAGGGAATGGCGCAGGATGTCCTGCACGAGTAGATGCGCCCTTAATATCAGACCAAATCGACCGCCACCAAGCTTGCATCTCGTCCTTGGTCAACATTGAAAGGACTTTCTGCAGTGGGGTCGGTGAACGGTAGCTCCCTCCTTTGCGGAGAAAAAGAATGTATTCAATATCATTCTTGATAACGGCTCCTGGCTGATATGGCTTACCATAAAAGCCTGCGCCATTCCCTTTGGCTTCTGTGACGCCATTCGCAATTTTGTGCCAGAGTATTGGAGTAAGACAATCAAGACCAAGTTCACGCGCCCTAACTTGGATGTCGGCGTGTAATGGCATAACGAAGTGTCGCCCAGCCTTCTTGCGGGGGACGCACACATCTCCGACTACACAGCAGATCCGGCCACCCGGCGCGAGGACTCGTATGCATTCGGTCCATACTCGGTCGAGCTCGTCAAGGAAACGGCCGTAGTCTTCGATCGCACCCATTTGCTGATCATTTTCGGCATATTGTTTCAGGGTCCAATAAGGAGGAGATGTCACGACCAAATGCACGGAACTCGTCAGGTAGCCAGGAAAGGTCGCGGGCGTCACCATGATGAAGGCGGTAAGTCGTGACGTCAAAAGGCTCCGGCCAAGCTATCTTCCGATAGATCTCATTTGCGCTCCGCAGTTGCGCCAGCCCCTCGGGCGTTGCGTCGTCAGGAGGGAGAGAAGGAGCCGGCCAATTCATAGCGCCATTATATTTCGTGCGCGCGCAGGCCCGTCAATCCACGATCGCCGAATCGTACCCATAATCCGTTGCCGTGAGCGACGGTCCCTGACACGCCCCGCACAATCCAAATTTGCTCGGGAGCGTCCGCCAATCGCCCCGCTCAAACCAGCGCGATCGCGGCCACCAGCCGCCCGTAATCCGGCTCCCGCCGATGCACCGATCGGCGATAGGAATAAAATCGCGCGGCATCGGCATAGGTGTCGAGCGCGAGATCCTCGAACCGGCCGATCCCGGCCCGGCGCAGGCGCAGGCCGATGAACCCTGGCAGATCGAACATGAACCGCCCCTCGCCTTCCGAGGCGGAGAAAAGACCAGCGTAATCCTCGGACGCCGCGACGAAGCGGTCGTGAAATTCCGGGCCGACCTCATAGCTCTCGCGCCCGATCGTGGGTCCAAGCACGGCGATCATCGTCGCGCGGTTTCCGCCAAGTCGCTCCATCGCATCGAGCGTCGCCTCGATCACGCCGGTCAAGGCCCCTTTCCAACCGGCATGGGCCGCGCCAATCACTCGCGCCTCGACATCGGCGAAAAGAATCACGCCGCAATCGGCGCCGGTGACGCCAAGGCCAAGGCCGCAAACATTGGTCGCCAAGGCGTCGCAGCGTGGACGCTCGACGAAAGGCTCGGTCACGATCAAGGCGTCGGGCGAATGAATTTGGTAGGGCACAAGGAGATGCGTCGGCGCGACGCAGAGATGGGCCGCCATCCTGCGTCGGTTCTCGGCGACAGCCTTGGCGTCGTCATTCGATCCGACGCCGCCATTGAGCGAGGCGTAAACGCCGGTCGAGACGCCGCCATTGCGGGTGAAGAACCCATGCGCGAAACCCTCCCGCGCCAAAAGGCTCGCGCAAATCGCGATCGGCTGGGCTTCGGTCATTCCGGCCTCCCCTCGAAGCCGGCGGGGCTCGGAAAACCGCGCGGCGTCACCGCGAAAGCCTTGAACAGATGGGCCATGCCGGTCGGCTCGTCGGCGCCGCCGGCGAGACGCGCAAGCGCCGCGTCGATCGCCGCGCCTTGGCGCGCGTCGGCCTTGCGGCGCAAACTGGCGGCGCGTTCGAAAATGCCGAGACGGGCGAGAAATTCGCCCTGCGCGACCGGTCCATGCGCCTCGGCGCCGGCCGCCCTCGCGGCGCGGGAGAGCGCGCCAAAATCGACATGCGCGGTGAGATCGGCTTCGCCCGGATCGCGCAAGGGGTCGGCGAAGCGATGGCGACGCAGAGCCTGCAGGCTTTCGCCGCGGGTCGCCTCCGCATAGCCATAATCGGTGGCGAGCAAAACGCCGCCTTGCGCGGCGATGCGTTGCGCGAGATCGGCCGTCAGCTCCATCGCCGCGACGCCGAGTTCGAGGATCTCTCCCGGCGCGCCGGCGACGGCAAGTCTTGGCTCCGGCTCGGGGGCGAGGCCAAAGCCAAGCCGGCCTTCGGAATCGAGGCCGACAAGCCTTTCGCGCCAGCCGCCCTCGCCGCGCACATAATGGCGCACGGGCAAGGCGTCGAAAAATTCATTGGCGATGAAGATCGCGGGGCCGGCGGGCGTTTCCGCTAGCGTCTCATGCCATGCGACGGGAAGGCTTGAGGCGGCGAGGGCCTGGCGCTGGCTTTCGCGCAGCGGTGCGCTGGTCTCGATGAGATGCAGATCGAGCGCGCTTAAAAAATCTGGCGCGACCCGCGCCGCGCGCAAGGCGTCCGCCATCAACGCGCCGCGCCCCGGCCCCAGCTCGACGAAGCGGACGGGGTTCGGCGCACCCATCATGCGCCAGGTTTGGACGCTCCAAAGCCCGATCAATTCGCCGAACATCTGGCTGATCTCGGGCGCGGTGATGAAATCGCCCTCGGCGCCGAACGGCTGTCGCGAGTGGTAATAGCCATGCGCCGGATGCGAAAGCGCGAGCGCCATGTAGCGCTCGAGGCTGATCGGCCCATCTTGCGCGATCATTTCGCGAATGATCGAATTCGAGCGCGTTCATGCAAGCGCGACCGATTGGCGCAAGGCGCGATGAATGAGAAAGAGGCCAATGGCGATCAGCGGCAGCGACAAGAGCATGCCCATGGTCGCGCCGCCGAATAGAAAGCCAAGCTGAGGATCCGGCTCGCGAAAAAATTCGCAGGTGATCCGCGCGACCCCATAGCCCGCCGCGAAAAGCCCGGTGACGAAACCCGGCCGCTGGAGCGCGCCGAGCCGAACCGCGACATAAAGGCCAATGAACAAGACGACGCCTTCGAGGCTCGCCTCATAAAGCTGGCTCGGATGGCGCGGCAAAGGCCCGGCGCGGGAAAGACCATCGCCCAGGCGACGTCGGTCGGCCGGCCCCAGAGCTCCGGCTTGATGAAATTGGCGATGCGGCCGAGGAAAAGCCCGATCGGCGCCGCCGCGCTGCAGACATCGCCAAGGCTCAGGGCCGAAACGCCTCTGCGCCTGGCGAGGACGTAAATGGCGATCCCGGTGCCGACGACGCCGCCGTGAAACGCCATGCCGCCTTTCCACACAGCCGGGATTTCCTCGGGATGAGCCAGATAAAAAGCTGGGTTGTAGAAAAGAACATAGCCGATCCGGCCGCCAAGAATGACCCCGATCGCGGCGTAGAAGAGAAGATCGTCGATGCAGGCCGCGTCGGGGTGGGCCACGCCGCGCCAGAGCAAATCATTGCGGACCAAGGCCCGCGCATAAGCCCAGCCAATGGCGAGCCCGGCGATATAGGCCAGCGCATACCAGCGGATTGGAAAAGGTCCGATCGCGATCAGAACCGGATCAATATTTGGATAGGAGATAAGGATCGGCATGGGCGCTCCGAACGTCCCGCGGTGATGCGACGACGGCGAAACCGCGTCAAGCAGGACCCGCCGGTTTTGCCTTAAGACCGTTACCGCCCTGTGTCAGAAAAAATCGGGCGGTCGAAAGCGGAGTGTGCTAAATCGCGCGCATTGGAGCAGAGCCCTAAAAAAGTTGATCAGCATTTTCAATTCGGCGCCAACGCTCGAAAATGCTCTAATGGAGTCGAACCATGACGCAGAACAAGGTTTTCGAGGATTTCACCCGTCTGATGACGGATGCGACTGAGATGGCGCAAGGCGTTCGTCGCGAAGCGGAAACCGCCATGAAAAGCCAAATCGAGCGGTTTCTCGCGACGATGGACGTCGTCACCCGCGAGGAGTTCGAGGCCGTCAAGCAAATGGCCGCGGCCGCGCGGGAGGAAAATGACAAGCTCGGCCGCCGACTAGCCGCCGTGGAGGCAGAGCTCGCCGCCAAGGAGAAGGGCGCGCGAAAATAAAAAGCCCTATCTTGCGAAGCGGACAGGTCATCGCCGGTTTGCTTGCCGCACGGAAAAGCTTGGCGGGCAAAATCGGATCGCATGACGTGAACATCGCGACTGGATTTGCTCCTGTTCGTTCATGAATTTCAGCTCTACTGATTTGACACCACTCAATTCATCCGCCCGTCGGTCTGACAAGGAACCCGACCGGCGCAGCCCTCGCCCCGGAGTCCGCACCATGGCCGACTATGAAACGGACAGCGACAACGCCTCGCACTGGGGCCTGCGCGCCCTCCTGCGCGAGTGGCCCTATTTCGCGATGCTGATCCTCACTCTGTTCGGCGTCGCTTACACCAGCGTCGCGCGCCAGTCGATGACGACCTATTGGATCGTCCTCGTCCCTTGTTTTGGAGCAATCTGCATCGCCGCGCATTGGTCCGAGGTCGAGGGCCGCGACGAGCATTGGCGCCTGATCCGGACTCAGGCCCTCCACTGGCTCGCGGTCATATTGGCGATGAAGCTCGTCTTCATCGCCGATGTCAGGCAAATCATGAATTCCGACGCCAGTGCGCTCATGGCGCTCACGGTGTTGGCGCTGGGCGCTTTCACGGCGGAAGTCCATGTCTCCTCCTGGCGCATTTGCCTGGTCGGAACGGTGCTGGGCCTTGGCGTTCCCGCCATCGCCTGGCTCGAGGAATCGACTCTGCTTCTGCTCCTCGGCGGCATCGTTCTCGTCGCGCTCGCCGCCTTGTTCTTCTCAGCCCGCTTAGGCGGCGACAGGAATAGGACGCGGGCTTCGGCCTGAAAAACTTCCCGCTCTCCCCCGCGCGAAGCCGTCAGCGCGGGGCTTTAGATGAAGGATTCGGCGCGCCTGAATCGGCCATGCGCGCGGTCAGGCTGAGATCGGCAGGCGCGCCGGAGGAATAATGCGCGATGGCGAAGCGCGCCACGACGCCGATCGCCGCGGCGAGCGGCACCGCGATCAGAAGGCCGACAAAGCCGAAAAGATAGCCGAAGGCCGAAATCGCGAAAATCACCCAGACCGGATTGAGTTTGATCCGCGCGCCGACAAGATAAGGTGAAAGCGCATAATCGGCGATGGACTGGCCGACGACGAAAATGCCCAGCAGAACCGGAATCAACGTCCAGCTCGGCCAAAATTGAAGCAGCGCCACCGTGATCGAAAGGACAAGCCCGGCGAGCAGCCCAAGATAAGGCACGAAGCTGATCAGACCGGCGGCGAGGCCAATCAGGATCCCATGATTAAGGCCGGACAGTCTTAACGCCAAGGCGTAATAGGCCGCGAGAATGAGGCAGATCGTCCCCTGGCCGCGCAGGAAAGCGGCGGTGGTGCCGTCGATCTCTTCGGCGAGAGTCCGCATGTCGTCGCGGTAGGCCGCCGGGATCGCGCGGTCGAGCGCGGTGACGATGCCGCTCCAATCCTGAAGCAAATAAAAGGCGACGATCGGCGCCACGACCAGGAGGGAGAAGATTGAAATCAGCGCCTGGCCGCCCGACCACAATGAGCCGAGGACGCTCTTGGCCAGGCTTGCGCCAAGCGGCGCCAGTTGGCCACTTTCCTGTCTGGCTTCAATCAATCCCTCGTTGATGATCCTGCTTAGCCATGGACGGCTCGGATCGTCCGCGAGCGCTTGAAGTTGGGCGACATAGCCCGGAAACCTGTCGATGAAGAGCGCGACCTCCGCCCCCAGGACCGGCGTGAGGAGTACGACGCCGGCGATGACGAAGAAGAAGAAGATTCCGATGATGCCAAGCGCCGCGACGGATCGGTTGAACCCCTTTTGCTCGAGCCAATCGACCAGCGGCGCGAGTAGATAGGCGAGCGCGATCGCGGTCACGAAGGGCAGCAGGATCTCGCGCAACAGGACGACCGCCGCGAACACGACGACAAGCGTCGCGATCCAGAAGATGAGGGTGCGCGGATGCTTCATCGCCGGCACTATGCCGACAAGCGACGCCCCAGGCAACATGCGCCTAACGGCCGGCAGCGGCGCGCGAGAGGACAAGGACGCCCGAACAGGAGCGTTTAAGCGATTGGACGAATTCGCCCGATCGACAGGAGCCTCTCGAATTCAAATACTTGGAGCATGTTTCGAAAAAGACGATCGACTTTTTCGGATCATGCTTCAGCCTGTCCGAGACCGCGAATCCATTCCCGATCCAGAATTCCGTTCTATTGGGGACAATCTCTCGCAGACCTGTTGCCTTGAGGCGTCACGTTGTGATTCCCTAACAAAACGCGGAGTGGTTGTCATTTGAGTCGCGCCTTAAAGCGCAGCGCAGCTCGGATCCGCCACACTTACGTTTGTCTCGCCTTACGTTTGTCTCGTCTTAAATTTATCTCGCCGCTTGTCGCGGTCCTCGAAACGGACATGTTTCGAGGCCGCATTGTCCCAAAGGCCCCGGAATGTCGCTTTTGCAATTCGAAGCTCCGCGCACCGAACATCCAGTCGACATTATCGAAAGGCTGGCCGCGCATAATCGATGGCCGTTCGACCGCGACGAAGAGGATGAGATTTCAATCTCCGTCGCCGGAAGCTGGACCGATTACAATATAGCGTTCACTTGGCTTTCCGATTTGGAGGCGCTGCATGTGGCCTGCGCCTTCGACCTCAAGGCGCCGACGCTGCGCCGGATCGAGCTGGTCAGCCTCATCTCGCTCATCAATGAACAATTGTGGATCGGGCATTTCGATCTCTGGCCGAATGACGGAGTCGTCATGTTCCGCCATTCGCTGCTGCTCGCCGGAGGGGCGGCGCTCAATGGCCATCAGTGCCAAACCGTCCTCGCCAGCGCGGTGCGCGCCTGCGAGCGCTATTATCAGGCCTTTCAATTCGTCGTCTGGGCCGGCAAATCCGGGCGCGAGGCGATCGACACGGTCATGCTCGAGACCAAGGGCGAAGCTTGAACGGGGCCGCGTCGGAAGGCGATCGCTTCCCCGCCTCCCTCGTTCTCGCCGGCGCCGGCAAGATGGGCGCGGCCATGCTGCTCGCCTGGCTCGATCAAGGCTTCGATCCGCGCCGAATCTGCGTGATCGACCCGCAACCTTCGCCGCAGGTCGACGCGCTCGCGGCCGAGCGGGGATTTGCGCTGAACGCTCCGGCGTCGCCGCCCGAGGCGCTCGTCCTCGCGATGAAGCCGCAAGCCCTCGACGACGCGGCCGCGCTCGCCCCGCTCGCCGGGCCGCGAACGCTCGTGGTCTCGATCCTCGCCGGCAAATCCATCGCCAATATCGCGGCCCGGTTCCCGCAGGCGCAAGCCATCGTCCGGGCGATGCCCAATCTTCCGGCGGCGGTCGGGCGCGGGATCGCCGCGCTCGCCGCGAGCGCGGCGGCGACGCCGGCGCAACGGGCCTTGGCCGATGCGCTGCTCGCCGCCACGGGCCGGTGCGAATGGCTCGCCGATGAGCGCCTGATCGACGCGGTCACGGCGGTGTCGGGCTCCGGTCCGGCCTATGTCTTCTATCTCGCCGAATGCCTGACGCAAGCCGGGGCGGCCTTGGGCTTGCCGGCCGATGTCGCCGCCAGGCTCGCCAGGGCGACCGTGGAGGGAGCCGGCGAACTTTTGTTCAGGAACAGCGACGCCACGCCGGCCGAGCTGCGCGAAAGCGTGACCTCGCGCGGCGGCACGACGGCGGCGGCCCTCGACGTCCTGATGGCGCCGGACGGTCTCGCGCCCCTGATCGAACGCGCCGTCAAAGCGGCTCAACGCCGCGCCGAAGCGCTTTCCGGATGACCCGCGACGAGGCGAGGGGTCACGGCTCGCAAAGGCGCGCGCGCTTTCGCCCTTTGCTCTTGCCGCCACGCCCCTGGCTCCCGCACCTCGCCGCGGCGCTTCTCCAATGCGTTTTGGCGGGGGGAGCCGGCGCGGCGGAGGGCGACCCGTTTCTCTCGCTGGCGACCCACGTCGAAGGCGTCGTCAACTATGTTCGCGCCTCGGAAGTCCAGGCCTTGGTCGATCTCAACCAATCGAAATGCCTGCTTGTGCTCGCCAGCGGAGAAGAAATACGGGCCTGGCAAAAATGCGGATCCATCGCCGGAGATCCAAAGCAATTCGGCTTCGTCTCGTTCACCTCGCCGTTTGGAAACGTTTTCATCTTTCCAAGCATGGTGTCGAGTCTGCGATCCACCAACAGCTTCGGCTGCAGCATGGCGTTGCGGAACAATAGATTTATTCCAGTCAACGAGTCCTGCGCCGCCGCCCATAAAACGCTGATCGGCCAATAGTCCGGCGCGCCGCCGCATGACGGCCTGGCCCAACTCAAGCGATAGGAGCCTTGGAACCAGGCCGCCGAGACGCTACATAAGCAGGCGCGAAATGCGCTGCGATTCCCTGCGGCGATTCCTTGGAGGCGGACATGGTCGACAAAGATGACGGCGACAAGACGGCCGCGTTCGGCGACGAAGCCGGCGCGAAGGACATCTCGCCCAAGCCCCAGGACGGCAAGACCGCGATCATCGAGGCGCTTCTTGAGCTAGCCGGCGAACGCAATTGGGAAGATATCACGATTTCCGATGTGGCGACCCGGGCGAATGTCTCGCTCTCGACCTTCCGCGAGCTTTTCCCATCCAAGGGAGCCGTTCTTGCGGCCTTCTCGCGCAAGATCGACCGAATCGTCCTCGACGGGACCGGCGACGATCTCATCGGCGAGCCGGCCAAGGAGCGCCTGTTCGACGTCTTGATGCGTCGCCTCGACATTTTGGCGCCCTATAAGCTTGGGCTCGAAGGCGTATTCGCTTGGGCGCGGCGCGATCCTCTCGCCGCGGCCGCGCTGAATGGAGTCGTGGTCAATTCGATGCGCTTCATGCTGGAGGCGGCGAACATAGACACCGAAGGCGCGGTCGGCGCGCTAAAACTGCAAGGTCTGGCGCTAGCTTGGACAAGGGTTCTCTCGGCCTGGTTCGGCGACGACGACAAGGGTTTGGCCGCGACCATGGCCGCGCTCGATCGCGAATTGACGCGAGGCGGCCGTTTCGTCGAGCGGGCGGAGGACCTGAACCGGCTCGCCTCACCGCTGTTTTCGCTGGCGCGCGCCGTATTCGATGGCCGCCGCGTCAGCTCCGACCGCGATCGCGGCGGCGCCGACGAAACGCGAGAGGAACGGGCCGCCTCCTAAGTCTCGCGGCAGCGTCGGCCTATTGCGCGAAGGCGAACTCGCCAAGACGAACTTGGCAACGCGGATTATCGCGTTTCATCCATCAAGCGCGTCGCAGCGGCACGCGCCTCATCGGTGATGGTCGCGCCGGCCAGCATGCGGGCGATCTCCTCGCGTCGGGCCTCCTTGCCAAGATCGGTCACGCGCGTCGCCACGCGGCGGCCGCGATCCATCGGGTCCTTGGCGATGCGGAAATGCCCGTCGGCGCGGGCCGCGACCTGCGGCGCATGCGTGACCGCCAATACCTGCGCGCGGGAGGCGAGCCGCGCCAGCCGCTGTCCGATCGCGTCGGCGACCGCGCCGCCAACGCCAGTGTCGATTTCATCGAAAACGAGCGTCGGCGCCGAGCCCCGATCGGCGAGAACCACCTTCAGCGCCAACATGAAACGCGCGAGTTCGCCGCCCGACGCGATTTTCATCAACGGACCCGGCCGCGTTCCGGGATTGGTCCGCACCCAGAATTCGACCTGATCGCATCCGTCCTGACCGGCTGGCTCAACCGCGATTTCCGTCGAAAATCGCGCGCCTTCGAGTTTCAAGGGCGCAAGCTCGGCGTTCACGGCGGCGTCAAGCGCGGCGGCGGCTTTCTTGCGCGCCTCCGACAAGATCCGCGCCGACGCCGCGTAATCGGCCTCCGCCGCCTCCACCGCGTCCTTGAGCTGCGCGAGCTTGGCTTCTCCGGCGTCGAGATCAGCGGGAACTTCGCGGCGAATTTCTCCGCGAGCTCGGGCAGGGCGTCCACTGGGACCAAATATTTGCGCCCCGCCGCGCGCAAGGCGAACAGCCTTTCTTCAACCTGCTCCAATTCGCGCGGATCGAAATCCGCGTCGCGCAGAGCCTGATCGAGCGCTTGGGCGGCGAGATCGAGCGCGGTCAAGGCGGCGTCGAGCGCCTGCGCGGCCGGCGCAATCAGCCCCGGCGCCTGAGCCTGTCGACGCTCCAGCCGACGCAGGGCGGCGGACAAGGTCGAAATCGGCGACCCGCCGCCAGCCACGGTTTCATAAACGTCGCGGATCTCGCCGGCGACCTTTTCGGCCTGCATCATGACCGAGCGGCGCTGCGCCAACGTGTCTTCTTCGCCCTGCTCCGGCGCGAGCCTGTCGAGCTCGGCGAAGGCGTGGCGCAGATAATCCGCCTCGGCCCGCACTTTTTCGATGCGCGCCTGCTCGCTGAGGCTCTCGGCCTTGATCTCGGCTAGCCGCGCGTGAGCGGCGCGCACGGCGCCGAGCTCCTTGCCAAGGCCGCCATAGGCGTCGACCAGCTGGCGATGGGTGCTTGAATTGACCAGCGCGCGGTCGTCGTGCTGCCCGTGAATTTCAACAAGCTCGCGCGCCACCGCCTTGAGCGCCAAGCTGGTCACCCGCTGATCATTGACGAAAGCGCGGGTGCGGCCGTCCGCCAGTTGCACGCGGCGCAGAATGAGGCCGCCCTCGACGTCTATGTCCTGCGCTTTCGCCGCCGCGATCGCCGGATGGCCCAGTCGAGCTCGAAGACGGCGGTCACCTGACCTTGCGCCTGGCCATGACGGACCAAGGCGCCGTCGCCGCGCGCGCCAAGCGACAGCGAGAAAGCGTCGAGAAGGATGGATTTGCCCGCCCCGGTCTCGCCGGTCAGCACGGTCAAGCCGCAGCCGAGATCGAGATCAAGCCTGTCGATCAGGACGATGTCGCGGATGGAGAGCTGAACGAGCATGGGGTCGAAGCCTCCCCCGATGCGCCCTCAAACGGCGCGCCTAACCGAGGCCCATTTTGTGAAACGCCTTAGATATCCAGGACCCCTGGTCCTCATGCGGCTCGAGCCCATCGCTCTGCAACCGGGCGTAAGCGTCTTTGTACCAGACCAAATCGGGGAAGTTGTGGCCAAGGACGGCGGCGGCGGTCTGCGCCTCATTGGTGATGCCGAGGCCCAAATAGGCCTCGGTGAGCCGCAACAAAGCTTCCTCGGTATGCCGGGTCGTCTGATATTTCGCGAGAACCTCGCGGAAGCGATTGATCGCCGCAGCGTAATTATGCTGGTTCAGATAATAGCGCCCGACGAGCATTTCCTTGCCGGCGAGCTGATCGCGCGCGACCTGCAGCTTATAGCGCGCATCCTCGACATATTCCGATTTCGGATATTTTTCGATGATTAGAGAAAACAACTCCGCCGCCTTCGCCGCCCGTTCCTGATCGCGGCTGATGTCCGGGATCTGGTTATAATAAGACATCGCCTCGAGATAATAGGCGTAAGCTATGTCCGGCGATGTTGGATAAAGTGCGACATAGCGTTTCGCCGATGTGACGGCGTCATCGTAGCTGGCGTTTTGGAATTGGCTGAAGACGGTCATCATGAGACCTTTCCTCTGCCATTGCGAATAAGGATATTGCTTGTCGAGATCGGTGAAAATCTTGGCCGCGCCCGCGTAGTCCTTCTTTTGCAGCCGGGCCAGGCCCTGATTGTAGAGATTATCGGCCGGGACGTCAGGCACGATCTCGGTCTTGTATTTCTCTCCGGCGAACATATTGAGCGGGTTGAAGGAATCGCCATTCGAGCAGGCCGCCGCCGACAAGGCCAGGGCTCCGGCCGCGGCGATCCGCGCCAGGCGAGCCAACACGCGCGAGAAAGGCATTAACGGCCGCTTTGTCTCATGTGACGCGTCATTCATGCGCTTTGCCCGATCATCGCCCAAAAAAGCCAATCGGCCTCGAAAGTCCTTCTAGCGCAACCAGCGCCACCGCGCCAGCTACGCCGCGAATAGGTGGGGCGAGTAAACGGCATAAGTGTGGCGGCGACGCTTTCCACCGCCTGATTTATGAATTTCGTCGGCGGCCGCCGCGCCGACTGGTTTGCTTGCAATCTCTCGAAGCGGCCGGCCGAGGCTCAAACTGACCGCGTCAGCTCGACTGCCGGCGAAGAAAGGCCGGAATTTCGAGCTGGTCCTCCTCGCTCGGGCGCGGCGGCTGATAAGGCGTCCTGGCGTGCGGGTCGTGCGGCTGCTGGGCGATCCTCTGCGGCGCCGGCGGATGCGCGCGTTTGCCATATTCCGCGTGAATCGAATTGGGCGCCTGCGGCCGTTGCGCCGGCGCGCTCTGCGGCTGCGGCTGCGGCCGCGCTTGCGGCGCCTGCCTTTCATAAGGCGCGCTCGCCGTCTCGTCCTGCCGGCTGGTGCCGAAAGAAGCGAGCCTTTCGAGCAGGGAGCGGCGCTTGACCTCCGGATGCGGCTGCCCTTGCAATTCTCCCCGATGCGCCCGCATCTGATTTTGTCCCGGCAGCGGGAGATCGTCGATCTGCGGCATCCTCTGCTGCCGGATGACGGGAGAGTCCGGCGCGCTCGGAATGAAGGGAGCGGACTCGAACTGATCGTCATAGTCCCGCCCTTGCGGCGGATTGGCGAAATGATGCGGCTGCGGCGCCGGCTCCTGCAGATAGACCGCGTGCTGCGGCCCGCTTGGGCCAGGGCCGAAATTCTGCGCCTGCGCCGGCGCGATCCGCTCTTCGTTCAGAAGCGAGTCCCGGCGCGCCTGCGCATGGGTCTCGATCGCCGGGACATGATGCGCGGCCTCGCCCACCCGCGCGGCGGTCTGCGCCCGCAAGCGATTCGCCACTTCAGTGATGCGGGTTTCCGCGGCGTTCAACTCATAGGCCCCAACCGGATGATCGATGCCGGTCGCCACGACGGAAACTCGCACGATGCCGTCGAGGCTTTGATCGAAAGTCGCGCCGAGAATGATATTGGCGTCCTCGTCGACCTCCTGACGAATTCGGCCCGCCGCCTCGTCGACCTCATAGAGGGTGAGATCATTGCCGCCGGTGATCGAAATCAGCAGGCCGCGGGCCCCTTTCATCGAGACCTCGTCGAGCAGAGGATTGGCGATCGCGGCCTCGGCGGCGAGGATCGCGCGGCGGTCTCCGGTCGCCTCGCCGGTGCCCATCATCGCCTTGCCCATCTCGCGCATGATGGCGCGAACGTCGGCGAAGTCGAGATTGATGAGCCCCTCCTTCACCATCAGATCGGTGATGCAGGCGACGCCGGAGTAAAGCACCTGATCGGCCATCGCGAAGGCGTCGGCGAATGTGGTCTTTTCATTGGCGATGCGGAACAGATTCTGGTTCGGGATGATGATCAGCGTATCGACCGATTTCTGCAATTCGTTGATGCCGGCCTCGGCGACGCGCATCCGCCGCGCGCCCTCAAATTGGAACGGCTTGGTCACGACGCCGACGGTCAGGATGCCCATGTCGCGGGCGCAGCGCGCGATGACCGGGGCCGCGCCGGTGCCGGTGCCGCCGCCCATGCCGGCGGTGACGAAAACCATATGCGCGCCCGGCCAGATGATCGCGGATCTCCTCGATCGCCTCCTCGGCCGCCGCGCGGCCGACTTCGGGCTGCGACCCGGCGCCGAGCCCCTCGGTCACCTGCAGGCCCATCTGGATGATTCGCTCGGCCCGCGACGAGGTGAGCGCCTGGGCGTCCGTATTGGCCACAATGAAGTCGACGCCGATCAGGCCGGAGACGATCATGTTGTTGACGGCGTTGCCGCCGGCTCCGCCCGTGCCGCACACCATGATCCGTGGCTTCAGCTCCCGGAGCTCCGGAGCTTTGAGATTGATCGTCATCGTCTGGCCTCTCGACGTTGGAGCGCCGGTCAAGGTCGCCCAGGGTTCACATCACATTATTTTCAACGAAGATGAAGACGAAAATGTAGAGGCCGCCGCCTCTCCAACACGTCATCAACAACTAAAAACTATTCTTGAGCCATTGCCCGACCCGTCCGATATATCCGCTCGCGTCCGCCGCCGGCGCGGCGGTTCGGCCTGTGGATCGGAAATGTTCGTTGCCGCTCACCTGCGGGTAGACAAGGAGCCCGACCGCGGCAGAAAAAGCCGGGCTTTTCGCTGATTCGGGTAGGCCCTGCACGCCAAGCGGCCGGCCGGTTCGAACCTGCCCGGAGATGATCCGTTTGGCCGCCTCCTGCATGCCGGTGAGCTGGCTCGCGCCGCCGGTCAGCACCACCCGCCGCCCCGCATGCGCGGGCATGCCGGCGCTCTTCAGCCGGTCGCGCACGAGCTCGAGAATCTCCTCCGCGCGCGGTTTAATGATTCGGACGAGATGCGCCTTGGGCAAATGCGCCGGATGCTCGCCGTCCTCGCCGACCTGCACGACCGAGATCGTCTCGCGCTCGTCCGAGGCGGATGGCAGGCAGGCCCCGTAGAGCGTCTTCAACCGTTCGGCGTCGGCGAGCCTGTATGCTGAGGCCGCGCGCGACATCGGTGGTGACATGATTGCCGCCGACGGCGAAAGCATCGGCATGGGTGAGATGGCCGCCGGCAAATACGCTGATCGAGGTCGTGCCGGCGCCGATGTCGATCAGCGCCGCGCCGAGCTCGGCTTCATCATCGGCGAGCGTGGCGAGGCCGGCGGCGTAGGGCGTCGCCACGAGCGCCTCGACGCCCAAATGGCAGCGTTCGACCGCGAGCATGAGATTGCGCGCGACGGCCGCGTCGCAAGCTGAGCATGTGCATGTCGGCGCCGAGCTCGTCGCCGATCATGCCGCGCGGATCGCGGATATGGCGGGTCTCGCCAAGCGAAAACCCAATCGGCAAGGAATGCAGCGCCGCTCTGCCCTGGCGCCCGCCGCGCGCGGCGCAGGCTTCGAGCACGCGGTGAACGTCGGCGTCCGTCACGGCGCGGCCGGCCATGGCGACCTTGGCGTCGAAGAGATGCGACGCGAGCCTGCCGCCGGTCGCATTGACGATCACGCTTTCGACCTCGACCCCAGCCATCCGCTCCGCCGCGTCGACCGCGAGCCGGATCGCGCTCTCCACCGCCTCCATGTCGACGACGACGCCGCTCTTGATCCCGCGCGAGCGCTGATGCCCGATGCCCAGAATGCGGCAGCGGTGGGTGCGCCCGCGCAGCGCGTCGGACGGCGCACTCGGGTTGAGCCGCGCGATGAGGCAAACAATCTTCGACGTCCCTATGTCGAGCACCGAAAGGATCGCGCTTTTCCGCGCGGACAAGGGACGCAGGCGGGGCGGCAACGCCGACGAACTCATGTGAGGCCGCCTTTCGGTTTGGTCTTGCGCGCGATCGTCTCGGCGCGCGCGGCCGCGCCATCCTCGGTCAATCGGGCGACCGCTCGTCCAGCCTGGCGCAAGTCAAGCGAGAGAAGATCCTTATCAAGGATGCGCGACTCGCGTTGGAGCTGGACGAGAGCGGCAAGCGCGGCTTCTGGATTGCGCTCAGGCAAAAGAATGTCGATCCCATCGGTTGTTTTCAGGGTCCAGCGCCGTTGCGCGACAAAAATCCCGGCGCGGATCCTCTCGCGCAGGTCACCGGCGGCCGCGAGCAAAGCCAGATATTCGCCGAGCTTCGCATTGGCGCCGGCGCCGACGACAAGCGGCAGATGAATGAAGCGCTGGTCGCGCATGACGTCGAGCGGCATGCCGTCGGCCGCGACAATCGCCACATGGCCGTCCTTCTGCCACAGGGCGGATGGCTGGCGCTCCTCGACCTCGATTAACAGCCGGTCGGGATAGAGCTTGGTGACGCTCACATCCTTGACGAGCGGAAGCGCTTGCAGCCGCTCCCTCACCCGCTCGACATCGAGGAATAAGAGCGAATTGCGCGGACCGATATCGGCGGCGGCGAGAATGGCGGACTCGGGCAGCTCGCTTTGGCCCGCGATCGTCACCGCCTTGATGCCGAACCCAAAGGCTTTCGCGAGAATGTCGGCCGCGGCGCCATGTTCGGCCTTGAAGGCCTCGTAATGGCCGCCCTTCACGGCACCATAGACGCCGGTCGCCAGAAGCAGCGCCGAGGCGAAAATGACCCCCGTGCCGGGTCCGGCCAGGCGCGCCAGAATCCGATGGCGAAGGCCAGGCCTTGATTTTCGCGCGCGGGTGGCGAGCCTGACCCGCGCAGGCTCGGGCTCGCGCAAGGCGAGCGCCCCGGCATAGGCCAGGCGCGGCGGCGCGAAGCCGATTTCCATCGCCTTCACCGATCGCAAGAGGCGTCTTCGACCATCCATCGAACAAGCTCACCGAATGTCATGCCGGCATAGGCCGCTATTTCGGGCACGAGGGAGGTCTCGGTCATGCCGGGCTGGCTGTTGACTTCCAGCACCACGAGCTCGCCCGTTCCCCCGGGAGAATCGTCGAATCGGAAATCCGTCCGGCTCACGCCGCGACAGCCGAGCGCCCTGTGCGCCACTAGGGCCAACTCTTGTACAGTTTGGTAAATATTTCCTTTAAGATTTGCCGGAAGCACATGGATCGAGCCTCCGGGAGCGTATTTTGCGTCATAATCGTACCAGCCCCCGTCGGCGGCGAGAATCTCGATGACGGCATGGGCCTTGTCGCCGATGACGGCGCAGGTGAGCTCGCGTCCGCCGACGAAACTCTCGACCAGAACCATCTCGCCATAGGACCAATCGTCCCGCGTCAATTCCTGCGGCGGATGGGCTTGATCCTTGCGCACGATGATGACGCCGAAGGAGGATCCCTCGCTGAGCGGCTTCACCACATAGGGCGGCGGCAGGACATGATTTTTGGCCGCCGTCAGCCGATCGACCGTCGCGCCCTTGGCGACCGGAACGCCGGCGGCGCGCAAAATATCCTTGGCCCGATCCTTCCGCATCGCCAGCGCCGAGGCGAGCACGCCGGAATGGGTGTAGGGAATTCGCAGCAATTCGAGAACGCCCTGGATGATCCCATCCTCGCCATAGCGGCCGTGCAAGGCGTTGAAGGCGACATCGGGACGAAGGCCCGCCAGCGTTTCGGCGATCCGCCGATCGACATCGAGGCGGCTGACCCGAAAGCCCTCGGCTTCGAGCGCCTTGGCGCAGGCCTCGCCCGAGCGCAGCGAGACCTCGCGTTCGGCCGAAAGCCCGCCCATGAGCACCGCGACATGTTTGGAGGTCATGAGGGCGATCCGGTTGAGTTTGTAAGGAAGTTGGATGAAATCTTACCAAAAGGTTTCATGTGAAACATCTCGGGGGGCGTCGCGGATTGGCTTGCGAGGACAGGCTCAAATTGCGACCCCTATCCGCAAAATCTCCCATTCGAGCCTCACGCCGCTCGTCTCCAGCACGCGGGCGCGGACGAGCTCGCCCAAGGCCTCGAGATCAGCGGCGCGCGCCGCGCCGCGATTGACCAGGAAATTGCAATGCAGCTCGGAGACCTGGGCGTCGCCGAGGACAAGGCCGCGACAGCCCGCCTTGTCGATCAATTCCCAGGCTTTATGTCCCGACGGATTCTTGAAGGTCGAGCCGCCCGTGCGCGTGTTGACGGGCTGGGTCGCGGCGCGGGCCTTGGTGATCTCCGCCATCTCGGCGAATATTTTTTCAGGATCGCCGGGCGCGCCGAGGAAGGTCGCTTGCGTGAAGATCACATCGGCGGCGACGCCGCAATGGCGATAGGAAAACCCCATCTCGGCATTGGCGAAGACGCGGACCTTCCCGGCCCGATCGACGCCCTGGCACGACAGCAAAACATCCTTGATCTCGCTCCCATAGGCGCCGGCGTTCATCCGCAGCGCGCCGCCGATCGAGCCCGGCACGCCACGCAGGAAGGCGAGGCCCGCGACGCCGGCCTTGGCGGCGGCGGAGGCGAGCTTCACATCGGGCGCGCCGGCCCCGGCGACAAGCGAGAGGCCCGCGACCTCGATATCCTGGAACGCCTTGCCAAGGCGGATCACGACGCCTTCGACGCCGCCATCGCGGACGAGAATATTGGAGCCAAGCCCAAGAACGAGGAGAGGAACCGCCGGATCAAGGCGGGCGAGAAAATAGGCGAGGTCCGCCTCGTCGGCCGGCTCGAACAAGGCTTGCGCCGGGCCCCCGGTCTTGAAATAGGAGAGATTGGCCAAGGGAGCGTCGGCTTCGAGCGCGCCGCGCAGGGCCGGCATCTTTTCACGCAAGGCCCTGGCGAGGTCGGGGACGCGCGGGCGCGCCTCTGCGCCTGGTCCTTCTCCCCCTGGTCCCTCGGCGCGAAAAAATGGCTCGGCCCTGCCCCTCATCCCTTGTCTCCCGCCGCGAGTTGCCCCGGCAGCGCATAGGCCCATTGGGTGATATTGCCGGCGCCGAGAAAGACGACATAATCGCCGGGCTTGGCGAGGCCGCGGATCAGGCCCGGCAGATCCTCCGGCCGTTTCAACGGGAGCGCCTGGCGATGCCCATGCGCTTTCAGGGCGGCGACGAGGCCGTCGCGATCGGCGCCCTCGATCGGCGCCTCGCCAGCCGGATAGACATCGGCGACGATGACCGCGTCGGCGTCGTTGAAGCAGCTCGCGAACTCATTGAAGAGCGAATGCAGCCGCGTGTAGCGATGCGGCTGGACGATGGCGATGACTTGCGCCTTGGTCGAGGCGCGCGCCGCCCGCAGGACCGCCGCGATCTCGACTGGATGGTGGCCGTAATCGTCGAAGATGATCGCGCCGTTCCAATCGCCGGTCCTTGTGAAGCGCCGCTTGACGCCGCCAAAGCCGGCGAGCGCCGCGCGGATCTGGTCAGCGCTCATGCCGAGCTGATGCGCCACGGCGAGCGCGGCGGTGGCGTTCAGCGCATTATGATGTCCCGGCATGGGCATGACGATATTCTCAAGCGCGGTTTCGCCGGCCCCTTTGCGGTCGCGAATGATCGCGGTGAAACGCGAGACGCCATTAGTGAGATCGACATCAACCAGCCGGACGTCAGCCTGCGGATTTTCGCCATAGGTGACGACGCGCCGGTCCTCGATCTTGCCGACCAGCTCCTGCACCGTCGGATGATCGAGGCACATCACGGCGAAACCATAGAAGGGGATGTTTTCGACGAAGGCGCGGAAGGCCTCCTTGATCGCGTCGAAGGTTTTGAAATGGTCGAGATGCTCGGGATCGATATTGGTGACGACGGCGACATCGGCCGGAAGCTTCAGGAACGTGCCGTCGCTTTCATCGGCCTCGACCACCATCCAATCGCCCGCGCCGAGCCGCGAATTGGTGCCATAGGCGTTGATGATCCCGCCATTGATCACGGTCGGATCGAATTTGCCCGCCACGAGCAAAGTCGCGACGAGGGAGGTGGTCGTCGTCTTGCCATGGGTGCCGGCGATGGCGACGCATTGCTTGAGGCGCATGAGTTCGGCGAGCATCTCTGCGCGGCGGACCACTGGAATCCGCTTTTCCCGCGCGAGGACCAGCTCTGGATTGTCGCGCTTGATCGCGGTCGAGACCACGACCACTTCCGCCGCGCCGAGATTTTCGCCGCGATGGCCGATATGGACGAGCGCGCCCTTGTCGCGCAGGCGCAGCACATTGGCGTTTTCGGCGGCGTCCGAGCCTTGAACGCGATAGCCGAGATTGAGCAGGACTTCGGCTATGCCCGACATGCCGATGCCGCCAATGCCGATAAAATGGATCGGCCCTAATTCATGCGGCAGCTTCATCGCTTTTTCTCCGTCTCCGCCACGAGGCTCAGGACGAGATCGGCGAGCCTTTCGGCGGCGTCGGCGACGCCCGCCCGCCTCGCCGCGGCGGCGCGGCGGGCGAGGCCCGGCATATCGCCTTGCGCGTCCGCCAAAGCAGTCGCCAGCCATTGCGGCGAAAATGCGCTTTGATCCACGACGGTCGCCGCGCCGGTGGCGGCGAATTGCTTGGCGTTGGCGGCCTGGTCCTGGTCCAGCGCATGCGGCAGCGGGACGAGAATGGCCGGGCGGCCGATGACCGCGAGCTCGGATACGGTCGAGGCGCCGGCGCGGGCGATGACCAGATGCGATTTGGCGATCCGCATCGGCAGATCGGGAAAAAACGCCGCGACCTCGGCGGTAAGACCGAGCCCCTCATAGACAGCAGCAACCCTCGCGCGATCTTCCTCGCGCGCCTGCTGGATGATGACGAGCTTGGCCCTGGCGCTTTCCGGCATGAGCTTGATCGCGGCCGGCACGATGTCCGACATGATTCGCGCGCCTTGCGAGCCGCCGGTGACCAGAAGCCGCAAGCGCTCATCGGCGAAATCGGGAAACGCCATTTTCGCGGCTTCGATCACCATGGGACGCACCGGGTTGCCGGTGCGATGCGTCTTAGCGGCGATTTTCGCGCTGACGCCGCCGAGCTGGTCGAAACCTGTCGCGATGGCGTCGACGCGCGCGGCGAGAAAACGGTTGGCGCGGCCGATGACCGCGTTGCCCTCGTGCAGGAGCGTCGGCACGCCAAGTTGCGTCGCGGCGAGCGCGGGCGGCACGGTCGGATAGCCGCCGAACCCGACGAGCGCGCGAGGCTGGATGCGCTTGAGCAGGCGGCGCGCCGCGAGCGTGCCCCGCGCGAGCGTGAGAACCGCGCTCAGGCGGGCGAGGAGGGACACGCCGCGCGGCGTCGCGGCGGGGATTTGATGAATGGCGCGCGCGGGAAAGGCCGCGCCATATCTCGTCGCCCGCTCGTCGGTGATGAGCTCGACGGTCACGCCGCGCGCGGCGAGCGCATTGCTCAAGGCCTCGGCCGGAAACAAATGTCCGCCCGTGCCTCCCGCCGCGACCACGATCGGGCGTGCGTCGGTCATGCGAAGCCGACCGATCGGTTGCCGGCGACGAAGGCGGAGCCCGGCCGCTTGCGCGTGACGGCGATCAGAAAGCCGATCGCGAGCGCCAGCGAGACAAGCGATGAGCCGCCGTAGGAGATGAACGGCAGGGTCATGCCCTTGGCCGGCATGAGATGAAGATTGACCGCCATGTTGATCGCGCTTTGCACGGCGAACAGCATGACGAGCCCGGCCGCCGCGAAACGGCAGAAAGGATCCTCGTTGCGCGCCGCCATCAGCAAGCCGCGCAGCGCGATGAAGGCGAAGATGCGAAACAAGGACGAGGCAGGCGACGATGCCGAATTCCTCGCCGGTCACCGCGAAGATGAAATCCGTATGGGCGTCGGGGAGGATGCGCTTGACCGTTCCTTCGCCGGGGCCTTTGCCGAACCAGCCGCCGGACATGAAGCTGTCCAGCGCCGTGTCCACTTGAAACGTGTCGACGATCCCGCCGCCGGCCGCCGGGTCGATGAATTTGAGAATCCGCGCCCGCACATGCGGCACGAATTTATAAGCGAGCAGCGCGCCGCCGAGACCCGCGCCGCCAATGCCCGCGACCCAGAACCAATGCAGCCCGGCCATGAAGAAAAGCGCCGCCCACACCAGCGAAATCAGCAGGGTCTGGCCGAAATCCGGCTGCAGGATCAATGGGACGATCGTGGCCGGCAGCAGCAGGAGCGCGATCAGATTGGCCGGAACGTCGCGGCGCTTGCCGCCTTCGGCGAAGGCCCAGGAGACCAGGATGACAAAGGCCGGCTTCAGGAACTCCGACGGCTGAATGCCCAGAATCCAACGTTTCGATCCCTTGACCTCATGGCCGAACAAAAGCGCCGTGAGGATCAAGGCCATGGACACGAGAAACACGAACAGCGCCACGCGCCGCACCTGCCGCGGCGTGAGGAAAGACGTGGCGATGAGCACGGCGATGGCCGGGGCCAGAAAAAGCGCCTGGCGATGGACGAAATGAAAGGCAGGCAGGCCGAGTCGCTCGGCCACCGGCGGGCTGCCCGCCATGGTCAAGACAAGCCCCAGCACAATGAGCGAGGCGACCGCCGCAAGCATCCAGCGATCGATCGTCCACCACCAATTCGCCAAAGCCGAACGTTCCGCGCGCGACACCATTTCCGCTCCCCCCTCGCCCGCCCTTGTTTGCTCAGACGCGCGGCACCGCCGCCAGCAATTCCTTGACGATTTCGCGAAACCTATCGCCGCGCTTCTCGAAATCCGAAAATTGATCGAAGGAGGCGCAGGCCGGCGACAGCAACACGACAGGTTCGGCTATGGCGCTCGCCTCGGCGTCGCGCGCGGCCGCCGGTATCGCTGTCTCCAGCGCGCCACAGATCTCGAAAGGAAAGGCCTCGCCAATCGTCTGCGCAAAAGCCTCGCCGGCCTCGCCGATCAGATAGCCCTTGACGACTTTTGAAAACAAAGGCCGAAGCGGCTCGATGCCGCCCTGCTTGGCGCGGCCGCCGAGAATCCAAAAAACCCTGTCGAAGGACAGAAGCGCTTTTTCGGCGGCGTCGGCGTTGGTCGCCTTGAAATCATTGACGAAAAGCACGCGCCCTTGCGCCCGACCTCCTCCAGGCGATGCGCGAGGCCGGGAAAGCCGCGTAAGCCTTTCGCCACACGCTCAAGGTCTGAACCGAGCGACCCAAGCGCCGCCACCGCCGCGGCGGCGTTCTGGCCATTATGCGCGCCGCGCAAGGAGGCTATGCCGGCAAGCTCGGCGATCTCGCTCGACCGGCCCGCGGCGCGGCGCATGAGGCATGAGCCGTCGAGGACGAGGCCATTCTCGATCGTCGGCTGCGTCACCGAAATAAAGGTCGGCCGACGGCCCGCCGCGCGCAATTCCTCGGCGATGGAAAGGCTGAACTTATCGTCGACGCCGACGACGGCCTGATCGGCGTTGCGCGCGAGCCGCGCCTTGATCGCGGCGTAATTTTCGATTGATGCCATGCCGATCGAGATGATCCGGCGTGATGTTGAGAAGGATGCCGACCGAGGGATCGAGCGTGGGCGCGAGATCAATCTGGAAGGACGAGCATTCGATGACATGGACGCGATCCTGCGCGGGCGGCTCCAGCGCCAGGATCGGCGTGCCTATATTGCCGCCGACCTCGACCGCGAAACCAAAGCTGCGGAAAAGATGCGCGACGAGCGCCGTCGTGGTCGATTTTCCATTGGTTCCGGTAATCGCGACAAAGGGCGATTTCGGCGCGATCTTGCGGCGCTCCCGGCAGAAGAACTCGATGTCGCCGATAATTTCGACGCCCGCCTGCCGCGCCTTCAAGACGGTCCAATGCGGCGCCGGGTGGGTCAGCGGCACGCCGGGCGAAAGAACGAGCGAGGCAAGCTCCGACCAATCGGCGGTCGCGAGATTTTCGATCCTGAGACCCGCCGCGCGCGCTTTCTCCCGCGCATGCTCATTGTCGTCCCAAACGATGACTCGGGCGCCGCCCGCGACCAAGGCCTGCGCGGTGACGAACCCGGAGCCGCCGAGGCCGAACACGGCGACATGCGTGTCCTTATAGGTAGTGACCGGCGTCATCATCACCTCAGCTTCAGAGTGGAGAGGCCAATCAACGCCAGCACGAAAGCTATGATCCAGAATCGGACGACGACCTGCGGCTCGGACCAGCCGAGCTGCTCGAAATGGTGGTAAATCGGGGCCATCTTGAAGACGCGTTTGCCGGTGAGCTTGAACGAGACCACCTGGACGACGACCGAAAGAGTCTCGACGACGAAAAGCCCGCCGACGATGACAAGCACGATCTCATGCTTGACGGCGACGGCGATGGTGCCGAGCAGGCCGCCGAGCGCGAGCGAGCCGGTGTCGCCCATGAAGATCTGCGCCGGCGGCGCGTTGAACCAGAGAAAGCCGAGGCCTGCCCCGATCAAGCCGCCGCAGACGATGGCGAGCTCTCCGGCGCCGGGCACGAAATTGATCCCGAGATAGGTCGAGAATATCGCATTGCCAGCGAGATAGGCGATGATCCCGAAGGTTCCCGCCGCGATCATGACCGGCACGATGGCGAGCCCGTCGAGGCCGTCGGTGAGATTGACGGCGTTGCCGGCGGCGACGATCACGAACGGTCCGAAAACGAGAAAGAACAGGCCGAGATCGGCGACGAATCCATTGACGGCGGGCAGAGCGAGAGACGTGGTGTGCGGCGTCCCGAATTTGATCATCGCGTAGCAGGCGACGACCGCGATCGCCGCTTCGAGCGCGAGCCGCAGCCGCCCCGAAAATCCCTTATGGGTCTGCTTGGTCACTTTGAGAAAATCATCATAGAAGCCGATGAGGCCGAAGCCGATCATGACAAGCAGAACGATCCACACATAGTGGTTGGTGAGCCTGGCCCAGAGCAGGGTGGAGACGATGAGGCCCGACAGGATCATCAAGCCTCCCATGGTCGGCGTGCCCTTCTTGGTGAGAAGATGCGATTGCGGCCCGTCGTCCCTGATCGGCTGGCCCTTGCCCTGCTTGAGGCGCAGGGCGGCGATGATCCTGGGGCCGAGGAAGAACACGAAGAACAAGGCGGTCGCGGTCGCGCCGCCGGTGCGGAAAGTGATGTAGCGAAACAGGTTGAGCGGTCCGAAAACGCTCGAAAACTCGGCGAGCCAGGTCAGCATTTCAAGATCCTCGCCCGGGTTGCGCCGCGCCCGAAGCGGCGGCGCTCTCAGTCGCTTGGCCCTCCTTCAATGCGTCGACGATCGCGCTCATGCGGCTGCCGTTCGAGCCTTTGACGACGACGAGGTCGCCGCCGCGGATCGCGGCGCAGGCGATCGGCTGGAGCTCGCTGGAGCTTTCGCGCCACCCGCCCTGCAACTGCCCCGGCAAAGACAAGAACAGATGCCTCATCAATGGACCGGCGGCATAGACGAGATCAATCTTGTTGGCGGCGACATCCGCGGCGAGGGCGGCGTGCATGGCCGCCTCGTCTTGGCCGAGTTCGAGCATGTCGCCAAGGATCGCGATGCGGCGGCCCTTGTCTGGAACGGGCAAGGCTCCGGCGAGCGCGAAGGCCGCGCGCATCGACGCCGGATTGGCGTTATAGCTCTCGTCGATCAACGTGAAAGGGCCGTCCTTGGCGGCGAGGATCAGCCTCTGGCCGCGTCCGGGCCCAGCCGCGAAAAAGGCGAGCGCGCCGGCGGCGGCGTCCAGATCCGCGCCGAGCGCCTTGGCCGCGAGAAGCACCGCGAGCGAATTCATGGCGAGATGGCGCCCTGGCGCGCCGAGACGGTACGTCAGCGACCGGCCGCAGATCTCCGCCTCGACCATCGAATGATCGGCCGCGAGCGTCACGCTCAAAAGTCTTGCGTCCGCCTTCTCATGTTCGCCGAAGCTCGCGACATAGCCCGCGGGCGACGCCTTCGCCTGCGCGAGGAGACGCTCATATTGCGCGATGTCGCGATGGAGGATGGCGACGCCGCCCGGCGCGAGACCGGAAAATATCTCCGCCTTGGCGTCGGCTATCTCGTCAAGGCTCGCGAAATTCTCCAGATGAACCGGGGCGATCGTCGTGATGATCGCCACATGCGGACGCACCATGGCGACGAGCGGCGCGATCTCGCCCGAATGGTTCATGCCGATTTCAAAGATGCCGAACCGCGTCCGCTTCGGCATCCGGGCCAAGGTGAGCGGCACGCCCCAATGATTATTGTAGGAGGCGACCGAGGCGTGCACCGCGCCGGCCTGCCCGAGCGCGACGCGCAAGGCCTCCTTCGTCGAGGTTTTGCCAACCGAGCCCGTGACCGCGACAATGCGGGCGGCGGTGCGGTCGCGGGCGGCGGCGCCGAGGCGCTCCAAGGCCTGAAGGACGTCGCGCACGACGAAGAGATGGCCTTGCCGCGCAAGCTCGTCGGCATGGGCTTCATCGACGACCGCCGCGAACGCCCCATTGGCCAGGGCGGCGCCCACATGGTCATGGCCGTCGCTGTTTCCTCCCTTGATCGCGAAAAACAGCTCGCCGTCCTGCAGCGTTCGCGTATCGATCGAAATGCCTTTCGCGCCGCCCGGCGGCACGCCGCCGCTGACCCGCGCCGCGAGCGGGGCGACGAGTTCGAGGCCCGTCCATAAAGCCTCGCTCGAGGCGCCATCGGTCATGCGGCATATTCCTTCAGCGCCGCTCGGGCGCAATCAGAATCGGAGAAAGGAAGGGTCCTGTCGCCAATGATTTGGCCCGTTTCATGGCCTTTTCCGGCGATCAGGAGCCCGTCGCCGGGTTCAAGCGCGGCGATCGCCCGCGCAATCGCCGCAGCCCTGTCGCCGATTTCCTGGACATGGCCAAGCTCCGCCGCGCCGGCGAGGATCGCCTTGCGGATCGCCGCCGGATCCTCGGAGCGGGGATTGTCGTCGGTGACGATGACATGGTCGGCGAGGCGGGCCGCCAGCTCGCCCATGATCGGCCTTTTGCCGGCGTCGCGATCCCCGCCGCAGCCGAAGACGACGATGAGCTTGTCGGGCACGAATGGCCGCAAGGCGCGCAGGACTTTGTCGAGCGCGTCGGGCTTATGGGCGTAATCGACGAAGACGGGCGCGCCATGACGACGGCCGACAAGCTCAAGCCGGCCGGGCGCGCCTTCAAGCCGCTCCATCGCCGCGAAAACCGCCTCGGGCGGGCTTCCCGTCGCGATGCAAAGACCGGCCGCGACAAGCGCGTTCGACGCCTGAAACGCGCCGGCGAGAGGAAGCTTGATCGTGAAGCCTACGCCACCATAGGCGAAACGAAGCCGCGCCGAGAAATTCTCGGCTTCAGCTTCGAGAAGACGGATCGCGGCGCCCTTCCGTCCAACCGAAAAGACCCGCAAGCCGCGCGCCGCGCAGGCCGCGACGACCTTGTCGGCGACGTCGCTGTCGGCGTCGACGACCGCGGTTTGGCCCGGCGCCAGCAGCCGATCGAACAGCCGCAATTTCGCGGCCAGATAGGCTTCGAGCGTCGCATGATAGTCGAGATGGTCGCGCGAAAGATTTGTGAAGCCCGCCGCTGCGAGACGCACGCCGTCGAGCCGGCGCTGTTCTAGGCCATGCGAGGAGGCTTCGAGCGCGAGATGCGTGACGCCGCCGCCAGCGAGTTGGTCGAGGGTCTTATGCAGCGTCACTGGGTCGGGCGTGGTGAGCGAGCCATAGACCGCCCCTGACGGCGCGACGACTCCAAGCGTTCCAAGCGAAGCGGCTTTTGCGCCGAGCGCCGCCCAAATCTGGCGCGCGAAGGCGGCGACGGAAGTCTTGCCGCTCGTGCCGGTGATCGCGACGATCGTTTCGGGCTGGCGCGGATAGAGCCGCGCCGCGGCGAACGACAAGGCGCGCCGCGCATCCGCGACCTTGATGAAGGCGGCCGCGCCGAGCAATGACGGGGGCGCGCGTTCGGCGATGATCGCGACAGCGCCGCGCCGCACGGCGTCCCCGACGAAGGCGAGGCCGTCCGCCTTCGCTGCCGGGCACGGCGAAAAACGCCGCGCCTTCGGTCACGGCGCGGCTGTCGAAAGCGATGTCCTTGATCTCGCGCAAGGCGAAGGGCTTCGGCGATATTTTCGTCGGGAAGGAGCTCGGCGAGCCGCATCAATGTCCGCCTCCCGCCGCTGGCGGGCGCATTGGCCATGCCGTAGCCAAGCTTCGCCAGGAGCGGAAACGGCTGGCGTCGGCAATTCGATGCGCGGCGGCAGACCGAGCAAGGGCCCGGTCCGCTCGATGATCTTGCCTGTGACGAAGCCCGCGTTATGGGCGGCGGTGTGATAGAAGCCGTGCGTCTCCGGCAGTCCCTGCGGCTCGTCGAGCAGGGTCAGAAAGAGATATTTCGGCTTGTCCGCCGGCAGGATCGCCATGAATGTCGTGAGCACCTTGGTCGTTCGAATAATGGCCATGGACGATCTTATCCGCCGTGCCGGTCTTGCCGCCGACGAAATAGCCCTTGATATCGGCGATTTTCGCGGTGCCGATTTCCGCGTTGAGCCGCATGAGATAGCGCATCGACTCCGAGGTTTCCGGCTTGACCACCCGGGGGGCGATCTGCTTCGCCTCCGCTTCGCTCCGCTTCAAGAAGGTCGGCGTGACCAGCATCCCGCCATTGACGAGCGCGCCGACCGCCATCACCGCCTGCAAAGGCGCGACATTGAGGCCCTGCCCGAAGGCGATGGTCATAGTGTTGAGCTCGCCCCAGTTTTTCGGAACGAGCGGCTCGGCGGTCTCCGGCAGCTCGGTGCGCAGACGCGTCGAGCTGGCCCATTTTCCGCAGGAACGCCTTGTGGCCTTCGACCCCGACCATCAGCGCCATGCGGGCGGCGCCGATATTCGAGGAATAGGTGAAGACCTCGGGCACGCTCAGGAGTCGGTGCTGAGCGTGGTAGTCATGGATCGTGAAGCGGCCATGGCGCAAGGATTCGCGCGCGTCGATCCGCGAATGAAGATTGACCTTGCCGAGATCAAGCGCCATGGCGATGGAGATCGCCTTGAAGGTCGAGCCCATTTCATAAACGCCGACGGTGAGCCGGTTGATATGGTTCGGATCGAGCGCGTCGCGCGGGCGAATTCGGATCGTAATCGGGCAATGACGCCATCGCGACGATTTCGCCGGTGTCGACGTCGATAATCGTCGCCGCTCCGGCTTTCGCCTTGAACTTGGCGACGCCCTTGGCGAGTTCGTCACGGACCGCGTAGGTCGCCTTGAGATCGAGCGATGTGGTGATCGGCTTCAAATCATCCGGCGTCAGGCTGAACCCGGCGCCATGCAAGTCGCCGAGGCCCTGGCCGTCGATATATTTCTCGAGTCCCGAAATGCCGACGCCGTCGAGATTGGCGAAGCCAAGGACATGCGCGGCGAGCGGGCCGTTGGGATAAACGCGTTTGTTTTCGGGCAGGAAGCCGACGCCCGGAAGGCCAAGCCGATAGACCTCCTGCTGCTGCTTCGGCGTGATCGCGCGCTTGACCCAGATGAAGCCCTTGCGGGAGCCGAGGCGCTCGCGCAATTCACGCGCATCGACATCGGGCAAGACGGCGGTGAGAAGCTCGACCGCTTCATCCTTGTCGATAATGCGGCGCGGTTCGGCGAAAACCGACATGACCTTGATGTCGGTGGCCAGAACTTCGCCGTTGCGATCGAGAATGTCCGGCCGCGCCGCGGCGATCACGTCGGAGCCGGAGCGCTTGACGCTCTGCGGCGGTTCCTGCCGCAAGCCGAACAGGATGAGCTTGCCGCCAATGATTCCATAGACAGCGAGGAAGACGCAGGCGACGAGCAGGATGCGCGGCCTGCTCTTGTCGAGCTTGGTCGAAAACAGGTCGGCGACAACGCTCTGACCGCGCGCGCAAGAGATCGCTGCGGAAGCGATCGTTGCGGATCGAATCGGGGCGAACCGGAGCGCGGCGGTCGGCCGGCGGCCGCCGTTTCCGTCCCTAAGTTCTTCGTCGAAGCCCTCGGTCATCGTGATCGATCTTCATCTTACCGGAGCGGCCGGCGTCGGCGGCGCCGAGGCGGCCCCGTCGCGCGGCGTGCGTGTCGGCTCCGCCAGGCCGAGCGCTTCGAGTTTTCGCCCGATCGCGTCGATCTTCGGCGCCCTTGGCGGGCAAGGCCTCGCGCGCTGACGATCTGGGTCAAGGCGATCGGCTGCAGGTCGAGAAGCTTGTCGGCCAGCGCCTGGATGCGCTCCGGGGCGGGTCAGATGCGCCCATTCGGCCCGCAGCATTCCGATCTGATCCTGCTCCGCCTTGATCTCATGCTTCAGCTTGACGATCCTCTCGGCGTGATAGATCGTCTCATATTTGATCGAATAGGCGTAGATGGCCGAACCGATCAGGGCCATGACCGCAAGAAGATTTAAAATCCGCACCATGTCAACGCCCTCCCGGCTTGCGTTGCGGCAGGCGCGCAAGCGCGGCGAGATTGTCATCGAGGCCGCGCGGGGCGCCGCGGGTGCGGATCTCCATAGCGAAGCTTGGCCGACCGCGCCCTCGGATTGGCGGCGATTTCAGCCGCCGGGCGGAGCGATCGGCTGCTTGCCGGGAAGAAAGAAGGTCGGCTCCGGCGGAGCGGCTTCGCCCGGGAGCCGCCGCGACGGCGTTTGCCCGCGCCCGGACCGCGCCGCGAAGAATTGCTTGACGATCCGATCCTCGAGCGAATGAAAGGTGACGATGGCGAGCCGGCCGCCTGGCTTCAAGATCGCTTCCGCCGCGACAAGCGCCTGGACAAGCTCGCCGAGTTCGTCATTGACCGCGATGCGGAGCGCCTGGAAGGACCGCGTCGCCGCGATGCAATTCTCCGGGCTTTGCCGGCGCGACGCGGGCGATCATTGAGGCAAGCGCGGCCGTCGTCGTGAAGGGCGCCTTGGCGCGATCGACGACGATCGCGCGCGCGATCCGGCGCGCGGCCCGCTCCTCGCCAAAATAATAAAGGATGTCGGCGAGGGTCGCTTCGTCGGCGCCATTGACGAGATCGGCGGCGCTTGGACCCGAGCAATCCATGCGCATGTCGAGCGGGACCTTCGCCGCGAAAGGAAAAGCCGCGACCGGCGTCGTCGAGCTGCATCGAGGAAACGCCAATATCGAGCACGACCGCGTCGAAATCCGCGAGCCCGCACCGCCGCGCCGCTTCACGAGGCGGGAAAAACGCTCGCTGCGTCAGATAGAGCCGGCCATGCGCGCGGCGCGCGAGCTCCGCTCCCGCCGCGATCGCGCGACCGGATCGCGGTCGAGCGCCAGGACGCGGGCTCCCGGCTTCGCGAGGATAGCGCTCGTATAGCCGCCCGCGCCGAAAGTGGCGTCGAGGTAAAGGCCGCCGTCGCGCGGGTCTAGCGCGCTCAGGACTTCCTCACGAAGCACGGGAACGTGCCGGGCCAGTCCGCCAGCGGCGAGATCATCCTCTTCGCCGCGACCCGATGTCATTCCCGTGCTCCATGCGGCCGTGGCGGCGGCGGGTCCGGCGCCGCGGGTCTGGAGCCGGGCTGCTTTCGCAATTTTTCGCGCACCTGGTTTTTGGCCTCCACCAGATGCGCGCGAAAACGGCCCGGCTCCCAGAGCTGGAACTTGTGCCCATGCCCAGCGAAAGTGACTTCCGTCGTGATCCCGGCCTCGATCTTGAGCGCCTCCGCTGAGGATCACCCGCCCCTCCGAATCGACTTTCAAAATCTCGCTTGTGCTGATCAGCGCCGTGGAGAACAGGTCGCGCTCTTCCGAATAGAGAGGAAGCCTCCCAACGAGCCCGTCGATTTCCTGCAACAGCGCATGGCCACCACAATCGAGCGCCTCCTGATCAAGCGCGGGATAGACATAAAGACCTTCAAAACCATCGCGCGCCAACACCGCCCGAAACGGAGCCGGAATCGACACCCGCCCCTTGGCGTCGAGCCGGTTGGTGAAATTCGAGCGATATCCGTCCACTCTCCCAACCTGCGTTGCTGCGCGGTCGGGCCGCGATGCGCCGAACTCAAGCGCCGCACGGACCAACAACAAGAGACTCGAAACGGGACAATTTGGGATAGCATGGGATAATATGGGGGTCAATGTGAATTGCGGAGCTAGCTGGCCGATGAAGCGTCTCAATGGAGCTTGCGCGATCGGCAGCCGTCCTAAATTGCGGACATGGAAACGCGGCGGGCGAGGCCAGGTCTCGCTCGACCAAAAGAGGCTGATTTTGCTGTCATGAGATCGAGGAGCGGTCGGCGCGCGGCGCCGCGACCTTCGATCAAAGCGATCGGCCGAATCACGCCGTCGCCGGCCGCTATAGGGCCGCCTTCGCGCCCAATGTCCGAGCGAGCCGAAGCGAAGCGGACCGCGAGCGTCTCTGTCAGGATGGTTTTGTCGGGGCCGGCGGCGACGCTCGGGCGCGGAAAAATTCAACCGCGTCGATTACTCCGATTTCGTCGGTTCTTCCGCCTAAGGCGAAGCTTGGGTGAAAAACGGCCCCGGTCCGCGGCGCGGTCGGGGCCGCGGCGGCCAATTAGGCCATATATTGCCCGCCATTGGCGCTCAGCGTTGAGCCGGTGATGAAGCCTGCGTCCTCGGCGACAAGAAAAACGACGCAGCGCGCGATTTCCTCCGGCTCGCCGAGACGGCGAACCGGGATGAGCGGCAATACGGATTTCTCCAAGACCTCTTTCGGCACCGCCTTGACCATATCGGTGGCGATATAGCCGGGGCAGATCACGTTGACGGTGATTCCCTTGCCTGCGTTTTCCTGAGCGAGCGATTTGGTGAAGCCGATGTCGCCAGCTTTCGAGGCGGTGTAATTCACCTGCCCGATTTGCCCTTTCTGGCCATTGATCGAGGAAATATTGACGATTCGGCCAAAGCCCCTCTCCCGCATGCCGTCGATCAACGGGCGCGTCATGTTGAAAAGTGAATTCAGATTGGTGTTGATCACGTCATACCATTGCTCCGGCGTCATCTTGTGGAACATGGTGTCGCGCGTGATCCCCGCATTATTGACCAATATGTCGATAGGGCCGAGGTCTTGGCCAACCTTCTTCAGGCCTTCCGCGCATTGCGCATAGTCGGAAACATCCCACTTGTAGACAGGGATGTTGGTTTCGGCCTTGAATTTCGCCGCGGCCTCGTCATTGCCGGCATAATTCGCGGCGACTTGATAGCCGGCCGCCTTCAGCGCTTTGCTGATGGCGGCGCCAATTCCGCGCGTGCCGCCGCTCACTACTGCTACCCGAGCCATCCGCGTTACCCCCTCCTGGCCGCCCTCTATCCCGAGCGCGGCGCGCCGCATCCAAAACCGCGCCGCCTTTGGCGGCTCCGAGCAAGTCCGCATCGGATTAGTCATCCGATCAATCGCGGACTTGCGCCAAATCAATTGGCCGGAACAGGCCCAAAATTGGAAATGCCGATTTCCGGCTTCGGGGCCTGCTCAACGCTCCTTCCTCACGGCAAGAAGCGCTTAATTTTCGATGTAGGACGTTTTCGAGCCGCGAAGCGATCGCCGCTTCGCGAGAAATCGCCGGCGCCCGCCGGGAGCGCCGCCGAATTCGAGATCAACGCTCGATGGTGAGAGCTATGCCCATGCCGCCGCCGATGCAGAGAGTTGCCAAGCCTTTCTTCGCGCCGCGGCGGCGCATTTCATGCAGAAGCGTGGTGAGGACCCGCGCGCCCGAGGCGCCAATCGGATGGCCGATCGCGATCGCGCCGCCATTCACATTCACGATGGCCGGGTCCCAGCCGAGATCCTTGTTGACCGCGAGCGCCTGCGCCGCGAAAGCCTCGTTCGCCTCGACCAGCTCGAGATCCTTGACCTTCCAGCCGGCCTTTTCCAACGCCTTGCGCGAGGCGGGGATAGGTCCCGAACCCATCAGCGCCGGATCGACGCCGGCGCTGGCCCAAGAGGCTATGCGGCCGAGCGGAGTCAGGCCGCGCGCGCTCGCGTCCTTGGCGCTCATCAAGACAAACGCGGCGGCGCCGTCATTAATGCCCGAGGCGTTGCCCGCCGTGACGGTTCCATCCTTCGTGAAAGCCGGCCTGAGCTTGGCCAGCGCATCGAGCGTCGCGCCGAGACGGATATATTCATCCGCGTCGACGGTGACGTCGCCCTTCTTGCTGCTGACCACGAAGGGCGCGATCTCCTCCTTGAACCGGCCTTCCTTCTGCGCCGCCTCGGCTTTATTTTGCGAGGCGAGCGCGAAACGATCCTGCTCATCGCGGCTGATCTGCCATTTCGCGGCGACGTTTTCGGCGGTTTGCCCCATGTGATAGCCGTTGAAGACGTCGGTCAGGCCGTCGCGCAACATCGTGTCGACGAATTTAAGATCGCCCATTTTCACGCCAGCGCGCAGATAGGCGCTATGATGCGACTGCGACATGCTCTCCTGGCCGCCGGCGACGACGATATTGGCGTCGCCATTGGCGATCTGCTGCAGGCCCACCACCACGGCGCGGAGGCCCGAGCCGCAAACCTGATTGAGGCCCCAGGCGGGCTTCTCTTGCGGAACGCCAGCCTTGATCGCGGCCTGGCGAGCCGGATTCTGGCCCTGCCCGGCGGTCAACACCTGACCCAGGATAACTTCGTCCACGTCGCCGGGCTCGACCTTGGCGCGTTCGAGCGCCGCCTTGATCGCCGTCGCGCCGAGCTCATGCGCGGGAGTGGCGGCAAAGGCCCCGTTAAACGATCCAACGGCCGTGCGCGCCGCGCTCACGATTACGATTTCACGTGACATTGGGCATTCTCCTTGGGTTTCGCCCCTGCTGGAGCTCCGCGGGCGTTGTCCGCACTCGAGGTCGCGATGATTTTGGATTGAATGAACCCAAAATTATCGCGAGCAATTCTTAGAAGTTGATATTTTGAAACTAGCGGCGGAGTGCGGGCGGGCGGCGGTTTCGATGTCCGCATTCCGCTCTAGCACATTAAACTTGCCGCCCGCGAGCCCGTTGGCGTCATGAATCCGCATGGATATTAGCCTTCCTCCCCCGATTCGAAGCTCGAAATCGGCTTTCGCTTTTAAATAATGCGCCTATTCTAAAAAAAACACATGTCATGGAAGGCAGGTCATGGAGGGCAGGCGCTTGGACCCCGGCGGCAAGCGCGACGACGCCGAGCCAAGGACATGCCGGACGCGTTGGGAGGCGATCCCGCGAATGTCTTGACGCGAACCGTTCATTTTTAGCCGACGCGCGCGCCAATTCGATTGATTTGGCGCAAGGCTTTATCGAACGAATTGATCCATCCGGTTGAAAGCGACGCCGGCGCGGCGGAAAAAATGACGCATCCAGATTGTAGATGAGATTGGGCGCGGTGATTCTGTTTTGGTTTCCATAGAACGGATGGGAGCCGTCGGTCCGATAAGGTCCACGGGCTTCCGAGAAGACTTCCTGCAGGCGGGTAATCGACCATGTCCAATGAAAAACAACCTATCACGGTCAAGAAATACGCGAACCGTCGCCTCTATAACACCAGCACGAGCGCCTATGTCACGCTCGAGGATCTCGCCACCATGGTCAAGAGCGGCGCGGATTTCGTCGTTTTCGACGCCAAAAGCGGCGAGGACATTACCCGATCGGTGCTGACCCAGATCATATTCGAGCAGGAAGGCAAAGTCGGACAAAGCCTGCTGCCGATCACATTCCTGCGCCAGCTCATCCGCTTCTATGGCGACAGCATGCAAATGCTCGTTCCGAGCTATCTCGAGTTCACCATCGACAAGCTGACGAGCGAGCAAGGCAAGTTCCGCGACAAGGTCGCGGGCGGCTTCGGCGCTCCCGCGGCGGGGCCGATTTTCGGCTCACTCGAGGAGCAGGCCCGCAAGAACATGGCACTGTTCAACCAGGCGCTCGGATTATTCAGCCCTTTCGTCCCTCCCGCGCAGGCGGGCGCGGAAAAGCCGCGCGACGAATTGGCCGAGCCGGCCGTCAAAAGCGACATCGAGGAGATGAAGCGCCAGCTCGAAGAGCTACAGAAGCGGATCGAGGGCATAGGCTCCAAGGAATGAATTTGGGTTCAAAAGAATGAATTTACCCGGCGAGGCGCCGCTTATCCCAGGTTAACCGACAGTCATTCGGGCTGGGCGGCCGGCCGCCAATCCGGCGGAGCCAGCTCGAAGCCGGAAAATTCGAACCCCGGCGCGACGGTGCAGCCGACCAGCGTCCAGGCGCCAAGGCTTTGCGCGGCTTGCCACCACCCCGCCGGGACCACCATTTGCGGGCGCTGCCCCGCGAAGAGATCCGCGCCGAGGAGATGCCGGCTCGCGTCTGCTCCATCGCGCGAGAGCGTTATCCGTAGCGGCGCGCCGGCGTAGTAGTGCCAGACCTCGGCGGCGTCCACCCTATGCCAATGCGACCGCTGGCCGGCTTCGAGCAGAAAATAGATGAGCGTCGAGGCGGCGCGGCCCGGCGCCGCCTGAGCGCGATCGCGAAAGGTCTCGCGGAAAAAGCCGCCTTCGGGATGCGGCCGCAGGTCAAGCAGGCGGATAATCTCGGCCGCGCTTGCATCGGCTTTGTCGTCAATCGGCATGGCCTTGCGCCTCCTCTGGAGCCTGTCTTGAAAAATCCGACCGACCTTTCGATCGGAACCGGCTCAAACGCCTCGATCTTGTCCATCGGTCCAGGGCGCGGCCTCACGCCCGGTTCTTGCGTTCGCGCAGCTCGGCGAAGACCTTGGCCGGCTCGGCGCCGCGCATGCCGAGGATCGCTTGAATATCGGGTTCGCCGGCGCGGAGGAACGGATTGGTCGCAAGTTCAAGCGCGATCGTTGTCGGAAGCGTGAATTCGCCCGCCTCGCGCAAGCGGGCCGCATCGAGCGCGCGCGCCTGCAAATTGGCGTTGCCTGGATCGACGCCAAGGGCGAAACGGGCGTTCGCCAGCGTATATTCATGGCCGCAATAGACCTTGGTCCGGGTCGGCAGCGCCGCGAGCTTCATCAGCGAATGAAACAAGACCTCGGCCGGCTCCTCAAAGCCGCGGCCGCAGCCCATCGAAAATAGTGTGTCGCCGGTAAAGACGACCTCTTCCCGCGGCAGCCAATAGGCGACATGACCGGACGTATGGCCCGGAACCTCGATCACGACGGCTTCGAGCGCCCCGACGCCGACGTTTTCGCCCTCGCCGACCGCAAGGTCGAGGCCGGCGGCGATCTTGGCCGCCTCACGGAACGGACCGACCACGCGCGCGTTTGGGAATCGCGCCTTGAGCCCGGCTATCCCTTGAACGTGATCGGCGTGGTGATGAGTGATAAGGATGTCGGTCAGCCGCCAGTCTTTCGCCGCAAGCGCGGCCAGGATCGGCGCGGCCTCGGGCGCATCCACCGCCGCCGTCGCGCCGGCGTCGGGATCATGGACGAGAACCCCAAAATTATCCTTGAGGCACAGGAATTGGTGGATTATGGCGGTCATGGAGTCCTCATCTTCCTCAACCCGCCGCCGCGTCCCGAAGCGAAACCGGAGCGCCAAAGGCGGAGCAAAAATAGGTTTGACCGGGCGCGACCCGGGCTCGCGCCGGACCGGCGGCAGGCTCAAGCGGGCTTAGACAAGCCTATTTGCGCGGGCGCAAGCGTGAAGATCGCGGCGAAGCTTCATTTTCCCATTGGACCTGGATCATCTTGCCCTTAATTTCATCGGTTCGCGCCAAGCGGCGCGCCTCTGACAAGCGCCCAGAAGACAAGATGCCGCTCGACGTCGTCGATCTTCGCTCATTCTACGCCTCGCCGCTCGGCGAGGTCGCGCGGCGGCGCATCGGCCGGATCGCGCGGCAGCGCTTCTCCAATTGCGCCGGCTATTCGGTCCTCGGCGTCGGCTACGCCACGCCTTATCTCGGCATGTTCCGCGACGAGGCCGTCCGCGTGCTCGCCTTCATGCCGGCCGAGCAAGGCGTCGTGAACTGGCCTTCCTCCGGCCAGTCCGCCTCGGCGCTTATCGAAACGACGATGATGCCTTTGCCGGACGCCTCGATTGATCGGGCGATCCTTGTGCATGCGCTCGAAGTCGCTGAACACCCGCGCGAGCTGCTCGCCGAAATCTGGCGGGTTTTGACGCCCGGCGGCCGAATTCTTGTCGTCGCGCCGAGCCGGGGCGGCCTTTGGGCGCGCATCGACACGACGCCTTTCGGACACGGCCAGCCCTATTCGCTCGGCCAGCTGCGCGAGCTCATGCGCGCGACATTGTTTTCCCCGACCCATTGGGACGAAGCGCTCTACACGCCGCCGTTCCGGCGCCGAACCACCCTCCACGCCGCCGCCATGCTCGAACAGGTCGGCGCCTATTTTTCGCTTCCCGGCGCCGGCGTCCTGATCGTCGAGGCGACGAAGCAGCTCTATCGCCCGGTCCTCGCGCGGAAGAAGGCGGCGCTTCGCGTTCTACCCGGATTTGAGCCGGCCCTCGCGCCCGAAGCCGTCTGCGCGTCGCGCGCGGGGGCCCCGCTTGGCTAGAGCGTCACTTTCGCGTCCGGCCCAAGCTTCAGCTTGAAGCATTTGGCGATAAAGAGCCCGCCATGGGCGAGGCCGGGGCCGTCGATCCCATGCCCAAGCCTGGTTGAAAGATGCCATTGGCTGGGAATTCCGGCCTTGGCCAAGGCCTCCGCCGAAAGAAAAAGCGCGTCGGCCGGAATCACATCGTCCTCGTCGCCATGGACGAGCAGGATCGGCGGCGCGGCGGCGGAGGCGAGAGGCGCGACCTTGTCGAGATGCTCCGGGCCGACCAGAACCCCGGAATAGCCCAGAATGGCGGCGGGCGGCCGCGCCCGCCGGAGCCCGACATGGAGCGCGAGCATGGTTCCCTGGCTGAAGCCGACCAGAGCCAGCTTGGAATCGTCGAGACGGTAGCGCTGCAGCTCGGCGTCGAGGAAGGCGTCGAGAATGGGCGCCGCCTTGTTGACTCCGACCCAGCGCTCATTCTCGTCGCGCATGGTCAAGGGGAACCATTGCCGCCCGCTTGGCGCTTGCGCGCAAGGCTCCGGCGCATGCGGCGAGACGAAAGCCGCGTCAGGCATGAAGCCCTGCCATTGCTGGGCGATCGCGATCAAATCGTTTCCGTCGGCGCCATAGCCGTGGAGGAAAACGACAAGCTGCTTCGCCGCGCGCGATTTCGGCGGGACGCGCGGGCCGTCGATAAAAAACGCCATGGGAATGTCCGCTCGTTGAGGATTAGCCTCTCCCCCGCGATCTAGAGTATTTTATCGCAAAGGGAAACCGGCTCGCGGCTGGCGCATTGGCCTGGCGGCGCCTGCGGCGAGGCGGCCTTGGCGCAAATTGGCGTTTACGCGCGCCGTGGGTCGGATTTATGGTCTTGGCGGCGGCGCGCGGACGCGACTGGCGGCGCCGCGGGACAAGCTTAGAGGGCTTCTCCATGTATATTATCGCCCGCAATATCACGGGTCCCCGGCTGCGCTGCGAAGCCCTGATGGTGGACAAGAAAAGCTTTACGCCCTGGCCGCCGGTGACCGAGGACGGCTGGCGCCGGGCCTATAAATTCCGCGACAGGCTCATGGCCGAAGTCGTGCGCCTCGAAGCCGATCCAATGGGCGAGCAGCTCAAGGTGATCGAGGCGGTGTATATTCCGTGACGGCGGAAGGGGAGCGATGCGTCGATCCAACGCTTGCATGCAGCACGCGCTATTCTTTCGAACCGGGCAGCGATGCGGGTTTGCGCGAAGCATGGCGTATTGCGTGAATAATAATTTCGTCGTCAGTTGCTTCATAAAAGACAAGAAAAGGATAGGGCGGCGTCGTCATGCGGCGGATAGACGGATCGCTTGTGCTGGCGCCGATGAGAGGATGCCGCAAAAGAAGATCGACAATCGCCTGAATGCGGCCCTTGACGTGAGCCGCGCCTTGCGGCGAGCGCCGGTCGATGTAATCGAGGATCGCTCCGAGATCCGCGAGGGCAGGGGCGGTATATCGAAGCTTCACAGTCCATGCTTGCGCCAGACGGCGCGCACTTGTTCATCCGTCGCGAATTCGCCGCGCGCGGCGGCGGCTTTGGAGCGGTCGAGCGCCGCCTGTTCCTCGCCGGAGAGGATGACCGGCGGCTCCGCATGGCCCGCAAGATGAAAAACGACGCGAGCAATGTCATCCTGCGCATCAGGGGGCAGAGCGCGGGCCGCTTCAAGCGCCTGTTCCAAAAGCTTTGTCATGCTCGCATGCTACCCTCTTGGATCAATGGCTGGAAGGGGATTTTGGAGCGACTTATATTTTGAGACATCCCCCTCAAAGTCTAACCCGCCTCCATGGCCACGGAAGGACGCACATTGATTTACGCAAATACTCAGGTATATTGCTCAGGCCATGCTATCGACGTCCAACCTCAGGCGCGCCGCCATGATCAGATTTCTTACATTTGTTGCGGCTTTTTCATTGCTGGCGCCATCCGCCTTCGCCGTAAAAGTGAAGGGATCAGGGGCGCAAACCTGCAAAGAATGGACCGATCAAAGAAAGGAAGGATACACTTCCACTATCAGATCTATGGATGAAGCCTGGGTTATGGGCTATCTGGCTGGAAGGGCTGTAGCAACGGGCGCAGATTTGCTTAAAGGCACTGATTCAGACGCAATATACAGAGAAATCGATCGGAGATGCACTATTAAGCCTTTAGAGTTTGTTTTCGAAGCCGCTGATGGCCTCGCGGAAGATCTCGCCAAATAGATGCCGCACCCGGCGCGGCGAAATCTCCATATGCGGCCATGTTCAGGTGCCTGCGCTGCTATCGACTCAATGGTCGATCCGCCCCCTACTCCGCCAAGAAATTCATCGCGACGCCGTTGATGCAATAGCGCAGGCCGGTCGGCGGTGGGCCGTCGGGAAAGACATGGCCGAGATGACTGCCGCAGCGGCTGCAATGGACCTCCGTGCGCCGCATCCCGAAGCTGCGGTCCTCGGTCGTCTCGACCGCGCCTTCAAGTGGATCGTTGAAGCTTGGCCAGCCGGTGCCGCTCTCGAATTTCCTTTGCGCGGCGAATAGGGGCTGCGCGCATCCGGCGCAGACGAATGTGCCGGCGCGCTTCTCGTGATTGAGGGCGCAGCTGCCCGGCGCCTCGGTGCCATGGCCGCGCATGACCTGATATTGCTCCGGCGTGAGCAACCGGCGCCATTCCTCGTCAGTGCGAGTCACCTCGAAAGTCTTCGTCTGCATGATGATCGCTCCGATTGGGCGTTATCATTCAAGAATTGGACCTGAGCCGCCCGCCGCCGACAACTATATCGCAACCCGCCTTACATCTCTTGGCGGCCAGTGTGGCGAGCGGATCATGCCAGCCGTGAGATGAATGGGGGAATCTGACGCCGGCCAAGAATTTCGCAGCGCGCCTCACACATCCAGATTAGCGACGGAGAGCGCGTTCTCCTGGATGAATTCGCGGCGCGGCTCGACAATGTCGCCCATGAGCTTGACGAATATATCCTCGGCCTCGTCGCCTTCCTTGATCTTGACCTGAAGCAAGGAGCGCGCATCACGGTCGAGCGTGGTCTCCCAGAGCTGCTCGGGGTTCATTTCGCCGAGGCCTTTGTAGCGCTGCATCTGGGAAATGCCCTTCTGTCCGGCGGCCATCACCGCCTCGAGCAGATCGCCAGGCCCCGAGACTTGCTTCTCATCGCCCCGACGCGCGAAGGCCGCGGGCCGGGCGAAGACCTCATGCAAGCTCTCGGCATGATCGTTGAGGCGGCGCGCCTCGGCCGAGGCCAGAAGCCCGGCGTCGAGAGGAGCGGCCTGGCGGACGCCGCGCAGCTCCCGCGTAAAGACATAGCCGCCATTCTCGATGCGGCCTCGCCAGCCACGCTCCATGTCCTCGGCGAGTTCGTCAAGGCGCGCGGCGATGGTTTCCGCGAAGCCTTCCGCCTCGGCCTCGCCCTCCGGTGAAATGGGCTTCAACGCGCCGGCGATCGCCGCCTGCTCCACCACGGAGCGGTCATAGCGGGAATGCAGGGCGGCGAGCCCCTGGCGCACGACGCGGGTCTCTTCGACAATGGCGCGAAGGTCAGCGCCGGCGCGCTCGACGCCGCTCGCCAGGCGCAGCACGGCACCATCGAGCCCATTGCCGATAAGATAGTCCTCCCGCGCGCGCTCATCCTTCAAATATTGCTCGGAGCCGCCGCGCTTTACTTTATAGAGCGGCGGCTGCGCGATATAGAGATGGCCGCGCTCGATGAGCTCGCGCATCTGGCGGAAGAAGAACGTCAAAAGCAAAGTGCGGATATGCGAGCCGTCGACATCGGCGTCGGTCATGATGATGACTTTGTGATAGCGCAATTTATCGACGTTGAAATCATCGCGCCCGATCCCCGTGCCGAGCGCGGTGATGAGCGTCCCGATCTCCTGGGAGGACAGCATTTTGTCGAACCGCGCCCGCTCGACATTGAGGATTTTGCCGCGCAAGGGCAGGACGGCCTGATATTCGCGGGCGCGGCCCTGCTTGGCCGAGCCGCCGGCGGAATCGCCCTCGACGAGGAAGAGTTCCGCCTTGGCCGGATCGCGCTCCTGGCAATCGGCGAGCTTGCCCGGCAGATTGGCGACGTCGAGCGCGCCCTTGCGACGGGTGAGTTCGCGCGCCTTGCGCGCCGCCTCGCGCGCCTGCGCCGCCTCCACCACTTTTCCGACGACGGCGCGGGCCTCGTGCGGATGCTCCTCGAACCAATGGCCGAGCATCTCGTTGACGAGGCCTTCGACCGCCGGGCGCACCTCGGAGGAGACAAGCTTTTCCTTGGTCTGAGAGGAGAATTTCGGGTCGGGCGCCTTCACCGAAAGGACGCATGTCAGTCCCTCCCGGCAATCATCCCCGGTGAGATCGACCTTCTCCCGCTTGGTGAGGCCCGAACGCTCGGCATAGCCCGTCAGCTGGCGGGTCAGCGCCGCGCGTAATCCGGCGAGATGCGTTCCGCCGTCGCGCTGGGGGATGTTGTTGGTGAAGGCGAGCACATGCTCGTGGTAGGAATCGTTCCACCACAGGGCCGCCTCGACCACGATCTTGTCGCGCTCGCCTTTCATCAGGATCGGGTTGGCGATGAGCGGCGATTTGGCCCGGTCGAGATAACGCACGAAAGCCTCGAGGCCGCCCTCATAGTAGAGTTCTTCCCGCTTGATCTCGGCGCCGCGCGCGTCGGTGAGTTCGATGCGCACCCCTGAATTCAGGAAGGCGAGTTCGCGCAGACGGTGCTCGATGGTCGCATAATCGTAATCGACCATTGTGAAAGTTTCCGGCGAGGCGATGAAGGTCACCTCCGTGCCGCGCTTCGCCTTGCCGTCGATCACCGGCGCGGGACCGACGATTTCGAGCGGCCCGACGGCGTCGCCATGCTCGAAGCGGATGACATGCTCCTTGCCGTCGCGCCAGATCTGGAGCTTCAGCCAAGTCGAAAGGGCGTTCACGACGGAGACGCCGACGCCATGCAGGCCGCCCGACACTTTGTAGGAATTCTGGTCGAATTTTCCGCCGGCATGCAGCTGGGTCATGATGACTTCCGCCGCCGAGACGCCTTCCTCGGTGTGGATGTCGGTCGGGATCCCGCGCCCGTCATCGGTCACCGCGACCGACCCGTCGGCGTTGAGGGTGACCGTGACCCGCGTGGCGTAGCCGGCGAGCGCCTCGTCTATGGCGTTATCGACGACTTCATAGACCATGTGATGCAGGCCCGAGCCGTCATCCGTGTCGCCAATATACATGCCCGGCCGCTTGCGCACCGCGTCGAGTCCGCGCAGGACTTTGATCGAGTCCGCGCCATAATAGGCTTCTGTTTCAGGGGAGATGGAAACCGGTGGCGCGGCGGCGGGTTCGGCCATTGATTATGCGAACTTTCTGCTCTTGGCGAAGCCTGGAGCATGCTCTTAAAAAAATTGATCGACTTATTCGATCAGAACATGCTCCGGCTGTTTGAATTTGGGCGACATCTTTATCTATCAGATGATTCCATCCGATCAGAAAGCGCCCTAGATCTCGATTTGGCCTTTATAGACTAAAATGGCCTGAAGGTCATGTTTTTTAATGTGTTTTTACCTATCCATCGAAGCTTTCAACGGCGCTGTCCACAGATCGATTAAGCGCCTTGCGCGAAGCCCGTCGAGGCTTTGCCGAAGCCGCCGGACCGCGTCAGCGAAGCTGGCGTTTCGAACTGTGGCCCGAGACCTGCTTGGCGTGTTTGTTAGGCATTTTGTAGAGGAACCGACAATGACCGACGCACCCGATGCGCCCGAGGGATTTTTCATCGATTGGGACGGAAAGACCCGGCCAATCGACCAGCCGGGCAAAGGCATGCGCTGTGAAGTCGATAAAAAGTCCAAATATGTCATGGTCTTGAATAAATACGGCGGGCTCGACCATAAATCGACTTGGTATCCGACGGTCGCGGATGTGGAAAAGGCCGGCATTAAGGTGATTCACGCCGATCTCAACGCCACGATCAAGATTTCGTCGATCGAGTGACGCAGGGGGCCGACGTCGCATCGGCCGAAAAATCGTCGCCTTATTGGGCGGCCGCGCCTGCATCGAAGGCAGAATCAGATGACAAGCACAAGCCCGAGCGCCGCTGGTGGTCGGGCTTTTGTTCCGTCAAGGCCAGTCGGCTTTAGCGCTAATCCTACAGACCCTGAATCCGATCGCGGGCGCTGAGGGGTCGGCTGGGATTCGGCCGGTCCGGACGGATCTGAAATTTGACGATCTGCACCGGCGCCCCGATCGAACAGGATGTCTCAGCCAGTTTGACGTCCATATCGCCGGGGCCGGCGGAGAAATCAGCGATGACGGTTCCATCAGCCTTGGTCGCCCGCACGAAAAGCGGCACGCCGACATCCTTGCCGGCGACCGGGCTTTCCACAGGCGTGATCGTTTCGCCGTCGAAAGCCGGCGAAGCGAGAATGAACTCGGCCAGAAATCCATTGCGAAGCACCGGCTTTTCAGGCGTCGCCGGCTGTGGGCAGGAATAGACCCGTAGCGTCGCGCCGTCGAGCGCAGCCTTGATCTCATCCACGCCACAGCTGGCGAAGGCTTCGGCAAGCTTCATCTGGTAAGCGCTCTTCATTGCGAGCGGATCGGCGACGCTCTGGAGGAGGCGCGATGCGCGAGGATCATGTCGACCCGCGCATCGCCCCGATTGGCGACATATCAGGCGGGGCCCTATTTCGTCTTCCGCGCCGCGAAATCGTCGTTCCACTTATAGGTTTGCTCGTGCGAGATCTGATTGGTGCCAATACGCTCCCGCATCTTATCCGAGGGATTGATTGGCTGGACGCCATTCGCCACGCCGGGCCGGATCTGAAGCTTGGTGATCTTGACCGGCGCATCCTTTGAGCAGGACACTTCGGCGAGCTTTATGTCGGAATCCCCCGGACCGGTGCTGAAATCCGCAATTGTCGCGCCGTCCGGCGTGGTCGCACGCGAAAACAGCGGGGTTCCGACATTTTTCGCCGGAACCGGCTCGACCAGGACCTGATCGCCATCCAGGGCAGGCGAACCCAAGACGAATTCGGCAAGAAGCCCATTGCGGATGATGGGATGGTTCGGCGTGGCGGGCTGTGGGCAGGAATAAACTCTCAAGGTCGCGCCCGCGAGAGCCTCTTTGATCTCATCCACGCTCTTATTCGCGTAAGCCTCGGCCAACTCCATATCTTGATCTCCTATAGTTACGATAATTGTAAAGCGAAGCAAATAACAGGCCGGCTGACCTAGGGCAAGCCCCGCCCAAGGCTGCGGGCCTTGCGCAGCAGCCGAGCCGTGAAGGCGCTAATCTATGCGGCATCCGCGACGGCCTTGTCGCCAATCAAGATCCCGTTCGCATCAGCGCCGATCGCAACCGTCTCGCCGTCATGGATCCCGCCGGACAGGATCAATTCAGCCAAAGCATCCTGCACGTTTTTCTGAATGACCCGCTTCAAGGGCCGCGCGCCATAGGCCGGATCATAGCCCTTGTCGGAGAGCCAGGCGCGGGCTTCCGGACGAAGGTCGAGAGCGATCTTGCGATCCTCCAGCAATTTGGCGAGCCGCGCGAACTGAATATCAACGATCGCGCCCATGTCCTCGCGGCGCAGCCTATGGAACAGGATGATCTCGTCGATGCGGTTCAGGAACTCAGGCCGGAAATGCGCCCGAACCACCTGCATCACCTCGGCATGGACGGCGCTCAAATCCTCGCCCTCCTTCTGCAGCACGAGGAAATCGGCGCCGAGATTGGAGGTCATCACGATTAGCACATTGCGGAAATCTACGGTGCGACCCTGACCGTCGGTCAATCGGCCGTCGTCGAGCACCTGAAGCAGGATGTTGAACACATCCGGATGCGCCTTTTCGATCTCGTCGAAAAGCAGGACCTGATAGGGCCTGCGCCGCACCGCCTCGGTCAGGGCGCCGCCTTCCTCATAGCCGACATAGCCGGGAGGCGCGCCGATCAACCGGGCGACCGAATGCTTCTCCATATATTCCGACATGTCTATGCGCAGCAGGGCGTTCTCATCATCGAAGAGAAAAGCCGCGAGCGCCTTGGTGAGCTCGGTCTTGCCGACGCCGGTCGGCCCGAGGAACATGAAGGAGCCGATCGGACGATTCGGGTCCTGCAAGCCAGCCCGCGCGCGGCGCACCGCGGTCGACACCGCTTTCACCGCCTCGGCCTGACCGACGACGCGTTTGCCGATCGCCTCCTCCATCGCCAAGAGCTTGTCGCGCTCCCCCTCGAGCATTTTGTCAACCGGAACGCCGGTCCAGCGCGAGACGATCTGCGCGATATGATCGGCCGTGACCGCCTCCTCGACGAGCGCCTCGCCGCGCTTGGACTTCGATCTCTTTCAACTTGGCTTCAAGCTCGGGAATGCGGCCATAGGTGAGCTCGCCGGCGCGCTGATATTCGCCCCGGCGCGTCGCCTGTTCGAGTTCCGCCGCCGCGGCCTCAAGCTGCTCCTTCAATTTCTGCTCCGAGCCGAGCTTATCCTTCTCCGCATGCCAACGCGTGGTCAGGACGCCAGCCTCCTCCTCAAGGCCGGCGAGCTCCGCCTCAAGCTTGCCGAGGCGCTCCTTTGAGGCCAGATCGGTCTCTTTCTTCAAGGCCTCCTGCTCGATCTTGAGCTGAATGATGCGGCGGTCGAGCTCGTCGAGCTCCTCCGGCTTCGAATTCGATCTGCATGCGCAGGCGTGCGCTCGCCTCGTCGATGAGATCGATCGCCTTGTCGGGGAGAAAACGATCAGCGATATAGCGATGGGACAGAGTCGCGGCCGCGACGATCGCCGCGTCGGTGATCCGCACGCCGTGATGCACCGCGTATTTCTCCTTCAAGCCGCGCAGGATCGAGATCGTGTCGGCGACTGTGGGCTCGGAGACGAAGACCGGCTGGAAACGGCGCGCGAGCGCGGCGTCCTTTTCAACATGCTTGCGATATTCGTCGAGCGTGGTCGCGCCGATGCAATGCAACTCGCCGCGCGCGAGCGCCGGCTTCAGGAGGTTCGAGGCGTCCATCGCGCCATCCGCCTTGCCGGCCCCGACAAGCGTGTGCATTTCATCGATGAAAAGGATGACGCCGCCCGCCGCCGCGGTGATTTCATTGAGGACCGCCTTCAGCCTCTCCTCGAACTCGCCGCGATATTTCGCCCCCGCGATGAGCGATCCCATGTCCAGCGCCAGAAGCCTTTTGTCGCGCAGGCTCTCGGGCACGTCGCCATTGACGATGCGCAAGGCGAGGCCCTCGACGATCGCGGTCTTGCCGACGCCGGGCTCGCCGATGAGGACCGGATTGTTCTTGGTGCGCCGAGACAAGACCTGAATGGTGCGGCGGATTTCCTCGTCGCGGCCGATGACTGGATCGAGCTTCCCGGTTCGCGCCGCCTCGGTCAGATCGCGCGCATATTTCTTCAAGGCGTCATAGGCGTTTTCGGCCGTCGCATTGTCGGCGGTGCGCCCCTTGCGCAGATCCTCGATGGCCTTGTTGAGGTTTTGCGGCGTCAGGCCCGCTTTTTCGAGAATCTTGCCGGCCTCGGCGCTCTTCTCCATGGCGAGCGCGAGCAAGAGCCGCTCGACCGTGACGTAGGAATCTCCGGCCTTTTGGGCGATCTTTTCGGCATTGTCGAAAATCCGCGCCAAGGTCGGCGCGACATAAACCTGACCGGCGCCCGAGCCTTGAACCTTGGGCAGCTTGGCCAAGGCGAGCTCGGTCGCGACGAGGGCGTCGCGCGAATTTCCCCCCGCTTTGTCGATGAGCCCGGCGGCGAGACCCTCCGGATCATCGAGCAGGACCTTCAAAATATGTTCGGGCGTGAATTGCTGGTTGCCTTCCCGCATGGCGAGCGACTGGGCGCTCTGGATGAACCCACGGGTCCGGTCTGTGTATTTATCGAAATTCATGACTGACGCCTCCCGCCCACGTCATCGTCCCGAAGCGGCGATGGTCGCGGCCTAATCTATTGCGCCCCTTTCGGCGGCCTTACGACAGACATGTAGGGACGAAACCCGCGAACGGTAGGGCCTGCGTCGCCGGCGCTCAAACCGCAAGCGTATCCGACCTCATGCTCCCAAGGACCGGTTTTGGAGGCGCAGATCAAACATGCTGGAATTAAGAAAATCCCGCCTAGCGTCGAAGCAAATGCGCTGGAGCAAATTCGGCGGGAATTTAACGGCTTTTTCGATCGGAAAGATTGCCCCGGCCGCGCGATTGGGCAGGCGGAGCCAAAAGAAAACCCCGCTAAGCGGGGTTTTCAAGCTTTCAGATGCTCACCATGCGCAGACCCGGCGCGGCCCCCAAGGGGTCGGCCGAAACCAGCAGCGACGCGCGACCGGACCCCAATTCCGCCGGCAGCCGCCCCATGGGCCGCGATGCCAGCCAAGCCCGCATCCGCCGGCGACCGGAACGACGAACGAGGGCTGCTCCAATTTGAAGGAAGACGCCGGAATCGCATCCGCCGGGAGAGAGCCCAACAGCAAAATCGCCCCGGCCGCGGCGGAAAATCTCGCGATCATGGAAAGACTCCGTTTTGGCGACGCGCAATCAAAACATTGTTTTCCAACGCGCACAAGCGGAAGAACGGGGCGCTCCAATTTCACCGCCGCAGAATCCGGCGTGGCGGATTTCGTCTAATCGCCGACAGGATCCCTCGCGCCGGTCTCTTCGCCATTCGACGCCTGATCCAACGCCATTTCCGCCTTGCTGCGGCGGCGGCGACGCGGGCGCAGATGAAAACCGTTCACCTCACGCTCCGTCTCGGGCTGCTCGACCAAAGCGGCGGGAAAAGTCTCGACCGCCGAGTCCGCGCCAAGCCCGTCTGATGGCGGGCGAACCGGAGCGGTGATGAAAGCCGGAAGGCCGCTTCTCTCGATCTCTTCAACCGGGGCTGGAGCCCGCGATTCGCCGCGCGGCGCGCTGTCTCCCCGATAATCGCGCGGCCCGCGTCCGCTGCGCTGTCCCTGGCCCCTGCCCTCCTGATCGCGACCCGCGCCATTGCGCTCCGCATAGGGCCGGTCCGGGAAGGATCTCTCTTGATAGCTTTTGTCTTGAAAGTTCTTGTCTTGGTAGCTCTTATCCTGAAACGTCCGCTCTTGCCGCGGGCCGCGTTCGTAACCCTGCTTTTCGGAATTGCCGTAGAACGGACGGTCCGGATTGGGCTGCTGTCCGCCTTGATGCGGCTGAGGCGCGAAGACCGGCTGCGGCGGCGGCGCGAAGCGCTCCACCGGAGATGCGAATCTGTCCGGAATACCAACGAAATCATCGCCGTCGTCGATTTCTTCCGCGCTGGCGTCGCCGGGCTGGCGCTGATAGCCGATCGCCCCCTGCTGCTGCGCCTGCTGAGCCATGGCGATCAGCCGGAAATAATGCTCGGCATGCTGGAGATAGCTCTCGGCCGTGACCGGGTCGCCCGCCGATTGCGCGTCACGCGCCAATTGGAGATATTTCTCACCGATATGATGCGCCGTTCCGCGAATTTTCACATCGGGACCGCTCGAACTCGTAGGAACGGGTGAGTGGGTTTGGACCTTTGCGATTATTGGGGCGGCCGCGCATGCGTTTGTTAGTCTGTCCTGGTCTCATCGATGATCCTTGGGTGGCGTCGTAACCGCGACCGTCGAGCAACGCCGGCCTGGCGTGTCGTTCAGGGTTCTTAAGCGAACCATTTGATAACCGCGAAGGCGCGAACGGGTGTCAGGCTCTCCAGCCATTAACGACAGTGCTCGCGACCATGCCGCGGCGCTGATTTTCGACCCTTGATTCCGATAGAGTCTAAGGGCGTTTACCTCGGTAGCGCCGAGCGTCGCTTCGGAACTGGAAGCGGACATCACACTCAATCGCCCAGTCAAACATTGACTTTAGGGGACAAGTGGATCTCGACGCCTATCGCAGCTCTCTGCCGGAAGCCAAAAGGTAATCCTTGAGGGTGGAACCTATCCGCTTTCACACGAAACGCCAAGTCCCTTTTGGAAAATATCTCAACTGCGCCGACCTCCGTTGCCAATTTACCACGGTTCAGTTCGAGCCGCCGCTTGACGAGGAACTTGGGCGAGGGGCTTGGGCGAGGAGGATGCGCTCCTGGCCAGCCAGATCGCGCCTGACGTCGATTTCAGCGAGGCGCGCGTCGCGTAAGAGCGTGGCGACCGCCTCACGCTGGCCATGCCCCAGTTCGAGCGCGATCAGCCCCCCTGGCGCCAAGAGATCGGCCAAGGCGGGAATGATGGCGCGATAGGCGGCGAGGCCGTCGTCGCCGCCGTCAAGGGCGAGGCGCGGATCAAAATCGCGCACGTCCGGCGCGAGGCCGGAAATCTCCCCGGCCGCGATATAGGGCGGATTGGATGCGATCAGGTCGAACCGGCCACGCAAGGAGAGAGTCCAGTCGCCGCACAGAATCGCCCCGCGCGGCGCGAGCCCCAGCGATTCGAGATTGCCGCGCGCGACGGCGCAGGCCTCGGGCGAAAGATCCACGCCGACGCCGAATGCGTTTGGCAGATCTTGCAGCAGCGCGCAGAGAATGGCCCCGGAGCCGACCCCAAGGTCGAGAATCCGCCAATCCGCGTCAAGATCGCGGCCAAAATGGATAAGCGCGGCCTCGATCAGGGTTTCGGTGTCCGGGCGCGGATCGAGGACGAAGGAATCGATCTCGACCCGCGCGCGCCAAAAATCCTTGTAGCCGATGATCCGCGACACCGGCTCGCGACGCAGCCGCCGCGACGCGAAAGCGCCGAGCCGCGCCGCGGCCGGGCCAAGCGGGCGATCCGGATCGCGTATGAGGCCCGCGTGATCGACCCCAAGGGCTGCGCATAAAAGCACGCGCGCGTCGAGCTCGGCCGAGTCGATCGCCGCCGCCGCGAAGGCCCGCGCCAGGACGCGTCGCGCTTCCTCGCGCCGGGTCGAGGCGGCGAAATCGAGCGCGTCTCCGGGCTGAGGACGCATGCGCTCACGCCGCCGGCAAGGTAGCCGCCTCAAGCAGGACGCGGGTCAAGCGCGTCGCGAAACGCGGCGCGTCGGTCGGCTTGTCGCCCTCCATCAGCCGCGCCTCGTCGAAGAGCAGCCAGACAATGTCCTCGACTTTCTGCTTGTCGGGGCCGCCGACGAGCCCTACCAGGGCCCGAATCAACGGATGCGCCGCATTCACTTCGAGCACCGGCTTGGCCGTCGCGCCGAGCTGACCATGCTCGGCGAGCAAGCGCTCAAGCCGCCGATCCGGCCCCCGGTCGGAGGCGACGAGGCAGGCGGGGCTCTCCGCCAGCCGGTCGGAGGCGCACACATCCTCGACGGCCTCCGCCAAAACCTGCTTCATGAGGGCGAAAAGGGTCGCGAGGCGTGGCGCGGAGGTCTCATCTTGCGCGCCGCCTTCCGCCTCGGCTTTTTGCAAAGGAATGGATTTGATGTCGGCCGCGCCCTGCGTCACCGACTTGAACGGCTTGCCATCAAAACCGACCGCGGTCGCGACCCAGAAGGCGTCAATCGGATCGGGCAGAAGCAAAACCTCTATGCCGCGGGCGCGGAACCCTTCGATCTGCGGGCTCGCCGCCAGTCCCTTCACGTCTTCGCCGAGGAGATAATAGATCGCGGTCTGATTGGTCTGCAGCCCGGCGACATAATCCTTGAGGCTCCGCCCGCCTTCGGGATAACTCGACGTCCAAAACCGCGCGAGGGCGAACAGGGCGTCGCGCTTTTCGGGGTCCTCATAGAGTCCCTCTTTCAGCACGCTGCCGAAATGGGTCCAGACCGAGGCGAATTTCTCCGGATCGCTTTCGGCGAGCTTGGTCAGCTCCTGCAGGACGCGATTGGCAACGCCTTTCTTGATGGCGGCGAAAAGCTGGCTCTCCTGGATCATCTCGCGCGAGACATTGAGCGGCAGATCGGCCGAATCGACGACGAGGCGCACGAAGCGCAGCCACCTCGGCAAAACGTCGGCGTCATCCGAGATCAAGACATGGCGGACATAGAGCTTGGCCCGCCCCCGGCGCGCCGGATCGAACAGATCGAGCGGCCGCGACCCCGGGACAAAGGCGAGGACCGTATATTCATGGCGGCCCTCCGCGCGCCAATGCGCGGTCAGCGCCGGCTCGTCGAACTGGCCCGCGAGATCCCGATAGAATTCCGTATAGTCATGCGCGGTGATCGCGCTTTTGGGCTTGGTCCAGAGCGCCGCGCCATCGGTCAGCCGGCGCGGCTCCGCGCCCGCCGATTCGACCAGATCGATCGGCGCCGTAAGGGCGCTCGAATGCTCGCGCACGATCTGCTCGATCCGGCCGGGCTCGAGATAGTCCTTGGATCCCTCGTTCAGATGCAGGACGACGCGGGTCCCGTGGGCGGGCGCCTCGCCCAGCGCCAGAGGCGCGATCGAGAAGCTGCCCTTGCCGTCCGACCGCCAGAGAAAGGCCTCGTCGGAGCCGGCGCGGCGGGTCAAGACATCAACGTGATCGGCGACCATGAAGGCCGAATAGAAGCCAATGCCGAATTGGCCGATCAGATCGAGACCCGGGCTGGTCCGGTCCCCGCCGCCTTCGCCCTCGTCTTGCGGCCCTTGCGCCGCTTGGCCCGCGCCGCCGAGACGATCGAGAAAGGCCCTTGTCCCGGAGCGCGCGATCGTGCCGAGCAACTCGGTGAGATCCTCCTCGGACATGCCAATTCCATTATCCTCGATCGCGAGCGTCCGCGCGTCCTTGTCGATGCTGATCGTGATCGCGAAAGGCGACGTGGCGAGCGCCGGGTCGGCGAGCGCTTCGTAACGCAATTTTTCACAGGCGTCGGCGGCGTTGGAGAGAAGCTCCCGCAAGAAAATATCGCGGTCGGAATAGACCGAATGCACCATCAAATGCAAAAGCCTGGCGACATCAGCTTGAAAAGCGCGCGTGTGGCCCGCAGCCTCGGACATGTCCAACGTCCCTCCCGATTGAATTGCCCTGACGATCGACGGCGAGCCTGCTCGCCGTCGGCGCAGATATTGCCTCTGCGCCGGCCCGATGCAAGGGCGATCGCCGCACCGTCGGCGCGCAACGCTCTGCGGCGGAGCGAAGCCGTCGCAAAACCGTCAAGATAAGGCTTGCCGTCAATAGCTCGCCGCGCGATGATGGCCCCAAATTGCGAGATAGGAGCCATGAGCGACTTCATGAGCGACTTGGAGCCGAGCGAAGATATACGCGCCCTAGATTTCGCCGCACGGGCGAAGGATCTGCGCCCGTCGGCTTTGCGCTCCTTCGGCGCGGGCCCCGCGGCGGCGGCAGGGATCGTCGAGACGGTCTCCTTCGATCGCCGCGAATTGCGCGAGATCCTCAATCTCTATGGGCGCAAGGTCGCCGAGGGCGAATGGCGCGACTATGCGATCGACTTCACCGCCCAAAAGGCGGTTTTCTCGATTTTCCGCCGCGCCTCGGAATGCCCACTCTATCGGATCGAAAAGAACCCGAAGCTCGCCCGCAAGCAGGGAGCCTATGCGGTCGTCGCCGCCAATGGGCATATTCTCAAGCGCGGCCATGACCTGCGCCTCGTCATCGCCGTCCTCGACAAGCGCCTGAAGCTGGTTTCGGAGTAACCCTTTGGATGCGCCGTCCTCTCCCGGCGCGGCCGCGCCGGACACATCCTCCGCCATCCGCCGCCGGGGGTGCGCCGCCCTATTCTTCGCCCTGCTCGCGCTGATCTCCGGCTATGCGCTGCTCGTTGCGAATTTCTATCACCGCTCCACGGCGATCGAAAACACGTTCGAGGAACCCGGAAGCGACGTGAACCAGCCGCTCGACATTTATCTCGAGGTGCTCGGCGTCGAGCCGACGCGGCAGGCGATTCAGGTCAGGCTCGACTTCGCCACCAAGGCCAGGCCGCACGGCCCGCATTTTCCAAGCTCCGTCGGCGCGGATCTCTTGGTCGAAGTGAATGACGGCGCCGATATAGAGGACATTGAATTGCAGGCTGGACGCCCAGCGAATTCAAAGACCCTGTCTCTCTGCGTGCAAGGCCAGCCTGAAAATTATCCCCTCGACCGGTATGAGGGCGTATTGCGGATCCGCGCCGCCAAAGGAAAGTCGCCGAGCGGCCCGCCCGCGCCGATCCGCCTGAGGACATGGGAAGATATCGCCGGCTGGGAGGTTGCGATCACGCCGGCGGAACCCGCCGCCGACGCCGACGGCCTCTCGCTTGTCGTTCGGGCGCAACGCCCGTCGGCTCATGTCTTTTTCGCCGTTCTTCTCTACGCCGCAATGATTTTCCTAGCGGGCAGCGCGCTCACCATCGGCGGCCTCGCCTTCGCCGGCGTGCGCAAACCCGAAGCGGCCTTGACCGGCGCCCTCTGCGGCATTGTTTTCGCCGTGCCGGCGCTGCGCAATGTGCTGCCAGGCGCCCCACCCATTGGCGTTCACGCGGACGCCCTTGTTTTCCTTTGGGTGCAGCTCGCGGTGATCCTCGGCCTCACCTTGTTTGTCGCGACCTGGGCGCGGCGCGGGCCTCCGCCCTAGGCGATTGTTCTTCCCGCCCGCGCCCAGAAAATGAAAAAAGGCTCCGCTTCCACGGAGCCTTTTGTAAAAAAGCAGGAAATCGCCTTTTGACTAGTCGTTGCGCGAGCCTGTCAAATTCAGAAGCGCGGTGAAAATATTGATGAAATCGAGATAGAGCATCAAAGCCCCATTCACGGATTTCTTGGTCGCGATCTCATAGCCGTCGCCGGCGTAATACATTTCCTTGATCGCCTGGGTGTCCCAGGCGGTGAGGCCCGAGAAGATCAGGACGGACAGGATCGAGAGCCCGAACTGGAAGGCGCTGCTCTGCACGAACAGGTTGACCAGGCTCGCGAGGACGAGGCCGATAAGGCCCATGATGAGAAACGAGCCGATCGGCGAAAGATCACGCCGCGTCGTGTAGCCGTAGAGGCTCAGGCCGCCGAAGGCCGCCGCGGTCACGAAGAAAGCGCGCGCCACCGAAGTTCCGGTATAGACGAGGAGGATCGACGAAAGCGAAAGACCCATCGTCGCGGCGAAGGCGAAGAACAAGGTTCTCGCGCTGGACGCCGACATTTGATTGATGCGGAACGAGAAAAAGAGCACGAAAGCGAGCGGCGCCAGCATCACGACATATCTCAGCGGGCTGCCGTAAAGCGTCACGCCCAGCTGCGTCAGATAGATGCGCCCCATATGGGCCGCCGCCATCGACGGATCCGTGGTGACGGAGAGCAGATTGACGCCGAGCGCCACCAGACCCGTGAGGGCGAGGCCCACCACCATGTTATTATATACGCCCAGCATGTAGGTGCGCAGGCCCTGGTCGATTTCGGCGCGACCGGCCCGTGCCACGCCCTGCCCCCAGCGGGCGCCTGCGTTGCGGTCGAAGTCGGACATGTTTTCCTCTAAAATGTTATGGAGGCTTGACCGCCTCCGGCCGCTGCCTTTGCCGGGATCAGCGTCGCAGCTAATATGGCGCAGAGGCCTTGTCCGCACAAGGGCGCGGCGGATGAACTATCCTTAATCCAAGGAAGACAAATTTCCCCTTTCGAATCGCGCCGCTGAGGCGTCGGACGCGTCGAAAATCCTGGCGCTCTTGGTGATGCGCTCTAGAGATCGCGCAGATAGGGCCCGGGCTTTCGGCCGAGAATCCGCCATGCGCCGATGAATCCGAGGACAATCGTGAGGGCGAGCGCGCAAACCGCGGCGCCCAGCGCCTCCGGCCAAAGCCAGACGAAATCAAGCTTCATGACATTGCGCACGATCGCGAAAGCGGCCGCTCCCCCCGCCGCCATGCCGAACAAGGCCGTGCAAAACCCGATGAGCCCATATTCATAGACGAAGGCGGCGAGGAGGCGAGGCCTGGTCGCCCCGAGCGTCTTGAGCACCACCGCCTCATGGGTTCGCGCCTGCCGGCCGGCGGCGAGCGCTCCGCCCAAAACCAGGATCGAGGCCATGAGGGCGACGCTTGACGCCCCCCTCACGGCGATCGCGAGTTGCGCGACGAGCCGGCTCGCCGCCTCAAGCGCGTCTTTGACCCGGATGGTCGTCACCGCCGGAAAGATCCGCGCCGCGTCGCGCAGCAAAGCCAGTTCGCGGCCGGATTCGCCGCCATCAGGAAAGGTCAGGGTGGCGAGATCGGCATAGGGCGCGCCGGCGAAGCTGTTTTGCGAGAAAACGAGAACAAAATTGATCCCGAAACCGCGCCAATTAACCTTGCGCAAATTCGCGATCCGGCCGGTGATGTCGCGGCCGAGCACATTGACCGTGATTTCGTCGCCGAGCGCGAGGCCGAGCCCGTCGGCGACATCGCTCTCCAATGAAATCAGCGGCGGACCCTTGTAATCCTTGGACCACCAGGCGCCCTTGACGATCGCGGACCCTTCCGGAAGCGAAGCGGCGAAGGTGATCCCGCGATCGCCTTGCAGGACCCAAGCGACGCTCGGCTTCGGCTCCGCCGCGTCGGCGCGAATGCCATTCAGCATGACGATGCGGCCCCGCAGCATGGGCGCGAAGTCGATTTTCCCGTCCGGCGCATCGGCGTGGAGAAATTCGGCGAAGGCGTCGGCCTTCGCGTTCTGGACATCGAGGAAGAAAAAGCTCGGCGTCGCGCCAGGAAGCCCACTCTTGAGCTCGGCGCGGATATTGCCGTCGATCAGGGTCAGCGTCGACCAAAAGGGCGAGGCCGAGGCCCAGCGATAATACGACCGATGGGGTGAGCGCGCCGGGGCGATGGATATTCGCCACCGCGAGCCGCAAGGCGAAGCGGCGCGGCCGGCGGCAAGCGGCGCGCGCCCGCCATGATCAGCGCCGCGATGCCGCGCAGCAATGCGAAAGCGGCGAGCGTCGCGGCCAGATAGATCCAGGCGAGCGCGCGGTCGGCGGTGAAGGCGAACACGGCGGCGATGAGGCCCAGCCCCGGCGGCCAGGGTCGAGGAGGATATAGCGAAGCCTCGGCCGCGTTGGCGGGGCTCGATCTCGGCGCGGAAGACGGCTTGAACCGGCGCGTCATGGGCTCCGCCGAGGGGCGCGATGGAAAAGGCGAGCGCGGTCAGGAAGCCATAAAGGACGCCTTGCCCGATCGCGCTTGCATGGATCGAGGGCGTGAGCGGAAACGGGATCATCGCGCCAAAGCCCCAAGCGGCGACAAAAGGCAGGGCGGCGCCGATCAAGGCTCCGATGACGACGCCGAGGCAAGCGACCAGAAGCATTTGCGTCAGCATTAAAGCGAACACCTTGGAGCCGGTCGCGCCAAGCGACTTCAGGATCGCGATCGTCGTTCGCTTGCGCTCGACATAGCCCCGTATCGCATTGGCGACGCCGACGCCGCCGATGATCAGCGAGGTCAAGCCGACAAGGCTCAGAAACTGGGTGAAACGGTCGAGATTGCGCGAAAATTGAGGGGAGATGTTCTTCCTTGTACGGACCTCCCAGCCGGCTTCGGGAAAAGCCGTCCTGCGCCGCCTCCGCGAAACTTTCGACCTCGGCGTCGCTCGCCGGCGAAGCGAGGTTTCCGAGCGCGACGCGATAGAGCCATTTGACGAGCGAGCCCGGCTGCAGCAGGCCCGTCGCCCGCAACGCCGTCTCGCTCATTAGGACGCGCGGCCCTAGCCCAATGCCGGCCGCGAGCTGGTCGGGCTCGACGACAAGCGCGGCGCGCAACACAAAATGGGCGTCGCCAATCGCAAGATGATCCCCGAGCGCGACCGCGAGCCTTGCGAAGAGAGCCGGGTCCGCCGCGATCCCAAAGGCGCCGTCGCGCTCCTCCAGCGCGGCGGAAAGGTCCTGCGCGGGCTCGAGCGCGGCCGCGCCGGCCAAGGGATAGGCCCGATCGACCGCCTTGATCTCGACGAGCGCGGCCTCGCCATTGTCGCGCCGCGCCATGGCGCGCATGATCGCGACGCCGGACAGGCGCCCCTGCGCGGCCAAGAAATCGCGCTGGGGCGCGTTCAATTCGCGCTGGACCAGATTAAATGAGACGTCGCCGCCAAGAATCGCACGGCCTTGCTGAGAGAGACCGTCGCTGAGGGAAAGCGACACCGACCCGACGCCGGCTATCGCGGCGACGCCCAGCGCGATGCAGGCGAGAAAAATCCCAAATCCATGCAACCCGCCGCGAAAATCGCGCAAGGCTATCCGCAGGACCAGTGGGAGGCGCAATTTCAGGCGCATCGGCCCGCGCGGGATGCTCGCGGGCAAGGGCGCGGGTGCGGGCTGTTCCATGGCGGCGGCTCCGCGGAGAAAAGAGGGCGACAAAGAAAGGATGGCGGACGGGCGCCGCTTCGCGGCCTATTCGTTTTCAGGGTAATGCACGGCGAGCCAGATCGTGGCGCGGCTCGCCTCCGTCCATTCAACGCGATGCTTCTTTCGCGCCGGGATAAGGACGTGGTCGCCGGCGCGCAGGACCCGGACGTCGGCCTCGCCGTCGAAGCGCAGCCCCGCCGAGCCGGACAGAAGCACGACCCATTCCGCCCAAGGCTGATCATACCAGAATCCCGCCGGGCTCGCCTGGCCGGTGGAGACGATCCGCTCGATCTTCACACGGGCGGTCGCGACAAGCGCGGCGACATGCTCGGTGCTCATGTCGGTCGGAGCAAGGTCGAAAAGATTGGTGGGCGCGCCGGTCAATCGGAGAGGCATGGCTGGCGATCAAGAGCGCGGCGATCGGACTTGCGGCGATTGGGCGCGCGCATCCGCGTCGCGCCGCGCGCGAAACCGCTGGAGCGCGGGCCAATGATCATGGATGAGGACGCCAAGCAGCATCATGGCCGCGAACGCGAAAATTGGCGCGAGCCCAAGCGAGAGCCCGGCGATCGCCGGTCCCGGACAAAGGCCCGCGGCGCCCCAGCCGACGCCGAAAATCGCCGCGCCGACGACAAGCCGGCGATCGATGTCGGTTCTTTGCGGCAGGTGAAACGAGGCGTCGAACGCCGGGCGCGGCAGCCGCCAGGAGATGAGATAGCCGAGCCCGGAGACCGCGACAGCGCCGGCGAGGACAAAGGCGAGGCTCGGATCAAAATGGCCGGCGACGTCGAGAAAGCCGCGCACCCGCGCCGGGTCGAGCATTCCGGAAAGCGACAGACCGAAGCCGAAAATCACGCCGGCGGCAAGCGCCGCCAAATTCTGCGCCAGTGCTTTCATGGAATCCCCAAGGCGTTCATCGCGGCGACCGTGATTACGCCGGCGATAAGGAAAATCGCGACCGCGACAAGCGATCTCCGCGACAGATGCCCGAGCCCGCAGACGCCATGGCCGCTGGTGCAGCCAGAGCCAAGCCGCGTTCCAAAGCCGACGAGAAAGCCGGCACACGCCAAAAGCCAGAGCTTGGCGTCAATTTGAACGGCCGGCCATGCGCCACGCCCGAGATAGTAAAGGACCGGACCGAGAACCAGCCCAGCCGCGAAGGCGATGTTTCGAGGCTGATTGGGGTCGCCAAAACGCAGGGCGCCGCTCGCAATGCCGATGACGCCGGCGATGCGGCCATCGAGGAGCAGATAAAGCGCGCTGGCGAGGCCGATCAGCGCGCCGCCGGCCAGGGATTGCAGGTAAATCGGCGAAACCAGACTGGTCATAGGCGTTTCCAAGGTCCTCATCGCGAGGTCCACAATAAAAGCCGGAAAGGGAAGGTTTTGTGCCGGAAAGCGCCTCCTTGGGCAAGTGCGCGCGCCGGCGTCGGTTAGGCCCTCAATTTCGGCCAGAGCGTTACGGCGGACTCCTCGATGCGGCCGGAGCGCAGGCTGATCCTGCGGTCGCATCTGGCGGCGAGCGCGGGATCATGCGTGACGAGGATCAAAGTCGCGCCGCGGTCCCTTTTGAGGGCGAACATCAGCTCGACAATGCTCTCGCCGGTCGCCTCGTCGAGATTGCCGGTCGGCTCGTCGGCGACGAGAATGGAGGGGCTCGGCGCCAGCGCCCGCGCGAGGGCGACGCGCTGCTGCTCGCCGCCGGAGAGTTGCGCCGGATAATGGGCGCGCCTATCTTTGAGTCCAACGGCATCGAGCTCCCGCTCGGCGCGCTCGAAGGCGCGAGGCGCGCCCGCAAGCTCGAGCGGAATAGCGACATTCTCCAGCGCGGTCATGGTCGGAATGAGGTGAAAGGATTGGAACACAATGCCAATTCTTGCGCCGCGAAAGCGCGCCAGCGCATCCTCGTCGAGACCATTGAGCTTCGCGCCATCCACTTTCACCACCCCGGCGTCGGGCTGTTCGAGCCCCGCCATGATCATGAGCAATGTGGATTTTCCCGATCCTGAAGGCCCAATCAAGCCGACCGTTTCGCCGCGCCCGATCGTCAACGATATTCCCTGTAGAATGTGAACCCGCGCGGGGCCGCGCCCAAGGCTCAAATGCACATTTTCAAGATCAACCGCCGGTTCGTCCGATAATGCCATTCAAGATCGCCCTTCAAACCCATTATGATCCGGTCCCGCGTCAGCATTGTCCGAAGACGCGATCGGAGCCCGCCCTATATGGGACCCGCCGCGGCTTTCTCCAAACATTCGCCGCCCTGCCCCTCGCGGCGGCTTTTCTTATGGCCGCCGCCTACGCTGGGGACGAGGCCTCGACGCTCAAGCTCGTCGCCTTTGGCGACAGTCTTTCGGCCGGCCATGATCTGCCGGGCGACGCCGCTTTTCCCGCCATGCTGGAAGCGGCGCTGCGCAAGGAAGGCTATCGCGTCGCGGTCGCCAACGCCGGCGTCTCGGGCGACACCGCCTCGGATGGGCTCGCGCGGGTCGCCTGGAGCCTCGCCGACGGCGCCGACGGCGTCATTCTGGAGCTCGGCGCGAATGACATGCTGCGCGGCGTCGATCCGGACGTGACGCAAACCGCCCTCGACGGCCTTCTTGGCGAGCTCACAGCGCGGAACATCAAGGTCCTGGTCGCCGGGATGAAGGCGACTCCAAGCCTGGGCAAGGAATTTAAGGCGCGCTTTGACGCGATCTTCCCACGGCTCGCGGCCAAATATGACGCGCCGCTCTATCCCTTTTTTCTCGATGGCGTGATGGGCGAGCCGGGCTTGACGCTGAAGGACGGCATGCACCCCAACGCCGCCGGGGTGGCGCGCATCGTCGCCGGAATTCTTCCGAGCGTCCGCGCGCTCCTCAGTCAGTTCGGCGCCAAGGCGATCTTATCCCGCTAGAGATCGCGGCTTTTTGGCCAATGCGATTTTCCGTTGCGGGCGAATCTGCTAAGAGATTCGCGGGCGCTTCAATCCGCCCGGCCTCGGGTTTCGACTCGCGGCGCCAGATCCTGCAAGAGGAGGGACCATGCCCCGTTTGTTCACGGGCCTCGAGATCCCCTCCGATCTCGCTATCGACCTCGCCATGATGCGCGGCGGGCTTTCCGGCGCGCGCTGGATCGATGTCGAAAACTATCATCTGACCCTGCGCTTCATCGGCGACATAGACGATTGGACCGCCGGCGAGATTCATTCATCGCTGGAGCAAATCCGCCGCCGCCCGTTCACCGTGACGCTCGAAGAGCTCAGCACATTCGGCGGCGCGAAACCGCGCGCCATTGTCGCCAAGGCGAAGCCCGCATCGGCCTTGGTCGAGCTCCAGGCGCAGCATGAGAGGCTCATCAGGAGAATCGGCGTTCCGCCCGAGCCGCGCAAATTCACGCCGCATGTCACCTTGGCGCGGCTGCGCGCGGCCTCCGCCGGGGCGGTCGCCGAATATCTGTCCGCGCGCGGATATTTTTTCTCCCGCCAGTTCGAGGCGAGGCGATTCGTCTTGTTTTCGTCGCGGGCCTCGACTGGCGGCGGTCCCTATGTCGTCGAGGCGGCCTATCCGCTGGGGTGAGGCGCGCCAAAGTTTTATTCTGCGCCCGCCTGCCCTGCCTTGCGCCGCCGCAAGATCATTGGCAAGTCGGCGCGATGCGCTTGCGGCAAGGCGCGCCGCGTTATAGAACCCGGTTCGATCGCTTCAAGCTCCCTTCGTCTAGCGGTCTAGGACGTCGCCCTCTCACGGCGAAAACAGGGGTTCGAGTCCCCTAGGGAGCGCCAGTGAAATCAATGTGTCGGCAATCTGGCTGGGCGGCGTCCCATTCCATGGGCATGGAGTTGGATAGGGTTTGGCCCAGCGGCGCGGAACCTCGCGGATTACCGCTGCGGCGCTCGAACCGCGTCCCGATTGGATGGAATCGTCCAATCGATAAGAGATTGCTCCAACTTTCTGATCTCGAGCGGTTTCTCTCCGATCAGACGAAACCATCTGAGCGAAAACCGCTCTAGCCGCGAACGGTCCAATTGCGCCATCCTACCCTGGGCCGCCGGCGGGACTTTGCAACGATCAACTCTTCGCTTCCGGCCGCGCCTGACAAGTTCGCCGCTGGACTCTGGGAAGAGTTGGGGCTCGGCGCGGCCGAAGACGCCCGCTCCGCCGCATCCAAAATTTTAGCCAACAAATTCTTGTTAAAATCGCCATTCCGGCGCACCCGGCTCAGGCCCGCCGCCGCGATCTGCTTGATACGCTCTGGATCGCCGAGCAAATCCAGGCAATGGTCGGCGCAATCGTCGGGACCGTCAAAAAACACCGCCTCGACGCCGTCCTCAAACATGGCAAGATGGTCCGAGGTGCGCTCGGCGCATAATAACGTCCCAATCGCCGGTATTTCGGAGCTCCTTGTAGTGTGAAGGTCCTCGTTGCCTTTGGAAAGCAGCCCTATCGCGATCGAAGCGCCGCGTATCGCCTTGACATATTCATCGCCGTCGAGATGTCCGAGAACAATATAGGGCTGCAACTTCTCATATTCGGGAGCCTTGCTCCACCGCGATCCGTAAATGCGCAAGGGAACCCCGCGCTCGATGAGCCGAAGCAGGAACGGTCCTCGCTCCGGAAACCAAGAGCCGACGAATGCCACCTTGGCGGAATAGCGCGCCTGTTCTTCGTCGGTCAGATCGATCGGGCGATGAACCTGTTCGTCGGCGGCGAATCTCACACCGAGAACGCTCCGCGCTCCGGCGCGGTAAGCCGCCTCCACATTCGACAAGCGAGGCGTCACGATAAGGTCATAAAGCGGCAAAGCCTTTAAAAATAGCCGCCATTTGCGCCCATCCCTTGCAACATAGGGATTGTCTTGATTGTAATTCACGAGGATCTTCGCGACTTTCCTCAAAGCCATAAGCGTTTCGGGGCCGATAAGCTCGCCATGATCGATCAATGCTAAATCAAAGGAACGATCTTTGATCTGCTTCAAAATATAGTCCCTGTAATACCAGGAAAGACCTAAAGCGCCTGTGCGAACACTCCAAGCGCCAAGGAGCTTCATTCGACCATTCGCCAAATCAGGATTGACGGCCGTGACTTTATGGCCAAGCCTTTCAAGAGACTGAATCCTTTGTTTGGCCGTTCCAGTTGTTCGGCCGATATATAAAATATTCCATTGTTTCTTTTCGGCTACCGTGTCCATCGCCTGATTGCTCACTTTCGGCGTTCTCCGCGATAGTTGCGTCGCGGCTATAGCCAGCATCAACAGGTTAACAACGATCGCGGGCGCAACAACTCCGGCGAGGCCAAAGCGCTCCGCAAGCAAGAAGCTGAACACCACTCCCAGAAATGAAAGGACCCCGTAAGTGTTCGACGTCTGAACATGTCGATTGATCGCGGCGAGGGGAATGATCAGCGTGGTCCACAGCATCTCGATGGCGACGGACAGAAGGAGCAGGGTGAAGAAGGGCTGCTCGATGCGCACTTCCGCCTTTGTCCATATGGAAAGAATCCAGCCGCCAATGAAATAAAGAACCAGGAAATAGACGCTGGCGATGGCAAGCGAAGCGCCAAACTGCAGCAAGGCCAGTCGACGAAATAGCGCGAAATTCCCCATGCCGAAAAGGCGTGAATATTCCGGCAAAAGGGGGCTGCCGATCAAATTCGTCGCCGTCGTGCCGAGCCTCGCGAGCGTTCGGCAGGTCGAAAAAGTGACGACATCCAGGGGCCTTGCAAGCATCCCGAGCGCCATGACGGGGCCGCTGACGGTCAATGTTGATCCCATTGTGTGCGACATGAAGCTGACGGATGGATGAAACAACCGCTTCACCTCGCGCCAAGACGCGTGCTGCCTCCCAAGCCGCAGCCATGGCGCGATCGATCGCAGCCAGAAAAAAAGCACCGCGATGCTCAAAAATCCGTCGAGAACGATAATGATGGCGGTGACCACTATGCCGCCGCCGAGCAAGGCGGCGACCGCCATCGCCACGCCCGTAGCTAACCTGCTGATCCCCGCGCATGCGGCCTCCGTGGCGGGGCGGCCTGCGGCGCGCATGCCGCCGGACAGAAGCATGAAATATTGATATAGAATCACGTTGAACATTAGGAGAAACAGAGTGAGTTTCGCTTGGATCTCCGATGTTTCGCCCAAGTTCAGGAACGACCTGATAGGGATGGCGAACAGAACCACGCTGGCGATGGCCACGACCCCGAGCGCGACTGTGTTCAGCAACAGGAAGACGCTTTGGTAGACGACAAGGGCGCTGTGCTCGTCGCCTTTCGCGACCAACATCGTCATTTCGTTCTTGGCGCTCAACGTGAAGCCGAAATCGCTGAATGTGAGATAGACAGGGATCGCCGACAGGAGCAGCCAAACGCCGTATCGTTCTGGCCCCCAACCATAAAGAAGGATAGGCACCAGCGCGATCTGAACGCCGACATTGACGATTTGATTAAAGACATGCGCGCCGAAGTTGAAGCCGACCCGGCGGAACGAACTCGATACAGCCATTGGATTTTATAGGTCCGAAAGAGGGTGTTAAGGGGCAGCGTTCAGATTCAACTTAAACACTGTCTCGGGCCAAATAGCGAGCGACTTCCTCGCTTGCCTCGACCAGATCGCGGCATACCGGCGCGGCCATCGAGCATGCATAATCGACGTCCAAATGGCCATGTCCGGTGGTGACGAGAATGCCGGCGGCCCCGACCGCGAAGGCGAGATCCAAGTCGCAGCGCTTGTCGCCGATCACGACCGAGCGGCTCGGATCGAGATCAAGCTCGCGCGCGGCGGCTTCGATCATGCCAGGCGTCGGCTTGCGGCATGAACAATTCGCATCCGGGGCGTGTGGGCACATGTACCAGCCAGCGATCGCCACGCCCTCTTGCGCAAGAAGCGCTTCAAGCCGACGCTCGACCGCGCGCGCCTGATCAATAGAGAAATAGCCGCGCCCAATGCCGGACTGGTTGGACACGATCACGAACGGAAGGCCGTGCCTGGACATGGCGCGAAGGCCTTCGCCTGCGCCGTCCAAAAGAACGACTTGGTCCGGATCGCCGAGATAGTTCTTCTCGACAATGATGGTCCCGTCCCGATCGAGGAAGATAGCTGGAGACGCCATGCGGAGCCTTGCAAAAATCGAGACGAGGTCCCGATGGTTTTTTCAGAGTGCTCCGTCCCGAGAGTGGGGCGAAAGCCGCAGCTTACAGTGGCGAAGCCCGCAGAGACTTAGGATGGAATTCTCATCGCCGCGATCGCGGGCAGCGACGCACGCACAGCCGTCGCGACTTCCTTGAAGCTGATTGACCCGACGCCTTCCATGCGATGAATGATCCTATGTTGCGACCCGTAGGGATGCCACTGCCTTGGCTCGTTGAGCCCGCCATAAATTCCGACGCAGGTCACGCCGCACGCCGCCGCAAGGTGCAACGGACCCAAGTCATGGCCAATAAAAAGGTTGGCCTCTTCAAGCGCCGCCGCGCTCTCGCGCGGGAGAAGGCGACCACACGCGTTCACGACTTCGCTCGGCCAGTTCTCGGTGACATAGGCCACGCAAGCCGCATCGTCCGCGGCGCCGACGACAAGCAGCCCATAGCCGCCGTAATCGCGCGCGATCTCACGCAACAGGTTGCGCCAATTGTCGTCGCCCCAATGGTTCTCGGCCGCCTTCCCACCCATGTTGATCCCGATAAAGGGTCTCCCGTTGAAAACCGCGATCGTTTTTGCGCCGACCTGCCTTTCCGGATCGGTCAGCCGCAAATCCCAGCTCGCGGAATTGTCCAGATCGATCGGGCCGAGCTCGGCGATGGTGCGGGTCAACCTTACGCACTCCTGCTCCGTAAGGCCGGTGGCGGGGTCGACGCGGCACAAGCGCAAATCCCGCGTGGTGGGGGCGCCGATAATCCGCGTGAAGCCGCATAGCAAAAAGAACGCGATGTCGCGATAGACCGAGATTAGGCCGCGGGGCGGCGACAGATAAATCAGCGTCGACGCGCCAAGCCCTCTCAGCCGCCAAGCCAAGGCCAACAGTTTCGTGATCGAACGAAGCCCGACCGGATAAGGAATTGCGCCGTCGATCAGGCCGGCGTTGGCGAGGATGGTTGCGAGCGGCGCGGCCTTGGACGACACAGGGACATTCGTCAAAACATAGCGCTCGGCGTCGGGAAAGATTTCCGCCACCTTGTGCAGGCACGGGAGAGCGACGACGGTGTCTCCGAGGCTTCCAAGCCGGTAGATCAGGATGCGTCTGATCGGTTTTCCCGATCGCGCCGGCTGCGCCGCGCTGCTGGCGCCTGGGCGGTCGCCCCCTGCGGGCTCGCGGTCGCTTTCAGACTTTGACCGCGCGGTCCAGCCGCACCAGATGGATTTGATCTTGTCGACCAGTCGCGACCACGGCTTTTCGATCCTGAGCAAAAGCTGAGTGAGACCGAAATACTCGTTTAATTTCGGAGCAATGGACATTTCCGCTACCAGCACCCTCGCATTGGCCACCCGCGCATCCAAGTTCTGCGCATAATTTAAGACCAGCACATCCAAAACCTGCCGCGGCCAAAACTTGACCCAAAGCTTACGCCTTGCCCGCGACTGAAGGCGGGTTCCATCGCGCTCCTCCAAACCCCAAAGCCTATTCTTAAAGTTTGAATTACTTTCTTTCGATTAGATGAATTTATCTGATCAGCACGCGCTCCAGACTTGACCTAATTTTGGCGTTTGCACTTAAAATACGGAACGCCAATTTTCGTTGTTCGTCGCGGACATGGGAATGCACGGCTCCCGCGCCTGCATTGCAAGTACATATTTAGGACCACCCAGCACCTTTTGACGCTTTAAAATTATAATAGCATGACGCCAGCTCCGGCGAAACCCAGTGTGACGAATGACATAAGCGCTCATTCATTTCGATCATTCCAAATCCTGTAATTTTATCAGACCAATATACGCCGCGCCCCAAGCCGCCGCCGGCGAGCGCCAGGCGTCGTCGGCTAGAGCTTATGTTTCATCGCATTTTCTTCACGCGAACCGGCGCCCATTTCGCTTGAAAATGCTCTAGCCAATCCGCTCATATGTCCGCCAGCAGCGTCTCGACGAAAGCGGCGATCCCATGTTCGGCTCGGGCGGCGCGCCGCCGCTCCGCCGTCAAAATCGCATGGAGATCATTGAACGTGCTTTGCAAATCGCCATTGACCAAAATGTAATCATATTGCGTCCAGCGCCGGATTTCATTGCGCGCGTTGTCCAATCTCTTGGCTATGACGTCGGGCGGATCTTCGGCGCGGCGCTCCAGGCGCGCGCGTAGCTCCCGCATCGACGGCGGAAGGATGAAGATCGTCACGACATCTTGCGCGATAGCCTGCTTGACCTGTTGCGTTCCTTGATAATCAATGTCGAAGAGTATGTCGCGTCCCTGCGCCAGGACCTTTTCGACCGGTTCGCGCGGAGTGCCATAGTAATTGCCATGGACCTCCGCCCATTCGAGAAGATCGCCGGCGTCGCGCATGGCCTCGAACTGTTTCTTGCTGATGAATGTGTAATGGATGCCGTCGACCTCGCTCGAGCGGCGCGGCCGCGTCGTCACGGAGATCGACAAAGTCAGGTCGAGCTCCTTGGTCTGCAGCAGCATCCGGGTCAAGGTCGTCTTGCCCGCCCCGGACGGCGACGACAGAATCAGCATCAAGCCGCGACGCGGAAGCTCTAACGCGCCCCGCCCGCTCGTCATGTCCGCCCTCGCGAATCTTTTCCCGCGACGCTCTCATTCAACCGCATGGCGTCTACTCGATATTCTGGATCTGCTCGCGAAACTGCTCGATCTCGACGCGGAGTTCGAGGCCGAGAGCGGTCAGGCTCGCATCATTGGATTTGGCGCAAAACGTGTTCGCCTCGCGCGCGAGCTCCTGGGCGAGGAAGTCGAGCCTGCGCCCGACCGCTCCGCCGGCCGCCAGCAGATCGCGCGCCGCCGCGGCATGGGCCGCAAGACGGTCCAATTCCTCTCTTATGTCCGCCTTGGCGGCCAGGATGAGCGCCTCCTGATGCAGGCGATTCGGGTCGAGATTCGCATGTCCGGCGAGAGCGGCGAGCGCTTGCTCGAGACGCGCGCGCACGGCCTCCGCCTTGCGGGCGGGACAAAGCTCGGCGGCTTGCGTCAACTTGGCGATCCGTTCGAGCCGAGCGGCCAGAATTGCGGCGAGCGCGCCGCCTTCGCGAAGCCGCATCGCAACGAGAGCCTCGATCGCCGCGTCAAGCCCCTCGAGCGCCGCGGCTCGGGCCTGAAAAATTTCCGCATCGGTTTCGGCCGCGTCGACGATCTCCACGACGCCGCGCACGGCCAGAAGGCCGTCGAGCGTCGCCGGCGCGACGGCGCCTTGAAGCTCAATGCCGGCGATCGCCGCGATGAGCTGGCGCAACAAGTCCTGATTGACGCGAATTTCGGGTCCCGCCGACTCCCGCTGCGCCGTCAGCGAAGCATAGATCGTCCCACGCGCCAGCTTTCGGCTAATGCGCAAGCGGGCGTCTGGCTCGATCGCGTCGAAGCCCTGCGCCAGCCGCAGCCTGAGGTCGAGCCCCTTCGCATTGACCGATTTGAGCTCCCAGGCCCAACGGCAGGAGCCGGCGTTTCCCGCGGCCCCGGAGAAGCCCGTCATGCTGGCGATCATCATTTTGCAGTGGGCACCTGGAAGGCCAATTGGAGCGGCACCATAGAGCCGCGCCCCTTCGCGCTCAAGTTGACGTGATTTTCTCTCTTCCGCGGCGCAAGGCCGCTTTCGAGTCTTGGGGAATTCAAGCGCCGTCGCATGATAGCGTTGCGGACCGTCCCGCCAATTTTCGCGCGCTAAAGAGCGTCCGCGCCGAGGCGACATCTGAATGAAGACCGGCGCTCAAAAAACGCAAATCCTCAATCATGCGGGTAAGCCATCGTCTCAACCGACTGCATCAGCCTGTCGAATGGCTCTATGGACACGTGGTTCTGCCCGCGGAACGGATTATTGAGCAAGACGACCAGCGCCATGACCAGGCCGATCAAGCCCCCAAGCAGCGACACCATCATCGCGTGCATCCACAATTGCGGCGCGCCGAAAAGATAAGTAAAGGCCATCAATATTGCCGCGCCAGCGATGAGATTCCACCATAGAATCGCGGGCATTTCCATGCGCGCCGCGTGAAAACGACCGCGTCGCGCGTCATACAGCGCATTTAAGGTCTTCACCGCGTCCGCGCGCATGACGGCGGCGCTTTCGTCCTTGGCTTGTAGTTGCAGCAGCTCCGAGTGAAACTTATCGAGCAATTGCCAGCCTTCGTTTTCGTCGATCCGACCGGCCGCGAGCGACGGCCACTCGTCCTCGACGACGATTTCAGCATAAACGAAAAGATAGTGCCGCAATCGCGACGCCGCAGGTTCGGGAAAAGCTGGAGTGTCGCGATAAAGGTCGCCAACGAGATTGGCCTCCGTTTGCACCTGATTATCGGTTTGCGCAAAATTCTCCCACACGGCGACGGCGACAAAGGCGAGCAACACCGCGTAAATGACGCCGGCCGTCGCAAAAGTGAAACCCGACACATCATTGTGGGCGCTCCGCACGCCATGTGGCAAAATTAATTGAGCCGCCATCAGGCCAAACGCCGAGAGGCTCGCGCCAACGGAAACTGAAACGATGACCGCAAGAGTTGTCGGCAGGTCAGACAGCCAGTGCGCCAATGCTTCAAGCATTCAAGCTCCTTCTGAATGGCGGAGAAATGCTGTCGCAAATATTTGCGTTGAAGGTAAATCCGCCGTAACCGCATCATTGCTTGGGAAAATCGAGACCCATCTCCCGGTATCGTTCGGGATCATCACCCCAGTTCTCGCGCACCTTCACGAACAAGAAAAGGTGAACCTTCTGTTCGGCCGCCGCCATGATTTCCTTGCGCGCGGCGGTTCCGATCGCCTTGATCGTGCGCCCGCCTTCGCCGATCACGATTTTCTTATGGCCTTCGCGCGTGACATAGATCGTCTGCTCGACCCGCGCCGAACCATCCGGCATGTCCTTCCAAAGCTCCGTTTCGACCGTCGATTGATAGGGGAGCTCGTCGTGCAACCGCTCGAAGATTTTTTCGCGGGTGATCTCCGCCGCGAGCGCGCGCAGCGGCGCGTCCGAGATTTGATCTTCCGGATAAAGCCACGGCCCGGCCGGCATCAACGCGGCGAGCTGTTGCTTGAGCTTTAAAACGCCATGCCCCCGCAGCGCGGAAATCATGAAGGTCTCGGTGAAGGACCGCTCCGCGTTGAGCTTGGCCGCGAGCTCCAGGAGCCTTGGCGGCTCGACAGTATCGATCTTATTGAGGACCAAAGTTTTCACCGCGCCAAATTGCGGCAACCTCGCGAGTATGGCCTCGACCTCCTCGTCGACGCCCTTGCGCGCGTCGACGAGCAAGGCGACCGCGTCGGCGTCGCCCACGCCGCCCCAGGCCGAACTCACCATCGCCCGATCAAGCCTGCGTTTCGGCGCGAAAATCCCGGGCGTATCGACAAAAATGACCTGCGCCCGCGCTTCGATGACAATCCCGCGCACAAGGCCGCGCGTGGTTTGGACCTTGCGAGAAACAATCGAGACTTTCTCTCCGACGAGCTGATTGATCAGCGTCGATTTGCCGGCGTTGGGCGCGCCAATGAGCGCGACGAAGCCGCAACTTGTCCCTAACTCGGCCGCCGCGCTCACGCGACGTCCTTTTGGTCGCCTTGTTCAATTCCCTCGCGCGCGATGAAGCGCGCCGCCGCGGCCTGCTCGGCCAAGCGCTTGGCGAGCCCTTTCGCTTCGGCTGGCGGATAGCCCGGAACATCCACCGATATAGTGAACTCTGGCGCGTGATCCGGGCCGGCGCGGCCAATTTCGCGATAAAGCGGCGTCGGCAGGCCGCGCGCCTGCGCCCATTCCTGCAGCGCCGTCTTCGGATCGCGCAAGGGACGCCGCGGCGAACGCATGCGCGCCTCGAAGGCGTCCCGCACCACCGCGCCGGCCGACGCATATCCAGCGTCGAGGAAAACCGCGCCGATGATTGATTCGCAAATGTCGCCCAGAATCGCCGTCTTGATGGCGCCGCCCTGCCTCTCGCCCTCGCCAAGCCGGACGAAATCCTGCGCGCCCCATTCGAGCGCGACTTCGGCGCAGCTCTCCTTGCGCACGAGATCGGCGAGCCGGCGGGACAGCTCGCCTTCATCGGCCAAAGGAAAGGCCTGGTACAGCATCTCGGAGACGACGAGGCCAAGCACGCGATCGCCGAGAAACTCCAGCCTTTGGTAGGTTTCGCGTCGCGACCCATTCGCGGCGCTCACATGAGTTAGCGCCGCGGCGATGAGGTCGCCATCGGCGAACAAATGGCCGATGCGGGTCTCGAGCGCGCTAACGTCCAGCCTTTGCCGGGCCATGCTATTTCACGGGCTTCAGCATCCGATCCCACCGCACCGTCCACGGCCATTCCCAAACAGCCCAGAACGGACCCTTGATGGACCAGAAGATCAATTCGGCGCGGCCAACCAGATTTTCAAGCGGCACATAGCCGACGCCGTTCTCGTCCGGCGCGTAGCGGCTGTCGGTCGAGTTATCGCGATTGTCGCCCATCATGAAATAATGACCCGGTGGGACTTCATAGACCTGAGTATTGTCCTTGAACCCGGTATCGCCTTGAATTTCGATGATCGTGTGCTTCACTCCGCCGGGCAGGGTCTCCTCATAGGTCGGGACATCGGCGTCGCGGCCGTAGAAATCCTCCGTATGCGCCTTTGCGATCGGCTGGCGGGGCACGATTTCCCCATTGATATAGAGCCGCCCCTCCTTCATCTGGATCCGATCGCCGGGCAGGCCGATCACCCGCTTGATGTAATCCGTCTGCCCATCGCGCGGCAGCTTGAACACGACCACGTCGCCGCGTTGCGGCGGCGAGGAGAAGACCCGGCCGGAGAGCAGGGAGGCGGGAAGGCAATAGGATCTGACGTTGATCTGTTCATCCGAGAATATTTGGTTGGCCATGTCAAAAACATTGACGACGCATGGAAAAGAATAGCGCGAATAGCCATAGGCGTATTTGGAGACGAAGAGATAATCGCCAATGAGCAGGGTCGGAATCATCGAGCCCGAGGGTATGTTGAATGGCTGAAACAAGAAGGTGCGAACGACAAGCGCAATTAGAAGCGCTTGCACGGCGACCTTCAGCGCATCGCCCCAGCCGCCTTCCTTGGCGCGCTGCTTGGCGTCGGCGCTTTTTTCATTCAACCGCACTGGCTCAGTCATCTTGATCTTCTCTCTAGGGCATTTTCAATCGAAGCCGGCGCCGAATTGCCGGCCATAGCGGCGAAATGAAAGGTTCGGAGAAACTCCACGACCCGATTCATCGACGAAATGGCGCGATCTTCTATTTTCCTGCGCGACCGTCGGACCGGCGGTCTCGCTCATTATCATGCGGCGACACGCCGGTACAGAGCATGCGCCAGCGGCGCTCCTGAGGCTGTCCGACCCCGCCCGCAAGTCATGCAGCCGCTAAAGCTTTTGCTCTTCGTCCCAACCCGGCCGCACGCCGCCGATGAATGATTTACGCCTCCAAATCCCCGTCAAACCCCGCCTCGCTCGGCGCTTGGACAATTCCGCCCCAATCGGCGACCGCCTCAATGATGACCTGAGCCTGCGCCAGCGGATATTCGTCGGTCAGGGTCAGATGGATGATCATGCGATGCCCCCCCGGCGTCAAAGCGGCGAGCCGCGCGGCGGCGCCCCCGGTCAGGCGCAGGGTCGGCTTGCCGGAAGGGAGGTTCACCACCCCCATGTCGCGCCAGGCGACGCCGAGTTGAAGCCCTGTCCCAAGCGCCTTGGCGCAGGCCTCCTTGGCCGCGAACCGTTTCGCGTAAGAGGCCGCCCGCCCCGCCCGGCCGTCGGATTTACGCCGTTCGACCTCGGTGAAGCAACGGGCGACGAAACGCTCGCCGAAACGCGCCAGCGCCCGCTCGACGCGGCGAATATCGCAAAGGTCATTGCCGAAGCCGACGATCATTCGTTCAAACCGCGCCGCCTTGCGCCGCCCTCGCCCGGCCGGCGTCCATCGCCGCGCGCATCTTCGTCACGGCGGCGCTAAGACCAATAAACACCGCCTCGCTGATCAAGATATGGCCGATATTGAGTTCGACAATCTGCGGCAGGGCGGCGATGGTTCGCGCGGTGTCGAAATCGAGCCCATGGCCGGCGTGACACTTCGATCCCGCGTTTTTCGGCATGGGCGGCGGCGGCCTCGATCCGGGCGAATTCGCGCGCCGCCTTTTCGCCATCGCCCTCGATCGCGGCGTTGCACCAGGCCCCCGTATGAAGCTCGACGACAGGGGCGCCGATCTCGACCGCCGCGTCGATCGCCTCGCGCGCTGGTTCAATGAAAAGCGACACCCTGATCCCGGCGCGCGCCAGTTCCGACGCGAACGGCCTCAAAAAATCGTGACCGCCAATCACGTCAAGGCCGCCTTCGGTGGTGCGTTCAGTCCGCTTCTCCGGCACGAGGCAGGCCGCATGCGGCTTGGTCTTCAGGGCGATGTCGAGCATTTGATCGGTCGCCGCCATCTCGAAATTAAGCGGCCTGTCGATCGCGGCCTTGATCCGAGCCATGTCCTCGTCGCGGATATGGCGGCGATCCTCGCGCAGATGGGCGGTGATTCCATCGGCCCCCGCCTCGATCGCGAGGAGCGCGGCGCGGAGCGGATCGGGGACCGCGCCGCCGCGCGCGTTGCGAAGCGTCGCGACATGATCGACATTGACGCCGAGGCGTAGGCGAGGCGGGTGCGGCATGGAGGATCGGTTCTTTGCGCCCTGTTCTAGTCGGCTGGCAGGATGGTTCGCATCCCGCCGTTCGCAGGCTCGATATCACGAAAGCTCTCGGCCTCGCCATCCAAGCCCACGAATTCGCGGCCGCTTGGCGCATCGCCGGAAAACGCCCTATCGCCTTGGGTCTCGAACAAGCGACGATAGACGCCGCCAGGCCGCGCGACCAGATCCTTATGCGAGCCGTCCTCGATGACGCGGCCAGCCTCGAAAACGAGAATGCGGTCGAGCCGCCGGACCGTCGAAAGCCGATGCGCGACGACAAGGGTCGTGCGCCCCGCCGAAAGATGGTCGATGGCGTCGCGGATCAAGGCCTCGGACAGCGAGTTGAGGCTCGAGGTCGCTTCATCGAGGACGAGGATCGGCGTGGCGGCGAGAATCGCGCGGGCGATCGCCACTCGCTGCCGCTCTCCCCCTGAAAGCTTGACGCCACGTTCGCCGACAAGAGTTCGATAGCCGTTCGGTAAGCGCTGAACGAAAATATCCGCATGGGCCAGCGCCGCCGCCTTCTTGATCGCCGCCGTCGGCGCGCCGGGGCGGCCATAGGCGATATTCTCCGCGATCGAGCGATGAAACAGCGCCGGATCTTGCGGCACGAGGCCGATCGCCCGGCGCAAGCTCGCCTGCGTGACCATCGCTATATCCTGACCGTCGATCAGAATCCGTCCGGAATCGAGATCGTAAAGCCGCTGCAGGAGCTTGACGAAAGTCGATTTTCCGGCCCCCGAGGCGCCGACGAGGCCGACTTTCTCGCCCGGCCTGATCTCAAGCGAAAAACGATCGAACAACGGCCGCGCCGCTCCGGCGTAACCGAACGTCACCTCGTCGAAGATGACGCGCCCATGCGTCACGGCCAGCGCCCTGGCGCCCGACAGGTCATCGACATGCGGCGCGGTCTCGCAGAAGACCGCGACATCCTCCATTTCGTTGATCGCGCGCTGCGCGTTGCGAACATGCTGGCCAATGTCGCGCAAATAGCCGCGCACCAGTAGTTGAACCGAGACCAGAACTCGCCATGTCGCCGGGCCCGGCGGCGCCGCGAGCCCAAAGCCAAAGCCCCGCGCCGAGCATCACGGCTTGCATGGCGAGAAGGACCCCGGCTTGCGCGAGACCCGCAAAGGCGCCGCGCCGCCAAGACACCAGCGTCCGCGCCTTCCAGGCCTCGGTCAGGCGGGCGAAACCCTCCTCCTCCCGCGTCTCCGCGGCGAAGGCCTTGACGGCCGGATTGGCGGTGAAGCAATCGGCGAGAAATGCGCTCATTCGTGAATCAAGCGCCTGCGCCGCGCTGCTCGCCGGGGCGACCCAGGCGACGGACAGCCCGACGCTGACGCTGAGATAGGCAAGGATCGCAAGCGTCACCAGAACGCCGAGCATGGGCCAGCGGACCAGAAACACCGCGCAGATCGTCGCCGTCACGATGAAGGCCGGAAAGAACTGAAAAACCATCGCATCGGTGAAAGTGTCGAAAGCCCACATGCCGCGGGTGATCTTGCGGACCGTCGCGCCAGCGAAGGAATTGGCGTGCCAATCGGTGGAAAATCGCTGAACCCGCGCGAAGGCGTCGCCGACGAGCTGCGCCATGGCCTCCGCGGTGAACCGGATGAGAATGAACTCGACCGCGCTGCGCAAGAGCTGAAACGCCAGGACGATCCCAAGAAGCCACGCAAGCGCCGCGATCCCTCGCGCCATGTTCCGATCACCGCCGAGCGCGACGGCGTCGACGAGACCGCCCGCCGCGAAGGGCGTCGCGACATCGACCAGCGACGAGACGACGCGCAGCGCGACCAGTGCCGCGAGCATGCGCGGGCTGCTCCGCCAATAGCGCCAGACGAAGCGCAAGACCTGGGCGAATGAGGAAATCGACATGGTTTTGCGCGCCGGCTCTCCGCCGCGACCCCGAAGTAAAGCGCTGATCCCACGCGTCAGGCTGTCGCGCGGGACCGCGATGAAAACGAATAAATTTGGATGCGGCGCCGACGCGGCCGCCTTGGGCGCAAGCTCAACCGATTCCGGCTCCGCCAAGGCCGCGCGCCGACCGGCTTAAAGCGCTTTGGCCGCGACCGGAAGCCCAAAGCCTCTTCAAATCTTCGTTTGACCGGCTTTCCGGGGCGACGGAGGACTAAACGGCCTCGCGTCCTACCCGTTCACCCTCTCGACCTTGCTGACCATCGGCCGCGCCCGCAGATGCGAGATGATCGCGTTCAAATGCTTCAAATCATTGACCTCGACGTCAATGATCATCTCGCGAAAATCAGCCGATAGCGGATTGATGACAATATTGTCGATATTGGCGGCGTGATCTCCGATGACCGTCGCGATAGCGCCCAAAGTGCCGGGCTCGTTGATGGCGGTGATGACCAGCCTGGCCGGAAAAAACTCCTGCCGTCCTTCCTCTATGTCCCAACGCACGTCAAGCCAGCGTTCCGGCTGTTCGTCGAAAGCGGTCAGGTCGGGCGATTGAATCGGATAGATCGTGATGCCCTCGCCGGGCGTCAAAATGCCGACGATTCGATCGCCCGGGACGGCGCCTCCGTTCGGCGCGAAGCGCACCGGCAAATCGCCTTGAATGCCGCGAATCGGGATTGATTTCCGATTTTGCTCGTCGCTTGTTTCGCCGGGAAACTTGAACACGAGGCTCGCCGCCTTTTTCAGGCCGAACCAGCCGGCCTCACCGCGCGGGCGCGGCGCGATCGCCTTTCGTTCCTCCGTGAATTCCGGATAGACCGCCTTGACGACATCGCCGGAAAACATTTCGCCGCGGCCAACCGCCGCGAGCACGTCCTCGATGCTGGCGCGGGCGAGGCGCGACAGAACGCTTTTCAGCTTGTCCTCGGTAAAGGGCTTGCCGGCCCGCTCAAAGGCTCGGGTGACGATCTGCCGGCCTAATTCCGCATATTGCGCCCGCACCGCATCGCGCGTCGCGCGCCGGATCGCCGAGCGCGCCTTGCCGGTCATGACCAGGGTTTCCCAAACCGCAGGCGGGATCTGCCCTTCGGCGCGGGCGATCTCGACTTCGTCGCCGTTCTGCAGTTCCGAGAGCAGCGGCGCATGCCGGCCATTGATCTTGGCGCCCACCGCGGAATTGCCGACGTCGGTGTGCACGGCGTAAGCGAAATCGATCGGCGTCGCGCCGCGCGGCAAGGCGATCAGCCGGCCTTTCGGCGTGAAGCAGAACACCTGGTCGTGGAACAACTCGAGCTTTGTATGTTCGAGAAACTCCTCGGGCGTGTCGCCTTCGGCGAGCAGAGAAATCGTCCGGCGCAGCCATTGATAGGCGCGGCTCTCATTGGTCAAGGTCACGCGGTCGGCGACGCGGCCGTCCTTGTAGAGCGCATGCGCGGCGATGCCGTTGCGGGCGATATCCTCCATCGCCGCGGTTCGGACTTGAAGCTCCGCCCGTTGCCGGCCGGGGCCGACGACCGTGGTGTGGATCGATTGATAGTCGTTCTGCTTCGGGGTCGAGATATAATCCTTGAAACGGCCTGGAACCACAGCCCATTTGGTGTGCACCACGCCAATGACTCGATAGCAGTCCTCCACACTCGAGACGATGACGCGAAAGCCGAAAATGTCGGACAATTGCTCGAAGGCGATCGATTTGCGCTCCATCTTGCACCAAACCGAATAGGGCTGCTTCTCCCGTCCCTCCACCTTGGCCTCGATGCCCCGGGCGGCGAACTCCTCGGCGAGCTCCTTTTCGATCGTGACGATGATTTTCCCGTTTTTCTTGCGCAGCTCCTCGAGCCTCTCGGCGATCATCTCGTAAGCCTGCGGCATGAGATGGCGGAAGGCCAAATCTTCGAGTTCGTCGCGCATCCGCTGCATGCCCATGCGCCCGGCGAGGGGCGCATAAATGTCAAGCGTCTCCTCGGCGATCCGGGCCCGCTTGTCCGGCGTCATGAAGTGAAGCGTGCGCATATTGTGCAGGCGGTCAGCGAGCTTGACGAGAAGCACGCGCACGTCTTCGGCGACGGCCAGAAGAAGCTTGCGAAAATTCTCCGCCTGCGCCGCCCGCTTCGACACGAGGTCAAGCTTCTTGAGCTTGGTCAGCCCGTCGACGAGCCGACCGATGTCGCTGCCGAAAAGCCGGTCGATCTCCTCCCGGGTCGAATCCGTGTCCTCGATCGTATCGTGCAAGACGGCGGCGACAATGGTCGCATCATCGAGCTTCATGTCGGTGAGAATCGCGGCGACCTCGAGCGGATGCGAGAAATAGGGGTCGCCGGAGGCCCGTTTTTGCGCGCCATGCGCCTTCATGGCGTAGACATAGGCGCGATTGAGCGACACTTCGTCGGCTTGCGGATTATAGCGCCGCACGCGATCGACGAGCTCATATTGCCGCATCATGATTTTGATCGACCCGCAGCTTCAAACGCGACAGCGGACCGGCCGCTCCCTTTGCCGCCCGCTTCGACCCAACGAAACGCGAAGCGACGTCCTAAATTTGAATATTGTTCGGCGCCGCAAATCCGCCTCTCGGCCCCTCCGCGCCGTAGGCTTTTCCGCACCCGCTTGCTCTGATCAGCGAGGCCCGCGCAACTCAAGCTGAATCGCCCGAACGCCTCGCCAAACAAGGAGCTCAGTCGCCGTCGTCCTCGGTTTCCGCCGGCGGCACCAAGCCCTCGAGACCGCGCAGGAGATCCTCCTCGGTCATGCGATCGAATTGAACATCGCCCAGGGAGTCAGCGCGCGCCTCCTCAGACACCGCGGCCAAGGCCGGCACGGCTTCCGCCTCCGGCTCATCCACTTCGACATGTCTCTGCAAGGACTGGATAAAGTCCTCCTTGAGGTCCTCGGGCGCCAGGGTCGCGTCCGCGATCTCACGCAGCGAAACCACCGGGTTTTTATCATTATCGCGGTCGACCGTGATCTGGCCGCCCGCCGCGATCATGCGGGCGCGATGGGCGGCGATCAGGACCAGCTCAAATCGATTTTCAACCTTATCGACGCAATCTTCGACGGTAACGCGGGCCATGCTGCGCTCGCTCCTTGTTTGGGACGCCCTTTTGGATTATTTTGATTTAGCCTCGAAGAGTTCCGCGGTGGCAAGATAAAACGCCATAACGGTGGGGCTTGCTGCGGTTAAGGCTTTGATTATGGCTTTGATCGCCGCGGATTTAGCTCGCTAATTCCTGCTTTTGCGCGACCCTGCGGATGATCGGCCTTCAACCCGACCGACGCATGATCGCCACAATTGCATTTCATGTTTGGCATTATATTTAATTGTGGCGATGCTTTTATGCAGCTGGTACGAGTAAGGCGCTCATGCGCCGTCCCATAAATGTGGCGCCTGTTCGTCTCCCTGCCCATTTGAACATTCTCCGCGGGACAGGCGACGAGCGTGGACCAGTTTGGGGCCGCCCGCGGGTTTTGAACAACCGCCAAGATTGGCGAGGTCGTGCAAATAATAAAGATGACCAGGGAGTTTTTTGTTCTCGCTCCTGGCCAGGCAGGTCATATGACTAGCAAGCAAGAGCAACAAACGTCTGTGCTGAAGAGATAAGTTTATGGCTGACCAAGAGCGAATAGCGCTTTTCATTGACGGCGCCAATTTGTACGCAACGGCGAAATCCCTCGGCTTTGACATCGACTACAAGCGGCTTCTCAAGGAGTTCCAGTCGAGAGGAAAATTAATTCGCGCATTTTACTATACAGCTCTGGTGGAGGATCAAGAATACTCCTCGATCCGTCCGCTCGTCGATTGGCTGGACTATAATGGCTATTCGGTGGTGACCAAGCCGACCAAGGAATTTGTCGATTCCCTCGGCCGCCGCAAGGTTAAAGGGAACATGGATATCGAGCTCGCCGTGGACGCGATGGAAATGGCGGAGCACCTGGATCATATCGTCCTTTTTTCCGGCGACGGAGACTTCCGCTCGCTCGTCGAAGCGGTCCAGCGCAAAGGCGTTCGCGTATCGGTCGTCTCGACGAACACCACCCAGCCGGCCATGGTCGCGGATGAATTGCGCCGACAGGCGGATGAGTTCATCGACATCGTCCATCTCGCCTCGAAGATCGGCCGCGACGCCGCCGATCGGGCCGACCGGCCGCAGCGGGCGCAAGACCACCGCCGCGCCGCGCCGCAGTCCGGCAATTTTGATCCGGAGTTGGTCGACGATCGCCTCGAGTGAAATCAAGCTGGAGTGGATCAGGAATTCGTCGCGGCGACGGCTGAGCCGAAGGAAAAAAAATCCGAGCCGGACCCCAACTGCGGGACCTGCCAACGCCTCGAAAAGTTTCGGGAGTCGAGCCGCCTCAAGGAGCCGGACTGGCATAATGCTCCAGTCCCGAATTTCGCTGCGCCGAATGCGCGCCTCCTCATCGTAGGCCTTGCGCCCGGCCTGCGCGGGGCCAATCGCACGGGACGGCCGTTCACCGGCGATTTCGCCGGCGATCTTCTCTACCAAACCTTACTCGAATTCGGCTTCGCCAATGGCGCCTATGGCGCCTGCGCGGATGACGGCCTCCGCCTCGCCGGCGCCGCGATCACCAACGCCGTGCGCTGCGTGCCGCCGCAAAACAAGCCAACTCCGCAAGAAATCAACGCCTGCCGCCCTTTTCTCGCAGCCACGATCGAGAGCCTGGCGGATCTCCGCGCGATCCTCGCGCTTGGCCGGATCGCCCATGAATCGATTCTGCGCGCCTTCGGCCTGAAACTATCCGGCTTCCCGTTCGTACACGGCGCCGAACATATTTTGCCAAGAGCCGAAGCCGAAGCCGTGATGCTCTTCGACAGCTATCATTGCTCGCGCTACAACACCAATACGGGCGTTCTAACGCCGCCGATGTTCCGGGCCGTGTTCGCCACGCTGCGCGATAAGATCGAGGCAATGACCGAAGCTCGGTCGGCGACGTCCAAATCCGACAAACGCGGATAAGCCTCAGGCCGCCGCCTTTTCGACGATGATCTCCGGCGCCGCGAGCTTCGGCTCGGCGGGCGCGCCGACCCACTCCGAATTCGACGGGATTTGCTCGCCCTTCATCACCAGGGTCAAGGGTCCGAGCCGCGCATAGTCGGCGACGAACGTGTCATAAAGCACAGTCGAGCCGGCGCCGACGGTCACCCCCTTGCCGATTTTGACCCTTCCGACTTTCATGACGCGATCCTCATAGAGATGCGTCTGCAGCGCGCAAAGTTCATTGAGGGCGGCGAAATCGCCGACGCTCACGCAGTCGAACTCGGTGATGTCGGTCATGTTCATATAGACGCCGCGCCCGAATTTGGTGCCGAACAGCCGCATGAGCCAAGGCAGGAACGGCGTGCCGCGCAAATGATCGAGCAGCACCTTGCCGGCCATGCCCCAATAGATGACGGCGACCGCTTCGGTCCGCATCGCCCACCAGGACCACATCGGCCTGCACCACGGCTCGTAGCGTCCCATCGTCAGCCATTTCATGATGATGACCACGAGCGTCAGGGCGAGGCAAATGGCGACCGAGGCGATCGTGAAGAGCGCGAGCAGCTCGAAATAGCGTCCTTCGAGGACGCTTCCGCCGAACCATTCCACGGCCCAGGTGCCGAAGGTGATGAACAGCATGGTCGGCAGGGAAATCGTCACCGCCTCGAAACAGCGCGCGCGCGAATTTTTTCCAGCGCGGGGCTTCATAGGTCCAGTTCGCGCCACCGACGTCGAAAGTCTGGCGGACTGGCAGCTTGATCGGCGGCGAGCCGAACCAGGTGTCGCCTTCGCTCATCAGATGGTTGGCCGGCGGTTTCGATTTGATGCCGATCAGCGCATTGGCCGGGATGATCGGAGCCAGTCGGCACCACCGCGCTATTGCCGACGAAAACCCGCGGCCCGGTCTTGACGCGGCTTGAGATACATCCAGCCATTGCGGATTTCCTCGTCGCCGAGGACGACCTCATCGGCGATGAAGCATTTCTCGCCGATCTCGACGAGATCGTAGCGGCCGGACAGATTGGTCGAAATTTCCGCGTCCTTGCCGATCTTGGCGCCCATCAGACCGATACCAAGCGCGCATGTAGATCGTGGCGTAAAGCGAGGACAGCGTCTCCAGCGTGATTTCGGTCGCCAGCGCGACCGCCCATTTGCGCAAATAGAACCAGGAATGGACCGAATAGGTCCCCTCGCGCACGCGCGGCAGAACGATCCAGCGGCATGGCCGCGATGAAGCCGACGGTGACGAGCACCATCACGAAAGCCGTCGGCCAGGCCATGACCGGGATCGAGGCCATGTAAAGCGTGCGGTCGAAGTCGGCGATGCCGATCAAGTCGTCGATCCGGTCGAACACCCAGAAGGCCGGGAAAGATCGGCAACAGCGCCGAGCGGCGGGATCGCCAGCAGGAGCAGCCGCATAGATAGAGCCGCCATGAGCGAACCGGCGCGGCCGCGACGCGACCGAAGGCGCGTCCAGTGCGGCGCGGATCAACGTCGCCGATGCTTGCGCCCCGGCGAGCCGTCCCAGATTCCCAGGCGCCGACGCGGCCGCCCGAGCCGATCGAGGTCAGGTCGCCAAGCTCGGCGCCCTCGCCGATGACGACGTCGTCCTCGATGACGCAGGACGAACCGATATAGGCCTCAGCGCCGATTTCGATCGCGCCGATGATGAGTTCGTTGCCCTCGACCCGCGCATTGGCGAAATGTTGCCGTCGAACCGACGCTGGCGCCGTCGCCGATCGTGATCAGATCGATCGCGCCCGGCCTCGACATCGCCGAACATGGCGTCGTTGCCGATCTTTGCGCCGAGCGCGCGCAGATAGAGCCGCATGAACGGCGAGCCCTGGAACCAATTGATGTGGACGAGGCCGATGAAGCGCTGCGCCAGCCACCAGCGGAAATAATAGACGCCCCATAACGGATAGCGGCCCGGCTTGGTGCGCCCGATGACCAGCCATTTCGCGGCGATGGCGATCGCCACCGTCGACGATATTGATGCAGCATGTAGACGGCGATGAGCGAGACGACTTCCTCGCCGAAGCTCGCATCCGCGCCGGTGAGCAGCATGTAGCTCACGAAGACGCCGAGCCATTGCGCGGTGACAAGGGCAAGGATGACCGGCAGCGCGACCGCCTGCGCCAGCCCGCAGAGGAAGCGGCGCAGCAGCGGCGGCGGCTCGAAGGAGAGGTCTTCCGTCGCTGCAGCATGCGCCCATTTGCTGGTCAAGCAGTTCGGCCGATCGCGCGCAGCGAGCGCGCGGCATAGACGTCCTGCAAGCGTGATGCGCGCCAGCGCCGGGGTTTTGCGGACAATCGAAATGAACCGCGCCGCGAGCAGCGAATGGCCGCCAAGATCGGTGAAGAAATCGGCATCGAACGGGATCGGCTGCGGCGGCAGCACCGCTTCGCCGCCGCAAGCAGGCTGGCCTCGGTGGCGGTGCGCGGCTCCTCCTGCGCGTCGGCCGCATCGACTGCCGTCGAGAGGCGACGAGCTTCAGCGCTCTTGCGGTCGACCTTGCCGGAGGCGAGCTTCGGCAACGCTCGAGATGGTCTCGAAACGGCGACGGGACCATATAGGCGGGCAAGCTCGCCGCAGCTCGTTGCGCAAGGCGCGCGGATCGAGCTCCGCGTCCGGCTTTCGGGCACGATGAAGGCAACGAGCTGATCGATCCCGTCGTCGCTGCGCAAGACCACCGCAGCCTGGGCGACGCCATCGAAGGTCGGCGAGCTTCGCCTCGATCTCGCCGAGCTCGACGCGGAAGCCGCGGATCTTGACCTGATCGTCGATGCGGCCGCGGAAACAGCAGATCGTCCATTGTCGTCGATCGACCACCGCGTCGCCGGAGCGATAGAGAACTGGATCGGGCATCGAGCGGCCGTCGGCGGCCGCCAGAAGGGATTGGCGATGAATTTCTCGGCGGTGAGCTCGGGCCGGCGCCAGATAGCCGCGCCGCGACGCCGGGGCCGCCGATCAGCAACTCGCCTTCGACGCCGGGCGCGACCGAGCGCAGGCGCTCGTCGACGACGTAGCAGGTGTAATTCGGGATCGGCCGGCCGATGGTGACCGGGTCGTCGGGCAGCATTCGACGACCGTCGCGACCACGGTCGTCTCGGTCGGGCCATAGGTGTTGAAGAGACGGCGGCCCGGCTGGCACCAGCGATTGGCGATCGCCGGCGGGCAGGCTTCGCCGCCGAGAATGATGACCCGCAGGGTCGGCAACGTCGCGCGGCAGAAGCGCGAGCAAGGTCGGCACGGTGTCGAGCACCGTGATGCCGGTTCGCCTCCATGCACGTCGGGAAGCTTCTCGGCTTCGCCCATGATCTCGGAGTCGCGATCGAAAAGCGACGCGCCGGCGAGATAGGGCAGCCAGATCTCCTCCATGCGACAGATCGAAGGCGACCGAGGCGCCCTGGAAGACCACGTCGCTTGCGCGAGATCTGGTAGACCTCATTGGCGGCGCGAAGATAATGGCAGATATTGCGGCCGGAAATAACGATGCCTTTCGGCGTGCCGGTCGAGCCCGAGGTATAGATGAGATAGGCTGGGTCGTCCGGCCTCGCGCCAAGCGCCCGCGCGTCGATTTGGGTTTCGTCCGACGCGTCGATGAGGTCGGGGAGATCCAGGCTGGGCACAGGGCCAGATCTCCAAGTTTCGCGGCGCAAGCCGCGGAGGTCAAAATGCCCGACGGCTTCGGCGTCGCCGAGACAGACGGCGATGCGCTCGACCGGCGCGTCGGCGTCGAACGGAAGCCAGGCTGCGCCGGTCTTGGCGATGGCGATCTGCGCGATCAGGAGCTCATGGCCGCGCGCCATCCATAGGCCGGCCACGCGGCCGGGACGAAGCCCCCGGCGGACAAGGCCGCGCGCGAGCGCCTCGGCCTTGGCGTCGACTTCGGCATACGTGAGCTTGCCTTCCTGCGTCACCATCGCGATCGCGGCAGGCCGCGCGGCGACGGAGGCCGCGAAAATCTCGCTCAGCAATTCGTCGCGGATCAGATCCGGCCGCGACGGACCGCGCAGAATCCCGCCGGCGACCCCGGTCAGCTCGAGCTATCGTCAATCGCCGATATAATTTTGGCGGCCGCCAAACGATGCTGCATATTCGATTCCGTTGTCGCGCGAGCTAGAGCTCATCCATATTGCTTAAAAATGCAAAAAATTCCAGAAGGCCGCCCTGAAGCTGTCTCCGCATCGCCTAAAAAGGCTTCGCCTTCAAAGCCAAGCGATCATCCGCAGTTGATTTGCGACATGACCGCGCCCGCCATTCGAATTTTTAGAACAGGATTTTCGGAATAGGCCAGCGCCCTCGCCGGCGAACGAAATTCTCTTAAATTCCGGCGTCTCTGCGAATTGGGAAATCCAACTGTCCCTATATACAATTTGTGGCGATAGGATTCTGCTAACAGGTCGATAATGAGGCGACGGGGCCGAAATTTTGAGGGCTGCGGCTTTTACGCAACAAAATTGATCGGCTGGGCGCACATGCATGACTTTGGATGAGTTGCTGCAAGGCAAGCATGAGCTAATGCTCCCGATAATCGCAATTTCTTACTGAATGGGCAATGAACGCCGCGAAGCCACGCGAGCGGTCCTCCGCTACTCCGCCATCAGGTCCTAATCCTTGCCGAGAACCGCAATGTCCGGGGCCGCCGGGTTCTTCATGCCGACAACATGATATCCGGCGTCGACATGGAGAATTTCACCGGTGACGCCGCGCGACATGGGCGAAAGCAGAAAAGCCGCGCTTTCGCCGACTTCCTCGATCGTCACCGACCGGCGTAACGGCGCGTTATATTCGTTCCATTTGAGAATATACCGAAAATCGCCGATCCCCGAGGCCGCCAGCGTCTTGATCGGCCCAGCCGAAATGGCGTTGATGCGGATGTTCTTGGCGCCAAGATCGGCGGCGAGATAGCGCACGCTCGCCTCGAGCGCGGCCTTGGCGACGCCCATGACGTTATAATGCGGCATCCATTTTTCGGCCCCATAATAAGTCAAGGTCAACATCGCGCCCCCATCGGGCATTAATTTTTCGGCGCGCTGGGCGACCGCCGTGAAGGAATAGCAGGAAATCAACAGCGAATTGCTGAAGTTCTCCGCCGTCGTGTCGACGTAACGGCCGGTCAACTGGTCCTTGTCGGAGAAGGCGACGCAATGCACGACGAAGTCGAGCGTCCCCCAGAGCTGCTCGATTTCACGAAATACAGCGTCGAGGCTCGCGGTGTCGGTCACGTCGCAGTGACCGACGACTTTGCCGTCAAGCTCCAGCGCGAGAGGCCGCACCCGCTTTTCGAGCGATTCCCCTTGGTAGGTGAAGGCGAGCTCCGCGCCGGCCTCGCGCGCCGCCTTGGCGATGCCCCAGGCGATTGAGCGATTATTTGCGAGGCCCATCACCAAGCCGCGCTTTCCGGCAAGGATGCCAGAGGTCTTTAGTCCAGGCGTGATGATTTCCGGTGGCGTCATTCTCGATCCGGACCAGAGAATAGGGATGCGTTCGATGGGAACGGCCGCTGCATCTGCCGCGTTTAAGGGGTGTGCGGGGCAAACGCAAGGCGCAGCGGCGAGGCGGAGCGGGATAAAATCTTCCGCGGATGTGTTCAAAGGGGGCGCGGCGAAAGCGAAATTTTTGCTCCGCCACGAGCGGGACGCTCGCAGCGTCTTATAATTTGTGTTTTTTGGGGAGCGGCCGGACAGAATAGCCCGCGAAAGGCGCTGACGAAGGAGCGCGACGGTGGATTTGCGAAATGAACTGAACTCAAGCGCGCCGCGGCTTCGCCGCTATGCGCGCGCCTTGGCCGCCGGCCATCCCGGCCCGAGCGAAATCGCCGATGATCTTGTCCACGCGGCCTTGCTGCGCGCGCTCGAAATTTGCGTCCCCAGTCACCAGCGGGGAGATCTTGCGATCCAACTTTATTCCCTCGTCACCGAAATTCACCGCGACGCTCTCCGCTCGGCAAATCTCAGGGCAAGCGCCGTCGTCGAAAAGGGAAACTCTTACGCCAGCGGATTGCGGCCCACGGAAAAAATGCACAGCTTGTGCTCGCCTCGCGACAAGCTTTCGGGCGCGCTCGCCGGGCTGAAAATCGAAGAAAGGGAGGCGCTGTTGCTTGTCGCGCTCGAGGGGCTCAGCTATGCGCAGGCGGCGCGCGTCTTGAAAATTTCGCGACCCATATTGCTCGCCCGCCTCGCCCGCGCCCGCGAGGCGCTCGGCCTAGTGCTGGCGATGGAGACTCCGCCCGTTAGGGCCAAGCCGCGCCCATCCCATTTGCGGCTTGTGAAATAGAAAGTCCAATGGTTTGACCGGCTCCCCGCCCTCCGTCAGCGATGAGGACCTGCACGCCTTTATCGATGGCGAGAAGGAGCCGGAGGCGCGCGACGCGATTTTCCGTTTTCTCGCGGCTTCACCGGCCGACGCCGCGCGCATCGATTCATGGAGGCGTCAAAACGAGACGCTCCAGGCGGCTTTCGCGCGCGTCGCGGCCGAGCCTCCGCCCGCATCGGTCCTGCTCGCGCCGCCGGAAAAGCAGAGCCGATTTTCGTGCCGGCTTTTGTCCAAGCCGGCCGGATTCGGCGCGAGCGGCAAGGCCGCGGCCAATGCCCCCGCCGACGCCCGCCGGGGACTTAAACTGGCCGCTCTCCTCCTCTTAGCCTTCGCCGGCGGGATCATCACCACGATCGGGGCGGCGCTCCTCGCCGACCGCCTCGCCCCTCCCGATGTCTCGCCAGCTCCAAGCAATCATACGCCGGCGCCGGCGGAATCTGACGCAATCTTCGTTGGACGGACGGTTGCGGCTTTGCAATCCTTCGCACCCGCCGCCGTCGCGCCCACGACGTCGCATCCAGCCGCCGCCAAGCCGAACCGGATCGCGGTAGGACAAGGCCCAACCGCGCTGATCCTGCCGACGCTCGCCGGCGCGGGCCTGCGGCTGTCCGGCGTTCGCATCGCGCCGAGCGAATTCGACCGAATGTTTTGCTTCTTCTACGCAAGGCCGCCGGATGCGGGCTTGGCGCTCTGCGTCGAAAAAATCGAGGATGACGCCGCGTCGGGTTTTCACCAGATCGGGCGTTTTCCGGCAAGCGCCATCGACTGGCGGCAAGTAGGAGCCCGCTACGCTCTCGCCGGGCCGCTCCCAGACGCTGAGCTTCGCGCTCTCGCCGAGCAGGCGCGCGACGAGATCGAAGCTTTCGGCGCGCTGAAATAACGCGTCGCAAGCCCCGCGCTTAAGCTCCGCCTCCAGGCGCGTCCATCGCGACGAGGCCACATGTTAGATGATCTTGATCAAAATACATTGCTGTAGCTGTGATTTGCATTCATTTCTTTGCCTCGCCAGTCCGGGGCCGACGGGAGCAAGCGATGCGGACGATCCTTCTGGCTTTGGGTCTTGCGCTGTGCCTCGTCGCCGCTCAGGCTCGGGCGCAAAAGAGCTTCACCAACGAGGACCTCGCCAGCGCCGCGATCCGGCTCGAGGCGCAGATCGGCAATGACGCCGGCGCCTCGGCGCAGCGCCCCCTTGCCCAATTGCGCAAGGATGCGCAACAGGCCGCCGCGCGGGGAAATTTCAAGGAGTCCCTCGGCTTCCTCGCCGCGATCATCGCCGCCAATCCGAAGGACGCCGCCGCTTGGCTCGCCTATTCGCGCGCGGCGATCGCCGCCTCGGAAGATTCACGCGCGGCGGCGAGCGGCGACAGCTACGCGCTTCAGCAGAACGGCGCGACGGCGGCCTATCTCGCCTATGAACGCGCAAGCGCACGGCCGGAGCAAGCCGCCGCCGCGCTAGCTTGGCTCGGGGAAATCTATGCGAGGCGGGACATGTGGCGCCTCTCTCTCAACGCCTATCGCGCGAGCCTCGATCTCGCCGATGTCGCGGCGGTGCGCAAGATCTATGAAGACGAACGCGAGAAGCATGGGTTCCGCATCCTCGACTATAAAGTCGACAATGACTCGGCGGCTCCCCGCGTCTGCTTCCAATTCTCCGAGGCCCTCGCCCGCGGCAGGGTGGATTTCGCGCCCTATGTCACTGTCTCCGGCGCGGCGAATGGCGCGATCTCGACCGAGGACCAGCAGCTTTGCGTCGAAGGCCTGAAACATGGCGAGACCTATAAAATCGTCTTGCGCCAGGGCCTGCCGTCCTCAGTCGGCGAGGCGCTTTTGAAATCGGCGGATTACGAGATCTATGTCCGCGACCGCTCGCCGCAGGTGCATTTCACCGGCAAGAATTACGTCTTGCCCCGCGTCGGCCAGGAGGGCGTCCCGGTCGTCTCCGTCAATACGCAAAAGATCGCCATAGACATTATGCGGATCGGCGACCGGAACCTCTTGCCGACGGTTCGCTCCGAGGATTTTCTGGCTCAGCTCTCATCCTACCGGATCAAGCAATATATCGAGAGCGACGGCGCCAAGATCTGGTCGGGAACGCTCGACGCGGCGCCCGAGCTTAACCGCGACGTCACAACCGCCTTTCCCGTGCTGGAGGCGGTCGGGCGGCTTGAGCCCGGCGTCTATGTCATGCTCGCCAAGCCGGCCGACGGCCAACCGATCGCGAACGCCGATGACGATGACGGCGGCGGCCAGACCGCGACGCAATGGTTTATCGTTTCCGACCTCGGCCTGACCGCCATCAGCGCAAAGGACGGACTCCATTTGTTCATCCGCTCGCTGGCGAGCGCCGCGCCATTGGCCGGGACGAAAGCGCGCTTGGTCGCGCGCGACAATGAAATTCTCGCGGAGACAAGCGCGGACGCCGCCGGGCATGTTCATTTCGATCCGGGCTTGTCCCGTGGCGCCGGGGGCCAGGCTTCCGAACTCATCGTCGCCGAGGACGGCAAGGGCGATTACGGCTTCCTTGATCTCGAGCAGACGGCGTTCGACCTCACCGATCGGGGCGTCAAGGGGCGCGAGGCTCCGGCCGCGCTCGACGCCCTCGTTTTCACCGAACGGGGCGTCTATCGTTCGGGCGAGACGATTTTCGTCACCGCGCTGATGCGCGACGGAAAGGGGGCGGCGCGCCCGGCCCTGCCGCTCACTCTTGTCGTCAAGCGGCCCGACGGGGTCGAATATAAGCGGATCCAGGTCGAGGACCAAGGCGATGGCGGGCGCGCCTTCGCCCTGCCGCTGCTCTCGGGCGTCGCGACCGGAACCTGGCGCATCGAGGCCTTCGCCGATCCAAAGGCGCAACCCATTGGGCGAACGAGCTTCCTCATTGAGGACTACATCCCCGAACGGCTCGAATTCACGCTCAATGCGACGAGCGCCGCGGCGCGGGCCGGCCAATCGGTCGAGATCGACGCCTTGGCCCGCTACCTCTATGGCGCGCCGGGGGCGAACCTCGAAATCACCGGAAATGTCGAGATTGCTCCCTCCGAAGAGGCGAGCCTGCCCGCTCTCAAAGGCTATGTCTCCGGGCTGCAGGACGAGGATTTCGAAAAGATCAACAGTGAGATCGAGGATAGTTTCGAGACCGACGCCAAAGGCGCGGCGAAAATTCTCGCGCCAATTCCTGAAATCGACGCGTCGCGGCCGCTCGAAGCCAAGATAATCCTGCGCGCCGGCGAGCCTGGCGGACGCGCGATCGAACGCTCCTTAATCCTGCCAATTCTGCCGAAGACAGGCCTGATCGGGGTCAAGAAGACTTTCACCAATCTGAGCGAAGGGGCGGCCGCGACATTCGACGTGATCGCCGTCAACTCCAACGGGGCCAGGGTCGCGCGCAAAAGCGTCGCCTGGTCCCTGTATCGGATCAGCAATGACTATCAATGGTATCGCTCTGACGGAAGATGGGGCTTCGAGCGGGTGAAATCGTCGAGACGCGTCGCCGATGGAATGATCGAGATCGGCGCCGACGCACCCGCCAAGATCTCGGCGCTCGTCGGCTTTGGCCAATACCGGCTCGATCTCGCCAGCGATAATGGCTCCGACGCGCCAACGAGTCTCGGCTTCGAGAGCGGCTGGTCGGGCGAGGCGAGCGCGCAGACGCCCGATCTTCTCGACGTCTCCATCGACAAAGCGAATTACAAGCCGGGCGAGGATCTGCGTCTGCGCATCGCCTCCCGCTTCGCCGGCGAGGCGACCGTCGCGATCATCAGCGACGCCTTGCCAGAACTGAAGACTTTCGCCATCGCCCAGGGCGATACGGTCAAGACGATCCCGGTCTCGGCCGACTGGGGCGCCGGCGCCTATGTCGTGGCGCTGGCCCATCGCCCGCTCGACAAGGCGGCCAATCGGATGCCCGGACGCGCCATCGGCCTCGCCTGGTTCTCGATCGACGCGGCGGCGCGCAAGATCGACGTCAAGCTCGATCCGCCGGAAAAGGCGCGCCCGCGCGGCCCATTGACGATCCCGGTCGAGATCAAGGGGCTCGGCCCCGGCGAGGAGGCGAGATTCACCCTCGCGGCGGTCGATGTCGGCATCCTCAACCTGACCCATTACGAGGCCCCCGATCCACGCGATTATTTCTTCGGCCAGCGCCAGCTCGGCGCCGAAATCCGCGATCTCTACGGCCTGCTGATCGACGGCATGCAGGGAACCCGCGGCGCGATCCATACCGGCGGCGACGCCGGCGCGGAGCTCGGCTCCGAGCGTCCGACGCAAGAGCCGCTCGCGCGATTTTCAGGGGTCGTCAAAGTCGGGCCGGACGGAAAGGCGCGCGTGACGTTCGACCTGCCGGCCTTCAACGGGACCCTGCGCCTCATGGCGACGGCCTGGACCAAGACCAAGGTTGGCGGCGCGAGCGCCGATGTGATCGTCCGCGATCCGGTCGTCGCGCTGGCGACCGCGCCGCGCTTTCTCTCCCTCGGCGACAAATCGCAAATCCAGATCCAGATCGACAATGTCGACGGGCGCCCTGGCGATTATTTTCTTGACGTCGATTTCCGGGGCGGCCTCTCCGCCGGCACCGAGGCGTCCCGCCGCAAGATCAAGCTCGACGCCGGAGCGCGCAAATCGGCGACGATTTCGATCACCGCCGTGGGGCTCGGCCGCGCCGAGATCGATCTCAAGCTCACGGGTCCGGATTTCAACGGACCGCAGACCATCGCGCTCGATGTCTCGCCCGGAGCCTCGGAGCTTTATCGCCGCAGCGTGCGGACCCTGGCGCCGGCGACGAGCCTCACGATCTCGAATGACCTCGTCGCCGATTTCATTCCCGGCACCGGCGCGGTTTCGGTCGCGGTCTCGTCGCTCGCCGGGATCGACGTCCCCGCCCTCCTCCAAGCGCTCGATCGCTATCCCTATGGCTGCACCGAACAGCTCGTCAGCCGGGCCATGCCGCTCCTCTATGTCAACAGGCTCGCCAAGGCCGAGGCGCTCGGACTGGACCCCGATGTCGATGGACGCATTCGCGACGCGATCGAACGCGTGCTGGCGCGCCAGGACTTCGAACGGCGCCTTCGGCGCATGGTCGGCGGATAATGCCGACGATATGTGGCTGCATGCTTTCGTCACCGATTTTCTCACCCGCGCGCGGGAAAATAATTTCAACGTGCCGCAAAACAGGTTCGACGCCGCGCTTGAACGGCTCCGCAATCTCGTCGCCAATGCGACCGATATCGATTCGGGCCAGGGCGCCGCGATCGCCTATGGCGCTTATGTTCTCGCCCGCAACGGCCGCCCCGTGATGGGCGATCTGCGCTATCTCGCCGACGCCAAGATCGATCAGATCGAGAGCCCGCTGGCGCGCGCCCAGCTCGCCGCCGCCCTCGCCCTGCTCGGCGATCGCGGCCGTGCTCAAGCGGCCTTCGCCAAGGCGACCGACCGTTTGAGCACGATCGGCAACCCGCTTTACTCAAGCGCCGACTATGGCTCGCGCCTGCGCGACGGCGCCGGCCTGCTCGCGCTCGCCGTGGAGACCTCGATGCCCGCGGCGGAAATTTTCCGCGCCTCGAAAATCGTCGAGGATGCGCGCGCCAAGACGGTGATTACGAACACCCAGGAAAACGCCTTCATGGCGCTGGCCGCCGAAGCGCTCGCCAATGAGGCGGCGAGCGCGACCCTCGCCATTGACGGCGTCCCGCATAAAGGCGCCCTCTACCAAACCTGGCGCGCCGAAGCGCTCGACAAGGGCGCCGTAACCATCGCCAACACCGGGCAGGCGCCCGCGCGCATCGCCGTGACGACCTCCGGCCATCCGCTGACGCCGGAGCCCGCCGCGCAACAGGGCTATCAGATCGAGCGCGCCTATTACACATTGGCCGGCGACAAGATCGATCCCGCCGCGATCAAACAGAATGACCGCATCGTCGTCGCGCTGAAAGTCACCGAATATGAAGCCGCCTTCGCGAGGCTTCTCCTCGTCGATCATTTGCCGGCGGGGCTCGAGATCGACAATCCGGAGCTTTTCGAAGGTGGCTCGACCGAGTCTCTCGCCTGGCTCAAGAAAAGCGTCGAGCCCGTGCATACGGAATATCGCGACGACCGTTTCGTCGCAGCTTTCGCCCGCGACGGCCATGAAGCGGCGGTCTTCAGCCTCGCCTATATCGCCCGCGCGGTCACGCCCGGCCATTACGTCCTGCCGCCCGCCACGATCGAGGACATGTATCGCCCGGAAAGATTCGGCCGCACGGCTTTCGGCGCGATCGATATCGCCGCGCCCAAATGAGAGAGCTCCGGTGAAAACCGACCGGCGCTTCGCTTTGCTAGCGCTCGCCTTGGCGGTCCTCGGCCTCGTCATTCCCGGCGCTTGGCTCCATTATCTCCGGGCGCTCGGCCCGCTCGATCTCGCCGCGGCGAGCCCAGGTTCGGCCATCGTCACCGATCGCGACGGGCGGCTGCTTCGGGCGTTCACGACCACGGACGGACGCTGGAGGCTTCCGGTCGCCGCGCGCGACGTCGATCCGCGCTTCCTCGCCATGCTGATCGCCTATGAGGACCACCGTTTCGCCGCCCATCATGGCGTCGATTTTCTCGCGCTCGACCGCGCCGCGCTTCAGCTCGTCAGCCATCGCCGCATCATCTCCGGCGGCTCGACCCTGACGATGCAGGTCGCCCGCCTTCTGGAGCCGCGCGCGGAAAAATCCGTGGCGGCGAAGCTCGCCCAAATCGTCCGCGCACTCGAGATCGAAGACCGGATCAGCAAGGCCGGCGTCATCGACCTTTATCTCGCGCTTGCGCCTTACGGCGGCAATATCGAAGGCCTGCGGGCGGCGAGCCTCGCATATTTCGGCCATGAGCCGAAACGGCTCTCCATCGCCGAGGCGGCTTTGCTCGCCGCCCTGCCGCAATCGCCGGAAACCCGCCGGCCGGACCGCTATCCGGGAGCCGCCCGCGCCGCCCGCGATCTTGTCCTCGACCGGGTTTTGTCGCGCGGCCTCATCACCCTGGCCGAGCGCGACGCCGCCAAGCGCGAGCCGGTTCCAACCGCGCGCAAGGCCTTTCCGTTTCTCGCCCCGCACGCGGCCGAAGCGGCGATCCGCCGGGCGCCGCGCCAGCGCATCCATCGCCTCACCCTCGACGCCAAGCTGCAAGCCTCGCTCGAAGCCCTGGCGCAGGACAACGCCGCCCGCCTCGGGCCAAAACTTTCCGCCGCCATTCTGGTCGTCGACAATCGGAGCGGCGAAATCCGCGCCCATGTCGGAGCGGCGGATTATTTCTCGCCGGAGCGCGCTGGCTCAATCGACATGACCGAGGCGATCCGCTCGCCAGGATCCGCCCTGAAGCCGTTCATCTATGCGCTCGCCTTCGAAAACGGACTAGCCCATCCCGAGACCCTTCTCGACGATCGGCCGAGACGGTACGGCGCCTATGCGCCGGAGAATTTCGACCTTTCGTTTCAAGGCGCGGTCACCGCGCGGCGCGCGCTGCAACTGTCCTTGAACCTGCCGGCGATCGAATTGCTCGCCGAACTCGGTCCGGCACGCTTTATCGCGCGGCTGCGCAACGCCGGCGCCGAGATCGCGCTCGCGGGCGAAGCCGCGCCCGGCCTCGCGGTCGGCTTGGGCGGCGTCGGCGTCAAGCTGCGCGACCTCGCCATGCTTTACGCCGGGCTTGCGCGCGGCGGTCGCGCCCCAGCTCTCACGGAGACCGCCGGGCGCATGACGATGCCGGCGGCCCAGTCGCGCCGGATCAGCGAACCGGTCGCGAGCTGGTATGTCGCCGATATTCTACGCGGCGCGCCGCCGCCCTTGAACGCGCCGGCCGGCCGCATCGCCTTCAAGACCGGCACATCCTATGGCTATCGCGACGCCTTCGCGATCGGCTTCGACAAGGCGCATACGATCGCAGTCTGGGTCGGGCGTCCCGACAATGGCGTGGTGCCGGGCCTCGTTGGCCGTCAGGTCGCGGCGCCAATTCTCTTCGACGCCTTCGCCAGACTCGGCGGCGAGCATGAATTCCCCGCCGCGCCCCCCGATATTCTCGTCAGCCGAACCGCGTCGCTGCCGCCGCCCTTGCGCCATTTGCGCAAGGACGCGCCGAAAACATTAGCCGCAACGGCCAGCCCGCGATTGCGCATCGCGTTTCCGCCCGACGGCGCGCGCGTCGATCTCGGATTGGCTCGGCGCGGAGGCGCCGAGGGGCGGAGCGACGCAATCCTCGCCCTCAAGGCCGAGGGCGGCGCGCCGCCTTTGACCTGGATGGTCAATGGCGCGCCCGTGGGCGAACCAAACGCGCGCCGGCAAGCGAGTTGGACGCCGGACGGCGCCGGCTTCGCCCGCGTATCGGTCATGGACGCGAAAGGCGCGACCGACAGCGTCACGGTGCGACTCGAATGAGCGATTGGCGTTAGGGTGCGTTCGACCCGCTACTGCGCCTGCCAGGACGCCAGCGCGTCCTCCAGCGCCCGCTGCCCGGCGGGGCCTTTCTCGAAGGTCAACTTGGCGATTCGCCCGTTGCTGAGCACAATCGGAACGTCAATCCATTCCCGCGACCGCAGAAGATCGAGATTGGTCGCCTCGGCGGCGCCGCGGCTCAAACCAACGAGAAACGCGTTTTGCGTCACGGGAACCGGGACGCCGCTCAAGGCGTCGCCAGTCTCCTTGTAGTCGTTGCGCATTTGCGGAACGTTGATCTCTTGAACATCGGCCAATGGGCCGCCCGGCGCCAGAATGAAATTGATCTTCATGGTGTGGGAGGCCGGCAAGGTGGCGTCGAAGTTTTTCTGAAACGTCATCACCGCCTGCAGCTTCTCCTCCGGAATCTCGATATCGGCGCGAACCGCGGTGGTCAACGGCTCGCCCGGCCCGTTGCTCACATTGTCAACCCGCCAGACCACCGAGCCAAGATATGTCTTCACCTTGGATGGCTCTTCCGGCGCCTCGATGAGAAAGGCGGCGCGGCGGGCCACCGCGGTCGCGGGATCGGCCGGCTCCTCGGCGGATTTGGCGGCGTCCTTGCGACCGGCCGCGCCACTGGCGGCCGACCCAGATGAAGCCGGCGCCTCGCCGGTCGCGCCGCCGACGCCAATGCGATCGACGATCTTGCCGCTTGAGCCCGCGTCCGCCGAGGGCGAAGGTGGCGGCTTCAAGCCGGCGAGATCCTCCGGCCGGTCGCGGAGCTCGAAGGCCGCGATGGCGACCAGAAGGACGCAGAGGCCGATGATCGCCCCGACGATCCACAGTCGCTTGGGCGCCGCGGCTTCCCGCCTAGGCTGCGGCGCGAAGGGGCGTTGCGCGTCGGATCTCGCTTTCATGCCGAGTTGCAGCGACTGCGGCGCGCTAGACGCGCCTTGCGCGCCAAGCCCAGCGTCGCCGGAAATCGGCCCGAGGGGATTGGCCGCTTGAATGTCGGACGCTTGGACGTTGGGCTCGCCAAGGCCGGTTTCGGCGGGGACGGCTCCCCGCGCGCCGGACCCTGGAGCGCCCAACGTCTCGTTCGGAGGCGCCGCCGCCGGCTCCGGGGCGGCCTCCAGCGCCGCAACTCCATCGCGGACCGGACTCGGTCGCGATGCGATCGGAGTGATGGGGAGCCTCAAGTTTCGTCCGCCCGGCTTTGACTCGGCGCCATCCTTGGCGCCCGATATCGGCGTGGGACGCGGCTCGCGGCGCACCTTGAAAGGTGGCGGCTTTTGCGCCTCGGGGGGCGTGGCCGGCGCCGGCGCGGGCTCCTGGTCTCCTGGCCTGTCGCCCTCGGGCTCCGCAGCGGAAGCCTCCGCTGGCGATGAGCCACCTGCGATCGCCGCGGGGTCGCGCGGGAGGGCCTCGGCCACGGGCTCCGTAGGAAACGCCGCCTCCGGCGTTGGCGCGAATTCGGCTTCGAGCCGCGCGACCGCCGCCTCCAAGGATTCGGCCTCGCGATCGAGATCGGCTTCTGGGACCGGCGGATCCATGCGGCGCAATTGGCCGATCAGCGCGGCGCGCGCCCGCTCGTAAATGGCGCGGCGCGTCTCCGGCGTCGAATTCGGCAGGCCCGCGACGGCCTTGGCGAGAAGCGGGTAATAGTCAGCCATATCGCGTTCAGAGCATTCCGTAGACGATCCGTCAATACCGCTCGCGCCTCTTCCTGATGCGGCGCGGAGGGCGGAACTGAAGGCGAGCCGAACGTCGGCTGGTGAAATTTCAGGCTCAATCCCGGAAGGGATCGTGGACGAGAATCGTGTCGGCCCGCTCCGGGCTGGTCGAAAGCAGCGCCACCGGCGCCTCGATCAGCTCCTCGATCCGCCTGACATATTTGATCGCCTGCGCCGGAAGCTGGCCCCAGGAGCGGGCGCCGACCGTCGCCCCCTTCCAGCCCTCGATCGTCTCGTAGATCGGCGCGACCCTCGCCTGCCCGGCCTGGCTCGCCGGCAAGCGGTCGATCCGCTGACCGTCGAGGAGATAGCCGACGCAAACCTTGATCTCGTCGAAACCATCGAGAATATCAAGCTTCGTCAAGGCGATGCCGTCAATTCCGGAGGTCTTCACCGTCTGCCGCATGAGAACGGCGTCGAACCAGCCGCAACGCCTGCGCCGGCCGGTGTTGGTTCCAAACTCTCGGCCGCGGTCGCCGATGAGCTCGCCGATGGAATCGGTGAGCTCGGTCGGAAACGGACCGCCGCCGACCCGCGTCGTATAGGCCTTGGCGATGCCGAGCACATAGCCGATCGCCTTAGGGCCGAGGCCGGAGCCCGTCGCGGCCTGAGCGGCGACCGTATTCGACGAGGTGACAAAGGGATAGGTGCCGTGATCGACATCGAGAAGCGCGCCTTGGGCGCCCTCGAAGAGGATGCGCTTGCCGGCGCGCCGCGCGGCCTCGAGCCGCTCCCAGACGGCGTCCATATAGGGAAGAATTTTCGGCGCGACGCTGTCGAGCTCGGCGCGGATCGCCCGGGCGCCCACCGGTTCGAGCCCGAGGCCGCGCCGCAAGGGCTCATGATGCGCGAGAAGGCGGGCGATCTTCTGATCGAGCAAGTCCGGCTCGGCGAGGTCCATGAGCCGGATCGCGCGACGCCCGACCTTGTCTTCATAGGCCGGGCCGATGCCGCGCCGCGTCGTGCCGATCTTCAGGGCCTCGACATTCGAGGATTCGCGGTGGGCGTCAAGCTCGCGGTGGAGCCCCAGGATTAGCGTGACATTCTCCGCGATCTTGAGATTGTCCGGCGAGATCGCGACGCCTTGCGCCTCCAGCTTGGCGATCTCGTCGACGAGATGATGCGGATCAAGCACAACGCCATTGCCAATGACCGAAAGCTTGCCCGGCCGCACGATGCCGGAGGGCAGGAGCGCGAGCTTATAGACCTGATTGCCGATCACCAGAGTGTGGCCGGCGTTATGGCCGCCCTGGAAGCGCACCACGATATCGGCCTCGAGCGACAGCCAATCGACGATCTTGCCCTTGCCTTCGTCGCCCCATTGGGCGCCGACAACCACCACATTCGCCATTGCAGCGTCTTGCCTTTTTTCGATCTTCTCCGCCGCGCGAGGCGACAAAATAATCCCGGCGCAGCCGTAATGGCGACGCCGGGTCCATTACGCGGACGGGGTACACGTTCGCGCGGCGGGAGTAAAGATTTGTCGGCGCGGCGGCCGGCAAGCTCGGAGCAAGAGACATTGGCCAAGAAACATGCGCGCTGACTTCGCCGCCAAGGAGAAGGCGGACGCCGCGCTTGGCTCGAATGTCAAACACGCGGCGAGTCGGCGGCGCGGGAAAGTCGCAAACCCTTTTGTCGAAACTGTTTTCATAAGGCTATGCGATGCGCTTCGCCATAACCGCGAATGACCGGTATCTGGGAATATTCGAAGCCCTTGTCAGCGCGGGTTGGACGCCGCTCAAGCTGTTCTCCGCGCCCACGACGCACGAATTGAGCAATCAACACGCCGTCATCGCCTATGCCGAGCGATGCAAGGCGTCGATACAGCTTTCCCGGATGACGGAGCGCGATCTGCGCGACCTTCATGAACAGGGATGCGAGGCTTTGGTCGTGGCAAGTTATGACCACAAGATTTGCGACTGGCGGCCATTTCTAAAATATGCGGTCAATTTTCATTGCTCCCCACTCCCGCTCGGGCGTGGTCCTTATCCCGTCATGCGCGCCATATTGGAAAATCATCGCTTCTGGGGCGTGACCTGCCACCAGCTCGGTCCGGGGCTCGATGAAGGCGACATTCTTGACGCCGAACATTTCCCCCTCCAGCCCGACGAATGCCACGAGAGCCTGGACCTTAAGATTCAAATGGCCGCCAAGCGATTAGCGGCCAGGCTCGCCGGGCAATTCGCCGAAAAATGGGAGCAGGCAAGGCCGCAAGGGACAGGAAGCTATTGGAATAAGCCCGAAATGAAGGAATGCGTCATTGATTTTCATCGGCCCGTCGAAGCCGTCATGCGGCACATAAGGGCCTATGGCGCGATGGAGAGTTTGGCCTATGTCAACAATAAATGGGTGATCGTCAAACGGGCGGTGGGGTGGACCGAAAAGCATCGCCATGCGCCTGGCCATGTCGCGCATGTCTTCAACAGGTCGATTGTTGTCGCGGCGCCGGACGGATATATTGGGCTTCTCGAAAGCAGCCTTGCGCCGCCGGATGTTGTCGCGGGAATTAATTGCCTTCTGACTAAAGCCGCCAACCGGCATGCCAGTTGATTGCGTCACCTGAAACAGACGCGATCCAGGGACCGGGAATGCTCGGCTCGCGTTTATCGACAGGGGGCGGGTCCTCCGCCGGACGGAAGCCATGGAGTACAGCCTTCTGAAATTTCTCCATATTCTCGGCGCCGTCTTGATCGGCGCCGGACTGATCGGCGTGTGGATGGCTGATCTGCGCTCGCGCCAGCTTCGCGACCTCGCGCCCTTCGCCGAGGCGGTTCGCAACATCGCCGTATCTTATGACGGGCTTGTCGTCCCCGGCGCCCTGCTGTTGCTCGCGTCGGGCGCGTGGATGATCATCAGATTTTATGGCGGTTGGAGCTTTCTTCAGATCCCTTGGCTCGCCGGGATGATCTTTCTGTTCGCCTTTGAATTCATCGAGGGGAACACGGTGACCCGGCTTTACTTCCTGCGGCTGCGCCGGATCACGCGAACCGCTCTCGCCGCCGGAAAAGTCACGCCCGAGCTACGCCAGGCGCGCCGCGAAATTCTGCCGACATTCACCCATTTTCTCGACCTGCCCATGCTTTTCCTCATCATAGCGCTCGGCGCCATGCGGCCGACCGACTGGACGCTCTTCATAGCCGGAGCGGTCGCCGCGCTCGGCCTCGCGACCCTCCTGACCCTTGTGATTCCTTAGGCTTTATCCGTGGGGCTCGGAGGCGAAGGACGCCTGAGGCGCCCCGCGCTCGGAGCCGACGCCGCCAGACATCGCGGCGCGCCGGCCTTGTCACCCGGCGCGGGCTGGGATATAGGGCGGCTCATCCCGTCATATGCGACGCGCCGCGGCGCCGGTCGACGCCCTCGGCGGCGTTAGGACCGCTGACGCCGCTCCAGACGGATTTTGAAGGATTCTGACCGATGAAACCCGATATTCATCCGCAATACCATCTTATCAAGGTGGTCATGACCGACGGAACCGAGTTCCTGACCCGCTCGACCTATGGCAGCGAAGGCGACACGCTCAATCTCGACATCGACCCTAAAACCCATCCGGCCTGGACCGGCGGATCGCAGCAATTGCTCGATCGCGGCGGCCGGCTGTCACGCTTCAACTCCCGCTTCGGCAATTTGTCTTTCGGCAAGAAATAGGCGTTTCGGCGCTCTCGATCGGCGGCTCGCTCGCGGCGGCCGATTTGGTTTCCCGGCCCCAAGCGGCCGGGCCTTGCTCCGGCCGATCGCGTGACCGGCGACGCCCTGGCGCTCGCCCTGGGTTAAGGCTCAATCGCGCGGGCCGATCCGGGCGAGACCCGCTCACATCGCGGCCGAGCTCATCTGCCTCGATCCGAACGCCGCGCGCAGCAGCTCGATCTGGCTTCCGACCGGGCTCGCGGCATGAACCTCCTTGGCGCGCGCCTCGCGCGATTGATAGAGCAGACCATCCAGATGGATGATGCGCGCCTGAAGGCGGCGCGAGAGGTCGATGAGCTCGCGGAGTCGCGCCGGCAGCCGCGCCAGCACGTCGTCGTTGGACAGCGGATCCGCCTTGATTACGCGAAATCCGGCGCTTTTCAGCCGCCGCCTCGGCCCGGGTCAATTCGCCTTCGTTGACGGCGCGCTGGAGAAGAAGCCAGGACGCGATCTGCATCAATCGCGTCGTCAAGCGCATGCTCTCGACCGCATAGCCGAGCGCGGCGGCGCGGGCCAAGCCTCTCGCCTCCTCGCGGCCGTCGCCGTCGAGATAGGCGGCGGCCTCGCCGACCAAGTCCATGCCTTCCTTGAATAAGACCAGGAATTGTTCGGACCCCGCCAGCTTTTCGCCAAACGAAACCGTTCCATCATCCTTGAAAAACGAAATTTGCGACATTCTGCGCCTATTTTGTCGGAGTGCGCCGAAACAACGGCCAGATCAGGCTCGCCAGCGGCTATGCAGGGCATATTAGCGCCAATTCGCCGTCCGTGTGGCTTCACCTCTTGTTAGGCTTAACGCGCGGCATGCCGACGGTCGCGCCGTCGCAGGCCTCACGCAGGCTTCGGCCTGTAGCTATCGCGTTGAAACAGCGAGGCTCTGGGCGGGGTCGAAGCGAAGCGCCGAGCGCGCGATTGACGACGGCGGCGGACCGCTCTCCGCGAGAAGAATGAAGAATTGAGCCGACGAGGTTAATCATGACGCTTTCATCGCGCAGACCCATGGTGTTTATCGCCACCCCCTGTTTCGGCGGCCTGGTTTCGCAGCACTACATGCAATCGATCCTTAGCTTGATCCAATTCGCAAGTCAGAAGGGGTTCGACGCCGCGCTCGCCCTGCTGGGCCATGATTCGCTCATCACCCGAAGCCGCAACACGCTTGTCTCGCAATTTTTGAACACGCCGATGGCGACGCATCTTCTGTTCATCGACGCCGACATAAGTTTCGAGGCGGAGCAGGTCTATCAAATGCTCAGCTTCGATCAGGATTTCGTCGCCGGCGTCTATCCGCTTAAGGTGATCGACTGGAGCAACGCCGCGATCCGGCGCGCCGCGACCGCCGGCGAGAGCTTTGAAGCCGCGCCGCTGCTTTACGTCGGCTCGCTCTGCGCCGGCAACGAGCTCCAGCGCGACGGACGCTTCGCCACCGGCGTCTATTGCGGCGGCGGCTTCATGATGCTCAAGCGGCAGGCGATCGATCGGATGATCGAAGCCTATCCGGAAAGCCGCTACAAAAGCGCGCACGCCTATTCCAACGCCAGGACCGAAGTGAATTACGCGCTCTTCGACTGCATGATCGACAAGGAAACCAATGTCTATGTCAGCGAGGATTTCGGCTTCTGCCAAAAATGGCGCGATATAGGCGGCAAGATCTGGCTCGACACGGAAGGCAGACTCACCCATATCGGCGCTTACAGCTTTCGCGGCGCGCCCCAGCCCCGCTACGCGACAGCCTAAAAGCGGCGTCGCGGCGAAGCGCGGCTTCATTGACTTGGCTCGCCCGCACTATTACCTAGCGCCTGCGCCCGGCGCCAAAGCGGAGCGGCGAAGAGTTCCTCCATGAAAATTCTCGTGCCCGTGAAACGGGTGGTCGATTACAACGTCAAGATCCGGGTGAAGCCCGACGGCTCGGGCGTCGACCTCGCCAATGTCAAAATGTCGATGAACCCCTTCGACGAAATCGCCGTCGAGGAAGCGCTTCGCCTGCGGGAAGCCGGCAAGGCGTCGGAAGTTCTCATCGTTTCGATTGGGCCGGCGCAGGCCGTCGAGACCATCAGAAGCGCGCTTTCGATGGGGGCCGACACGGGCGTTTTGGTCAAGGCGGAGCAGCCGGTGGAGCCGCTCGCCGTCGCCAAGATCTTGAAGGGCGTGGCCGACGCCGAACGGCCGGGGCTCATCATCCTCGGCAAGCAGGCCATAGACGATGATTGCAACCAGACCGGCCAAATGCTGGCCGCTTTGCTCGGCTGGGGCCAGGGAGCTTTTGCGTCCAAAGTCGTGATCGGCGCCTCCGGCGAGGGAACCGTCGACGTGACGCGCGAGGTCGATGGCGGCTTGCAGACCCTCACCCTCAAGCTGCCGGCGGTCGTGACCACAGACTTGCGCCTGAACGAACCGCGCTACGCCTCGCTCCCGAACATCATGAAAGCCAAAAAGAAGACGATCGCGGAAAAGACCCCGGCGGATTTCGGCGTCGATATCTCGCCGCGGCTCAAGATCCTCACGACCGTCGAGCCCGCGCCGCGCAAGGGCGGCGTCAAGGTCGCCTCGGCGGCGGAGCTGGTAGCTAGGCTCCGGAATGAAGCCGGAGTGATCTGATGGCGGTCCTGCTGCTCGCCGAAACGCAAAATGGACGGCTCAATGACGCGACCGCCAAGGCCTTGACGGCGGCGAGAGCGCTTGGCGAGCCGGTTCACATCCTGGTCGCGGGCCATGACGTCCAGGCTGCGGCCCAGTCCGCCGCCAAGCTCGAAGGCGTCGAGAAAGTTCTGATCGCCGACGACGCCCTTTATGCGCATCAATTGGCGGAGCCCTTGGCCGCCCTCATCGTCCAATTGGCCGGGCCCTATTCCGCGCTGCTTTCGGCCTCGACCTCGACGGCCAAGAATGTGATGCCGCGAGTCGCGGCTCTCCTCGACGTGATGCAGATCTCGGAAATTACCAAGGTGATCGCGGCGGATGTCTTTGAGCGCCCGATCTATGCCGGAAACGCGATCCAGACCGTCCAATCCACCGACGCCAAGAAAGTGATCACCGTGCGCACGGCGGCTTTTCAGCCGACCGGCGAAGGCGCGACGGCCCCAATCGAGGCGATCGCCGCGGCCGCGGCCCCGGATGTTTCGGGCTTCAAGGATGAGAGTCTCGGCAGATCCGATCGGCCTGAACTCGCCTCGGCGAAGGTCATCATCTCGGGCGGCCGCGGCATGCAGAACGCGGAGAATTTCGCCGCTCTGATCGAGCCCGTCGCCAATCGGCTGGGCGCGGCGATGGGCGCGTCGCGCGCCGCCGTCGACGCCGGCTATGCGCCGAATGATTGGCAGGTCGGCCAGACCGGCAAGATCGTCGCGCCCGATCTCTATATCGCCGTCGGAATTTCCGGCGCGATCCAACATCTCGCCGGGATGAAGGACTCCAAGGTGATCGTCGCCATCAACAAGGACGAGGAGGCTCCGCTCTTCCAGATCGCGGATTATGGTCTCGTCGGCGATCTCTTCGCCGTCCTGCCGGCGCTGAACGAGGAGCTCGCCAAGCTCGGCCTCTAGATCATGATGATGAAAATCGCCGGCGGTGCGGGCCGCCGAGCCACGCAAGCGGGCGAATTCAGACGGGGCATGGATCAAGTTATCCGACTGGCGCCAATCGCGGCTTCCTTCGAGAGGCGCCTTGATCGCGCATCCAGGCCGCCGCGAAAAAACATTGGCGCGAATGAGGTTTTTCCAAGCGAGTAGAAATAGTTTCTTCTTTGGTCTAGAACTCCGCTCGGCTATTCCAAGCGGCGACCTTTAGCCAAAGCCCAGAGCGCGTCGACTTAAGAAAAATAGCAGGCGGCGCCGGATTTCTTATATGAGAAACCAATCCGGCCTCGCGTCTGATTTCCGCTATGGACGAATGAAATGGACATCAACAAGATCGGAGTGATCGGCGCCGGACAAATGGGCACGGGCATAGCCGAAGTCTGCGCGCTCGCTGGGATCGACGTCGCTCTCAACGACATTTCAGTCGAGCGCATCAACGCCGGCCTTGGCGTCATCGCCGCGCATCTCGCCCGGCAAGTCGAAAAGCAGCAGATCGACGCGGCGGCGCGCGACGCGGCCCTCGGCCGGATCAAACCGGCGCCGGATTACGACGCCTTCGCCGACCGCGACCTCATCATCGAGGCGGCTTCCGAGAACGAGGAGCTGAAGCGCCGGATTTTCGCCAAGCTCTGTCCCTCGCTGAAGCCGGAAACCATGCTGGCGTCGAATACCTCGTCGATTTCAATCACAAGACTAGCTTCGGTGACGGACCGGCCGGAGCGGTTCATCGGCATTCATTTCATGAATCCCGTGCCCCGCATGCAGCTTGTCGAGCTCATCCGGGGCATCGTGACCGAGAACACGACTTTCGAGGCGGCCAAGGCGCTGATCTCCCATCTCGGCAAGACCTATACCGTCTCGGAAGACTTCCCGGCTTTCATCGTCAACCGCATTCTCCTGCCGATGATCAATGAGGCGATCTATACGCTCTACGAGGGCGTCGGCTCGGTGGAGGCGATCGACACGGCGATGCGGCTTGGCGCGAACCATCCGATGGGACCCTTGCAGCTCGCCGATTTCATCGGTCTGGACACTGTCCTGTCCGTGATGCAGGTCCTGCATGAAGGGCTGGCCAATTCGAAATATCGTCCCTGCCCCTTGCTGGTCAAATATGTCGAAGCCGGATGGCTCGGCCGCAAGACGCAGCGCGGCTTTTACGATTATCGTAGCGGAACGCCCGTGCCCACGCGCTAGCGCGCCGCGCCATCGGATCAACTCGTCTGATCGAAAAGAAATCCTTGAGATTCAAAGAGTTGTGGCGCAATCCCGGCCCCCTCCCGCGTCAATCTCGTTGGCCGATCCGCCCGCGACACGCCCGCCGGAAAATGAGCTTTGGCCGCCTTGCTGGCGCGCCCAAACCAAATCGCATTGACGAGTTAGAGCCCAGCCGCTAAGTGGGAGCCGATGCAGGGCGAGGGCCGGTCTTGACGGTTCACTTCCACCCCACTGTCTCGCCGGAGGCCTGTCCGGCTCTAGTGCTCAACGCCGACTTCAGGCCATTGAGCTACTATCCGCTATCGCTTTGGTCGTGGCAGGACGCGATCAAGGCGGTCTTTCTCGACCGCGTCAATATCGTCTCCAATTACGATAAATCGGTTCGAAGTCCGAGCTTCGAGATGCGCCTGCCCTCGGTGGTCTCGCTCAAGACCTATATAAAGCCCTCCCGCCATCCCGCCTTCACCCGTTTCAACGTCTTCCTGCGCGACCGCTTCATCTGTCAATATTGCGGCGCCCGTCAGGACTTGACCTTTGATCACGTGATTCCCCGCTCGAAAGGGGGAACGACGACCTGGGAAAATGTCGTCGCGGCCTGTTCGACCTGCAATCTGCAAAAGGGCGACAGGCTGCCAAATCAAGCCCATATGTGGCCGGCCCACCAGCCCTATCAGCCAACCGTCAACGATCTCCACCAGAACGGCCGGCTGTTTCCGCCGAACTATCTGCACGAAAGCTGGATGGATTACCTCTATTGGGATTCCGTGTTGGAGCCGTGATTGCGAGGCGACCCATCGCGCGCCAAAAGCTCAGCTCAGCTCCGCCGCGAGCCTTCGCATGAAGGCGAGGCCGGCCTCGATCTGCGCAATCTCTATATATTCGTCCGGCTGATGCGCCTGATCGATCGAACCGGGGCCGCAGACGATCGTCGGCACCTCCGCCAGTTGGAACTGGCCGGCCTCGGTGGCGAAAGGCACGCTGATCGTTTGGTTCGACCGGGCGAGTTTCAACGCCAGACTCTCGGCCGACGATCCGCTTTCGGGCCGCAAGCCCGGCACCTCCACCTCGGTGATGGTCTCGATAAAGGCGTCCTTGGCGAAACGAGTGAGTTTCGGCGTCGCGACCATCTCGACGTAGCGCTCCAAATGGTTCAGCGCGCGCGCCTGCGGAACGCCCGGCAGGCTGCGAAACTCCCAATGGAAAGCGCATAGCTTGGCGAGAATATTACGCGCCGTCCCGCCTTGGATCGTGCCGACCTGGATCGTTGAGAACGGCGGATCGAACCGGCCGGACGGATCGCCTTCGGCGGCAAGCTCCGCCGCGAAACGATAAAGCTCGGTGACGAGATCGCAGGCCGCCTCGATCGCGTTCGCGCCCAGATGCGGCTTCGAGGAATGCGCCTCATGGCCGTGCACGATCGTGCGATAGGTCGCGATCGCCTTATGCGCATCCGCCACTTGCATCAGCGTCGGTTCGCCCACCAGCACGGCGCCTGGGCGCGGCAGGTCCGCGCCAAACCGCGCGATCGTATCAAGCGGCCCGCGACAGGTGGTTTCCTCGTCATAGCTTAAAAGGATGTGGATCGGGCGCGTGAGCCGGGCGTTTTGGAACTCGGGGATCATCGCCAGGCAGATCGCGTCGAACCCTTTCATGTCGCAGGCGCCGCGGCCAAAGACCTTGCCGCCCTCGCGGCGCAGCCTGAACGGATCGCTGGTCCAGGCCTGTCCCTCGACGGGCACGACATCGGTATGGCCGGACAAGACGATTTCGCCATCGGCCCTGGGGCCGATCGTCGCGAAAAGCGCGGCCTTGTCGCCAATGCTATTGGGGATTTTCACATAGTCGACGCCGAGCCCTTTGAGATAGTCCTCTACGGCGGCGATCAGCTCGAGATTGGATTTCGAACTCTCGGTGTCAAACGCAATCAGCCGTTCGAGCAAGTCGAGCGTCGCATCGAGACCTCGGTCTGAACCATCGCCTGCAAGGGACATAGGCGGCGAGCTCCAAAATCCTGGCCGGCGAAGCCGCTCAGGCGCGCATCCCGACCTGGCGGGCGATTTTTCGATCAGGGCCCGCGCCAATTCGCAAGTCGAACCGATATCCCGGTTCAAACTAAGAAGCCCATGCGGTCGGGACGCGCGGACGAACCCGTCGGCCGGTCAGTTGAGAACCCGTCGAGCGTAGGGCGAGTCCAGCGAAAAAACCGGGATTTCCGCCTCGAACACATCGCCGTTTTCATTCACCATGCGATAGGTTCCAGTCATGATGCCGGAGGGCGTCGTCAAATTCGAACCCGAAGTATAGCGAAAGGTCTCGCCCGGCTTCAAAATCGGCTGTTCGCCGACGACGCCCGCGCCTTGCACCTCTTCGAGCTTGCCATTGCCATCGGTGATTTTCCAATGCCGCGCGGTGAGCTGAACGGTCATATTGCTCTGATTGGCGATCTCGACGGTATAGGCCCAAAAAAAGGTCGCCTCGTCGGCGTCGGACCGCTCGGGCACGAATTCGGGCAGGACCGTGATTTGAATGTCATGCGTGACAGCGCTGTACATGGGGCTGATCTGATGTCTCAATGCCGGAAACGGCTCCGGCGCCGGAATAAGTCTAGCATAACCGCGTCGGCGAGAAAACGGATCTGGCTGACGGCATCGCGTCGGAACCAGAGCAAGAATTATTCCGCCGCGAGCCCGTGGCGGTCGAGGCCGGCCAGAGCCAGATCCAAATCGTCAATCAGATCGGCGGCGTCCTCGAGCCCGACCGAGAGGCGTACCAGCCCGTCATTGATGCCGAGCGCGGCGCGCTCCTCCGGCGTCAGCCTCTGATGCGTCGTCGTCGCCGGATGGGTGATGAGGCTTTTGGCGTCGCCGAGATTGTTGGAAATCTTGAACAGCGCGAGCCATCGGCGAAAGCGAAGGCGGCCTCTTGCCGCCTGTGAGGTCAAACGCGACAAGGGTGGCGCCGCCGCGCCATCTGCTTCTTGACGACGTCGGCCTGAGGGTGATCGGCCCGGCCAGGATAGCGGACGGCGCGCGATCATGGCGAGCAATCGGCGAGGAGATCGGCGATGCGCGCCGCGCTTTCCGTCTGCTGGCGGACGCGCAGCGGCAAGGTCTCGATCCATTTCGAGCAGCACCCAGGCGTTGAAGGGCGAGAGCACGGGCCGGTCTGGCGCAGAAGCGGGTGAATATCAGTCTCGATCGAATCCTTGCCGCCGAGGATGACGCCGCCGAGACAGCGACCATGCCCGTCGATGTGCTTGGTCGCCGAATAGACGACGAGATCGGCCCCAAGCGCCAGCGGCTTTTGCAAGCACCGGCGTGGCGAAGACATTGTCGACGACGAGCCGGGCGCCGTGTTCATGCGCGATCGGCCGCGATCGCGCCGATGTCATAGACGTCGAGACAGGGATTGGTCGGGCTTTCGAGAAACAGGACCTTGGTCTCGGGCCGCATCGCAGCGCGCCATTGGGCGAGATCGGCGCCGTCGACCAAGCGTCGAGGCGACGCCGAAGCGCGGCAGCAGATCCTCGACGATGTAAAGGCAGGCGCCGAACAGGGCGCGCGCGGCCACGACATGATCGCCCGCCTTGACCTGGCTCATAAGGCGAGGCCGTGACCGCCGCCATCCCGCTCGCGGTCGCGCGCGCCGCCTCCGCGCCTTCGAACAGGGCCATGCGCTCCTCGAACATGGCGACCGTCGGATTGGCGAAGCGCGAATAGACATAGCCCGGCTCATCACCCTTCATCCGCGCCTCGGCGGCCTCCATCGAGGGATAAACGAAGCCCTGGGTGAGGAAGATCGCCTCGGAGGTTTCGCCAAATTGCGACCGGAGCGTTCCGCCATGGACAAGTTGGGTCGCCGGGCGCCAGCTCTTGGGATCGCGTTTTTGCCCGGAACCGCTCATCTCTTCTCCTAAAATTCAGCATCATTTCCCGAATTGGCCGCCGATCCCGGGAAACATGCCGCCCGATCAAATTCTTCGCCGCGAAATCGCATCCGACGGCCTGACTTCGGCCAATTCTTCGTTGATTACGCGCCTCTCCTCAACATCTCAAGCGACAAAGGCGCGTTTTCAGCCTAAACCGTCACGAGATCCGCCTTCCAAGCCATCCGAAGAATCATGCGTTTCGCCGTGCCATCTCTTTTCGCCAAGTCCGGACGCGACGAGGGCGCGGACCCGCCGCTTTTCGGCGCGAGCGATTTCGGCAACCAATTCGGCCTGCTGCCGCGCGAAAAAATCGAACTGATGGTTCGACGAAAAATGATTTCAAGGCCTCGAAAAAATCGAGGAGCGCCAGTTCCAGCCCGCGAGCCTTGATCTTCGCCTGGGCGCGCGCGCCTATCGGGTGCGGGCGAGCTTCCTGCCCGGCATGGCGCGCAAGGTCTCGGACCAACTTCAAGAGCTCCAGACCGACGTGATCAGCCTCGAAGGCCGCGGCGCCATTCTGGAGCGGGGCTGCGTCTATGTGATCCCCTTGCTTGAGCATTTGCATTTGCTTGAGAGCTTTTCCGCCGTGGCGAACCCTAAAAGTTCGACCGGCCGCCTCGATATTTTCACCCGCCTCATCACCGACAACAGCGAGGTCTTCGATCGCGTCGCGCGCGCCTATGAAGGCCCGCTCTACGCCGAGGTTTCGCCGCGCAGCTTCAGCGTCCGAGTCCGCAAAGGCTCCAAGCTCAATCAGATCCGTTTCCGGCGATTGAACTCAAAGCAGCTCGAGCTGACCGATTTCAGCTTGGATGAGAAAGAGCTGCACGCGCAGCATCAACAGACGCCGCTGGTCGACGGCGATTTGGAGTTGCGGCGCGGCGGCCTCGTTCTCCGCGTCGGCCTGAACGCCGAAACGCCGGGAAATGTCGTCGGCTATAGGGCGCAAAAATTCGCCGATATTCTCGATGTGGATGAAGTCGGCGCCTATGACATGAGCGATTATTGGGAGCCGGTGCGGGCGCGATTGGATGGCAGGCTGATCCTCGACCCGGACATATTCTACATCTTGGCGTCGCGAGAAAAGCTGCAAATTCCGCCAGATCTCGCCGCGGAAATGGTTCCGATCGACCCCGCCATGGGCGAATTCCGGGTCCATTACGCCGGCTTTTTCGACCCCGGCTTCGGCGCCGCGGCCGACCATCGCCCGAGCGCCCGCGCCGTGCTGGAGGTCCGCAGCTATGAAGTGCCCTTCATCCTGGAGGACGGGCAGGTGATCGGCAGGCTCGTCTATGAAAAAATGGCCGAGCCGCCCCAAGTCCTCTATGGCGAGGGCGACGTCTCGAACTATCAAGGCCAGGGGTTGAAGCTTTCAAAGCATTTTCGAATGGGGTGACAATTGGCCCGCGAAACGATCCCGCCATACCAAACTCTACGCGGCCGGCGAATATGCCGCGGCCTTTGCCTGCTCGCGTTCTTCATCTGCGCGCGGGCGCAAGCGGATGGCTCGCTCGCGCAGGCCTATCAAATCATCGCGTCGAAGCAATTTGTCGATCTAACCCACGCCTTTGGGCCGCGGACTCCGGTCTGGTCGGGTTTTGGCCAGGCGCGGTTCAGCCCGGCGACCGACCCCGCGACCAGCGCGCCCTACACGATCGAGAAGGACGGCTTTCACGCGACCTATTATGAAATGGTTGGGCAGTATGGCACCCATGTTGATCCGCCGGCGCATTTCGCCAAGGACGGGATCACCATGGACAAGATCCCGCTCGAGGAAATGATCCTGCCCCTCGTCGTGCTGGATGACACGCCCTATCTCGCCGCCGATCCCAACCACGCATTCTCCGTCGCCGATCTCGCCGCCTGGGAGCAAGCGCATGGCCGCGTGCCGACCGGCGCATTCGCGGCGCTGCGAACCGACATGGGCAAGGATTTCGACGCCGATCCCGCGCGCTTCAAGCGGACGCCCTTTCCCGGCTGGGCGCCCGAGACCGTGAAGTTTTTGGTCGAGCAGCGCGGGATCATCGCGATCGGCCATGAATCGATGGACGCCGACGCAACCGAGAAGATGGAGAGCGAAACCTATATTTTGACGAGCGGCCATTACCAGATCGAGGTCATGGCCAATCTCGACAAGGTTCCGCCGACGGGGGCGCTGATCGTGGCGACTTGGCCCAAGGTCAAGGACGGCTTAGGCTTTCCCGCGCGGGTCTTCGCGATCCTGCCGTGACAACGGGGCGCCGCGCGCATTTTATCGTGTCGCGCCATGGCCGTGGGCGGGGATTTAAAGCGTGATCGCGAAATCTTTGAGCTTCTTCAGCGATCCGGGCCGGAGCGCCAAAGCAAAAATCATCGCGATCTATGTGATACTTTTTTCGATGAATATTGCCGCCTGGACCTGGGCGCTAATCGCCTTCCATGAGCTCCCCGTTCTTTTTGGAACGGCGCTTCTCGCTTACAGCTTCGGCCTTCGGCACGCCTTCGACGCCGATCATATCGCGGCGATCGACACCGTGACCCGCAAATTGATGCAGGAGGGAAAGCGGCCCATGGCGGTCGGACTTTTCTTCTCCCTCGGGCATTCCACGATCGTCGTGGGGCTTTGCGTCGCCATCGCCGTAACGGCGACCGCCCTTCAAACCCATTTCAACACGTTCAAGACGATCGGCGGCGTGATCGGACCGCTTGTATCGGCGCTGTTTTTATTCGCCGTCGCCATCGCGAACTTTCTTGTCTTGATTTCAGTCTATCGAACCTTTCGCAGCGTCAAGAACGGCAGCCCGCTCATCGAGGAAGACCTGGATTTGATGCTGGCGGACCGAGGGCTGCTTGGACGCTTGTTTCGCCGCTTCTTCCGACTGATCACACGCAGCTGGCAAATGTACCCGCTCGGCCTCCTTTTCGGCCTCGGCTTCGATACGGCCACGGAGGTCGGCCTTCTCGGGATCGCCGCGACGCAGGCGTCGCCGGGCTGGTCGAGCTGGTCGATTTTAATGTTTCCCGCGCTGTTCACGGCGGGCATGACTTTGATGGACACAAGCTACAGCATGTTAATGCTCGGCGCTTACGGCTGGGCTTTCGTAAAGCCGATCCGCAAGCTCTATTATAATCTGACCATGACGGCTGTTTCGGTCGTCGTCGCGGTCCTGGTCGGCGGATTTGAGGCGCTCAATCTCGTCGGCGCCCAATTGGGCCATGCCAATGGCGGCGGCTTTTGGAGCGCCGTCGGATCGCTGAATGAGAACTTCGGCGTTCTAAGCTTCGCAATCATTGGCGTTTTCGTCGCGGCTTGGGCGAGTTCCTACGTGATCTACCGCGTCAATCGCTACGACGAAATCGAAGTCAAGGCGGCGCGGGGGCTGGCCGAGGGTCAAGGCGATCCCGCCTGAATTTCGGGTTCTTGCGAATTCGGCCGCTTGCTCGGCCCGCGTTAACTCGGCCCACGTTACTTGGCCCGCGGATGCGCCTCGCGATAGGCGTCGAGGAGCCGCGCGCGATCGACCGCCGTATAGATCTGCGTCGTCGAGAGCGAGGCGTGACCCAGAAGCTCCTGAATCGGCGCGCAGGTCGCCGCCCCGCTCCAGCAGATGGGTGGCGAAGGAATGGCGCAGCGCATGCGGCGTGGCGGTCTCAGGGAGGCCGAGCGCGCCGCGCAGGCCCGCCACGGCGAGCTGAATGATGCGCGGCGACAGAGGTCCCCCCTTGGCTCCGACAAATAAAGGCTTGTCGGGAGGAAGGACATAGGGACAGAGCGCGAGATAGGCCTCGATTCCCCGCCGCGCCGGGGCGATGACCGGAACGCTGCGGGTCTTGCGTCCCTTGCCGGTCACCGTCAGAACATCGAGATCGCCGATCGGCGCCTCTGAGCGCTTGACCGCCAGGGCCTCGGAAATGCGCAGGCCGGCGCCATATAGGAGGCCAAGAACGGCAGCGTCGCGGGCGAGAATCCAGGCCGGGCGGGCGTCGCCGGCGCGGGCCTCCACGCCGACCGCGAGGCGCGCGGCGTCAGCCGGCAAGGGCTTTGGCAGGCGGCGCTGAATTTTCGGCGCGCGCGCCATCGCGAAGACGCTTGTCGCGACTTCGCCCTTGCGTTCGAGAAAGCGCGTGAAAGAGCGCAGGGCGGCGAGCTGGCGCAGCAGCGAGCGGCTGCCGACTCCCTCGCCGCGCCGCCGCGCCATGAACGCGCGCAAATCCGCGGGGGTCAGCTCCGCGAATGTCGCAAGCGAGGGAGCGGCGCCGAAATGAGCCGCGGCGAAGCTCAGGAATTGGCGGAGATCGCGCGCGTAAGACGACAGCGTATGGGCGGAGGCGCGGCGTTCGCCCTTCAGATGACCAAGCCAGCCTTGAGCGGCCAACGCCAGGTCAAGATTTGCAGGGGCGAAAGCGAGCGACGGCTCGGAGGCGGGATGTTCGTTTCGGGGAATGGCGGGCATGCCAGGATTATCCCGCCCGAGCCTTAATCGTTCATCAAGGCCAAGCCTTTTCTGGACCAAGCCCTTTCAAGACCAAGCCTTCTCTAAGGTCGAGCCATGCCGAGCCAGCGGCAGTCCCTCCCGTCGCCGCCCCGGCGACCCTTAGACCCCGAGGCTAATGGCCGTGGCCGAACCCTTGCGCCTTGGCCTCCGCCGCGACCGTCTTGATTTCTTCGATCGCCGCTTGGAGAAGCTCGTCGGCCTTGCGGTGGATCTGGTGGTCCGATTGCTCGACGCCGGCCTTGTCGAAATCCGCGCGGATCGTCTTGAATATGTCGTCGGCGCTGTTTTCCTCGAGATCTGCGGCGATGAGCGAGGCGGCGTAATCTTCCGCGTCGGCGCCCGTCTTACCGAGTTTCTCGGCGGCCCAAAGTCCGAGCCATTTATTGCGCCGCACATTGGCCTTGAACTTCAGTTCCTCGTCATGCGCGAGCTTGGCTTCAAACGCCTGTTCACGCTGGTCGAAAGTCGTCATGAGGGTCCCCATTTGGACGGTGTCCGGATCTCCGCCATCCCGCGAAGGCGTCCATCTTAACAAAGTTTGGCGAAAACGCCATGCTCCGCGCGGTGGGGCGGCGGCTCGATTTCCTTCTATATTCGGTCCCGGATCTCTGCTAGAAAGCCACCGCCAGTTACAAATTGGGAGAATCAATATTGGATATTTCTCAATAGTTTGGCTCGGCATTGTGTGGGCGCCCGCTTTCGGATAGGGTTGGCCTGTCAGCTTGTCTCCCAAGCTGGAAAGAGGTAGGACCTCACTCGAAATCGCGGCGACACCCCAATGCATAGCCTACGCCAGCCCCGCCCGGACATTGCAGCGTAGTTGCCAGTTTGGACGCGGCCCTTAGGACGTTCACAGGAGCCACGGCCGCCTATGGATCATCTCAAGCCACGGTTAATCCCCATGAATTGCCGCCGGCGCATATATGAAGGCAAGGCCAAGGTCCTTTATGAAGGACCCGAGCCGGGGACGCTCATCCAGCACTTCAAGGACGACGCAACCGCTTTTAACGCCAAGAAGCACGAGGTGATCGACGGGAAAGGGGTTCTTAATAACCGGATCTCCGAGTTTATTTTCCAGAACCTCAACGACATCGGCGTGCCGACCCATTTCATCCGCCGCCTCAACATGCGCGAGCAATTGATTCGCGAGGTCGAGATTGTGCCGCTCGAGATCGTCGTCCGCAATGTCGCCGCGGGCTCGCTCTCGACAAGGCTCGGCATCGAGGAGGGCACGCAATTGCCCCGCTCGATCATCGAATTCTACTATAAGAACGACGAGCTCAACGACCCTATGGTCTCGGAGGAGCATATCACGGCTTTCGGCTGGGCGAGCCCGCAGGAAATCGACGACATCATGGCCCTCGCCATTCGCGTCAACGACTTCCTGTCCGGACTTTTTCTCGGCGTCGGGATTCGCCTCGTCGATTTCAAGATGGAATGCGGCCGTCTGTGGGAAGGCGACATGATGCGCATCGCCGTCGCCGACGAGATCTCCCCCAATTCCTGCCGCTTGTGGGACATTAAATCGAACGACAAGCTCGACAAGGACCGTTTCCGCCGCGACCTTGGCGGACTTGTCGAAGCCTATACCGAGGTGGCGCGCCGGCTCGGCATCATGCAAGACAGCGAGCAGCCGCGCGCGAGCGGACCCAAGCTCGTCCAATAGGACGTCCGATCGGCTCCCGGTCCGCAAGGAGCCGAAGGCGCAGCTCTCGCGGCGACCCTTTCGGGCGCGCGTGACGGCGGACTCCGGCGTCCGCCGCGTTTCCCCGACGCGCGGCGGGCTTGCTCGAAGGGCGTGATTTGCGATACGAAGCAAATCGAACTATGCGGAGGCTTCGGCCTCCGTTTTTGTTTTCAAGGTCTGATGGATTGCGGTCGCCGCAGAAGCAACGCCGAGAGATGGATCGATCCGCGATGAAAGCCCGCGTCCTCGTCACCCTCAAAAATGGCATTCTCGATCCACAAGGCAAAGCCATCGAGGGCGCGCTTAAGTCGCTCGATTTAAACGGGGTCGAAAGCGTCCGCCAGGGCAAGATATTCGATATCGAGCTCGCGGCCGCCGATCGCGCCTCGGCGGAAAGCCTGCTGCGCCAGGCTTGCGAGAAGCTGCTCGCCAACCAGGTCGTCGAGAATTTCCAGGTGGAGATCCTCGACCAATCCTGAGCCGAGGCCTAGAGCTTTTTGCCTGAGCCCTTGCGACGCGAAAGTCTTGATCGAACCATGAACGCCGCCATCATCCGCTTCCCCGGCTCCAATCGCGAGGGCGATGTTTTCCGCGCCCTCGGTTCCGCAGGCGGCAAGCCGACGCTTGTCTGGCACAAGGACCGAGACCTGCCGAAAGACGCCGATCTCGTCGTGCTACCCGGCGGCTTTTCCTATGGCGATTATCTGCGCTGCGGCGCGATCGCGGCGCGGGAGCCGATCATGGACGCGGTCCGCGCCCATGCCGCGCGCGGCGGCCTCGTACTCGGCATTTGCAATGGCTTTCAAATCCTTGTCGAAAGCGGTCTTCTGCCCGGCGTCCTGATGCGCAACGCCAATTTGCGCTTCGTCTGCCGGATGCAGCATTTGACCGTCGCGCGCAACAACACGCCCTTCGCCTCCCATTATGAGAAGGGACAAACCATCAAGGTCGCGATCGCCCATGGCGAAGGCAATTATATCGCCGACCGCGAAACGATCGCCCGCCTCGAAGGCGAGGGCCGCGTCGCCTTCCGCTATTGCGACGAAAATGGCGTCGTCGGAGGCGGCGCCAATCCGAACGGTTCAATGAACGACATTGCGGGGATTTATTCACATGGCTTGAACGTGCTGGGCCTGATGCCGCATCCGGAAAACCTTATCGATCCGCTTGTCGGCGGAACCGACGGGCGCGGCATGTTCGAGGCGCTCGCGGGCGCTTGAGGTTTCGAACTCTTTCTCCCCCCAAGCGGGAGATGGCTCGATACGCGCTTTTCTCCCGCTTGCCGGCGAATGTTTGGCGTGCCTATTTACGCCGCACGCGCAAATCGGATCCTCCCTTGCCCCAAACTCCAGACCCCGCCGTCACCCCCGAGCTCGCCGCCGCGCATGGCCTCAAGCCCGATGAATACGCGCGCATCCTCGCCCTCATCGGCCGCACGCCGAGCTTCACCGAGCTTGGCGTGTTCTCGGCCATGTGGAACGAGCACTGCTCCTATAAATCCTCGCGGCTGCATCTGCGCCGGCTGCCGACCAAGGCGCCCTGGGTGATCCAAGGGCCAGGTGAAAACGCCGGCGTGATCGACATTGGCGATGGGCAGGCCTGCATCTTCAAGATGGAGAGCCACAATCATCCCTCCTATATCGAGCCCTATCAGGGCGCGGCGACCGGCGTCGGCGGCATTTTGCGCGACGTCTTCACCATGGGCGCGCGGCCCGTGGCTTGTCTGAATCTCCTGCGTTCGGCGCCCGGAACATCCGCGCACGCGCCATCTCGTCGCCGGCGTCGTCGCGGGCATCGGCGGCTATGGCAATAGTTTCGGCGTGCCGACCGTCGGCGGCTCGACCAATTTTCATAGAGGCTATGACGGCAATATTCTGGTCAACGCCATGGCGGTCGGCGTCGCCAAGACCGACGAGATTTTCTACGCCAAGGCGACAGGCGTCGGGAACCCAATCGTCTATCTCGGCTCGAAGACCGGGCGCGACGGAATCCATGGCGCCACCATGGCTTCGGCCGCTTTCGAGGCCGACGCGGAGGAAAAGCGCCCGACCGTGCAGGTCGGCGACCCGTTCACCGAAAAACTGCTGCTCGAAGCCTGTCTCGAATTGATGCGCACCGGCGCCGTCATCGCGATCCAGGACATGGGCGCGGCGGGCCTCACCTCCTCCGCCGTCGAAATGGGCGCCAAGGGCGATCTCGGGATCGAGCTCGATCTCGACGCCGTGCCCTGTCGCGAAACCGGCATGTCGGCCTATGAAATGCTGCTCTCGGAGAGCCAGGAGCGCATGCTGATGGTGCTCGACCCCGGCAAGGCGCAGGAGGCCGAAGCAGTTTTCCACAAATGGGGACTCGACTTCAAGATCATCGGCAAGACGACGGAGAATTTGCGCTTCATCGTCAAGCATGGCGGCGAGATCAGGGCCGATCTGCCGATCAAGGAGCTGGGCGATTGCGCGCCGCTTTACGATCGCCCGCATGTCGCCTCGGCAAAACCGCCGCCGCTCGGCCCGGTCGCCGCGCCGTTCGCCCATGCCGAGGCGCTGCGTCGGCTCATGGCGACGCCCGACCTTTGCTCCAAGCGCTGGATCTACGAGCAATACGACCATCTCATCCTCGGCAATACGGCGCAGGCGCCGGGCGGCGATGCAGCCGTGATCCGGATTGGCGACGGGCCAAAGGGCCTGGCGCTGACGACCGACGTGACGCAGCGCTATTGCCAGGCCGACCCCTATGAAGGCGGCAAGCAGGCCGTCGCCGAAGCCTGGCGCAATCTGACCGCCGTCGGCGCCCTGCCCCGCGCGGCCACCGATAATTTGAACTTCGGCGATCCGGAAAAGCCGGAGATCATGGGCCAGCTGGTCGGCTGCATCGACGGCGTCGCCGAGGCCTGCCGCGCGCTCGATTTCCCGATCGTCTCGGGCAATGTCTCGCTCTACAATGAAAGCAGCGGACGCGCGATCCCGCCGACGCCGGCGATCGGCGGAGTCGGGCTCCTCGATGATGCGAGCCGCACCGCGACCTTGTCGATCAAGCGTCCGGGCGACGCGATCCTGCTGATCGGCGCGACCCAAGGCTGGCTCGGCCAATCGCTCTATTTGCGCGAGATTTGCGGCCGCGAGGAGGGCGCGCCGCCGCCCGTCGATTTCGCCGCGGAAAAACGCAATGGCGATTTCATCCGCGGCCTCATCGCCAATCGGGCCTTGACCGCCGCGCATGATATTTCCGACGGCGGCCTCGCGGTCGCTCTCGCCGAAATGGCGTTGGCCGGCGGAATCGGCGCGAAAATCGAGACGCCCGCATCGCTTCAGGCGCAGAATTTTCTCTTTGGCGAGGATCAGGCGCGGTATATTGTCACAGCCGCGCCGGAAAAGGCCGAGGCGATCCGGCTTGAGGCGGGAAAGGCCGGCGTCGCCTGTGAAATCATCGGCGCGACCGGCGGCGACGCGTTGACCCTGGGCGGCGAGGCCGCCATATTGTTGGCTGACCTATTGCAAGGCTACGAAGGATGGCTGCCCGGATATATGTCCGGCGCAAAATCTTGAGAGCGGCCGCGCTGGCGTGTTTGCGACAAGAGACGCGCCCGTCGCGGCCGCCGGATTAAGACCAAGGACGAATTTATCATGGCGATGGAACAAGCTGAAATCGAGAAGCTCATCAAGGCAGGCATCCCCGACGCCAAGGTTCAGGTCACCGATCTCGTCGGGGACAAGGACCATTACGCGGCCGTCGTGATTTCCTCCGAGTTCACCGGCAAGACGAAGCTGCAGCAGCATCAGATCGTTTACAAGGCGCTCGGCGACAATATGGGCGGCGCCCTTCATGCTCTCCAGCTTACGACCTATGCGCCGAAATGAGGCGTCTGTCGGAAAGCTAACAAAATTGCCCCTCTTCGAACCGCCCCGTCAGAGGCGACTCTTCATCTGAAAGGATCCGACAATGCCCATCAAGGATATCATCCAGTCGACCATCGATAAGAACGACGTTGTGTTGTTCATGAAAGGCACCCCGAATTTCCCGCAATGCGGCTTTTCCGGGCAGCTCGTCCAAATTCTCGGCCATCTCGACGTGCCGTATGAGCACGTGAACTGCCTCGAGAATGACGAGATTCGCCAAGGCATCAAGGAGTTCTCGAGCTGGCCGACGATCCCGCAGCTCTATATCAAGGGCGAGTTCGTCGGTGGCTGCGACATTGTCCGGGAAATGTTCCAGTCCGGCGAGCTATCCGCCCATCTGACCAGCAAGGGCGTCGAGCATAAGGCCCCGGCCAAGGCGTAAGCGCCGCGAGGGCTTGGCCGCGCCCAGGCGCGACGTCCGAGCAAAGAAATCCTAACTCCAGAACCTTCGCCCGGCATCACGCCGGGCGTTTCCGTTCGACGCGCACGAGTCAATCCGCTCAATCCCGGTCCTGGCTGGCTTTCAAGAGCGCCTGGGCCTCTTGCGAATCCCATTGCGCCGGACCGGCCATGGTCCCGATCTCGCACCCGTCCGCGCCGACGAGAATGGTCGTCGGCAGACCCAAAACCTTGCCGGCCTGTTTCAGGGCTTGGAACGCCTCCGCTGTATTGTCGGCGTAGAAGGCCAGATTTTTCACCCCCATCTCATTCAGGAACGCCTTCGGCCGCTCAAGCCTGGCCGTGTCGATATTCACCGCCACCACGACGAAATCCTTGGAGCCGAGCGCGCCCTGCAACCGATCGAGCGCCGGCATTTCCTGCCGGCAAGGCACGCACCAGGTCGCCCAAAGGTTCAGGAGCACCTCACGCCCCTTGAAATCGGCGAGGCTGACCTGCCCCCCATCAGGCCCCTTGAAGGAGAGGCTCGGCAGCGGCTTTGGCGATTTGGCGAGGCTCAAAGCCGCGATCTCGCCATGGACCAGCGGCCGCAGCCGCGCCGCTTTCGCCGAGGCCTTGGCACAGGCCGGATCAATCGTGGTCTCCTTGCCGACCGGCGGCTTGATCGCGTAAAGGACGATCGCCAAGGCGGCGGCGGCGGCGAAAACGCCCGCCGCAACCCCAATGCCGCGGCCAAAACCCTGGCTCTTCTCTTGATTCGAGGCGTCTTGGGCCATGCGGACACCTTTCTGAAAAGCGCGCGAAGATGAGCAATAAAATGTGGGGCGGCCGGTTCGCGAGCGGTCCGGACGCCATCATGGAAGAAATCAACGCCTCGATCGGCTTCGACTACCGGCTCGCCATGCAGGATATAGCGGGCTCGAAGGCGCATGTCGCGATGCTCGCGCAGACCGGCATTCTCAGCCAGGACGACGCCGCCGCGATCGCGCAGGGATTAGACGAAATCCGCGCCGAAATCGAGACGGGGACATTCACCTTTTCGCGCGCGCTGGAAGACATTCACATGAATATCGAGGCGCGGCTCGCAGCTCTGATCGGCGCGCCGGCGGGGCGGCTTCATACGGCGCGCTCGCGCAATGATCAGGTCGCGCTCGATTTCCGGCTCTGGATCCGCGACGCGATCGACGCGCTCGATCGGCAAGTGCTGGAGTTGCAGGAGGCCTTGGCGGAAAAGGCCCTCGCCCATGCGTCGAGCGTCATGCCGGGCTTCACCCATATGCAGTCGGCGCAGCCGGTCACCTTCGGCCACCATCTCCTAGCCTATGTCGAAATGCTCTCGCGCGACAGATCCAGATTGCGCGACGCCAGAGCCCGCCTCAATGAATCCCCGCTTGGCGCGGCGGCGCTTGCCGGAACCTCATTTCCGATTGATCGGCATGCGACCGCGAAGGCGCTCGGCTTCGACCGGCCGACGGCTAATTCCCTCGACAGCGTGTCGGACCGCGATTTCGCGCTGGAGACTTTGAGCGCGGCGGCGATCTGCGCGGTCCATCTTTCGCGCTTCGCCGAGGAAATCGTGCTCTGGGCGACGCCGCAATTCGGCTTCGCGAGCCTGTCGGACAAATTCACGACCGGCTCCTCGATCATGCCGCAGAAACGCAATCCCGACGCCGCCGAGCTTGTGCGCGGCAAGGCCGGGCGCATCATCGCCGCGCTCAACGGCCTGCTGATCGTCATGAAAGGCCTGCCGCTCACCTATTCCAAGGACATGCAGGAGGATAAGGAAGGCGCGTTCGACGCGTTTCATTCGCTTTCGCTCTGCCTCGCCGCCATGACCGGCATGGTCCGCGATCTCGAACCCGATCTGAAGCGCATGAAGGCCGCCGCCGGCGCGGGCTACGCCACCGCGACCGATCTCGCCGACTGGCTGGTGCGGACGCTGAAACTACCATTTCGCGAGGCGCATCACGTCACCGGCCGCCTCGTCGCCCTTGCGGCGGCGAAGGACATCGGACTCGAAAAGCTGACTCTCGCCGAAATGCAGTCCGCGCAGCCGAACATCAGCGAAGACGTATTCGCGGTTCTTGGCGTGGAGAAATCGGTTCGCAGCCGCACGAGCTATGGCGGCACGGCGCCTTCAAACGTGCGCGCGCAGGCCAAGCGCTGGCTCGCGCGGTTGAAGAAGGAAAAACCCGCTGCTCCGACGGATGCAGCGTCGGAATAAAGCCGCTCGCCCGATGCGGACCGACCGCCGCCTTGGTCGGCTCAAACCGCACCATCGAAGAATTGATCTGTCGTAAATCCCGCATATCGGGCGTTATATAATCTGTTTTGGCGCGCCGCCCGGACGGCTCGACGCGCCAATCGCAAAGGGAGGAGCAGATTGATGCGTTTTTGTTTCCGGAGCACCCTCGGCGGGCTCGCCGTTGGGACGATTTTGGCGACGTCGCCCTTGCTCGCGGGCGTAGCGCAGGCGCAGGTCAGGAAGCCCCCGCAGGCGCAGGCTCCGCAACCCCCGACCCAGGAACCGGCGCCGACAGCCGCCGAGCAGAAATCTTCCGCGAAGAAGCCCAATATTCTTTTCATCATGGGCGACGACATCGGCTGGATGCAGCCGAGCATCTACCATCGCGGCCTGATGGTGGGCGAGACGCCCAACATCGACCGGATCGGCCAGGAAGGCTCGATCTTCATGGATTATGTCGCCATGCAGAGCTGCACTTCGGGACGCAACGCCTTCTTCACCGGCATGTATCCGCTGCGCACCGGCCTGATCCCGCCGCAACTGCCCGGCAGCCCGACCTATCTGCGGCCCGGCACCCCAGCGCTCGCCAAATTCCTGCATGATCTCGGCTACACGACCGGGGAGTTCGGCAAGAACCATCTTGGCGACCACACCGAGGCGCTGCCGACCGCGCATGGCTTCCAGGAATATTGGGGCTATCTCTACCACCTCGACGCGATGCAGCAGGTGAGCTTCCCCGACATCAACAAGAGCCCGACCGAGCAGACCGTCGCGCCGCCCTGCAAGAACACGCCGGTCCCCGGCGTGCCCGAAGTCCCGGGCGCCGTGGACCCAAGAACCACGACTTGCTTGACGCCGCCGCGCCCGGTTCTGTGGTGCCACTCCTCCGACGGCACGGAGAAGAATCAGACCTGCAAGGATGAAGGCCCGCTGACCCTCGATCGCTCGCGGGCGGTGGACGAGGAAATCTCGGCCAAGGTGATCGACTTCCTCGACCGCAACGACCCCAAGAAGACCAGCAAGCCTTTCTTCGTCTGGTACAACCCAGCGCGCATGCATGTCACGACCATGTTGCCGCCGAAATATGAAGCCATGCTGGGCGAGCGGGGCGGCAAGGATTGGGGCGTCAATGAAGCCGGCATGAAGCAAATGGACGATAATATCGGCTATGTGCTGAAAAAGCTGGAGGACATGGGCGAGCTCGACAACACAATCGTGGTTTTCACCACCGACAATGGCGCCGAGGCGATCACTTTCCCGGACGGCGGCATCACGCCCTTCAAGGGCCAGAAAGGCGAGGCCTGGGAAGGCGGATATCGGGCTCCGCAGGTTGTCCGCTGGCCGGGCCACATCAAGCCAGGCACCGTGCATAACCAGCTGTTTGCGGCTCTCGACTGGCTGCCGACGCTGGTTGACATCGCCGGTGGTCCCAAGGGTGACGAACTCAAGAAGGAGATCGAGGCCGGCAAATATCCGGGCATCGTCAAGACCACGCTTGATGGTTTCGACCAGCGCGACTACCTCGAAGGCAAATCGCTAAAATCGGCGCGCGACGTTTTCTTCTACTACTCGGGCGCCACGCCGTCGGCGGTGCGCTACAAGAACTGGAAAATGTACTACACCATGTCGCAGCCTGGGGCGGAGGGCTGGATTTTGCCGTTGACTTCGTTTCACTTCACCCTGGTCCAGAACATCAAGCGCGATCCGTTCGAGCAAGCTGTCGGCGAAAGCCAGAAGACGGTCAATGGCATTGGCGGCGCGCTTGGCGGCCCGCTGACCGCCTTTCTCTATGATTGGAACATGCTGCCGATCGGCCAGCTGCTCTGGGAAAAGGAGCTCGAATCCTACAAGGAGTTCCCACCGCTTCAAGCGCCCGAAACCTACAACCTCACCGGGATCTTGGACGCGATGAAAAAGGCCGGCCACCCGAGCGACTGAGCGCGCGAAGCGCATATGACACGAAAAGCGGGCGCCCCAAAAGCGGGCGTCCAAGAATGCTCGGCCAATCAAGTTGCGCATCGCCCCTAGGGGAGCCGCTATCATGCCCGATCCGTTCGAGCCGGCCGTCCGGACCGATGCGACAGCAATCAGAGGCTTGTCGGGGCGATCGGTGCGCCAATTTCGCCGCAATAGCGCCCTTATCCGCCGTAATCGGAAAATCCGCTGTGTCTCTTTCGCACTAGACGCAAGCCCCGCCTCTCGCTTAATTCACAGCATCGCTTTGGAAGTTGGAGTTGGAGTCATGCGTCTTATTGCCGGGTTGGCTATTGCCACGACAATCGCCGGGACGGCGCTGGCCGCCGATCTACCGCTCGCGCAGCAAACCTACAACACGCCGGTCTACAACTGGACCGGCCTCTATTTCGGCGTCAATGGCGGCGGCGCATGGGGCCAACAAGACCCTTTTAATATTCTTACAAGCCGGTTCGATCATGTCGCCATCAATTACGGCGGTGGCGAGATCGGAGGCACCGCTGGCGCGCAAATCCAAGTTGCTCACGTCGTCTTGGGCTTTGAGACAGATCTCGATTGGGCCGGCGTGAGAGGCTCGTCGGTCATCGCTCCGACAATTTTCGGCGCGCCAGTCGGTCTCCTATTCAACGCGACGACCAATATCGATTGGACCCTGACCGCCCGCGCGCGCATCGGCTACGCCTGGGACAATATGTTGTTCTATGCGACCGGCGGCTTGGCGGTGCTCGGCGCGAAGACCAGCTTGAGCACGCTCAGCGGCTTGACCTGCGGCACATATGGCGTGATCGGCAGCGGTCCTGGGGAGCTCCCCTGCTCGGGCACCAATAAGAGGCTCGGCGGGACCGTCGGAGCCGGCGTTGAATATGGGTTTACGCCAAATTGGAGCGCGAAACTTGAGTATCTATATACTGCCGCAGCCTCGCTCGAGGCCTCGCGCCTCAATGAAGTGCGGGTTGGCCTGAACTACCGGTTCGGCGGGATCTAACGCTCCTTGTCAAGTTTTAGACGTTAACGGAAGAGAGGCTCCGATGAAACGCGCCAGCGCCTTTTTCCGGTGCTACGCGGCTCTCGCGCTGCTCACTCTGCTTTCCCTATGCGTCCACGCGCAAGCGCAGTCCGATCCGCTTCCATCCTGGAGCGACAGTCCCACCAAAACCGCGATCCTCGATCTGGTCAAGACGACAACCGACGAGGCGAGCCCGAATTTCGTTCCGCCCGAGGCGCGTATCGCAACCTTCGATCAGGACGGCACGACCTGGGTTGAGCATCCTATCTACACGCAGGTCGTCTATTGCCTGGAGCGGGTCCCGGCGGCAGTAAGGGCGCGGCCGGAACTCAAGACGGTCGAGCCTTTCAAAACCGTGCTGTCCGGCGACCGGGAGGCTTTGGCGAAGCTCTCCTTGAAGGATTTCGAAAAGATCGCCGCCGTCACCCTCACCGGCGTGACCGTGGACGAATTCGGGGCGGACGTGACAAAGTGGATCACGACCGCAAAACATCCGCGATGGGACAGGCTCTACACGGAGCTGACCTATCAGCCGATGCTCGAAGTCATGCGCTACCTGCGCGAAAACGGCTATAAATCCTATATCGTCACTGGCGGCGGCCAAGACTTCGTGCGAGTCTATTCGCAGCGCGTCTACGGCATCCCGCCGGACCAGGTTGTCGGCACGGCGGGCGGCGTGAAATATGGCTATGACAAGAGCGGCAAGCCGATCCTGACCAAGGAGCCAAAGCTCTTGCTGAACGATAATTTCGCCGGCAAGCCGGAGGGCATTCACCTGGAGATTGGCCTTCGGCCGATCATCGCCTTCGGCAATTCCACCGGCGACCGCGAAATGCTGGAATATACCAAGGCGGGCGAAGGCGCCCGGCTGGCGCTTCTCGTGCTCCATGACGATGCGAAGCGCGAATACGCCTATGGCCCGGCCCAAGGGCTGCCCGGCACGAAGGTCGGAACATTTACTCCGGCGCTCTATGACGAAGCCAAGAAGAACGGCTGGACGATCATCAGCATGAAGAACGACTGGAGGAAGATCTTCGCGTTCGAAGAGCGTTGAGAGATGGGATGCGGCCTCCGCGTTGTGTCAAATCCGCAACGGTCAGTGAGAAATCCGCCGGGCGGCTTGCGCAATCTTGGGCTGCGCCTTCTAATAGGATACGTTTTCGTTTCCCGTTGGAAGAACTCCGCGATCTCCGGCGATCGCGGGGGTTGGAGCTCAGCATGCGATCAATCGCCGCGAAGTCGCTCGCCGCGACGCTATGTCTCGCCGGCGCCGTGGCGCTGAGCCAGCCCGCGCTGGCGACGGAATATGGCCTCGGCAACTATCTGCTCGGCTACGCTCTGCCGATGGCCGGCTACACGCCGCCGCCCGGAGTCTATTTCTCGGACACGTTTTATCTGTACGAAGGCAGCGCGAACCCCACTATCAAATTTCCCTTCGGCAGAAACGCCGAGGCCGGCGTCAGCTATAGTATACTGTTCGATATTAGCCAGGTCGCCTGGGTCACCGACGTCAAGCTTCTGGGCGGATCGCTGGGCTTCGCGGCGGTGGTTCCTTTTGGCGGCGAGCGCACGTCGGCGAGCCTTTCCTTCACGGGCCCGTTCGACGCAACCCGCCAGCTCGGCCGCGCCGCCTCCGTCGACGCCATGGGCGAAAGCGCCTTCGCCGCCTTCCTTGGCTGGGACTCGGGCGAGCATCACTGGAACGCGACCCTGACCGGCTTCGCGCCGACCGGATATTATTCCTCCACCGCGATCGCCTTCACGAGCTTGAACCGGCCCAGTCTGGACCTCAAGGCTGGCTACACCTATCTCAGCCTGCAGACGGGGTTCGAGGCCTCGGCCGCGGTGGGCGGGACCATTAACATGATCAACCCGGCGACGAATTATCAAAGCGGCGCCGAGCTTCATGTCGAGGCCGCGCTCAACGAGCACCTTCCCTTTGGCCTCTCGGCCGGCGGCGGCGGCTATTATTACCAGCAATTGACAGCGGATGGCGGATCGGGTGACAAGATTGGCGCGTTCCGCGGACGCGTCGCCGCCATCGGACCCTTGCTCAGCTACACGTTCAAGGAAGGGACACAGCAAGTCACCCTCAGCGGCAGGTGGTTTCATGAATTCGACGTCGCCAACCGCGTGCAGGGAAACTCGATCTTCGCATCGCTCAGCTTTCCGCTTTAGGCCGCCGGCTTGGCTTGGACGCTCCAGCGGCCGCGTAACGCCGAATATGATGAAGACACCCAACGCTGCTAGACCGCGCCGCTTCGCTCTTATCGACCGCTGGGCGACGGCTTTCATTTGGGCGGCTCTCATCTTAATTGGTCCCGCGAGCGCCTCCGCCCAAGCGGAGGCGGGCGCCGCCTTCGTCGGGGTCGAGGCTTGCGCCGGCTGCCATGCGGCCGAGACCGAACGCTGGAAAGGCTCTCATCACGCCCAGGCCATGCAAAAGGCGACGCAGGCCACGGTCCTCGGCGATTTCAACGGCGCGCGGCTTGAGCATTTCGGCGCCGTCACCACCTTCTCGCGCGCCGGCGACAAATTTATCGCCCATGCCGATGGGCCGGATGGCGTCGCGCGCGACTATGAAATCGCCTATACATTCGGCGTCTATCCGCTGCAGCAATATCTCATCGCATTCCCCGGCGGCCGTTATCAAGCGCTCGGAATCGCCTGGGACGCCCGCCCCAAGGCGCAAGGCGGCCAGCGATGGTTTCACCTCTACCCGGACCAGAACCTCCGCGCCGGCGCCCCCCTTCATTGGACCGGACGCGACCAAACCTGGAACTATCAATGCGCCAGCTGCCATTCCACCAACCTACGCAAGAATTATGACCTCGACGCCAACGCCTATGCAACGAGCTGGACCGACATGGACGTTGGCTGCGAGGCCTGCCATGGCCCCGGCTCACGCCATCTCGCTTGGGCAAAAGACCATGGGCCAAGGATCACGCGGCCGCTGACGCCAAGCCCTCCGAGGCGGGATCCATTGCTCGAAGGCGAAGACGCGCGGATGGGCCTCACGACCTGGCTCCAGCCCCGCGAACGCGGCCAATGGCGCATGAACCCGGAGACTGGGATAGCGCAACGCAGCGAGCCCCCGGCGGTCAGGAGCTCAACGTCTGCGCGCCTTGCCATTCCCGCCGCAAAGTCATCGCCAAGGACCCGCCGGTCGGCGCGCCTTTCCTCGACGCCTATCTGCCGGCGTTGATCGAGGCTGGCCTCTATCACGCCGACGGGCAGATCGACGGCGAAGTGTTCGAATATGGCTCTTTCCTCCAGAGCCGCATGAATCGCGCCGGCGTCGTCTGTTCGGACTGCCACGATCCGCATAGTTCGGCGCTCCGCGTCCAAGGCAATCAGCTTTGCGCGCAATGCCACCTGCCGGCGAAATTCGATGTCGCCGCGCATCACCATCACAAGCCAGGAAGCGTCGGGGCGCAATGCGTCAACTGCCACATGGCGGCGAAGACCTATATGGTGGTTGACGATCGGCGCGATCACAGCCTTCGGGTTCCGCGCCCGGATCTGACTTTGGCGATTGGCGCGCCGAACGCTTGCGCCAAATGTCACGCCGACAAGCCCGCCGACTGGGCGGCGCGCGCGGTCGCCGAATGGTTTCCGACCGGACGCCAGACGAAGCCGCAGTTCGGCCTCGCGCTCCATGCCGGCCGGACCGGCGCCGCGGACGCCGAGCGCCTGCTCGACGCGCTGATCGTCGATGAAGACCAACCCGCGATCGCGCGGGCAAGCGCCCTGGCGCTTCTCGCGCCCTACGCAACCCCGGCATCGGAAGGCGCCGTCAAAGCGGCGCTCGCCGACGCGAATCCACTGGTTCGCTAGCCACGCCGCGTGCGCTGCCCGCCGCGCCGACGCCCGCCATGGTCGAGACCGTCGCGCCCTTGCTTAACGACCCAGTCCGCGCCGTCCGCGTCGAGGCGGCGCGGGCGCTCGTCGGCGCCGACCGCCGCGCAATGACGCCGGAGCAGCAGGCCACTTTCGCCGCCGCCTATCTGGAATTATATGACGCCGAGATGGTCGACGCCGATCGACCGGAAGCGCATCTGAACCTCGGCCTCATGGAGACGCGGCTCGGCCGCCCCGCCGAGGCGGAGGCCCAATATCAAACCGCTTTGCGCCTCGATCCGAGCTTCACGCCAGCGCTGGTCAACCTCGCCGATCTCGACCGCATGCGCGGCATGGACCAAGACAGCGCCGAGCTTTTGCGCAAGGCCATTTCGATCGATCCCATTAATGCCGATGTCCGGCATTCGCTCGGCCTTGCGCTCGTGCGCCAGCGCAATTACGCGGATGCGCTTCCAGAGCTGCGCCAGGCGCAGGAGCTCGCCCCCGACAATGCGCGCTACGCCTATGTCTACGCCATCGCGCTGAATTCCATCGGCGCGCGCGGGCCGGCGATGGAGCTGCTGGAGCAAACGCATAAGCGCCATCCGGCGGACAGGGACGCCCTCCTCGCGCTGGTGTCGTTTGCGCGAGAGGCTGGCGATTTCGCCGCCGCGCTCGCCCATGCGCGCGAGCTCGCGGCGCTCTACCCGACAGACCTCCAGATTCGCATGTTGGTTCTGGAGCTTGAGAAACGCCAGGCGCCCTGAAACAAGCCGGCGTCAACCGGCGCTTTGCTTTGGCGCCTTGCCGCGCGAACGCCATTCCTCGAAACGCTGCAGCACGACAAAGACCGAAGGAACGAACGCCACGGTCAAGAGCGTCGACCCAAGCATTCCCGTCAACACCGCGATGCCGATCGACTTCTGCGCGTTGGCGCCCGCGCCGGAGCTGAGGACCAGCGGAGCCACGCCGAGAATAAAGGCGAATGAGGTCATGAGAATTGGACGGAACCGCGAACGCGCCGCCTCGACCGCCGCCGCCGCGATCTCATGCCCTTCCTTGATCCGGAGCTCACGCGCGAATTCGACGATAAGGATCGCATTCTTGCTCGAAAGAGCGATGAGCAGGATGAGGCCGATCTGCGTGTAGAGGTTGCTCGGGACCCCCAAGGCCAAGAGCGCGCCGGCCGTGCCGAGCAGGGCGAGCGGCACGGAGACGATCACTGTCAAGGGCGCGATCCAACTTTCATACTGTCCGGCGAGCACAAGATAGACCAGAAGCAGGCTCAGGGCGTAGACGAGATAGATCTGGCCGCCGACCTGCTTTTCTTGAAAGGACATCGCCGTCCAATCGTAACCCGCGCTCGGCGGCAGCGTGCTCTTGGCGATCTGCTCCATGACCGCGAGGCCCTGGCCCGAGCTATAGCCCTTGGCCGTGTTGGCGATGACGGTCGCCGCCGGGTAAAGATTGTAGAGGCTGATGAGGGAAGGTCCCGCGACCGTCTTGATGTCGGCTATGGTGCCGAAGGGCACCATGTCGCCGGCGCTGTTGCGCACTTGCAGAGTCTTAAGCGACTCCGCATTGACGCGGGCCGACGCTTCCGCTTGGACGTAGATCTGAAACACCCGGCCAAATCGGTTGAACTGGCCGACATAGCTTGAACCCATATAGGCGCTCAACGCATCGAGCGCGCTGCCGAGCGGGACGCCAAGCGTCTCGGTCTTGACGCGATCGAAAGTGACGTCGAGCTGGGGCGCGTCGGCCTGGAAATAATTGCGAACGAACGAGAACATGGACTGGTCCGCCGCTCGGTCCGCGACGCCCTGCGCAAAGCGTTGAAGCTCGCCGTAATCGAACCCGCCGTCGCGGATCTCGACCTTCATCGTCGCGCCGGCGACATTGCCGATGCCCTGAATAGGCGGCGGCGGCATGACGAGAGCAACCCCATCCTCCAGCGACTTCACCCGCGCCGACAGCGCCGTGTAGAGGCCGAGCAGATCCTCCCCCTTGGCGCGCTTGTCCCAATCGTCGAGAATGACATAGGCGACGCCGGCGTTGGAGAGGCTCGCGTTGTCATTGAGGGCGGCGAGCCCGGCGATGGCCACGACGTTCTTCACGCCCGGCTGCGCCTTCACGCGCTCGGTTATTCCATCCAGCGCCCGCACGGTGCGCTCCAAGGAGGCGCCTTCCGGAAGCTGAACGATGACGAGAAAATAGCCCTGGTCCTCGATCGGAAGAAATGCCGTCGGCACAAGGCTCAAGGCGTAAGCGGACAGGGCGACAAGGCAAGCGACGACGATCGCCATGAGTCCGCTGCGCTTGACCATTTGGGCGATGAGCGCCGCATACCAGCGCTCCGAAGCATTGTAGACGCTGTTGAAGGCGCGGTAGAAAATATTGCGCTTTTCCGGCGGCGTCACCGGCCGCAGCCAAAGCGCGCATTGCGTCGGCTTCAAGGTCGCGGCGTTGATCGCGCTGATGAGCGCGGTCGCCGCGATGACGAGGGCGAATTGGCGATACATCTGGCCGCTCAAGCCGGGCAGGAAAGCGGCCGGGACGAAAACCGCCATCAGCACGAGCGTGATGCCGATGATCGGCCCGAGCAATTCCTCCATGGCTTTGATGGCGGCGTCATGCGGCGAGAGTCCGCGCTCGATATATTTGGCCGCGCCCTCGACCACGATGATCGCGTCATCGACCACAATGCCGATCGCCAGGATGATGGCAAACAGCGTCGAGAGGTTCACGGTGAAGCCGAATGCGGCGATCGCGGCGAAAGCGCCGATGATCGTGACCGGAACGGTGGTCGCAGGGACGAGCGTCGCGCGCCAGTCTTGCAGGAAGACAAGGATGACGACCAGCACGAGAATTGCGGCCTCGACCAGGGTCTTGTAGACGTCGTGGATGGCTGCGGCGACGAATTTCGTCGTGTCGAAGGGAACCGCCCAGCTCACGCCTTGTGGAAAGGACGCGGAGAGCTCCTTCATCCGCGCCTCGACCCGCTTGGCGACATCGAGCGCATTCGCCTCGGGAAGCTGAAAGACGGACAGGCCGGCGGAGGGCCGCCCATCGAGCTTGAAGTTTTGGCTATATTGCTGCGCGCCGAGCTCGATTTGGGCGATATCCTTCAGCCGCGTGACCGGACCGCCGCTGGCTTGCTCCGTCTTGACGATGATATTCTCGAACTCGGCGACAGCGGCGAGATTGCTCGGGACATTGATCGTGTATTGAAAGTTCTGCCCCGGCGGCGTCGGCGGAATGCCGACCTGGCCGGCCACGGTCGAGCGGCTTTGCAGGTTCACTACATTGATCACATCGGCAGGAGAGAGCTTTCGCGCCTCCAATTTCTGCGGGTCGAGCCAGATCCGCATCGCATATTGGCCGGCGCCGAAGATCGACACGTTGCCGACGCCGTCGATACGGGAAATCTCGTCGAGCAGATTGATCGTGGCGTAGTTCGAGAGAAACAGACTGTCGTAGCGGCCATCGGGCGAACTCAGCGCCACGATCTCGAGAATCGAGGTCGATCTCTTATTGGTCTGAACGCCCTGAACCTGCACCGCCTGCGGCAGCTGCGACATGGCGGTCGCGACGCGGTTCTGGACCAGGATCTGCGCCTTGTCGCCGTCTGTTCCGATCTTGAACGTCACGGTGAGCGTATATTGCCCATCGCTTGTGCTCATCGACGACATGTAGATCATACCCTCGACGCCATTGACCTTTTGCTCGATGGGAAGGGCGACGTCGCGCACCACCGTCGAGGGGCTTGCGCCGGGGTAGCGGGCGGTCACCTGCACGGTCGGCGGCACGACGTTGGGATATTGCGCGACCGGGAGATCGGCGAGGGCGACGAGGCCCAGGATCACGATCAGGAACGCGATGACATTCGCGAGGACCGGCCTTTCGATGAAGAACCGGGCGATCATGGCGTATCCTGCGCGGCCGCGGCCTCGGTTGTTTCGAGCGGATTGACCGGATTGCCAGGAATTGCGCGCTGAAGGCCGCCAACGATCACGCGCTCATCGGGCTTCAAGCCGGATGTGATGATCCTGAAGCCGCCATCGACCCGATCGCCCACATCGACCCTGCGCTCTTCGACGATGTTCTTGTCGTTCACGACAAGAAGGTACTGGCCCTGTTGCGCAGTGCCAAGCGCGATGTCAGGCGCTAGAATCGCCTCGGCGTCGCGCTCGATCGGAATCCGCACGCGCACGAAGAGACCTGGCAGGAGCGGCGCGTCTTTATTGCCCAGGATCGCGCGGACCGCGAGCGTTCCCGTGCCGCGGTCGATTTCCGGGGCGATGTAATCAATCGTTCCGCTGTGATGATAGCCCTCCTCCGTCTGAAGCCCGATATCCACCTGGATCGGCCCGATCTGCTTGAGCGTCACGCCTTGATCGCTCAACCGCTGACGCACCCTGAGCACCAGCTGCTCGTCGACGTTGAAATTAACGTAGATCGGATCGATCTGAACGATTGTCGCGAGCTTCGTCGGCCCGCTCGCGCCGACGAAGGCGCCAGGGTCGACGAGCCGCGCCGAGACGACGCCGTCGAAGGGCGCAGCGATCGTCGTATATTCGAGATTGCGCTGGGCTTGCTGGACCTGGCCCTTGGCCTGGGCGAGCGCCGCATAAGTGGAATCGCGCTTGGCTTTGGCCTCGTCGAGCGAGGCGACCGACGAGGATTGACGGGCGACCAATTCCTGCTTGCGCTTAAGGTCGGCGTCGGCCTGCACAAGAAGCGCCTCTTGCTGCTCCTGCGCCGCTTTCGCGATCGCGAGCGCGATCTTGTAATCTTGCGGATCGATCTGGAAAAGAAGATCGCCTTTATTGACCTTGGCCCCGTCCTTGTACCCGACCTTTTCAAGAAAACCCTGCACGCGCGCGACGAGATCGACCCTGTTGACGGCCGCCGTGGCCCCAGTCAGCTCACGGTAGAGCGTGACCTTGCGCTGCTGCGATTTCTCGACCGTGACCGCGGCGATCGGCGGGGGCTGATATTTGTTTTGATCGTTGCAGGCCGCAAGCGTCAGAGCCGTGAGCGTCAGAAGCGCTAAGGCCATGCCTTTGCGCAGCGTCGCCGCGATCTTGTCCATGATTGCTCCAATTCCGCGCGACGACGAACGAAAAGCTCATCTGAGGCGGCGACCATTTCCAGTCGACGCAGCCGAGACGCCAGCCGCTCCTGTCCGCGCCGCCCATCCCCTTGACCTGAGCCGCAAACTAACGCCTGCGGCCGTCCAAGGCCAGCAGGCGCCGCCCGTTCTTCGATGGTTTTTTCGTCATACGCCGGTTCGAGGCGAATTTGCGCCTGTCGGGCGATTGGCCAATTCTTAACGCTCTTGCGAACATGCGCTTGATCGCAAAGATTTTGGCGGCGATTCCATCTAAAACCATGGCGATCGAGCCCAACAATTTAGAGCGGGGCCTCGTCGCCGAATGGCGCCGGCAAATTAATCGTCACAAGATTGCGCCAGTTTCGTTCTATGGAAAGATCCATGATCAAAACCATCGCCACCACGCCATTCGAGGATCAGCGGCCCGGCACCTCGGGGCTTCGCAAGAAAGTCACAGAGTTTCAAACTCCGCGCTATCTTGAGAATTTCGTGCAGGCGATCTTCGATTGCCTCGACGTCTTTCAAGGCGAGACACTGATCGTCGGCGGCGACGGACGCTATTTCAATCGCGAGGCGATCCAAACCGTCGCCAAGATCGCGCTCGCCAATGGTTTCGGCCGGCTCCTCATTGGTCAGGGCGGCATATTATCCACGCCGGCCGCTTCAAACCTCATCCGCAAGCATGGCGCCTTCGGCGGCGTGGTTCTCAGCGCGAGCCACAATCCCGGCGGCCCGCACGGCGATTTCGGAGTGAAATATAATGTCTCGAACGGCGGTCCCGCGCCTGAAAAAGTGACCGAAGCCGTGTTCGCCCGCAGCAAGGCTATCACCGAATATAGAATCGTCAAGGCGCCGGATTTCGATCTCGACCAGCTTGGCTCCGTGCGGCTCGGACCGGGCGAAGTCGTGGTGATCGATCCGGTCGACGAATACGCCCAATTGATGCAGCGCCTGTTTGATTTCGACCAGATCCGCGCTCTATTCGAGAGCGGTTTCCGGTTCCGCTTCGACGCGATGTCGGCGGTGACGGGCCCCTACGCCACGCGGATCTTTCAGGATCTGCTCGGCGCGCCGGCTGGGACGGTGCTCAACGGAACGCCGTCGCCGGATTTCGGCGGCCATCATCCTGATCCAAATCTCGTCCACGCCAAGCATCTTTTCGACCTCGCCATGGCGGCCGACGGGCCAGATCTCTGCGCCGCCTCGGACGGCGACGGCGACCGCAATCTCATTATCGGGCGCGGGCTTTTCGTGACGCCATCGGACAGTCTCGCCCTGCTCGCCGCCAATGCGCATCTGGCGCCAGGCTATGCGAAAGGCGTCGCCGGAATCGCCCGCTCCATGCCGACGAGCCGCGCCGCCGACCAGGTCGCCGCGCGCTTGAAAGTTCCGCTGTTCGAGACGCCGACGGGATGGAAATTCTTCGGCAATCTGCTCGACGCCGGCATGGCGACGATCTGCGGCGAGGAGAGCGCCGGCACCGGCTCCGACCATGTCCGCGAAAAGGACGGCCTCTGGGCGATCCTGCTCTGGCTCAATATTCTCACCGCGCGGCGCGAGAGCGTCAAAGACATTGTCGTTCGACACTGGGCCGACTTTGGCCGCAACTATTATTCGCGCCATGATTACGAGGAAGTCGACGCCGACGGCGCGCATGCGCTCGTCGAGGCGCTGCGCAAATCCCTGCCCGACTTGAAGGGCTCGACATTCGGCGGGCTGACGATCGCCGAGGCCGATGATTTCGCCTATCACGATCCCGTGGACGGCTCGGATTCGAGGCATCAGGGCGTTCGCCTCCATTTCGAAGGCGGCGGCCGCATCGTCTACAGGCTCTCGGGAACCGGCACCGCCGGCGCGACTCTCAGGGTCTATATCGAGCGCTTCGAGTCTGACGCCGCGCGGCAAAATCTCGACACCCAAGCCGCGCTCGGCGATCTCATCGCGCTATCGCGCGAACTCGCCCGCGTCGCCCATTTCACCGGGCGCGAGGCCCCGACGGTGATCACCTGATCGGCAAGGCTCCCTGAATCGAGCCGGCAAGAGCGGCGGCCGAGGGGTTTCAGAGCGCCGCTGGCCGGCGCAGATCGAGCGTCACGGGGAATTCGGCCGAGCGCTCCTCCGCCGGCGTCTCGAAAGGTCCGGGCGTGTGCCCGAACTCCTGGAAACGGGCGAGGCGCCGCGCTTCCGCCTCATAGGAGTTCACTGGAAACGTATCGTAATTGCGTCCGCCGGGATGCGCGACATGATAGACGCAGCCGCCGAGAGCGCGGCCGTTCCAGGTGTCGACGAGATCGAAGGTCAAAGGCGCATGGGCGGGAATTGTCGGATGCAGCCCGATGGCGGGCTGCCAGGCCTTGAACCGCACGCCGGCGACGGCTTCCCCTGAAGCGCCCGTCGCGGTCATGGGCAGGCGGCGGCCGTTGCAGGCGACGACATGGCGTCCCTCGACAAAACCATTCGCCTTCACCTGCAGGCGCTCGACCGAGGAATCGACATAACGCACCGTGCCGCTGATCGCGCCTTGCTCGCCAAGCACATGCCAAGGCTCCAGCGCTTGGCGGAGATCGAGCCGCACGCCGCCGTGCTCGACCACGCCATAGAGCGGAAAGCGGAATTCGCGCTGCGCTTCGAACCAGACCGGATCGAAGGCGTAGCCGACCCGACCCAGATCAGCGAGAACGCCAAGGAAGTCTTCCCAGATGAAATGCGGCAGCATGAAGCGGTCGTGCAGCGCCGTGCCCCAGCGGATCAGTTTGCCCTGTTGCGGCTCGCGCCAGAACCAGGCGACGAGCGCCCGCAGCAGGAGCTGCTGCGCAAGGCTCATGCGCGCGTCCGGCGGCATTTCGAAGGATCGAAATTCGAGAAGGCCAAGGCGCCCGGTCGGGCCATCGGGGGAATAAAGCTTGTCGATGCAGATCTCGGAGCGATGCGTATTGCCCGTCACATCGACCAGAAGGTTGCGGAGCAGGCGATCGATGAGCCATAGGGGCGCCGGCTCGCCGGGACCCGGGACATTCGCCAAGGCGATCTCGAGCTCGATAGAGCTGATCGTGCCGTGCTTCATCAACGCGCGGCGCCTGGCTCGTCGGGCCGATGAACAGACCAGAGAAGAGATAGGACAAGGATGGGCGCCGCTGCCAATAGAGGATCAGGCTCTTCAACAGATCCGGCCGGCGAAGGAAGGGCGAATCGGCCGGCGTCGCGCCGCCGAGCACGACGTGATTGCCGCCGCCGGTGCCGGTATGGCGCCCATCGGTCATGAATTTGTCGGCGCCGAGCCGCACCTGACGCGCGTCCTCGTAAAGGCCTTTCGTCGTGAGGACCGCCGCCCGCCAACTTTCGGCCGGATGGACATTGACCTCGATGACGCCAGGGTCGGGCGTGACCTTGACGACATTGATCCGCGGATCATGCGGCGGCGGATAGCCTTCGATATGGACCTTCGCGCCGGCGGCCTCGGCGCTCGCCTCGACCGCCGCGAGGAGCTCGAGATAATCCTCCAGCGTCTCGACCGGCGGCATGAAGACGCAAAGCACGCCGTCGCGGGATTCGACCGAAATAGCGGTTCGCACGGCGCCTGCGATCGCCTCCTGCTCGATGCGCTCCTGCCGCGCGGCCTCGGGCGCCGACGGAGCGCGCTCGAACTGCTGACCGATCGCAGGCGCCGACGGCAAAGGCGCGCGATCCTCAAATGGATCTTGCGCCACGACATAGGGGTAGGACGTCGGCGGAACCCAAGGCAGGGACGACAAGGGCAGCCGATATCCGACTGGAGAATCGCCCGGAACGAGAAAGAGCTTGCCGCGCCGCAGGGTCCATTTCTCGCTGAGCCAACGCGATCGCGCCGCGCCATCTGCCTCGGCGTTCCAGCGCTGCACCGGCAAGACATAGCCAGACGGCTTGGTGAGGCCCCGCGCGAAGGTGCGGATCATGCGGTTGCGCTCTTCGGCGTCCTCCAGCTTCGGATCGAGAGGATCGGCGTTTTCGGGCAGATTCCCTTCCTTGACGAGCCAGACCGCGGGATCTTCATAAGCCGGATGGACATAGTCGGCGTCTATTCCGAGCCGATCGGCCACGCCCGCCACGAGCTGCTCGGCTTGCGGACGCAGCGCTTGGTCAAGCGCCGCCGCGTCCTGTTCGGCAGCCCGCGTTTCTCCGACATCGGCGATCAGGGCCGGGTTTTTCCAGATCGGTTCGCCGTCCTTGCGCCAATAGACCGCAAATCCCCAGCGCGGCAGGCTCTCGCCCGGATACCATTTGCCCTGTCCGTAATGGAGCATGCCGCCCGGCGCGAAGCGCGTCCGCAAACGGCGAATGAGCCGATCCGCGAACGCCCGTTTCGTCGGCCCGACGGCGGCTGTGTTCCACTCCGCCGACTCGAAATCATCAATGGAGACGAAGGTCGGCTCGCCGCCCATGGTCAGCCGAACGTCTTGCGCGGTTAGATCGGCGTCGACCCTTTCGCCGAGCGCGTCGAGCCTGTCCCAGGCGGCGTCGGAGAAAGGCAGTGTGATCCGCGGGGCCTCGGCGACGCGGACCACATACATGTCGAAATGGAAATCGACATTGGCCGGCTCGACGACGCCGGAGATTGGCGCGGCGGATTGGTAGTGCGGCGTCGCCGCGACCGGAAGATGGCCCTCGCCGCAGAACATGCCGGAGGTCGCATCCAACCCGATCCAGCCGGCGCCGGGCAAATAGACCTCGGCCCAGGCGTGCAGATCGGTGAAATCATGCTGCGTCCCCTGCGGCCCTTCGAGCGGCTCGATATCGGCGCGCAGCTGGATCAGATAGCCGGACACAAATCTCGCCGCGAGGCCGAGGCGGCGCAGAATTTGGACAAGCAGCCAGGCCGAATCGCGACATGAGCCGGAGCCGAGCTCAAGGGTCTCCTCCGGCCTCTGAACGCCCGGCTCCATTCGGATAACATAGCGAATAGCCTGCTGCAGCTTAGCTATAAGCTCGACGAGAAAGTTGACGCTATGAATTGGCCCCTCGGGCAAGGCGGCGACATAGGCGGCGAGACGCGGACCGATCGGCTGCTCCACTTCAAGATAGGGCGCGAGCTCGGCCTTGAGGCCCGGTTCATAGGCAAACGGAAACTGCTCGGCGTAGGGCTCGATGAAGAAATCGAACGGGTTGATGACCGCGAGCGCAGCGGTCAAATCAACCTCGATCTTCAATTCCGTCACTTTCTCAGGAAAGACGAAGCGCGCCTGCCAATTGCCATGCGGGTCCTGCTGCCAGTTCACGAAATGATTCGCGGGCGTGAGCTTGAGCGAATAGCCGAGGATTTTGGTTCGGCAATGCGGCGCTGGGCGCAGGCGGATCGTCTGCGGCCCGAGCATGACCGGCCGATCATATTTATAGTGGGTGACGTGATGGATCGCGGCGGAGATTGTCACTGAAAATGATCCGAAAGGCCGGAGGCGCACTGGCATGGCGGGCAGGCGCGCCGAGAGGCTTCAAGCAAGGCAGCTATAGACAGCGGAGATCCGCCCATCAATCCGGTCGAAGCAAAGTCGGACCGGGAATTCGCCGCCTTCATTTCTCAGGCGAGACAGTTGCAGATCAAAAATCACTGGGCGAGGCAAGCACAATTTCCGGGCGCCGAGGATCAAGGCGCGAAGCTGGTCTAAATTGCGACCACGACAATGCGCCGATCAAAGCGAAAGCTATGAATTTGGGCGGCGCTTGATTAAGATCAACGACAATCAAACGTCCTCGATGGCCTGCGCTGGAGGCTTCATGGCTGATCAGCTCCACGACAGCGAGCAAGTCCGCTACGCGATCGAAGCAGCCGGGATCGGCACATGGGACTGGGATATCGAACGCAATGCGTTCACTTGTTCGGAAATCTGCGCCCAATTCTTCGACGTCCGCGCCGGCGCGGTAATAAATTATCAAACTTTCGATTCCCTCATTCACCCGGATGATCGCCAACGGGTCGGCTTGGCCTTCGCCGCCGCGATGGAGCATGGCGACTTCGATGTCGAGTACCGCATCACGCTTGCGGATGGCCGAGAGCGATGGCTGCACACGAAAGGCCGGGTTTTCCGTGATCCGGGAGCCGGCCCAAAGCGAATGAGCGGCGTCACGATCGATATCGACGAGCGCAAGCATATGGAGGCGGAGCTGCGCGCCGGCAGGGAGCATCTCCGTCTCCTGCTCAATACGGTCCCCGACGCCATGATCGTCATCGGCGAGGATGGCGTCATCCAGTCATTCAACGCGGCGGCCGAGAGGCTTTTTGGCTATTCGGCGGCTGAAGCGATCGGTCGCAACGTCAGCATTTTGATGCCTGCGCCCGACCGCGATCGACACGACGGCTATATCGCACGCTATCTTGAGACGGGCGAGAAGCGCATAATCGGCGTCGGACGCGTCGTCTCGGGGTTGCGCAAGGACGGGTCGACCTTTCCAATGCATTTGTCGATCGGCGAAATGCGCGCTGGGGAGCGGCGCCATTTCACCGGCTTCATCCGCGACCTGACCGAAAGACAGGAAACTCAGGCGCAGCTTCAGGAGCTTCAGGCGAAGCTCGTCCATGTGTCGCGCCTGAGCGCGCTCGGCGAAATGGCCTCGAGCCTGGCGCACGAGCTGAACCAGCCGCTCGCGGCGATCAACAACTATATCAAGGGCTGCCAACGGCTGCTCCAAACCGATGGCGATCAGCAGGCGGCGGTCATCCAGGACGCGCTCGACAAGGCGGCGGCGCAAGCCCTGCGCGCGGGCGAGATCATCCGCCGGATGCGCGATTTCGTCACCAGACGAGAAACCGACAAGACGAACCATCGGATCACGCGGCTCATCGAAGAGGCGAGCGCCCTTGCGCTTGTCGGCTCCCGCGAGCAAGGCGTCATGGCGCGCCTTCACATTGATCACGCCATCGATTTGGTTCTCGTCGACGGCGTGCAAATCCAGCAAGTTCTCGTCAATCTCTTTCGCAACGCGCTCGAATCCATGGAGGGATCGCAGCGACGCGAGCTTGTGGTCACGGCCGCGCCATTATCTGACGGATTGGTTGAAATCATGGTGTCGGACACCGGCCACGGCGTCTCGCCCGAGATGCTGCCGAGGCTTTTCGAGCCTTTCGTGACAAGCAAGGAGACTGGCATGGGAGTCGGGCTGTCAATCAGCAAGACGATTATCGAAGCGCATGGCGGGCGCCTGTGGATGGAGGCGAACCCGCTCGGAGGAACCGTGTTCCGGTTCACGATTTCTGCGGCGAAGGAAGCGTAAGGCGATGCGCTCCAGCAACGGCTCCTGCAGCGTCGTGCATGTGATAGACGACGACGACGCCTTGCGCGACTCGCTTGATTTTCTGCTTGGGTCGGCGGGATTTTCGGTGCGCCTGTTCGAGTCGGCCGAGGCTTTTCTCGAAGCTCTCCCCTCCGTCGCCGGCGGGTGTCTCGTCACCGACGTCCGGATGCAGGGATTGGATGGCATCGAGCTCGTGCGCCGTCTTCGCGCGGCGAAACATTCGATCCCGGTAATTGTCATAACCGGACATGGCGACGTGCCTCTCGCCGTCGCCGCGATGAAGCTCGGCGCGACCGATTTCATGGAAAAGCCTTTCGACGGCGAGGCTCTGATCGCGGCGGTGCGTTCGGCCCTCGATAAGGATGGCCGGCCCCTCGTCGCTGACGCATTGACCGAAGAGATGACGTCGCGGCTCGCCTCCTTGAGCCCGCGCGAAACTCAGGTGCTGAAAGGGCTCATGAACGGTCAGACCAACAAGGAGATCGCCCGCGAACTCGATCTCAGCTCACGCACGGTCGAGGTCTACAGGGCCAAGCTCATGACGAAGATGAAGGCGCAAAGCATTTCGGAGCTCGTGCGTTTCGCGATCAAGGCCGGCCTCTCCGGCGCGTGAGCAGGGCGCGCGGCGCTCCCGCATCTTCGTGCGAACGCCTCACTTCGACAAATGTTTTTCGATCTCATAAACTGGCAAATGGATCAAATCCCGATCGAGCTCGGCTCGAACCGCCGATCTCACGGCGGCGGAGCTGCTTTTCCTGATCAATCCGAGAGTATGCGCCGGCGCGACAATAATGAGGCCCTTTGTTTTCCCGCTCGACACCAATTCATGCAATCGCTCGGTCAAGGCGACGATAAAATTTCTGTCGGCTTCCTCGTGGCGATCCGACGGCTCGACCGCGCTGCGGAAACTCGCCGCCGACTGCTGCACCCTGCCGGGCTTGTCCGAATTCAAGACGCGGTTCGGCTCCTCTTCATGCTCGCGGACCTCCCGCGTCTTCAGATTGGGAAACAGCTCGTCGCCTTCATTTTCGAGAAGAAGCGCCTTGCGCGCATCCGAAACGATAATCCAATCGCCAGCCAGCATCTTCACTTTGGTCATATACGTCTCCAGACGATTTCAAATAGTCACATGCATCGCTGGATCAGCGATGCATGTGTTGACGGTTGCTCTCAACCAGCTTTCTTGATCTTGATCTTCTTGGTTACGCGAGGCGCGGGTTTCGGGGCCTTCACCGTCAAAACGCCTTTCGCAAAAGACGCGTCGATCGCCGCCGGATCAACGCCTGGCGGCAATTGAATTGCGCGCAGGAACGAGCCATAGCTGCGCTCCGAGATTTGGTGGTTCTTGTCCTTCTCCTCTTTCTCCGACTTTTTTTCCCCCTTGATCGTGAGAACGTCATCGGTGAAATCGATTTGGACATCCTTTTCCTCGAGGCCTGGCAGCTCCACGGTGACCTCGATAGCCTTGTCGGTCTCCGCCACGTCTATGCGCGGAACGATATCGCCGACGCCGGCCCCAGGAAGGCCGCGTCCTACTTCATTGAACAGACGATCGATTTCATTCTGCAGAAAAGCGAATGGATGGCCGGGCTGGAGGCGGCCCAAGCTAGGAACAAGAGATTTAAACGGCATTGTTCGATCTCCAGATTTTGGCGCGGCGACAGTCTCGCGCCGTGAATGAAGGGAGCATCGGGTTCGCTTCGCCGCCTTGATTTCGATCAAGCGGCGCCGCAATAGCCGGATTTGCCGTCGCATAGCGTCAAGGACCCGCGTTCACGGCAATCAACAAAGCAAATCCGGTCTGTTCTTGATCAAGGTCAAGGTCGCGTCGACCGCCGCGTCGCAGAATAATGGGAGCATGCTGCGAAAAACCTGGTCGCCTCGTTCGAACAAAACATGCGCAATTTTGTGAATTGGAGCGATATTTCTTCGTTCAGACAATTCAATCCGATCGGGAGGCGCTCAAGCGCCGTTTCCCCCAACGCGAGTTCCTCAATGTTCAAGTCGACTTGCAACGCCTTTACCGCCGCCTTCATATTCCTCGGCGCGGCATCCGCCGCCGCAGACGAAGGAAATCCCGCCCTTGGCCAAAAGCTGGCGCAGGAATGGTGCGCGAAATGTCACGCCATAGGCCGGTATGGCGACAGTCCCTTACAAATTGCGCCGCCATTTCGTGAATTGCATAAACGCTACAACGTCGAGGACCTCGCGGAATCATTTGCCGAGGGCATCATGGTCGGGCATCCCACTATGCCTGTTTTTCGCTTCGATCCAGACCAGATTCTAAAACCTGATCGCTTACCTCAAATCACTCGAACGCTGAGCGCGCCGCCGCGTGGCGCGCACGCACATCCAGCCTCTATAGACCGCCCATCCCGCTGCGAAGCGCCAGCCGCGGCGGCGCTTCATCTTCGTCCATCAATCGGACTGGCATCATTTGCCCAGCGTCAATTAGGCAAGCGTCAAACGGTCATCCACCGCCTTTACGCCCGGCGCCGACCAGGCCGCGCGCTCGGCTAGTCCGCGCTCGTACCAGGCCTTGACCTTGCCTTCGAGAATCACCTTATTATCCTCGACGGAGACATGAATGGAGTCGGCTTCGAGCTCCGCGTTGCGCTTCAACGCGTCGATGATTTTCTTCCTGACATCCGGCGCGTCAATATGCGGCTTGATCTCGATGAGATTGGTGACCCCGAGAATGCCGCTGAGTTTGTGTATGGCCGATTCCGCGGCGATTTTTTGAAACTGCCACTCGACAGCGCCGGTCAACGTCACCCAGCCCCTTTGAACCTTGACGTGAACGTCATCCTTTGGAACCTGCGCGCTCCAATTCAAGATATTCACCGCGCGTTGAGCAATTTCATCGTCGGATCTCTTGGGCTGGTCGCCATAGCGCACCTCCAACTCCTGCGCGATCGCCTTCACCCCTTTCACGCGCTCGACCGCATGTTCAGCCGCAAGCTTTTCAACATAGCTTCCGACATGCCCGGTCAGCGTGACCACGCCCTTTTCGACGGCCACGCCAATATTCGCCGCATGAATGCTCGGTTCGAAATCAAGCTCGTCGATGATGAATTGACGCAAAACCTTGTCGTCCATGCCGACTCTCCTATAGTTCGAGCTACAGCGTCGCCTTGCCGCCGTGTTCGGCCGGATGATGACCGAAAATCGCGTTGTAAAGATTGATTTGCGTCAAGCAGAGTAGCTCCGCGCCCACCTTCAGCTTGAGCTGCTCATACGACCCGCGAACGCGCGGTAGCTGATCCGGTTGAGTTCAAGGCGCAGCCACACTATGTCGTTTGGGCCGAGACGCGGCGAAATCGCATCAAGGCGAGGCCCAGGAAGAGACTTCCCATGAAAGCGACAATCAGGAACTCGGGCCAGACCACATCAAGCCCGGCGCCGCGGTAGAGAATCGCCTGGGCGAAGGACACGAAATGCGTCGAAGGCGATGCTTGCATGGCGATTTGAAGCGCCCGCGGCATGCTTTCAAGCGGCGTGTTGCTGCCTGATAGAACGTTCATCGGCGTTGCGACAAGGAGAAAAAGGAGGCCAAGTTGCGGCATTGTGCGGGCTACGGTCGCGAGAAATATCCCTATGGCTGTCGCAAAGAATAAGTAGATCACGACCCCGGCCAGAAAGAGGGGAACCGACCCTGCGACCGGGATGCCGAGAAGGCCGCGCACAATCACGCTCAGCGAGAAACCCACCGCGAGCGTGATCACGAATCCGTTCGCCCAGATTTTCGACATTGCGATTTCGAATGGCGTCACAGGCATAACGAGGAGATGATCCATGGTTCCGTGCTCCCGCTCGCGGATAACGGCCGCGCCCGAGAGAATGATCGCCAACATCGTGACATTGTTGATGATGCCCATCACGCTGGTGAACCAGGACGTCGTGACATTTGGATTGAACGCGACGCGAATGTCCAGATTGACGGGGCCCGGCGGCGATCGTTCGGACCGGGACAGGAAATCGCTGATTTGAGTGGTGAGAATTTGCTGGATGTAGCTGGAGCCGAGCCCGGCCTGAACCATCGCGGTCGCATCGACATTGACTTGTATGGCGGGCTGGCGTCCGGCAAGAACATCTCTTTCGAAATGCAAGGGAATGTCGAGAATAAATGTGTAGCGCCCATTGTCCATCAGGCGATTGACGTCGCGCAGCGCGATCGCCTGCGGCGGCTTGAAATAGGGGGGCAGATAAAACCCCTCGAAGATGCGGCGGGAGAGCAGCGAATTATCTTCGTCGATGATCGCGATTGACGCGTTGTTGAGCTCTTGCGATCGGCTTTGGGCTTGGGCGTAAACTGCTACCGAAAACGCCCAGATGACCAATCCGACAAGAACATAGTCATGAACGAAGCTACGCAGCTCCTTGGTCCCAAGCCAGAAAATATTGGCTAGCGAGCGCATCGGCCCTAACCCTTCGCAAAGTATTTCAGCGCAGCCGTGCGTCGGTTCGCCGGCCGAAAATACGATTGTTCAAAGGCCTGACGATCCTTGATATTTTCATGCAACCGCAAAATAGCTCTACTTTTCTTGGCTGCGCAGAATTGAAAGACTTAAAAGGATCAGAACCGTGGCGAAGACCGCGAGAGAGACGAGATTTCCAGCGAGATCCGCGAAACCGAGTCCTTTGGTGAAGACTCCAACGCTAATGGGAACGAAATAGGTCATCGGAAATATTCGCCCCATGAAGGCCGCGACGCCAGCCAGCGAGGACACCGGCGTCATCATGCCGGAGAATTGAAACGCGGGCAGATAGGAAAGGATGGCGGTCCCAAAGAGCGCGGCGATCTGCGTGCTCGCAAAGCATGAGATCATCATGCCGTAGCCGGTCGTCGCAGCCACGTAGAGCAGAGCGCCGACGAAGAGCGTCGGAAAGCTGCCCTTGAGCGGAACCGCGAAAACAAAAATCGCCATCAGAAAGAGAAGGAGGAAATTAGCCATGCCGATGGCGATATAAGGCAGCTGCTTTCCGAGCAGGAACTCGATTCGGGTCACCGGCGTCACGTAAAGATTGGTGATCGATCCAAGCTCCTTCTCGCGCACAATCGCCAACGCCATGAGAATCGCCGGAATAAGGATGAGCAGAAACGCAATCGTGCTAGGCACCATCGCGTAAACGCTGTAAAAGTCTTGATTGTAGACCCATCTCGTTTCAATTATGGCGGGTTCGGCCACGCTTGCCGACACGCCTTCCTTGGTCGCGAGATCCAGGAGATATTGCTGCTGCATCGCCTGCAAATAGCTGCGTATGGTTTCCGCCCGGAACGGCATGGCGCCGTCAATCCATGCGCCGACCGAGGCGGGAACGCCTTTCTTGATGTCCCGCCCGAAGGCCGGCGGGATCTCGATCGCGGCTCTTATGTCCGCGCTCTGGAGGCGGCGTTCGAGTTCGCCATAGTCTTTGATTGGGGCTTTTTCGATAAAGTAGCGCGAACCTCTCAACTCCTCCAGATAGGCGCGGCTTTCCGGCGTGTTGTCATGATCGAGAACGGCGAAGGTGAGATTGTCGACATCGGTTGAAATTCCCGCCCCCAACACCCCCATCAGGAACGCGGTGCCGATCAGCGCAAACGCCAACCGGATAGGATCGCGTAAGAGTTCGAGCGCCTCGCGAATCGTGTAGGCGAACATGCGGCGCGGGCTGAACCACGAGGCTGCTTCGCGACCGTCTTCTCAACTCTCGCCTCCCGCGATCCCTCGGCGCGGCGCCGCGGCTTCTTCCTTGCCGGCGGCGCGGCGGGCTCCGATCGCCTCCTCCAAATAAGAGATGAAAGCGTCTTCGAGATTCGCGGCATGGCGGGCTGCGGTCAAATCCGCCGGCGCGCCGGTCGGCAAGCACGCGGCCGGAGTCCATCAACGCGATGCGGTCGCAACGGGCCGCCTCGTTCATGAAATGAGTAGAGATGAAGATCGTCACGCCCTGATTGCGCGATAAGTCGATCAGGAGCTCCCAAAACCGATCGCGCGCCATCGGGTCCACGCCCGAAGTCGGCTCGTCAAGGATCAACATTTCGGGCTTATGCACAATCGCGACCGCGAGCGACAGACGCTGGCAAATCCCAAGCGGTAGGTCCGCCGCGTTCTGGTCGAGATATTCGGCAAGGCCGAATTCGCGCGTGAGCGCGGAAATCCGCGCCCGCGCTTGCGCCGGCGGCAGATGGAACAGGCGCGCGTGGAGCTCCAGATTTTGGCGGACCGTGAGTTCCGTGTAGAGCGAGAATGATTGCGACATGTAGCCGACGCGCGCGCGCGCGCTCATGCCGCCTGCTTCGATCGCCTGACCGAAAAGAAGCGCTTCGCCCGAGGTCGCCGGCAGCAAGCCGGTGAGCATTTTCATCGTCGTGGTCTTGCCGCAGCCATTCGAGCCCAAAAAGCCGAAGATCTCGCCGCGATCGATCGCGAAATTCACTCTGTCGACAGCGGTGAATTCGCCGAAACGGCAGGTCAGATCGCGCGCAACGATGACAGGCTCGCCGGCTGTCGGCTGGCGCGGGGGGATGACGAGGGCCGCGCGGCCGCGACGACGCTCCGGCGGAAGCAGTGCGATAAAGGCGTCCTCGAGGCTCGACGCGCCGGTTTTCGCTTTGAGCTCCCGCGGCGATCCGGTCGCGATGATTTTACCGCCATCCATGGCGACGAGCGTATCGAAGCGCTCGGCCTCCTCCATATAGGCGGTTGCGACCACTATGCTCATATCCAGGCGACGCTGCCGTATTCTTTCGATCAGCTCCCAGAATTGCCGCCGTGACAAGGGATCCACGCCCGTCGTCGGCTCATCGAGAACAAGCAGGGTCGGATCGTGGATCAGCGCGCAACAGAGCCCGAGCTTTTGCCGCATCCCGCCGGAGAGTTTCCGGGCGGGCCGATCCTTGAACGGCCTCAAACCGGTGCTCTCGGTCAATTCATCGATGCGGCGCTCGCGCTCCTCCTTCCCCTGGCCAAACAAGCGCGCGAAAAACGCAATATTCTCGCTGACGCTCAGATCGGGATAGAGGTTTTTCCCCAGGCCCTGCGGCATATAGGCGATGCGCGAACAAATTGCGGTCCGATGGCGGGCGTCCGCCATATCGCCGCCGAGGACTTCGACCGCACCGGTCTGGATCCGTCGACTGCCTACAATGAGGCTCAAGAGCGAGGATTTTCCGACGCCGTCGGGACCGATCAAGGCTATTCTTTCGCCTGCTGGAAAGGCGAAGGACACCCGATCGAGGGCGATTTTGGCGCCATAGCGCAGGCTGACATCGTTAACGCGCGCGACGGAGGACTCGCTACGAGTCATGAGCGGGTTGGCCCTGCAGCCATGCCGGCCATTCCACCTTCGGATCGACGCGGATATAGGCGTTCCCAGGCAGGCCGGTCCGCAGCAATTCGGCGTATTTCAACAATAGATCCGGATCGATCCGCACCTTGACGCGGAACATCAGCTTGTCGCGCTCGCTTTTCGTCTCAACCGCCTTCGGCGTGAACTGGGCTTGCGTGGCCAGAAATGTGACTTTGGACCTAATCGGATGATCCGGATAGGCGTCGAGCACGATCCGCGCGTCGGCGCCGATCTTGACCCGGCCGGCGTCGAGCGTCGGCAGATAGATGTCCATGTAGACATCTGAGATATCGAGCATGGTGAAGACCTTGCCGCCTGCCGGGAGCACCTCGCCGGGTTCGGAAATGCGATATTGAAGGCGTCCGGCGCGGGGGGCGATGAGCGTATTGTCGGCTATATTCACCTTAAGGAGCTCGACATCGTGCTGCGCGGCCTCGAGGGCGTGCTCTGCTTCGATGACGCGCGCTCTCGCCGCGATCAAGCCTTGGTTGGTCCCATTGAACGTCTGCAAGCGCTGATCATAGAGTTCCCGGGTGGCGTAACCCCGCTTCAACAAGGCGCTTGTCCGATCGAGCTCTTGCTGCGCCAGCTTCAGCTGCGTCTCGGACTGCGCCACATTCGCCTGAGCCTCCATGACCAAATGCTCATTCTGGCGCACCAGCGCTTCGTCTTTTCTGAGCGTGGCCTCGAGATCTTGCGTATCCATGCGCGCGATGACTTGCCCGGCCTTCACCATATCGCCTTCGTCGACGTAGAGCGCGGCGACACGGCCGGCGAATTTGGTGTCGATGTCGATTTCCTCTGCGTCGATGCGGCCATTGCTCCAGACAATGCCGGCCGGCAGGAGAGGAACGCGCCAGCGCTGCCAATAAACCGCGCCAGCGCCCGCCGCGACGCCAATCAGGGCGATGAGAAGCAAGAGGCGCAATCTGGTTCGGGACTTGGGCGCCTTGGGAGAAGGTGCCGCTTCCACGATCGCGGGCAAGGTCGCGCCGCGCGGCGCGAGAGCCATGGTCGACGGCGCGCGAGCCTCTTCGCTCGCCGCCCGAGGCTCCAAGGCGATCTGAGCGGCGTCATCCTCAGGGCGAATGCTGGTCAAGCTCGCAAAACCCCAAACTCGATTCCGCGCGCCGGCGCGCCGAAGCAATTCGCCGCCCGCCGAACTAGGTTCGCTGCGGAAAAATTGCGGCGACGCAAAAATATGAGACGCCCTGTCAATTTACAATGAAAATGCTTGTTACGCCCCCATTTCCTCAAGCACGGCGCGTTTGCGCAGGATGACGTGACGCGCGCCGTCGAGCTCGACCACCCCTTCGCTCTGAAGCTCGGAGAAGCTCCGCGACACCGTCTCCAAGGTGAGGCCGAGATAATCGGCGATGTCGCGCCGCAGCATCGGAAGCTCGATCCGGCCGGCGTCACCGCTCCTCGCATCCATCTCAAGCAGAAAGGCGGCCAGCCGCTTCGATCGCGGTTTTCCGGCCGAGAAGGAGCATATGATCTTCGGCATGTTGCAGATGATTGGCGGTGGTGAGCCAGAGCTCGCGCGCGGCGGCGAGATTCTGGGCGACGACCGCTTCGACTTGACGCCTGTTGAAGACGATAATTTTGCTGTCCATGACCGCCTCGGCGGTCAAATGGCGGCGCCCGCCAATGTCCAAGCCGAAAAGATCGCCGGCGAGGTGAAAGCCGCCAATCTGGCGGCGCCCATCGCGCATCAGCTTATAGGTGCGCACCGCGCCGCTGGCGACCTTATAGACGAATTCGGCGTCCTCTCCCTCGCCATAGATCTCCTCATCCCTCCCATAGCTCAAGCTCATGCCCAAAAGCTCGGCCGCGCTTGCGAAAAGACCCGTGTCGAATGTCCCGAATTGCGACCGCCCCGGCAAAGGTCGCGACGAATTCGTCCTGATCGTCTGCACAAGCATGTAATCGCTCCTTGATGACGCCGAAAGCTAGCCTGAACTTGATCAAGCGGAACATTCGGGTCGATCCCTTAGGAACCTTCCCATACGTAAAACAACGGAGCTGGAAAAACGATCCGAACCAAGAGCATTGGCGGCGCCGGCCGCGCGGCGGGAAGCCGATCTGGCGCTTGGCGCGATAGTCCGGCGCCAATCTTGAATGCGGCGAGATAAGGCGAGACGACAGGATTTTCCGATCGCGGCCAAGCGGGAGTTCTATAAAGTCCGCGCAGGCGCCAAAAATCGCGGCGCTTGGAAAATGGCCGCCTGGAGCTGAAACACGCCTTTAAGTTTGCGAGGAGCATCAATGTCGGAAGGGACTTTCATCGTTTTATTGGATCCGGTCCCGAAGAAAGAAGCGGCCTTCCACGAATGGTATGCGGAATTCTTCGCTTTCATCCGGGACTCGCCGGCGTGCGGTCCGGCCAAAAGTTCACATTCGGCCCGAACCAGATCGACGTTCGGCCGCTGCAGCAATTCCTAGCGGTCTTTGAGCTCGACGACATCGAGCCGGTCAGAAACAGCGTCGCCGAAAAATATGGCGTCAAGACCAGCAAGGAAACTCTCCGCCTGCCCGATTGCGTCGATCAGACGACCATCATGCCGACCTTTTTCGAAACGGTCTCGGAGCGCCAAAGCGCCCCCGAGGCCCCCGATGCGCCATTGGAGCAGCAAAACCTCCTCATTTCCCTGATTAGCGTCGGCCTCGACAAGCAGGCCTCTTTCGCCGAAGCCTATGTCGGCGAGCGGCTCGGCGACATGCTGAGCATCCCGGCGCAGATTTCCGGCCAGCTTTTTCAGGTCAGCAAGCACCAGATCCAAAATCCGATCTATCCCTTCGTCGCCCTGTACCGAAATAGCGACAGCAAGCAGATCCTTTCCGCCTGGCCGGCCCCCGGCACCAATTGGCGCTCGATCGCGGCGGCGCGGGCGCGAGACCCCTCGATCCGGGCGGACGGCCGCCTCGCCAGCATGAAAACGCGGGATTTCCTGTTCGAGCCCTATGTCGCACCGGAAGCCGCGCAACCGGCGTCATAGCGCGCCTTTCAATCAGCGCGGCTCGGCCGATCCAAAGCAGGGGTTATGATCGCCACAACAGGCGCCGCGCGCGCCGCGGAAGCGGCGCCATTCTTGAATGCTCCTCCAACTGACGAAGCACAGGTGATTTCGACCATGGCGCGCGCCCGAGGGTCGGCGTTGTTCAGCAAAATTTGGCGGTGAGGCGCGCGGCCCGAATGCGCGCGGCACTGGACGAAAATCGGCATCACAAAGCAAAGCAGGGACGAAAATGAGCGACAAGGACGCCATCATGAAGGGCTTGATCGAGGCGCTTGTCGCCAAGGCCAAAAACGCCCATCGCGACACCAAGATCACCACGATCGCAGGCTCGACGCACACCATTTCCGGCCACAGCGTCCAAGAGCAGGAGATCGCCATCGGCGACGTGTCCGTCTCCTGGACCGACGGTAGCCGCACCTATCTCATCCCCTATTCCTCGATTGACCACATATTGATGGTCTAGAGCGGGACAGGACAAGCGGCTTTTGGCGTTCCATCCGCATGCCCGCTCTTAGCTTTTGGGGCCAGCCAGCTACGCGTCTGGGATTGAATGGCGATTCGGGCGCCGCCCCGGACGCGACTATTCGGATCAAAAAAACAGGCGCCGTCACGCCGGCCTCTTTTGACATTCGACAAGCGAGCCAATCCGGCGGCGAAGACAAAGGCTCGCCGCGCGGCTACAATCGCCGAGTCGCGAAGGCGGAGGGCTAGGTTCGCCGGTCGACAGAGGTCGAGGCGACCGCCAGCTTTCTCACGGAAAGGCGGCTTTTGCCCCTAACCTTGGACGATTTGGGGCTTCTCGACCCGCGCCGACCACGGAGAACCCGTTTTAGGGGAATATGAACATGGCCGAAATCGAGCAGCTGAACATATTTGTCGAGGGCGGCGAGGAGTATGAGTTGCGATCGAACGAGGATGGCTCCGCCTATACGCTCCGCTTCAAATCCGAGGATCAAATCGTATCCCTGCAAGGCGAGGATTTGGCTTCCTTTTTGAAAGAATATAACCTCATCAAGGTCCAATATCCGCAATATAGCGCGGACCAAAGGCTGGCCCAGATCTGGGATCAAGGCGGCTATAGCTGGCTTGCGGCTGGCCAGGAAAGCGAAGAGTAAAGCCGCCTCGCTATTTGCTGGCCGCGCGCGCGTCACGAATAGGCCTGCAAAGCCGCCGCAGCGCGGCGCGCGATCTCCTCGCGCTCCTTTTGAAAATCCGCCATCGCCGCGCGCAGGCTCGCGACAAGCGCGGGGTCGGCGGTCGCGGTCGATCCTCCCTCGAAAGGCGGCTTAGGATCATATTCCACCGCGAGCTGCGCGCGCCGCGCCCGATCTTCGCCTAAAAGGCGGGCAGCCAAGGTCAAAGCGAAATCGATTCCCGAGGTCACGCCCGCTCCGGTCACCCGATTCCGGTCGATCACAACCCGCTCCGCGACCGGGGTCACGCCGAAATAGGCGAGCTGATTGATCGAAGCCCAATGGCAGGTCGCCCGATAGCCCGTAAGCAGCCCCGCGGCGGCGAGCACGAGCGATCCCGTGCAGACCGATGTCACATAGGCGGCTCGCTCGGCCTGGCGGCGCAGGAAGCCGAGAACCTCCGGGTCGTCCATGAGCGCGGCTTGGCCGGGTCCGCCAGGGACGAAGAGAATGTCCGCCTGCGGGCAATCGGCAAAAGTCGTCGTCGGAAGGATCCGAAGGCCGCCTGGGTCGCTGGCGACCGGCTCAAGGTCCTTCCAGACGAGATGCGGAGTCAATTCGTTGAAACGCGCAAAAACTTCAAATGGCCCAGTTAGATCGAGCTGGGTCAGCCTGGGGTAAAGAAGCATGACGACATTCATGGCGCGTCTCGATCCTAGGCGCGGAATCCTTGACTTAGCATCCTTGGCTTGCAGCGCCGCCGAGGCCCTTCCGACGCTCTATTTAGCCGTTTGGTAGATTAAGTCTGATATGCAATTCGCGCAATTGCTTGGCGGTGACGGTCGATGGCGCGCCCATCAGCAAATCCTCTGCGCGCTGGTTCATCGGGAACAGCACGATCTCGCGCAGATTGTCTTCCCCCGCGAGCAGCATGACGATGCGATCGACGCCGGGCGCGATCCCGCCATGCGGCGGCGCGCCAAATTGAAAGGCGCGATACATGCCGCCGAATTTCTCATCGAGAACGGCCTCGTCGTAGCCGGCCAATGCGAAAGCCTTCCGCATGATGTCTGGACGATGGTTGCGGATGGCGCCCGACGAGAGCTCGACGCCATTGCAGACAATATCATATTGGAAGGCCTTGATGCCGAGAATGGTTTTCTCGTCGGCCGGGTCCAGGAGGACGAAGGCGTCATGCTCGAAATTCGGCATTGAAAACGGATTATGCGAGAAGTCGATTTTCTTCTCGTCTTCGTTCCATTCATACATCGGGAAATCGACGATCCAGCAGAACTCGAACCCGTCCGTCTTCGCCAAGCCGAGCTCCTGGCCAAGGCGCTGCCGCGCGGCCCCGGCGAATTTGTAAATATCCTTGGGTTTTCCAAGAACGAAGAAGATGGCGTCGCCAGCTTTCAGTCCCTCGGGACGCAGCCGTCTGTAAGGCGCGGCGACCTCGATCGGGAATTTCTCGCCCTCGGCCGCTTCCGGCGCGGGCAGCCGGACCCATTCGCCTGGGCGCCCGTTCACGCCGCGCCGGACATGTTCGCTGCGTTCAAGGCCGATGTTTTTCGCGACTGGACCCGCGCCCGCCTCCTCCCCTTCCCGCCAGAAAATATAGGCGAGCCCGGGCTGCCCTTCGGCCTTCGCCCAGCTGTCCATGCGATCGCAAAAGGTCCGCTGTCCGCCCCCCGGCGCGGGAATGGCCCAAACCACCGCCTCGGGATCGGACGCGAGGCGTTTTGCGAAAACGCCAAAGCCAGAGTCGCGAAACACATTGGTCACGTCATGGATGAGGAGCGGATTGCGTAGGTCGGGCTTATCGGTGCCGAAGGCGCGAATAGCGGCGCTATAGGAGATGCGAGGAAATTTTTGGGTCACCGGCCGGCCGCCGCCGAACGCCTCGAAAACCCCGCGCAAGACCGGTTCGACCTCAGCGAAAACATCCTCTTGCGTGACGAAGCTCATCTCAATGTCGAGCTGGTAGAATTCGCCGGGGCTGCGATCGGCGCGGGCGTCCTCGTCGCGAAAGCAAGGCGCGATCTGGAAATAACGATCAAAGCCCGCGACCATGATCAATTGCTTGAACTGTTGCGGCGCCTGCGGCAGCGCGTAGAATTTGCCCGGATGCAGCCGCGACGGAACGAGGAAATCGCGCGCGCCTTCCGGGCTCGAGGCTGTCAGGATCGGCGTCTGAAATTCAAAAAAGCCGCGCTCCTTCATATTGGTTCGCAGCCAATCGATGACTTGGCCACGGAACATGATGTTTTTATGCAGCTTGTCCCGACGCAGATCGAGAAAGCGATAGCGCAGTCGCATGTCCTCCGGGTAATTATGGTCGCCGAAGACGGGCATGGGCAATTCGGCGGCGGGTCCGAGAACCTCGATCTCGTTCACATAGACCTCGATCAGGCCCGTCGGCATCTCCGGATTTTCCGTGCCGTCCGGGCGGCGGCGCACCAGACCGTCGATGCGCACGACCCATTCGGATCGCAGCTTTTCAGCCAAGGCGAACGCGTTTGAAGTCGGGATCGACAACGCATTGGGTCACGCCATAATGGTCGCGCAAATCGATGAAGAGCACGCCCCCGTGATCACGAATTCGGTGGCACCAGCCGGACAGACGGGTCATTTCGCCGGCCAGCGCTTCACGCAGGTCGCCGCAGGTATGAGAACGGTAGCGATGCATTATTTCGGTCACAAGCAAGAGGATCGAGGGCTCGGCGACGGCCTCGGGGGTTGACGAAGCGGGCGGAGAACGGCACGGGCGCGGCCTTCTGTCAAGGCGCACGCCCAGACCGGAGCGGCGTCGCCCTCTCGGGCGGCGGCTACCGCCGAATAGCGCCTCGTTGGCAGGCGTCAAGGCGCATCCGAGCCTAGCCGCGCGGCGGGCTTTGCTTTATTGAGCGAATATGAGCCTGATCGCGACCACGCAACATTTGGCGGACGCCTGCCGCCGCTTTGCAAGACATTCCTTCGTCACGGTCGACACCGAATTCCTGCGGGAAACCACCTTCTGGCCGCGGCTCTGCGTCGTTCAGCTCGCATCGCCCGAGGAAGCCGTCGCGGTCGACGCCTTGGCGGACGGTTTGGACCTTTCGCCTTTTTTCGAGCTCATGGCGGATAACAGCCTTACAAAAGTGTTTCATGCGGCGAGGCAAGATATTGAAATAATATGGAATCTCGCCAAATTGATCCCGGCGCCGCTGTTCGACACCCAGGTCGCGGCCATGGTCTGCGGTTTCGGCGATCAAGTCTCTTACGGGGATCTTGTCCAAACCGTCACGAAAGTGACGCTCGATAAATCCTCGCGCTTCACCGATTGGTCGCGCCGTCCGCTTTTGCCGGCCCAGGTCGATTACGCCATCGCCGACGTCACCTATCTCCGCGACATTTACGCCTTCCTGCGGCAGAAATTGGAGCAAAGCGAAAGGCTCGCATGGCTGAGCGACGAAATGGCGCTTTTGACCTCTCCTTCAACCTATTCGCAGCAACCGGAAAACGCGTGGGAGCGGTTGCGCAACCGGGTTCGGAAGCCGCGCGATCTCGCGGTTTTGATGGAGGTGGCCGGCTGGCGCGAGGCGGAAGCCCAGGCGCGCGATGTGCCGCGCTCAAGGGTTCTCAAGGACGATGTCTTGATCGAGCTCGCGCTCGCCGCGCCGCGAACGGCGGACGCCTTGGGCAATCTCCGCGCATTTCCGCGCGGCATGGAGCGCTCGCGCACGGGGGTCGAAATTCTCGCCGCGATCGAGCGCGGCCTCGCCCGCGATCCAAAGACCCTGCCGAAGCTCGACCGCGAGCGCCGCACGGGCGGCAATGGCGCGACGGTGGAGCTTCTCAAAGTCCTCCTGCGACATGTCAGCGAAAGCCACGGGGTGGCGGCGAAGATGATCGCGACGGTCGATGAGCTCGAAGCAATCGCCGCCGACGACAAGGCCGAGGTCGCGGCCTTGAGCGGCTGGCGACGCGAGCTCTTCGGCTCCAAGGCGCTCGAGCTAAAACGTGGTCGTCTCGCGCTGACGGTCGAACATGGCAAGGTGATCACGCTCGAATGGCAGGACGCAGCGGCTCCGGGGGATGCGGGGTAAGGAAATCAACCGGAGGTTATGCGCTGCCTTCTGAACAGCAACCAAATCGAAAGCAAAACCCCTTCTGTAAGAAACGCAATAGCTCCAGCTAAAACAATTGATTCTAAACTTAAAAAGAGATTTGCTGAATACATAAATAGCATACGCAAACTTACGATTGTCAAAACTTCTTTTGTGTCGGACAGCGCGATTATAGCGACTACGCCCATCAAAAAACATGTGATTAGAAATTTTTTATATGACATGCCTTTCATCTTAAGAAGATTTACAGATACGTCGCCATGTTCAATAAATACTATCCCAACAAGAATTCTAATGATTGATATTAGAATCAATAGCCGAAATATAAAGTCATACCAAACGAAGTCGCTGACATTCACAAAATAGCCTTTGCTCAGAAATACTTTATATTGATTATTCGCTATCCACAGCATATTTTTAGCGTCATAAACATAGTTAATGATTAGTTCAAAATATTTAAGATAAATATCAAAGTACAAACCTGTCACAGCTATAATTGGAACAGCCATCAATGCAACAAGTCTTAAATATTGCGACGCATTCATAACCAAGTTTACCCCGCGACGGTGATCACCGGCTCGCGTCCGATGAGCCGAGCGAGCTGCTTCAAGCGATTGTGCAGACGCTCGCTCGCCAGATCGGCGAGATCAGCCGGCAAGGTCAAGACGACCTTGGACTTGACGCAAGCAACGGGCGCGCGCGGCAGGACATCCGGCATGGCGCCCGACACGAGATAGGCGAGCCGCGTCGCCGCGGCGAGGATGCGGGCCTTGTCGAGCGAGCGCGACGAGACGAGCGCGCGAATCTGCGGGCTGACATCCGCATCGAGGCCGAGATAGCGATAAGACATGGCCAAGACGAGAAAGGAGCGGCCCAGGTGGTCAACGCCATTGAAGGCGGTGTTCTCGACGAGATTCAGGCTTTCCTCGCTGCGATAATCTGGATGCGCGCGCCAGTTCACATCCGCCAACAGGCAGGCCGCGTGGCGAAGCCGCGTCTCCTCAGCGGTCTCCTCGAGATGCGTCGATCGCATGAAGCGGTCGGTCCAGGCGCAAAGATCCTCGGCATGGCGCGGCGCGCGCGAGAAGAGCTTGTTGAACTCCGCCGCCGCCACGAGCAGCGGGTCCTGCTTGCGTTGCGCCGCGTTGAGCCTTTCATAAAGGAGACCTTCGCGCACGCCGGAGGTCGAGATCATGACTTCCTTCGGCTGCGCCTTGCGAATGATCTCCTCCAGCACCACGGCGCCATAGGCGAGCAGCGGGCGGCGCGCCGCATTGACGGAATCGATCGAAATCAACGTGTCCGTATTCACCCGTTCGACGAGGCCGGCGAAATCAGCCGCGTCTTGCGCCGGAATCACATAGCCATGAATCACGCTCAAAGGGTAATTGCGCTGGCTCATATGGAGCTTGGCCAAAGCGCGCCAGGTGCCGCCGACCGCGTAGAAGGTGCGTCCGACGACGCGGTCGAGGATGCGCGATTTCGCCAGAGCGTCGCGGACGATCTTGACCGCGGCGCGCGGCGAATTGGCGGAGGCGTCCATCAAGGTTAGGCCGCCAAGCGGCAGCGTCGCGCCCTTGCCAAGGACGGCGCCCTTCACGTCGATCAGCTCCAGCGAGCCGCCGCCGAGATCGCCGACGATTCCATCCGGCTTGTTGATTCCCGAAACAACGCCTTGCGCCGACAATTCCGCTTCCCGGTCGCCGGACAAGAGGGCGATCGGCGCGCCGATCGCTTCCTTCGCGGCCCCCAGAAATTCGACTCCATTCAAGGCGTCGCGCGCGGCCGCCGTGGCGATCACATGAAGGTCCAAGACGCCCATGATGTCGCACAAGACGCGAAAGCGCCGCAAAGCGGCGAGCGCTTTCTCCATGCCGGCCTTCGGAAGCCGGCCGGTCGTCGCCACGCCATTGCCAAGCGCGCAAAGCGATTTTTCGTTGAAAATCGGCCGCGGCGAGCGCGTGAGGCTCTCGTAAGCGACGAGACGCACCGAGTTCGAGCCAATGTCGACGATCGCGACCGGATGTTTCGCCTCGACGTCCAGAGCTTGGTCGCGATTGTAATTCAACATGGAGCTCTCAACGGCTTTCCAGCCGCTTGAAGAGAGTCTTTGGACTCGAATGCTTGAGGGATTTGCCACGACCAGACAGGCTCGGATTTGTCATGAAATAGGAATGCGCGTTGAAAGGCTCCTCGCCTTGCGGCGCCTGTATGCGCGCGCTCGAGCCGTCCGGCAAGACCCGATAGCTCTGTTGATTGTCGATCAGATTGGCGATCATGATCTGGTCGAGGACCTGTTCGTGCACGGTCGGATTGAGGATCGGCAAAAGCGCCTCGACGCGCCGGTCGAGGTTGCGCGGCATCAAATCGGCGGATGAAATATACACATGCGCCTTGGGATGCGGCAGCTCATGACCGCCGCCGAAGCAAAAGACGCGTGCGTGTTCAAGAAAGCGGCCGATGATGGATTTCACCCTTATGTTCTCGGAAAGCCCCGGCAAGCCCGGCCGCAGACAGCAGATGCCGCGCACGATAAGGTCGATGATCACACCGGCCTGGCTCGCTTCGTAAAAGGCGTCGATGATTTCCGGATCGACCAGCGCATTGCATTTCGCCCAGATTGATCCAGGCTTGCCGGCTTTGACATAGGCGATCTCCTGGGCGACATGATCGAGCAGGCGCGCTTTCAACGAGATCGGCGACACCGCCATGCGTTCGAGGCTGGCCGGCTTGGCGTAGCCGGTGATGAAATTGAAAATGCGGGAGACGTCGCGGCCGATCGCCGCATCGGCGGTGAAGAAGGAGATATCGGTGTAAATCTTGGCGGTCACTGGATGGTAGTTTCCGGTGCCGACATGACAATAGGTGACCAAGGCGCCGCCTTCCCTGCGCACGACCATGGACAATTTGGCGTGCGTCTTCAGTTCAATGAAGCCGAAGACCACTTGCACGCCAGCGCGTTCGAGGTCGCGCGCCCAGCGGATGTTGGCCGCCTCGTCGAAGCGGGCCTTGAGTTCGACCAGAGCGGTCACCGACTTGCCCGCTTCCGCCGCCTCGATGAGGGCGCGAACGATCGGGCTGTCCGAGGAGGTGCGATAAAGCGTCTGCTTGATCGCGACCACATTCGGATCGGCGGCGGCTTGATTGAGAAACTGAACCACGACGTCAAAGGACTCGTAGGGATGATGGACGACGAGATCCTTTTGCTTGATCGTGAGAAAGCAATCTCCGCCATTGTCGCGCAGCCGTTCGGGAAAGCGCGGATTATAGGGTTTGAACTTAAGCTCTGGCCGATCGAGGCTCACGAGCTCGGACAGTTCGTTCAAGGCCAGCATTCCGTCGAGGACGAAGATCTCCTCCGCCACGACATCAAGCTCCTCGGCGACGAAGGCGCGCAGCTCTTCGGGCATGAGGCTGTCGAACTCGAGCCGGATGACCGATCCCAGACGGCGACGCTTCAAAGCGGTTTCGAACAGGAGAACGAGATCCTCCGCTTCCTCTTCGACTTCGAGGTCGCTGTCGCGAATAATTCTGAACAGGCCGAGCCCCCGGACGTGATAGCCAGGAAAAAGGCTCCGCGTGAACATGCCGATCAATGTTTCGAGCGCGACGAAACGCTGGCGCTTTTCGCCAGGCCCGTCCGGCAGCCGGATGAACCGCTCGATCTTGGCCGGCAGGCGGATCAGCGCCTTCGAGTTCTTGTTGCCGGTGGGCTCGATCAATTCGAGCGCTATGGTGAAGCCGAAATTGGGAATGAAGGGAAACGGATGCGCCGGATCAATCGCAAGCGGCGTCAACACCGGAAAGACATGCGATAAGAAATATTGTTCGAGCCAAGCCGTCTCGGATTTGGCGAGATCGGAGGGGTCGAGGATCGCGATCCCGACACCATCCAGCTCCTTGCGCAGCTCACGCCAACGGCGTTGTTGCTCGACCGCCAAAAGGCTCACCCGCTCGCGAATCCTGGCGAGCTGTTCGGCTGGCGTGAGCCCGTCCTCCGATGGCGTCAGGACGCCGGCGCGCAATTGGCCGCGAAGTCCCGCGACCCGCACCATGAAAAATTCGTCAAGATTGTTGGCCGAAATCGACAGGAACCGCAATTGCTCAAGAAGCGGATGATTGCGGTTCGAAGCTTCCTGCATGACCCGCCAGTTGAATTCGAGCCAAGACAATTCGCGATTGATGAAGCGATGCGGCGAATGCGCAAGCTCGCCCGGCTGCGCCGCGATCTCACCCCGTTCGGCGATGACCGCGCCCGCATCGAGCGCGGCCTCCTTGTGGTCAACCTCGCTCTTTAGGTCGGCGTCGGCGTCGATCGCCCCATTGTCGCCCGGCGCTGGCGGCGCGGTCTCCACGGCCGGATTTTGCTTCGCGCCCCGTTTCGTCTCGGTCGCGCGTTTAGATCCGACAGGCCTTTGCCCTTGGCCGGGTGAATTCAATATGGCCTCCTCGTTGGACGATCGCCGGAATTTCATCGTTTTTCATGACGCGAACGTGACTTGCCGAGCCGCCGGCGCGCGACCCCAAGCACAGGCCCAGCACATAAGCTAAGGGCCAACTCGCCGCCGCTTCGCTACGCCAAATAGAGGACTGGATCGGCCTGCAACCCAAGTTAGGCCGAAATAGGCGACGATCAAGACAATGTTCACGCTTATCCAGATCATTGAGAAGAAGTTCGGAATCGCCAGCACGGCGAGGATTTGAGCCAGCGCTGCGAAAAGCCAAAGCACGCCGCCCCAAGGCGTCGCGAGCCACAGGCCGACAGCAGCCACAAGATCGAGGATGGCGAAGAAGACGACCGCCGCGCTCCAGATCGGAGCAACCGCGTCAAAAAGCGGTTCTTGCGGCAGCAGCACGGCGCTCCATTGCAGCAGTCCTTGGAAGACCCAGATCACCGCGAGCAGCCGCATGAAAATGACGAGCGTCAGCCCCCATGAAAGGTTCCAAGGCGCGCCCTTGGCGCCGCCATCTGCCGCCTCGCCGAGACGGATGGCCGCGCCGCTATCGCTCTGCTCAGAGTTCTGGTCGGATCCCGGCCGGACCTTCATGGCGCATGGACTTGTTCGGGAAATTCGAGCTCGCCCTCGTTCAAAGGTGCGAAATAAGGCTCAATATCCGCTGGCTTCAGCGCCTCCACTTCGGCCGGACGCCAAACCGGCCGATTGTCCTTGTCGATAATGACCGCGCGAACGCCTTCGTAGAAATCATGCCCCTTGGCGACGCGCGCGACGATCCGAAACTCTGTTCGCAGCGCCTCGTCAATGCCAAGGCTCCCGCCAATCTGCATCTGCCGCAGCGCGATCGCGAGGCTGATCGGCGATTTCGTCCGGATCGTGTCATATGTGGCGAGGGCGAATTCCGAGCCGCCATACCCTGCGTCATCGATCTCCTCCAGAATGGCGGCAAGAGTTCGGGCCGCGAAACAGCCGTCAATAAAATGCCTTTGACCGGCGAGCGTCGAGGCCGGCGGCGGCGCGCTTTCCGCGGCGATCGCCGCCGAGGCGTCTTCGCCCTCGACCAGCCGCTGGGCCAGGGCCGCGTGGCGCGACGCGGGAGCATGAGCGGCGAGCCCGAAAGCGACGGCGTCGCCGCAGCCCATCCGCGCTCCGGTCAAGGCGAGATAGGCGCCTGTCTTGCCGGGCAAGCGCGGCAGGAAGAATGTCGCCCCGACATCAGGGAAAAAGCCAATTCCAACCTCCGGCATGGCGAAGCTGAATTTTTCGCCGGCGACAATATGCGATCCATGCGCGGAGAGTCCGGCCCCGCCGCCCATGACGATCCCATCAATGAGCGAGACATAGGGCTTCGGATAAAGCTTTATGCGGCGGTTGAGGACATATTCCTCGCGCCAAAAAGCGAGCTGGTCGGCGAAGCGCCCGGCCTTGCCCAAATCGTGCAAGATCCTGATGTCCGCCCCGGCGCAAAAAGCGCCTTCTTGCGCCGCCTTGACGAGGACGCATTGGATCGCCGGATCGGCTTCCCACCGGTCAAGCGCCCGCGCGATCTCACGCACCATGTGCAAGGTCAGGGCATTGAGCGCCTTTGGGCGATTGAGCGTGATGACGCCGCAGCGGCCTTCTTTCTCGCAGGCTATTTCCGGATCGTTCATCATCCCTCCTCGAGGATGTCCAAACAAGAGCTGATCGACCGTTGCGACGAGGACAGGCTCCGGCCTTTTTGAGTTTGAGCGCATCTTCATCCGATCAAGTTCGATTTTTATGCTCGGACGGCGCTCTCGCGGCAGGGATTAGACCTGGGAAGGCCGTCCCGTCAACGCATCCGCTTTGCGGAGCAAGCTTCGCGCCGGCTCGAAAAAATTGGGCGCGGCGAGGTCGGCTGGACGCCGCCGCGTCAACGCGACATATTCATGGCCTAGGATGCGCTCCTGCGCCAAGCCGCGCAAACATAGCTTCGGAGGTTTGGATGGCGTCGATCAAGCTTCATGCCGCAGCGGCCGCGCTGCTAATGTCGGTCGCTGGACCAGTCGGCGCGCAGGACGCGGCGGTCGAGACGCAAATTGTCGACGCGATGAACAAGCTGTTTGGCGTCCATCCGGGATTTCGCGCCAATCACGCCAAGGGCATTGTCGCCGAGGGGAGCTTCAAACCCGCGCCCGAGGCCGCTCTCTTGAGCAAGGCCGCGCTGTTCGCAGGCGCAGCGGTTCCGGTGACGGTGCGGTTTTCGGACGCGACAGGCGTTCCAGCCTTGCCCGATGGCTCAGCCAACGCCAATCCGCACGGACTCGCGATCAAATTCCATCTGCCCGACGGCGATGAAACCGACATGGTGATCAATTCCTTGAAATTCTTTCCTGTCTCCACCGGCGCTGAGTTTCGCGACATGCTGCTGGCTTTGGCCGATAGCCCGCCCGATGCGCCAAAACCGACGAAATTCGACCAATTTATCGCAAGCCACCCAAACGTTCCGCGCGCGCAGGCGACTGTGGAGACTCCCGACAGTTTCGCCGACGAACAATATTACGGGGTCAACGCCTTCGTCTTAGTCAATAAGAAAGGAGAAAAGCAGGCCATCCGCTATATAGCGGCCCCGGAGAAGCTCGTCCATCTCGACGCCGCCGAGGCGACCAAAAGACCTCCGGATTTTCTCATCGACGAATTGACCGCGCGTCTCACTCGCGGGCCGGTGACGTTCCATTTGAAGGCGCAGCTTGCATCCCCAACGGATCAAACGAAGGACGCCGCGAAGCCTTGGCCAGAACAGAATAAGGTCGTGGAGCTCGGGGTGCTCACCATCGACAAAGCCGCGCCCAATAGTCTTGAAACGCAAAAGGAGCTTTTGTTCCTGCCGGGCCGGCTCATCGACGGGATTGAGCCTTCCGACGATCCGCTGATCGCCGTGCGCGACGGGGCCTATGCGGTGTCCTTCTCGCGCCGCAATCCATGAAATGCCTCGCGCGAGCCACGCTCGGCGCCGCGCGATTTACGCTCGAGTTGAATTAAGGCCGCGGCCGGCCGCCAACCTCGGCGTCCATTCGGCGGGAAACAAAAAACCTCGGGGACCAGATAGCCCCCGAGGTTGGTCAAAGAGGCGCGAGAACGCGCAATTCTAATCCACCGCTGTGACGCGCGGCTGCTCAAGCAAGGGCGTGGGCTCAGCCGCCGCAGACTGCGAAGTTTCCGCCTTCTGCGCCAGTATAAGTTCGTCCCGCATGGCCGCGACTCGGCGCAGTTTCGCCATGGCCGCGCCGGTTCCCGCTGGAATGAGCCGGCCGACAATCACGTTTTCCTTCAGACCCTCAAGCGTGTCGGACTTGCCATTGACTGCGGCCTCGGTCAGCACCCGGGTCGTCTCCTGGAACGACGCGGCGGAGATGAAGGACCGCGTCTGCAGCGAAGCCTTGGTGATCCCGAGCAGGACCGGAGTTCCCGAAGCCGGCTTCCCGCCTTCCTCCACAGCCTTGGCGTTGGCTTCGTCGAGCTCGACCTGATCGACCTGCTCGCCCGACAGAAACTCCGTATCGCCGGGATCGACGATATCGACCTTCTGCAGCATCTGCCGAACGATCACCTCGATATGCTTGTCATTGATGCTGACGCCCTGCAGGCGATAGACTTCCTGGATCTCGTTGACGAGATAGGCGGCGAGCTCCTCGACTCCCTTGATCGCCAAAATATCATGCGGAGCCGGATTTCCGTCGACGATATAATCGCCCTTCTCCACAACGTCGCCGTCCTGGAGATGGATATGCTTGCCTTTCGGAATCAAATACTCGATCGGCTCGGCGCCCTCCTCGCTCGGAATGATCGAGATCCGCGTCTTGTTCTTGTAGTCGCGCCCAAACTGCACCGTGCCCGAGGCTTCGGCGATGATCGCATGGTCCTTTGGCCGGCGCGCCTCGAAAAGTTCCGCCACGCGCGGAAGGCCGCCCGTGATGTCGCGCGTCTTCGCCGATTCCATCGAGATGCGCGCGATGATGTCGCCCGCCTTGACGCCGCCGCCCGGATCGACGCCGATGATCGACTCGACAGGCAGCGTGTAACGCGCGTCGCCGCCGCGCTGCAGCTTGCCAATCTTGCCATCCGCCGTCTTGATCACGATCGACGGCTTTAAGGTCGCCGACCGCTGGTTGAGCCGCCAATCAATGACCACGCGCTTGGCGATGCCGGTCGCCTCGTCGATGGTCTCGGTCATTGAAGCGCCTTCGACCAGATCTTCAAAACCGATGATTCCGTCGATCTCGGTCAGGATCGGCCGAGTGTAGGGATCCCATTCGGCGATGCGCTGGCCCCGCTTGATCTTGTCGCCCTCGTCGACCTTCAATCTTGCGCCATATTGGACGCGGTGGACCGCGCGCTCGACGCCATCCGAGCCCTCGATCGCGACCGCGACGTTTCGCGCCATCACCATCAGATCGCCTTCTGAGTTGCGGGCGAGATGGCGATTGCGGATCTTCACGGTTCCTTCGAAATTGGACTCGATGAAGGATTGATCGGCGATCTGCGCGGCGCCGCCGATGTGGAACGTGCGCATGGTGAGCTGCGTGCCAGGCTCGCCGATGGATTGCGCCGCGATGACGCCGACCGCCTCGCCCATATTGACCGGCGTTCCGCGCGCAAGGTCGCGGCCATAGCATTTGCCACAGACGCCGTTCTTGGCTTCACAGGTCAGCACCGAACGGATCTTCACTTCCTGGATGCCGGCTGCGTTGATGCGATCGATATGCCATTCCTGGATCATCTCTCCGGCGGCGACGATGATCCCGCCGTCGACATCCTTCAAGTCCTCCGCCGCCGTCCGCCCGAGAATACGTATGGCGAGGGACGCGACGATCTGGCCGGCGTCGATAATCGCGCGCATGCGGATGCCGTTTTGGGAGCCGCAATCAAATGTCGTGATAATCGAATCCTGCGCGACATCGACGAGGCGGCGGGTGAGATAACCCGAATTCGCCGTCTTCAAAGCAGTGTCCGCGAGGCCTTTGCGCGCGCCGTGAGTCGAATTGAAATATTCGAGAACGGTGAGCCCTTCCTTGAAGTTCGAGATGATCGGCGTTTCAATGATTTCGCCCGAGGGCTTCGTCATCAATCCGCGCATCGCCGCGAGCTGCTTCATCTGCGTCGGCGAGCCGCGCGCGCCCGAATGCGACATCATGTAGATCGAGTTGATCGGCTTATCGCGGCCAAGGTCGTCCTTCTGCACGGAGGAGATCCGGGCCATCATCTCCTCGGCGAGCTTGTCGGAGCATTTCGCCCAGGCGTCGACCACCTTGTTGTATTTTTCGCCGTGGGTGATGAGGCCGTCGTTATATTGCTGCTCATATTCCTTGGCGAGCGCGCTCGTCTCGGCGATGATGCGCGGCTTGGTCTCGGGCACGACCATGTCGTCCTTGCCGAAGGATATGCCCGCCTTGAACGCTTCACGAAAGCCGAGCGCCATGATCCGATCGCAGAAGATGACCGTCTCCTTCTGCCCGCAATTGCGGTAGACGATGTCGATCATGTTGGAGATTTCCTTCTTCGTCATGAGCTTGTTCACGACGTCGAAGGGGATCTTCGTGTGGTTCGGCAAAAGCTGGCCGAGTATGAGACGACCTGGCGTGGTGTCGAAAATTTTCGACACTTTCTGGCCGTCGACGTCATAGGTCCAGGCGCGGCCCTTGATCCGCGTATGCAGGGTGACCGCCTTGGCCTGCAGGGCGTGCTCGATCTCGCCGAGATTGGCGAAGGCCATGCCTTGCCCGGGCTCGCCGTCGCGCATGAGCGAAACATAATAGAGCCCGAGCACAATATCCTGGCTCGGCACGATGATCGGTTGACCATTGGCCGGGTGTAGAATGTTGTTGGTCGACATCATAAGCACGCGCGCTTCGAGCTGAGCCTCGAGCGACAACGGCACATGCACCGCCATCTGGTCGCCGTCGAAATCAGCGTTGAAGGCGGCGCAGACGAGCGGATGCAACTGGATCGCCTTGCCTTCGATAAGCTTCGGCTCGAAGGCCTGAATGCCGAGGCGATGCAATGTCGGAGCCCGATTCAACATCACCGGATGCTCGCGGATGACCTCATCGAGGATGTCCCAGACTTCCGGCTTTTCCTTCTCGACGAGTTTCTTCGCTTGCTTGACCGTCGCCGAAAGCCCCTTCGCGTCAAGCCGCGAATAGATGAACGGCTTGAAGAGCTCCAGCGCCATTTTTTTCGGCAGGCCGCATTGATGCAGCTTGAGATCGGGACCGACGACAATAACCGACCGGCCGGAATAGTCGACGCGCTTGCCGAGCAGATTCTGGCGGAACCGGCCCTGCTTGCCCTTCAACATATCGGCGAGCGACTTCAACGGCCGCTTGTTGGCGCCGGTGATCACACGGCCGCGTCGCCCATTGTCGAATAGAGCGTCCACAGCTTCCTGCAGCATCCGCTTCTCATTGCGCACAATGATATCCGGCGCGCGCAATTCGATCAGCCGCTTCAGGCGGTTGTTGCGATTGATGACGCGGCGATAGAGATCATTGAGGTCCGATGTCGCGAATCTTCCGCCGTCGAGCGGCACAAGCGGCCGCAGATCCGGCGGAATGACTGGAACTTCGGTGAGGATCATCCACTCAGGCTTGTTGCCCGAATGGATGAAAGCCTCGATGATCTTCAGCCGCTTGGCGAGCTTTTTCGGTTTCAGCTCCGTGGTCGATTGGGCAATCTCGATCTTGAGCCGCTCCGCGATCGCGGCAAGATCCATGTTGCGCAAGATTTCGCGGATCGCTTCGGCGCCGATCATGGCGGTGAAGGAATCCTGCCCATATTCGTCCTGAGCGCGCAGATAATCCTCTTCGTTGAGGAGTTGGCGATCCTTCATCGGCGTCAAGCCTGGATCAAGCACGATATAGGATTTGAAATAGAGGATGCGCTCGAGATCCTTCAGCGTCATATCGAGCAACAGCCCGATGCGGGACGGAAGCGACTTCAAGAACCAGATATGCGCGACAGGCGCCGCGAGCGAAATATGTCCCATGCGCTCACGCCGCACCCGCGATAGGGTCACCTCGACGCCGCATTTCTCGCAGATGACGCCCTTGTATTTCATACGCTTGTATTTACCGCACAAGCACTCGTAATCCTTGATCGGACCAAAAATGCGGGCGCAAAACAGGCCGTCGCGCTCCGGCTTGAACGTCCGGTAATTGATCGTCTCCGGCTTCTTGATTTCGCCAAAGGACCAGGACAGAATCTTCTCCGGGCTGGCGATCGATATCTGAATCTGATCGAAAGCCTGCGGCTGCACGACCGGATTGAAGAGATTTATGACCTCTTGATTTATTGCCATCTCCTGATGCTTGGGCCGGCGCGGCGGTGCAGCCAGGCCACTTGCCGGAAAATCTCGAAAAACGCGCGCGTGCGGCGCAAGCCGAAGCTCGCGCCGGCGCCGCCTTGAACCGCTACTCGGCCGCCTCCGCTGGCGGCTGGCTCAAGGGTTTCGCGATCGTGGTCAGCTCAACATTGAGGCAAAGCGAACGCATTTCCTTGACCAAAACATTGAAGCTTTCCGGGATGCCTGACTCGAATGCGTCGTCCCCACGCACGATCGACTCATAGACCTTGGTGCGCCCCGCGACGTCATCGGATTTCACAGTCAGCATTTCCTGCAGCGTATAGGCGGCTCCGTAAGCCTCCAACGCCCAGACCTCCATTTCGCCGAACCGCTGGCCGCCGAATTGCGCCTTGCCGCCGAGCGGCTGCTGAGTGACAAGGCTGTAGGGTCCAATCGACCGTGCGTGAATCTTGTCGTCGACGAGATGATGCAATTTCAACATGTAAATATATCCGACCGTCACCCTGCGGTCGAAAGCTTCGCCGGTGCGCCCGTCATAAAGCGTCACCTGACCGGAGGAATCGAGGCCGGCCTGCGCGAGCATTTCCACAATGTCCTTTTCGCGCGCGCCATCGAACACAGGCGTGGCGATCGGGACGCCGCGGCGCAAATTTTCCCCGAGCTCGACAACCTCTTCGTCGGAAAGCTCGGCGATTTCCTTTTTGGCGTCATAGATTTCACTGAGCTTATTGCGCAATGGCGCCGAGTCGCGGTCGCGCAAATAGGCGTTGACCGCGTTGCTGACTTGCTTGCCAAGACCGGCGCAAGCCCAGCCGAGATGGGTCTCGAGAATCTGACCGACATTCATGCGGCTCGGCACGCCGAGCGGATTTAACACGATGTCGACCGGCTGGCCGTCGGCGAGGAAAGGCATATCCTCTTGCGCCACGATTTTCGAGACGACGCCCTTGTTGCCGTGCCGTCCCGCCATCTTGTCGCCGGGCTGGATCTTGCGCTTCACGGCGACAAAGACTTTGACCATCTTCATCACGCCGGGAGACAGCTCATCGCCGCGCTGGAGCTTCTCGACCTTGTCGAGGAATCGGCTCTCGAGGCCTTTCTTGGCCTCGTCATATTGCTTGCGAATAGCTTCGAGCTCAGCCATGGTCGCGTCGCTCTCGACCGCGAAGATCCACCATTGCGAGCGCGGATATTCCTCGATGATCTCCTTCGAGAGCACGATGTCCTTCTTGAACCCGCGCGGTCCGGCGATCGCCTTCTTGCCGGCCAGAAGATCGAGCACGCGCGCATAGACGTTGCGATCAAGAATGGCGAGCTCGTCGTCGCGATCCTTGGCGAGGCGCTCGATCTCCTCGCGCTCGATCGCCTGAGCGCGTTCATCCTTTTCGACGCCGTGACGGTTGAACACGCGCACTTCGACGATCGTGCCCTGCACGCCTGGCGGCACGCGCAGCGACGTGTCGCGCACATCGGACGCTTTTTCGCCGAAGATAGCGCGCAGCAGTTTTTCCTCCGGCGTCATCGGGCTTTCGCCCTTCGGCGTGATCTTGCCGACGAGAATGTCGCCCGCCTGCACCTCGGCGCCGATATAGACGATGCCGGCTTCGTCGAGATTTTTCAAAGCCTCTTCCGAGACATTCGGAATGTCGCGCGTGATTTCCTCGGGGCCGAGCTTGGTGTCGCGCGCCATGACCTCGAATTCATCGATATGAATTGAGGTGAAGACATCATCCTTGACGATGCGCTCGTTGAGGAGGATTGAATCCTCGAAATTATAGCCGTTCCAGGGCATGAACGCGACGAGCACATTGCGCCCAAGCGCGAGATCGCCGAGATCCGTCGAGGGGCCGTCGGCGATGATGTCGCCCTTGCGGACGAAATCGCCGACCCGCACCAGAGGCTTCTGATTGACGCAAGTCGACTGGTTCGAGCGTTGAAATTTCATCAGCCGGTAAATGTCGACCCCGGGCTTGCCGGCGTCGGTCTCCTCGGTCGCGCGGATCACGATGCGCGTCGCGTCGATCTGATCGACATAGCCGGTCCGCCGCGCCACGATCGCCGCGCCGGAATCGCGCGCGACGATGGCCTCCATGCCGGTTCCGACCAGCGGCGCGTCGGCCCGGACGAGAGGAACCGCCTGGCGCTGCATGTTCGACCCCATGAGGGCGCGATTGGCGTCGTCGTTCTCAAGGAAGGGGATCAAGGCCGCCGCGACCGACACCAGTTGCTTTGGCGAGACATCCATGAAATCGACGCGCTCGCGCGGGACCATCATGACGTCGCCCGCATGCCGGCAGACGACGAGATCCTCGATCAAGCCCTTTTGCTCATCGACCGGCGCATTCGCCTGCGCGACGTAATATTTGCCTTCCTCCATCGCCGAGAGATAGACGACCTCGTCGGTGACTCGACTGTCCTTGATGCGCCGATAGGGCGCTTCGATGAAGCCATATTTATTGACCCGCGCGAAAGTCGCGAGCGAATTGATGAGTCCGATGTTCGGCCCCTCTGGCGTCTCGATCGGGCAGATGCGTCCATAATGCGTCGGATGCACGTCGCGCACCTCGAATCCGGCGCGCTCGCGCGTGAGGCCGCCCGGCCCAAGCGCCGACAGGCGCCGCTTATGGGTGATCTCGGACAGAGGATTGGTCTGGTCCATGAACTGCGACAATTGCGACGAGCCAAAGAACTCGCGCACCGAGGCGGCCGCCGGCTTGGCGTTGATCAGATCCTGCGGCATCACCGTGTCTATGTCGACCGACGACATCCGCTCCTTGATCGCGCGCTCCATGCGCAAGAGGCCGAGCCTATATTGATTCTCCATGAGCTCGCCGACCGAGCGCACGCGGCGATTGCCGAGATGGTCGATGTCGTCGATCTCGCCACGCCCGTCGCGGAGATCAACAAGCGCGCGCACGACCGCGATGATATCCTCCCGGCGCAGCGTTCGCACCGTATCGGCCGCGTCGAGATCCATACGCATGTTCATCTTGACTCGGCCGACCGCCGACAGATCATAGCGCTCCGAATCGAAGAACAGCGAATGGAACATCGCTTCCGCCGTCTCGAGCGTCGGTGGTTCGCCCGGGCGCATCACCCGATAGATATCGAATAGGGCCTCCTCACGCGCGCTGTTCTTGTCGACTGCGAGCGTATTGCGGATATAGGGGCCGATGTTGATATGGTCGATGTCGAGCAGCGGCAATTCATCGAAGCCGGCCTCAATGAGGAGCGCAAGCGATTTGGCGCTGATCTCATCGCCCGCTTCGGCGAAAATTTCGCCGGTCTGCGGATTGTAAAGATCGACAGCGATATATTGCCCGTAGAGATCCTCATCCTGCGCGCGGAGAAATTTGACGCCTCGCTCCGCGAGCTGGCGCGCGGTGCGCACGGTGAGCTTCTTGCCGGCGTCGAGCACGACTTCGCCCGTATCGGCGTCGAGAAGATCGACGACCGCTTTCAAGCCCTTCAAGCGCTCCGGATCGAAAGGCTGGCGCCAGCCGTCCTTGTCGCGCGCGAATGTGATCGTCTTGTAGAAGGTCGAGAGAATTTCCTCGCCATCCATGCCAAGCGCATAGAGGACCGAGGTCGCCGGAATTTTGCGGCGACGGTCGATGCGCGCATAGACAATGTCCTTGGCGTCGAATTCAATGTCGAGCCAGGAGCCGCGATAGGGAATGATGCGCGCCGCGAACAAAAGCTTGCCGGAGGAATGGCTCTTGCCTTTGTCATGATCGAAAAAGACGCCGGGCGAGCGGTGCATCTGGGAGACGATGACGCGTTCAGTGCCGTTGACGATGAACGTGCCGTTCAAGGTCATCAATGGCATGTCGCCCATATAGACGTCCTGCTCCTTGATGTCCTTGACCGAGCGCGCGCCGGTGTCGGGATCGACATCGAACACGATGAGGCGCAAGGTCACCTTGAGCGGCGCGGCGAATGTCATGCCGCGCTGGCGGCATTCGTCGACGTCATATTTCGGCGGCTCGAATTCATATTTGACGAATTCAAGCAGCGCGGTATTGGAAAAATCCGAAATCGGAAATACCGATTTGAAGACGGACTGCAATCCCTCGTCGGGCCGGCCGCCTTGCGGCTCGTCGACAAGCAGAAATTGATCATAGGATGCTTTTTGAACTTCGATCAGGTTGGGCATTTCCGCGACTTCGCGGATATGGCCAAAAAATTTGCGAATACGCTTACGGCCGGTGAACGTCTGCGCCAAATGATGAGCCATGTCGCTTCTCGCACCTCGTCAAAACGGCGATCGCCCGAACGGCGAGTCGCCCTGCCCGCATCCAGCTCGGACGCTGGAGGGTGGGACCTGCTCCGGTCCCCATGCGCCGCGGCGAAATCGCCACAAAGCGCCAGCTGAGAAGGTCAGCACCGACCTTTCAGCAACGGATCGACGGCCCTATGGCTTCCCACGGGGCCGTCGCTTATCACAAATTAAGATCGCATCGGCGATCCGCATGAAATCACTTGAGTTCGACCTTCGCGCCGGCCTTCTCGAGGGCGGCCTTGATCTTTTCGGCCTCTTCCTTCGTCACGCCTTCCTTGACTGGCTTGGGCGCCGCCTCGACGAGATCCTTCGCCTCCTTCAGGCCGAGACCCGTCACCGCGCGCACTTCCTTGATGACTTCGATTTTCTTGTCGCCAAAGGCGGCGAGGACCACGGTGAATTCAGTCTGCTCCTCGACCGGCGCGGCGGCGGCGGCGCCCGCTGGACCAGCCGCCACGGCGACGGCGGCGGCGGCGGAGACGCCCCATTTCGCCTCGAGCAGCTTGGCGAGCTCGGCGGCTTCAAGGACGGTGAGGCTCGACAAGTCCTCGACGATCTTTTCCAAATTGGCCATTTCTAGTTCCTTCGATAGGTCTTAATCGTTTGTCTATTGTCTCTGATAGGATCGCTGCCTTAGCCGGCGTCTTGATCGGCGTAAGCCGCAAAGACGCGCGCGAGCTTGGCCGCCGGCGCCGTCGTGAGCTGCGCGAGCTTCGTCGCCGGCGCCTGGAGCAAGCCGAGAAGCTTGGCGCGCAATTCGTCCAGGGAAGGCAAGGTCGCGAGCGAACGCACCGCATCCGGGTTCAGCGCCGTGGACCCCATGGCCCCGCCGAGGATGACAAGCTTGTCATTCTCCTTGGCGAATGCCACCGCCGCCTTGGGCGCGGCGACCGGATCGTTCGAATAGGCGATCAGGGTCGGGCCCCGCATCAGCCCCGAGATCGACGCGACCTCGGAGCCTTCGAGAGCGATCTTGACGAGACGGTTCTTAGCGACCTGCACCGTGGCCCCAGCCGCCCGCATCTGCTTGCGCAAATTTTGCATCTGAGCCACGGTCAGGCCGGAATAATGCGCGACCACGACGACCGACGTCTTCTTGAAGACATCAGTCAGGGCGGCGACGCTTTCCTTTTTTTCCGCTCTGTCCAAAGTTCTATCTCCTTGCGCGGGCGCGAATCTTTTAGATTGGCGCCCGCAGGCTGCAACTGACGCTCCTGGCGGCGCGGGAGCCCCGCGCCGAGTAAGCGTCGCTGTGCCTGTCCCCCGGAGCGCATGCGCCGCCCCGGACAGAGGGATTAGACCAAACTCGAAGGAAGCAGGCCCGGCGCGCCGTCCCGCAATCCAAAATCCGGTTTTACCCCGTCTATGCCGGCTTTCTTGCCGCTCCGGCGGGAGCCGGAGCAGGGTCGAGAGATTAAGCAGAAGCCCACCAACAGGCGGGCCTTGCGCCGACAGTCTTGGACAGGACAAGGCCGGAAGGGACAGGCGGCAACCACCTATCCTCCGGCCTCTCCACCGCACCACGCGCCATCCTTCGCCGAAAGCAAAACCTGACGGGCATCTCGTAGTCGCGGAAGCTTTATGGGTGCAGGGTTGCAATATCCGATCAACCCCGAACCTTCTATTTAAACCAATCGCCACTGAATGCCAAGGGTCGCGCGCGCATTTCTTGCTTGCGAAGATGCGAAACTCTCCTCGGCAAGCTTCACGCCGCCGCGATCGAAGTCCCTAGACCGCGACCGTTGCTGGGTCGATCTTTACCCCTGGCCCCATGGTCGAAGAGAGCGCAACTCTTTGAATATACGTCCCTTTGGCACCTTGCGGCTTGGCTTTTGCCACCGCGTCGACAAAGGCCGCGATATTCGCCAGGAGCTTTTCGTCATCGAACGAAGCCTTGCCGACGCTGCCTTGAATAATCCCGGCCTTTTCGACCCGGAACTCTACGGCGCCGCCCTTGGACGCCTTGACCGCGCCGGCGACGTCCATGGTCACGGTGCCGACCTTCGGATTGGGCATCAGGCCGCGCGGACCCAGAACCTTGCCGAGCCTGCCGACGAGCGGCATGAGGTCGGGCGTCGCGATGCAGCGGTCAAAGGCGATTGTCCCGGCTTGGACCGTCGCGACGAGCTCCTCCGCCCCGACAATATCCGCGCCCGCCGCTTTCGCCTCGTCCGCCTTGGCGCCGCGGGCGAAAACGGCGACCCGCAAGGTGCGCCCCGTCCCATTCGGCAGGTTGACGACGCCGCGCACCATTTGATCGGCGTGTTTCGGATCGACGCCGAGATTCATGGCGATTTCGACGGTCTCGTCGAATTTGGCGTTGGCCCGCTCCTTCACCAGCTTGACCGCCTCGGCGACCGGATAGAGCTTGACCCGGTCAACGCCTTCGCGCGCCTTGCGCACGCGCTTTCCTACATGCGCCATCTGCCTACCCTACTATCTCGAGGCCCATCGAACGGGCGGAGCCCTCGATCATCGCCGCCGCGGCTTCCACCGAGGCGCAATTCAAATCGGGCAGTTTCTTCTCGGCGATCTCATTGATCTGCGCTTTGGTCACCTTGCCGACGAAGCCGCGGCCCGCAGTTTTCGCGCCGGACTGGATGCCGGAGGCCTTCTTGAGAAAATAGGAGACCGGCGGCAGCTTCATCTCAAAGGTGAAGGACCGGTCTTGATAGGCGGTGATGACGACGGGGATCGGCGTCCCCTTCTCCATCTGCGCGGTCTTGGCGTTGAACGCCTTGCAAAATTCCATGATGTTCAAGCCGCGCTGACCGAGCGCGGGGCCGATCGGAGGCGACGGATTGGCCGCCCCGGCCGGCACTTGAAGCTTCACGTAGCCCGTGATCTTCTTCGCCATTGCATGCTCCCAAACAATGCCGGCCCCTGTTTGGGCGCGGCGGTTGCGGTCGTGGTGGCGGCAGGGACCAGTTTGGCGCGCCGGGCCTGTCTCCCACGTCTGTCGCGCGAGCGGAGCTGAGCCGCGGCGCGTTTTGCGCGTCCATTGGGCCAAGCAAAGCTTCGCCCAAAAGCGTCACGCCTTTTTGAAGGAAGGCGAACGCCGCCACCCCTCAAGAACCAATTGCGCGATCCGGTCCGATCAGCGACCAGTCGCGCTCAAACCTTCTCGACCTGAGCATATTCCAGTTCGACAGGCGTCGCGCGCCCGAAGATCGACACCGCGACCTTGACCCGCGAACGGCTTTCATCGACTTCCTCCACGACGCCGTTGAAGGACGCGAACGGGCCATCCGCCACGCGAACAGTCTCGCCGATCTCGAACGAGATCGAGGCCTTGGGTCGCTCGACCCCTTCCGCGACCTGCCCCTTGATCCGCGCCGCCTCGCTGTCCGAAATCGGCATTGGCTTCTTGTCGGCGCCCAAAAATCCAGTGACCTTCGGGGTATTCTTGATCAGATGGTAGATATCATCGGACAGATCGCATTTTATCAGCACATAGCCGGGGAAAAACTTGCGCTCCGAATTGAACTTGCGGCCGCGGCGAATCTCCACGACCTGCTCGGTCGGCACGAGGATTTCCTCGAATTTGCCCGAGAGGCCACGCTGCGCCGCTTGCTCCTTGATCAACTCGGCGACCTTTTTCTCGAAATTCGTATAGGCCTGGACGATGTACCAGCGCATGCTCATCGGGTAATCTTCCAATCCCTGTCGTTTTAAATTCAATGTCCTATGCTCAAGATTAAAGTGACGGCCAAGCGCAGCCCCTGGTCGACCGCGAGGAAAAATAGACTGGCGAAAATAACCATGAGGATGACGAGCCCCGTCGTGACCATGGTCTCGCGGCGGGTCGGCCAGGTGACCTTGGCGGCCTCGGCGCGCACGTCCTGAAGAAACACGAAAGGATTGATCATTTTCCGCAAAACCCCGGGGCGGAACCTGAGCAGGCGCGCCAAAAAATCAGGGCGCGCAACCGAAAGGCCACGCGCCACTTATCCGCTTCTTATAAGCGAGATGCGCCACCATAATCAAGCGGGGCGGAAAAGCTAATTCAAAAAACCGTCGAAAAGCCGGCTTCGGGCCTAGCTCGTCTCGCGATCACCCGAAACCACGCGAAAAGGCCGCGCTTTTCATTTTGGATTCAAGCTCTTGCAAGCGCATTTCTGGCGGCGCGCGCCGGATAGGTCAGCCGACGATACCCCCGGGACAAGGCTTGTTCGCAATCCCGCGGCCCGGAAATATAACGAAAAAAGTCGGCTTTGAGCCTGTCCCGCCGGGTCGAAAGATCCGGGAAGTCGGGCCGCAAGCCGAGAGCCCGCAAAAACAGATTCGCCTGATGGACGCGCGAAATATCGTCCAGCTCTCGGGTGCAAAACACGGTGGTGACGCTAACGGACACCGCATTCCCATTGACAACCAGGTGCGGAGCGTTGACGGGGTGATGCACGCCGACACCGGGTTCAAGGTGAAATACGGTCCCTTGGTCCCTAAATTCCTCCTTGAACGGGGCGGGTATCGGATTTCCTTTGCAAAGCTCTTCAAACGCGGTCTGCGGAAAAACATTGGTGTCGGCGCGATCATAGAGCCGCACGTCTTTCTCGCCTTGAATCTGAAGCAGGAAATTCTCCTCCCAATCACTGTGGAAGGGCGTCGTCACGTTTGGCGCGGTGATGAATACCGTGATCATGGACCACGTAATATCGTCAAAGGGAATCTTGAGTTCCTCGGCAAGCTGCGCGATCGCGCGGCGCAGCACCGCATCATAAGCGGGGTCGACCTCGCTCAGCGCCGTCAGCTTGCAGGGCGAACCCCAAGTATCCGCTTCAAGCTCGTCCATCGCCTTTTCAAACTGATCTTCTTTTGACAGCAATCTCGCATTCGCCGCGGAGTCTTTCCAAAATGGCAATGCGACCGCCGCCTCTTTGGCGCTCCCCGATCTTTCACGCTTGAGGAGTTCCCGTCCGACCTCCCGCAGGCGAGGCAATTTAAAGAGATCGCTGTTGGCAAGATTGTGCCGGATAAGGAAAGGTTTGCGGCCGAAGAGCTGCCAATTCTCACTCAGCCCGCTAGCGTACACGGGCTCGTCGACCAAGGCTTGACGACTCAAAACGGTGCTTTCCATTAAAATCACCTGGATTGGCGCGACGCGCGGCGCTGATGCAATGAATATTTCTACAATCCGACAATAGAGCAAACGCGCTATTTTTTCAACGCCCGACGCCCCCGTCGACCTGCGCTCGAATGCCCCAGACCCCAAACGCTCCCTTTTTGGTTTTTGCCGCGCGGCCTTCGTTCAGAGGCTTTCATTTCAATTTGATCCCAGCTATGGAAACCGATCGCTCCGACCCGCCGCACCGCCGAAATGAACGCAATTCACATTCTCAACGGGCCGAATCTCAATCTCCTCGGCGCGCGGGAGCCTGAGATCTATGGCGATGCGACCTTGGCCGCGATCGAGGCGCGGCTCGGGGCCGTCTGCAAGCAGCGCGGGATCGTTTTGCATTTTCGCCAGTCGAATCATGAAGGCGACCTCGTGACCTGGGTGCAGGAGGCGGGCTTGGCCGGCGAGCCCGTCATCTTGAACGCAGGCGCCTACACGCATAGCTCGATCGCCTTGCAAGACGCGATCAAGGGCGCGAAGACAAAAGTCATCGAGGTTCATCTTTCGAACGTTCACGCAAGGGAACGCTTTCGCCACCATTCCTACATCTCTCCTGTCGCGCAGGGCGTGATCCAGGGTTTCGGCGCTTTATCTTATGATCTTGCGCTCGAAGCCCTTCTCGCCGGCGCCGGACCCAGCGAAAGTTGAAGAAAATGAAATATCCGGGGCCGAAGCCCGCTGGGACCAGCACCGGCGGGGCCGTCGACGTAGAGCTTGTCGAGGCGCTGGCGAAGATTGTCACACGCCTGGGCCTGTCCGAGATCGAAGTCGCCCATGGCGATCTCAAGATCCGGATCGGGCGCCAGCTGTCATCCGCCGTGAGTCAGCCCGCGCCCGCCGGCGCGGCTCCACCGCCTCCGGCCGGCGCGCCCAAGCCCGCGGCTGCCGCGCCCACGGCCGAAACGCCGGGCGCGGTCAAATCTCCGATGGTTGGGACCGCCTATTTGCGTTCCGCGCCGGACTCCCCTCCGTTTGTGGAGATCGGCGCGCGCGTCAAGGTCGGCGACAAATTGCTTCTGGTTGAAGCGATGAAGACATTCAATGAAATCGTGGCGCCCCGCGCCGGGACCGTGACGGGCATTCTGGTCGAGGACGGCCAACCTGTCGAATACGGCCAGCCGCTTCTCGTGATTGAATAAGGGCCGCGTTTTCGGCAAGCAACATGTTCGACAAGATCCTGATCGCCAATCGCGGCGAAATCGCCTTGCGGATTCTGCGCGCCGCAAAGGAGCTCGGAATTTCGACGGTCGCGGTTCATTCCACCGCCAACTCCGAGGCCATGCATGTGAAGCTCGCCGATGAATCGGTGTGCGTCGGGCCGCCTCCCGCGCGCGACTCCTACCTGAATATCCCAGGGCTTCTCGCGGCCTGTGAAATCACCGGAGCGGAGGCGCTTCATCCGGGCTATGGATTTCTTGCCGAGAACGCGCGCTTCGCCGAAATCCTCGCCGATCATCACATTGTTTTCGTTGGCCCTAAGCCGGAGCATATCCGGATGATGGGCGACAAGATCGAAGCCAAGCGGACCGTGAAAGGACTCGGGATTCCCTGCGTGCCAGGCTCCGAGGGCGCGATCTCCGGCGACCATGAGGCCGCTGCGGTGGCGAAGGAGCTTGGATATCCGGTCCTGGTCAAGGCGTCGGCGGGCGGCGGCGGGCGCGGCATGAAGGTTGCGCGTTCGCCGGGCGAGCTTTCGGTCGCGCTCGCGACCGCAAGGCTTGAGGCCAAGACCGCCTTTGGCGACGACGCCGTCTATCTTGAGAAATTTCTCGAAAAGCCGCGCCATATCGAGGTCCAGATCCTGGGCGATGGCCGCGGCAAGGCGATTCATCTCGGCGAACGCGAATGCTCGCTGCAGCGTCGACATCAGAAGGTTTGGGAGGAAAGTCCCTCGCCCGCCCTCAACGCCGCGCAACGTCACAACATCGGCGAAATCTGCGCCGGCGCGATGCGCAAGCTCGGCTATGAAGGCCTCGGCACGATCGAATTTCTCTACGAAGACGGGCAGTTCTACTTCATCGAGATGAACACGAGAATTCAGGTCGAGCACCCCGTGACCGAGATGGTCACGGGCGTCGATCTCGTCAACGAGCAGATCAAGATCGCCGCCGGTTCGTCCTTGTCCTTGACGCAGGATCAGGTTGTCTTTCATGGCCATGCGATCGAATGTCGGATCAACGCCGAACATGCGGCCACCTTCAGGCCGTCGCCAGGGGTGATCGCCTATTACCATCCGCCGGGCGGCCTCGGCGTTCGCGTCGATAGCGCCGTCTACGCCGGATACACGATTCCCCCCACCTATGATTCGCTCGTCGGCAAGCTCATCGTGCACGGGCGCAACCGCAACGAGGCGCTGATGCGGCTGCGCCGCTCTCTCGACGAATTCATCATTGACGGCATAGACACGACAATTCCCTTGTTCCAGACTCTGGTTCGCAACGCCGACGTCCAGAACGGCCTTTACGACATCCATTGGCTCGAAAAATTTCTCGCCACTGGCGGCATGGACATAGCCGCGACCTGATCTCCCGCCGCCGGCCAAGAAAAATCGAAACCCGCCGCATTGTCATCTGGGTGACGGTCCGGCGCGCTATATTGAATCTTAAATGCGACGCCGCGCCTAGAGCGTGTTCGCGCGACGCGGGCCGTCGGTTCGCATAAAGAAAATACGCCAAAACCTCAAAATTCGAGCCGCTTTCAGGATCCATCTGATCTTAAAGCATTCCGAAATAGTCGCGCCTCATCGAGGCCGAGACAGGAGCGCAAACTTGCCAAATCTCAGAGATATCTGGTCGCACATTGGCGCGGCGTTCTCCGGCGAAAGGCGAAGCAAGGATAAGAAGCCGACACTTTATGACTATGACCTGTCCGGGAACGCTTATAAGGTTCGTTTGCTCCTGAGTATTCTTGGAGTGGATTACGTTAAACATAATATAAACCTGCTCAAGACCGAGCAAAAGAGCACAAAATACTTGAAGCTCAACCCCTTCGGTCAGGTTCCCGCCTTCGTGGACGGCGAGACGCGCTTGCGCAATTCGCTCGCCATCTTGATCTATGTCGCAGGCGCGTTTGATCCCGGCCGGAGCTGGTGGCCCGCCGACCCGGACTCACAAGCTCTCATCGCCCAATGGCTTGCGACCGCCGGCCAGGAATTGACGAGCGTCAGCGCGGCGCGGCGCGCGAAAATCGCGGCGGACGCAGTCGAATTGCCAAAGCTTCAGGACCGCGCCAACGCCGTCCTCAAGATCATCGACGCGCATCTCCTTGGCCGTGAATGGCTTGAGCTTAACCACCCGACGATCGGCGACATTGCTGTCTTCGCCCCTGCCGCGCGGGCCGAGGAAGGCGGCGTCTCATTGGCTCCCTACCCGAACCTGCGCGCGTGGATCGAACGGGTCAGAGGCCTGCCGGGTTTCATCCCGTTTCCGGGACAGTGAAGTCTCGTTTTGCAACGCGACGACGCGGACAGCGCGACAAAGAGTGACGCCTTCTCCGAATGCCCGCGCCATTCGGAAAAGTGATTCAATCAGATGTCGAAAGAATTGGAGCGGGTGAAGGGAATCGAACCCTCGTATTCAGCTTGGAAGGCTGCTGCTCTACCATTGAGCTACACCCGCATGCGCGGTCAGCGAATGATTTTTCGTGACTTCGAGACTGACTTTTCCCGCTCGCCGGGGATTAGCCGCCGCTCCGCGCCGCCGCCAAGCTATACGCCATGCGCTTGTCCCGCGTCAAACCCAAGGCGATCTCGGCATATCGCCGAAAATTATCTACCCTATTGTTTTAAATTAGAATATTGGTTCAGCAGGCGGCAAAATGCGACGGCCCGCGTTTAGAGAACCCAATTTACGCCCCGAGCGTTCCGGAAAGTTAATAGCCGACGACGATCGGCAGGCAAGGTTCTTGCGGCGGTCCGAGGAAAGCCAGCTGTTGCGACCGAAGACGTTCGACCAGGGTGAGTTTCAATTCAACGGCGTCCCGTATCTTGACCCAATAATGGCGCTCTCGCCCCGCGCCGGCGACCGCGAGATTGAGCAACGCATAAGCGGTCACATAATCCTGCGGAACGCCCAAGCCCTTGTCATATTGGAGCCCAAGCAAATATTCGGCGCTTGGAAAGCCTTGCCGGACGGCGCAGCGGTACCATCCCGCCGCAACGACGAAATTTTGTGGAACGCCCTCGCCGCTGGCGAACATGAAGCCGAGAAAGGTCTGCGCCCTAGGGTCGCCGCGAGGCGCGAGATTTGAAAAAATCTGCGCCGCGCGCACATAATTGTGGGCGGCGTAGGCGGCGCTGCCATCGCGGAAAGTTTCCGCCGCGACCAGACTCGCTGGAACAAACATGAACGCCAGCGCGGCAAAAGCGTAGCATGAACGGCGCCGCGCGCTCTGCGTCCAAGAAAAACGCCCTGAAAAGGCCTGCCGCAGCCTCGCAAGGCTCGGCGCGAGGGCCCAGATCGCCGCGGAGATCGCCATAGCTTATATTTTCCTCAAGGACCCGCGCAATTGATCAAAGCCGATCGCGCCGCGACGGAGAAATGCGGCGCCCTTTGATCGCGCCGAGGCGCGACTTGCTCAAAACTCGCCAAGCTTCGCTTCAAGCAGCCAACAAAACCAGATCGCCGGCGCGAAGAAAAGCCCAAACGGCAGCCGCGCGTTTGCGCGCAACGGGCGACGCGAGAGAAGCCGCCCAACCCCATAGACGGCGAGCGCGGAGAGCGCCGCGATTTCAATCGCCACGGGAATGAAGGTCCATTCGATCCAAGCGCCCGCGACAGCGGCGAGCTTCACATCGCCGAGGCCAATTCCATGGCGTTTGCGCAAACGACGATAGATTTCGCGAAGGCCAAGAAAGGCCAAGCTCAATACGATTCCGCGCGACGCGGCGAGGATGACGCTCTCTGACGCGTTTCCAAGGCTCTGGTTCGCCGCTTGGACTAAAGCGAGGAGAAAGGCGGCTATGGTCAGCTGATTGGGGATGATAAATTGGCGCGCATCGACGATCGCGATGGCGATCATGAGAAGCGCCAGGCCGCAGCCAAAAAGACCCGCGCCGCCCGGCGCGGCGACCAGGCTCAACATCGCCATGGCGCAACCGGCGACAGCGACGGCCGCGTATTTGAAGGCCTCGCGCCGAGCCGAATCCAATGGAACCGCATCTGTCGTTGAGACGACAGTCTCAACCGGAAGGCCCCGGCCGCACGCTATTTGATCGTGAAGCTCCATCATTGGGGGAGCGCCCAGGCGTTGGGCGACACCGCGCCCGGCGGATGAGTGGAGCTCACCTTGTCTCCCTTCAGCTTGGAGCGCAACTCCTCCGCGACAAAGGAGGCGTCGACTCCGTCGCGGATGATTTGCGGCCGGATGAAGATGATGAGTTCGGTGCGCTTGTTTTCCTTACTACTATTGTTGACGAAAGCATTGCCTATGATCGGTATTTGATCGAAGCCAGGAAGGCCGTCGCGCTCGCCGGTCTGGTTATCCTGAATGAGGCCGGCGAGCAGCACCGTCTGGCTATCGGCGACGAGAATCGAACTTTTGACTTTGCGTTCCGAGATCGTCGGCGTGAGATTTGGGTTATTCGGGTTACAATTCGTGCAGAGGCTGATTTCCTGCTCGACATCGAGCAGGACATTTCCATTGGAGTTAATGCGTGGCAAGACGCGCAGAATGATGCCCGTATTCTTGTAATCAATGGTGTTCACGACTGTATTTTGCGTTGTCAGCACCGTCGCCGATCCCGTCGACACCGGGACCTGATCACCGACCGTGAGGGTCGCGACCTGATTGTCGATGACGACGAGGGAGGGATTGGAGAGGATCTTCGTGGTCGTGTATTGATGCAAGGCGTTGATCACGACATTCGGCGTATACTTCGAGCCGAGAAGAAGATTGAAGCCGGGTTGCGTCGATTGCAAGGGCAGCGAGGTTCCAGCTGTGTTGAAGGCCGTGACGGGCTGGGCTGCCGCCGTGGTCGTGGTCGCTCCGCTGGAGGTGAGGGCGCCCAGCGTGTGGCCGAGAAAAAACTGCACGCCGAAGGCGAGCTGGTCGTTGAGCGTGACTTCAGCGATCGTTAGGTCGATCGCAACTTGCATCCGGGGTCGATCGAGCTGATTGAGCGCCCTTTCGATGATGCGGTAATTCTCCTGATTGGCGTAGATCACGACCGTATTGTTCACGGCGTCGGCCATGATCCGGACGCCCGGCAGGAGCGAAGCCCCCGCCGCTCCGCCGCTGACCCGCGGCGAGGCGACCGAGGCGTTGGACACCGCGGACGACGCGCCTCCGGCGCCCGACGCGCCGCCGTTGTCCTGTGCGTCGGACTGCCCGCCGCGCAAGGATCCAAATGGGTTTGGCGATTGAACCGACGCGGTGGCGGTCGCCGCGCTCGGAGGGCCGCCGGTGAGCCGTTCCGCCGTGGATACATTGAACGCGCCCCCGCCTGGCGCGATTTGATTTGTCGCGGATTCGAGCCCGCCGCCGCTTGCCCCGATGAACAATTCGCTAAGCAGCTTCGCGATCTGGCGGGCGTCGCCGTAGCGCACTCTGTAGACCTTGACGCCAGTGCTCGCCGTCGCCGAACCATCGAGGCGACCGATCCAAATTCCGGCGGCATGAAGCAATTCCGGCTTGCGCGCCACCACCAGGATCGCATTCAAACGGCTGATCGCTTGCAATTTCACCAAATTCTGGCTCATGCCCGCTTCGCCCAAATCCAGGATCTTCTCAAGCTCGCTAATCAAAGGTTCCGGGGTTGTATTATGGACCGGAAAAACGCCTACCGACTGGCCGCGCATCCAATCCACGTCGAAGCTGAGGACAGTGTCGACCGCCGACGCGCGCTCGACGCCATTGCCAATGACGAGAAGCAGATTATTCGTCTGGTCGGCGCGGACGGCTCCAGGCTTTGTCGCGAAGCCCTCCAAAAGCTTCATGATCGTCGGCGCCGAGACATGCTGCAGCGGAATCACCGTAAGCCCGTAGCCCGGCTCCAAACTCTTTTCGCGATCCGCGCGATCGACGCTTCCGCCGCCGATCGCCTCTTCGGCCGGGACGATGTGATAGCCCCCCACATCATGAACCAAGACTGCATTGCCGGTCCGCAACGCGCTTTCCAGCACGAACAGCAAGCGGGCCCTTGGGACTGGCCGCCCCGATGAAAGGCTGATCGCGCCCTGGACGCGCGGATCGACCGTATAGCCGAGGTCCAGGATATCGCCGAGGATGACCTTGGCGACGGTCGTAACCGGCGTGTTCTCGAAGTTCAGCTCGACCCCTTCGCCGCCGCCCCCTCCGGCCACGCCCGCCCCCCGCGGCGCCGAGCCAACGCCCCCGCCATAGTATACAAGAGGCCGATCGCCGCCCGCCGCGCCGGTGCTGACCGACTCGGTCGCGCGCGGATAGCGCGGCTGCAAATCTATTGAACGGACCCGATCCAAGGCGTCAGGCGGATCATTGCCCGCGCCTCCGATTGTGAGCGGCGGCGAACTGCACGCCGCGAGCATCCCGCACGCAAGCAAAATAAGCGCCGCGGAGACAGCGGTGAGACGGGAACGCAACTCTTGGGCCTGGACGCTGAACAACAAGACAACCTAGTGAACACTAGCCGACCTAAAGACGAACCGACCTCAAAGACGAAGTCCACTGACATGGAAATACGAGCCGCGAATACGACCGCTTACAACATCAAGCTGTAGTGTGGCTAACTTCGGCGCTCTGGTCAAGATAAAATCCAAACTTGCTCCTTCGACATTAAAACGCCACATATTCGCCCTACGGGATCCTTTTTGCGAGCTTTTCAATCCGGCATAGAGCCATAGCAATGACCAAGACTGTTGTCGAAGACTTCGCGAGGCATCTGCTCAATAAAAGCTTTCTACTTTCAGATTCGGTGCTTAATCCTTCATCTGCGGCGGCGATAAATCCAGAGCGCACGCTACGTAAACTTTGGGAGTCGACTGATCTTTCCGCGAATGGCTTTGCCGACGAAGTCGCGCAATTTTATGGCCTGAAGCGCTTGAACCTGCCCCAGCTCGTCGCGGCGCCCGCACTGACCGATCGATTTTCACCGCGGTTCCTCCGCGAGATCGCGGTCTTTCCCTTCGCGGCGCCGACAGGCCAATTCAAGCTCGCGATGGGCGACCCAACCGACGAGGCCGCCGCGCGCGCGGCCGAAATCGTTCTCGGAGGGCCTGTCGGGATCGAAGTCGCGTCATTCGAGGATATCGCCACCATCCTCGGCGAGAGGCTTGGCGGCGACGAGGCTTCATCGCAGGATCCTACCGCAAGCATCGCCGGCTCCGATGACGACATTGAAAGTCTGCGCGACCTCGCAAGCGGAGCGCCGGTCGTGCGCGCCGTCAATGACCTCCTCGAAAAGGCGATCGAGCTCCGCGCCAGCGACATTCACATCGAGCCCTTCAGGACCGGCCTCTCAGTGCGCATGCGGGTGGACGGCTTGCTGCGGGCGACTCCCACGCCGATCGACGCCTTGCCGCAGGCGCTGATCTCGCGGATCAAGATTCTCGGCCGGCCTCAACATCGCCGAGCGGCGGCTTCCTCAAGACGGCGCCGCGCGCCAGAAAGTCGCCCGGACGGAAGTCGATATTCGCGTCGCGACCATGCCGACGCAGCACGGTGAAGCCGCGGTTATCCGCTTGCTGCCGCGCGATCGGGGCCTGCTCGAGATGGCCAAGCTCGGCTTCTCTAGCGCCGACGAAAAAACCCTCAACCGTCTGCTCGCGCTTCCGCATGGCTTGATCGTCGTGACTGGGCCTACCGGAAGCGGCAAGACAACGACGCTCGCAACGCTTCTCTCGGTCCTCAACGAGCCTTCGCGCAAGATTCTCACAATCGAGGATCCTGTCGAATATGAAATCCAAGGCGTGAACCAATCGCAAGTCAAACCCTCGATTGGGCTCACTTTCGCCACGGCGATGCGGTCCTTCCTACGCCAAGATCCCGACGTGATCATGGTCGGCGAAGTGCGCGACGCCGAAACCGCGGGCATCGCCATCCATGCGGCGCTCACCGGCCATCTCGTGCTCACGACCCTGCACACGGAGACCGCCGCCGCGGCCGTCCCCCGCCTGCTTGATCTCGGCGTCGAAGGCTTCTTGCTCAAATCGACGCTACGGGCCGTGATCGCGCAGCGACTGGTCCGCATACTTTGCGATCGCTGCAAGAAAAAGCGCGTCCTGAGCGCGGCCGACCTTATCGAGGATCCCCGCTATAGCGCGATCGGCATCGCGGCGGGAGACGCGGTTTGGGAGCCCGTGGGCTGCGAGCGGTGCGGCGGCGCCGGCTATCGCGGCCGGGTCGGCGTATTCGAAGTGCTCGAGCTCAACGAGGAGGTGCGCGAGCTTGTCGGCGCCGCACGCCGACGCGCATAAGATCGACTCGGCCGCGCGGGGTTCCGGCATGACGACCATGATCGAAGACGCCGTAGCCAAATGCCGCGCCGGGACGACCTCGGCGTCCGAGGTTCTCCGCGTCACGACCGTGCGCTGAAACCATGGCGAGCTTCCGCTATCGCGCCTTGACCCAAAGCGGCGAAATCGTGAGCGGTTCGCTGTCCGCTCCGACCGCGGCGGAGGTCGCCCATCGGATCGAATATCTCGGCCTTATTCCGATCGAAACCGTCAATGACGAGGCTGGAAGGCGGGGCGTGGATTGGAGCTTCTCCTTTCTGTCCAGCCCGCGCCCGGAAGACGTCACTTTCTTCACCGGCGATCTGGCTCTTCTGCTGAAGACCGGCGCCAGGATCAATGAAGCCCTCGAATTGTTTTCGGACGACACCGACATCGGGCGGCTGCGCCCGACGATCGCCAAGATCGCCGGCGCCATTCTCGCCGGGGAAAGCTTCGCCGACGCGCTCGCCCAGCATCCCGCGCTTTTTTCGCCAATGTATATCGCCCTCGTGCGGGTCGGCGAGGCGTCGAGCACCTTGGCGCATATCCTCGAGGTGCTCGCCGCCGAACGGGCCCGCGCCGAGGCGCTGCGCCGGCGCTTCAGCGACGCCCTGCGCTATCCGGCCTTTGTCCTCGCCGCCGCGAGCGCCGTTCTTGTCTTCTTCCTTACTTTCGTGCTACCGCAATTCGTCAGCAGTGCTGCGCGACTTCAACGCGAAGCTCGATCCGGTCATGGTGGCCTTCCTCGGCCTTTCCGACCTTCTCCGAGCCCATACCCAAGCGCTGGCGGCGACGCTCGTCATTCTCATTGGCGGCGGGTGGTATGTTCTACGCCAGCCGATCGTGCGCGGCTCGATTCTGGAGGCGCTGGCGCATCTGCCTCTCGTCGGCAAAGTTTTAAGCTTTCATCGAACCTCTATATTTTGCCGCAATCTCGGCGTCCTGCTCGGCAGCGGGGTCGCGCTCACGACGACCTTGCGGATCCTCGCTGACATGATGGCGACGACGGGACGTTCACCAGCCTGGAGCAAGACCGGCGATCTAGTCCGACATGGCGGCAGACTGTCCGACGCGCTCGCCGAAACGAAGGCGGTTCCGGCGATGGCGGTTCGCACGCTACGGCTCGGCGAAGAGTCCGGCCAATTGCCTATGCTCGCCGAGCGCATCGCCGAATTTTACGAAGCCAAGCTGCAGCGAAGCCTCGATCGATTGGTCGGCGTCATCGGACCCGTCGCAATTATTGGGATCAGCATCATTGTCGGCGGCTTGATCGTCTCGGTCATGACCGCGCTCATGTCGGTGAGCCAAGTCGTCGGATGAACCCGGAGCCAAGCTTGATGAACCCTTTGAATATGATGAATTCAGCCAGGATTTGCCCTCGCGGCGCAAGGCGGCGCGGCTCCTTGATCGGAGCAGAGGACGGCTTCACCCTGGTCGAAATCCTGGTCGTGATCACCATTATCGGCCTGATCATGGGCCTCGTCGGACCGCGCGTCCTCAATTACCTCAGCCAATCGAAAGTCAAGGCGGCGACCATCCAGATCCAGAGCTTTGCGAGCTCGCTCGATCTTTTCTATCTGGACTCCGGCCGCTACCCAACGACGGCCGAGGGCCTTGCCGCCTTGGTGCAGCGTCCAGGGGGCGCGACAGCGTGGAACGGTCCTTATTTGAAAAACAGCGCGGTCCCCAACGATCCCTGGGGCCATCCCTACATCTACCGCTCACCCGGGCAGCATGGCGCCTATGACATTGTCTCCAATGGCTCATCCGGCCAAGAAGGCGGAACCGGAACCGCCGCCGCGATCAAAAGCTGGGAGAAATAATGACGCGGCGAAGCGCCGAGAGCGGGTTCACTTTGCTTGAGACGGTGTGCGTCCTCGCCATCGTGGCGATGCTCGCGGCGATCGCATTGGCGGCATTTCCACGCCACACCTCGCGCGCCCGGCTCGAAGCTTACGCGCTCGAGGCCGCCGCCCTGCTGAAATCCGACCGCGCCGCGGCGATCAGGCGCGGCGCACAAGTCGGCACGGAGCTCAGCGCGGACGCAAAGACGATCCGGTCCGGCGCAAACGGATATGTGCTGAAGGTGCCCGACGACGTCGGCTTCAAGGCGGTGCTCGCGGCGCAATGCGGTCAGCGCGCGGCGGGAACGGCGATCTGGTTCTTTCCGTCCGGAATGTCCTGCGGCGGGACGGTTTCACTCTCGCGGCTCGGCGCAACCTTCGAGGTCCGCGTCGCCTGGCTCACCGGAGGCGTGGAAATTGTCCCGACCAAGACCTTTTAAGCGTCGGTTCGGCAGGCTCGAAGCCCGCTCTGGCTTCACCCTCATCGAGGCGCTTGTCGCGCTTGCGGTCACGGCGGTCTGCTTGACCGCGATCGGCTCTCTCATGGCCGCCAATATTCACGCGCCCTTGAGAATCGAGCAGCATCTTGGGCTTGTTGAGATCTTGCGCGCAGTCGAAACCGGTCTGCCGGACCGCGCCCTCCTCGCGCTTGGGAGTCTCTCCGGCGAAATGGCGGGACATCAATGGGCCGTTGAAATCCAGCCTCTTCCGGACGAGCTCGCCGATTCGCCGACACCCAACCCCTGGATGCCGCAAGCCGTCGCGATCATTGCGCGATCACCGTCTGGATCAACCTTTCGGATCGACACCATCCGGCTACGCCAAAGGCCGAACCAATGACTGTCGCGCCAATGACTGTCGCGCCAATGACAGCCGCGCGCGCGCCTGCCCGCCGCTTCGCTTCCGACGCGCATGGCTTTACGCTTCTCGAAGCCCTGGTCGCGGTCGCGCTAATGGGCCTGATTATGACGATCCTCGCCATTGTGACCGCGCAATGGCTGCCGAACTGGAAAGCCGGCTTCGGCCGCGCCCAGCGCGTCGAGCTGCTAGGTCTCGGCCTCGACCGGATCGTCGCCGATCTCGCCGCCGCGGAATTTGTCTCTCTGAACGGCGGGACCAGCAAGCCTCTCTTCGAAGGCTCGCCGACCTCCGCCACATTCGTGCGGTCGGCGATTGGCCCAAACGGCTCGGACGGGCTCGAAATCGTGCGCTTGTCCGAAAGCGCCGATGATCATGCGCTTGTGCGCGCGCGAGCGCCTTTCAAGCCAATCGCGGCTGGCGGCGCGAGCGCATTCGAATTTTCCGACGAGATCGCGCTCATCCGCGTTCCATTTCGGGTGTCCTTCGCCTTTGCCGGCCGCGATCGCACATGGCGCGAAACATGGGGCGACGCCAAGCTCTTGCCGGCCGCAATCCGTGTCACCGTCCGCAATGGCGCGACCGACGAGATCCTTGCAATCTCGACGGCGACCCTCGTGCATGCGACCGCCCCGGCGGAATGCGTCCGCGCGAATTCCGCGATGGGCTGCGTCGAGCAGCTTGAAAGATCCAACGGTCCGGCGCAGCCCTGAGCACGCAAACCGACGAGGCCCTGTCGAACCATGTTCGTCTCCAGGCTGATTCTTCCGCGGGAGCCACGCGAGGACGGCTTCATCATTGTGGCGGTCCTGTGGATTCTCGCCGCGCTGGCGACGCTCGCCTCGGTCTACGCGCTCTATGTCGCCAGCACGGCGGCCGCGGCGCATGTCGGCGGCGACCGGCTCCGTTCCGAGGCCTTGGTCATGGCGGGGGTCGAGCTGACCGCCTATCGCCTGCTTGGGGCCAAGGAGAACGAGCGGCCGACGTCCGGGGCCTTCGCCTTCCGGCTCGGGCAGTCCGAGATCGCAGTGGAGTTTCGTTCGGAGGGCGCCCGGATCGACCTCAATGCGGCGCCGAAGGAATTGCTGGCTGGTCTATTCGCGACGTTCGGCGCCAAACCAGAGGACGCGCAATATTATTCGGAACGCGTCGTCGCATGGCGCAAGAAATCCGAAGTCGCCGGCCAAAACAAGGAGGCCGACGCCTATCGGGACGCCGGAATGACCTATGCGCCGCGGGAGGCGCCGTTCCAGAACGCGGCGGAGCTGCGCCTCGTGCTGGGTCTGCCCCCCGCCCTTGTCGAAAAAGCGCTCCCTTTCGTCACGGTTTTCAACGGGAAGGCTGAAATCGACGTGATTGAGGCCGCGCCCGAGGTCGTCGCGGCTTTGCCTAAGATAACCCCGGACGCGGTCGCCGCAATCCTCGCACAGCGCCATGCGCGAAGTCCGCAAGCCGTGCTGGCTCTTCTCGGCGCGGCCCGTCCCAGCGCAGCGATCGAGCCACGCAAGGCGACGCGGGCGGCCGTTCGCGTCGCCTTCGCCGATGGCCGACGCGTGAACGCCGACGTCGTCATTCTCCTTCTCGAGGGCGGCGCGGAACCCTATCGAATTTTGTCGTGGCGCGACGATTTTGACGGTCCGGTTTGACCGCCTCGCTAAAATGGATGTGAAATGAGCTGGCGCCAAAAAATAGCCGAAGCGTTTTCGCGATGGATCGATCGCGTCGAATCGGCGGTCCTCGTTTGCCGCGAGTCCTTGCGCTCGACGCCTCACCTGCGCCTCGTCGAAGAGCCGGGCGGCGCATTCACGCTGGAGGCGACGACGGATAAGACGGCCGCCGACGCCGCGAACGAGCGGATCCGCATCATCGACGGGCGCATCGATCCCGCCGCTTCGACCAATTGGGCGACGCGCTTGCATCGCGCCCGCGTCGAACTCGTGCTACAGCCCCGCCGGTTCATGTTTCGGCCGCTCGAATTGCCTGGCCGCGCCTCGGACTTTCTGGAAGGAATCATCCGCGCTCAGATCGACCGCCTTACGCCCTGGAGCGCCGTCGACGCTGCATTTGGCTGGCGGCCCGCGAGCCAGGTCGAAAGTGATCGAATGATCGTCACGATCGTGGCGACCGCGCGCAGCCTGATCGCGCCTTTCGCCAGCGCATTCGCAAATGTCGGCGTCGATTCGGTCGTCATATCGACCCGCCTGAGCGGCGACGACGCCGACGCCGCGCCCGTCAAGGTTTTCGAGCAAAAGGTCGAGGCCGCCCGCGACGCGCGTCGGCTGCGACGCTTTCTTGTCACGCTGATCGCGGCGGGCGGCGCGATCGCCGGCATCGCCGTCGCCGCCGATCTCGTCGTCGGCGGCGACCTGGAGGGCCGAACCGAAGAGCTCGCGCAGCGCGTCAACGAACGCCGCGCCGCGCTCCGCGCCGCGCATGACGCCACCGGCGAGGCGGCGCGCGCCCTGGAGCTGCGCAAACGCCAAACGCCGTCGAGCGTCATTGTCATGGAAGCGCTGTCGCAGATCCTGCCCGACCAAACCTATTTGACCGAACTGCATATACTCGGCGACAAAATGCAGATCATTGGCGTGACGCGCGACGCCCCGCCCTTGATCCAACTCATCGAGCAATCGGCGCATTTCACCAAGGCGGTCTTTTTTGCGCCGACGACGCGATCGGCCTCGGAGTCGGGCGAGCATTTCTCCATCGAGGCCAAAATCGAACCTGTTTACACGGCAAGCCCATGATCCAGGTTCGCTCCCTCGCGCAAAAGCTCACCCGCGCGCAAGCTCTCGCGCTCACCGGCTACGCCGGGGCCCTCGCTGGATTCATCCTTGTCGCCTGGCTTATGCTCGCGGGCCTCGCCGATGATTACGCGGCTTTCTCCGCCGCCGCGGAGCTTCTCGACAAGATCGAAGGCCGCGGCAAGCAAGCGCGCCCGCCTGGCCCTTCGTCTGGCCATGTCGCGTCCGGCTCGCCGTTCCTGGAAGGCCCCACAGTGACCGTCGCCGGCGCGGCCCTCCAAGAGCGCGTCGTCGCCGCGGTCAAGGAGGCCGGCGGCAATGTGCTGTCCTCCCAGATTGACTTGCAAGGCGCGCAAGCCGACCAGGGCTATGTCAGCATCACGGCGAATTGCGAGATCGCGCAAACCAACTTGCAGCAATTGCTTTACGATCTCGAGGCCGGCATGCCATTTCTTTTCATCGATCAGCTCATGATCCAAACGCCGCAGTCGATGGGCGAAAGAGAAGGCGCTCCCATGCGGGTTCGAATCGACGTCTCCGGTCAATGGCAGGTCGATAAATGATCCGCTTGGCGACAGCTTGCCTGATATCGGCTTCAGCCATTCTCGCGGCGGCGGACGCTGCGGCCCAATCGCCGTCGCGCGCGAATCTCATTGAGGGCGATTTCGGCCGGCCGCTCACAAGCTTGAGCGAGCAAGGCTCAGGTCAACAAGGTTCCGGTCAAACGGTTTCGCCCAACCAAACGATCGCCCCAATTGGCCAGACGGCGCAAGGACAGCAGGCGAGCGGCAATCCGCTTTGGGACATTCCCCTGGTTGCATTGGCCGCGACGCGCGATCGTCCGCTCTTCTCGCCGTCCCGGCGCGCGGCCGCGCCGCCGGCGATCGCGCCGGCCCCCGCTGAGGCGCCGCCGGCGCCGGTCGTCGAGGCGGCGGCGGAAGTCCCGCCATTCACGCTCATCGGCACCGTCGTCGACGCCGACCAAAGCCTCGCCATTTTTCTCAGCCAGGGGTCAAACGCCGTCGTCCGGCGACATCTCGGCGAAGAGGAAGCCGGATGGGTTTTACGTTCAATCGACGGCAGAACGACACTGGTGGAGAAAAACGCGCGTCAAATCACGCTGTCGCTGCCCGCCCGCAACGCGGAACTCGCGCAGTCCAGTTCGCCGCCGAGTTTCACGCCTCCGGGCATGCCTTCCAGCACGCCTCCGGGCCTGCCTCCCGGCATGCGCGCGGATATGATGCGCCGAGGCATGCCTGCGCGGACGCCGCCAGGCATGCCGCCAAACATGCCTCCAGATCGAAACTCGAGCCATTAGAGCATGTTCCGAAGAAGCTTATCGACTTTTTCGATCAGAACATGCTCCAACTTATTGATCTGGAGCGAGTTCTTGGGCGCTTCCCGATCAGGCGCATTCATCCAATCCGAAAAAGTCGGTCAACATTTTTCGGCACATGGTTTCGATCAGGAGTTTGTAAAGCTCCCCAACAAGTTCAAGGACATGCGCCAGAGGATCACGCCTCAATGCGCGAGCCGCTCCAATAAATCGCGGACATGGACCTGATCGGATTTGTAATTGCCGGTCAGCGTATACATCACGAGATTGACGCCGCCGCGCAGCGCGAGCTCATGCTGGCGACGGCCGCCGGGCGTCAGGGCGTAGAGGCTTTCGCCGTCCGGATCGCTGGCCCATCCGGCGGCGAGGTCGTTGGAGGTGATGATGATCGGCGAGACGCTGTCGCCGGCGCGCACCGGCCGGACGCCGCCATCCAAGGGCGCGGGCGGCAGCGCCTCGATCCAGGTCTCCCCGATCGCGTAGCGGCCGATAAAGCCGTCGATGAGGTAGAAGGTCTTGGTCACGACATGATCGGCGGGCACCGGCTCGAGTTCCGGCACGTCGACCCCGTCGAGCAATTGCCGCAGCCATCGCGCTTCCGGCGTCGCCGCGCCGCCAGGGCGCGCCGCAAGCGCGTCGCGCGTGTCGAACACGATCGTCCCGCCTTGTTTCATATAGGCGCTGATCTTGGCGATCGCCGGCTGCGGCGGTTGCGCGCGCGTCGCGACGATCGGCCAATAGAGGAGCGGATAGAAGCTCAATTCATCGCGCGCGGGATCGATTCCGACCGGCTCGCCGGGGGCAAGCGAGGTGCGCCGCGCGAGCGCGCGCGAGAGGCTCGCGAGCCCCTGCCGGCTCGCCTCGTCGACTTTCGGGTCTCCGCTCGCCACATAGGCGAGCCTGGTGGACAGAGCTGATTTCGAGATCGCGCTGCGAAAGGGCCGGCGCGGCGGGTTCGGCCATGGCCCGCGGCGACGCGACGAATGCGCCGCACCCCAGGATCAGCACAGCGAGGCTCGCCGCCGCCCGGCGCGCGCGGCGGCCAAGGCCGCCCGAGAGCCATAGGGACGCCAAGGCGTCGGCGGCGAACAGCAGGAACGCGGCGGCGATCAGCCAGGGCTTGAGATCCATCGGCTCGGAGCCGCGCAAGGGTTCGGCGGGCAAGCCGAGACCGGAAAAATCAGCCGCCGCGATCACCTCCTGCAGCTGCATGACGTTGACGGCGATGAGGGCGTCGGCGGCGCCGTAAAGTCCCGGCGGATGCTCCGCGTCGGCGGCGCCGTCGAACCCGACCGGAATGGGCTTGGCGCTCGGCGGCGGGGGGCCGAGAACGCCAAAGCCGTCGAGGGTCCGATTCGCCGGGACCATTCGCTCCTGCTCGGTTCGCGCTTCGACCCCAGGCGCGGCGGAAGCGTCTTTCGCCGTTTCGCCCGACAAGCCGACGATCTTGCGCAGCATGTCCACGAACAGGCCCGAGAGCGGCAGATTTGACCAAGTCGTGTCAGCCGTCACATGGAACAAAATGGTCATTCCCTTGCCAAGCCTCATGGCGGTCACGAGCGGCGTTCCATCCGCGAGCTGGGCGAAGGTCTTGGCCGGAAGACCCGGATCGGGCTCCGCCAGGACTTGGCGCGCGACCGTCACTTCAGCGGGGACGCCGAGCCCGAAGAATGGGCTTTGCCGCTCAAATGGTGCAAGAGTCTTCGGCGCGTCCCAGGACATCGAGCCGCCGAGCACCCGGCCGCCGCGCCGCAGCCTGACGGGGACGAGATCGTCGGAGGCGCCGGCGAGATGCGTGCCGGCGAAGCGCAAGAGAATGCCGCCGTCTTCGACAAAGCGCAAAAGATCCTCATGCGCTGGCCCAGACACCGCGCCGACATCGGCGAGGATCATGATCGCGACATGCTCGTCGAGCAAGACCCGGATCGGATCGACGGCGCCCGGCCGCGCCTCGCGCACGTCGGCGAAGGGCGAAAGAGCTTTCAAAAGGTAGTAATTCGGCGCGAGCAGAGGCTGCGCCACATCAGCTGTTTCGCCGCTGACGAGGCCGATCCGTCGCCGCCGCCAGCGCTCGTCCAGGAGCGCCACGGCCGCGGCGGAATGTTCGTCGACGATCTCAAGCCGGGCGACATCATTGCGCAATTCGACGGGTATTTCAAATCGGGCCTTCGTCTCGTTCGCCGCGGCGAAATCGAACGCCGCCGCCCCGAGGGCCAGTCCCTTAAGGTCAAGCGCCCGGACAAGGCCTTGATCTGGCCCGCCCCGCGCCGAACGCAGCACGCGCGCTTCGAGCCCTCCGGCCAGATTCTGCGGCCCGGCGAGAGCGCGAACCGGATCGGCGCCGGCCACGACGCTGACCTGCGCCGGAAGCGCCGCGAGCTTCGCGGCGAACTCTCTCGCGCGGCCCTTTTCAATCCCATCGGCGATCCAAACAATCGCGCTATTGGGATGATCGTCGGCGAATTTCGCGATTGGCGCGAGAAGGGGGAGCCGGTCGGGAACGAAAGGAGCTGGCCTGATCGCGCGCAGCCGCTCCAGCGCCTTGCCGACATCGGTCGGGACGATCTCCCGCCCCGCGTCCGAAGTCGCCGCGACCGCCGCCGGCCGCGATCTTCGTCCCGCCGCCTCGATCCTCGCCGCCGCCGCCGCGACCCTGCGATCCCAGCTCGGCGCCGCCGGCCAGCCATCGTCGATCACGACGAGCAAGGGCCCCTCCCCCAAACCCAGGAGGGGCGAAGGGTTCCAAACCGGCCCGGCCATGGCGAGAATGATGCAGGCGGCGACCGCAAGGCGCAAGAGCAGAAGCTGCCACGGCGTCCGCAGGGGAGTCTCGTCCTTGGGGCGGAGGTCGAGAACGAGGCGCAGCGGCGGAAACGGCGTCTGGCGCGGCCGCGGCGGCGTGATGCGCAGCAGGAGATAGAGCAGCGGCAAGGCGAAGAGCGCGGCAAGCGCCAAGGGAGCCGTGAACGCCAAGGGGACGCCGAGCATCAGAGCGCCAACTCTCGGGATGCATGAACGAAATTGGCTTCGAGCTGCATGCGCAAGGCGAGCAAGGCCTCGGACGCCGGCCGGTCGGTGCGATGCAGCATCAAGGTCCATCCCCTCGACCGCGCCGCGGCTTGAATCGCCGCCCGATGGGCGGCGAGAGGCGCCCGTATTCGGCGCGGAACTCCTCGGCCTGGCCGACGCGCAGCCGCGCCGGCGAATCGACGTCGATGAACTCCATATGCCCAGAGAAGGGAAAGGTCTCCTCGACCGGGTCCGCGATCATGACGAGATGGCCGCGGGCGCCGGCGGCGCTCATCGTCTCGACCACTCTGGCGATATCGCCCGGATCGCTGAGAAAGTCGCCGATCAGAATCGCCTGGGCGTTGCGCGGCAAATTCGTCGCCGGAGGGAGCTCCGCCGGCTCGAAATCGCGGGCGCTTTCCTCCTGCAGCAATGTTTCGGCGAAGCGCTCGATAATGTTCCTGACCGCTATCGGCGGCATCAGGCCGAGCAGCCCGACGCGCTCGCCCCCGCGCATGAGAAGATCGGCGGCGGCGAGGCCAAGCACGAGCGCGCGATCGATCTTGGGCTGCATGGCGAGCTTCGACGCGAAACGCATCGAGGCCGAGCGATCAATCCAAATCAGGACCGTATGGGCCGCCTCCCATTCCCGCTCGCGCACATAGAGCCGATCATCCCTAGCGGAGCGGCGCCAATCGATCCGGCTCGCGGCCTCGCCGGCGACAAAGGGACGAAATTGCCAGAAGGTCTCGCCGAGGCCGGCGCGTCTTCGACCATGCACGCCATGCATCACGCTCGCGGCGACCTCCCTCGCGGCGACAAGCAGACTAGGAAACCGCCGCGCCAGCAGCAGCGCGTCATCCTGCTGGCGGGCGCCAACGCGGCTTTCCTCTTTATCGAGCAATCGCCCCAGCGGCATGGTCAGCCGAGCCGCCCCGTCAATCTGGTCACGAGATCCGCCACCGTCTCGCCTTCGGCCCGCGCGGCGAAGGTCAGCGCCATGCGGTGCTTCAGCACTGGAACCGCGAGCGCCGCGACATCCTCGATGGACGGCGACAGCCGTCCGCCAAGCAGCGCACGGGCGCGGGTCGCGAGCATCAAGGCCTGCGCGGCGCGCGGGCCAGGGCCCCAGGCGACATGTTTTGTGATCGCCGGATCGCCCTCGCCCGGACGCGCGGAGCGAACGAGATCGAGAATGGCGTCGATGACGCTTTCGCCGACCGGCAGGCGGCGCACCAGACGCTGCGTCGCCATCAGCTCCTCGGCGCTCATGGCGCGCCTAGCTTCGGCCTGCGCGTCGCCGGTGGTCTCGATCAGGATGCGCCGCTCGGCGGCGCGATCGGGATAGGCGACGTCGATTTGCATGAGGAAGCGATCGAGCTGGGCCTCGGGCAGCGGATAAGTGCCTTCCTGCTCGAGCGGGTTCTGCGTCGCCAGGACATGAAAGGGTTGCGGCAGATCGTGCCGCTCGCCGGCGACGGAGACATGATATTCCTGCATCGCCTGAAGCAGCGCGGATTGGGTTCGCGGACTCGCCCGGTTGACTTCATCCGCCATGAGCAATTGCGCGAAGATCGGGCCTTGGACAAAGCGAAAGCTGCGCTTATGGTCCGCCGCCTCCTCCAGGACCTCGGAGCCAAGAATATCGGCGGGCATGAGATCCGGCGTGAATTGGACGCGCCTCGCGTTCAGGCCGAGCGCGATGCCCAAGGTCTCGACAAGCTTCGTCTTGGCGAGCCCCGGCACGCCGACGAGCAGCCCGTGCCCGCCGGACAAAAGCGTGACCAGGCTCTGCTCGACCACCTCGGCCTGACCGAAGATGACCGTTTCGATCGAGGCCCGCGCCGCCGCGATTCTCTCCAGCGCGGTCTCGGCCGTGCGGGCGATAGCGGCTTCGAACGAAGCCGTAAGTGCTTCCGGCATGAGTTTCTGCCTTTTGACGCGCCGCCGCGAAGAAAGCCGATCGCTTTCAATTCGCTTATAGCTGATTAGATGGCTCATCAAAATCGGCTTGTCGATCAAGCTTGCGCGCGATCGCGTCGATTTGAGAGGGTGAGAGCCTCGCATGGCGCTGGGGAAGAGATTATGGCCGCAGATTTCCTCGCTGACGACGCCGCGAAGCCAGAGGCCGGCGGCGAGGCCAAAATCTCGCCCGTCGAAGCCTTGGCCGAAACCCTGCGCCTGCCGGGAGCGCATCCGCCTGGACCCAGCAGCGAGGGGCAAAAGGCGCCGCCGCCAGTCGAGCGATGGAATCCGCCTTTTTGCGGCGACATCGACATGCGGATCGCCCGCGATGGCGCTTGGTTCTATCAAGGAACGCGCATCAACCGGCCGGCCCTCGTCAAGCTTTTCTCGACGATCCTGCGCAAGGACCCCGACCGCTTTGTTCTCGTCACGCCGGTCGAGCGCGTCGGCGTCACGGTCGAGGACGCGCCCTTTGTCGCGGTGGAGATGACGATGGCGGCGGAGCAATCCGGGCAGGTCTTGCGGTTTCGGACCAATGTCGACGATTGGGTCACGGTCGACGCCGAACATCCACTACGTTTCGAGATGGGGGATGCGGAAGGCTTGAAGCCTTACGTCCTCGTGCGCGGCGGCCTATGGGCGCTTGTGACGCGCGCCTTGGCGCTCGATCTCGTCGCGCTTTGCGAAATCCGGGAGCAGGAGGGCGCGCGGCGTTTCGGCGCGGCCTCGGCCGGAGCGTTCTTTCCGCTCGCCGACGCGGCCGATGTCGAAGCAGCGCAGTCTATCGACGGCGGGCCGACAAAGCGAGACGCCTGATGCAGACCGCGACGCCCTCCGAAGAGATTTTCGCCCCGGACAGGGTCTTCGCCTTGGTCAGGTCGCGCCTTTCGCTGGCCCCCGAAGCCGAGCGGCCGAGCGGCGCGCCTGCGCATGGCGATCACGCGCTGAATGAACCAAGCGGCGGGGCCGCGCATTTCAAAGGGGCGCGGGCGGCGGCGGTCCTGGTCGGGCTCGTCGACTATCCGGGCGAGGTGAAGGTCATTTTGACCCAAAGGGCAGCCGCCTTGCGCGTCCATTCCGGCCAGATCGCATTTCCCGGCGGCAAGATCGACGCGCAAGACGAAAGCCCGATCGCCGCCGCCCTGCGCGAGGCCCATGAGGAAATCGGCCTCGACAGCCGGCGCGTCGAGCCGCTCGGCTATCTCGATCCCTATTTGACCGGCACCGGCTTTCATATTCACCCGGTCGTGGCCAAGGTCGCGCCGCCGCTTGTGCTGGACATCAACCCGCACGAGGTCAAGGATGCGTTCGAGGTGCCTTTCGCCTTTCTCATGAACGCCGCCAATCATACGCTCGGCGCCCGCGAGCTCGAGGGCAAGACGCGCTAATTCTATGAGATGCCCTATGGCGAGCGCCACATCTGGGGCGTCACGGCGGGCATACTCCGCAATCTTTATGAAAGGCTGTACTCCTGATGTGGCGGATCTTGCTGGAGCCGGCGCTTCTGTTTGCCTCCCCCTTTGCCGTCTATATGATCTACCTCGCCTTGCGCCGAACCTATCCGTTCACGGTGGATCATTGGACACATGGCGTGGCCTCGACGCTCGCCTTGGCGGGCCTTGCGACCGCCGCCGCCGGCATGCTCGCCTTCGGCTTTTTCGCGGTTCGCCACGAGGGCGCCTATGTGCCGGCCCATATCGAAAACGGCAAGCTGGTGCCGGGGCGCCTGCAATGAGCCGCGCCGGCGGCGCCGGCGTCAAGGCGCCGGAGGCCGCGACGGCTTTGCTGCGCGATCAGGCCCTGACGCAAATTCTCGACGCTATCGATCGCGACGGCGACGAAACGAGGATCGTCGGCGGCGCATTGCGCAACGCCCTCTTCGGACGGCCTGTCCATGAAATTGATCTCGCCACGACGGCGGCCCCCGAGACGGTGATGGCGCGCGCCAAGGCGGCCGGCCTGCGCTGCATTCCCACCGGCCTCGAGCATGGCACGGTCACCCTGCTCGTCGAGGGCAAGACATTCGAGACGACCAGCCTGCGCGAAGATATAGAGACGGACGGGCGACGGGCCAAAGTCCGCTTTGGCCGCGATTTCAAGACCGATGCGTTGCGGCGGGATTTCACCGTGAACGCGCTCTCGCTCGCGCGCGACGGCCAGCTTTTCGATTATGTCGGCGGGCTCGAAGATATCGCGGCGAGACGGGTTCGATTTATCGGCGAGCCGGCCCGCCGCATCCGCGAGGATTTTTTGCGCATTTTGCGCTTCTTCCGTTTCTCGGCTGAATTCGGCGAAGGTCCGCTCGATCCCGCCGGGCTCGCCGCCGCCATGCGCGAACGCGAAGGCCTCGCCTCGCTGTCGCGGGAAAGAGTCCGGGCGGAAATCCTGAAGCTCCTCTGCGCCCGCCGCGCTGTCGAGGTCAGCGAAGAAATCTGCGCGGCCGGGTTGATTGGGCCGCTGCTCGCCGCGGCGCCCAATCCGGCCCGGCTGCGGCGGCTCGCCATGATCGCTCCCGCCCCGCCGCAAGACCCGCTCCTGCGTCTCGCCGCGCTTTGTCTTTATACGCCGGAGGACGCCCTGCGTCTGCGCGAACGCCTGCGCCTTTCCAACGCGGAGTTTCGCCGGCTTGAACAGGCCGCGACCGCCCTAATCGAGCTGCATGGGCGGGAGGAGCCGCCCGAACTGGATGAATTGCGCCGCTTATTGTACCGCCATGGCCGCCAAGCCGCACTCGACGCCTGCGCGCTGGCGCACGCGGAGGCCCGCTTCCCCAAGCCGTCTGAATGGGAGACCGGGCGCGGCTTTTTGCACGATGTCGCGCCGCCGCGCCTGCCCTTTTCCGGCGCGGATCTCATGGCGCATGGCGTCGCCAGCGGCCGCGCCGTTGGCGACGCGTTGAAGACTCTGGAGGTTCTCTGGATCAGCGCGGGATTTCCCGATGACCCGCAACGCCTCGACGAGCTGCTCGAAAAAACGCTCATTCAGTCGCAACGATCCGACCCGCCTGACGGCGCCCCCGCGCGGGACGCTGGATGAGCGCGCGCCGCCGATCGCGGGCCGCCTCGCCATGGGACGGGCGACGCTTCATTGACTTTTTCGATATTGAGACATCGGATAGATCCGATGTCTCATGCGAGCGAACTAGAGCGCGTTCCGATCAGATGGACCCATCTCATCGATAAGGACGCGCTCCAGATCGATAAGTTGGAGCATGTTCCGGTCGAAAAAGTCGTTCAACTTTTTCGGAACAGGCTCTAGCGCATGATGCCTGGTTGTTTCGGCGGACCCTCAAGGTAGGTCGGCTCAACGCCGGCCACGTCGATGAACACGGCGCCGTCTTCAACTTTCAGGGGATATTCGGCGAGGTTGCAGGGCTTGCCCTTGATGCATTTGCCGGTCGCCCCATCGAACTGCCAATCATGATGATGACATTCGAGGTTCTTGCCGTCGAAGCGGGCGTCGGCTAGAGGCTCCTTCGCATGGGGGCACATGCCCTGGAAAGCTCTGGGCTCGCCGCCTTCCGGCCATACGATAAGGCATAGTGTCCGGTTTACGACCGCGACATCATATTTTCCCTCGATCAGCTCGGAATAATCACAAGCTTTTTCGAACATTGAAACAACTCCTGAATTTGGACCGGCGTTTGGGTTGAGTTTCGCCCTTCATCCCTCTGGCCAAGCTAAAAGCAAGCAATATGCCAAGATGAGGCGCTATGCCGCCGCGCACAACCGGCCCGGTGGCGAGGGAGTCAGGCCTGTCCGCTCGCCAGTCTTCGCTTGCGACGAAAAATACGTTCGGACCAAGTTTTTGCGGCGTCCGCCGCGCGCTATTATGATTTGCCGGTCGAGGAGCTGCGCAGTGAGCGCCGAACATAAGACGCCATCGGATGTCGCGCGCCGGCTCGGCAAGCGCGCGCGAGCCCAGGCCGGCGATGCTTGGCGGCGCGAGACCTTTGTTCTGCCGCGCGGCGAGGCGCGCGACAAGGCCCGCGAATGGTTCGATAAATTTCCCAAGGCCGCCTACATGACCGAAGTCGAATTCTGGCGCGAACTCTCCGACGGGCGCATCGAATTCACGATGAGGCGCCTGCCCAGCGCCGATTAGGGAATGCGCCATCTGTCTGATTTTGCGCAAGTCCTTGCCGGACAAATGAATTCATGTGAGCGGGACGCGCTCTTGAACATGCCGGAACTGGAAAATTGATCAATTCTTCCGCAACATGCTCCAGTTCTTTGGATCTTCCCGGCCTTCAAAGCACGATATCGGGCGTCCGCCAGGCGAGATGCTGACCCGCGTCGACCGCGATCATCTGACCTGTCACATTGCGCGCGCCGGCGAGATAAAGGACGGCGTCGGCTATGTCGTCGAGCGCGACCACCCGGCCGAGCGGCAGGCCTTCGACCTCCCGCGCAAATCCGCCTTCGCCCTGGCTGTCATTGGGCAGAACAGGTCCAGGTCCGACGGCGTTGACGCGAATGCGGCGCGACGCGAAGGCCTGCGCCATCGTGCGGGTCGCTGTCCAAAGCGCCGTCTTGCTGAGAGTATAGGAGAAGAATTGCGGGGTCGGGCGCCAGACCCGCTGATCGATAATGTTGACGATGGCGCCTTCCGCGTCCGTCGGCAGCCGCCGGGCGAAATCGCGGGAAAGGACCGCCGGCGCCCGAAGATTGATCGAGAAATGCCGTTCCCACCGGCCGAGATCGAAATCCGCCGCGTCATCCGCCTCGAAGACCGCGGCGTTATTGACGAGAAGCGAAAGCGGCCCAAAGATCGCGGCGGCCTCCTCGACGAGAAACTGCAACGCGTCGGCGTCGGCGAGATCGCGAGCGAGAACGCCGACCTTGCCGCCCTGCTCCACAATCCGCGCCGCCGCCGCTTCAGCGCCGACGCGCGAGGACGGCCCGCAATGGAGCACGACCGCGTAGCCCGCCAGCGCGAGGCGCTCGCAAATCCGCAAACCGATGCGCTTCGCCGCCCCCGTCACAAGCGCGACGGCCGGCGAAACCCGAGAGCCCGATCCGGCGTTCATTGCATCAGTCCCAAGCTAAAACCGCGAGGCGTCCCCTGGCTCGAACCGAATCGTTCAAGCTCGACGCCTTGGAGCATGGATTAATCGACGAAGTCGAGACGGCGTTTTGCGAACCGGTCCCTTGCGAGCGTCTCGAGCAAAACGTCGTCCGATCAAGAATGGCGATTGGCTGAACCTATACAGTCAAGACGCGGCGGATCCGAAATATAAATTGGGCGCGTTTCTTGTGGCGTTTCTTGGCTAGTTTGTTAAGCTCGGCGCGAACCGGACAAGCCCGGCCGGTTGAATGCGGTGATTTCAGAACCTTATTCCGACGCGACTTTTCTCGATGAATTCGACGAAGGAGGGTACAGAAATGGGTCTATTGAGCTTTGCCAAATCGGTTGGCGCCAAGATCGTCGGCGCCTCCGAAGCCGCCCCCGCCCCTGCCGAACAATTGAAGAAAGAGGCGGAGAAACATGGCCTCGACCTGTCCAACACCGATATCAAGGTCGAGGGCGACAAGGTCATCCTTTCCGGCAGCGCCGCCTCGACCGCGGAAGCCGAAAAGATCGCCCTCGCCGTCGGCAATTCCGTCGGCGTCGCCAAGGTCCAAAATGATTTGAAGCCGGCCAAGGCCGAGCCCGAGTCAAAATTTTATACGGTCAAATCGGGCGATACGCTTTGGAAGATCGCCGAGACCGAATATGGCCACGGCAAGGGCGGTCAATATAATACGATCTTCGAAGCCAATAAGCCACTGCTGTCCGATCCGGACAAGATCTATCCTGGACAGGTGCTGCGGATCCCGCCGCTCGCCGCCTGAGCCACGCGGCCTCGACGAACCAAAGCGCTCCCGATCGGATGGGATTTAACCGATCGGGAGCGCCCGCCTTGGGGCCAAAGGCCTGGATGCGGCATCGGAGCAAGCCTGGAGCCGAATGGGAGAGGCGTCGCCCTCATGCCCTTGCCGCCGCGCCGCCTCCCTTGACGACAAACGCGTTTTTGCCCACCACTGTCGGCGCGCCTTCGCCGTCATGACCCTGGCGCGCCCGCCCTCTAGAGAGGCGGGCGCAGTCTCGAACGCCCGAGCCCCGCATGAACATCGCCCAGAATCCGACGATCTCCCTTGGCTCCGCCGAGCCTGACGAGGCTGGCCCCCTGCCCCGCCGCCGCTCCATCGGCGTGCGGGTCGGCGCCGGCAAATCCGCCGTCGAGGTCGGCGGCGGCGCGCCGATCGTCGTCCAATCCATGACCAACACCGACACGGCCGATGTCGAGGCCACCGCGCAGCAGATCGCCGCGCTCGCCCACGCAGGCTCCGAGCTTGTCCGCATCACCGTCGATCGCGACGAGGCCGCCGCCGCCGTGCCCCATATCCGCGACAGGCTCGCCCAATTGGGCTGCGAGGTCCCCCTTATCGGCGATTTTCATTATATTGGGCACAAGCTTCTCGCCGACCACCCGGCCTGCGCCGAGGCGCTGGATAAATATCGCGTCAATCCCGGCAATGTCGGCTTCAAGGACAAGAAGGACCGGCAGTTCTCGGCCATTGTCGAGACCGCGATCGCGCATGGCAAGGCGGTGCGCATCGGGGCCAATTGGGGCTCGCTCGATCAGGAACTCCTGACCGAGCTGATGGACCAGAACGCGCGCGCCGCCGTGCCGCTCTCGACCGGCGCGGTGACCCGCGAGGCCATGGTCCAATCGGCGCTTCTCTCCGCGGCCCGCGCTGAGGAGATCGGGCTCGCGCGAGACCGCATCATTCTCTCCGCCAAGGTGTCGAACGTCCAGGACCTGATCGCGGTCTATCGCACGCTGGCGCGGCGCAGCGATTACGCCTTGCACCTTGGCCTCACCGAGGCGGGCATGGGCTCCAAGGGCATTGTCGCCTCCGCCGCCGCCTTGGGCATTCTGCTGCAGGAGGGCATAGGCGACACGATCCGCGTCTCCCTCACCCCCGAGCCCGGCGGCGACCGCACGCTCGAAGTCACCGTGGCGCAGGAAATCCTGCAGACCATGGGCTTTCGCACTTTCGTGCCGCTTGTCGCCGCCTGCCCCGGCTGCGGCCGCACGACCTCGACCGTGTTCCAGGAACTCGCGCGCGACATTCAAACCTATATCCGCGAGGAGATGCCGCTCTGGCGCGCCCGCTATCCGGGCGTCGAGACGCTGAATGTCGCGGTGATGGGCTGCATCGTCAACGGCCCCGGCGAATTGAAACATGCCGATATCGGCATCTCCCTGCCGGGCACGGGCGAGACGCCCTCGGCCCCCGTCTTCATCGACGGCGAGAAGGCGATGACCCTGCGCGGCGAAACCATCGCCGCCGAGTTCAAGGCGATCGTGGATGAGTATATCGAGCGGCGGTTCGGCGGGACCAAGAGCGCGGCGGAGTGAGGAGGGGGCCTCGCTTAATCTGAATTCGGTAGATTCCGGACATTTGGATCTAACGTCGTCCGAAACGCGAATAGTGTGAAGCGTGCGGTAAGAATTTGTCCGTGTAATTAAGGGGGACAGTGGGCTCATATCGTGAATTCAACTCCTGCCGACGATCCAGCGTGACCGCGCGAGAGACAAGCTTAAGAAGTTGTTGTCTATCGCTGATGATGCTGCTTTCTGCCGTATGATCTGGGCCGTGAACCATCTCCAAAATGGAGAGGCCGAAATCGCAGCAAGATACCTAGCTTACCCTGAGGAGGCGGTCGGCGCCGGCATTTCATCGAACTACCGAATCCATCCCTGGATCATGGAGACGTTGATCAACGAACTTCTCTCGTCACCTAAGCAGAGCATCTTCACACGCCGCCCGACACGAACGCTCAACTGCGCCCATTTCAACGCTATCGCATCCGTAGTCAACGCACTCAACGAACTGGAAAATGCAGAGGCTGGCGTATGGCTTAGCGGCAACGATGTCCGGATCGAAATGCACCAAATTGCCCAGAGACAATTTCCTTGGCAGAGAGGGTTCTTCAATCTTCCACAGTTCTACCGCAGCGCCTTCCTCTACAATTTCGAGGCTGCCAACACGCTTTTCATGCACAACAATGGCGTATCCATCGCAGACTTCTTGCGCTGTGGCTTCGTCGTCTACAGCTATCTTTCGCAAACGCCCTTCATGCCTGTTCAGATAGACTTATCGTCCGCAGGCATTACCCCAGAGGTGCGTGACGCCACGGTCCGACTGATCGCACTTACCCGCCAGGATGCACGAGGCAAAGCGAAGGAGCTGCGCGCCAGACCCGGACAGGTCGCCTACAAGGAAAGCGTGCTTCGCCAGCACCCCTGCATCGTCTTCAACGGAAAGGACGGGCACGTTTACGCTCCCGTCAGAGAGCTTATCGTTCAACGCGTGACATCGGGCGTCTATTACGACGTGATCGCTGGTGACGGCTCTATTCGCAACACAATCGCGAAGCGTTTCGAGACGTATTGCGAACAACTGATCCAAGGCTTTCTGAGCGAGGTCGAGGTGACCCCGGAGTTCTCATACAACGGAGACCGGAATCGTACGCCTGATCTTCTCCTTGGAAGCGCGAATACGATCTTTGCTGTTGCGGAATGCAAGGCGACGAAAATGACGATGCAGGCGAAGTTTTCTGATCGCCCCTTCGACGAGGCAAAGAGAGGCTACGAAGAGATACGGAAGGCTGTTATTCAGTTGTGGCGCTTTTTCTGTCACCAACGTCAAGGCCTCGTGAGGGTTGATAGCACTGTGGACACCAACGCGATCGGTCTCGTTCTAACCCTTGAGGGCTGGCTGGAGGCATTCGCATCTATGCGCGAAGAGACCCTCGAAAGGGCTAAAGCACACGTCCGAGAGAACGAACTCACTATTCTCGAAGAAGACATGAGGCCGATTGTTTTCTGCCCGGTTGATGATTTGGAATACACCTTGAGTGTTGCTTCTCTCGATAGCTTTATCACAGCGCTAAGTGCTGCATCGACACCGCAGTACGCCGGATACCATCTGTCTTCCGTTCACAGCGAGCTTCAAGAGGATCAGATTCCCCAGAAGCCGTACCCATTCAAGGATCGCATCTCTGAAGTATTGCCATGGTGGGAAAGCTAGTTTCGACCGCGATTTCCGCCTTGGACAAATAGCGCGCTGTGTCCATTTTGGGTTGAACGCAGAGCCTCCTAACTCAAATCAGCCCCGCCGCGATGTTGATCGTTAGCGCCAGCACCGCGCTGTTGAAGAAAAACGCCAATATCGAATGGGCGAGCGAGACGCGGCGCATCTCCTTTGCGGTGATCTCCACGTCGGCGGTCTGCGACGCGACGCCGATAATGTAGGAGAAATAGAGAAAATCGAAATAATCCGGCGTGGCGGTTCCGGGAAACATCAGGCCGCCGGCATATTTCGTCGGCCGGTCTGGGTCGTCTCCAACTCGTCGAAATATTCATGCGCGTAATGAAAGGCGTAGGTCAGATGGATGAAGAACCAGGCGCTGAGGATAGTCGCCGCCGCGAGCCCGATATGCAGGCCCTTCAGCAGCCCGGACATATCCTTCACCGCCGCAAGCTGGGCGACGATCGCGCCGATCGATGCGATCGCCGCGAGGCTCGTGAGCGCGAGGATGAAGAACTTCCCCTCGTCGCTCGCCTTCGCGCGGCGCCGCATCGACGCCTCGTCGGCGCAGACTCATAAGCCATAAGGACGTGACGAAATAAAGCCAGGTTCCGACGTTCCAGGCGATCAGAAGTCGCGTGCTCTCATGAATGCCGCCGGGCAGACCCCACCCCGTCGCAACTCCGGCCACAAGGCCCAGGAACAGGCGCGGATGGCCGCGCACGACACGCAAATGGCTGAGAAATCCCATGGCGGCTCCCGCGCGCGAAGGCGCGCTTTAGCTCTTGCGGGCGGCGACGAAACGCGCCGCCTCCTTCAAAATCGCGGCCTCCGCGCCTTGCGGAAAAAGTCCAGCGCGGCGATGGCGGCGGCCGACAGCGCGTCGCGTCGCGCCCGCGCGGCCTCAAGGCCGAGCGCCGCGACCAGGGTCGCCTTGTTGCGCTCGGCGTCCTTGCCGGCGCGCTTGCCAAGCTGCGCCTCATCAGCCTCGACGTCGAGAATATCGTCGGCGACCTGGAAGGCCGCGCCGAGCGCGCGGCCATAGTCGGAGAGCGCGGCGCTGGCCCTGGCGTCGGCCTTGGCGAGGATCGCGCCGGCCTTGACCGCGTAATGCAGGAGCGCGCCGGTCTTCATCGCCTGCAGCTGGATCACCGCCTCCGCCAGATGCGCCTCTCGCGCCTGCTCGGCCTCAAGATCGAGCACCTGGCCGCCGATCATCCCGCCGAGGCCGGCCGCGCGGGCGAGCGCCAGCACGAGCTCGCTTCGGATGGCCGGGTCGGCATGGGTCGCGGGGTCGGCGGTCACGTCGAAGGCGTAGGTGAGAAGCCCGTCGCCGACCAGGATGGCGGTCGCCTCGTCATAGGCCTTATGCGTGGTCGGGCGGCCCCGGCGCAGATCGTCATTGTCGAGGGCCGGAAGATCGTCATGCACGAGCGAATAGCAATGAATCATTTCGAGCGCCGCCGCCGCGCGCAAAACGCCTTCGTTCTCGACGCCGAACAGCCGCGCCGTCTCGATCAGGAGGAAAGGCCGCAGCCGCTTGCCGCCGCCGAGGCTCGCATAGCGCATCGCTTCGAGAAAACGCGGCGGCCGCGCGGTCTCGCCCGGAAGCGGAGCGGACCCGAGAAGACGATCGAGCAGGCTCTCGGTCGCGGCGGCCACGGCGTTCAGTCTCGTTTCGAATTCGGCGGCCGCCGCAGCCATGAGTCATCGTTGCGACATTCCAAGTTTCGCCTCGCTGGCGGCGCGCGAGCGCCTGACCAGCCGATAAAGTCGAGGCCCGGCTTGCCCGATCCGGGTGAGATCGGTCAAGGCTCGCCGAATGCCTCGAGGTCAGGCGCCGACGCGGCTTTTCGGCGCATTGTTCTCGCATCGTCCTCGGCGTCGCGGCGCTTCTGGCGACTTGGCGTCGGCGCGCTGGCTTCGTCTATCGCTCCGATCCGCCGATCTCGACGCTGATGCTCGGGCGCTCGGTCGAGGGCGAGCCGACGAGCGCCATTATGTGCCGCTGGATCAGACATTTCCCAGTCCTGCGCAGCCGCCGTCATCGCCTCCGAGGACGCCCAGTTCTGCCGCAATGACGGCGTCGACTGGGGCGCGCTGCGCGAGGTGGTCGAGGACGGCGGACGAGGACGGCCCCGCGCGCGGCGCCTCGACCATCACAATGCAGACCGCGAAGAACCTGTTTCTGTGGCCGTCGCGATCCTTCATCCGCAAGGGGATCGAAATTCCGCTGGCGCTTTTGCTCAATCGGGCCGGCTGGCCGAAGCGGCGCGTTCTTGAAGTCTATCTCAACATCGCCGAATGGGGCGACGGCTTGTTCGGCGCCGAGGCCGCGGCGCGGCGCTATTTCCATAAGGGCGCCGACAGGCTCGACGCCCATGAGGCCGCCTTGCTCGCCACCGCCCTGCCCAATCCGCGCCGGCGCGATCCAGCCCGGCCGACGCGCCGCCACGCCGCGCTCGCCGGGCTCATCATGAGCCGCGCGCGCGGGGCCGAGTTGCTCGTCGCTTGCGCGAGATGAGCCCGTTTTCGAGATAGCCAGCGGCCCGGTTTCAGTGTAAGAGGCCCGCTTGGACCCGAGCCTGAGAACGGAGACCCGGCCTGCGCGAGCGCAGCCGCGATATTCGCGCCGCAATCGGCATGGGGCTTTATCTGTCTGTTTTAATGGATAGTATCGAGTGATGAGCCGGCGGCTCTTCGATGATCGTCCCTGAGGAGTTAAAAGAGCGACATGGCTGTTCCGAAACGCAAAACCTCCCCCATGAAGCGCGGATTCCGCCGCTCCACCGATGCGCTCAAGGCGCCGACCTATGTCGAGGACAAGGATTCCGGCGAGCTACGCCGTCCGCATCATGTCGATCTGAAGACCGGCATGTATCGCGGCCGCCAAGTCTTCACCCAGAAGCCGAAGGAAGCCTAGCCACGACGCGCCGGAGCCGGCTGATCAGGCTTGGGCTTGGCCGAGCGGATCCGGCAGGCCGCAGGCGGAAAACGCCGCAAGCATGGGCTTGGGTATAGGCGCTTCAACGTCAATCGGGTCCTTGTTTTTGTAGAGCGGGATCTTGATCGCGCGCGCGTGCAGCTGCAATCCCATCGCGCCGCCGCGTCCGTAGATTTTGTCGCCGAGGATCTGCCAGCCCTGCGCCGCGCAATGCACGCGCAACTGATGCGTGCGGCCGGTCAAGGGCTCGAGCGCGAGAAACGCATGGGTCTCCGAGCGTCCGAGAACCCGCCACCGGGTCCGCGCGGGCTGGCCTTTTGGATCGACCTTCATCCACCAGCCACGGCTTTCATCGAGGCGGCCGAGGGGCAAGTCGATCAGGCCCTCGTCTTGCGTCGGCCCGCCTTCGACGATCGCCCAATAGGTCTTGGCGATCTTGCCCTGCTTGAATAGGAGGCCGAGCTTTTCGAGCGCCTTATGATGGCGCCCCAGCACTAGGCAGCCTGAGGTGTCGCGATCGAGCCTATGCGCGAGAGACGGCGCACGGGGAAGGCCAAAGCGCAGCAGGGGGAAATAATCCTCGAGATTCTCTCCGCCGTTCGGGCCGCGATGGACCGCGATCCCCGCCGGCTTATCGATGACCAGCATCAGCCCGTCGCGATAGAGAAACCGCGCGCTCAACTCTTCATCCGACAGCGACAGCGGCGGCTCGCGCGGCGAGACGAGGCTCACCACCAGCCGCGCCATTTGAACCAGATGATGGGAACGAGCGCGCTGAGCGCGATCAGAACAAGTCCGTAGGCATAGCCATAGGTCCATTCGAGCTCGGGCATGTTCTTGAAATTCATGCCATACATGCTGGCGATCAGCGTTGGCGGAATGCCGATCACGGAGACGACGGTCAGCACCCTGAAAATATTGTTCTGCTCGACATTCGTCAGGCCAACGGTGGCGTCGAGAATGAACTGGATCTTGTCGGTCAGGCGCGTCTCGTAGTCATTGAGCGAGCCGATGTCGCGTTGCAGGCTCTTGAAGGTCACCCGGGCGTCAGCCGAAAAAAGATCGGTCCCGTTGGTCGTGACGTAAGGGACCATCCGCGCCATGCCGAGGAGAACGTCATTGATCTTGCCGGTGAGATTGCCGATGCGGCCGAGCTTGCGCAGCACAGCTCGCAACCGCAGCCCGTCCTCGCGCGGCTTGAGCGGCTCCTCCGCCGCCTTGTTCATGCCGAAAACTTCCTCGGACAAATGATCAAGATCGCCGCTCACGCGCTCAAGCTCGTCCGCGACATGATCGATGATCATCATGAGAAGAGCGGTGAAGGCGCCCGGCCCATCGGGAGCTAGCTGGTGCTGGGAGAAGGCGTCGCTTTCGATTTGATCGAAACCCTTGAGTCGCTTGAAGCGGATGGTCAAAAGGACGCCTTTCGTCAAGACGAAGCCGAGCGGCGTAGTGTGCGGGAGCCCGCCTTCGATATGATAGACTGCGGGACAGCTGAGAAAGAGGTGATCCTTGTCGCGATAAAGCCGGCTGGAGGTTTCAATCTCCGAAAGCTTTTCGAAAGTCGGCACCGTGATCCCCAAACTCCGCTCCAGAAAGGCGATTTCCCAAGGCTCCGGCCGAAAGGCGTCGATCCAATTCACCTCGGCCGGGATTTCCGCAGCCCCGCGCTCGACCCTGATGAAAGCTGTGCCGGCGGTTGAATGGAAGCTGAGCATGGCGCCTCGCGGAGAAAGGGAGAAATTCGAATACGTCGAGATCCACGCCCGCGAACGCCGCCGAAGCGAACCAAGCGGCCACGCCTTGGCCAGGGCCGCGCGCACTATTGCAGATGGCATTTCGGTTAGGCAAGCAACGCGGTTGCGTTTCGATGGCGGGCGACGATCGAAGTCTCGCTCATGGCGGCGCCCGGCCGATGACCGCCCAGAGCGGGTCAAAGCCGCGGCTCGGCGGAACAAGGGCGCGGGTCTCGACGGGCGCGAAGCCGGCCCTGGCGAGATAAAGCGCGACCAGCCTGGCGTGGGCTTCGTCGTCAAGCGCCTGCCAGATGGCGACGGCCTTGGTCGGAAAGCATCTGTTCGAGAAGGTGATCGCGACAGGCCCGCCCGGCTTCAGGACTCGCGCGATCTCGCGCAGCACGACGACGGGATTTTGCAAATATTGCACGGAGACGCAGATCGCCGCGCCATCCACGCTGGCCGGTTCGAGCGGGAGCGCTGGGTTGTCGTTCAGGTTCTGGACGAAAGCGCGGGTGAGACGTGGATTGGCGGCGAGCTCGGCCGCGTTCATGCCGTGGCCAATCACGTCCGCGTAGGCCGCATCCTTCGGCAAATGGCTGATCCAGCTCGACATGAGGTCGAGGATCACGCCGCCCGCCGGAAATAGCTCGCGGTAGAGGGAGGTCACGGCGGCGATGGCGTTCCCGTCAATATGGGTGACGAAGCGCGGCTCAGCGTAGAAAAGGTCGTCTGAAGCGCTGTCCGATTTCGCAAAGGCGTTCGGCGGAAGCTCGGGCAGCTTATCCATGGTCGACGGTCCATCGCGGCTCGTTGCTTACTTCAGGGAGCGTCAAAACGGGTGATATTGAAACAGCCAGGTCTCGCTCAGGATTTTTTCGCCCGCGCGCAGAAACAGACGCATTTCGACGGGATCGGCGCCGGCGACGGTGAAGTCGAATTGGGCGCGCCAATGGCCCGCGACCTCGTCGGGGACGGCCTCGGTGAAGACATAGGAAAACGCGCCGCGCGAGGCCCAAAGCACCGGCTCGGGCTTGACCCCATAGGGCAGCGCCTCCAAGGACGGCCCCATAAATTCAACCATGAATTTTCGCACGCCCTTGGGCCGGGGCTGGCCCGGCTGGCCGCCATTGCCCAATCTTGTCGCGACGCAGCGGGCGAGATCGGTCGGAAAAGGCTCGTCGGCGCGCCAATGGAGACGATAGGAAAGATTGACCTCCGCCCCCGCCGTCGCCGGCTTTTCGGAGACCCACATCGCGACAATATTGTCGTGAATCTCGTCATCGGTCGGAATTTCGACGAGCTGAACCGCGCCTTTGCCCCAATGGCCCAAAGGCTCGACCCAAAGGCTCGGACGCCGATCATAAAAAACGCCATCCTGGTAATGATCGAAATTCCGGTCGCGCTGCAATAGCCCGAAGCCGCGCGGGTTATCGTCGACGAAGGAAGAGGCCATCGTGCGCGGCGGATTGTTGAGCGGCCGCCAAAGCCTTTCGCCGGTTCCCGTCCAGATGGCGAGCCCGTCGGAATCATGAACTTCCGGCCGCCAATCGACAGCCGTCGGCTTCCTGGTTTCGGAGAACCAATACATCGAGGTCACAGGCGCGAGGCCGAAACGTTGGACGTCGGCGCGCAGGAAAAACGTCTGGTCTATGTCCATCGCAACGCCTTTGCCGCGAGCAAGCAAGAACCGGCAGGCGCCGACGATCGAGGGGCCCTCCAGCAAAGCATAAACCGTCAATGCGTTGGCCGCGTCGGATCGATCGATATAGAATTTGGTGAAGTCAGGAAATTCCTCATTCACGCCGGCGACCGCGCAATCCAGCGCCACAGCGCGGGCGGAAAGCCCATATTGATGCAATTCGCCGATCGAGCGAAAATAAGCCGCCCCGAGGAACGCGACCCAATCGTTCTTGCGCCAATCGAGCGCGCCGCCATGCGGCTCCTGGACGCGAAGCCCAGCAAATCCCGCGCCTTGCGGCAATTTCTTCGCAATCGAATCCGGCGGCATGTTGAAATAACTTTGATCGTAAATGATCTCTCGGGCGCTGCCGGAGTCGACGACATTCATTTCGACGGCCTTGGGGAAAAACTTGCCGAGATGAAAGAAGCTTATCGGAAAGCGGTCAGGCTCTTGCGCGAAAAGAGCGTGATCCATATCGAAGGCGATCTTGCCCCAGGCCTCGTAGTCGATCCTGCCGACAATGTCCGGCGCCGGCCGCGCCGGCCCGATATATGGCCCTGTGGCCATGCGCCGCGCGGTCGATTTGAGGATGTCGAATGAAAACGGCCGGGTCGGCCCGAGCTTCAACAGTTCAGCGGCCGCAGGCGTCGCCGCATCGATCCCGATGAGCCCGATCGCGGCGGCCGCTTTCAACACCGATCTGCGATCAATGGCATTGGTCATCCGGCTTCCCTCGCATCTGGCGTCGCGCGAACCGATGTGCAATGGCCAGCCGCGCCAGGGGCGCGCGGGGCGAAGCGCAGCCTTTAATCGCGGATAGGTTCGTTCTTGATGGCGGTGCGCATGAAATAATAGAGGAGCACGAAGCCGCACAAGGCGAAGCCCGCCTCGATGGCTCGGCTGACCAGCGGGTCGAGCTGCAAGAGGCCGCCGAGCGCCCATCCCGCCGCCCAGGAGGCGCCGACCATTTCCGTGCCGACCAGAATGGCGACGGCGAAGAGGGTCGAGAAATGGACCCAATTTATTTTCCTAGGCTCAGCCAAATGTCGTCCGCTCCGAAACCACGCAAGGTCTATGCGCGTATATCATAGAGGCGCGCGGAGCAAGCGCCCCAAGGCCTGTCGAAATATCCTATATTGGCGAAAAGCGCTGGCGCGCCTTTCGATTCGGACGGGATCATCCGAGCAAAAGAAAGCGCCCAAATTCGCCGAGTTGAAGCCTGTTCCTTGCGGAGCTTGAAACAGGCTTTGGGGAGACGCCGATGAGCAAAGACGCAACGACGGCCAAATGGGCGCAAGACTCAAGCTCGCCCTGGCTCGCGTTCTATCCGGACAACGCGGCGGCCAAGATCGAGGCGCCGCCCTATCGTCTGCTTGGCGATGCGGCGCGCGATCTTGCGGCGCGCAGAGGGAGCGCCAAGGCCTTCACGGCGATCTTGCCGAACGGCATGGCGGCGAGCTCTCGGCTTCGCCGAGGTCGATCGCCTTTCAGACGCCTTCGCCGCCTATTTGCGCGATGTTCTGGGACTTGAGGCGGGGTCGCGCGTCGCGATCCAGATCCCAAACGGGCTCGCCTATCCCGTCGTCGCCTTCGGCGTCTTCAAGGCCGGCTGCATTCTGGTCAATGTCAATCCGCTTTATACGGCGGCAGAGATGGCGCATCTTTTCGCGGATGCGGAATTATCCGCGATCGTCGGGCTCGACATGTTCGCCGACAAGCTCGACGCCGCGATGGAGAATGTTCCAATCCCACATGTGATCCTGAGCGAGGCGGCGAGCCTCTTTCCGATGGCGCGGCGGCGTTTGATCGGTTTCGTGCAGAAATATGTCAAGAAACAAATTCCGCGGCCGGGCTTCACCTCGGTCGCCTTTTCAAAAGCTTTGGCCTCGGGCGCCGCGCGGGTGAAATCCGGCGCTGATGTCGACGCCTATGCGCGCGCCCTGGAGCCGTCCGCCGCGGCATGCCTGCAATATACGGGGGGAACCACCGGCGTCAGCAAAGGGGCGGTTCTGACGCACCGCAATCTCATCATGAACGTGGCGCAATTCCTGAACTTCACCGGCTCCGACATCAACGAGAGCGATCGCCTTTTGACCGCGCTGCCGCTCTACCATTGCTTCGCCTTCACGGTGAATTTCCTGGGTTTCTTCTTTCGCGGCGCGCATAACATCATCATCCCCAACCCGAGGCCGCTCAGCAATCTGCGCAAGGCCTTCGAGAAAGAGGGCATCACCTTCGTCACCGGGGTGAACACTCTGTTCAACGGCCTTTTGCACGAAGACTGGTTTTGCCAAAATCCGCCGCGCGGCCTGCGCCTGTCGGTCGCCGGCGGTATGGCCTTGCAGGATGCGGTCGCGTCGCGCTGGCGCGAGGTTACGGGCGCGCCAGTCATCGAGGGCTATGGCCTGACCGAGTGCTCGCCGGTCTTGACGTTTAATCCCGTCCACCGGGTCAAGGTCGGATCGATCGGCGTTCCGCTTCCTTCGACGGAAGTGAAATGCGTCGATGACGAGGGACGCGAGGTCGCTGTCGGCGAGCCCGGCGAGCTCGTCGCGCGCGGGCCGCAGGTGATGGCTGGCTATTGGCGGCAGCCCGAAGAGACAAAAAACGCCCTGCGCGAGGGTTGGCTCTACACCGGCGACATAGCCACCATGGACGCGGAGGGCTATTTCACCATCGTCGATCGGCGGAAGGACATGATTCTCGTCTCCGGCTTCAATGTCTATCCAAATGAAGTCGAAGCCGTGCTCAGCAAGATCCCGGGCGTGAAGGAATGCGCGGTCGTCGGCGTCCCCGACGAGGCGAGCGGGGAGGCGGTCAAGGCCTTTATCGTTCGCCGCGATCCGACGCTCGACGCCGAGACCATCCGCGCCTTCTGCAGAGGCGAGCTCGCCGCCTATAAGGCGCCGAAGTTCATCGCCTTCCGCGACGAGCTGCCGAAGTCGAATGTCGGCAAGATCCTGCGCAAGGATTTACGCTGGGAAGGGCTTTTGGAGCAGGGCTTGCGCCGCCAATAAACGCGCCTTCAATGAGGGCGCTGGGACCGAGGCCTCGCGGCGCGCCTCAATCGCCATAGCCCCCCGAAAACGGACCTGGATCATCGTCATCGCCGCCGCCGCCATAATAGCCGGCGAAAAACGGCGTGCCGACGCCGTCAATCGGGTTGAAGACGCCATGGTGATGGCCAAAGCCGTCGCCGTAGCCGAACGGACCCCAATTGCTATAAACGGCCGTGCTGGCCACGGCGATTCCAATATCCCTGGCCGCCTGCATGGCGCGGCGTTGCCGATAGCGCCATGCGGCGATGCGGACGCCCAAAGGCAAGGGATAGAAGCCATAGCCGCTGGCCCTATTGCCGACGAGAGCGGCGTAATGCGGAGCGCCGCGCGCGGCGGTAAGCCGGCCGCGCACGTGGCCCGACGCATATCTGACGCCGGCATATTCAGCATTCACGCTTCGAACATGGCCGCGATGGAATAGCGTATGATAACTATGGGCGCGATGCGCGGCGAGCCGCCGGGAACTTTCCGACGCCACCAGGGGCGCCGCCACAAGGAGGGCGAGGCCCGCGCCAAGAACCGTGACAAGAAATGCTCCAAGAATCATGCGAGCCGCGATGATCGCGATGGCCGACGCGGCGTCCCGAACGGGCATTTATCCAGATCTCCAGATATTAGCCGGGCCACGGCCCGGCTATTGTCGGACGCTAACGTTCGACAATAGCGGCGGTTCCGCCAATGCTGAAACAAGCAGTTTCGCGATTCGCGGCCGTCAGCCCGCGACCGGCTCGCCGCCGAGCCGAGCGAATCCAGTTATTTTCACCAGCGGAGAAAACGCGCGCCGAGCAATGCGCCGACGGCGGCGACAAGGGTGATCGCCAAACTGTACCAAACCGACACGAAAAATGGCGAATCATCGGGGCAATGCGTCGCATAGAGCGCCGCACCAATGGCTCCCGCGAAAAGGCCGGCGCCGGCGCCGGCCAAGGCCGGATGCTCCGGCGCCCCGCGGCGCAAGGCCAGCACGACGGCGACGAGCGGCGCCGCCGCAAGAAACGGGATGCTCATCAGGCAATGCACGGCGTTGGCGCCCACGAGCCTCTGGCTCCATTCGCTGGCGGGGACCAGGGCGAGTTCGGCCAGAACAGCGGCGGCGAGCAGCGCTGGCGCGATCTCGAGAAGACCGACGGCGGGGCGCGCGTCCGCGCCAGGTTGGACCAGGCGCAAAACGAGCCGGCCAGAGAGCCAGATGAGCAGACAGGTCAGGCAGAGCTTGAACCAAAGACGCGGATTTTCGCCAAGCAGGGCCAAGAGATGCGGCCGGAGCCCGAGCGCCGCGAAAAAAAGGGCGATGGCGATCGCGCCGCCTGGGATCAAGGCCAGGGCCAAGGCTCGGCGCGGCGGAGCCAAGCGAAATGCGGCGTCCGCGCCAAGCGCGCGGATAAGTTCGCCGGTCTTCACGCCTCGGCCTTTCTGAATTTGGCGGCGAGCGCCGCAAGGCCGCGATGGAGCGCGACCCGGACCGCCCCTTTGGTCATCGAAAGTCGCCCCGCCGCTTCTTCGATCGAGGCGCCATCGACCGCGATGACCCGCACAACATTGCGTTGTCCGGGCGGGAGGTCGTCGAGATGGCGATTAACGTCCGCGACAAGCAAGGTCGGCTCGGGTTCGTCATCTCGCAGGATCTCGGCGAAATCGTCGATTGGAAGGTCGATGCGGCGTCCGCGCCGACGCAACGCGTCGACGACTTTATGCCGCGCGATCGCCCAAAGCCACGGGCCGAAAGGCGCGTCCTCGTTCCAGGTCTGCCGTTTGAGATGAATGGCGAGCAGGGTCTCCTGAACGACATCCTCGGCGTCCGTCTCGGCCATTCCGGCGCGAGAAAGCCCCCGCCGCGCCGCCGCGCGCAAGACCGGGGTGACGCCGCGCAGCAATTGCAGATAGGAACCGGCGTCGCCGGCGTTGGCGGCGCGCATCAACATGGTCCATTCCTTTTCGCGAACATCGCCGCGCACGAGCGCTCCATAATTTCTATTCGGCCGATGCGGCCTCTACGTTACGGCCGATGGCGCGGGTCGATAGCACTTTTTTGTTATTCGGGATATCGGCCGGGCGGCGTAACGCCGCGCGCCCCGGCCGCGAAGTAGAATGCGTGGGACAAAGCTGACGGTCGCGCTCGCAAGGCGCCCGACCGGCATGGCTGCGCCTTAACACTCGCGACACGCCGCACGCAAAAGGATTTTGACATGACCGACAAGACGCAACTCGCCGCACCGACGCTAGCCGGCGCTTTCGCCGCCGCGCTCGCGCTCATCGCCTCCGCCGCCGCGGCGGGTCCAGCCGCCGAACAACCCTCCAAGGACAAATGCTACGGCGTCGCCTTGAAGGGACATAATGATTGCGCCGCCGGCGCCGGGACAAGCTGCGCCGGGACGTCGAAGGTCGATTACGAACGCGGCAGCTGGAAATATGTCGCCAAAGGCGCGTGCAAGTCCATCATCACGCCGCAAGGCCATGGCAGCCTAACCGCCTCCGCCGGCGCGAGCCGCGAGCCGCAACAAGGTTATTGAATGGCGCGGCTGAGCGCGAACGCCTCGCCATTCAACCGTCCCGACCAGCGCGGCCCTGGGGCTGCGATAACGAGGGGTGGCGCCAACGCGATGATGCTATGCGAATGGGGGGGAGACTAGGGTATGATTGTCTGCCATGAACGACCGTCCGTTTGAAAAAAGGGAACTGCCATGACCACAAAAATCACCAAAACCGAAATCGCCGCCGCTACGCTCGCCGGCGCGTTCGCAGCAGCGCTTACGCTTGTCTCCGCGCCGGCCTCGGCGCAGACCATGGGCGGCGACAAGGCGGGCAAGGAAAAATGCTACGGCGTCTCGCTGAAAGGGGAAAACGATTGCGCCGCCGGCGCGGGCACGAGCTGCGCAGGCACTTCAAAGGTCGATTATGACAGCACGATCTGGAAATATGTTCCCAAGGGAACTTGCGAGACGATCAAGACCCCGCATGGGATGGGCTCGCTGAAACCAGTCAAGTCATAAGATTTACGCGAGGGGCGAAGCCTCGGCGCGCCCCTTGTTTCGACCCCGCGGCAAGCCTCTAGGGCGACGTCCATGCGCAGCAGATCAATGCTTCCGGCAAGCGCCGGCGTCGGCTTCAAGCCGCAGCATTTCACGGCGATCGCCGGGGCGCGCCAGCCGCTCGGCTTTTTCGAGGTCCACGCCGAAAATTACATGGGAGCCGGCGGCCCGCCGCACGCCCAACTCGGCTTTCTGCGCGAGGCTTACGCGCTTTCAATTCACGGCGTCGGACTGTCCATCGGCTCGACAGCGCCGCTCGATCGCGATCATCTCGCGCGGCTGAAGCGGCTTTGCGACCGCTATCAGCCGGATAGCTTTTCGGAGCATCTCGCCTGGTCGTCGCATGGCGGGATTTTCTTCAACGATCTCCTGCCCCTGCCCTACACCGAAGCGACCCTCGCCACGGTCATCGCCCATGTCGATGAAGCGCAGACCGCGCTCGGGCGGGCCATGCTGCTCGAAAACCCCGCCACTTACGTGCGCTTCGCCGAGAGCGTCATCCCTGAATCCGCGTTTCTCGCCGAAATCGCGCGCGCGACCGGCTGCGGACTTTTGCTCGACGTCAATAATGTCTTCGTTTCGGCGCGCAATCACGGCCTCGACGCGCGGGCCTATCTCGCCGATTTTCCTGTCGAACGCGTCGGCGAGATTCATCTCGCCGGCCATTTCGAGACCCTTGACGACGCCGGCGCGCCGCTTTGCATCGACGCGCATGGATCGCCCGTCATCGACGCGGTCCTGTCGCTCTACGACAGCGTGATCGCGCGCGCCGGAGCGCTGCCGACATTGATCGAATGGGACAATGACGTGCCGGATTGGGAGACGCTGCGCGGGCAGGCGCTGATCGCGCAAGCGCGCCTCGATCAGGCGCGCAATTCCGGCCGCGCGCGGTCGGCGGCGTGATTCTCGCCGCGAATGGCTTGCTCAGGGAGCGATCACGATGCCAACAGCTCTCCAAAGCGATTTCGCCGAAGCGCTTCGCGATCCGAGCCGCGCCTTGCCGCCGGGGGTGATCTCGCATAACTCGCCCACGCCGCAAAAGCGTTTCGCCGTCTATCGCAACAATGTCATGGTCGGCTTGATCGGTTCCCTGGAGGCGCGGTTTCCGGCGACGCGGCGCATTGTCGGCGAAGCCTTTTTCACCGCCGCCGCGCGGCTCTACGCCGCCGCCCATCCGCCGCGCTCGCCGCTGATGATGACCTATGGCGATGAATTTCCCGATTTTCTCGCCGCATTCGAACCCGCCGCGGAAATTCCTTATCTCGCCGATGTCGCGCGGCTCGAGGCCGCCCGCACCCGCGCCTATCACGCCGCCGACGCAAAGCCCCTCGAACCTGCCGCGCTCGCCGAGATCGGCCCGGACGCCTTGGCCAATCTTCACGTCATTCTGCATCCTTCGGCCGAGATCATCGCCTCGACCTTCCCGGTCGTTACGATTTGGGCGATGAACGCGGGCGAGACGGAGCTCGCGCCGCCCGCCGACTGGCGCGGCGAAGACGCTCTGGTCGCGCGTCCGGCGCTCGATGTCGAGGTTCGCCGCCTGCCCGCCGGCGCGGCGGCCTTTCTGCAAGGGCTCGCCGCCGGGTCGCCGCTGGGCGCCGCGGCGGAAGCCGGCTTCGCGAGCAGCGCCGAATTCGATCTCGCGATCAACCTAGCGGCGCTGTTTTCGTCGGGCGTCGCCATCGCGGCGACGCCTAAACCTGGAGAGGATTCACCGCCATGACGCGTTCATCCGAAAGCCGCGCGGAGCCCGCCTCGGGATTGGCGGGCGCCATAGGCTACGTTACCGCCTCCTTGGACCGGATTCCGCAGTCCCTGATCTCACTCGCGGCGCGAATCTTTCCGGCCGCCGTGTTCTGGATGTCCGGGCAAACCAAGGTCGAGGGCTGGCATTTGAAAGAGAACGCCATCGACTTGTTTCGCGATGAATATGCCCTGCCCCTTATTGACCCCGCAATTGCCGCGAAACTCGCCGCCTTCAGCGAACATTTCTTTCCGGTCCTGCTCGTGCTCGGCCTCGCCAGCCGGTTCGCGGCTCTCGCGCTGTTGGTCATGACCGCCGTGATCGAGATATTCGTCTATCCCGACGCCTGGCCGACCCATGGCGTCTGGGCGACCTGCTTCCTCGTCGTGATCGCGCGCGGGCCTGGCGTTTTCTCGCTGGATTATTTGTTGGGCCGGCTTTTTCGGCGTCCGTGAGCCGCCGCCACGCTCGCAAGAGAAAGACTTTTTCTCCAGCCGAAAGCCTTCTTTGAAAGGGCGACGCATGCAAGTCGCCCGTATTTTTCGATGTTATGGTATTTTGTAGCAATACACTATTTATATATATTATGTCTTATTTATAATATGTCATAAAATGGTTATATTTCTGGAACTCTGGAGCATTTAAGACATTTTTATTGCAGAGATATGAACGGAAGTCTGCATCGCTATATGATGCAGTGCGTCCCCGCTTGATCTCCATAAATCGCCGAAATCAAACAAGCGGCGAAAGGGGAAGAAGCCATGATCAATTTCAGCAAAACAGTCTCCGCAGGCGTTGTCCTTGTCCCCCTGGCGCTTATTGTCCCCACCGCCGCCGCGGCGTGGAGTCCAGCGCCTTATGATAGGAACGAAAACCTTTCGGGCGTGCTTTCCGAGGAGTTCGAAGGGTACCCGCAACCTATGCCTTCGGGTTATAATAGCTATGGCGCTTGCGTGCTGACCCGCCAACCGGTCGCTGACTCTCAAGGGCATTTTATCGGCTATTACAATGTCCAGATTTGCGACTGAGATGCAGACGCCAAGGAGGCTTCGCTTCAAGCGCGCCTGTGCATGGCCAGGCCTCTGTTGAGCATCCGAATCCCCGTTCCGCGGGGCACGCAATTTTGGCCCGCATTCATATATTTTTTCGGCCTGCTCGAGTTGGCCCGTCGGCCGAAAATCCCGATAATTCACGCTTCAACTAATGTTTAGAACCAGCTTCGGCGCGACAACAAATTTTATAAGACTTTGCCTTTTTATATAAAGATTACAAAAATGTGAACGCGCCTGCGAGACTTTCCAACGAGTCTCGGACGTTGCTTCAAGCGCGCACTAGTCGGAAGGGCGGATGTCGCCTCTTTCTCAATCGCGCAGGAGGTTGGCAATGATCAAGATTGTCGGACTAGCGTCGCTCTGCGCGGGCCTTGGCTGCGCCACGATGGGATCAGCTCTGGCGCAGGCCTACTCCCCGGCCAAGGATCCGCCGGCGACGCGGTACATGCTCCCCCCCATAGAGGTCAACCCTCCGATCAATGAAGGTCGCTCCATCTATCGAATGGAGGATCCCTCCGCCTTTTTCAATGAATCCGACGAAAAAGGTTACCATTCCGGCCTTCCGGAAAATCCCCAAACGCCCGACTGAGGCGGCGCGAGCAAGGTGAGCGCATGTCCAGACTGGATCTGCGCTCAACCGATGCGGAGCCGAATCCATCCGGCGCGATCGGGATTTCTCTCAGGGTCGGAGCGGCTCAAATTCAAAGAGCTGGAGCATGTCTTGGTCAAAGATCTATCAATTTTTTCGACCCGAACATGCCCTAGGCCTTGAAATCGAGCCCGATATCGAGCACGGCGGCGCTATGGGTGAGCCAGCCGATCGAAGATCAAATCAACGCCTGACGCCGCCACCGCCGGCGCGCTCTCCGGCGTGATCCGGCCCGAGGCCTCGGTCACCGCGCGCCCCGCGACCAGCGCGACCGCCTTGGCGAGGCGGTCCGGCTCCATATTGTCGAGGAGCACCGCGTCGACGCCCTGCTCAAGCGCCTCGGCGAGCTGCTCCAGCGTATCGACCTCGAGCTCGATCTTGACAAGATGCCCGACGCCGGCACGGGCGCGCCTCAGAGCCTCGGCGACGCCGCCGGCGATAGCGACATGATTGTCCTTGATCAAGACAGCGTCGTCGAGGCCGAAACGATGATTGCCGCCGCCGCCGGCGCGGACCGCATATTTCTCGACCGCGCGCAGGCCAGGCGTGGTTTTCCGCGTGCAAACGATCGCGGCCTTATAGTCGCGCACCGCCGCGACGATTGAAGCCGTCGCGCTCGCGATCCCGCTCAAATGGCCAAGAAAGTTGAGCGCGGTTCGCTCCGCAGTCAAAACGCCGCGCGCGGGCCCATTGATCGTGGCGATGACATCGCCCGGCGCCACTTCGGCGCCGTCCTGGCGCTCGACGCGAAACAAAATTTGCGGATCCAAAAGCTCGAACGCCAGCCGCGCCAGATCGAGCCCAGCGATGACGCCATGCTGGCGCGCCACGAGAGCGGTTTTCGCCTTGAATCCGATCGGCACCACTGCATCGGTCGTGAGATCGCCGGCCCGGCCCAAATCTTCGAGCAAGGCGGCGCGAACCAAAGGTTCGAGCATGATCCGTGGAAGCGGCGACAGCGGCGGCGCCATTGACTTCGGCCTTTCGGTTCAGGCGACCAATTCCGGCGCGAGTTCGCGCGCGGTCGCAAGCGCCTCGTCAAGCTGCAGAGTAAATCTTTGCGCCGCGCTGGCCTTGCCCGGAAAATCCGTCCGCGCATGAGCGCCCCTGCTCTCCTCTCGCCGCAAGGCGGCGATCACGATCATCAAGCCAGCGGTCGCCGCGTCGCTCGCGCCGCCGCCATCGAGCGCGAGCGGATAGAGCGCGCGCGCCGCATCCGCCAATCCCGCGCCATCGCGCAACACGCCGGCGGCCGACGACAGAATCGCGCGCACCGGCGCTGGATCGCTGTCGACCAACGCCGCCGCGTCCATGGCGGGCTTGCGGCGCCGCCCCGCCGCCGTCGCGCCAATGCTTTCGGCGACAAAGCGGCCGCACACGGCGGCTTCAAGCAAGGAATTGCTGGCGAGGCGGTTCGCGCCATGAAGGCCAGTGCAGGCGGCCTCGCCGCAGGCCCAGAGGCCTTCGATCGATGTCCGTCCGGCGGGATCGACGGCGACGCCGCCCATGTGGTAATGCGCCGCCGGGCGGATCGGAATCGGCTGATTCACGGGATCAATTCCCTCGGCATGGCAAAATTCGGTGATCGCCGGAAACCGGCTTGGGAAATTTCGCCCGACGGAGTCCCGCGCATCGAGGAAGACGCGATGGCCCGCCGCCAAATGGCGCCAAACGGCGCGCGCGACCACGTCCCGAGGGGCGAGCTCGGCGCCTGGGACCCCGGCCATGAAACGATCGCCGGCCTCGTCGATGAGGATCGCGCCTTCGCCGCGCACCGTCTCGCTTATGAGCTTCAACGGGAAGGAGGCTCCATCGAGCGCGGTCGGATGAAACTGGACGAATTCCAGATCCGCCATGACCGCGCCGGCCTTGGCCGCGAGCGCGAGGCCTTGGCCGAACGATCCGGCAGGATTGGTGCCATGCTGATAGAGGCCGCCGACGCCGCCTGTCGCGATGACGACGCGATCGCAGGCGAAGAGGATAGGCCCGCAATGCGTATTGGCGAGCACGCCCGTCACCGCATTATCCTCGACGATCACGCGCCGCGCGGCGATCCGCTCGATGATCGTGATCGAAGCCGTCTCATAGGCGAGCCTTGAAAGGACGCGCATGATCTCGCGGCCGCTGGAATCGCCCCCGGCGTGAACGATGCGGCGGCGCGAATGGGCCGCTTCGAGACCGAGCAAAAGATTGCCGTCGCCATCGCGATCGAACGGCGCGCCGAGGCGGATCAGCTGCTCGATCGCGGCCGGCGCCGCGGCGAGAATCCGCTTGGCGACCGCCGCATCGCAAAGCCCGTCGCCGGCTTCGAGCGTGTCGGCGAGATGCAAGGACGGGTCATCGTCGGAGCCGAGGCTCGCCGCGATTCCGCCTTGGGCGAGCGCGCTCGAGGCCTCGCGGCCAAGCGGCGCCTTGCTCAACAGGATCACAGGTTGCGGCGCCAAAGCCAAGGCTGTCATCAGGCCAGCGAGTCCGCCCCCAATGATGACACAGGCGCCCGCCGCGTCGCGAATATCCCGCGTCATTTGACCGCCAGCATCCGCTCGACCGCCCGGCGCGCCGGAGCGGCCAGGGCCGGGTCGATCGTGACCTCGTGCCGCATCGTCTCCAGGGCGCGCCGGATATTGCGCAGCGTGATCTTCTTCATATGCGGGCAGAGATTGCAGGGACGCACAAACTCAAGCTCGGGATATTGGATCGCGACATTGTCGCTCATCGAGCATTCGGTCAGAAGCACGACGCGGGAGGGACGATTATGCGCCACATAAGCGGCCATGGCCGCGGTTGATCCGGCGAAATCCGCCTCCGCCAAGACCTCGGGCGGGCATTCGGGATGCGCCAGGACGATCACGCCGGGATAATCCTCGCGCAACTCCCGCACTTCGGCGGCGGTGAAAAGCTCATGCACCTCGCAATGACCCGACCAGGCGATCACCTTGACGCCCGTGTCGGCGGCGACATTGCGGGCGAGATATTCGTCCGGCAGCATGATGACCCGTTCGACGCCGAGCGATTCAATGACCGCCCGCGCATTGCCGGATGTGCAGCAGATGTCGGATTCGGCCTTCACGGCGGCGGAGGTGTTCACATAGGTCACGACCGGAACGCCCGGATAGGCGCGCCGCAGGAGCCGCACGTCCTCCGGCCTGATCGATTCGGCGAGCGAGCAGCCGGCGCCAAGATCCGGGATCAGAACCGTCTTGTCCGGATTGAGCAATTTCGCCGTCTCGGCCATGAAATGCACCCCGGCGAGAACGATGACGTCGGCGTCGACGGTCATCGCCTCGCGGGCGAGCGCGAGACTGTCGCCGACGAGATCGGCGACGCAATGAAATATTTCCGGCGTCTGATAATTATGCGCAAGGATCACCGCGTTCCTCTCGCGCTTAAGCGTCATGATCGCGTCAATGTCCTGCGCGAAGACCGGCCATTCGATCGCCGGGATCGCGTGCCGAACTTTCGCGTAAATATCGTCCGCATAGAGAGTTTCCGAACGCTGCAATCCCACAACCGGCGCCATGGCCTTATACTCCATATGAGTATTAACGACACATATGCTGGTGTTGAGCATAAGATTTGTCAAGCCCTCGATACGGGCAGCTTGGTTCCGACAATGGCGCGTTCAGCGAGAACGTCACGGCGGAAGCGAAACAGTTTCGCCGGCCGCCCGCCAGTGTCCTGACTTGTCGCCCCGGTTTCCTCGACCAGTTCCTGCTGTTCGATCAGGCGGCGGAAGTTCTGCTTATGGACGAGGCGTCCGGCCAAAGCCTCGACGCAGCGTTGCAATTGCAGGAGCGTGAACGTTTCCGGCATCAGCTCGAACACGACCGGATGATATTTGATCTTGGCCCGAAGCCGGGCGATTCCCGTCGCGAGGATGCGGCGGTGGTCGAGGATCATGGCGCGGCCGGTGCTGGGCAAGGCTTCATTGGCCGTGCCCTGGCGCTTCGCCCCAAGTCCGCCGCCGCGCGTCGCCTCGGCGATCAGCCCCGCCTCGTAAAGCAGCTCATAGCGCTGCAGGACAAGCTCTTCGTTCCAAGGTCGGCCCTCGCAGCCGAAGGTGATCGCGACGCGCTGCCGCCGGTCAAGGCGAAGACTAGCATCCGGCGCGGCCTCCGCCCAGGCGCGCAGACGCGGCAAGAGCGCGTCTTCGATCATGGCCGGGGCGCCGAGACGATGATCCTCCCAAGGAAAATAAAGGTACCAGCTGCGCCAGCTCGCCTCATATTCGCCGGACGCGCGTTGCTCGCGCGTCAGGCCAAGATAGCTGATCGAGATGACCGGCTGCTCCGCCCCGCCTCGGTCTCGATCGGCGAATGTGTAGAGCTGCTCGACATAGCCGAGCGGCAGCCTCGTTTGCCGCTCGACCCAGGCGCGCAGGCCGGATTGCAGCGAACGATGCGCGAGCTGGAACGGGCCGGACGGCAGCGCGCGTTGATCGGCTATGGTGAGGACGCGCGGCTCGCCCGAGGTGACGGCGACCAGCACGGCGATAAGGTCGGCGGCGATTTCCAGCCCGCTCGGAAGCGGCGAAGCAAGCGCGCTCGCGTCGGCTATGTCGCTTTCATGAAAGGTGCCCATCACGCGGAGCCGTCGCCTGATTCTTTGGGTCGGACAATCATCATGTCGGATATGGCAAGGCGTAGGCCGACGCAATCTTCGCTTGAATGAAATCGATTTCGCTTGGCCTCGATCACGGCCATGATTTTAAGTGGATTCATATCCAATTCATCGTGATCCGGGCGGAAAATATATTTCGTGACAAAGGCGGGACCTGTCGGCCCACATGCGCCGCCGATCAAGCGAAACATTCGTGACGAGCGTCTGGCCAACAGGCCTCGAACCTGTTCGCCCCCTCCAACCTATCCCAAGTCCAGCTCAACCGCCGCGATGACATGGCGCGGCCACCGCCACGGCGCCAGATAGACGGCGTCGCCGCGTAAGGTCAGGACCGCCGCCCAAGGGTTCGCGACGAGCCAGACCCTTGCCGCGCGGGAGAGGCGGCGACGTTTGGCGGCGTCGATCGCGGTCATGGCTTCTTCGAGCGTGGGCCGCGCCTTCACCTCGACAAATGCGACCGCGTCGCCGCGCCGCGCGACAATGTCGATCTCGCCGCCATTAACGCGATAACGGCAAGCGAGGATGCGATAGCCGGCGAGGCGCAAAGCCAGCGCGGCGAACCGTTCGGCCAGGATGCCCTGCCCATGCGCCCGCCTGCGGTCGCGCGCCGTTCTCACGCTCAATTGTCGCGCGCCGAAATCGCGGAAAGCTCCACCGCGCGGGCGTACACCTTGCGACGCGGCTGACCGGTCTCGGCGGAGACCACCGCGGCGGCGTCCTTCACCGAAAGCGTCTCCAGAGCCTTGCCGAGCTTTGCGTCGAGATCCTGCAGGAGTTCGCCCTGCTCTTCGGCTCCGGGCGGGCCAACCAGCAGCACAATCTCGCCTTTCGGCATGGCCTCCTCGGCGACGGCCGAGGCGAGGTCAGGCAGAAAGCCGCGCCGCACCGTCTCGAAATATTTGGTCAATTCGCGCGCGATCGCGGCCTCGCGCCGGCCAAGCACGGCGGCGAGATCGGCGAGCGTCTCGCCAAGGCGCCTCGGAGACTCAAAAAACACCAGCGTGCCGGGGATAGGCGCGAGCGCCGCGATCCGTTGGCGGCGCGGCCCGCTTTTCGGCGGCAAAAACCCCTCGAAGAAAAACCGATCGGTGGGCAGGCCGGCGACGACCAAGGCGGCGAGCACGGCGGAGGCCCCTGGAACCGATATGACCTCGATCTCCTGCGCCAAGGCCTCGGCGACCAGCTTGAAGCCGGGATCGGAAATCAATGGCGTTCCAGCGTCAGACACCAGCGCCAGCGCCGCCCCGCCGGCAAGGCGGGCGAGGAGATGCGGCCGCATGACCGCGGCGTTATGCTCGTGATAGGCGACGAGCGGGGTCGCAATGCCGTAATGCGCGAGAAGCGTCTTCGTCACCCGCGTGTCTTCGGCGACGACGGCGTCCGCCGCCGCGAGCGTGGCGAGGGCGCGAAACGAAATATCGCCGAGATTGCCGATTGGGGTGGCGACAACATGCAGCCCACGCCGTATCGGCTCCGCCTCGGCGCGAAGGCCGAAGGCGGTGAAGCCGCCCGGGACCGTTTTTTCAGGCGCCGGCGGCGACGACGCGCTCCGGCTTTCGCCGCCGAAGTTCGGCCTCTTCCCCTCAATCATCATTCAGCTTCTCACCCGATGCGCGCCAAATCCGCCGCCCGCCAAAAACGTAGAAAGAGGTCGACAGGCTCGCCAGTCCCGGCGTTCTATAAACACTTCCAATTGTTCTGTTTATAGAACAACACAATCGACGCCGCAAGGAAACAACGAGCAATCCGGGTTTCTGTCGCCGCTGATTCGATTTTATGCATGAAAAGAGGCATAGCTTCACAAACTAACACAATTCAGGCCCTTTTCGCGCTTCGAGCGTGAGAAATTGTGCTTGGAGGTTCGCTCGGATGAAAGCTTTTTGGCCTAGCCGCGGTCAGCGGCTGAACAATTTTCGGTCTCCCGAACGCGGTAGAATCCGCGTGCGCCGCGCGCTTGGCGCATTCGCCTTGGCTCTGACGGTCGGAGCCTGCAATTCATTGGGCGGCGGCCCGCTCGGAACCGCGGGGCTCGGCGAGGTCTCGGCGAACGCCCCGAAAACCGCGACCCCGGCGGCCCCTCCTGGGACCGAGCAGATCGGTTCGGGTCCGGTTCGCGTCGCGCTTATTCTGCCTTTAACCCAAGCGTCCGGACCCAGCGCGGTTGGACAATCGCTGCGCAACGCTGCCGAACTCGCCGTATCGGAGGCTGGCGGCGACGATTTAACCGTCATCGTCAAGGACGATCATTCGACGCCGGATGGCGCACGCTCCGCGGCCCAGGCCGCGCTTTCCGACGGCGCCGACCTTATCATCGGTCCCCTGTTCGCGCCGGACGTGCGCGAAGTTGGCCGCGTCGCGCGCAGCGCCGGCAAGCCGGTGATCGCCTTTTCGACCGACGCATCGACGGCGGGCCCAGGCCTCTATCTTCTATCTTTCCTGGTCGAGAGCCAAGTCGATCGAATCATTGATTATTCGGCCTCCAAAGGCAAAAAATCCATCGCCGCGCTGATTCCCGACAATGATTACGGCCGCGCCGCGGAAGGCGCCTTCCAGCAGGCGGCGGCGCGCGACAATGTACGGGTCATGGCGATCGAACATTACCAGCCGCAAACTCTCGCGGCGGCGGCGCAAAAAATCGCCGCGCTCGGCGATCAGATCGAACTCCCTCTTCATACCCGAGCAGGCCGACGCCATGCCGTCCGTCTCGCAAACCCTGACGACGGCGGGAGTTTCGGCCAAGAAAATCCAAATTCTTGGCACCGGTCTTTGGAACGACGCCCGCGTCCTCAAGCTTCCGGCCCTGCAAGGGGCTTGGTTCGCCGCGCCCGACAATGGCGGCTTCAACGCCTTCGCGGCGCGCTATCGCGCCAAATTCGGCGCCGATCCGACACGGATCTCCAGCCTCAGCTACGACGCCGTATCACTCGCGGCGGCGTTGGCGCATACGCAAGGCTCACAACGCTATTCGGAAAGCGTGCTGACCAACCGCTCTGGCTTTAACGGCGCCGACGGCGTTTTCCGCTTTCGTCCAGACGGCTCCAATGAGCGCGGCTTGACGGTCCTCCAGATTAATAATGGGGCAGCCGCACCGATCAGTCCCGCGCCGCGTTCCTTTGCCGGCGTCGCTTCGGCGACATGAATTCGACGCAGGCGACGAATATCTAATCCGGCTGCAGTCCGGCGCGGAAACCGCCGGCCCTGTTTCATCGCCTGCCCGCGCCTTCCCTTCGGGGTTCCGGCCTGCGCGGACTCGCCTCAACGTTTGGCGTAGAAACTGGGCCCAGGAACTGGGCGCGGGGCCCGCGCGTTCGCCAACGCGCCTTTGCGCTGGCTTCCAACTCCTTTCGTCCCAGCGCCCGCACTCGACATAGGCCGAGATCGCAACCTCGGACCGGCATGGCGGAGCGAGCGGAGCCTAACGTCTCGCCGAACTAACCCGATAAAGCGCCCCAGACCAAGACGCGGCCGAGCCGCCAATCGAAGCGCCGAGACATCCGGACGGAGTTCGCAGAATGTCCTTTTCGACTATTTTCTTGATTATCATCATCTTGTTGCTTCTTGGAGCGATACCGTCCTGGCCGCATAGCCGAAACTGGGGCTATGCGCCGTCCGGCGCTCTCGGCGCTATTCTCTTGATTGTCGTTATTGTCCTCCTGGCGCGCGGCGGACTTTGAAAGCCCAGGCCGGCTCGTGAAATTGCACGAGACGCTGGGACATACGGATCGGTTGGAACCAATCGCCAAGTTAGACGTTCTCGCTCCGCACGATTGTGCAAGCTGCAAAAAAAATTATGAGAGGGAAACGTCGAATGTTTACGATCCTGTTCGTGATCCTGGTCGCCCTGGCGCTAATTGCTTCTCTGCCGAAATGGTCCTTCAGCCGCGATTGGGGCTATGGCCCGTCCATCGGCTTCGGCCTTGTCCTTTGTCTCGCCGTTCTGGTGGCCGTGACAAACGCTCTGAACGGCATTGGCGACGCCCAACACTAAACCAGCGCATTTATCGCCGCGGCGAAACGGCGGCGCTGCTTCCAGAGAGTCCAACAAGAAAATGTCCAGCACCAAACCTCTCGAAGACGCATCGCAGGATTTCGCCGCGGATTTGGCGGCGTTGCGCGGCGATATCGCGAAGCTGACCGCCTCCATATCGGCGCTCGTCCACGCCGAGGCCTCAGCCACGACGGACACCGTCCTTGGCGCGGTTGAGCAGGCGCGGCGGAAATTTTCCGAACACGCCGCCGACGCCAAGGACCGCGTCGGGACCGCTGGCCCAGACGTCGAGGCCGCGATCGAGCGCAATCCGCTTACGGCTGTGCTCATCGCAATGGCCGCCGGCTTGTTGATCGGGATTTTGAGCCGCTCGCGCAAATGAATGCGCTGATCAAGCGGCTCGCGCGTGACGCGGCCGCTCCCGTTGAACAAATGGCCGAGCGCCTGCTCAAGAAAGCCGCGCTTTTCGCGCTCGCGATTTCCTGCCTGTTCTTCGCGTCGGTCTTTCTGACGATCGCCCTTTACACATTCGTCCAGACATTGGAAGGCAGCGTGATCGCCGCGCTTGGCGTCGGCCTTCTCTATCTCGGCGTCGGGCTGACAGGCGTCATCATCGCGATGCGCTCGTCCGCGCGAGCCGGCGGCGGGGCGACAGACGCGCCAACGGAAAGTCGCGCCGACGGCCCATCGCCGGCGTTTGCGATGAACATAGAAGGCGCCATCGCGCCAATTCTCGACGTCCTGCGCGCCGGCGGCTTCGAACGCGAAAGGCTCGCGGTCGAGGCCGGGGCCGCGATCGCCAAGCAACTCAATCCCTACTCCGTCGTCGCCTTCGCGATCGTCTCGGGCTTCATTCTCGGCCGCCTCCTCGGCCGCCGCGATCGGCCGAGCGGCGGCGCGGCTTGACCGGCTTCACACCAGCGCGCCGCTCGCTTCAGACTGATCCTTGCGATGCGATTTGCGATCGAAAAACAACGCCTGGCTGATCACGGCCTTCAAGCTGTCCACGCCGAAAGGCTTGGTGACGAGAAAGGCGGGCTCCGGCGGCGTGCCGGTCAGATATCGTTCCGGATAAGCGGTTATGAAAATGACCGGCACCGAGAAGGAGCCGAGGATCTCATTGACCGCTTCGAGACCGGAGCTGCCGTCGGCCAGCTGGATATCGGCGAGAATCAATCCGGGACGTTGACGATTGACCGCCTCGACGGCCTCCCGATGCGTGCGGGCGACGCTAATGACGCGGTGGCCCTGCTCCTCCACCAGGGTTTGCAGGTCGAGCGCAATGAAAGGTTCGTCCTCGATAATCACGACATCGGTGCGGATCTGGCTGGCGATTTCCTTCCCGGCCGCGTCGATCAAGGCGGCGGCCTCATCCGCCGAACATTCAAGCGTGCGGGCGACTTCGGCGGTGTCGAAACCCTCGAGCGAACTGAGCAGAAAGGCGATGCGGGGCCGCAAGGTGATGGCGTCGAGATTGCGCTGGGCGCCGATTTCGTCGCCGGAAAAGCCGATCTCGTCGACATGTTCATTGACCGGCATCGCGGCCCAAACCTCTAGGAACACGCGATAGAGACAGCTCCGCACATCGGTCCCTGCGTCGAAATCACCCGGGTCCGCCACGATGGCCTCGAGAGCGGCGAGCACATAGGCGTCTCCGCCCGCCTGCGATCCCGTCAAGGCGCGGGCGAACCGCCGCAGATAGGGAATATGCGATGAGATAGCCTGAGATATCGACATTGAAAAAGCCCTTTTGACCATGGCTTCGCCACGGCGATGTGGTCGAGGGAGTCTGGATGGTTAAGAAAGGCGCCTGAAGCCCGGAACTTTAGTCTCCCTCGGAGCGTTGGAAGCCGACGTTGGATGCAAGTTTACATAGCAAAGAAGGCTAATCAAGGCTCTTTAGGAAACACTTGCGCTCGTTGGCTGGATGACGTTCATAAGATGACCGTCATAGGGGGAATGATGAAGGACGATGAAAGCCAAAGCAAAGGTGGCCCGGTGACGAAGGCGACAAAATCAAGCAAAACTTTGATCAAGGGAAAGGAGATTCAATCGCGCGAAACACTTGAACTTGAGTGCGCATCGATAAACTTTCAAGATCCCGGCGAACCAAGTTTATTGACCGCGCCGCGGCAAAAAAAGGGATCGCACAAGAACGACCTCGCCGAACAGATTGGCTTGGGCCTGCGAAGCGTCTATGATGATGTTCTGGCGCAGCCGGTGCCTGATCGTTTTTTTGAGCTGCTGCGGCAGCTAGAAACGGTTTCCGGAGCGCAATCGAAGAAGGGCGCTACGTGACAGTCACGCATAAGGAATCCGCGGGGGACCAAGTCACGCTGGACGCGCGTCCGGCGCGAGTCGCCAGCGCCCAGATGACCGCGGACATCCTTGCGGTCATACCTAATCTGCGCGCCTTCGCGGTTTCCTTATGCGGCAATCTTGATCGCGCCGACGATCTGGTTCAGGAGACCTTGGTGAAGGCGTGGAGTAAGCTCGGCTCTTTTGTCGAGGGCACCAACCTCCGAGCCTGGTTGTTCACGATTTTGCGCAACATCTATTATTCCGAATATCGCAAGCGGCGGCGGGAAGTCGCCGATTCGGATGGCGCGATCGCCGCACGGCTCGCCGCCGCGCCGGCGCAAAACAGCCATATGGACATGCTCGACTTTCGCGCGGCCCTCCAGCAGCTGCCGGCGGATCAGCGCGAAGCCTTGATCTTGATCGGCGCCTCCGGCCTCTCCTATGAGGAAGCCGCCGGGGTGTGCTGCTGCGCCGTCGGCACCATGAAGAGCCGCGTCAACCGGGCCAGAGGGCGCCTCGCCGAAATTTTGGCGATCAGCTCCAGCAGCGAGTTCGGGCATGACGGCGATTGGCAGGCGGTCGATCCCGTCCTGATCGGCCAGCGCTATTCGCACGGCGGCGGCGACTAGCGCTCGAGCTTGACGCCGCGCCGCCCGACCCGGCTGCTCTAAACATGGATAAAAACCAGATCACGCGCGCCGAAACGGACAGTTTCGGCCCGATCGAAGTTCCGGCTGAGCGCTATTGGGGCGCGCAGACGCAGCGCTCCCGCGTTCATTTCGCGATCGGCGCGGAGACAATGCCCGTCGAGATCATCCGGGCCTTGGCCCTGGTCAAGCGCGTCGCCGCCGAGGTCAATCGCGACCTCCGGCTTTTGCCGGAAGCGCTCTGCGCGGCGATCGCCGCCGCGGCGCGCGAGATCGAAGACGGCGCGCCTCGACGCCGAATTTCCCCTCCTCGTCTGGCAGACGGGGTCCGGCACCCAAACCAACATGAACGTCAATGAGGTGATCGCCAATCGCGCCAATGAATTGCTCGGCGCGCCGCGCGGCGCGAAGCATCCAGTTCACCCGAATGATCATGTCAATCTCGGCCAATCGTCGAATGATAGCTTTCCGACCGCAATGCATATCGCCGCGATTTTCGAGATCAAGCAGCGCCTCGAACCGGCCTTGCGCGCGCTGCATCTTGCGCTGCGGCTGAAATCGGAGGCCTTCGCATCGATCATAAAGATCGGGCGCACCCATCTGCAGGATGCGACGCCGGTAACGCTCGGGCAGGAATTCTCCGGCTACGCGGCGCAGGTGGAGTACGGGATAGAACGGCTCGAAGCAACTCTGCCGGGCCTCTATCGCCTGGCCCAAGGCGGCACCGCCGTCGGCACGGGGCTGAACGCCAAGCGCGGCTTCGCCGAGGCTTTCGCAGCCAGGATCGCCGCCCTGACCGGGCTCCCCTTCGTCTCCGCGCCAAACAAGTTCGAGGCGCTCGCCAGCCATGACGCCTGCGTCTTCACCCATGGCGCGCTGAACGCGATCGCGGCGAGCCTCTTCAAGATTGGCAACGACATTCGTCTCGCCGGCAGCGGCCCCCGCTCCGGGCTCGGCGAGCTGATCCTGCCGGCGAACGAGCCAGGGTCCTCGATCATGCCCGGCAAGGTCAATCCAACCCAGGCCGAAGCCCTGAGCATGGTCTGCGCGCGCGTTTTCGGCAATCAGGCGACGATCACCTTCGCCGGATCGCAGGGACATTTCGAGCTCAATGTGTATAAGCCCGTGATCGCCTATTGCCTGCTTGAAAGCCTGCGCCTTCTCGCCGATGCGGCGAACAGCTTCCGCGTCTATTGCGTCGAAGGACTTGAGGCGAACCGGGAGCGGATCGACGAGCTGGTGCGACGATCCTTAATGCTTGTCACCGCCCTCGCCCCAAAGCTCGGCTATGACGGCGCGGCGCAAATCGCCAAGGCGGCGCATGCGCGTGGAACGACCTTGCGCGAGGAGGCCCTGGCCTCCGGCCTCGTCACGGCCGAAGAGTTCGACGCCCTGGTCCGCCCGGAGGCCATGCTCGCGCCGCGCGACTGATTTTCGCGAGCCGCGTCAATTATGCAGCCAGCCGAGATAAACGGCGGCAAGAAGAAAGACGCCCATCAACGCCCGATAGACGACAAAGGGCCAGGCGGAAAAGCGCTCCAGAATGCGCATCAGGCTCCAGATTGCCGCGAAGGCCGAAATCGACGCGATCACGAGGCCGAAGCCGAGGATGGACCAGCCCTGGGCGTCGAGATGGGCTTTATGCAATTCCCAAATCTCCTTGAACCCGGCGCCCGCGATCGCGGGAATGCCGAGGAGAAATGAAAAACGCGCCGCCTCGTCGCGCTTGAAATCAAGGGACAGCGCGGCGGTCAGGGTCGAACCCGATCTTGAAACGCCAGGGATAAGCGCGCCGACCTGCGCCAGCCCGATAATCAGCGCGTCTTTCAGCGTCGCATGATCCACGGTGCGCTTGGGGCGCGAATAGAGTTCGGCGAGGGCGAGCAGCGCTGCCATGACGATGCAGGCGATGCCGATGACCACCAAAGCGCGCAGCGGCGAGTTGCAAGCGTTAAGGATGGGCTTGAGCAATTCGCCGGCGACGACGATCGGAACCGTCGCCAAGACGATCCACATAGCGAAACGAAAATTCCAGTCCTTGAAATCACGCCGCCGAGCGGCGCCGAGCGAGCCGAAGACAAGGCCGCGCACGTCGGACCAGAAATAGCTGATCACGGCCGCCAGCGCGGCGAGCTGCATCGCCGCCGAAAAGGCCGATCCGGGATCCTGCCAGCCTAGAAAAGCCGGCACGATCCGCATATGCGCGGTCGATGAAATCGGCAAAAGCTCGGTCAGGCCTTGAACCACGCCGAGAACGCCCACCTTGGCGTAGCCAAGCGCGACGAAGCCGGTGTCCAGCCCTTCAGTGCAGGCAGAGGCCATGATTTGTCTTCCCCGGAGGTTCGCGTGATTGACGCCGAAGGCGCGGCGACCGGCCTAGTATTTTCAGACCCGTTTTTCCAGACTTGGACCAGAAGATCAACGCGAAACCTGAGCTTCGCGTCATTGCGGGCGGTGGATCCCCTTGGGCCTGCGACCGGCCGCTAGGCATTTCAAAACGCATCCGGGCTTGCCGGGCTTCGCGGATCGACGGCGTCAGTCCCGCCGATCCAAGAACAGCGAGCGATGCGATATTTTCAGCTCTTTCGGCAGGCCGAACATGAAGGTCAGGCCGATCGCGAGGTCGACCAAGCCCAAGGGCGCCGCGATCACGCCCAGGTCGCCGAAGAGGCCGGCGGGTATTAGCAGCAGCGCAGCGAAATAGCGGAGAAACAACTCCCAATAAACAAGCGAGGCGCGGCGTTGCAAGTCCCGAGCTGAAAGAATGAGGACCGCGCCTGTATAGGCGAGGAAGCCCGCGACCAGCCAACCCCAAAAGGGCGTCGGGATGTTCAGACCCAGCGCCCGGTAGACGAAAGGGCAGGTTAGAATCAAAGCCAATCCGGCATTGTAAACGCCGGCCCAAAAAACAAATCTCATCATCTTGAACCATCTTCCTTCTGGCTGGCGTTACCTTCGCTTCATCCTGTTTGCGGTCATCCGCTCCGCAAGCGTGAGCCGCGGCGATTGAGGCGTAGTCCGAATTCAGGCGGGCGGCCCGACCGCGCGAAATTCAAGGCTTCATCCCTTTGCCCGCGTGGTCCGCGCGCATGATCGCCGCGTTCAATTCGCCGCCGAAGATGAAAATCGCGGCGATCATATAAAGGAACACGATCGCGATCATGACCGAGGCGAGACCAGCATAGGTCGTCACGTAATTTCGGGCGAATTGCGCGATATAATTGCCAAAAATGACGCCGCCGGCGACCCATAGGATAAAAGTCAATGCGATTCCGGGCGCCGTCTGCCGCAGCGATCTCCGCCCCGCCGGCAGAAATTTATGCACGATAAAAAGCGCCGCCAAAAGCACCAGAGTGGCTATGCCAAACCGGCTGAAAGTGACCACCCTATCGAGCGGTTCGAGGCCCGGCGCGAACCGCAGCGCGGCCGTCCATATCAAGGAGCCGAAAACAACCAAAAGAGCCAAGGTCAGGAGCGACACGGCGCCAACCAGCACATAGCCGATCAATTCGAGCCGCAGCAGCCACCAGGGCCGCTCTTCAATGACGCCATAGGCCCGATTGAGCCCAATCCGCAGCGCTTCGACGCCGCTCGCGGAAAAATAGAGCGCCAAAACAACGCTTAGGGTGACAAGGCCGCCATGCCACCGGGTCAAGACATTATTGACTTCCGCCGCAAGCGGCGCCGCCACATCCTGCGGCCAGGTCTGGAACAATATGCGCACGGCTTCGTCGGCGAGCTCTTTGGAGCCTAAAAATCCCGCGAGCGCGGTCACGAAGATCAGGAAAGGAAACATCGAAGTCAGGATCGACAAAGCGATGTGGCTGGCGATGGCCCAGCCGTCATCGCGGGCGAAGCGCATCAAGGCGTCGTAGAAAATGTGAAAGGCCGATCGAAAGCCGCGAAGCGCGTTCATGCGGGCATGCCTCGACGAGATTAAGGCCAACATCGAGTCCAAGATCGACTTTTGGGCGTTGCGTCAACCATGCGTTCTAAATTCGTTCCGTACCTCGAGACGAATCATGTAAACACATCGCATGGAGCGCATCCTTTTCATTCTGAATGGCGCGCCGGTCAGGGTCGCGGACGCCCTCCTGGGTTCGGCGGCGCTCGCCTTGTTGCTTATCGCGATCCTGGCGCTGAATTTCGGCCGCGGCGCGCGGGCGCGCGGCAATATGGACGCCTTCGCCGCCGCCGAGCGCCAGCGCGGCTTGGAGCGCGCCATGGTCGAGATCGCCCGCCAAAACGCCGAGCTCGCCGGACGCATGCGCGGCGTGGCCGAGGTCTTGGGATCGCGCCAGGCGGATCTCGCGCGCCTCGTCGCCGAGCGGCTCGACGCCGTCGGCGCCCGCGTCGGCATGGGACTCGAAGCGTCGAGCCAAACCGCCGGAGAGCATCTCTCCAGGCTGAACGAAAGGCTGGCGGTGATCGACGCGGCGCAGGCGCGGCTCGCCGGATTGACCGAGGAAGTCATTGGGCTCAAGGACATTCTCGGCAATAAGCAGGCCCGCGGCGCCTTCGGCCAGGGCCGGCTCGAGGCGATCATTCGCGACGCCCTTCCGGAGCGGGCTTTCGCCTTTCAGCACACGCTTTCGAACCGGATGCGGCCCGATTGCGTTATCCGCCTGCCGGGCGATCCGAGGCTGATGGTGATCGACGCCAAATTCCCGCTCGAAGCCTTCACCGCCCTCAAGGAGGCGGAAAGCGAGGCGGCGCGCAAGCAGGCGGCGGCGCGCGTGCGCTCCGACGTCGCAAAGCATATCCGCGACATAGCCGAGCGCTATTTTCTTCCCGGCGAGACCCAGGATATCGCGATTCTTTTCATTCCCTCGGAATCGCTCTACGCCGATCTCAGCGAATATTTCGAAGACATCGTTCAAAAGGCGCACCGGAGCCGCATCATCATTGTTTCGCCCTCGCTCCTGGTGATGGCGGTGCAAGTCCTGCAAGCGATCGTGCGCGACGCGAGAGTGCGCGAAGAGGCCCATGTCATCCAGGCCGAGGCGCGCCGCCTCGTGGACGATGTCGCCAAGCTCAGAACGCGGGTCGCGAAACTCGACGCGCATTTCAAGAACGCGCAGGAGGACATCGGCCAGATCCTCGCCTCCGCCGAGAGAATCGCGAGAACGGGCGAACGGATCGATCAGATGGATTTCCCCGAGCCCGCCCAGGCCGACGCCGCCGAAAGGCTGAAAGCCGCCGAGTGAGCGGAGCCTCGCCACGGGCGATGATGCGCCGCCCGCCGCGCCTTACTTCCGCTGCGGCTGCCAGAGCCCGATCGCCGCCCCGGTCGGATCAATAATGATCGAGAACGAGCCCGCGTTCGGCACTTCGGTGACTTCTTTCATCACAATCGCGCCGAGCGACGCCGCCTTGGCGGTCGAGGCCGCCACGTCGGCGACCAGCACATAGGGCAGCCAGGCGGTCGGCACGCCGGGCGCGGGCGTTTTCATCAGGCCGCCGCCGGTCCCCTCGCCGACGCCGATCATCGTGTAGGTGAAGCCGGGTCCGATCTCCACATCTTTGAGCTTCCAGTCGAACAAGTCTCCGTAAAACGACTTCGCCTTGTCGGGATCGTGAGTCGTGAGCTCTACATGCACAAAAGGATTAGCCATGACAGCTCCTTGTGAAACGCCGGGCCGCGAAGCGGCCGCCCGCGCAATCCGAATTAGGACGATGAGGAGCGAGGTAAAGCCCGCGTCGTGACGCCGCCATGACGATTGCGGGAAACTCTCGAATTTTCCGCGCCGCCCAGACGGATCCGCGTCAAAAATCCGTCCGGCTGCGGATCGCGGCGGCGAGCGTCCCTTCGTCGAGATAGTCGAGCTCCCCGCCGACCGGAACGCCATGTGCAAGGCGGGTCGTCTTGACGCTCAAATGCGCCAGAAGATCCGTGATGTAATGCGCGGTCGTCTGACCGTCGACGGTGGCGTTGACGGCCAGGATCACCTCCTTGACGCGATCGGCGGCGACTCGATCGACGAGGCTCGCGAGATTCAAGTCCTTGGGGCCTATTCCGTCTAGCGGCGACAAGGCTCCGCCGAGTACATGATAGCGCGCCCGCAAGGCCGCCGCGCGTTCGAGCGCCCAAAGGTCGGCGACGGTCTCGACGACGACCAGCGTGTCGCGGTCGCGCCGATCATCGGCGCATACGGTGCAAGGGTCGCAGGCGTCGACATTGCCGCAGACCGAGCAGGTCACGATTTTTTCGCGCGCGGCCTGGAGGGCGTCGGCGAGCGGCCCGAGAAGCTCCTCGCGCTTGCGGATCAAATGCAGCGCCGCCCGGCGCGCCGAGCGCGGTCCAAGCCCAGGCAGGCGCGCCAACAACTGAATAAGCCGCTCGATCTCCGGCCCCGCCACGCGCTCCGCCATCAGATCGAGGACCTTCACGAGACAGGCGTCAAAACGGCAGCTTCAGGCCGGGCGGCAGAGCCAGGCCCGCGGTCACGCCTTTCATCTTCTCCTCGACAAGACGCTCGGTCTTTTTGCGCGCGTCCTCATGGGCGGTGACGATCAGATCCTCAAGGATTTCCTTCTCCTCGGCCTTCAAAAGCTGGTCGTCGATGCGGATGCTTTTGAGCTGTCCTTTCGCGGTCATCGTGACCTGGACCATGCCGCCGCCCGATTGCCCTTCGACCTCGAGCCGCTCCATTTCACTCTGCATCTCCTGCATCTTTTCCTGCATGGCCTGCGCTTGTTTCATCAGGCCCAACATGTCGCGCATCGATCATCCCCTTTCTTATGTGTTCGGGCGTCGAACCCGCGGAGCTCGTTCAAAGTTCGGAATCGGTATAGAATTCATCGGCGAAGCCAATGTCGTCGCCGCCGCCTTCCGCCGGCCCCTCCGGCTGGACGGTGAGCGCCGCTTGCTCGGCGGCGCGGACGGCGACGATCTCCGCGCCGGGAAAATAGTCAAGCACGCTTCGCACCAGAGGATCCGCGCAAACCCCGCTCATGGCCTCGCGGGCCTTGGCGTCCTCCTGCTCTTTCAGGCTTGGCCCGCCCGCGTCGCGCGAAATCGCGACGAGCCAGCGCTGTCCGGTCCATTCCTGCAGCCGCCGCATCAAATTTTGCGCAAGTTGCGCCGACGCGCCCGGCGCGAGCGAAAACTCGATCGCGCCCTCCTCGAAACGAACGAGACGCACGTCCTGTTCGAGCGCGAGCTTCAATTGTATGTCGCGATTGCGCCCAGCGAGCGCCACGACGTCCTCGAACCGGGCGAGCCTTATAGCGGGCGCTGCTTCGGCCTGCCGCGGCTGCAAGGCCGCCGCCGCGCGCGCCGACCCGCCTGATCCCCCGAGCGGATCGCTCCTTTCCGGCGCGGCTCGGGGCGCAGGCGAAGCGTCGCGTTCGCCGCCTTGCCCGACGGCGAGCCTGCGCAAGGCCTCGTCCGGCGTCGGCAGATCGGCGGCATAGGCGAGGCGCACCAGAACCATGTCGGCGGCGGCGAGAGGGCGCGCGCGAATTCCTTCGCCTCGGCCTGGCCCTTCGCCAGCACTTGCCAGGCGCGGGTCAGGACGGGCACGGAGAGCGCTTGGGCGAAATCGGAGTCCGCGCGCGCGCTCCTCGGGCGAAAGAGAGGGATCTTGCGCCGCCTCCGGCGCGAGCTTCAGGCGGGTGACGAGATGGGTGAATTCGGCGAGCTCGACAAGGACCTCCGCCGGATCGGCGCCCCGGTCATAGAGGTCTTTCAGCCCGTCCAGCGCGGCGGCGATGTTTCCCTGCATGGCGGCTTCGAACAGGTCGATGATGCGGCCGCGGTCGGCGAGGCCCAGCATCACGCGCAGGCTTTCGGCGGAAATGCTCGCCGCTCCAACGCCGGCGCCATGCGCGATCGCCTGATCGAGGAGCGACAGCGCGTCGCGGGCGGAGCCTTCCGCCGCGCGGGCGATGAGGGCCAGGGCGTCCCCGTCGATCGCGACGGCCTCCTTGGCGCAGATCGACGCGAGAAATTTGATCAGCGTTTCGGCGTCGATCCGGCGCAGATCGAACCTTTGGCAGCGCGAGCGCACGGTGACCGGAACCTTGTCGATCTCGGTCGTCGCGAACAGAAACCGGACATGGTCCGGCGGCTCCTCCAAGGTCTTCAGCAGGCCGTTGAAAGCCTGTTTGGAGAGCATATGCACTTCGTCAATGATATAGACCTTGGTTCGCGCCAGAACCGGGCGATAGCGCGCGCTTTCGATGATCTCGCGGATGTCGTCTATGCCGGTATGCGAGGCCGCGTCCATCTCGATGACGTCGACATGACGCGATTCGATAATCGCCTGGCAATGAACGCCAAGCTCCGGCATGTGGATCGTCGGACGCGTCACGGCGGGACGGTCGCCTTGCGCCGGCAGTTCATAATTGAAGGCGCGGGCGAGAATGCGGGCCGTCGTCGTCTTGCCGACGCCGCGCACGCCGGTGAGAATATAGGCTTGGTGGATGCGATCGAGATCGAAAGCGTTCGACAGGGTCTTGACCATGGCCTCCTGGCCGATCAGATCCTCGAAACTCGCGGGGCGATATTTGCGGGCGAGAACCCGATAGCGCCGTCTTGCCGGGCTCGGGGCCGCCATCGCGCGCAAGCGGCAACTGCAGGCCGGCGTCGCCAGCCGCGTTCGAGCTGTCTCGCCTTGCGATCCTCTTGCATCGCGCCGCCGGCTCTGGAAGGAAAAGAACGCCGGTCGCCAATCCATGCCGCGCCGAGAGCTGTCGGCCGGGCCGTCGAGACAAAAGCGTTAAGGTGGGAGGCTGGACAGAGACCCGCCCGGTCCCGTTAGGGCTGCTTCCTTCCGGACCTGACCCGGTTGGCGAGTGGTGCGTCCACCGCCAACCTCCCGCGCCCTATTTGGACCCTCGGCGCGAATTTCGCAACCCATTCGATCGCGCGGCGGGCAAGTTGGCGGGAGCCGGCGTTGCGGCTACATTCGCCGCGCGCAAGCTGAAGCTTCACTCGGTAAGGAACGTCCATGCGAGATCGCCCACCCTATCCGCCGGTCCCGGCGGAGCCCTCGGCGCGCACGGGGTTCGCGGTCAACAGGCTCGATCGCATGTCGGAGCGGCGCAATGACAAAGCTTTCATCGACAGTTTGAAATCGGCGCCGACAACGCAAATCCTGGTTCTTTCGGGCGACATTCCAGTCTTGAAACTGTCCGATTCCGGCTTTGACGCGCGGTTCACGGCGGACGAGGCCGCGGCGCTCGGCGCGGCGCGAGAAACCGCCTTCCTCGGCGTCGATGGCGAACTGGCCCTTTTCGCCGCCTTGATCGAGACCGAAGCGCCCGAAAACGCGCAAGGCCGCAGCGATATCGCCATGGTCGATCTACGCTCGATCGCGGCGCAGGAGCTCCTGCCCGTCGAAATCCTCGGCGCACTTGGCCAGGCGAAGAGCCTCATGCATTGGCACGCCCGACACAGGTTCTGCTCGAACTGCGGCGCGCCGAGCCTTGTCGCGGCCGCCGGCTGGCGGCGCTCCTGCCCTGCCTGCGGGACACAGCATTTTCCGCGCACCGATCCAGTTGTCATCATGCTTGTCGAGAATGGCGGCGACTGCCTGCTCGGACGCCATGTCGGCTCCGTTCGCGCGGGCTACGCGAGAGGCGTCTATTCCTGTCTCGCCGGCTTCGTCGAATCTGGAGAAACATTCGAAGACGCCGTCCGGCGCGAAGTTTTCGAGGAGGTTGGGCTGCGGGTCGGCAAGGTCGCCTATCTCGCGTCGCAGCCCTGGCCTTTTCCGGCTTCGTTGATGATCGGCTGCGTCGCGCAGGCGGCAGGTCGGGACTTAGCGATTGACCCAAAGGAGCTCGAAGACGCCCGCTGGTTCAGCCGCGAGGAGGCCGCGCTCCTGTTGAACGACGCCCATCCCGAAGGCCTCGCCTGCCCGCCCAAGCTCGCCATAGCCAATCTGCTGATCGCGGCCTGGATCGAAGGCGAAGCGCATTGAGACGACTAGGCACGAGGAGGCTCGCGCATGAATAGAAAGGCTTTGGTGCTTTTTTCCGGCGGGCAGGATTCGACCACCTGCCTCGCCTTCGCGCTGGAGCGCTACGAACATGTCGAAACGGTCGGATTCGACTACGGTCAGAGGCATCGCATCGAGCTCGATCAACGTGGGGCCATCCGCGATGCGCTGGCGCGGGACTTTCCGGCCTGGCGCGCGCGGCTCGGCCCCGATCACGTGATCCGCATCGAGGCCTTGGCCGGAATATCCGAGACCGCGATGACGCATGAGGTCGCCATCACATGCGATGCGCGCGGCCTGCCGAATACTTTCGTGCCGGGCCGCAACCTCTTGTTTCTGACTTTCGCGGCGGCGCTCGGCTACCGGCGCGGTCTCGACCATATTCTCGGCGGCATGTGCGAGACCGATTTTTCCGGCTATCCGGATTGCCGCGACAATTCCGTCAAGGCCATGCAGCTCGCCTTGAACCTCGGCATGGACGCGCGCTTCGTTCTCGAGACGCCTTTGATGTGGCTCGACAAGGCTGACACATGGCGTCTGGCGGAACAGCTCGGCGGCGCGGCGTTCGTCGAGCTTATCGTCGAGGCCACCCACACCTGCTACCTCGGCGAGCGAGGCGTGAGGCATGAATGGGGCTATGGCTGCGGGTCCTGCCCGGCCTGCCGTCTTCGCGCCGAAGGCTGGCGCAAATACGCGGCCCAATAAGCGCCGTTCGAGCGCGTTCCGATTGGATGGAATGATCCGATCGCTCAACCTTTTCGGAACCTGCTCTAGCGCCCCCCGATCAGACAGAAATCATCTGATCAAAAGGAACTCGCGGTCCGATCACTCGAAGATCAATTGGATGTGGGTGAATGCGCGGCTGATGAAATCCGTCGGAAGATAACAATAGGGATTGGTCGCGATAGGCGCCTCTTGGCAATTGCGATGGTCGCCGGCCCATTCATATCCAGCTTCATTCAAGCAGCCGATGATCGTTTTCCGGATTTCGCTGCTGTTGTGGGTGCCTCGTTGCTCGGGATGCGCGGCCTCTCCCACGAGCTCGCACGCGGTCACTTGTTGCCTTTGGGCCTGAAAGAAAACAGTGCTGACGCTGTTGCCGGCAAGAAACATGAGCTCCAGCGCGCCGATAAGCGCGATTCCGCCGACCAAAGCGGCGACGGCCTGAAGCTTGGTCTTATAAAAATGATAGTTGAATAGGGTCAGCAAACCGCTGGCGATGAGCCCGCCGCCGACAATGATAATGACCGGGGCCAAAAATATCGAAACGTCTTGTTCCATTACCGCCAACTCCTCGACATGACGACCCGACGCCGCTCCATCGAGAAGCGCCGTGTTGAGCAGGAGTCATCAGCCACGCCGGCGGTTAAAGGGGGCACCCCATCCCCTGGCCGCCGCGACGCGCGCGAGCGGCCTTATGCCCGCCCTGTAACCCGGCGGGCGCCCGGTGTCAAAAACGCGCGGGCGCGACTGAATGCCGCACTGCGTCAACCGGAGCGCGGGCCGGAGCGGACGGGCAGCAGACCCAGGCGGTTGGCAATTCGCGCCAAAATCGCGGCTCACGCGCGGGCGAGCGCCGCGCGAAGCGTCTCCCGCGCCCGTTCAGCGTCGCGCATGTCCTGCTGCGCCGCGGTCCCCTTGATCGCCGCAATCGCGGCGTCGACCGAGGCGAGCGCTTCGTCGAGCATGCGCCGGTTCCGGGTCCGGCTCCACAGGGCGCCTAGCACATAAGCGAGGTTGATCTGGACCTTGGCGGCTTCGAGCGGACCAATGGCCTGCCCCTGCGCGGCCAGCGCCGCGCGATAGGCTGACGCGGCTTTTTCAAGCGTCCGGCTCGTCCCGCCGCGCGCGCTGAGGGCGAGAAGCGCGTCGCCGAGACCCGCGTTTGTCGCCGCCAAGCGGGCCGGGGCAAGATCGCCCGCCCGACCGGCAAGCGCGGCTTCATAGGCTTCGACGGCCTGCTGAAGCTCTTGGCCGCCGCCTTCGCGCTTGCCGAGCGCCTCGAGCGCGTCGCCGAGATTGGCTTGCGCCATGGCCCATAGCGACGGGACGGCGTCGCGGGTCCATTCCTGGAGCGCCGCGCGATAGGCCTCGACCGCCGGACGCAGACGATCCGCGTCGCCGGCGCCTTCGCCAAGCATCAGCAGGGCGTCGCCGAGATTATTTTGGGTTTTCGCCCATTCGAACGGCGCACGCTCCCTGGTCCATTCCTCCAGGGCGGCGAGATAGGCGTCGACCGCCTCCTCGACCCGATCCGGGTCCTTCTCGCTGACGCCGAAAGCCAAACAGGCGTTGCCCAGTTGAAAATGGGTTTCGGCCCAATCGAACGGCGCGGTCGCCCGCGCGACAAGCCCAAGGGCGCCACGATAGGCTTCCAACGCATCGAGAAAGCTCCGCCGCGCGCCGAACTCGGAGGCGTCGCCGAAAAGCTCGCGAGCCTGCTCCATGCGAAGCCGCCATTCTTTCGCCGCGTCCGCGCCATCGCCGCGCAGGCCCGCGAGCAACGCCTCGGCCGCCGCGTATTTTTCGGCGGCCGCCCGATAATCAAGCCGCAGATGGTCGATAGAAGCGGCGTCAACGTATATTTCCGCGCCCGCTTCCGCCGCGTCGACGCCGATCTGGTCTTGCGCGCAGGCCTCGACAAGCGCGTCGCGCGCCGCGTCGAGATCGCCGCGGTCGATGCAAGCCAAGGCCTCGGCCCGAGCCGGCGCGCAGCGCGCCGAGCCGGTTTCCCCTTCGGCCAATCTGGACCGCAGCCGCGCCAGATCATCGACCGCGTCGCGCAGCCTATTTGGAATTTCCGCCTCGCCGACGCCGAACTCCTGCATTTTGGCGAAGACCGCCTGCACGGAGGCGATGGCGACGCCCTTATCGATGGCCTCGCGCGCGAGCTCCCCATCGAGCGCTGAAATTTGATCATTCGGCGCCGCTCCGGCGATCGCCAGCCGCGCTTCGTCGCTTGTCCTTTTGCGGCGCGCGCCGAAACAGGCCCTCGCAGCATAAATGGCGCATAAAAGAAAAACATACCAGGAGCCGACCGAGACGATAATTTGTTCGGATTTGTTTTCTGGCAATTTCTGAAAAACGTCCGCAAATATATCGAAATTCATCCCAAACATTCCTCAGTCAAATAAATGATTAGAGCCAAGGTCCATGCATCCTATGGCGTGTGTTCAAACAAGCCGTGAAATATCGCGATGAATAAGCCCTTCCATAACGCTGGGGCATTTGCCCCATATTCCGCAACAGTCGGCGCTGCGCCAATCGGGCGGACCGAAATCGGCTCGGCGAGGAACAGCGTAAGGCAGGTGGGTCGGGTCGCCCGACGCAAAGGGAGCGTCGGCGCGTTTGCAGGCGTGGCCCGAGCTGGCCGCCGCCCCGCGCGACCGCTCCTCTTTCCTTGCCGCGCATTTCGTGTATAGGGAGGGATGCGCAATCGTTGCGCATCCCATCTGCCGAAACCCCGCTGGACGACATCCCGGCCGGGCGGCGCAGCTGGCCAAACTCCCTCAGGGACAATTCGCACAAAGCGCCGGATCGGCGCGGCGAATGCCCTGTTCATCCTGTCGAAAGGTTCATTCGATGTCGATAACGGCGGAGCGCAAGCAAGCGCTCGTAAAAGAATACGCATTGAAGAGCGGCGACACCGGGTCGCCGGAAGTTCAAGTCGCGATCCTGACCGAGCGGATCGCCAATCTGACCGAGCATTTCAAGACCCACGTCAAAGACAATCATTCACGGCGCGGTCTGCTCAAGCTCGTCTCGCTACGCCGCCAGCTTTTAGATTATGTGAAGGCCAGGGACGAGCCTCGGTACAAATCCTTGATCGAGCGCCTTGGCATTCGGCGCTAGAGCATGTTGCGAAAACCCGTTCGGTTTTTTCGACCAGAACCGGCTCCAACTTTTTGATCTTGAGCGATTTCTTTTCGATCAGATGAGTCCATCCGATCGAAAAGCGCTCTAAGCCGGCGGTCGCCGCCCGGTAAGCTCAAGGTCTATTTGAAGTTTGACGGCGCCATTCGCGCCGGATTTTTCAGGCCGACGCGAATAGCGCCGAACCGCTGCGTTTTCAGACAGGGCGACGCAGACCGCCCGCCGACTGAAGAGCGGGATCTGCCAAGGCCCCGTGATCGCCGCGCCGTGGCAGGCCCGGATCGAAAACCCGGCGTCGGCGGGCGGCTCGACGAAGAGGAAATCGGCGTTTGTCGATCCGAGAGGTCCGACCGCAATGCTTGGCTCACACGCGTTGGAAGCAAGTCGGCTCTTCAAATCAAGAGCCAAGCGGATCAACTGAACCGCTTGGCCGCGACCAGGCGGCGCACTCAATTCGCTTCGCGGCTCTTGGAGCCATCGTTGCGACCGGACGAATGGTCTTTGGTCGCCTATATTTTAACGGCGGGGCCGCGGCGGCTTCGCTTGCACGGGACCCGGCGGCATGGGGCCGCCGGCCTGAAACCAGGTGAGGATAGACGCGCCATGGCAGGATCGCCAGGCGCTGTCCCGGGCGGCTCCATCCGCCTTCGCGACAGCTTCTAGCCGTCTTGCTCTGGCCTTCATCGTCGCCTTTCCAGCTAAAGAAAGACGAATGAATGTTCGAGATCCATCGTGAAGAGCTAGATTGGGCGGGGCGCAAGCTCGTCCTCGAAACCGGCAAGATCGCCCGCCAGGCCGATGGCGCGGTCGTTGCGAGCTATGGCGAAACCACCGTCCTCGCCACGGTCGTGTCGGCCAAGACCGCGAAGCCCGGTCAGGACTTCTTCCCCCTGACCGTCAATTACCAGGAGAAGGCCTTCGCGGCGGGGCGCATCCCCGGCGGCTATTTCAAACGCGAAGGGCGGCCGTCGGAGAAGGAGACACTGGTCTCGCGCCTGATCGACCGCCCGATCCGGCCGCTGTTTCCCGATGGCTATCGCAATGAAACGCAAGTCGTCGTGACCGTGCTGTCGCATGACCTCGAGAACGACCCTGATATTTTGGCCATGGTCGCGACTTCGGCGGCCTTGACCCTGTCCGGCGTCCCCTTCATGGGGCCGATCGGCGCCGCCCGCGTCGGCTTCATCAATGGAGCATTGAAGCTCAATCCGACCATCGAGGAATTGAAGGATTCCGCTCTCGACCTCGTCGTCGCCGGCACCGGCGACGCGGTTCTCATGGTCGAATCGGAAGCCAAGGAGCTTTCCGAGGCGACTCTGCTCGATGCCGTCATGACCGGCCACCGCGGCTTTCAGCCGGTGATCGACGCGATCATCAGGCTCGCCGAACGCGCCGCCAAGGAACCGCGCGATCTCGTCGTCGTCGACAAATCCGAGGTCGAGGCGGCGGTGCTTCAGATCGCCGAAGCCGACCTGCGCGAAGCCTATAAGATCACCTCGAAACAGGATCGCTACGCCGCGGTCGACGCCGTCAAGGCGAAAGTCGCCGGCGCCCTCTTCTCGACCGAGGACGAGACTAAATTCTCCAAGGAGGAGGTCGCCGAAGTATTCCACGATCTGCAGGCCAAGGTCGTGCGCTGGAACATCCTCGACACCGGCATTCGGATCGACGGACGCGACGTCAAAACGGTTCGCCCGATCCGCGCGGAAGCCGGCATCCTCCCGCGCACGCATGGCTCCGCCCTATTCACGCGCGGCGAAACGCAAGCCCTGGTCGTCGCGACGCTTGGCACCGGCGAGGACGAGCAATTCGTCGACAGTCTGGAAGGCACCTACAAGGAGCGCTTCCTTCTCCATTATAATTTCCCGCCCTATTCGGTTGGCGAGACCGGCCGCATGGGCTCGCCCGGGCGGCGCGAGATCGGCCATGGCAAGCTCGCCTGGCGCGCGATCCATCCGATGCTGCCGACCGTGGCGGAATTTCCCTATACGGTGCGGATCGTGTCCGAGATCACCGAATCGAATGGGTCGTCCTCCATGGCCACGGTGTGCGGCTCCTCGCTCGCCCTGATGGACGCCGGAGTTCCGCTCAAGCGACCGACCGCCGGCATCGCCATGGGCCTGATCCTGGAGGGCGATCGCTACGCCGTCCTTTCCGACATTCTCGGCGACGAGGACCATCTCGGCGACATGGATTTCAAGGTCGCCGGCACCGAGCAAGGCATCACCTCGCTGCAGATGGACATCAAGATCACCGGCATCAATGAGGAGATCATGCGGGTCGCCCTCGATCAGGCGAAGGCCGGCCGCCTTCACATCCTGGGCGAGATGGCCAAGGCGCTCACCGGCGCGCGGGCCGAGCTCGGCGAATTCGCGCCGCGCATTGAAACCTTCAAGATCCCAACCGACAAGATCCGAGAAGTCATCGGCACCGGCGGCAAAGTCATCCGCGAGATAGTCGAAAAAACCGGCGCCAAGATCAATATCGAAGACGATGGAACGGTGAAGGTCGCCTCCTCCGACGCCAATTCGATTCGCGCGGCGATCAACTGGATCAAGTCGATCGCGAGCGATCCCGAAGTCGGCCAGATCTATGACGGCACGGTCGTCAAGGTTGTGGATTTCGGCGCCTTCGTGAATTTCTTCGGCTCGAAGGACGGTCTCGTCCATATTTCCCAACTCGCCAAGGGAAGGGTCGCCAAGTCCTCCGATGTCGTTAAGGAAGGCGACAAGGTCAAGGTCAAGCTTTTGGGCTTCGACGATCGCGGCAAGGTGCGCCTGTCGATGCGCATCGTCGATCAGGAAACCGGCGAGGACCTCGAGGGCAAGGAAAAGCTTGAGCAGCAGGAAGCCGACGTCTAGAGCATGTTCCGAAAAAGTTGATCGCCTTTTTCGATCAGAATATGCTCCAACTTACTGATCTGGAGCGATTTCTTATCGATTGGATGTTTCCATCCAATCGGAACGCGCTCTAAGGATCGGAGCGCGGGCCCCGACCTATTGGGGCCCGTTTCTCGTTGCGAAAGATCCCGCCGTAGGCGGGCCATCCTGAAAGTGGCTCTTTGGCAACAGAGGGCCGAATTTCATCCGCGCGACCAAAGCCAGTCTTGCCGAAGACGCGGCGAAGCGCTTTTGATCGTCTCCTAAGACGAAAGTTGAGCAGGAGCGATCGCCCGTGGACATTCGCGCGAAATTCAGCAAGACCACGCAAGCCTTGGCTGTCCCGCGCAAGCGCGGCCACGCGGGTTTCATGACGGCGGCGCGCCGAATTGGCTCCCTCGTCGCGCTCATCGCCGGCGCGAGCTCCGCCTATGCGGCGGATCTTCCCTCAAAAGTAAATGCTCCGGTCTTTGCGCCCCCACCGCCGCCCGCCTTCACCTGGACGGGTTTTTATGTCGGCGTGAACGTCGGTTATGGGCTCGACCATTTCGCCTTTCCTTATATTTTCACCAATGGCGTCACCGAAGACGTGTTTCAAGGCCACAGCGGGATAACCGCGAGCGGCCCCCTTGGAGGCGTCCAGGCCGGCTTCAACTATCAGCTTCCATTTGGGGTGGTACTTGGCGTCGAGATCGACAACGACTGGACCGGCATCAAGGGGCAGAGCACAGTCAATGGCCTGCTTGTTGGCGGCGGCGCCGGCAGCGCGACCTTCGGCTCCAAATTCATGGATTTCGCGACCGCGCGCGGGCGCATAGGCTATGCGCTCGATCGTTTCATGGTCTATTTCACCGGCGGCGCGACCGTCGGAACGGCAAATACATATTACAATGTCGCAACGACCGCGCCGTTTTTCGCCAGCGGATCAAGCACGGCGACGCGCTCTGGCCTCTTGCCCCATGTCGGCGTCATCGGCATCGGCGGCGAATACGCCATCACGAACAATCTGACCGTGAAGGCCGAATATCTCTATGACTTCATCAACGCCCGCGACGTGATTTTCAATACGCCAAGCGGAACAGTGAGCTTTAACACGCGCACCATGTATCATATCGCGCGCGTCGGCCTGAACTATAAGTTCGATTGGCTGTCGCCGGCGCCGAGCCCGGTCGTCGCAAAATATTGAGGCGCAGCGCGCAAGCGCCGAGCAGCGAATACGCAAGCGCCGATGTTGGTCACGCGACGCGACGCGCTTCTCCGGCAAAACGCCCATAGAATGTTTCATGGGCTTTCGCCATATCGATCAGAATTTGCGGCGGGCTGAAGCGGGCGCCATATGTCCGCCTCAACCGGTCGCAGAGCGCGACGAAATTGGCCGCGCCCATTCCGTCGATATAGCTCAAGACGCCGCCGGTGAAAGGCGCAAAACCGAACCCGATGATCGAGCCGACATCGGCCTCGCGCGGATCGGTCACGACGCCCTCCTCGATCGCGCGCGCCGCTTCAAGCGCCTGCGTCGCCAGGAAGCGGCGCTTGAACTCGGCGATGTCGATCTGGTCCGGATCGAGCTTGGTTTTCTGGAACGCGGCGAGACCTGGCCACAGCGTTTTCGCCTCGTTGCTCGGATAGTCGTAAAAACCCTTGCCATTCTTGCGGCCTGATCGGCCATGGCCCTCGACCATCGCCTTGAGCAATTGCTCCTGATCCGGATCGACCGCCTCCGGTCCCAGATCATGTTTCGCCGCTTCGAGAATTTTCAAGGCGAGGTCGAGCGCGACCTCATCATTGAGGGCGAGCGGTCCGACCGGCATTCCGGCCATTTTCGCCGTGTTCTCGATCAACGCCGGCGGCGCGCCTTCGAGCAACATGATATGGCCTTCGCGAATATAGCTCCCGACGCAGCGATTGGCGAAGAAGCCGCGTAAATCATTGACGACGATAGGGGTTTTCTTGATCGCGCGGATGTAGTCCAAGGCGACCGCTAGCGCGCGATCGCCGGTTTTCTCGCCGCGAATGACTTCGACAAGCAACATTTTCTCGACCGGCGAGAAGAAGTGAATGCCGATGAATTGCTCGGGCTCGGCATAGGCCTCGGCGAGGGAGGTGATGGGCAAGGTCGAGGTGTTCGAGGCGAAAATAGCGTCAGGCCCGATCGCGAGGCGCGCTTGTCGCGTCGCCTCGGCCTTGATCGCGCGATCCTCGAACACCGCCTCGATCACCAGATCCGAGCCGGCGAGATCAGCGTAATTCGCCGACGCCTTGATCCGGCCAAGCAGCGCCTCCTTGTCGGCCGCCTTGGCGCGGCCCCTCAGCACCTGGCCCGAAATGAGCTGGTCGCAAATCGCCTTGCCTTTGTCCGCCGCGGCCTGATCGCGATCGATCAGCACAACCTCAATGCCGGCGCCGGCCGTCACATAGGCGATTCCGGCGCCCATGAAGCCCGCGCCGAGCACGCCAATCTTTTTGATCGCGGTGGGGGGAACATTCGCTGGGCGGCGCGCGCCCTTGTTCAATTCGCCCATGGAAACGAACAGGGTGCGAATCATCGCGGCCGCTTCTGGTGAGCGCAGGATCTTGGCGAACCAGCGCGAACTCAACCCGAAGCGCGAGGTCCATGGGCAGTTGCAGGCCCTCATAAACACTGTGCAGAATCGCCTTGGCCGCCGGATAATTGTCATGCGTCTCGCGGCGATAGATGGCGTTCGCGGCGGGCCAGACCATCATGCCTTGAGGCGAAAACACTTTACCCGATGGAAGCTTGAAATTTGTCTCGTCCCAAGGCGCGACGCCTTTCGCGCCGCCGGCGATGAAAGCCCTGGCCTTTCCAATGATCTCTCCGGCCGGCGCGACCTCATGCACGAGATTCATGGTCTTGGCCGCCTTCGGCCGGATCTGCTCGCCCTTGAACAGCATTTGCAGCGCATCGCCCGTGTGCATGAGGCGCGCGACGCGCTGGGTTCCGCCGGCGCCGGGAAACAGGCCGACCTTGATCTCGGGCAAGCCGACCCGGGCCTTGTCATCGTCGGCGACGACGCGATAATGGCAGGCGAGCGCAAGCTCGAATGCGCCGCCGAGACAGAGCCCGTTGATCGCCGCCGCGAAAGGCTTGCCGCAGGTTTCGAGCTTGCGATAGACGAGCGAAAGGCGGCGCGAGGCTTCGAAAAAGAGCCGCGCGGCCTCCTCTTCGCCTTTGTCTCGCCGCGCTCTCTGATATTCGGCCGCGGCGAGCTGCAACATGGACAGATCGGCGCCGCCGGAGAAGCTCTCCTTGCCGGAGGTGATGACGCAGCCCTTGATCGCGGGATCCGCCGCAACCTGTTCGACAACTGTCTCCAGTTCATCGATGACCTGTGGCGTGATGACGTTCATCGACCGCCCCGCCATGTCCCAAGTCAGCAGCGCAATGCCGTCGGGACCGGTCTCGAAGCGGAAATTCAAGAGGTTCATCTGCCTGTCCCCGCGCTGAATCTTTTGACCGAATCTATTGAGCAAGTCTTCGAGACGCCGGTTTCCGTCGGCGTCGCCTATGCTCTGTGCGCATCGGACCGGATGCGCCCTCTTTCTACACCCGTTCGATGATTGTCGCCGTGCCCATGCCGGCGCCGATGCATAAGGTGACGAGCGCGGTCGCCTTGCCGCTGCGTTCGAGCTCGTCAAGCGCCGTTCCAAGCAGCATCGCCCCCGTCGCGCCGAGCGGATGCCCCATGGCGATCGCGCCGCCATTGACGTTGACCTTATTCAAATCGAGATCGAAAGCTTGAAGATAGCGCAGCACCACCGCGGCGAAAGCCTCGTTGACTTCGAAGAGATCAATATCGGCGAGCGTCATCCCGGCCCGCGCCAGGACCTTTTTCGTGACGTCGACCGGCCCGGTCAACATCATCGCCGGCTCCGAGCCGATATTGGCGAAAGCGCGAATTTTTCCGCGCGGCTTCAAGCCGGCGGCGCGACCGGCCTCCGCCGAGCCGATGAGTACCGCGGCGGCGCCGTCGACAATGCCCGACGAATTGCCGGCATGGTGGACATGCGCAACCCGTTCGAGCTCCGGATGCGCGTCGATCGCGACCGCGTCGAAACCGCCCTGCTCGCCCATCATCGCGAAGGAGGGCTTCAACGCGGCGAGCGACTGCATGTCGGTCGACGGCCGCATATGTTCGTCCTGGTCGAGAAGGGTAATGCCGTTGACGTCGCGCACGGGCGCGATCGAATGTTTGAAATGGCCGCCGGCCCAGGCCTTCGCCGCCCGCTGCTGCGACTGAACCGCATAAGCGTCGACGTCGCCGCGGGAAAAGCCATATTTCGTCGCGATCAGATCGGCCGAGACGCCCTGCGGCATGAAATAGGACTTGATGGCGATCGCCGGATCGACCGGCCAGGCGCCGCCGGAGGCGCCAAGCCCGACCCGGCTCATCAATTCGACGCCGCCGCCAATCGTCAAATCATGTTGCCCGGCCATGACTTGCGCCGCCGCGAAATTGACCGCGTCCAATCCGGATGCGCAAAAACGGTTGATCTGGACGCCCGGAACATTGTCGCCGTAATCCGCCGCGAGCGCCGCCGCGCGAGCGATGTCGCCGCCGGCCTCGCCGACCGGATCGACGCAGCCAAGGACCACATCGTCGACAAGCTTGGCGTCAAGCCCGTTGCGCTCCTTGACCGCGCGCAACACCGTGGTCGCAAGGCCAAGGCTCGACACCTCATGCAAGGCGCCATCCGGCTTGCCGCGCCCGCGCGGGGTGCGCACATGATCATAGATGAAGGCTTGCGCCATGTTCTTTTCCTCGCTCCGCGCTCGGCCTAAGCGGCGTCTCGTCGTCTATCGATGTGACGCCGCTTAGGCCGAGCGCGGCGCTCAAAAGAGCTCGGCCGGCAAAGCCATCACCGCGTCGGCGCCGGCGGTGATTTCGAGCCAGATGGGCGCCGGTCTCCGGCATGATCCGCGCCATGAAAAATCTCCCCGTCGCCAATTTGGCCTCCATCGCCTCCGCCCAACCCTCCGCCTGGGCCCGCTTGGCGAGCGCCGCCCTGGCGATTTGCGCCCACATGAAGCCAAGCGCGACAAGGCCGAGGAGATGCATATAGTCATAGGAGCCCGCGCCCGCATTGTCCGGCTTGGCCATGGCGTTCTGCATGAACCATAAAGTCGCTTGCTCAAGATCATCGGCGCCTTGCTTCAAGCCGGCCAGAAAAGGCTTAAGCTCCGGCTCCGCTTCATGCTCCTTAATGAAGGATCTGACTTCGCTGAAAAAACTCATGATCGCCCGGCCGCCGTCCCGCGCCAGTTTGCGGCCGACGAGGTCGAGCGCCTGAATTCCATTGGCGCCTTCATAGATCATGGCGATTCGGGCGTCGCGGACGAATTGCTCCATGCCCCATTCGGCGATATAGCCGTGGCCGCCGAAAATCTGCTGCGCCTTGACGGCGTTGTCGAAGCCTATATCGGTGAGCACGCCCTTGAGCACGGGGGTTAGCAGACCAAGATGATCGGCCGCCGCCTGAACCGCAGCGACGTCATTTGCGCGATGCGCGATATCGCTCCTCAGCGCGGTCCAAACAACGAGCGCGCGCGCGGCTTCGTTGAAGGCGCGGATCGTCATCAGATTGCGCCGCACGTCGGGGTGGACGATGATCGGATCGGCGGGCTTCTCCGGATATTTCGGCCCCGTCAAGGAACGGCCCTGCAAGCGGTCCTTGGCGTAGGCGGCGGCGTTCTGATAGGCGACCTCCGAGATCGCGAGCCCTTGAATTGCGACTCCAAGTCGGGCCTCGTTCATCATGACGAACATTGCATTCAGGCCCTTGTTCGGCTCGCCGATCAGCCAAGCCTTGGCGCCGTCATAATTCATGACGCATGTGGAGTTGCCATGAATGCCCATCTTGCGCTCGATCGAGCCGCAAGCGACAGCGTTGCGCGCGCCAAGCGAACCGTTCGCCTCGATCAGAAATTTGGGCGCGACAAAAAGCGAAATTCCCTTGACGCCCGCTGGCGCTCCCTCGATGCGGGCGAGAACGAGATGGATGATGTTTTCGGCCAGGTCATGCTCGCCCGCCGAAATGAAGATTTTTTGGCCGAAGATCGCGTAAGAGCCATCCGCGTTGGGAACCGCCTTGGTCTTCAACAAGCCAAGGTCGGTGCCGCAATGCGATTCGGTTAGGTTCATCGTCCCGGACCAGGCGCCGCTGATGAGCTTCGGCGCGAAGATTGCTTTCTGCGCCTCCGATCCATGCGTCAGGAGCGCCGCGAGCGCGCCTTGGCTCAGGCCCGGATACATGGCGAAAGCCATGTTGGCCGAGCTTGCGAATTCGTCGACGATCGCGGCGAGCGTGTACGGCAACCCTTGCCCGCCAAACTCCGTCGGAGCGGCTAAACCAACCCAGCCGCCAGCGACAAAAGCGCGATAGGCCTCCTTGAAGCCGGGCGGCGTCGCAACCTCGCCGTCTTCGCGGCGGACGCAGCCGGCGCGATCGCCCGCCTGATTTAAAGGGGCCAGCGCTTCCTCGCAAAATTTCGCCGCTTCGGAAAGAATAGCCTCTACGAGGTCGGGAGTTGCTTCGGCGAATCCCGGCAAACCGCCATAACGCCCGATGTCGAACACGTCGTGCAGGAGGAACAGAATCTCCTCGACAGGCGCTTTGTAGCTCGGCATCAAACGCCTTCCCAATTGGGCCGCTGGCCCGGCGCAAAAGAAATCCGCTGAACCGGCGAGAGCCATATGCTTGCGTGACGACTACATATGAGCTCAGCGACCTTTCGACAAGATTCCGGGGTTGAATTCGCACTCCGCCGGGCGCGGCGTTCAGGCGCGGCGCCCGACCCCTTGTCCGCTTGCCGCGCGGGGGAAGAGGCGGCGAGAAGCTCACCAAACTGGGTTAGGCTTAATGATCAATCAAATGAATCAACAAGCCTGACCCAAATGTCGAATCGACCTCGCTCCGACTGGCGCATGAAGTCGGGCGCCTGGCGACTTCGCTCAGCGGCCACGCGACGTCCCGATCGCGGACTGGCAGGCGACGGCGAAATCTGTCGAGACCGGCGGAGCTAGCTCGGTTTATGATATTGCCGCGCGACAGGGCGATTCAAGTAGACGGCGATGCGCCTCCCGCAAGGCCACGATTGCTTCGTCAAGATCCCTGCGTTGCCTTTCAAGATGGTTGATCTGAGCGACGATCTGTTCGGGAGGCAAGCCCATTTCCAAATCTATTTCCTCGAAGGCGAGGCTAGGCGGATCGGATCTCGTCAGGTCCGGCGGGACTAAATGCCGTGTCGTGTCCTCCGCGCCGCCGGTCGCCGCCTCGCGCGCGCTGAGGATGTCATGGATTTCGGATAAAGTGAATCCGAGCTGTTTGCCTTTGAGAATCATCTTGAGATAGAGCCGGTCTCGCGCGCAATAACGGCGCGCCGTGCCCTCCCGCCGGGGATGAAGAAGCCCGCGGTCCTCGTAAAAGCGAAGCGCGCGGATGCTGACGCCGAAGTCGCGCGACATCTCGCGAATTGTGCTCCACTCGCCCGGCGCACTGCTCGCATCCAGTTTCGACGGATGAAGCTCGGAGTTTCGCGGCTGCGCCACGCGCGACATCGCGTCAGATTCACGCGGAACTCGACGCAAGCCGTCCTGTGACTGATAATTGCCGTCATGCGCTGGGTTTGTGTCCATCGTCCATCGCCCTTCTAAACTCATGGTGAAATCCAACTTGAAAAAAATAGGCGAATTCGGATGGAGTTACAACTAAAAAGTGTGTACTATTTTTCTACAACTTTTCGGACGGGATCGCCGCGACAGGGCGGCCCCTGATTAACCCCTTGTTTACCCGAGGCACAGAATGTCTCTGACGGCGTCCGCCCAAGCCCCTTGGCAAATCCTTGAACGAATCGTAATTCCACCTGCTTTGGGCGCCATTTTGAGACAAGGGCCGCCCGGCCGAGCGAACCCATGAGCGAGGCGGTCGCGCGAAACGACGAGAAGGCGGGCTTCGATGTCTATGACGCGATCGGGGAACAGACGCAGCGCGGCGGTTCCCCGCTGGAGGATTGGCTCCGCCGCGCCGAGGTCGAATTGGCGGCGCGCGCCGACAACGCGGCCGCCTTGCGCCGCAGCGCCAAGGCGGAGGATTGGCCGGGCGCCGTCCGCATGAGCGACGCTGAACATCACGTCAGGCGCGCAACCGACGCGCCCGGCGCAGAGCGCAAGGGAGACGCGGCGATCGCCTCGGCGAGCCACCGGAGCGCCGCTGGCCCCAACAAGGAAAAAACGCGTCTGGAGGCCGCGATGCAAGTGTTGGAGCAACTTTTGGAGCAACGCTTCGCCGTGAGTTCGTCATCAAGCCGGCGACATGCTCGCCGCCGTCAGCACGCTGATTTCGACTTGTGAGACAAGGCGGGACGCGGAATGGGAGACTTTGTCCGAGCTGGCGCGCCAACTCGACAAGTTGGAGCTCCGCCTGGGCGAGCGCGACAGCGCCGAATCATCCGATGACGCATTTCTGAAAAAAGCTTTGAAGGAGGTCGAAACCGCGCTCCAGAATTTCGCGCGGCGTCGGACTCTCGCCACGACAGCGGGCGAGTTGACAGCGCCTCGGAAATCCTCGCTCGAATCTCCGTCGCGGGCCGGCGTACCGTTCGGGTCCGATCTCCTTTCTCGTCTCAATGCTGCGATACCGGGCCCCGTCTCGGCTCCAACCGAAGGCCGCAATGATCTTGCCGAGCTCGCCAGAAAACTCGACGATATGTGCAGCGGCGCTTCCTCTTCGGGCGCTTCGCGCGCGCGAGGCAACGAGCCGGAAACCGATGCGCCTGCCGGTCGGGCGAGCCCGACGAACGGATCGCGGCGAGACGTCGACGCCGCGATCGCGTTCAACCGCCGCGCCGGCCACGCGCAAGAGCGGACCGAGAAAAGCAATCGAGTTGCGATAATCGAAACATCGACGGAAAAGGTTGAGACGGACGCGTTCGACGCGAAGGCCTCCGCGGCTAGCGGCGCAGGCTCCAAAGCGGTCGCGCGCGCGCAGGACGAAATGGCGGAGCTACGCGACCTTGTGGTTGGGTCGGCTGTGCGGCCCGCGCCCATCGAAAGAATTGCGCAGTGGGTCGAACCGTCCGCCAAAATTTCGGCCAGCGGCGACCGCGATGAAGCGCCGCATGAAGGCGGCTGCGAGCCGGGCCGCGAAATCCCGGCTCCGCCCAGCGATCTCGACGACGGCCGCCATGACGCGCTCTTGGAGCGGATCGAGGCCGCGCATCGGCAATTCACCGCGCGGATCGAGGCCGGTTTGGTCGCGGCCTCGGCCGAGACCAGCGCCCTGAAAAACATGGTCGGCGCCCTGTCGGAAAAAATGGAGGCCGTCCAAAACCTGAAACCGGCCGATTTAGCGTTCGAAGCGCTCGAGCGGGAGATGGCCAAGATCGCCGAGCGTCTAGATAGCGCCGACAAGGCGTTCGCATCGCTGACGGCTTTCGAGCCATCGATCGCCGCCTTGTTCGAGCAGCTCGAACAAACGCGCCGCATGGCCATCGAGGCGGTCGCCGCGGCCGAGCGGAGCGGAGCGCCCAATTCCGCGCGCGGGGCCGAACTCGGCGACTCCAGCGCCTGCAACGCGACGGTCGAGCCCAGCGTCATCGCAGAGATCGCCGAATTGCGCGCCGCGCAGGAAGCGGCCGACCGGCGCGTCGACCTGACTTTGAGCGCGCTTCGTGAAACCGTCGACAAGGTCGCCGATCGCCTCTTCAAGGTCGAAGGCGACGTCGGCGCGATGCGCCCGGCGCGCCTCGGTTCGCTTCTCGCGCCGAATCTCACGCCGATCTTTTCCCCGCGCGCCGAATCGTATTCGGACGAGCCTGTCGCCATCAAGGCCGCCGGCTCGAACCCGGCCAAGCCCGCCGGCTCGCTGCCGCCGCCGGCAAAACTATCGTTTGAGACGAAACCTGTCGTCGACCCGAGATCCGTCGACGCCTCGGATGTTCTGCTTGAGCCCGGCAGCGGAGCCCCGCAGCGGCGCGAGAGGACCGCGCCAGCCAGACTAAGCACACCACCTGCGATCGCCAATATTTTCGAATCAAGTCCCGCCGGGCGAGCCGATTTTATCGCCGCCGCGCGCCGCGCCGCGCAGGCGACCCAAACGGACTCTTTCGAAGCCGCGCCCAGCCGGAGGGACGCCGAGGCCGACGCCGGCAGGACGCCGCCCCCCGGGCTGCTGAGTCGCACGCGGCGCTTTTTCCGCGCGCATAAGGGGCCCGTCATTTTGAGCCTCGCGGCATTGCTCCTGGCCGCTACCGCCTATGCCCTGGCGCGAAAGGTCGTCCATATCGCAACAGTCGACGATTTCGCTCCCGCGCTTTTGAAACGATTGGAAAGCGGACTCGTCCACAAAAAGGCTGAGCCGGCGGCGGCGGACAAGGCCGCGGCGAGCGACCTGCGCTCCCCCGCAAATCCCACGGCGGCGCGGACACAAGCCTTACCGGGCCTCCTGGATTCATCCGAGTTCTGGCCGCCGCAATCGCCCGCCAATCCTCAGATCCAGCCGGACCAATCCAGTCGCGAGGAGCATGCTCGGAGGACCATCGCCGGCAGCGCGCCGATCGTGGCGGGCGCGTTTGATCAAAGCGTCGATCGGCGTCTGATCGCCATGGCGCCCCATCGCCGCAGCCCGCAGCTATCCCGCCCAAGCCTTCGAGCCCGGCGGCGGACCCAAGCGAGCGCGCCGAGGCGGGCGATGCGGCGGCGCAATTCGAGCTAGGGCTGCGTTTCGCCGAAGGCCGCGATCGTCCGCGCGACCTCAAATTAGCCGCGCAATGGTTCGACAAGGCGGCGCGGCAAGGTCTCGCAAAGGCGCAATATCGGCTTGCGACCCTGTATGAAAAAGGGCTTGGCGCGCCGCGCGACTTGGCGCGTGCGGTGAGGCTCTATCTGGCCGCGGCGGATCAAGGAAATACGCGCGCGATGCATAATCTCGGCGTCCTCGCCGTGGAGAATTCCGACGGGCGGCCAGATTACGCGACCGCCGCGCTCTGGTTCGCCAAGGCGGCGGAATCCGGCGTCCGCGACAGCCAATTCAATCTCGCGGTCCTGCTCGCGCGCGGGCTCGGGACGCCGCAAGACCTGGTCAAGGCCTACGCCTGGTTCGCCATCGCCGCGGAGCAAGGCGACGGCGAGGCCGCCAAAAAGCGCGACGAGCTTAGCCCGCGGCTCGCGGCAGCCGATCTCGCCGCCGCCAGATCGACGGCCGAAGCGTTTCGGCCGCGCCTCGTTGACGAGGCCGCCAATGAAGTCCCCGAACCGCCAGCCGGCCTGGGCGCTGCGGCGTCGGGCGAGTCCATCAACCTGGGCAAGCCGAAGCTCTCCGGACTTTGAGCCGATCCCTTTTGCGCCCGTCTTCGGCCTATGCGGCCGCGTCGCCTCAATCCGGCAGGCAGCGGCGATGCGGCACGGCATAGACCTCATCGCGGCCTACGACATAGGCGTAAATCTCGGCGCAAACCTCGCCGCCTGGCCACCGGCGGCCAAAAAGCGGCGCGAAGGCCCGGTCATGAATATTCAGCCCGCCGGCGAAAGCTCCGAATGCGGGCAAGACGCAGCGCGCGCCATCGCTGACGAAGCTGCGCCGCCGGACCGAGCCGGCGCGTCCCGCGACCTTGGCGACCGGATGGAGATGCCCCGCGATCTCGCCGATGGAGGAGCCCGGGCGCGGCTCATGGCGCAAGACGAGGCCGCTGATTAAAAGCTCCCGGCGCGCCTCGCCTTCGAGACCGTCCGGCAAATCCTTGTCATGATTGCCGGCGATCCAGATCCATTCGCGACCGGCCTGCAAGGCGCGGATGCGGCCGCGATCTTCCGCCGCCAGGCGTTCGCCGGCCCGGCTGTCATGAAACGAATCGCCGAGCGCGGCGACCGCGCGGGGACTGTAAATCGCGATGAGCCGCGCGAGCGCGGCGAGCGTCGCGGCGGTGTCATAGGGCGGCAGAAAGATTTTGCGGGCGGCGTAGGCCGAGCCTTTTTCGAGATGGAGATCGGCGACGATAAGCAGGCGCTCTCGCGGCCAATAGAGCGCGCCGGCCGGATCGACGACGAATTCCGCTCCGGCCACGCGCAGCGTCGCGGGCGCGCGTTGGGGTGCGGCGGCGACCGTCACGGCGCCCGCGCGCCGACGATTGCGCCAACCCTCGGGTTCGCCATGGAGTCCTCCGCCAGCGCGTCCTGAGCAAGGACTTCCTCGGCAAGCACTTGCGCCGCTTCCGCGAGAATCGCGTCCTGTGCTTCGCCATAGACTGATTCGCGGCCAATTTCGAGCATGATCGGGGCCGCCAGGGGCGAGACGCGGCCGAGCGCCTTATGGATGATTTTGCCTTGCGCGCGCGCAAGCATATGGGCGAGGCGCTCGATGTCTAGCAAGCCCGTCGCCGCGTCAGCCCGCGCGGCGCGCAGGAGAATATGATCCGGCTCATGCCGCAACAGCACATTATAGATAAGGTCGGTCGAGATCCGCAGCTGGCGGCCGGTCTTTTCGCGGCCGGGAAAATTGCGCTCGATGAGGCCGGCGATGATCGCGCAATTGCGGAAGGTGCGCTTCATCAGGGCCGCCTCGCGCAGCCATTCCTCGAGATCGTCGCCAAGCATATCCTCGGCGAAAAGCGCGTCCAGGCGGGCTGGCCGCTGAACGCATAGCGCGCCGATATCGGTCAGGGACCACACGCAAAGCGCGTAATCATTGGCGACGAAGCCAATCGGCTTCAGCCCGGCCCGCTCCATCCGGCGGGTGAGCAGCATGCCGAGGGTCTGATGCGCCAAACGGCCCTCGAACGGATAGCAGACGAGATAGAACCGCCCGCCGCGTGGAAAGGTTTCGACCAAAAGATCGTCTTGCGTCGGCAGCGCCGAGCGCTGGCTTTGCAGGCGAAGCCATTGGGCGACCTGGTCCGGCAGGGCGCTCCAGGCGGCGGGGCTCGCCAGGAGAGTCCGCACGCGCATGGCGAGATAGGTCGATAGCGGAAATTTGCCGCCGGCGTAGGACGGAATTTTGGGCGCCTCGGCATGGGTTCGCGTCACCAAAGCCTCATCCTCGACGACGCCTTGAAGGGCGAGAATTTCACCGCCGAACAGAAACGTGTCCCTCGGCGCGAGCATTTCGATGAAGGATTCTTCAATCTCTCCGAGCATCCTGCCGCTGCGCCGCAGCGGGCCGGTATAGGCCGCGGCCGGGCCGCCCGCGCCGCCACGCACGAGGCGGACCTTCAGCATGTCGGCCTCGACGATCGTTCCGACATTCATCCGATAGGTCTGGGCGACGCGGCCATTGGCGATCCGCCAGCGGCCGTCCTTCATACGCCGGATCTTGGCGTAGCGCTCATAGGTTGAAAGCGCATAGCCGCCGGTGGCGACAAAGGCCAGCGCGGCGTCGAAATTTTCCCGCGTCAGCGCGGCATAGGGCTCGGCCGAGCCGACTTCACGAAATAGCGCGTCGGCGTCGAAAGGTTCGGCGCAAGCCATGCCGAGAATATGCTGGCACAAGACGTCGAGCGCGCCGGCGCGCGCCCGCGCCGTATCCTGCGCCCCTTCCCGCGCCGCCTCGACCGCCGCGAGGCATTCCAGCGTCTCGAACCGGTTGGCGGGGACCAGAATGGCCCTGGACGGCTCATCGAGGCGATGATTGGCGCGGCCGATCCGCTGCGCGAGCCGGCTTGCGCCTTTCGGCGCGCCGATGTTAATGACCAGATCGACATCGCCCCAATCGACGCCAAGATCCAGCGTCGAGGTGCAGACCACGGCCTTGAGCCGGCCCGCCGCCATGGCCTCCTCGACGCGGCGGCGCTGGGCGACGTCGAGCGAGCCATGATGCAGGGCGATCGCAAGCGCCGCGTCATTGCGCCGCCAGAGCTCCTGGAAGATAAATTCCGCCTGCGCCCGCGTGTTCACGAAGACCAGCGTCATATGCGCCGCCTTGATCTTGGCGTAAATCTCGCCGAGCGCATGACGGGCGCTGTGGCCGGCCCAAGGCAGATGCTCTTGCGTGTCGAGAATGGAGATTTCGGCTGGCGCGCCCTGGGCCGCCATGACAAGCGCGGCCATGTCGCGCTGGCCAGCCCGCCCCTGCGGCGCGAGCCAGCGGCGCAATTCGTCTGGATCGCGAACCGTGGCGGACAGGCCGACCGCGCCAAGACCAGGCGCGATCGCGCGCAGCCTGGCGAAGCCGAGGCTCAGGAGATCGCCTCGTTTCGACGGGGCGATAGCGTGCAATTCATCGAACACGATGCGCCGGAGATCGCCGAAAAGGACGCCTGCGTCGGCGCTCGCGATAAGGAGGGCGAGCTGCTCCGGCGTCGTCAGCAATATGTCGGGCGGATCGCGGCGCTGGCGCTGGCGCTTCGACGCCGACGTGTCCCCGGTCCTTGTTTCGACCCGAAGCCCTAGGCCCATTTCGACGATCGGCGTCTCAAGATTGCGCTTCACATCGACGGCGAGCGCCTTCAAGGGCGAGATATAGATTGTGTGGAGGGCGCGCTGGCTCGGCGGCCGTTCGAGATCGAGGAGCGTCGGCAAAAATCCGGCGAGCGTCTTGCCCGCGCCGGTCGGGGCGATGAGAAGCGCGCTTTCTCCTTCTCGGACGCGGCGCAGGAGTTCGAGCTGGTGCGCGCGCGGCGTCCAACCCCGCGCCGAAAACCAGCGCGCGAAACGCGGCGGCAAATCGGGAGCAGAACCGTCCGGAAAATTTTGCACGACGCAAGTTTAGGCGAGGACGGCGGCGACAACCAGCCCGGGCGCGTCCGCGCCGGCGTCCTTACGCGTCGAGGCCTGCTCCAAAAGCGCGATCGACAGGCCGGCGTCTTGGGCGGCGCGCCTCACATAGGTCTCGTGATGTGAAAACCGCAGGTCCGCGCCGATTTCATAAGTCCCGTCGCGCGACCGCTGCAGGCTGAAGGCGAAGAGCCCGGCAGGCTCCAGCGCGCGGGCTATGGCCGCGAAGACGGGCGCGAGATCGCCGAAATAGACGAAGACATCGGCGGCCAGGACAAGGCTCGCGCCGCCCGCCGGCTCGCGCGCGAGAAAATCGTCGATCCCGCAGGTTTCGAGCCGATCGTAAATTCCCTTGCCGCGCGCCGCCGAAATCATGCGCGGCGACAGATCGACGCCAGTCAGGCGTTCGCTCATGGCGCGAAAGCGGGCGCCGCAGAGGCCCGTCCCGCAGCCGAGATCGACGACATGCCGGAAACGCTCGGCCCCGAGCCTCGCCAGCGCATCCGCCAGCAAGCCTGGACCGCGATAGGCGAGCGTTTCGGTCAGATGCGCCTCGAAACGATCGGCATATTGGTCGAAAAGGCCGCGGATATAGCGCTCCGAAGCCGCAGGCGGCGTTCGCGCCGGGTCGAGTCGGGCGAGATGAAGTTCAGCGCCGAGCTCGCCGGCTGGATCGAGCTCGGCGGCGCGCGAAAACGCGGCGATGGCTTCAGGGGGCCGGCCGCACTTCTCATAAGCGGCCGCCAGCGTAAGCCAGAGCGTAGCCCAGTTCGGCGTGAGATCTAGGGTTTGCTCCAAAATCTCGGCGGCGGCGGCGTGATCGCCTTCTTCTGCCGCCGCCCGCGCGTAGAGAAAACGGCGGTCGGCGACGAGATCGCCGGAGCCGCGAAGGGCCGGCGCGCCCCGATCGATCTGGCGATCGATTTGCCTAGGGGAATCTTGGCTGCCGGTGATGTCCGAAGGCATTGCGGTCTTTTTCCTGAAACCTGGCGCAATTGGAGTTTTGTAGTTCATCGGACGTTCAGGCGCATTGCGGCAAGTTGGCTTCGAAAGCGGCGGCCCCGCTGGAGCGCGTTCCGGTCGAAAAGTCGATCAACTTTTTTGAGAACATGCTCGGGAGCCGACGTTGAGGCGTCAAGGAGGAGTGCGATGAGCAGCATTGTGAAGAGGGCCGCCGGCGCAGCTTTCGCAGCGTTGATTTTCACTGTCGCCGTTACGACAGCATCGCCGCCGGCCGCGGCGCAAGGCTGGCGCGGGGGCTGGCATGGGGGAGGCTGGCATGGCGCGGGCTGGCGCGGCGGATATTGGCGGGGCGGACCCAGATATGGCTGGGGCGGTCCCTTCGCGGCGGGCGTCATCGGCGGTTTGGCGGTCGGCGCGGTCGCCGCATCCGCCTATCCCTATGGACCTTATTATGGCCCCGCCTATGGCGCCTGCGGCATGCAGAATCAGCCGACCTATGACGCCTGGGGCAATTTCGTTGGATATCAGGCCGTCTACGCCTGTTATTAACCAAGCGTAAACCTTATTCGTTAAAAAGCCTCATTTCGCGATGGGGCTTTTATTTTTTCTAAATTTGCGGCTGGACGTGCAACTTTTTCGCGGCGTCGCGCGTTGGGACTTGTGTATTGCCGCACAGCACCAGGTCGAGTTTCAGCGATGATGGTCTCGATCGCTGGGGGACGTGCCGAGCGGAAGGAGCAGTAGTCATGATCAAGTCGCGCAAATCTGTCGAAATTCAGGCCTTAAGGCTGACGATGGCGGGGATCGCCGTTTCTTGTCTAGGCGCGGCGGTTTTCGCGGCGCCGCTGACGATCACCCCGAAAAGCAAGATCTTTGACAATGGCGGCCAGACCGTCGAACATAGGACCGCCTATGCTCCGTCTTTTGGCCCCTTGGCGAATGGCCCCGCGCTTCAGCTCGGCCGGGCCGGCAAGGGCGAGGATGAGGATTGCGTTAAGGTGACTCGCTTTGTCGGGCCCGACGGCCGCATTTACGTCACCCGCGGACTGATTTGCCAGGATTAGGCGGCCACGCGGCGGCGGCGAGAAGCCGCTCGCCAGCAGGGACATGACCGTTGATCCGCTCGTTTTGACGCCTGCCGGGCTTTATTGTCCCGCAGGCGATTTTTACGTCGATCCGCTGCGGCCGGTTCCCCGCGCCCTCATCACCCATGCGCATTCCGATCACGCCAGGGCGGGCCATGGCCAAGTTCTCGCCACCCACGAGACGCTGGCGCTTATGGCGCTGCGCTGCGGCCCTAATTTCGCCGGGACCGCGCAGGCCGCGATATTTGGCGAAAAGCTGAAGCTCGGCGAGGTCGAGGTCAGCTTTCATTCGGCCGGGCATGTGCTGGGCTCGGCCCAAATTCGCCTTGAGCATAAAGGCCGCGTGATCGTCGCCTCGGGCGACTATAAGCGTGAGCCGGACCCGACCTGCGCGGCTTTCGAGCCAGTTCCTTGCGATGTTTTCATCAGCGAGGCGACTTTCGGCCTGCCCGTCTTCCGGCATCCGCCGGCGAGCGGCGAAATCAACAAGCTGCTCGCCTCTCTCAGAACCTTTCCCGAGCGCCCCCACCTCATCGGCGCCTATGCGCTCGGCAAGGCGCAACGCATCATGGTTCTGCTCAGGGCGGCCGGCTATGATCGGCCGATCTATATTCATGGCGCCATGGAGAAGGTCACCGCGCTCTACGCCGACTTGGGCGCAGGGCTGGGCGACATCCGCAAGGTGGAGCCGATGGCGCGCGGCGGCCTCGCCGGCGAGGTCGTGATTTGTCCGCCGAGCGCCTTGCAGGATTTCTGGTCGCGCAAATTCAACGATCCCGTCACGGCTTTCGCCTCGGGCTGGATGCGCGTGCGCGCCCGCGCGCGCCAGCGCGGCGTCGAGCTTCCGCTTGTCATTTCCGATCACGCCGACTGGGACGGACTTTGCGTCACGATCCGAGAGACCGCCTGCGAGCGGCTTCTCGTGACCCATGGCGAGGCGGAGGCGCTGACGCATTGGGCGCGCGGCCAGGGCCTAGCGGCGGAGCCCTTGCATCTCGCCGGTTATGGCGAGGAGGCGGAGCCCGCGCCTGCCGAAGAGGACGGCGCGTGAACCGCTTCGCGCATCTTCTTGACAGGCTGGGGTTCGAGCCGTCCCGCGCGAATAAGCTGCGCCTGATGACCGATTTTTTCCGCGCGACGCCTGATCCGGAGCGCGGCTATGCGCTCGCGGCGCTGGCCGGCGCGCTCTCCTTCAAACACGCCAAGCCCGCGCTCATTCGCGGCCTCATCGCCGAGCGCGTCGATCCGCACCTCTTCGCGCTCTCCTATGATTATGTCGGCGATCTTTCGGAGACCGTCGCGCTGCTTTGGCCGGCCCCGACAGGGACAGAAGTCCAAGCCAAGCCAGGCGACAATGGCGCGCCGCTCTTGCTGTCAGAGGTTGTCGAAGCGCTCGCCGCGATGGGCAAGGCGGATTTGCCGGGCAAGCTCGGGGCTTGGCTCGACGGGCTCGACGAGACCGGGCGCTGGGCGTTGCTCAAGCTCATCACCGGCGCGCTCAGGATCGGCGTCTCGGCCAGGCTCGCCAAGGCCGCCGTCGCGGCTCTGGCGGACAGGCCGGCGGACGCCGTCGAAGAGGTCTGGCACGGCTTGACGCCGCCCTATCTCGATCTTTTCGCCTGGATGGAGGGGCGCGGGGAAAGGCCCGCCTCTTCCGACCCCGCGCCATTTTATCCGGCCATGCTCGCCCACGCCATCGAGGTCAAGGAATTCGACGCGCTCGCCGCCGCCGAGTTTCGCGCCGAATGGAAATGGGACGGCGTGAGGGTCCAGGCCGTCGCCGGCCAGGACCCCGCCGGCCGCAAGGCGACGCGGCTTTATTCCCGCAGCGGCGAAGACATGTCCGCGGCTTTTCCCGATCTCATCGAATGCCTCGCGAAGATTCCCGCCGCCGCCTTCGCCCTTGACGGCGAGCTTTTGATCCTACGCGGCGGGCGGGTCGAGCCATTTTCGACCCTTCAGCAGAGGCTCAATCGCAAGACTGTCTCGGCCAGGCTACTCGCCGATTATCCGGCTCATATCCGCGCCTATGATCTGCTCCGCTGCGACGGCGAGGATCTGCGTTCCCTGCCCTTCGTCGAGCGGCGGAGCAGACTCGAGGCCTTCGTCGCCGCGAACGCCCTGACGCGGCTCGATCTCTCCCCGCTCCTCGCCTTCGCGACATGGCCCGAGTTGGCGGCGGCCCGCGCCGATCCGCGCGGCTTCGGCGCCGGGGCGGACGCCGAGGCGGTCGAAGGGGTGATGCTGAAACGCGCCGCCTCGGTCTATGCGCCCGGCCGACCGAAGGGCCTCTGGTACAAATGGAAGCGCGATCCTCTCGCGGTCGACGCGGTGCTCATGTATGCGCAACGCGGCCATGGCAAGCGCTCCTCCTTCTTTTCAGACTACACGTTCGGGGTCTGGCGAGAGAGGCCGGGAGGCCGCGATCTGGTCCCCGTCGGCAAGGCCTATTTCGGCTTCACCGATGCGGAGCTCGCAAAACTCGACCGCTTCGTGCGCAATCATACGATCAATCAATTTGGGCCAGTGCGGGAGATCGCCCATGGCGAGGCCGAGGGGCTCGTCCTCGAGATCGCGTTCGAAGGCTTGAACCGGTCGAGCCGCCACAAATCCGGCGTGGCGATGCGGTTTCCGCGAATTGCGCGCATCCGTTGGGACAAGCCGGCGGGCGAAGCCGACTGGATCGACGCCCTTAAATCGCTCCTGGGAACGTCCTCGGCCGCCAGCTTGAACGCCTCAAGCTTGGGCCGGCGGCCAGCGGCGAAATGATCGGCGGCGGCCAAAGGCCTGTCTTTGGCGTAGAAATTGCTTGTCGCTCGACAGGATCGACGCCCCCACGCGGCTTCGCTTGCAAATGGCGCCGATCATCTTAAAAGCGAACGCGGTTGCGGGCTCTCCACAAAAAATTCTAGACATTCGATCAATGCGTCCAGGCGGTCGCGACGCGCTCTCGCCGGCCAATAAAAAACGCAGCGACAGCTGAAGGCCATATGGTGCAAAAACCCGACGTCGAGGATTATTTGGATCTCTTCAGTCGTTACGGCAAGGATTTCGGCGACGCCTATCTGGAGCCCGAAGACGAGCGCTTTCGTTTTCTCTTCGACCAGCTTTGCCGCTTGCTCGCCCAGCCCTCGAGCTTCAATCTGACCCTGCCTGAACCTTTCCGCACCACGGCGCATCGGTATCTCGCTGGTGATGAGGCCACCATCAAGCATATGCGCATAGCCGAGAATCGCCATTTCATGCTGAGCGACCTCTTCGACTATATGCATCTTCGCCAAAGGCTCGGCAGCGGGGCCGGCTGACGAAAAACGACGCGAATCTCTCTCCCTGCGTCAGCCCCCGCCCTAAGGTTGCCTTAATTCGGTCGCTCCTTTCTCCTGTTATGCTAGGCTTTGGTTGATCCGCATCAACCAAAAGTGGGAGGGAGCTTCCGAGCGCAAGACGGTTGTTGCGAGCCGCCGGCTGTTCGGCTGCGGACAAGTTCGAGGATGATAATCAGGCCGATGGCCTGATGAGGGAGGAGTTGGCGGGTCCTGTTTTTACATAAGGATCGCGCTCAAATCATGCGCCCGCCACGATGTCCGTCTCGGCGGCTGGCTTAAACGTATCGCGCCGGCGCAAATGGCTAAATAGGCGTCAGAAGACTCCGCATTCGGCGGAACGCTCATGCGAAGTCCCGTGCGCGCTCGATTACGAAGTTAGGACCATTCATGCCAATGATCGCCCTGGTCGATGACGACCGCAACATTCTCGCCTCGGTATCGATCGCTCTCGAAGGGGAAGGCTATCGGGTTCAAACTTACACCGACGGGTCGACCGCCCTCGACGGGCTGAAAACCGATCCTCCCGACCTCGCCATACTCGATATCAAGATGCCGCGCATGGACGGCATGGAATTGCTCCGCCGGCTGAGGCAAAGATCCGATTTGCCGGTGATTTTCCTGACGTCCAAGGACGAGGAGATCGACGAATTATTCGGGCTCAAAATGGGCGCCGATGATTTCATCCGCAAGCCCTTTTCGCAGCGGCTGCTCGTCGAGCGCGTCAAGGCGATTTTGCGCCGCGCAAACCCCAAGGACGCCGCCGCGCAGAAAGAATCGGACGCCAAAATTCTTGAGCGTGGCCATCTGAAAATGGATCCGGAGCGCCACGCCTGCAACTGGAAAAATGATCCGGTTACGCTTACGGTTACCGAATTCTTGATTCTGCAGGCCTTGGCGACGCGGCCGGGCGTCGTCAAGAGCCGCAATGCCTTGATGGACGCGGCCTATGATGATCAGGTGTATGTCGATGATCGCACAATCGACAGTCATATCAAAAGATTGCGCAAGAAATTTAAAGTAGTTGACGACGAGTTCGAGATGATCGAGACTTTGTACGGCGTTGGATATCGTTTTAAGGAGTAAGACTTCCGCTGCAACGGGGAATCGCGAATTGATGACATTTGAAGCGCGGGAAGGACTGAGCTTCGAGCGGCCGCTCGATGCAGGCCGACGGGCTAAGCGACTTCGACGAAGCTTGGCGATCCGAGCGCGAAGCCTTTCGCGGACGCTGACCTCGCGATTTTCCTCTTCCCTGACGCGCCGAATCGTCGTCTTGAACCTCGGCGGGCTCGTCGCTCTCCTCGTCGGGTTTCTCTATCTCAATCAATTCCGCGAAGGCCTGATCGAAGCGCGGGTCCAGAGCTCTCCGGACTCAAGGCGAGATCATCGCCGCGGCGATCGCCGCATCGGCGACAGTCGAAACCGATTCGATCACGATTGATCCCGAAAAGCTCGCCCAGCTCGCGCCGGGAGAAAGTTACGGCCTGGCCGACGAAGCCGCGACCTCGCTCGAGTTCTCGATCAACCCGGAGCGAATCGGACCGGTCCTTCACAGGCTCGCTTCGCCGACGCGGACGCGCGCGCGCATCTATGATCGCGACGGCTATCTCCTGCTCGATTCTCACTCGCTGTCGAGCCGCTCGAACATCCTGCGCAATGATCTTCCGCCAGTCTCGCCGTCGCGGCCGCCGACCCGGTTGGAGCGCATGTGGAGCGAGTTGAAAGGGCTTTTCGGCCGGCCGGATCCGCCCCTCTATGATGACAATGGCGCGGACAATGGCAAGATCCATCCAGAAGTGCTCCGCGCGCTGTCCGGCGCCGAGCAGCAAATCGTCCATATTAACGCGAAGGGCGAGACCATAGTTTCGGTCGCCGCGCCCATTCAGCGTTTCCGCGTGGTGCGCGGAGCCCTTCTTCTATCGACCCAAGGCGGCGAAATCGACAATATCATCGCGTCGGAGCGCTGGGCGCTGGTCCAGATCTTTCTGGTCTCCGCCGCGATCATGTTCCTGCTCTCTCTGTTCATCGCCGGAACGATCGCGGAGCCGATACGCCATCTCGCCACGGCGGCGGAGCGGGTCCGACGCGGCACCAGGTCGCGCCGCGAGATCCCCGACTTCACCAACCGATCGGATGAAATCGGCCATTTGTCCGGCGCGCTGCGGGACATGACCAAGGCTCTTTACGATCGCATCGAGGCGATCGAAAGCTTCGCCGCCGACGTCGCGCATGAGTTGAAGAACCCGCTGACCTCCCTGCGCAGCGCGGTCGAGACCTTGCCCATCGCCCGCAAGCCAGAATCGCGGCAGCGCCTCATGACCATCATCGCCCATGACGTCCGCCGCCTCGACAGGCTGATCAGCGACATTTCCGACGCCTCGCGCCTCGACGCCGAGCTGGCCCGCGCCGACATGGACCTCGTCGATCTCGAGCTCCTTCTGGCGGCGGTCGTATCGATGGCGAATCAGGTGGGGGCCGAGCCCAATATCCGTGTCTGCCTCATGGTCGCCCGCGGCTCATACGAGGACAGCCGCAAGCCGTCCTTCCGCATTTTTGGCCATGATTCGCGCCTCGGCCAAGTTTTCAACAATCTCATCGATAATGCGCGATCCTTCTCCACGGAGGGAGGAAGCGTTCGCGTCGTCTTGCGTCCAGCCAGGGAGAGTTCGGTGAACGGGCAATGGCGGGACGGCTTCGAGATCCTCGTGGACGATGACGGCCCCGGCATTCCGGCCGACGCCTTCGAACGTATTTTCGAGCGTTTCTACACCGACCGCCCGGCGCAAGGCTTTGGCCAGAACTCCGGCCTTGGACTTTCGATCTCGCGCCAGATCATCGAGGCTCATGGCGGCCGAATATCGGCTTACAACCGAATTGGGCCGACAAATCCGCATGGCGAACACGTCGTCCTTGGCGCCCGGCTCTCGATGTGGCTGCCCAAGGCGCGATGAGCCCGGCGCCTCTCATCGCCGCGCGCGACGACGCGGAAAGCCCCGCCTATGTTCACGCCAGCGCCGCCGTCATCCGCGAGGCGGGCGTCCTGATCAGGGGACCATCCGGCGCGGGCAAGAGCAGCATGGTTCTGGCTTTGATCGCGGCGGCGGAGAAGGCGGGCTTTTTCGCCAGGCTCGTCGGCGACGATCGGGTTTGCCTCGAACGCCAGAGCGGCCGGCTGATCGTCCGCGGCCATCCGCAAATTCTTGGCCGAATCGAACGGCGCGGCCTCGGCGTTTTGGAAATTCCCTTTCTAGCGGCGGCTGTCGTGCGGCTCGTGATTGATCTTGTCGCCGCGGACGAGCTTGGGCCGCGCTATCCCGAGCAAGGCTGTGATCGCATTGAACTCGCGGGCGTCGGCCTGCCGCTTCTTCGATTGCGAGAGGACGCGTCAGCCTCCGATTTAGCTTCCACAGTGTTGCAACTTTTCAACTTGCGCTGGAATTCATTGTAGTTTCGCGAAAGAAACAAGAACGATCCTGTCCGCCTCGCGTCATTTCACTTGCCAAGTTCGCCGCAACGCACAAAATAGCCAAACGTATTATTTGCAAGAGGCCAAACTCAAGTTAGACCCCTGCTAGCGTCGCGCCTTTGGCCGGGCCGTATCCACAACTGGACCTTTCCGCCACTGGGCTTTGTTCCAAAAATGCGTGGTTCCTCCCATGACGAAGCCGCTCCCGTCGGCGTTGATCCGGCGCGGGGCTCCTGCATGAATGGGCGCATCCGATGATAGGATTGGTCCTTGTGACCCACGGCCACCTCGCGACGGCCTTTCGCGCCGCGCTTGAGCATGTGGTTGGCCCGCAAAAGCAGATCGAAACCATTTCGATCGGGCCGGATGACGATATCGAGCAGCGACGCAAGGACATCGTCGCCGCGGTGAGCAAGGTCGACAGCGGGGCCGGCGTCGCCGTCCTCACCGACATGTTTGGCGGAACGCCGTCCAATCTTGCGATCTCCGTCATGAACGACGCGCATGTCGAGGTCGTCGCCGGCATCAATCTGCCGATGTTGATCAAGCTCGCGTCGGTGCGCGAAAACTGCGGCCTCGAACAGGCGGTCATCCAGGCGCAGGAGGCTGGCCGGAAATATATCTATGTCGCCAGCCGGGTCTTGAGCGGGAAATGACTGACAACAACGCCGACCGAAATGGAGCCGAGCCTTGTCCGGAGCGAGAGCCGCTGAAGGGCGGGTTCGTGCGGGAGCTTCACATCATCAATCGCAAAGGCCTCCATGCGCGCGCAACCGCCAAGCTCGTGCAATGCATTGACGCTTTTGACGCGAGCGTCACGATCGGACGCTGCGGCGAAACCGTCGGCGGCGCGTCGATCATGGGCATTTTGACCCTTGGCGCGGGCCCGGGAATGACGATCACCGTCACGGCGACCGGAGCCCAGGCGGCGCAAGCCCTCGATGCGATCGCGGCGCTCGTCGCCAATCGTTTCGGCGAAGAAGAATAAGAGGCGCGGTCGGCGCGGGATCAAGCCGCCGATTGCGGACCCTTCGCGCCGGACCTAGCCGTTGGCGCGCGTCAATCTCCTTCGCCGGGCGATTGCTTGCTATTCTTGCAATCGGGAGTTTAAGACTGGATCCAGCTCTAATTTTTTTGAATTTGAGCGATTTCCTTTTGCAATCGCTCTCGGGTCCAAAGCCTTGCGCCGCGCCAGCACGCGACTGAGCTATTTTTACCTGCCGCTCGTGTGCGGATTTTTGGCGCTCGCGGTTTTGGTTCGCCAAGCGGATCCATTTTTCGTCCAGGCGCTGCGGCTGATCGCCTTCGACTCCTACCAGCGCTTGGCGCCGCAGGCCTATGATCCGGACTTGCCGGTGCGCATCGTCGACATCGATCCGGAGTCGATCGCCCATTTCGGGCAATGGCCGTGGCCGCGCACGACCATGCGCGATCTTCTCCTCAAGCTCGCCGAGCGCAAAGCCTCCGCGGTCGTCTTCGACATTCTTTTCGCCGAGCGGGACCGAACCTCGCTCGAGGAAGTGGTGAAGCGGCTGCCCGCCGAGCAAGCGAGCCGCCTGCCTCGGCTCGCCGACGCGCCGACCAACGACGAGCTTTTGCGGCAGGCGCTCAAGGCGGCTCCAAGCGTGCTGCCGATCATCTTGACCGACCGGCCAAGCGCCGGCGCCGTTCACGGCGAAAGCCGGCATCGTATTCGCGGGCGACGATCCAAAGCCGTTCCTGCGCGCCTTTCCCGGCGCCGACAGCAATCTGCCGCTGCTCGACGCCGCGGCGCAGGGGCATAGGCTCGATAAACCTGTCGCTCAATCGCGACGGCGTGGTGCGGCAGGTGCCGCTGTTTTTCCGCCTCGGCGACCAGATCGTCCCGTCGCTCGCCGCCGAAGCTTTGCGCGTCGCGCAAGGCGCCTCGACCTACATCCTCAAATCTTCAAATGCCAGCGGCGAGACGGCTTTCGGGCAGAGCACCGGACTCAACCATGTCCGCATCGGCAAGATCGAAATCGCCACCGACGCGGAAGGCGCCGTTTCGGTCAAATTCCGCCACAGCAACCCGGCGGCCTTCATTCCGGCGTGGAAAGTCATCGCCGGCGAAGTCGAGGAAAGACGAGATCGCCGGCAAGATCATTCTCGTCGGCTCCAGCACGCCCGGTCTGCTCGATCTAGCGCGCGACGCCGCTCGACGCGGCGCTTGCCCGGCGTCGAGATCCAGGCGCAGATCATCGAACATATCCTCGCCGGCCGAAGGCTGACGCGCCCGGACTACGCCTCGGCGTCGAGCAGACGCTCGTCATCGCCTGCGGGCTTCTGATGGCGCTCGCGATGCCGAAGCTCTCTCCCGGCCGCGCGGCCGCGCCTCGGCGCGCCTGCTGCCGCTGCGATCATCGTCGGCGGATGGATCTGCCTATCGCTACTTGGGATCTGCTGCTCGACCCGATCTATCCGTCGCTGGCGCTGCTGCTGCTCACCGCCGGCGTCACCTTCTACATCTACCGCCGCGTCGAAATCCAGCGCGGCGAGATCCGCAGTCGCATTCGGCCGCTATCTCGCCCCCGAGGTGGTCGAGGACATCATCGCCGGTCCAGAGAAGCTCGATGCTCGGCGGCGAGGTGCGCGAGCTCACCCTGATGTTTTGCGACGTGCGCAATTTCACCACCATCTCGGAAGGGCTCACCGCCAGCGAACTCACCACCTTCATCAACGAGCTGCTGACGCCGCTGAGCGACATCATTCTGCGCGAGCGCGGCACCATCGACAAATATATGGGCGACGCCATCATGGCGTTCTGGAACGCGCCGCTCGACGTCGGCGGCCACCCGCAGCGCGCCTGCCGCTGCGCGATCGAAATGATTGGCAAGATGGCCGATCTCAACGAGATGTGGACGGGTGCGGGCGCCGCGCCGCCGGCCGGCCCTTCGACGACATCCGGATCGGAATCGGGGTCAACACCGGCGATTGCTGCGTCGGCAATCTCGGCAGCGAGCAGCGCTTCGACTATTCGGCGATCGGCGACGAGGTCAATGTGACGTCGCGGCTCGAGGTGCTGACGAAGCTCTACGGCGTTCCCGCGGTGGTCGGCGAGGCCACTGTCGACGCAATGCCCCGGCCTCGGCGTTTCTCGAACTCGATCTGATCAAGGTGAAAGGCCGAGCGCGACGCCGACCCGCATTTTCACGCTCGTCGATCGTTTTGCGCTGCGGCGGCGCCGCAGTTCGCGCGGCTGCGCCCTCTGCACGGAGGCGTTCCTGCGCGCCTATCGAAAGCAAAGCTGGGACGAAGCCGACGCGCTTGTCAAACAATGCCAAAGCGTCGGCTGCGCGGCTCTCGACAGCTATTATGCGATCTTCGCCGCCCGCATTCCCGCCCTGCGCGGCGCGGCGCTCGACCGCGATTGGGACGGCGCTTACGCGATGACCATGAAGTAGCGCCAAAACAAGGATCGAACTTCGCGCCAAGCGGACAATTTCCAAGCCTGGATGCGGCCCGATTTGTGGCGGTTATGCCACAAGAATTAAGATTATCACGCCATCCAACAATGATCCGCCGCATCGGCTTGACGCGACCGCCGCTTTCCGATGCCATCGCGTTCAAAGCGCCCCCAACGCTTGAGAAGACGCGGCCAACATGGTCGACGGATGGCGGATGATGTTTGAGTGGCCTTCCCTACCTCGCGCCACGGCCCTGACCGCGGCGATCGCGATCTTCGGCCTCGGCGCCTTTCTCGAGCCCCGCCGCGCGCGCGCAGACCACATCCGAGCCCTTGGGCGAAAGCGCCCTGTTTCAGGCGATGCTGAGCCGGCCGACCAATCTCGACGCAACGCTCCGCTATGCCGCGGGCGCGGCGCAAACCGGCGATATCGAGGCGTCGATCGGCGCCCTCGAGCGGCTACTGTTCTTCAATCCCAACCTGCTCGACGTCCGCTACGAACTCGGCGCGCTGTATTTCCGCCTTGGCTCCTACGAAATGGCGCGGGGCTATTTTCGAGACCGTGCTCGGCTTCCGCCGAACGACGCCAGAGGAGATGAAAGCCGCGCGTGCAGGAATATCTCGACACGATCGATAAAAAGCTGCAGCCGGATCAGTGGAGCGGATTCGCCCAAACGGGATTGCGCTACCAGACCAAACGCCAGCTACGGCCCGGCCAGCAGGCGCTTATCGGCGCGACGCGCCCGATCAACAGCGCCTTCGCCGCTCAGCCGGACTGGAACTGGTTTGCCTTCGGCGCCCTGAACTATGTGCATGATTTCGGCAATCAGACCGGCGACGTCTTCGAAGCAAGTCTCCTTGGCTATGACGCGCAGCAGTTCAAGGCGACCGCGGTCGACACGGGATTCCTCGATTTTCGCGTTCGGGCCCCGCTTTGGCGTATTGCAGGACGCGTTAAACGGCGCCTCGATCAAGCCCTATGTCGTCGTCACCGGGGCCATGCTCGCCGGCCTGCCCTATCTCGGCAGCGCCGGCGGCGGCGTCACGATGCATCTCAACTGGGCCGATATCGGCCTTCGACCCTTATGTCGAGGTCCGCCATCAGGGCTATCGCAATTCCGCCCTCTATCCGCTCGCCTCGGGGCTCGACGGCACGCTGGCGACCGCCGCGCTCCAGGCCGGCGGCTGATCATCGAGGGCGTTCGCTGGCAGGCCAAACTCGTCTATCAATTACAGCAGCGCGGCCAGCCCCTGGTTCGGCTACAACCGGATCGGACTCGACGTCTGCGTTTCCCATGCCTCATCAATTCGCCCTGGGGCGGACGCAGCTGGACGGTGACGCCTTCCGTCGGCGTCGCGCCGTTGGCTATACCAACAGGCCAATCCCGGCGAGCTACCCGAACATCACCGAACATGATCTCGAATGGCGCGTCGGCGTCGGCGTCGACATTCCGATCCAAGATCAGTTCGGGCTCGGCGTCCAGGTTCAATATCGCGCGCTAAATTCGAATATTCCCGGAAACACGGTCAATAATTTTTCCGTCAGCATGGGCCCAACGGTCAGTTTCTGAGGACAGCCGATTGCCGTCATCGACGCGCTTCCATCTTCGATCGGCCTCGCGGCGCTTGATCGCCGGCGCCGTTCTGGCGGCCGTGCCCGCCGCCGCGCAAGAAGTCGGCGCGGCCGCGGCGGTCAATCCGCGCGCGGAGAGCACGCCGCCCGGCGGCGCAATCCGCGTGCTGCAGATCGGCGCGCGGATCGCCCATAAGGAGCGCATCAAGACGACGGCGACGCCGGGACGGCCCAGCTTCTGTTCCTCGACAAGACGACACTGAACATCGGCCCAAACAGCAACCTCGTGATCGACAGCTTCATCTATGATCCCGCCGCCGGCGCCGGCGAAATGGTGACGTCGCTGACCAAAGGCGCGCTTCGTTTCGTCGGCGGGCGACATCAGCCACCAGGGCGCCGCCACCGTCAATACGCCCGTCGCCGATGATCGGAATTCGCGGCGGCACCGCGACCATCGCGCAGGGAAAGGACGGAACCCGCGTCATCAATCATTTCGGCAAGATCAGCGTCGCCAATAGTTGCGGGTCCGTCGTCATCCGGCGCGCTGGCTTCGCCGTCACCGTGCCCGCTCGCGACGTCTGCCCGAGCGAGCCGCAACGCGCGTCCCAGGCCGAAATCAATCAATATCTCGCGCTCTTAACGAGCAAGAAGGGGCAAAGCGGCGGGGCGTCGTCCATTCCCGACGACGCGCTCGTCGGGCAATATGGGATCGGGAGCCTCGGTAGCTTCCCCGGACCGGACGGCCCGTCGATCCAGCAGCAGACCACCACTGTCCAGACAAATATCTTCGACATAACGGTTCAGGCGGTGCAGAAGGGCGCCGTTCGGCAAGTCCAATCCCCGCCGACGCGACAGCCAACTCCGCCGACAATAACAAATGACTAAATCAAATTGGCGCCTGATTTCGCGCTTCGCGCGGATCGTCATGAGCCTGTCACCCTGAGGTGCTGGGCTCCCCGCGTTTCGCTGGCGTGAGCCCCGATGACGCCGCAAATGGAGCCATCATGACCAACTCGACTGAACGCGCGCCTGCGTCCCCGGCGCGCAAGCCGCAATCCTCCAAGCCAGATGGCGGCGCGCTCGCGGGAGATCCCAAGCGCTTCGTCAACCGGGAACTGTCGTGGCTCTGGTTCAATCGACGCGTCCTGGAGGAGGCCTCCAACGCGGCGCATCCATTGCTCGAGCGGCTGCGTTTCCTGGCGATCTCGGCCAGCAATCTCGACGAATTCTTCATGGTCCGCGTGTCCGGCCTCATCGAGCAAGCCGAGGCCGGGGACACGGAACCCACCATGGACGGGCTGACGCCCTCCGAGCTCCTGGCGAAGATCGCCGAGGCGACCGGGCGATTGACGCGCGACCAAGAGCAATGCTGGCGGGTTTTGCGCGGCGCCCTCGCCGCCGAAGGCGTCGTGGTCGTTGACCCTCCGGCCTTAACTCCCGCCGACATGGCGCGGCTCGAGACCTATTTTGCGGACCATGTTTTCGCGACGGTGACGCCGATGGCGATCGATCCGGAGCACCCTTTTCCATTCATCCCGAACCTTGAGCTGTCCCTCGCTCTGGAGGTGACCCGCGAGACAGGCAAGCCGGCCTTCACCGCCCTGATACGCTTGCCGGGAAAGCTCGCCCGATTTATCCGCCTCGATGACGGCGCCGACGGCGCGGCGCGCTTCGTCCGGATCGAGCATGTGATCGCGCTTTTCGCCGACCGCCTGTTCCCCGGCTGCCGGCTCGGCCCCATGGGCCTGTTTCGGGTCGTTCGCGACCTCGACATTGAATTCGCCGAGGAGGCGGACGACCTTGTCCGAGTCTTCGAGGCCGCGCTGAAGGAGCGCCGCCTCGGCTCGGTGATCCGCCTCGAAATCGACGCCGCCATGCCGACGCCGCTGCGGGATTTCATCTGCCGCGAGCTTCGCCTCGCGCCGCAGGACGCGGTCGTTCAGGACGGCCTGCTGGCGCTTAGCGCGCTCACCCAGCTGATCGGCGTCGATCGGCCCGAGCTCAAGTTCAAGCCCGCCGTCCCGCGCTTTCCCGAGCGCATAAGGGAGTTCGGCGGCGATTGCTTCGCGGCCATTCGCGCCAAGGACATTATCGTCCACCACCCTTATGAATCGTTCGACGTGGTGGTGCGGTTTCTGCAACAGGCGGCGCGCGACCCGAATGTCGTCGCGATCAAGCAGACCCTTTACCGCACCTCCTCCGACAGCCCGATCGTCAAGGCGCTCATCGAGGCGGCGGAGGCTGGCAAGGCGGTCACCGCGGTCGTCGAGCTCAAGGCGCGGTTCGACGAGGAAGCCAATATCAGATGGGCGCGCGCGCTGGAGCGCGCCGGCGTCCAGGTGGTGTTCGGCTTCGCCGAACTCAAGACCCACGCCAAGCTGTCGATGGTGGCGCGCCAGGAAACGGGACGCCTCGTCACCTATTGCCATGTGGGCACCGGCAATTACCACCCGATCACCGCGCGCATCTACACCGACTTGTCGACTTTCACCATGGATCCCGCGGTCGGGCGCGACGTGGCCCGCATCTTCAATTTCATCACCGGCTATGGCGAGCCGGCCGAGCTTGAACGCATGGCTTTCTCGCCTATTTCCGCCAAGCCCCGCATTCTCGAGGATATCGCCGCCGAAATCGGCCATATTCGGGCCGGCAGACCCGGCGCGATCTGGTTGAAATGCAATTCCCTGGTCGATCCAGAAGTCATCGACGCGCTTTATGAGGCGAGCGCCGCTGGCGTCGCGATCGACATAGTGGTCAGGGGCATATGCTGCCTGAGGCCCGGCGTCCCCGGCCTCTCGGAAAACATTCGCGCCAAATCAATCGTCGGACGCTTTCTCGAACATTCGCGCATCTACGCCTTCGGCAATGGCCATGGGCTGCCTCACGATGACGCCGCCGTCTATATTTCCTCGGCCGATCTCATGCCGCGCAATCTCGATCGGCGCGTCGAGACCTTGTTCCCGATCACGCATCCAACCGTGCATGAGCAGGTGCTGGAGCAAGTGCTTCTCGCCAACCTCCTCGACAACGAGCAGAGCTGGGCCATATTGGAAGATGGGTCGAGCCGGCGCGTTGAACGGGCGGCGAGCGAGAAACCATTCAGCGCGCAAACTTATTTCCTGACGAATCCAAGCCTCTCCGGACGCGGCAAGGCGCGCGCCGGTTCGTCCCCTCGCAATCTCGCGGATGATTTGGCCAAGCTCGAAAAAGCCGCGGAGTAAAGCTGGCGCGCGGCAGGCCGCCGCTTCACCCGCATGGGGCGCCGGATTTCTGGCGACGCGCGACGGCGCTTGGTTGCGCGGCGCCATGTTAATCCGGCCTCGGCTTGGCCCCCGATTATGCTTGCAGCCGGCGGCGGACTTTGGCCAAATTAGGTAGATCGCGGCAGACGATCACACGCCGCTCTGGTTGGTCGAGGGCTCTTTGAAAAAAAGCAAAAGCTCGAATTATTGCCGCTGCTTCCCTGCCGACGCGAGCGAGGCCTAGAAAGATATGAACAGGATCGAGCGCGCCATCGAGGCGGTCGTCTTCAGCAGCCGCTGGCTGGCGGCGCCGTTTATTTTTGGGCTTATCATCGGTTTGGCGGGGCTGCTTTACAAGTTCGCCGTCAAGCTCGGCGCATTCGTGCTGGGTTTACGGGACGTTCCCAATACAGAGGCGCTGGTCAGCATCCTGAGCCTCGTCGATCTCTCGCTCGCCGCCAATCTCATTTTGATTGTGATCTGCTCGAGCTACGAAAATTTCATCAGGCCGCTCACGCCCGCCGATCATCCCAATATGCCAAACGGGCTGTTTGGGATCGGCTTCTCTTTGTTGAAGCAGAAGCTGCTCGGCTCGATCGTGGCGATCACGGCGGTCCATGTGCTAGAATGGTTCATGGACATTGACCATGAGTCCAACACCGTCACGCTCGCCTGGCTCGTTGGGGTCATGATCGCCTTCGCCGTCGTCATGCTGGTGGTCGCGGCGGCGGACCGCATCAGCGACGCGGGTGGGCGCGATCATTGAAAGCGCGTCGGGCGGCGATCCAAACCCATCTTGTTCAGGGCTCGGCATTCCTTTAAGTTCAAATCCTCTGAGGACGCCCGAGGCGGCCGCCAAAGCGGATCTTAAAGAAAAACTGCTCCGCGGCCTGACGCGCAGAGAGCTTTAGAGTTCCTGCCACAGAAAGGATTTGCAAAAGATGATTTCTCGCCGCTCTTTCCTGAACGGTCTTCTTGCGATCGGCGCCGCGTCGGCGCTGGCTGGCGCGGCCGCGTCCGAAGCCCTGGCTGCGCCCGAAACTCCGGCTACGCCGCACGAGCCGATGGCGCGTCCCGGCGCCCGCACCTCGTCGCGCAACCATCGCCATGCGCGTCCCAACAGCTTTTGGAGCCGCCGCTCCCGGCGTCGCGCCAAGAAAGCGCATCTTCGCAAGGCCAAGCCGCAGCAGTAATTTGCTTTAGCTTTTGAAACTGGAGCGCTTTCCTATCGGCCGAACGGCTCCATTCGGTCGGAAGGCGCTCTAAGCCTGCGGGGATCAGACGGGCCCGCCCTTCGAGTAGCAACGCTCTTTTCCATATCGACGCGCCACGGTTCATCGGAGAGCAACGCCATTCATTGGCGTTGCTCTCCGAATTGACTTCGGGCTCGTCTGTGAAAATTCATTGAGGCGGCGGTCGTTGATCCCTCCTTAAACTCCGCGTGCGGATGGACGTTAAGGACAGCGCCTTGGACTCTTCCGAACTCGACATCGAGCCATCGCGCCGCCGCGTTTACGCGCTCCTGATTTTGCCGGCGATCTTCCTGCTGTTCGCCGGCTGCAAGCCAGAGACCAAAGCCCCGTCCTTCGTCGCGCGCCCGGTTCGGACCGTCACGGCGGAGAGAGGCGAAATCGGCGAGCTGGTCGTCCTGACCGGGCAGATTCAAGCCGAAAACGAGGCCTCTCTCGCCTTTCGCATCGGCGGCCGCATCATTGAAAGATTGGCTGGCGTCGGCGACCACGTCGAACCTGACCAGGTGCTGGCGAAGCTCGACCCGCAGAACGAGCTGAACGCCTTGCGCTCGGCCAAGGCCGCTCTCTCCGCCGCGCAAGGCCAATTGGTGGAGGCGCGCAATAATTTCGATCGCCAGAACCATCTCATGGGCCGAGGATTTACGACCAAGGTCCTGTTCGATCAGGCGGAGCAGGCCCTGCGAACGGCGCAATCGCGCGTCGATGACGCGCATGTGCAAGTCCAAATCGCCGAGGACCGCGTGAGCTATACGCAGCTGAAGGCGAATGTCACCGGCGCGATCATCGCCAGGGGCGCCGAAGCGGGCGAGGTCGTGCAGGCCGGACAGATGATCTTCCAGGTCGCCCGCCATGATGGACGCGACGCCGTGTTCGACGTTCCGGCGCAAGTGATCCGCACGGCGCCGCCCGACCCGAAAATCATTGTCGCCCTCACCGACGCCCCTGGCGTGACCGCGATCGGGCGCGTGCGGCAGGTCGATCCACAGGCCGATCCGGTCACGCGGACATTCCGGGTGAGGGTGAGCCTCATCGATCCCCCCGCCGCCATGCTGCTCGGCGCGACGGTCGCGGGCCGCATGCAATTGGAGTCGACCGAAGGCGTCTCGATCCCGGCCAGCGCGCTCACCAATGTCGGCGGCGAACCGGCGATCTGGATCGTCGATCCGGAGAGTCTGACAGTGTCGCTGCGCAGCGTGGACGTGCGCCGCTTCGATCCCGCGACGGTGGTGATTTCGCAGGGGCTCGAGAATGGCGAGATCGTGGTGACCGCCGGCGTTCAGGCGCTCCACCCTGGGCAAAAGATTCGCCTGCTCGGATCGGCTTCGTGACTGGCCCTAATCTGTCGGAATGGGCGCTGAAGCACCGTTCGTTCGTCATTTTCATGATGATCGCGGTGACGATCGGCGGCCTCGCCTCCTATTTCCGGCTCGGCCGCAGCGAGGATCCCGCGTTCACCTTCCGGACGATGATCGTCCAGGCCTCCTGGCCCGGCGCCACGCTCGACGACACGCTACAGCAGGTCACCGAACGGCTCGAACGCAAATTGCAGGAAACCCGGGGCCTCGATTTCCTGCGCAGCTACACCACCCCAGGCCTCACCACCATTTTCGTCAATTTGAAAGGCGCGACGCGGCCCGCCGAGGTTCCAGACATCTGGTATCAGGTTCGCAAGAACATCGGCGACATTCGCCACACGCTGCCCGCCGGCGTCATAGGCCCAGGCTTCAACGATGATTTCGGCGACACCTATGGATTGATCTATGGGTTCACGGCGGACGGCTTCAGCCATCGCGAGCTGCGCGACTATGTCGAGGACATTCGCTCGCGGTTGCTGCAGGTCCCGGACGTGTCGAAGATCGAGATCCTCGGCGCGCAGGACGAGCAGATCTTCGTCGAGTTCTCGACGAAGCTGCTCGCAGGGCTTGGAATCGACCGCGCCGCCCTGATCGCCGCCCTTCAGGCGCAGAACGCGGTCAGCCCCGCCGGCGCGCTCCAGACCGGCAATGAGAAGCTCTCGATCCGGGTGTCGGGGGCGTTCCGCTCCGAACAGGACATACTCGCCGTCAATTTCCTGTCGAATGGGCGATTGATCCGGCTCCGCGACATAGCCGAGGTCCGCCGCGCCTTTTCCGATCCGCCGCAGCCGCTGTTTCGCGTCAACGGCAAGCCCGCCATCGGCCTCGCCATCGCCATGCGCGAGGGCGGCGACATTCTGGCGCTTGGCCGCAATGTCGAGCAGGCGATCGGCGAGGCGGTCGCCGATCTGCCGCTCGGCGTCGACGCGGTGCTGGTGTCGAACCAACCCGCCGTCGTCACCAGCGCGATCGGCGAATTCATGGAATCGCTTTGGCAGGCGATCGCCATCATCATGGCGGTGAGCGTGGTCAGTCTCGGCTTCCGGCCGGGCGCCGTCGTCGCGCTCTCGATTCCGCTGACGATGGCGATCGTTTTCCCGATCATGGAAGGGCTTGGAATCGATCTCCAGCGGATCTCGCTCGGCGCGCTCATCATCGCCTTGGGCCTTCTCGTCGACGACGCCATGACCACGATCGATGTCATGACCTCGCGCCTCGCGCAGGGCGACAGCAAGGAGCAGGCGGCGACCTTCGCCTATAAGACCCTGGCCTTCCCGATGCTGACCGGCTCACTCGTCACCGCGGCGGGCTTCGTGCCGATTGGCTTCGCGCGGAGCGCGGCCGGAGAATACACTTTCTCGATCTTCGCCGTCGTCGCCATCGCGCTCATCGTCTCCTGGTTCGTCGCCGTTCTCTTCGCGCCTCTGCTTGGCGTGGCGCTCCTTTCCAGGCCGGAGGCCTCCTCGGAGGAGCCCGGCGCGATCATGCGCGCCTTCCGCTGGCTACTCCTTTGGGCGATGCGATTGCGCTGGCTCACCATCGCGGCGACGCTCGCCTGTTTCGTCGCGTCGCTCCTGGCGCTGCCCTATGTGCCGCGGCAGTTTTTTCCGGCCTCCGACCGTCCCGAGCTCGTCGTCGATCTCACCTTGCCGCAAAACGCCTCGATCTATGCGACCGACGCGGCCGCCGCAAAGCTCGATCAGGTTCTGAAGGACGATCCGGACGTCCTGCGCTGGAGCGCCTATGTCGGGCGCGGCGCGATCCGCTTCTATCTTCCACTCGACGTCAAATTGGCCAATGATTTCTTCGCTCAGGCGGTCGTCGTCGCCAAGGATGCGACGGCGCGCGAACGGCTGCGCGCGCGGCTTGAAAAGACGCTCGCCGAACAGTTTCCTAGCGTCGTCGCACGGGTGTCGCCGCTGGAGCTCGGACCGCCGGTCGGATGGCCGGTGCAATATCGGGTCGGCGGTCCCGACATCGAGCAGGTCCGCGCGATCGCCTTGCGCCTCGCCGAGCTCCTTGGCGCCAACGCCAATGTGAAGGAAATCAACTTCGACTGGATCGAGCCCTCGCGCAAGGTGCGCATCAATATCGACCAGGATCAGGCCCGGCTCTTGGGCTTGAGCTCGCGGGCGCTCGCCGAGGTTTTGAACGCGGTGATGAGCGGGACGCCGATCACCCAGGTGCGCGACGGCATTTATCTCGTCGACGTCATCGCCCGGGCGCAAGATGAGCAGCGCGTTTCCCTCTCCACCTTGCGCGCGCTTCAGTTGCCGCTCCCGAATGGGCGCACCGTGCCGCTGAGCCAGGTCGCGAGTTTCGATTTCGAGCAGGAATATCCGCTGGTCTGGCGGCGCCAACGCGTGCCGACCTTGACGGTGCAGGCCGATGTCGCGGCGGGCGCCTCGCCTGAGAGCGCGGTCCAGGCGCTGGCGCCCTCGATCGCCAAATTGGGCGAAAGTCTGCCGCAAGGCTATCACATCGAGGCGGGCGGCACGGTCGAGGAAAGCGCGCAATCGCAGGCCTCGGTCTTCGCCAAGATTCCGCTGATGCTTTTCCTCATGGCTCTCATTCTCATGGCCCAGCTGCATAGTTTCAGCCGGCTGTTCTTGGTCGCGGCCATCGTCCCGATGGGGCTCATCGGTATCGTCGTCGCGCTGCTCATCTTCGGCAAGCCGCTGGGCTTTGTCGCGATCCTCGGCGTCTTGGCCCTGATCGGCATCATCGCCCGCAATGCGGTGATCCTCATCGAGCAGATCGAGACCGAGCGACGGGAAGGACGGCAAGTCTGGGACGCCGTGGTGGAGGGGACCCTGTCGCGCTTCCGGCCGATCATGCTGACCGCCATCTCGACGATTCTCGGCTTGATCCCGATCGCCCCGACGGTGTTCTGGGGGCCGATGGCTTTCGCGATCATGGGCGGCCTGTTCGTGGCGACGGTCCTCACCCTGATCGTCCTGCCGGCGCTCTATGTCGCGGTGCTCCGCGTCAAGGAGCCGGCCGCGATCTGACCGGCCGGCCGAGTGGAGAATGGCCGCTCTCCGTCCGATCGCATGGCGAAACCGGTCAAAAATGTTCCACGTGAAGCAGGCTACTTAATTCAAAAAATAGGAGCATGTTTTAACATGCTCTAAAACGACCCGAACAGCGATCCCAATCCAATCACGGCGGCGAGGCCGAGAAGGCCGCCGACGATCGAAACCATGACAATGTCGAAATAGCTCTCACGATGGCTCGAGCCGCAGACCGCGAGCAGCGTGACCACCGCGCCATTATGCGGCAGGCTGTCGAGCGTGCCGGCGCCAATCACCGCGATGCGATGCAGCAGCGCCGGGTTGATGCCCTGCTCGGCGGCGAGGCGCATATAGGCGCCGCCCAGCGCGTCGAGCGCGATCGTTAATCCGCCCGAGGCCGAGCCGGTCAGGGAGGCGAGCACATTGGTCGCCACAGCCAGAGACACCAGCGGGCCGCCTTCGATGCCAAGCACCCAATCGCGCACCATGGCGAAGGCGGGTAGCGCAGCGACGACGGAGCCGAAGCCGACGAGACTCGCGACGCTCAGCACCGGCAGGGCCGAGGCGTTGGCGCCGGCGTCCATGGTCGCGCGCAAGGTTGGCAGGCGGCGAAAATTGAGAACGACCAGAACGACGATGGCGGCGGCGAGCGCCGTCACCACCGACCACACACCGCCGACGGCGGAGAGCGACGTCGCCCCCCAAGCCTCGTCGGCGAGATAGGAGGCGTTGAGACGCGGCAGCACGAAGAGCGACATCGCGAGATTGACGCCGACCACGATGGCGAGCGGCAGGATCGCGACGGCGATGGAGGGGGCGCCGCCCTGCCGGCCGTGGCGGATCTCGGCCGGATCGAATGAGCCGGCGGTGGTCGCCCGCTCGCGGACGATCTCATCCTCGGCGGCGGCGACGGCCGGGCCCGCCTCCGCGCCATAGCCCTCGCCCCTGCCGCGCGCCTTGGCTTCGACGCGGGCGAGCCACCAAAGGCCGAAGCCCAACATGATGATCGAGGCGATGACGCCCAGGCCCGGCGCGGCGAAGGGCGTGGTGCCAAAGAAGGGCATCGGGATGGCGTTCTGGATCGCCGGGGTTCCAGGCAGCGCCGACATGGTGAAGGTGGAGGTGCCGAGCGCGATCGCCGCCGGCATCAGGCGCTTTGGAATCTCGCCCGCGCGAAACAGCGCATGCGCCATCGGGGCCAGCACGAAGAAGGCGACGAAGAGGCTGACGCCGCCATAAGTGACCAGCGCGCCGGCGAGGACGACCGCCAGCACAGCCCGGCGCGGCCCCAATCGCTTGGTCATGAAATCGGCGATGGCCGACACCGAGCCGCTATCCTCCATGAGCTTGCCGAACAAGGCGCCAAGGAGAAAAATCGGGAAGAATTGCATGATGAACCGCGCGGCGCTCCCCATGAAGGTCTGGGTCCAATGGGCGAGCAGCGGCTGGCCGGCCAATCCGGCGGCGAGGATCGCCGCGGCGGGCGCGAGCAAAAGCACGCTCCAGCCCCGATAGGCGAGCCAGATCAGCAGCCCGAGGGCGACGAGAATGCCGAGAAGCCCCATGCGTCAGATTCCTTCCAGCAGTATGTCGATATCAAGCGTCGAGCGGCGTCCGAGATCCAGCGCATGCGCCTTCAGGAAGTCATGCGCGGATTTGCGTCCCTCGTCGCGCAGCAGGGCGAAGAAGTCCCATTCCGCATTGAGCTTGGAGGAGGCGCCAAGCTCGGTCATCAATTCGCTCGCGATGCGGTGGATGCGCATGCCGGCCCATCGCGCGCCCTCGCTGTCGCCGGGATCGGCGACGCGCCGAAGCAAGGCGATCATGCGCAGCTCCTTGAGGAGAACGGCGTTGAAGGAGACTTCATTGAGGCGGTTCAAAATCTCCGAGGCGGAGCGCGGCGATTCCTTGCGCTCGACCGGGTTGATCTGAACCAGGATCGTGTCCTGCGATTTGCACTCCCGAACGAGGGGCGTGATCGTCGGATTGCCGGAATAGCCTCCGTCCCAATAAGGCTCGCCGTCGATCAAGACGGCCTGGAACATGGTCGGTAGGCAGGCCGAGGCGAGCAAGACGTCCGCCGTGATGGCGTCGTTCTGGAACACATGGCCGCGCCCGGTGCGGACATTGGTGGCGGTGATGAAGAGCTTAATGGGCGCTTGCGCCAGCCGATTGAAATCAATGAGCTCGGCGAGGATGTCGCGCAGCGGATTATTGCCCCTAGGATTGAGGTCGTAGGGCGACAACAGGCGGGACATGAGATCCATGGCGACATAGATCGGCGAAGAGTTGAGCGTCCAACGACCGAGAATCACGTCGAGCGGCCCGCGCCGGAACGGGCTGAACCGCGCGGCGTCGGAGACGCGGCGCCAGAATGTCTCGAGCGCCTCGCGCGCGCCGGCCGCCCCGCCCTTGGCGTAGCCATCGACCAGCGCCGCCGCGTTCATCGCGCCGGCCGAGGTTCCGGAAATGCCGTCGATCCTAAGCCAAGGCTCCTCCAGCAGACGATCGAGCACCCCCCAGGTGAAGGCCCCATGCGCGCCGCCGCCCTGAAGCGCGAGATCGACAAGGATCGGATCGCGCGTGACGGCGGCCCCAGCTGGCTCCATTGGCATTGGACCTCTTGGAAATGATCGGGATAAGCCGTGGCTGGCCACGATATACTAGGATGGCTAGACCGCAGCGTCACGCGCTTTCCGCGCGCGAAGGCCCGAGCAACTCGGCGCCATCGGCTGAAATCACCCGCATCATGGACGGCTAACGCGACCGATTTCTGACAGCGCCGTCAAAGCGAGCGCTCGGAAAGCGACGAGGTTCGTCAAGCGTGGACAATCACCATCCATAAGACGCCAAAGCGATCGGCGACCATGCCGAACCTGGGCGAGAAGAAGGTCTCGCCCAGCGCCATTCGCACCGCGCCGCCGTCGGCGAGCGCCGCGAACACGCGATCCGCATCGGCTGCGTCCATCGCGGCGTAGGACAGCGCGAAGCCCTGAAAACCAGGATCACCCGAGCATTGGCCATCCGACGCAAAAATGATTGAGTCGCCGATTTTCATGCTCATATGCAGAACCTTGTTCTCCGAACCCGGAGGACTATGGCCTTCAGGAATGGGGCTCTCCTTGTAGCGCAGGAGCATTTGCAGCTCGGCGCCGAAGACCTTCTGGTAATAGGCCGCGGCCTCTTCGGCGCGCCCTTCGAAAAACAGGTAAGGCTAAATCGTCATGTTTCGGCTCCCATGGACTTCGCCAAACTCAGCAAGGCTCACTTGATCCCAAGCGCGTTCTCCATCCGCCTATCCGGAATGAACCAGGCCGCCGCCACGATCACATAGCCGGCGAGGCTGAGGTAGGGATGAATGAAGGCCAGCGACAGGGAGACAATATAGATCAGCAGCGACAATTTACCCTTCACGTCGCCGCCCACGGCCTTCGCCAGCGCCGAAATCCTCGCCGTTGATCGCGAGCAGCGCCCGCACCAGAATGGCGTAAGCCGCCGCCGCCAACAGCAAGACGACGCCATATAGGAAAACCGGCCACATGGCGAAATGATTGGCCCCCATCCAAGCATTGGCGAATGGAAACAGCGACAGCCAGAAAAGCAGATGGAGATTGGCCCACAACACCCGGCCGTTGATTTTTTTCACAACCTGAAACAAGTGATGATGATTGTTCCAATATATGCCGACATAAATGAAGCTCAGCACATAGGCGATGAGCACCGGAGCCAGTTCGAGCAGGGCCGAGACATCCGCATTGTGAGGCGCCTTCAGCTCCAGCACCATGATCGTGATGATGATGGCGAGAACGCCATCGCTGAACGCTTCAAGCCGTCCCTTGTGCATATGAATAAGCCTCAAAGCGCGCCGCGAAAACACTTGCGCCGGACGACGCGATCAAGGGCGACCGGCTTTCGGCCGTCGCCGGATATCAAGCCCGGTTCGGACGCTGAACATGTCGGACCAGACTGCTCCTGTTTCTTGATCCGAAAGAGGTTTCAATTCAGGAACCACATCCAATCATAACCCATGATTTACGGCTAGGGATAGAGATCGCGCGGCGTGGAGCGTCTAGGGCTTAGTCTTAATCCAGGCGGCTTCGTCAAATTGTCGCGGTCGTCAATTTCATGATTGACCAGGCCTCTTGGACGGTTCATCATTTCGACACATCGCAGCGGAGGGGTCGGACGAATGGCCCGATCTTCTCGGCAAGCTGACCGAGCGGGACCTCGAAGTCAGGCGCGATGAAGAAGCTGGCGCGATCTTTTCGGCGACCAGCCATTTCGAGATGACATGCGAGAGGAGCATGACGCCACCGGGTCATACGGATTGACCTGCATAAGGTCTAGGGCGCCTCGAAGAAATTGAGCGCTGATTTTCAAGATGCGCCAACATCGATAAACTCGCCGAGCGGGGAGCAGGACGCAAAGGCCAAGCGCGACGCGCCCCGGTTTAAGTGCTGGATGTTCCCAGACAGACTTCGCGAGACGAAGTCCAGCGGCCCCGTCAGCCAATGCGCTACGGGGCCTTCGCTTGATCTGTCCCCCTTCCACGCCGCCAGGAAAACCGGTTGCGTCGATGAGGATGTGACGCTTCGTCAAGGACGGCGCCTCGGCGACGGCGCGGGCGCGGCCAACTCCTGACGCATTTGCCGTGTATCGGATCAACGAATAAATCGCCTCGCTCGGAACTGGGGATGATGACGGTTGAGATCGAGCGGAAGTTCCTCGTCGCCAATGATGGATGGCGCGCCTGCGTCGTCGGCAGCCAAAGGCTGCGCGATGGCCTCATTGGCCAATTTGACGGATGCAAGGTCCGCGTCCGGCTCGGAGAGAAAATGGCGTCTATCGCGGTCAAAAGCCCGCGATCAGGGCCGCGTCGACGCGAATTCGAATATGATATTCCCCCGGCCGACGCCGAGGCCATGTTGGCGTCCGTCTGCGGCGGCAGGATCGTCGAAAAGACGCGACATAGCATCTTTCACGCGGGGATCGCCTGGGTCGTCGACGTCTATGACGGCAATCTGGCGGGCATTGTTCTGGCCGAGGCGGAGCTTACGGACGAGGCGCAGATTTTCGCAAAGCCCGACTGGGTCGGCAAGGAAATCACCGGGGATCCTCGCTTTCACAAGACAACGCTGTTCCGCCTGTGCTCGGACGCAGGCCGTCCGCTGAGCATGGCCGAGCTTCTCGCCATCAAGCTCTGAACCTTCAAGAGATCGGGCCGGCGTCGACGCTCGCGCGCAGGGAGTGCTTTTCGATCAAATCGAAACGCCCCTCCCGGAAAGCGCGTCAGCTTCACTCCGGCTGTCCCGGCGTTTCCTCCCGCCCGGCGTCAAGGATCCAGGTCCGCCCGCACAGCGCGACATAGAGCCGCTCCTGGCCAAGCGCGGCGCCAAGCTCGACCGCGAGTTCGTTCAGCATCGCCTCAATGGCCTCGTCGGGAAGATGTCCAAGATAGGCGTGGACCGCCTCGCCGGTGAAGATCGCCACCGGTTCGCGGTCGGAGCCGACCGATCCGTCCGGGCGCGGCCAGGCATAGGTCACTTCGGCGCGGGCGAACATGCCGGATAGCGCCGGGAGGCCGGCGCCGACGCGCCGCCGCATCCACGCCCGCGCGGTGCGCACGGCCTCGGAAACATCATAGACCCGCCCCTCCGGGTCCCAGCCTTCGCGCAGGCCGACGGTGATCCTGAAATCGCGGCGCGGCCCGGTTGAGCCAGGAACGACGGCATAATCCTCGCGCCGGGGCGGCGCGGCCGGCGGCGGCGCATCTTCCGTCACGTCTCGCTCCTCTCCCGTGGCCAGGCGGCTCGATGGACCCGCGCCAAGCTCCCGACCGGAACTTGCCCTGGCATTTTCACCTTGTCGAGCGAGGGACGCGAAGGAAAGCGAAGTTTCGGCGCGCCGCGGCGATCCGCGAGATCCAGCGTCATCTCCGTGGGATATATGGACGCAAGCAGCGGACGAGCCTATCAACTCCCGCCAAGCTTCGCGCCAACGCCGCCTCCGTATCTGATCTCGGCGAGACGCTCCGACAGCCCACGCCGATGGCCAAGGCTTGTCCGAAAAGCAAGACGAGGCGGCTTCGCGGCGCCGACGCCGATCTTGAACAGATCGGCCAAGATTCGATTTGGACAATCCTTTTGAGGATTCCTGCGCATGGTGAAATTGCTCGACCTCCGTTTTGACCAGCTCATGGGCCATTTCGGCTTCATCATTGGAGCGCTCATTCTCCTGACGGCGGTCGTGGGCTTCCTCGTCGCCTGGCTGTCGGGCAAGGCGCCGCGCGCGATTCTCGCCGCCCTGGCCGTCGCCGCTGTTATTGAACTCTTGCTGTTCGGCCCGGCGGCGCCGCGCGTCGCCGCCGCGTTTTGGCGATTGGCGACGCTTCCGCCGCCGCCGCCGCCCTCAGGTCCGTCCCCGGTTCAAACGGCGATCGTCTCGCTGCCGCCGACCAACGGCGACGGCGACGCCATTATCGCCCAGATCTGGTATCCCGCCGCCGCGGACATGTCGGCGGCGCTCGGCGGGAACGGCCAAGCGCCCATCGATTGCGCCGCCCTGAGCGGGAGGAGCCTGGCTTCTCCATCGCGGCCCGAGCCCTATCCGATCCTGCTCTACACGCCCGGCATCGACGGCCCCCGCGACGATAACGCCTCCACCTCGGCTTCGCTCGCGAGCCATGGCTTTATTGTCGTCGCGATCGACGACATCGACCACGACCAGCCGCGCGATCCCACGCAGCCGCCTTTTTTCGACTTTTCGTCGGAGGCGGCTTATGAAGCGACCCTGAGCCGCGCCGCCGACAAGGCCGCCAGGGAGGCTCAGCAGGCGCTTCAGGCGCTGGATCGCCTCGAAGCCTGCGTCGACGGGACCTGGCGCCGCGATCTGCGTTTCGACCACATTGGATTTTTTGGCTATTCATTTGGCGCCTCCGCCGCGGCGATGGCCAGCGCGCTCGACCGGCGCGTGGTCGCCGTCGGCAATGTCGATGGCTGGATCTACGGCCGGACTTTGACGAATGGGATAGAGCCGCCCTATCTGCTCTTGGTCGATGATGACCTGCTGCCCGGCCCGCACAGCCTGCAGTCGCCCGATCCCCACATGCGCTATTACGCCATCTTTAATCAGCGCTTTTTTCGCGCGCAAAAGCAACTGATGGAGGCGCCCGACAAATACGGCTTCCGGTTGCGCAATGTCAGCCACTGGTATTTCACCGATTCGGCGTTTACGCGCGCCGGATTCCGGGGTTGGTTGTTCGTCGATCCCGCGCGCATCAAGACGATCAAGGATTCCTATCTCATCGCATTTTTCTCGGCATATCTACGCGATGGGCCGAAAACCCTGCTAACGCAATCGCCATCGCCCTTTCTCGGCGTCGAAGCGTTGAAGGGCAGGCCGCATTGGTCCGATGGAGAAGAAAGCGTTCCCATTCTCGGCTGGATGGGTTTGGACTAGCTCTTCCTCACAACATTTTGAAATCGGGACGGCGGCGCACGCCCAGCCGATGAACGCCGCAAGGGCCAAGGAAACGCGGGCGTTCAGAATTTGTATTTGAGTCCGACGAGGCCTCCGGCTCCGGCCGCCTCGTCGGAATGGTTCTTGTTTTCTTGCGGCAAGCCTGACGTCGCCCAGGTGGAGCCCACTGATGAATTATTGGCTTTCCACGACATGCCGAGGCTGAGCGGATCTTCCTTTGAATGCTTTGGCGCTTCGGCGGCGGGGGCGGCATTGCGCGCAGGCGCCGCGGCCTGCTTCCGCGCCGGCGTCCCTTTGGCCGTCGCTGGGTCTCGGTGTCTGGCGTCTGCGGCGGTCTTATCTTGCGCCGAGGTCGCGGCCTGAGAGCGAAGCTCCGGCGGCAACGTCAAATTCTCCTGCGCGAAAGTGGGCGTGATCACGGCCAAGACGGCGAGGGAAAGCACGATGCGAAGGGACATGCGACAGTCCGGCCGATTGCGGCGAAGGCGGTCATTTCGGCGCCGATCATGCCGATTTTAAACTTAAGATCTTGACTATTTCTCGACGCGAATTGGCGCTCGAGGCCAACCCAACTCCTATTCCAAACGCCCGCCAAACTCCCGGAGTCGATCGCATGCGACCAGGCGATGCGAAATCTGCCAGATGGGACCGAGGGCGCGGCGTCGCGCCATATTTTTTCCTCGCGCCCTGCCCGCTTCGTTCAGGGAGCTCCTCCGCTCGATCTTACAGCCTTGCCGTGACCAGTTTTACGACAGGTCGGCTTGACAGTTCTAGGCGGCGTGACTATTTACGGGGCGCCGTTAGCACTCAATGATCATGACTGCTAACAAGGCGTGATTTTAAACTAGCCGCAAGGTGAGCGAGGCGCGCCCAGCGCGGAATTTGGCGCCTCCAGCGGCCTATAGGGGAATCAGGAGACATGAGCTTTCGTCCATTGCATGACCGCGTCGTGGTGAAACGTCTCGAAGGCGAGGAAAAGACCAAGGGAGGGATCATCATCCCCGACACCGCCAAGGAGAAGCCGCAGGAAGGCGAGATCGTCGCGGTGGGTCCCGGCGGCCGCGACGAAAGCGGCAAGCTGACCCCGCTCGATGTGAAGGCTGGCGACAAAGTGCTGTTTGGCAAATGGTCGGGCACCGAGGTCAAGATCGACGGCCAGGATCTGCTCATCATGAAGGAAAGCGACATTCTCGGCGTCATCGTCTAAGTCCGCGCGAAGCCCTTTAGTCCAATATTTTAAGAACTCGGTTCAGGAGCTTTAATATGGCTGCCAAAGACGTCCGTTTCTCGTCTGATGCCCGCGATCGCTTGCTGCGCGGCGTCGACATTCTCAACAATGCGGTCAAGGTGACTCTCGGCCCTAAGGGCCGCAACGTCGTCATCGAAAAATCCTTCGGCGCGCCGCGCATCACCAAGGACGGCGTGACAGTCGCCAAGGAAATCGAGCTCTCCGACAGGTTCGAGAATCTCGGCGCGCAGCTCATTCGTGAAGTCGCCTCGAAGCAAAACGACATCGCCGGCGACGGCACGACCACGGCGACCATTCTCGCCGCCTCGATCGTCCGGGAAGGCACCAAGGCGGTCGCCGCCGGGCTCAACCCGATGGATCTGAAGCGCGGCATCGATCTCGCCGTGGAAGCCATTGTCGCCGATCTCAAGAAGAACTCGAAAAAGGTCACCTCGAACGACGAGATCGCCCAGGTCGGCACGATTTCGGCCAATGGCGACAAGTCGGTCGGCGAAATCATTTCGACCGCGATGCAGAAAGTCGGCAATGAGGGCGTGATCACGGTCGAAGAGGCGAAGAGCCTCGAAACCGAACTCGACGTCGTCGAAGGCATGCAGTTCGATCGCGGCTATCTCTCGCCCTATTTCGTCACCAATGCGGAGAAGTTGGTCGCCGAGCTCGAAGAGCCCTACATTCTCATTCACGAGAAGAAGCTGTCGTCCTTGCAGGCCCTGCTGCCGGTTCTCGAAGCAGTCGTTCAGACCGGCAAGCCTCTCGTCATCGTGGCTGAGGACGTCGAGGGCGAGGCGCTCGCCACGCTCGTCGTCAACAAGCTGCGCGGCGGCTTGAAGGTCGCCGCCGTCAAGGCGCCTGGATTCGGCGATCGCCGCAAGGCCTTGCTCGAAGACATCGCCATTCTCACCGCCGGCCAGCTGATCTCCGAGGAGCTCGGCATCAAGCTCGAGAATGTGACGCTGCCCATGCTCGGCCGCGCCAAGCGCGTCCGCATCGACAAGGAGGCGACCACGATCATCGACGGAGCGGGCGCCAAGGCCGATATCGAGGCGCGCATCGCTCAGATCAAGGCGCAAATCGCCGAAACGACTTCGGACTATGATCGCGAGAAGATGCAAGAGCGTCTGGCCAAGCTCGCCGGCGGCGTCGCGGTGATCCGCGTCGGCGGCGCGACCGAGGTCGAGGTGAAGGAGAAGAAGGACCGCGTCGACGACGCCCTCAACGCCACCCGCGCGGCGGTCGAGGAAGGCGTGTTGCCGGGCGGCGGCGTCGCCCTGCTGCGAGCCATCAAGGCGCTGGAGAATCTGGCGACCGGCAATTCGGATCAGAAGACCGGCATTGACATCGTCCGCAAGGCGATCCAAACGCCGGCGAGGCAGATTGTCGACAATTCGGGCGGCGACGGCGCCGTGGTGGTCGGCAAGCTCATCGAGCATGCCGACTATGGTTTCGGCTACAACGCCCAGACCGGCGAATATGGCGATCTCGTCAAGCTCGGCATCATCGATCCGACCAAGGTCGTCCGCACGGCGCTCCAGGACGCGGCCTCTGTCGCCGGCCTGCTCATCACCACCGAGGCGATCATCACCGAGCAGCCGAAGAAGGACGCCCCGGCCATGCCCGGCGGCGGCGGCATGGGCGGCATGGGCGGCATGGATTTCTAAACGGCCCTTTCTGATCGAAAAAGCCGAACAGCTTTTTTAAAACATGCTTCGGGGAAGCGGGAATTCTCGCTTCCCCGGACATATGCGCCGCGAGGAAATCGAGACGCGCCGCCGCTTCAATTTTCACGCAATCGAGATCGAGGCTCCGGTCCCAACCGGAGCCTTTTTTGGTGCCAATAATTCTCGGCGAAATTTACTTGTGCAATACGATAATTAACAGATAGCTGACGGCCATTGTCACGCTGCGGCCTGGTCGCGCGGCTTTCCAATGGCTCGTAAAATGCTCTAAGATCAAAACCGATCGCACGGCCAAGGGGAGAACCAAAAAGGTGCGTCACCTGTCGGACCCGCGACCGGACACAGCCAAGCTGCGCAAAACCGCGACAAGGGCCGATCTTCTCGACGCGGTCCATGGCTCATGCCCAATGCTTTCCCGCGCGCAAACACGGGAAATCTTCGAAATGGCGCTCGAGGAGATCGCGAACGCCCTGGTGCAGGGAGAAAGCGTCAAGCTGCGCTCTTTCGGCCTGTTTTGCGTTCGCGCCAAACGCGAGCGCATCGGCCGCAACCCGCGCACGGGCGTCGAGGCGCCGATCAAGCCTCGCCGCGTCCTCACCTTCAAGCCCTCGCCAGTGCTTTGCGCCGCGATAAACGGCGTCTCGATCGCGGACGAGGCGGAGGGCGATGAAGGCGGTCAAATAATCTGCCGCCCACGTTGACAAGATCGCGGCGGCGGCGTCAATGCCGCGAGCTTGGCTCCGCGCCTCTTGCATCCGCGGCGTCGCCAGTCTCAAATACGCCGGAGCGTGATCTTCGAAGCGGCGACCAGCTCAGCGACAAACTTACGCCCCATAGGACGCGCGAGCGTGATCCGAAGGTTGCGCTCGTTTGCGCGCCGCACACGTCATCAACAATTCGGCGTCAGATCGCGCTGCGGGAGAGACAGATAGAGCCCATGATCATTTCAACGCGAAGCGATCGCGGTCCAGCCTCCGTCGAGCTCCCTGACGACAATTTCATCCGCGACCACGAACGCATAGGCAAGCCATGAAGCTTCTCGCCGCCATCCTCGCTGTCTTCTCGCTCACGGCCGCGGTCATTGGCCAAATCCATGGCGACGGCGCCGTCCTTCTGCTCGCCGCGACCGGATTGCTTTGCGCCTTCACGACCTACCGATCCTCCACGATCTCGAGTTTCCTGCGGATTTTCTCGACCATATTCGCGATCAAGACGGTCGTCTTCGGCGTGCTGTTCCTGGTCGCGCAGTTCGGGCTCTGGCCAGCGTCGCTCGACGATTATGAAATTCCCGAGAGCCTGCCGCTCACCATGGCGCTGTTCGCCATTCTCGTCCATGCGCTTTCATTCGTTCCGGTGGTGCGGTCGATGACGCATATAGCCGACCGCTATTTCGACGCCGGCGACGCGACGCGGGCCCGGATCTGGCCTTTTCCCTCCTATGGCGCATTGGAGCGGCGGGTCGCGACCGCGATGATCGTCTTCCTCGTCATCGTGAACCAGGCCCAGGTCGGAATCGAGGTCCGGCTGTCCTTCTTCAACCGGGATTTATTCAACGCCATCCAGAACAAGGATCAAGCGACCTTTTGGGCGCAGCTGCTCACCGTCTTCACGCCCTGGGCGTTCATATTCATCGCTTCGAGGGTTCTGGAATTTATTGTGCAATCCACCTTGATCATCCGCTGGCGGCGCTGGCTGACCGAGAATTACATCGGCCGCTGGCTTGATCACCACACGCATTATCGGATGTCGCTCAGCGGCAGCCTCGCCGACAACCCGGATCAACGCATTTCTGAAGACGTCAACCGCTTCATCGACGGCGGCCAGACCGGCTATGGCATATATTCCTTTTCGATTCTCTTGATCTCGACCTTGAGCTCGCTCGTCTCCTTCTCGATCGTGCTCTGGGATCTCTCCGCCAATTTCACTTTGCCCTACACCCAGATCGTCGTCCCAGGCTTTCTGTTCTGGACCGCCCTGATCTATGCCGGAGTTGGGACAATCGTCACCCATCTCATTGGGCGGCCGCTGGCGAGGCTCGCCTTCGCCCAGCAGCGCTATGAAGCGGATTTCCGTTTTTCGCTCGCAAGGCTGCGCGAATATGGCGAGCAAGTCGCGCTGCTCTCTGGCGAAGCGGCGGAAAAAGCCTCTTTGAAGGCGCGTTTTGGCGCGATCATCACCAATTATTTCAGGATCGTCGCCTGCCGCAAGAACCTGATCGGCTTCACCGCCTCCTACGGCCAGCTTAGCCCTCTCATTCCCTATATTGTCGCGGCCCCATTCTACTTCGCGGGCAAGATCCAGCTCGGCGTCATGTCGCAGACGGCGCGCGCTTTCGGCACGGTCGACAGCGCCTTGACCTTCTTCATCACCTATTATGTCTCTCTCGCCGAATATAAGGCCGTGCTTGATCGGTTGGTTTCCTTCGACGCCTCGATCGACGGCGCGCGGATGGCGGGCGGCATAGCGCGGCCGACGGCCGGCGCGGCGAAGGAGCTGACGGGACTCGATATTGAAAAGCTGGGGCTGCGCCTGCCCGATGGGCGGGAGATCGTCAAAACCGGCGATCTTCGGCTCGCCGCCGACGAGCCCGCTCTTTTCACCGGACCGTCCGGCTCGGGCAAATCCACCTTGTTCCGGGCGATCTCGGGGATTTGGCCTTTCGGCGACGGCTCGGTCAGTTTTCCGGCCGGCGCGCGGGTCATGCTGCTGCCGCAAAAGCCCTATCTTCCGATCGGCAGCCTATGCGCGGTGGTGGCCTATCCGGAGCCGCCCGATCGCTACGATGACGCAACGATAAAAGACGCGCTTTCAGCGGCGAAACTTCCCGATCTCGTCAGCCAGCTCCATGTCGAGGATATTTGGTCGCAGCGGCTCTCCGGCGGCGAGCAGGAGCGCGTCGCGATCGCGCGCGCGCTTCTCGCCAAGCCCGACTGGCTGTTCCTCGACGAGGCGACAGCGGCTCTCGACGAAGACATGGAAGCCCAGATCTACGAGACCCTGTTCAAGCGGCTTCCGACGACGACGATCGTGTCGATCGGGCATCGATCGAGCCTCGCCCGCTTCCACAAGCGCCGCTTCGAGATGCGGCCCGCCGAGGCGGATATATTCACGCCGGTCGAGCTCGCCGCCCAAGCCGCGGAATAAACGCGGCGGAGTAAAGTCGGCCAGACATCGGCATGTCTTTAGGACATGCTCCGGCCGCCTTTATCCCCAAGACAACTTGTTCACCAAGACAGCTTGACCTTGAATTCGGCCTTGGAATCGCCCGGCGCGATCCACAGATTGCAATCGCTGCCGAGCGACGCGCCGAACTCGATCTCGATCTTTTCCGGCCGCTTCTCAAGAGCGGCGACCGACGCGTCGAGAATCTTGACGAGCTCCGCGAGCGAACCCAGGGCCGCTTGGAACCCTTCCCGCGTTCCCTTCGCGATGTCGTCGGTGACCCAAATCTCCGACAGCGCGCCATCTGGCCCGCGACCGCCGAAAAACAGCCTTTTGTCATCCGAGAGCTCGACTACCATGAGCGCGGTCATTGTAACTCCTGAGGCTGGAGCGCTTTCCGATCAGACGGACTCATCTGATCGAAAAGAAATCGCTCAAAATCAAAAAGCTGGAGCATGTTCTGGTCGAAAAAGTCGGTCAACTTTTTCGGAACATGCTCTAGGCTGCGATCAAGATCGCCCGAGTTATTTGGACGGCCGCTCGGGCAGCCGCCCGATCAGCTTCTCGTACAGCGGATTGGCCGCCGAAAAAACATAGTCGAGCGTCGCGACTGTGACATGGTCGCCGCCTTGCGCGATCAACCAGTCCGCGAGCGGCGCGACCTGGTCCTTAGGGCAATTGAGCGTGAGCCATCCGTCGCTCGCATGGCGGCGCAGGCGCGCGGAAAAAAGCAATTCAGCTTCGGCCAGCGCATGATCCGTGAAACGCGCCAGAACGGTCGAGACCTCGCGCGTGAGGCGCGCCTCCTCCTCGGCGGCGATCCGCGAAAGAATGACCCTGGCGTTCTCCCGAGCGAGCGGGGTCCAATCCGCGTTGAGCGAGGCGACGAGATTGGCCTGCGACCGTAGAATGACGCCATCGTCGAGCGTCTTCAGCGCATTGGCGAGAAGCGTCGCCCCTGTCGTCGTGATGTCGACGATCAGCTCGGCCTGGCCCGCCGCCGGCGCCCCCTCGGTCGCGCCGGAGCTTTCGACAATTCGATAATCGGCGACATGCCGCTCGGCGAAAAAGCGTCGGGTCAGATTGACATATTTCGTCGCCACCCGCATTCGCTCGCCGCGCCTGGCGCGAAAGGCGGCGGCGACATCCTCGAGATCGGCCATAGTCCGCACGTCGATCCAGGCGCGCGGCGCGGCCACGACGACATTCGCGCCGCCGAAGCCGAGCGGCGTCAAGAGCGCCACTTTCGCATCGGCGTCAGGGATTGTCTCGCGGATGAGGTCTTCGCCGGTGACGCCCAAATGCGCGTGTCCCGCGGCGAGCTGCGCGACAATGTCCGCCGCGGAAAGATAGGCGATCTCGACATTTTTCATCCCGGCGATCGCGCCGCGATAATCCCGCGCGCCGCGCCCTTGCACAAGGTCGAGGCCGGCTCTCGCAAAAAAGGCGGCGGCGTTCTCCTGCAGCCGCCCTTTCGAGGGAACCGCAAGCACCAGAGGCCCCTCGCCGCCCGATGCGCTCATCCGGCGTCTCCGGTGAAATTGGGGCGCAGCCGATCGATGAAGATCGCCGCGCCGACGGCGGGGATGGCGCGCGGCGCGCCGAGCCTCTGCAGAAGCTGGTCATAGCGCCCGCCGGCCGCGACCGGCCCTTCGTTCGGACGCGTTCGCTCATGCGCCTCGAACACGAAGCCGGTGTAATAATCGAGATTGCGGGTGAAGCTGGCGGCGAAAAAAAGCGCGCCGACGTCAAGGCCGAGCGCGGCGATGAAGCCGAGCCGCGTGTCGAAACTGTCGAGGATCGCGCCAAGATCCAATCCCGCCTCGGACGCAAGCCGGCGCAATTGCCCCGAGGCGCGATCCGGATCGCCCTCGATGCGCAAAAACCGCTCGATGATCGCGCGCTGCGCCGCTGACACGCCCTCGCCGCTCTTGAGCGCCGCCTGTTCGAGAAAGCGATCGGCGATCTCGGCCGCCGTCCTGCCGCCGACCGAGGCTATGCCCGCGATCGCGAGAAGATCCTCGACAAAGGCGCGCGCGCCTTGCTTGTCGGCCCCTTCGAGAAGGCCGAGGACGCCGCTGTGATCGCCGGCGACGCCGCCAACGCTGGCGTTCAGGATCGCCTCGACCGATTTACCTTGCATATGGCCGCGCGCGATGCGGCGGCGCCATTGCGGCGAAAGCTCGAGCGCTTCGAGCAGCCGCGAAAAGAGCCCGGCGTCGCCGATCCGCACGCTCAGATCCGGCCCCTGAAGATCGGGGCCTTGAAGATCGCAACCGCGGCCCGCCCGCGCGGCGGCGAGCGCGAGGGTGAGGATCTCGGCGTCCGCCGCCTCCAGGTCGGCGCGCCCGAAGCTCTCGATCCCGGCCTGAGCGAACTCACTTTTGTGCTCGGCGGAGTAGCGGAACACCGGGCCGCAATAGGAATAGGCCGCGCTTTCTCCGGCCGCGCGCGAGGCGAGATAATAGCGCGAGACCGGGATCGTATATTCGGGACGCAGGCAATAGTCCGCGCCCGAAACATCGCTCGTCAGATAGAGCTGGCCGCGCAGATCCTCCCCCGAAATCGAAGAAGATCGCCGCCGGCTGCAGGATCGGCGGCTCGCATCGCGCATAGCCGGCCGCGATCAGATGCGCCGCCACTGCTTCCGCGTAGTCATCAACCAGGGACAAAGGCCGTCGCTCGCGCAAATTGCTCGGATGCGGGTCTCTTTAGCAAGCGACGGCGCGCGCCGCGACAGGTTTCGACGGAAAAGGTGAATGTTCAACCGGCGCTTTGTCCGTGGCGGGCGAGAACCTCCTGGACCGCCGCGACGAACTCGGTCTCCTTAACGCTGAATTGCGCCTTGGCGCGAAGCTCGAGATAATCGGCGCGATCCTTGGTGGAGGCGGCGAGCTCGGCGCCAAGCGCGAGATCGCGGATCGCGATCTCGCCTTTCTCACGCTCGTTCGAGCCCTGGATGATGGCGCAGGCCGAGCCGCGCTTGTCGGCGTATTTGAGCTGCGCGTTCATGCCGGACGAGCCCAGATAGAGTTCGGCCCGGACGCCGGCGTTGCGAAGAGCCGTCACAAAGCCCTGGTAGCGCGCGATCTCGCCCTTATCGAGCACGAGCACGATCACGGGTCCCCGCGCCGTCGCGCCGGCGACGAGAGGCGAGCCAATCGCCTTCAGCGCCGAATAGAGCCGCGAGACGCCGATCGAAAAGCCGGTCGCCGGAACATTCTCGCCGCGAAAGCGCCCGACCAGCCCGTCATAGCGCCCGCCGCCGCCGACCGAGCCGAAGCGGACCGGATGCCCGTTATCGTCACGGACATCGAAGGTGAGCTCGGCCTCGAAGACGGGGCCGGTGTAATATTCGAGGCCGCGGACGACGGAGGGGTCGATGCGGATGCGGCGCGTACCATATCCAGCAGCAGCGCTAATGTCCGCGATAGCTTGCAGCTCGTCCAAACCCGTGCTGACCTTTGGATTGCCGCCAAAGTGCGCACGAAAGGTTTGCACCGTCTCATTGTTAGAAAAGGCGTTCTGAGGCGCATCTGGATGTAAAGCGGCGTCTAAACGCAGGCTTTCTGGGAAGGTCGAGACGTCGACCAGCTGCGCATTGGAATGCAGCAAGGTCATGATCTCGTGTTGCTGATCTTCGTCGAGCTTGGCGCCTTTTGTAAAATCGCCTGAACTCGTCCTTACGTCCTTCGCCAAGAAGAAGCCGAACTTCGTCACCGAATTTGTCAAACTTATCCATCGCCCGCAGCACGGTCAGCCTGCGCCCTGCATTCTCCTCACCGCCAAGCCCAATCGCCTCCATTACGCCATCAAGCACCTTGCGGTTATTGACCTTGATCACATAATCGCCGCGCTTGATCCCCAGCCTTTCCAGCGTGTCGGCCGCCATCATGCACATCTCGGCGTCGGCGGCGACGGAGGCCGCGCCGACCGTGTCGGCGTCGAATTGCATGAATTGGCGGAACCGGCCCGGTCCCGGCTTCTCGTTGCGGAACACAGTGCCGGCCCGGTAGCTGCGATAGGGCTTCGGCAGCTTGTCATAATTTTCAGCGACATAGCGCGCGAGCGGCGCGGTCAGGTCATAGCGCAGCGAAAGCCACTGCTCGTCGTCGTCCCGGAACGAGAAGACGCCCTCGTTCGGCCGATCCTGATCGGGCAGGAACTTGCCGAGCGCCTCGGTGAATTCGATGAAGGGCGTCTCGACCGCCTCGAACCCATAAAGCTCATAGGATTCCTTGATGGCGGCGAGCATTTTTTCGGTGGCGGCTATATCGGCCGGGCCGCGATCGGCGAAGCCGCGCGGCAATCTCGCGCTGGCGCGCGGCGCATTTGTCTTTTGGTCATTCATCTCTAAATAAAGCCTCGCAATGCCGCCCGCTTCTTACGTGCGCCACGCCCAAGCAGCAAGCGAGACCCGCGCCATGAACCTGAGTCGCGGGGCTTGGAACCGACAGAAGACTTCCCACATTTCGTCGGGCGGTTGGAAAATCCGCCAATCACGTAGGGAGAAAGCAGATGTCACCCGAAGAGCGCCAGTTGCTCACAGGCCTATTCGACCGCGTCCAAGGCGCGGCCAATAATCCGCGCGACAAGGAAGCCGAGGCGTTCATCGCGGACGCGACGCGGACCTTGCCTTACGCGCCCTATCTTTTGGCCCAAACCGTCATTGTCCAAGATCAGGCGCTGCAGGCGGCCAATGCGCGGCTGCAGGAGCTCGAGGGCAAGCTGCAGGATTTGGAGCAGCAGGCGTCGCGCGGCAGCGGCGGCTTCCTGAGCGGACTGGGCTCGCTTTTCGGAGGCGGCGGTCCGCCGCCGTCGCGCGGGCCGGCGCCGCCGCCTCCGGGCAGAGGCTGGCAGCAATCGCCGCCTCCGAGCGGATGGCAGCCGCCGCCGCAGCAAGCCTATGGCCAGCCCTACCCGCCGCAGCAACCCGGACCGTGGGGCGGCCAACCTTCAGGCGGACAGATGCCCGGCCAAGCCTTTGGTCAGGCCCCCGGCCAAGGCGGCGGCTTCCTCAAGGGCGCGCTTGGCGCAGCGGCGGGCGTCGCCGGCGGCGTGCTCCTTGCCGACTCGATTCGCGGACTCTTCGCCGGACACAATAATTCGCTTGGTATCGGCACGGGGTTTGGCGGCGGCGGCTTGGGTGGAGGGCTCGGCGGCGAGACCGTCATCAATAATTATTACGGGTCCGATGATCAGGATCTGCGCCAGCAAGACGCGCAACAGGACGCCGACCAGGATCAAGACGATATTCAGGACGCCTCCGATTACAACTCCGACTTCGGCTATGACGACGGCGGAACCGACGTCTGAATAGTCCTTCCGTCGGAGCCGCCAACAGGGTTCAATGATCCGTGCGCGCCGCCGCGCACGGTGGGGAATTGCGTCCGATTGCGCGGGTGAACGCGGGCGATTGGCTTGCTTTTAGCTTGACTTTCACAGCTTTAGCCGCGATGAAGCTGCATCCACCGCGTGTGGATCATCGCGCTCCGGCTGCGTGAAGGATGATTATCCATCGTCCTCCTGCCGGGCGCGCCAGCGTCTATCCGCTCGCTCGCCCAGGCCACGCAGGGCGTCGCACTTCCAAATTCAAAGCCGCGGCGCCGGATCTCCTGGCGAAGGTCGCGGCTCATCGAAAGAACCCCCATTGCAGGATTTCAACGGTCTCGGCCTCGCCGCGCCGCTTCTTCACGCCCTCTCGCAACTTGGCATCACCCGTCCAACGCCGATCCAGGCTCAAGCCATTCCAAACATCATGGCGGGCCGCGATCTGATCGGCATAGCCCAGACCGGAACCGGCAAGACCGCCGCCTTCGCTCTGCCCATTCTCCATCAACTCGCAAAACATGAGCGCCCCGCGCCGCGCGGCGGCTGTCGCGTGCTGGTGCTGAGCCCCACCCGCGAGCTCGCGAGCCAGATCGCCGAGAGCTTCCGCAGCCTCGGCTCGGGCTTGCGGCTCTCCGTCGCCGTCGTCTTCGGCGGCGTGCCGCATGGCGCCCAGATCAAGGCGCTTGCGCGCGGACTTGACATTCTGGTCGCGACGCCGGGCCGCCTCGTCGACCATCTCGACGCGCACGTCGCGCACCTCGGGCAGACGGAGTTTTTCGTCCTCGACGAGGTCGATCAAATGCTCGACCTCGGTTTCGTGAAGGCGATCCGCCGCGTCGTCCGCGATCTCCCCAAGCAGCGCCAGAATCTCTTTTTCTCGGCGACCATGCCAAACGAAATCGCCAAGCTCGCCGGCGACCTGCTCAATGATCCGATCCAGGTTTCGGTCACCCCGATCGCAAAGACCGCCGATCGCGTCAATCAGCAGGTGCTTTTCGTCGAAACCCATCGCAAGCGCGACATCCTCGTCGAGCTCTTCGCCAACGCCGAGATGACCCGCGCGATCGTGTTCACCCGAACGAAGCGCGGCGCCGACAAGGTCACCCAATATCTCGACGGCGCCGGGATCGCGGCCTTGGCGATCCATGGCAATAAGAGCCAAAGCCAGCGCGAACGTTCGCTCGCGGCCTTCCGGTCGGGCCGCGTCCGCGCCTTGGTCGCGACCGACATCGCGGCGCGCGGCATCGACATTGACGGCGTGACGCATGTCGTCAATTTCGAGCTCCCGGAGGTGGCCGAAGCCTATGTCCATCGCATCGGGCGCACGGCGCGCGCCGGCGCCGAGGGAATCGCCATTTCTCTTTGCGACAATGCCGAGCGCGACCTTTTGCGCAATATCGAAAAGCTGACCCGCCTGCGGCTGCCCGCGCATGATCGCCGCGCAAGCCCAACGACCACGGCGAGGCCAGCTGGGGAAGCGCCAAGCGCGCCCGCGCGCACCGTCGAAGCGGCGGGATTTGGACGCCCCAACAGGCCTTCCCCGACTGCCTCCACCCATCATTGGGCGAATGAGCGGCGGGGCGGCGTGCGGGCTCCCGCCGGGGCGCATGACAATCATGCGGCCGGTGCGCAGGAGCGCCCGCGCCTTGGCTCGGCCAATCGACGCGGCGGACCGCGCCGGGGCGGCGAAGGCGCGACGCCATCGCTCTGACGCATCTCGCGGGGAAACCCTAGCGACGAAAGCCGCAAGTCTATTTGACTTGCGGCTCGCCTCCCCCGCTCGCTAAACTCTTCCTCGCGTTGCGAGGGAGCCGGTCGATGTTGCAAGCTCAATTCGAAACTTTCGCTAAGTACAACGCCTGGGCCAATCAAAGGCTCTATGACGCCGCCGAGGCTCTGAGCAACTCCGACTATCGGGCCGACCGCGGCGCCTTTTTCAAATCGGTGCATGGAACGCTCAATCACTTGCTCGCGGCCGATCGCATTTGGCTGCGGCGTTTCACTGGCGAAGGCTCGGCGCCGGACAGTCTCGACGCGATCCTGTTCGAAGCGTTTCGTCCGCTGCGCGAGGCGCGCGCGACGGAGGATCGGCGGATCATCGATTTCATATCAAGCCTCGACGAAGCCCGCCTGTCAGGCGCGATCACATATCGGCCGATCACCTCGCCAGGTCTCATTGAACAGAGCCTTTGGTCGGCCTTGACCCATGTCTTCAACCATCAAACGCATCATCGCGGCCAGATCCACGCGCTGCTGACAAGCCTCGTGGGACGCGCGCCCGAACTCGATCTTCTCGTCTTTCAGCGCCTCGCGCAGGCGGGTCAGGCTTGATGCGCTACAGATATGCGAAAAAGTGGAATCCGGTTTTTCGCGCAAAATCCTGCTCTCATGTTCGAGAATCGATCACGTTTCATGGTTTTGGATGTTTCCATCCAAAACCATCGTGACCTAGCCGCGCGTCGCGCCAACAGATGCGAAGGAAGCTTGCATGGATAAAAGCGCGCCTGCGACGCCGCGCGGCCTGTCGATCATCCGCCTCACTCTTTGCCTCGCCCTTTGCGCCGCGATCGCGGCGATTGGCGGATGGACCACCGCCGCGCAGATTCCCGCCTGGTACGCCAGCTTGGCGAAGCCGTCCTGGATGCCGGCCAATTCGATCTTCCCCCTGGCCTGGAGCATCCTGTACCTTCTCATCGCCATCTCGCTCTGGCGGCTGTGGGATCGCGCCTCGGTCTCGCCGGCGCGGACGCTGGCGCTTCGTCTTTTCCTCGCGCAACTTGCATTGAACGCCGTCTGGTCGCCCATTTTCTTTGGCCTGCACGCCATTTGGTTGGGGCTCGCGATCATTGTCGCTCTCATCGCAACTCTGGCGGCGACGATAGTTCAGAGCGCTGGCGTGGATCGGCTCGCCACTGTTTTGCTCGCGCCCTATTTCGCTTGGCTTTGCTACGCGGCCGCGTTGAATGGCGCAATCGCGGTCATGAACCCTTGAATGCGCCGCGCGGCGGACTGAAACAGCAGTCTCTTACGTATAGGCCATGCGCAGATCGAGCGTGCCCTTCTTTCCAATCGAATCATAATTCTCGTCGAGCCATTGCTTGGCCGCCTCGCGGCCGAAGCCATGCAGCTGCTTGATCAGCGACCAGGACGCGTCGACTTTCGAGGACGCGGGGAACGGTTCGAGCAAATTTCCGCCATCGATCCTATGCACGAATGGACGCATGTAGTCCTTGCGCGACAAGACGCCTGAATCGACTAGCCTGTCGACGAAATCTATCGCCCGCATCTCGCTCATGAGAGCGCCGTTGAAGGTGATCTCGTTGAGCCGATCCTGAATGTCGCGCGCCGAGCGCGGCGACGAGGCGCGCTCGATGGGGTTCACCTGAACGATGACAATATCCGGACAGGCGGTCTTGTAGAACAAGGGAAACAGGGCCGGATTGCCCATGTAGCCGCCGTCCCAATAGGGAACGCCGTCGATCATCACGGCCTGGAACAGGTTTGGCAGGCAGGCCGAGGCCATGACGTGATCGACGGTGAGCTCATGTCCCTCGAACACTTTGATCTTGCCGTTTTGAACATTGGTCGCCGCGATGAACAGCTTGAGCTCGGTCAAGGCGCGCACCTTGGCGAAATCGACCATTTTCTCGAGATGGTCGCGCAAGGGGTTGATGTTGAGCGGATTGAATTCGTAAGGGCTCGAATAATGGGTGAGAAGGTCGCTCCACCAAAGCGCGACCTGCGTCTGCGCCGGCCAGCCAAGGAAAAATGCGTGAAGAAATTTGCGCTCGATCGGCGAAAGCGCGCCCTCGTCGCTGACCGACCGCCAGAAACAGTCGAGGCTCTTTCGCGCACCCTTGCGGCCGCCTTGGAGATAGCCCTCGGCCAGCACAACGGCATTCATCGCGCCGGCGCTCGTCCCGGTGATGGCCTCGATATCGAGCCTCTCGTCTTCAAGCAGAAAGTCGAGCACGCCCCAGGTGAAGGCGCCGTGCGACCCGCCGCCCTGGAGGGCGAGGTTGACCTTCTTCTGTCCCGTCCAATCGATCTCGGCGCCGGCGTCCGTCATAGTCGGTTCAACAAACGATCATTCGGCGGTCCATCCGCCATCGATCGAAATATTCGCGCCGGTGATCTGCGCGGCCGCATCGGAGGCGAGATAAACGGCGAGCGAGGCGACCTGGTCGGAGGTCACGAACTCCTTCGTCGGCTGCGCCTTCAAGAGCACGTCATTGATGACCTGCTCGCGGGTCATACGGCGCGCCTCCATCGTGTCCGGGATCTGCTTTTCGACAAGCGGAGTCCAGACATACCCGGGCGAAATGCAATTGGCCGTCACCCCGAAAGTGGCGAGCTCCAGGGCCGCCGTCTTGGTGAGGCCGACGAGGCCGTGCTTCGCCGTCACATAGGCCGATTTGAACGGCGAGGCGACGAGCGAATGGGCCGAAGCCGTGCTGATGATTCGGCCCCATTTGCGCGACTTGAATCCGGGGATGGCGGCGGCGATCGCGTGGAAGGCGGCGGAGAGATTGATCGCGAGGATCAAATTCCAGGTCTCGATCGGAAACTCCTCGATCGGCGCGACATGCTGAATCCCCGCGTTATTGACGAGAATATCGACGCTTCCGTGTTTTTCCTCGGCGTCCTTGACCATGGCGCGGATCTCATGCGGCTGCGTCATGTCGGCCGGCGAATAATAGGCCTTGACGCCAAAATCCTTCTCGATGCCTGCCCGCTCGGCTTCAATGGCCGCCGCGTCACCGAGGCCGTTGATGGTCACATTGACGCCTTCCTTGGCGAAAGCGCGGGCGATGGCGAGGCCAATGCCGCTGGTCGAGCCGGTTACGATGGCGTTGCGGTTCTTGAAGAGTCATTGGTCCTCCACGATCCTGCGGCTTCCCGAGCGCTTGGCGGCCGCCAACCAGATCTACACCCTTGCAGTGGAAAAACGAAGCCGCGGCGCGCGCTTTTCGCCGCTCGTGTTCGCTTTGGCCAAGCAATCCAGCTATATTGTTAATATGACGATTTCACGGGCATCGCACCAAGTCTCCAAGGCCGGCAGGGCCGAGCGCGACGGCGAGCGCGCGCTCGCCGCGGCCTTGGCGCTCTGCCGTCAGGAGGGGATCGCCCTGACCCCGAGCCGGCGGCGGATTCTCGAAATTCTCGCGGTCGAGGGCCGCCCCCTCGGCGCCTATGAAATGATCGACCGGGTCGCGCAGGCGACCGGCAAGCGCCCCGCCCCGATCTCGATCTATCGCGCGCTCGACTTTTTGCTCGAGAACAGCCTTATTCACCGCCTCGCCTCCTGCAACGCCTATCTCGCCTGCGGCCACGGCCATGCGGCGCGGGAGCCGATCGTGTTTCTCATTTGCGAAAGCTGCGGCGACGTGGTCGAGGCGACTTCGGAGGCGTTGCGCGGAAGCTTGGCCGATCTCGCGGCGAACGCAAAATTCGCCCCGCGCGCGACGGTCATGGAAGTGGCCGGCAGGTGTCGGGCCTGCGCCGGGGCGTGAGGGCGGCGCGGCCTCCATATTCCCGAAGTGACGCAATATCAATAATATGCTACGCTTAAGCTATGCTTGAAACCCTTATCGCCAGCGTCGAAGAAAAGAAAGCGCGGCTTGACCGCTTGCGTCCGCTGGCGGCGCCCGCCTTGGCGCAGCTTCAGAAGCACTACGACGTTGAACTGACCTATACGTCCAACGCAATTGAAGGGAACACCCTGACGCTGCGCGAGACGGCCGAAGTCATCGAACATGGCATCACTGTTGGCGGCAAATCGCTCCGCGACCATCTTGAAGCCGTCGATCATTATGACGCGCTGCTATGGATGCGCGAGCTTGCCGCGCAGACAACGCCCATCGGCGAAAGCGCCGTGTGCGAATTGCATCGGCGCATTGTCGCCCGCAGCCAGCCTGGCCTTGCGGGCGTTTACAGCAAAAATCCGCGCCGGATCGCGGGTTCGCCCGTGATTTTTCCAAACCCCGCGAAGATTCCGCGGCTCATGGAGGAATTCGGCGCATGGCTGCAAGCCGCTCCCCCTAATCCGGCCTCCATATTCGAAGGCCATTTCCGCCTGACCGCCATTCATCCCTTCGGCGACGGCAATGGGCGCACGGCGCGGCTCTTGATGAATCTCATGCTGATCCGTGGCGGCTATCCGCCGGTCGCCGTGCGTCCCGAAGATCGCAAAACCTATCTTGACGCTTTGGAGCGCGGCTCGCTCGCCGAGGATTTGCTGCCATTCCAGACTTTCATGCATGAGCGATTGGACTCGACCTTGGGAGAGTATTTGAGCACCTTGCGAGAGGCGCGTCTCGAACCATGAGGCCCACCGCCGCTTGCAATCGCAAATCGCCATTCATCTCATGGCGGCGAGTTTGGCGAGCGGATCAACCCTGTCAAGGACGCGAGTTTCGCTCGTTCCTCTGAATGAGGGAGCTTGCTGCAAAGGCCGATTCCTAAACACAAGGCCTCCAAGGCCCTCATGGTGAGGAGCGCCGTCAAGGCGCGTCTCGAACCATGGGGGCGGCGGCGCCTGCAATCGCAAATCCCCATTCATCTCTTGGCGGCGAGTTTGGCGAGCGGATCAGCCCTGTCAAGGACGCGAGCTTCGCTCGCGCCGGCGCAGCCGGTGCTCCGCATCCTTGACAGGGCTGACTTCGCCTCGCCTATCATGCCAGCCATGAGATGAATGGCGGAATTCTCATGATGGGCGAAGGGTCACGCAACGCCTGCCTCTTGATTTGGTATATAGTTAAATTACTCGGCTGGCTTGTCAGTAACGCGGGAATCAGGCACACATCCTGAGCACAAGCCTATATAAGGAATGTCAATTTATGACGCCCGCAATTGACGAAATACGTGTTGGTTATTCCAAGTTAAAACTCGCATTGCTGGCGCTCGTGGGAATTGGGATGACGCTGGTTTCCGCATCTTTAGCGTTCCATTGGTTGCCCAGCATTCAGGGTGGAAGCGAGGCGGAGTTTGCCGGCTATGCGGGCGTATTGCTCTTTGGCTTGGGCCTTGGCGTAATCCTTTGGCGGATTGCAACCGACCACGGCGATGTGGTTACTCTTTCGTCTTCTGGGCTGACTGACAGCCGGATCGCGAGCGAGTCAATTCCGTGGCTGGCAATCCGCCACGTCGGGGTTTTCGTAATTAAACGGCAAAAAGGGATCCTGCTTGATGTGGACCCACAGGCCGAGGCGGGTCTACATCTAACCCGGATTGCAAAGTGGTCGCGCGAACCCAACCGCCGCTTGGGAGCGGATGGCTTATGTGTGACTGCAAGCGGCCTTACTATTAATCGCGACGATTTGCTGAGCGCTATTGTTGCTCGATGGACCGCCGCGCATGAGGACCAGAATTCGCTTTGACCCATGTTCGATATGGCGTGGATAGACTTGCATAGGCGCCCAAACCGAGATCACCGCCCGCGATCCGTCGGCACGCCTCCTATCGAGTCCCCCTACCCCCGCGGCACAACATCGACCTGCACATCCACATCCTGCTCTCTTGAGCCCAGGATGATCCCGGCGACCGGGGAAATATCGGCATAGTCGCGGCCCTTGGCGAGCACGATATGGTCGTTGCCGATCATCATATTGTTGGTCGGATCGAGGCCGACCCAGCCGCAGTCCTCGCCGCACCAGACCTCAACCCAGGCATGCATGGCGTCGGCGCCTTCGAGCCGTTTTTTGCCGGCCGCCGGAATGGTGCGGATATAGCCGCTGACATAGGCGGCGGGGAGGCCGAGGCCGCGCAGGCCCGCGATCATGATATGGGCGAAATCCTGACAGACGCCGCGCCGCTTCTCGAAAGCCTCCGAGATCGGCGTCGAGACCACGGTGGCCTTGGTGTCATATTTGAAATCGGCCTTGATGCGGCGCATCAAGTCGACCGCGCCTTCAAGGATCGGCCGCCCCCGCGAAAAACTTGTCCGCGCGTAATCGGCGGCGGGCGGGAAGCGCGGCGCGAACCGGCTCGGATGCAGGAAATGCGCGGGCAAGTCCTTGTCGATCGCGATTGTGTCGAAGGCCTGTTCGCGCACCTCTTCGAAGGCCTCCGTCGCGGCGGCGTTGGGCGGCTCCGGGCGATCGACCTCCATGCTTGTGAGCACCACGACGACCAACTCGCGATGGGCGGTCGCGATTGTGATCGAGGTCACGCGATTGCCGAAAAAGCAGATCCGCTCGACCATTTGCGCCGGCGCCGGATCAATGCTGAGCTCGCTCGAAAGCACCCTCTGCCCCGGCGAATCATTTGGCAAAAGCCGCAAGGAGCAATGCGAATAGGTGACCGTCGAGGCGTATTCGTAGGTCGTCACATGGCGGATGTCGTAGATCACGCGAGACCGCTCGATTTATCCGCCCGCGCGACATGCGGGCCTTGCAGGAAATAGCGCGCGGCGATGGCCTCGGCCAAGGTCAAGAGGCTCTTTTCAAAGTCGAGGATTTCCTCATTGCTGAGCTTGGCCGCGACCGCCGTGGCGATTTCGGCGGCGAGCTTCACGATCAGGCGGCGCGGCGCCTCCAGCATGCCGTCATCGCTCAACAACGGCAGATTTTCGAGATGCTCGTCGAGCCGCTCGACCTGAAACGCGACCGAGCGCGGATTGAACGGATCGAGCACCACCATGTCGCGCACCGTGCTCAAGGCCACGCCCATCAAATAGCGCGACCGATAGGTGATCTGCGAATCGACAAGGTCGAGCAGCACGTCGAGATCATCGGCGGGCGCCTCGCGGCTCGCGAAATGGCGGGCGAAACGGCAGGCGTTGATGCCGCGCTCGACCCTTCGCCCGGCGTCGAGCAGACGCCAGCCCGCGCCGCGAAACATATTCTCCTGGGCGAGCCCGGATATGCCGGCGATCGTCCGCAAGGCGGCGTCGGCGTGATCGAAGGCTTCCGCCTCGCTCAGAATAGCCTTCCCATTCAGCTCCAGCGCCCGATTGACGTCGCCGATCAGGCGCCAGGCGTCGGGAGAGAGGCGCTCGCGAATGAAGGAGGCCGCGCGGCGGGCGTCGCGCACCAGCGACAGAGCCGAGCCGTAATCCTTGTCGCCATGCAGGGCGAGCGCAGTCAGCGCCATGGGGTCGCTGGCGGCGGCCCCCGGCGCCGCGTGCCACGTCACGAGCAGGCTCACAAGCTTGGCGACGGTTTGTCCGGCATTGGCGGTCTGCGCGTCGGCGTCGATCGTGCGGCCGGCGAGACAGCGGATCACCCGCAATGTCGCCTCGGCGCGTTCGAGATAGCGGCCGAGCCAGAACAGATTATCGGCGGCGCGGCTCGGCAGCGTGCCCATGATGCGGCGGATGCGAACGGTTTCGTCCGTCGGCAGCAAGGTGACCATTTCGACCGGCTTGTCGGCGAGGACCCAGACGTCGGCCGATTGCACGCCCTCGCCCATCGACACCGCGCGGGCGTCGGCGCGCTCGGAAATGCGGCAAAAGCCGCCGGGCATGATCCGCCAGCCCTCGGGCGTCCGCGCCGCATAGACGCGCAGGACAAAGGGCCGCGGCGTGAGCCGGCCGTCTTTCCAGACCGGCGTCGTGGAGAGATTGACGACTTCCTGGCCGACGTAATCGACGCCGCGCTCATTGATCGCGGCGACGAGCCGGCCTCTGTCCTCCGGCGTAAGCGCCGCGCCAATGACCGGCTGGTTGCGGGGAAAGCGCAAGACCGGGTTGCCGAACGCCCCGGCGATCGCGAGTTCGTCAATATCGCCGATGACCGACCGGCGCTCCTGCTGCTGACCGCACCACCATGTCGCAATATTAGGCAGCCGCAGATCCTCGCCGAGCAATTTGCGGCACAGCTTCGGCATGAAGCTCATCATGACCGGCGCTTCGAGAACGCCGGACCCAAGCGCATTGGCCAGCACGACTCCGCCCTCGCGCAAGGCGTCGACAAGGCCCGGCACGCCGAGATGGGAGCGCGCGTTGAGCTCGAGCGGATCGGCGAAATCGCTGTCAATTCGCCGCCAGATCACATCCGCCCGCTTCAGCCCGGCGATGGTGCGGACATGGACCTTGCCGTCCCGCATGGTGAGATCGCCGCCTTCAACCAGCAGAAAGCCGAGATAGCGGGCGAGATAGGCCTGTTCGAAATAGGTCTCGTTGAATGGCCCCGGCGTCAACAGGCAGATGCGCGGGTCCGACCGTTGCGCCATCGCGGTCAGGCCGCGCCTGAAGGCCTGAAAAAAGGGCGCGAGCCGCTCGACATTCATGTCCCGGTAGAGCGCCGGGAAGGCGCGGGAGAGGACAAGGCGGTTGACGAGCGCATAGCCCGCGCCCGACGGCGCCTGTGCGCGGTCGCCGAGCACCCACCAGCGCCCGTCGGGACCGCGGCCGATGTCGGCGGCGTAAATATGCAGGAATTTGCCGCCAGACGGCTTCACGCCATGCAAAGGATGGAGAAAATCCGCGCAGCCGGTGACGGCGGCGGCGGGCAGATCGCCGGCGGCGAAGAGCCGCCCCTCGCCGTAAATGTCGGCGAGGATCAGCTCCATGAGGCGCACGCGCTGCTCGACGCCTTCCGCGATCTCGCGCCATTCGCCCGCCTCGATGAGGAGAGGCACATGGGAAAGCGGCCAGGCGCGCTCGCTGGCGTCGCCATAGATGCGATAGGAGACGCCGGAATCGCGAATATGCCTGTCGGCCGCGGCGAAGCGTCGGCCGATATCGTCCGCGCCGAGATCGGTCAGCGAATCGAGATAGCGCAGCCAATGCGCGCGGGGCCGGCCATCCGCCCCGATGAATTCATCGGGAATGCCGGCAAGCGGCGTGTAATCGGAGACAAGCGCCGCCAGCCGCTCGGCGGCGGTCAGGTCCTTCGTCATCGTATCCCCGCTCACGCTCATCTATTGCTTCGGCCGGAACGATTTGAGGATCCCTGGGTCGGTCTCGAGATAAGCGGCGCCGATGAGATCAAGACAATAAGGCATCGCGGGAAAGACCGCGTTGAGGCAGGTTTCGATTGAAGCCGGTTTTCCCGGCAAATTGATGACGAGGCACGCGCCGCGATGCGCCGCGATCTGGCGCGACAGGATCGCGGTCGGAACCTGCTTCAGGCTCTCCTGCCGCATGAGCTCGCCAAAGCCGGGCAAGACGCGCGGCGCGGCGGCCTCCGTCGCCTCGGGGGTCTGGTCGCGCGGGGCGGGTCCAGTGCCGCCGGTGGTCAGGATCAAGTCGCAATGCTCATTGTCGGCGAGATCGATCAAAGCGTCGCGGACGGATTCAAAACCATCCGGAATGATCCGCCGCACGATATGGAACGGGCTGGTCAGGACTCGCGCGAGATAGGCGATGATGGCTGGCCCGCTCTGGTCCTCGTAAAGGCCGATGCTGGCGCGATCCGACACAGTGACCACGCCAATGGTCGCCGCCCGCTTCGTCTCCTCCGCCATCGCCCAACCTTTACGCAACTTGGTCCGCCTTGGGACCTGGTGCAAAAATCTCGCCTCGAACCGACGCTATGCGCGCCGACGCGCAAAACCGCTGACCGTCGGGCGTCGAGGCCTCTTTGCTCAATTTGTAAGCGTAAAGGATCGAAGCGGATTTTCAAACCTCCCAGCGGCGCAGCCCCGGAGCGAGACCGGCGCGATCTTCCTTCCCCAGGAATAGATCATGTATAATTTAATATTAGATGCCGCTATTCGAAATATCTCGCGGCGCGCTCACAATTGGATCGACCTATTTCCAAGCTCGATCCATGAGCGCTAGAAATGTTTCACTTCACGCCTTCGCCAAGCGCGCCTCGCGCGGCTTTCACTCCCGGCCCTTCAATGAAAAGGACCTGCGCCAAAAGGACTTGGACTTGCATGCCTTGATCCCTTCGAAGCTCGAATTCCGCTCTGGCGCCCGCTGGAGCAAAGCCATTCGCCGCCTGAGGGACGCGCCATGCCGTTCTATGTCTATGAAATTCCAGCGAGAAAGCATCGCGAGGAGCGCAATTGGCCCTCCGAGAAGGAGGCCCGCAGCGCGATCAAGCATGTCGCCCGCCGCGCGGTCGCGGAAGGTGCGCCAAAGGAAGACCTGATCTCGGTGACCGTGGCGAAATCAGGCGAAAAAATCTTCGAAGCGACCCTCGGAGAGGCGGTCAAGTGAGCTGGGCCTCCGCCCTCTCGATAGAACGCGGCGTCAAGCTTGCCTTTGCTTGCCGACCAGGTCCCAGCGGGTGCCGAAGATTGTGTCGCAAATGCCCGGGCTGCCGAACCCATCGCTGAAGCTGACATTGCTGCGGCGGTGATGCTCCGCATGCGCCTGGCTCGACGCCAAGGCGGCGAGCCCGTCAACCAGGCGGCGCTTGACGCCGGTCAGGCCCTGGCGCGGCAGGGCGACGGCGAAATCATAGCCCGAATGTTCATAGAGCCCGCCGAATGCGCCGAGGCTCGCGACAATGAGGTGAAACGCAATATCCGCCCCCGCGCCGACGAGAACGAGAGGGATGAGATAGGGAAGGACGATTTCGAGGAAAAAATCGGCCGAGCTCATGTAGCAGGCGCTGATCGCCTTGCTCGCCCCGGTCGAGTGATGCAGGCTGTGCCCCAGCGTGCGGATCAGGCCCGGCCTATGCAAGATGACGCGATGGGCGACATATTGGACTATGTCATGGCCGACGCCCATCAGCGCGAAGGCGAGGAGAAAACGCCAAAAGCTCATATGCGGCGCGCCGACGAAGGCGAGGCCGAAATATTGCAGCGCGACCATCGCCGGAAGCAGGATGAAAACCTGATTGGCGAGCACGCGCGGCAAAAGCTCGGCATAGGTCAGGCGATCGACGTCGCGCATTTTGCAGGCGCGAAGCTTGCCGGTCCGGTCGCTCCATTCGAACAAAAGCCCGACGCCATGATAGGCGGCCATCTGGGCGAGCCAGGCGAGGACCGAAAGGGGCAGCCACCAGGGCAAGGGACCGCTCGCGTCAGGTGCGAAAGCCACGTTTGAAAAATCCTATTCGCGCGGTTGCAGTTGGCGCGATCCTACTTTCTTGCGCTTGCGCCGGCAAATAGGCGCATTGCCGCGCTTGGGCGGCCCGCCGAGGCGCCGAAGCGCTTCCCCGCTTTCACCCCTCGGCGGCGAGATCGAAGGCGCCGCGATCGACCCCGCCGCCGACGAGAATCGCGCGCTTGCCGGAATGATTGGGCGCGCCGACGACGCCTTCCTTCTCCATCCGCTCGACCAGCGAAGCGGCTTTATTGTAGCCCACCGACAGGCGGCGCTGGATATAGCTCGTCGAGCATTTCCGATCGCGTAGGACGATATTCACGGCGCGGTCGTAGAGATCGCCGGATTCCTCGGCGTCCATGCTCCCCGGCGCCGGCGTCTCGCCGTCCTCGGCGTCGCCCGGCTCCTCCTCGGTGATCGCGTCGAGATAGTCCGGCTGGCCCTGGGTCTTCAAATGGGCGACCACTTTCTCGACCTCGCCATCGGCGACGAAGGGGCCATGCACGCGCGAGATCCGGCCGCCGCCCGCCATGTAGAGCATATCGCCTTGGCCGAGCAGCTGCTCGGCCCCCTGCTCGCCGAGAATCGTGCGGCTGTCGATCTTGGAAGTCACCTGAAACGAAATGCGGGTTGGAAAATTCGCCTTGATCGTGCCGGTGATGACGTCGACCGACGGTCGTTGCGTCGCCATGATGAGGTGAATGCCGGCGGCGCGCGCCATCTGGGCGAGGCGCTGGATCGCGCCTTCGATATCCTTGCCCGCGACCATCATCAGATCGGCCATTTCATCGACGATCACGACGATGAAGGGCAGGACCGAAAGCTCCATGGCCTCATGTTCATAAATGGCCTCGCCGGTCTCGCGGTCATAGCCGGTCTGGACCGTGCGCATGATCGTTTCACCCTTGGCCGCGGCCTCCGTCACCCGCGCGTTAAACCCTTCGATGTTGCGGACGCCGACTTTCGACATTTTTTTGTAGCGGTCCTCCATTTCCCGGACCGCCCATTTCAACGCGACGACCGCCTTTTTGGGGTCGGTGACGACCGGCGTCAGCAAATGCGGGATTCCGTCATAGACCGAGAGTTCGAGCATTTTCGGATCGACCATGATCAGCCGGCATTCCTCCGGCCGAAGCCGGTAGAGCAGGGACAGGATCATCGTGTTGATGGCGACCGACTTGCCCGAGCCCGTGGTTCCCGCCACGAGGAGATGCGGCATGCGGGCGAGATCGACGATGATCGGCTCGCCGCCGATGGTCTTTCCAAGCGCGATCGCAAGCCTGTGCTTCGACTGCTCGAAATCCTCGGAGCCGAGCAATTCGCGCAGGAAAACCGTCTCGCGGCGCTGGTTCGGCAGCTCGATGCCGATGGCGTTGCGGCCCTGCACCACGGCGACGCGGGCCGAGATCGCCGACATGGAGCGGGCGATATCGTCGGCGAGGCCGATGACCCGCGAGGATTTGATGCCCGGCGCGGGCTCGAGCTCGTAAAGCGTCACGACGGGACCGGGACGAACATTGATGATCTCGCCCTTGACGCCGAAATCCTCAAGCACGCCTTCGAGAAGCCGCGCGTTCTGGCTGAGCGCGTCCTCGGAAACCTTGTTCGTTAGCGGTTTTTTCGGCTCGGCCAGCATGTTTAGCGGCGGCGCGACATAGTCCCGCCGCGCCAGGCGATCGAGCATGGAGGGACGCGCCTCCTTGAGGGCGCGCTGGCCAGCCTTGACCGGCGCCGGCGCCGGGCCGATGATTCTCCGGCTCTGGCCGGCATCCCCGCCCCGGCTGGCCGTCGGCACCGCCTCGCTTTGCTCCCGCGCGGCGCGCGCCGAAGGCGGCGCATAGGCAACGGCGTCGAAGCCGGTCTCCTCGAAAAAGGGCTCCGGCCATTGCAGCGGCTCCACCGCGAGATCGAGCGGGCGGTCGAAGCCGTTCTCGGCGCGACCCGTCGGCGGCGCCCATATGGGCCGCTCCGGACCGGCGTTGCGGGCGCGCCGGCGCGCGAGAAGGCGGGACAAAGCCGCCTTAAGGCTCAATCCGGCATGGATCACAGCGCCAATGGAAACCAGCGCGAGGCCGGGCTCCCCGGCGGCGTCCTCGTCTTCCGGCGTCGGCCGGGCGCGCCGAGCCTGTTTTCGCGCGTCGTCGTCATCCTCATCCGACTCGGCTTCGGCGTAATCGCGCAGGCCGACGCAGGCGGAGAGCGAAAGGATCGCAGCCGCAGCCAGGCAGCCGGCGACGACGAGCATCCCGGCCCCGAAATGGGCGAAGATCCGGTTTGGGATGAAGAGAATGGCGTCGCCGACGACGCCGCCGAGGCCAGTGGGCAACGGCCATCTGGCGGTGACCGGCAGGAAAGACGCGAGCCCGGCGGAGAAGACGCCGCCGAGAAGCCACAGGACCGCCCGCGTCCTGATCCGTTCGAGCCGCCGCGCCGTCAGGAGCCGATAGCCCCATAAGCCGAGCGGAAGCAAAAGCGCGATCGAAGCGAGCCCGAGCATCTGCATGATGAGATCGGCGACGACCGCTCCGGGCGCGCCGAGAAGGTTGCGCACCGGCCCTGCGGTGGCGTGGTTGAAGCTCGGATCCGTGACCGACCAGGACATCAAAGCCAGGGCGATCGCCGTGGTCACGCCAATCAGGCCAAAACCTGCGACCTCGGCTCCGCGGCGCGCCGCGAAAATGCGCACAGGCTCCGGAATATGGTCGAAAACCGTGAAAGTGGAGGTCGTCCGCATCAAGCCCCGCCTTGCCGCATCGCCCCCGCCGCGCCGCGGCGAATGAGCTGGAAGCTAGCAAGGCGCGGTTAATGGTGTTTTAACCTTAAGAGATTGGTCGCTCCATTGCATAATTTTGCGCAGAGAAGCCGAAGCCGGGCGGATAGCCAAGGATGCGGCCAAGCACCCGGCCTTGACGCGCCGCGCCGCCTCGACTATGAGGCGTGTCTTCCCATCGCCCCTTATGGAAGATGCGTCCAGCCCGCGAGCCGACAGCCGCGCCGCTACCCGATTTTTAAGAGGAAAATCCATGTCCCGCCGTTGCGAATTGACCGGCAAGGCCGTGCAGACCGGCAATCTGGTCAGCCATTCGAACCACAAGACGCGGACCCGGTTCCTGCCGAACCTCTGCAATGTGACCTTGATTTCGGACGTCTTGCAGCGAAAGCTTCGTTTTCGCGTCGCGGCGGCGGCGCTCCGTTCGGTCGAGCATCGCGGTGGCCTCGACGCCTTTCTGGTGAAAGCCCCCGACAGCGATCTCTCGACCGGGGCGCTCGCGATCAAGCGAGAGATCGTCAAGAAACAAGCGGCCAGCGCCTGAAGGCGATTTCGCCTCTTCGTTTCAACACTTTTCGTTGCTTTCGCCCAAGGCCTTTCGTCGAACGCCTTGCGCCAAAGAGCACCTGTGCGCTGGCCGAAATCGAATTGAGCCGGCTCTCCGGCGGCCCCCGCTCCAATTCATTGACTCGTAATTCGAGCCGCCCGAAATTATATCGGTTTAGTCGGCCTCTTTACGGAATCGGTCAATGAGCCTGATTGTCTCTTCTATCTACGCCGCCATTTTCCTCTCCGGCGCGCTCGGAATTTATTTGAAGCGGCGGCAGGCCGCGTCGGTCGTCGCGCACCGAGAGCGCGTGCCGGCGGAATTCGCCGATCAGGTGAGCCTGGAGGAACATAGGCGCGCGGCCGACTACACGCTCGCCCGCACCCGACTGGACATTGCCGAAACCGCCTTCGACGCGCTCGTCTCCGCGCTTTGGCTCGCTGTCCTGCTTGCGCCGGTTTACGCGGCTCTGGCGCAAATCATCCCGCCCGGCCTTTCCCGCAGCGTCGCCCTGGTGGTCAGCGTCGCCGCGATCGGATCTCTCCTCGATCTGCCTTTCACGATTTTCAGCACATTTTGGCTGGAGGCGCGGTTCGGCTTCAACCGGACGACCGTCGGCGTTTTCCTGCGCGACCGGGCGAAGGGCGCGGCGCTGCAGCTGCTGTTCTCGGTCCCCTTGCTTTATGGCCTCTTCGCGCTTCTCCGCGCCCTGCCCAACCTTTGGTGGCTCCTTGGCTGGGCCGCCCTGATGGCGATCATGATCGCCATGATCGTGATCTACCCCACCTTCATCGCGCCTTGGTTCAATAAGTTCACGCCAATGCCGGATGGGCCGTTGAAAACGCGCATCGAAGCCCTGCTGGCCAAATGCGGCTTCGAATCGGGCGGGCTTTTCATCATGGACGCGTCCAAGCGCTCGAGCCATGGCAACGCCTATTTTTCCGGCTTCGGCAAGGCGAAGCGGATTGTTTTCTTCGATACGCTCCTGGAGAAACATACGCCCGAGGAAATCGAGTCCATTCTCGCGCATGAGCTCGGGCATTATAAGTTCGGCCATATCGGGCAGCGCATCGCGCAATCCGCCGCGCTCGCCTTCATCGGTTTCGCCCTCCTCCATTGGGCCTTCGCCGCCGGCGGGCTCGCGAAGCAATTTGGCCTGCCGGACGATCCGGGGCTGGTCTTGATGATCATCCTGACCGCGATGGGGCCGGTCTTGCACCTGCTTTCGCCCTTGACGAGCTGGCTTTCGCGCCGGGCCGAGTTCCAAGCCGACGGTTTCGCGCGGAAAATGGTCGGCGCGGAGCCCATGATCAGCGCGCTCACCAAGCTCTCGCGCGATAATCTCGCGACCCTGACGCCGGATAAAGTCTACGCGTTGTTTTATTATTCGCATCCGCCGGTTCCGCTGCGCATCGCGGAGCTCAAAGGTTCCTGAGCTGGAGCGGCTCGCTCCGCGGCGCGGCCGTCGCGGATATGACCGACGCCCCGGTCCGCCCGTCCAAGCGCCAGAAATCCCGGCGGTCACGCCTTAGCGCGCCGCCGCTCCACCGATGAGGGTATTTTCAGGCTTTCGCGATATTTCGCGACCGTGCGGCGGGCGATGTTAATGTTCGCGGCCTTGAGCCGTGCGACGATCGCGTCATCGGACAGGATTTCAGCCGGGCTCTCTTGATCGATCATCTGCCTGATCCGGAAACGCACCGATTCGGCCGAATGCGCGTCGCCGCCATCTTGCGACGCGATCGAGGCGGTAAAGAAATATTTGAGCTCGAAAAGGCCGCGCGGCGTCGACATATATTTGTTCGAGGTCACGCGCGACACGGTCAATTCATGCATGCCGATCGCTTCGGCGATGGTCTTGAGGTTCAGCGGCCGCAAATGCTCGACCCCATGCATGAAGAAGGCGTCCTGCTGGCGCACGATCTCGCTCGAGACCTTGAGGATCGTCCGCGCCCTTTGCTCGAGGCTTTTGGTCAGCCAATTCGCGGTCTGCAGGCAGGTCGACATGAAATTCCGGTCGGCCTCATTGGATTTGGCCTTGGTGATCCGCGTCGCATAAGAATGATTGACGAGAACGCGCGGAAGCACCTCCGTGTTGAGCTCGACATACCAGGAGCCGTCGGGCAAGGGCCGCACGATGACGTCCGGCACGAGCGGCTGAATCGAGCCGCCGCCAAAGGCCCGCCCGGGCTTGGGATCGAGCCGCTTGATCTCGGCCAGCATGTCGAGAATGTCTTCTTCGTCGACATTGCAGATCTTGCGCAGCGCGGCGAAGTCGCGTTTCGCCAGAAGAGCGAGATTGGCGACGAGCGCCTTCATGGCCGGATCAAAACGGTCCCGCTCGCGCAATTGGATGGCGAGGCATTCGGAGAGGTCGCGCGCGCCGACGCCCGACGGATCGAACCCTTGAATGATCGTCAATACGCGCTCGATCCGCTCGATCGGCGTGTGGAGACGCGCGGCGATGTCGGTCGTCGAAATCGGCGAGATAGCCGGCGTCGTCGATCGCGTCGATCAGGACCTGACCGATCATGCGATCAACCGGATCGGCTGTGGCGAAGGACAATTGCGTGGCGAGATGGTCCTTGAGATTGGTCTCCGCCGCGACATAGGCTTCGAGATTGGCCGCTTCGCCGTCGCCCGCGGATCCAGAAGACGAGCCGGACCAGGACGTCGCCGAAAGCCCCGACGTCTCCAAGGTCTCGCGATATTCGCCCGGCGTCGCCGCGCGGTCGTCATCGAAGGTGTTCGACAATTCGGTGCCGAGGCTCGCTTCGAGCGCGCCGCGATCGGTCGCAAAAGAGTCCGAATTCCAATCGGCCTCGCTCGCCTCGTTGAAATCCTGGCTGGCCGGGCTCGCGACGGGCTCGGAGGCGGCGCCGTCAAAACCGGCGACGGGCTCGCGCGGGTCCGGCGCATCCTCGGCGCGCTCAAGCAAGGGATTGCGCTCGAGCTCGTCCTGGACGAAGGCGGTGAGCTCAATATTGGAGAATTGCAGCAGCTTGATCGCCTGCAGGAGCTGCGGCGTCATCACCAGGGACTGACCCTGGCGCATGATGAGCTTCGTTGAAAGCGCCATGTTACTCTAGGTCAACTCCAGACCGCGCGGTAGCAAAGTCGGCAAGCCGACATAACGTCGGCCCGCTTTTTGCTATTGCACAATTTATGCGGATGTCGCCGACAAGGCAATCCTATTTCGAAGTTTTTCGCAAATCTGTAAAAATGAATTTTCCCGCCGCGCGCCAATTCAAGAATTTGAGGCCGCGCGTGGCGCGTTAAAAAAAGTCGATCACGTATTTCGCGGCGGTGGCCCGGGGAACGGGATCAGAACCGGAAGCCCTCGCCAAGATAAAAGCGGCGCACGTCCGGATCAGCGACAATCTCGGCGGGCGCGCCTTCCGTCAGGACATGCCCTGAATGGATGATATAGGCCCGATCGATCAGACCGAGCGTTTCGCGCACATTGTGGTCGGTGATCAGCACCCCGATGCCGCGCTGCTTCAAATGCCGGACAAGCAGCTGGATATCGCCGATCGCGATCGGGTCGACGCCGGCGAAAGGCTCGTCGAGCAGCATGAAGGACGGACGGCCGGCCAAGGCCCGCGCGATTTCGCACCGGCGGCGCTCCCCGCCCGAGAGCGCCAAGGAAGGCGTTTTCCGCAGCCGCTTGATGTCGAACTCATCGAGCAAGGCTTCGAGCTCGACCGCGCGCTTGCGCCTGTCCGGTTGGGTGATCTCGAGGACAGCCATGATGTTGTCTTCGACGCTGAGGCCTCTGAAGATCGACATTTCCTGAGGCAGATAGCCAATGCCGAGGCGCGCCCGCCGATACATCGGAAGTCGGGTCACGTCATGGCCGTCGAGCTCGATGATCCCGCCATCCGGCCGGATGAGCCCCGTGATCATGTAAAACAGCGTCGTCTTGCCCGCCCCGTTGGGGCCAAGAAGGCCAACCGCCTCGCCCCGGCGCACGAGCATGCTCACGTCCTCGACGACCCGGCGCGCTTTATAGGCCTTGCGCAAATGGCGGACCGCGAGAAGCCCCTCCTTGGTCGGGTTCGGCGCGGGCTCGGCGGCGGCGCCTGGATCGGGCTCATGACCGGAGATTCCCCGCCGCGCCGGCCCTTGCGCGGCGGACGGGCGCCAATCGGGGACCTCGACGGCGGCATCCTCCTCGATCAGCCAATCGCCCAGGCCGGCGGGCCCAACCGCCTGCTGCCTGACGCCGCCGCCGATGAGGCTCCAAAGCCATGTCAACGCGGAGGCGGGAAATGGGATCGAGCGCAGACGCAAAACGGAAAGGTCCTTCATCAGTCTCGGCCCGCCGACCCATGCCTTCCCGAGCGGGCTCCTCGGCGCGGGAAGGCGCGATCGCAAATCGCGTGGAGCCTTGCCATGGGCGTATGACTAGCTTTTGCAGCGCCATCGCTTCGCGCTGAAACAACGGCGCCTTTCGTCCGGTCGCCTCGCCATGATCCCGGCTTTTGCCACAGAAGCGAAAAAAGGTCTAAATTTATTCAGCTCTTCGGTCCGGCCTCGGCGCCGGAGCCGCCGCCAGATCGGCATATCTTGCGCTGGTTCCCTCCGCCGCTCGCGGTGAAGTTGGCGGGGGGTCAATCGCGCCGCAGGGCGCGGAATGCACGAGACGATCACGGTTTTTGCGGCGATTGAGCGCGATCGCGCTCAAATTCAATCCGTTTTCGCCGGCCTTTTGCGATTCTCGTCGGAGCCGCTCGGAAGGAACATGCTTCTGACCCGGCCGGTCACGACCGCTTGGCTGGTGTTCAGATCATAGACCAATTTGTCGCCTTTGGTGACATTGGCCCCTTGGGTCAAAGTTACGTTACCGATCAGATAAACCTTATTGTCGGATTTCTCATAGACTCCATTGTCGCCCGTGCCGATCTGATCCTTTGACGTGATCGTGACGGGCCCGACCGCCTCCATGCGGCGCACCTGGCTCGCCGAGGAGGGCGCTCCGGCAGCCTCGCCGGGGTCCTTTGGGGTCAAGAAAATGACGAGCGTCGTGGCCTTGAGCCTGCTGTCGCCTTGCGTGGCGACCACGCCGCCAGTGTAGATAAGCTTTTGCTCCTTGTCGAAATAGTCCAGCTTGCCGGCGTCGATATTAATCGGCTCCTTGCCATTGGCCCCCGGCAGCACCGCGCCGGAATTGGACTTCTGCGCCAAGGCGGCGGAAACCGCCAGATTTGAAGCCGGCGCGCAAAGGATCACAAAGCCCGCGGCGAAAGCGGCGGCGCTCAATCGCCGCGAAGCACAAAATCGCATAAGCCCAATCATTGCGCAGGGCCCGCAGGCGCGTCCGCGGACTCAGTCTCGCCCGAAGCCTGTTCGATCAAGGATTTGACCGCGCCCTCGAACGAAATTTTATGGCCGCTGTCGCGAATGTCCATCTGGTTCGCGGAAATAGTTCCGCCATTCAATATGACGTTCACCGGCTCGTTTGAACCAAGGGCGCCGCCCTGAAAATCAATTGTCGCGGTCGCGGCGCGGATATCGTAGCCGATTTTGTTCCAAATTCGGACCTGGCCCTTCAAAACCATTTTTTGCTGCGTTCCGTCGTAGACGCCATTGGCGGCGGTCACCTGCACGGTCGAAGCGTCCATCATGCCAATCCGGGCGTCGATGTCGAGAAGCTCGAGGATGCTGGGAGTCGTCGTATCCTGGATCCCGGCGCTGGCCTTGACCTCGTAGGGACGCCCATCCGTTTGAAACCCCGAGATTTTCGGCGACGCCACAGTGACCCGAGTGCCCTGGAGCGAGACCTCCCCGATGGAGACGTTTCGCGGCAGGCGACGGAACGGGTCGAACAGGACCAAGCCCAGGATCAAGGCGATGGCGACGGCCGCGCCGCCAAGCATGGCCCAGCGCAGGAAACGCACCCGCGCGCTATGTTGGCCGGCCGCCTTGAAGGCGCCGCGCCAAGGCGAATTCGTCAGATCGAGACTGTCGCTTGGCCTGCCTTCGCTTGGCTGGCGGCGGCCTAGCTCCGCCTGACTTGGGTTGGCCTGGCTTGGCCGGCCGCTCCATGAGGCTTTTGGACCGCCTTTGGAGCCGTCGGACGGCCAATCCGCGCTATCGGAAACTTTCGTCATTCGGAGCGCTTCGCTTCGCTAGAGACCGGGATCAAGGGATTCGACCAAGAACTTCGCCCCCGCAAGAGCTCGATAGGCGCGGAGGCGCGCCCCGCCCAGACAGCAAGCGAGGGTGGCGACGTCAAGGCCCGCCGCGCAACAGGACGCGCCTATTGATGCGAGAATATGTCCGCCTCGGCCCAGCCGAGCAAGTCGAGCCGCGCGCGCGTCGGCAGGAAGGTGAAGCAAGCCTCGGCGATCTCATGGCGGTTTTCCCGCTTCAGCATCGCGTCAAGACGCTCGCGCAACGCGTGCAAATGCAGGACGTCGGAAGCCGCATAGGCGATCTGGGCGTCGGACAGGACGGCCGCGCCCCAATCCGAGGATTGCTGCTGCTTCGACAGGTCGACGCCGAGAAGCTCGCGCGCGAGATCCTTCAAGCCGTGCCGATCCGTATAAGTCCGGACGAGCTTGGAGGCGATCTTGGTGCAGTAGAGCGGCTCCGCCATCACGCCGAACGTCTTGAACAGAACCGCAATATCGAAACGCGCGAAATGAAAGAGCTTGGCGACTTTCGCATCAGTCAAAAGCCGCTCGAGATTCGGCGCCCGCGCCTGTCCGACGCCGATCTGCACGAGATCCGCGGTCCCGTCGCCGCGAGACAGCTGGACCAGGCACAGCCGGTCGCGATGCGGCGCAAGGCCCATGGTTTCAGTGTCGATCGCGACGCTGTCGCCGAAATCGGCCTCGTCGGGGAGATCACCTTGGTGGAGGCGGATGGTCATCGTGCGCGGCCGACCCTGCTTTCATGAATAGACGCCCAAAAATTGGGCATGAGCCGCAACCGCGCGCCTGCGCCGACCGCCGGTACTTCTAACTCAAAAAGATAAGCCATGTTCCTAGCGAAAAAATCGATCACTTTTTCGGAACATGCCCTAAAGGCGCTAGAGGACGTCTTGAGCCGCCCGAACACGAGAACGTCGTTCGTTCCGGTTGGTGCCCTGGAGAGGACTCGAACCTCCACGGCTTTCACCACTGGTACCTGAAACCAGCGCGTCTACCAATTCCGCCACCAGGGCATGGCGCTCTGATACGTGGCGGCCTTCCGCTTTGTCAATGCGGAAGGCCGCGAAAAAAGCGGACGCTTCTCCCTCCGGCTCGCGAAGATCCGCAGCGCGGCGGGATTTTCATTGCATAGACTGCAAGGTCCGCAGAAGAAACACCAAGCCCCGCCCTTCCCAACGCCGAGACCCCTTCGCATGCCGTTTCACGCTCGCTTCGCCATTCTCCTTCAGGCTTTTCTCGCGGCCGCGCTCGCCGCGATGGGGCCCGCCCCCGCGCAGGCGCGCCACCTCTACCATTGGGTTCAGCATGCGGCCGACGGCGTCGAAGCGCGCGCGATCACGCAAGAGCCCGCCTGCCCCGAGGCGTCGCTGGACGGCCGTCCAACGGCGATGAGCGAGCGCAGCGCGCCGAGCGTGGCGTTTCCGCTTCGCGTCTGCGCTTTGCCGATTCCGAAGGGCGCCGCCGAAGTTTCGATCGATCAAGTCCCGCTGCCCTTGCCGAAGCCGAGGATCGACCGCATCCTTCTGATCGGCGACACCGGATGCCGCCTGAAGAAAGGCGCCATACAAGATTGCAATGATATCTCGGCTTGGCCTTTCCGCCTCGTCGCCGATGTCGCGGCGGACCTGAAGCCCGACCTCGTGCTTCACCTCGGCGATCTGCTTTACCGCGAGACAGCCTGCCCGGCGGCGCGCAAAGGCTGCGCCGGCTCCCCCTCCGGCGACGCGTGGGAGGCTTGGGAGGCGGATTTCTTCAAGCCCGCCGAAGCGCTTCTCGCGTCGACGCCCTTCGTTTTCGTGCGCGGCAACCATGAAATTTGCGCCCGAAACGGCAAGGGCTGGAGCGTTTTCGTCGATCCCTTCCCCGCCCTGCCCGGCGAAGCCTGCCCCGGCTCGGAGCCGCCCTATTTCGTCGATCTCGGCGGCGTCGCGCTGATTGTCCTCGACGCCTCAGCGGCCGAAGAGCGCCATGCCGACCAGGCCCAGGCGGATGTTTTCAGGCGGCAATTTTCGGCGACGCAATTCGCCGGTCCCGGCCCCGTCTGGCTCGCCTTTCACAAGCCGATCTGGTCGCCCGCGACACTTTCCGCGGACGAAGATTTAGGCGACAACAAGACGCTCGCCCTCGCCGCGCGAAACAACATCCCGGCCAATGTGCAAGCGCTCCTGTCCGGCCACGAGCATACCTTTCAGGTCTTGAGCTACGCCGAGGATCTCCCGCCACAGATTGTCGTCGGCAATGGCGGCGACAATCTCCTGGACCACGCGCCGGAGCGTTTCGACGGCGCCGTCGTCAATGGCGTGACGATTCGGACTGGGCGCGGCGCGCCGGGCAAATTCGGCTTCGCGATCCTGCAGCGCGAGACGGCGAAGCCCGGGGGCGAGACTTGGTCGCTCATCGCCTATGACGCGCATGGCGCGCGCCTCGCGACCTGCCATCTCGAAAACCGAAGTCTCGACTGCGATTGAGGCGCATGTTCGAAAAAGCCCGTTCAACTTTTGCCGGACATGCTCTAAAAGCGCGCAAGCGCAGCTTTTCCCCGAGGCGATCGACAATGGCGGATGAATTGGTGAAGACAGGCCGACTTGTGACTGTGTTCGGCGGGGCTGGCTTTGTCGGCCGGCATGTCGTCCGCGCCTTGGCCCGGCGCGGCTGGCGGGTTAGAGTCGCCTCGCGCCGCCCGGATCTCGCGTTTCACCTTCAGCCGTCCGGCAAGGTCGGCCAAATCCATGCCGTCCAGGCCAATTTGCGCTATCCGGACTCCATCGCGCGCGCCTTGCGCGACGCGGAAGCCGTGGTCAATCTCGTCGGTCTGCTGAGCGAGTCCGGCGCGCAAAATTTCGACGCGATTCACAATTTGGGGGCTCAAGCGCTCGCCAAGGCGGCCGAGGACGCCAATATTGGGACTTTCGTCCATGTGTCGGCGATCGGCGCCGATCCCGAGCACGGGTCCGATTACGCCAGGACCAAAGGCTTGGGCGAGCAGGCGGTGCGGATCTTCCGTCCCAAGGCGATCATTTTTCGTCCGTCCGTCGTGTTCGGCCCCGAGGATGATTTCTTCAATCGCTTCGCCGCGATGGCGCGGTTCCTGCCGGCGCTGCCCTTGATCGGCGGCGGCGCGACCAAGCTTCAGCCGGTCTTCGTCGGCGATGTCGCGGCGGCGATCGCGCTCGCCGTCGACGGCAAGGCCGAGCCGAGAACAACCTACGAGTTGGGCGGCCCCGACATCGCCACGCTGCGCCGGATCATCGAGTTCATCCTGACCGTCACGGAGCGCAAGCGCTGGCTTGTTTCCGTGCCTTTCGCCGAAGCGAAACTCATCGCCGCCCTGACCACGTTCGCCAAGAAGGCCTCGCTCGGCCTGTTTCCGGACCTCCTCACGATCACCGCCGATCAGGTTGCGCTCTTGCAATCCGACAATGTCGTATCGCAACAAGCGATCGCCGAGGGGCGGACATTGCAGGGCCTCGGCATCGCGCCTGAGTTTTTTGAAGCTTTCGCGCCGACCTATATCTACCGCTACCGCAAGACGGGCCAGTTCACCGACCGCGGCGCCGTCTGAGGCTCATCGCCTCTAGGCAAGGTCCGAAAAACTTGATCGACTTTCTCGGTATTGAGCCGCCGAATATGTTCGATGGCTCATGGGAATCGCTCCAACACTTTAAATTTGGAGTGTTTCCGCGTCGGTCAAGATGAGATCGAGATCGGCTCCAAAAAGGCCATTACAAATCAGCGGCGCGACCAACCTGCATCGTCGATCTCGTTCGCGCGCAGATCGTAATGCACGAATTGCACGAGCAGCCGGCGTTGATGGTCATCGAGCGAGTCGTAGAGCGGTTTGGCTGCGTCGGAGATTTGCCGCAGATTGGCGGACCTCGTCGCCAAGGCGTCCGCCTCGCTTTGCATCGCCGTGATGTCATCCTGCCGCGGATTGCTGCGAGCATCCCGTTCCTTACGGGCGGCGACATCGGCGTCTTCATCGGCGACCGGACGGGTAGCGGCGGAAGAGGATTCGCTGGAGGAGCGGCCGGTTTGAGGAGTGCTGCGATTGTCCGCCAAGGCCTTGGCCCGCTTCGTCGCGATGTCGCGCAAGGCGGACTCGAGGCCGGGCCAATGCTTGGCTTGCTCGGCCGAAAGGCGAAGTTTGGCCTTGAGGTCGGCAATGCGCGCGTCGGCGCGGTCGACGATTTGGTTGGCTGTGAGCGCCATCGTTTCGTCCCGATAGCTCCGGCTCTGAGCGGCATAGCCCGAAGGAAGGAGAATGGCCGCCGCCATGCCCATGACCGTAATGGTGGATGCGATTTTCTGCATAACTCTAACTCCTGACTGGTTCCCGACGTCGAATTTAGGGTCTGGACACAAAAGGACTCTGTTTATCCGACGGTAGCCACGGCCTTGCGGTTCGAGCGCCCAGGATCAATCAATGGTCAGAAATTGCGGCCAAGACCCATTCGACGGCGAAACCGCAGCGTCGTTTCTTGCGTGCTTGGCGAACGCGCGGCCGGGTCGCTGGTTCACAATTAAATCGTCGCGCGCCGCAAACATAAGCGTTTCGCCGTGAAGCTTC
>CAWHIP010000014.1:0-195133 GCA_963829515.1 uncultured Alphaproteobacteria bacterium
AAATAGGCGCGGATGCGGTCGATCTCGGCCTGCGGCAAGGTCAGCGCTTCGTCTCTGTGATTGGCGAATTCCGCCTCCACCTCGGCGCGAATGGCGTCGGCGCCTTTCTCATGCACCAGGATCTTGATGCGCGCCCGATATTTATTGTCGCGGCGGCCTTCGAGATTATAGATCCGCAAAATCGCGTTGGTATAGGCGAGGAGATCGGCCTTGGGCAGGAAGTCGCGGATCTTATGCGCGACCAAGGGGGTGCGCCCGAGGCCGCCGCCAATATAGACTGAAAAGCCGGTCTCGCCGTTCTCCCCCCTGACGATCTGGTAGCCGACGTCATGCACCTGGATCGCGGCGCGATCCTGCGCTGCGCCGTTCACTGCGATTTTGAACTTGCGCGGCAGGAACGAATATTCCGGATGCAGCGAGGACCATTGCCGCAAGATCTCGGCGTAGGGACGGGGGTCTTCGATCTCGTCGGCGGCGGCGCCGGCGAATTGGTCGGCGGTGACGTTGCGGATGCAATTGCCCGATGTTTGAATGGCGTGCATCTCGACTTCGGCGAGCTCGTCGAGGATATCGGGGCAATCGGCGAGGGCTGGCCAATTGAACTGGATGTTCTGCCGTGTCGTGAAATGGCCGTAGCCCCTGTCGTAGCGCCGCGCGATATGGGCGAGCTTACGCAGCTGGCGCGACGACAAGGTCCCGTAAGGAATGGCGACGCGAAGCATATAGGCGTGCAATTGCAGATAGACGCCGTTCATCAGGCGTAGCGGCTTGAATTGCTCCTCGTCCAATTCACCCGAGAGGCGGCGCGCGACCTGGTCGCGAAACTGCTCGACCCGGCCGGCGACGAAACTCCTGTCGAATTCATCATAACGGTACATGTCAGCTCCGCTCGGTCCGAGCCGTTTGGGGGCCTCTGCGAGGGGTGAAGTCGATCGTCGGACCGCGCGCCCGGATCGCGTCGCGAAAGCTCACCGCCTGAAGCCCGCCTTCGCCGCGGGCGATCTCGACGACAAAAGGATCGAGGACGAGATTGCGCTTGACGTCGGCGCGGGCGGCCAGCAGCCCCGCCTCGGCTTCGGCCTTGCTTTCAAAAATTCGCGCCTCGCCGAGGGCCTCGGGCCAAGATCCCTCGGGTCCGACATAAACGACGATCCCATCGGTGAGACGATTTGCGGAAATGACTTTGGGCATGGCTCGCGAAAAGGCGTTGGTGACGGGGTTCAAACTTGCTTATAGGCGAAACAACAGAGATTGGCGAGAAATAAACAATAACAACATTTTTTGTGTGTTAATTTCTGCCTTTGCCTGCGTCTCCGTCTCATGACATAGTTATCCCATAAACTAAATAAAATCTATTTGCTTTATGGTCAGCTGTCGTGCCTAATTGCGCCTTGCAATTTCTGCGCGTGGCGGGAAACGCGGCGAGGGTTGAGCGACGCAAAACAAAGGATGTGCGGCGCAAGAAAGTGAAAGGTCGTTTTAGGGTGTCTCTGGCGGCGCAGCGCAATTCCATCATTCCAGGCTTCGGCCTCACCCTCGGCTATACGCTCGTCTATCTCGGCGTGATCGTGCTTATTCCGCTCGGGATGCTCGTTTTGCGCGCAAGCAGCCTCGGCGTTGCGGGCCTATGGGCCATCGCGACCGAGCCGCGCATCGTGGCGGCATTGTGGACAAGCTTTAGCCTCGCCTTGGCGGCGGCGGCCGTCAATGTCATGTTCGGCGGCGTCGTCGCCTGGGTTCTCTCGCGCTATGAATTTCCCGGCCGGCGCCTGCTCGACGCCACGGTCGATCTTCCCTTTGCGCTGCCAACGGCGGTGGCCGGCGTCTCGCTCGCCGCGATCTATGCGCCGAATGGCTGGATCGGCGCCATGATCGCTCCGCTTGGCTGGAAAATCGCCTATACGCCGCTCGGCATCGTCGTGGCTCTTGTTTTCATTGGCCTGCCTTTCATCGTGCGGACCGTGCAGCCGGTGATCGCCGAGCTCGAAGCGGATGTCGAGGAAGCTTCGGCCACGCTTGGCGCCAGCCGGCTTCAGACGCTCTGGCGGGTCATTCTTCCCGCCTTGGCGCCGGCGCTTTTGACCGGCTTCGCCTTGGCCTTCGCGCGCGGCGTCGGCGAATATGGGTCGGTCATCTTCATCGCCGGCAATCTGCCCTTTGTTTCGGAAATCGCGCCGCTTCTCATCATCGTGAAGCTCGAGCAGTTCGATTACGCGGGAGCGACGGCGATCGCGACGCTTATGCTGGCGGCATCCTTTCTCATCCTGTTGATCATCAACCTCATTCAGGCCTGGAATCGAAGGAGAGTGGGTCAATGACCGAGACGATCGCCCAATGGGCCCCAGAGACCGCGGAAAGCTTTTGGACGCGGCGGAGAGCTTCATTCGCCCAGAGCCGCGGCGCGGCGACGGCGGAGAGCCCTTATCTCGCCGGCGCTCTGATCGCCGTCTCCCTCATATTCCTGCTTCTATTTTTGGTCCTGCCGCTTGCCGTCGTGTTTTATGAGGCGTTCGCCAAAGGGGCCGCGATCTATTTCGCCGCGCTCGCGCAGCCCGACGCGCTCAGCGCCATTAAGCTCACCCTCCTGGTCGCCGCCATAGCCGTGCCGCTGAACATCATCTTCGGCCTCGCCGCGGCCTGGGCGATCGCCAAATTTCGGTTTCCCGGCAAGAGCTTTCTCATCACCCTGATCGATTTGCCGTTTTCCGTCTCGCCGGTCGTCGCCGGCCTGATCTATGTGCTGCTGTTCGGCGCCCAGGGCGCTTTGGGCCCCTGGCTGAAAGCGCATGACATAGAGATCGTCTTCGCCGTGCCAGGCATTGTCCTCGCGACGGTGTTCGTCACCTTTCCATTCGTCGCCCGCGAACTCATCGCCCTCATGGAGGACCAAGGGACGGCCGAGGAGGAGGTCGCGCTATCGCTCGGCGCGAGCGGCCTGACGACATTTCTTCGGGTGACCTTGCCCAATGTCAAATGGGCCCTGCTTTATGGCGTGCTTTTGTGCAACGCCCGCGCAATGGGCGAGTTCGGCGCGGTGTCGGTCGTGTCGGGGCATATTCGCGGCCTGACCGACACCATGCCGCTCCATGTCGAGATCCTCTACAATGAATATAACGTCACCGCGGCTTTCGCCGTCGCGTCGCTGCTGGCGCTTCTGGCGCTCGTGACCCTCGCCGCCAAGACTGTGCTGGAAACCTGCTTAAAGGACGCCCTTCCCGGGAAAGCGCGCGGACATTGAGGCGACAAGAGCCGGAAGAGGATTTGACGCCATGCAGATACGCACAGTCGACATCGTCAAGAAATTCGCAGGCCCAGGTGCCAGGCCGGTGCTGGATGGCGTGAGCCTCGTCGTGGGAAGCGGCGAGCTCGTGGCGCTGCTCGGACCATCGGGCTCCGGCAAGACGACGCTTTTGCGGATCATCGCGGGCCTGGAGTTTCCCGACTCCGGCTCGGTCTATTTCGGCGACGAGGATGCCTCTGAAAAGACCGTGCAGGAGAGACGCGTCGGCTTCGTCTTCCAGAATTACGCCTTGTTCAAGAATCTGACCATCGGCGAGAATATCGCTTTCGGCCTTGATGTCCGTAATCGCGAATTGCGGCCGCCCAAGGCCGAGATCAAGCGCCGCACACTGGAATTGCTGGACCTCGTCCAATTGAGCGGGCTTGAGAAGCGCCGGCCGGGGCAATTGTCCGGCGGGCAGCGCCAGCGCGTCGCGCTCGCCCGCGCTCTCGCGGTCGAGCCGAGGGTGCTTCTGCTCGATGAGCCTTTCGGCGCCCTCGACGCCAAGGTCAGGCGCGATCTGCGCGGCTGGCTCCGCGAACTGCATCAGCAGACCGGGCACACGACGACATTCGTGACCCATGATCAGGATGAGGCGCTCGAACTCGCCGACCGGGTCGCCGTCCTGAATGGCGGCCGCATCGAGCAAATAGGCTCGCCCGACGAAATCTACGATCATCCGGCGACGCCTTTCGTGCATGGCTTCATCGGCGAGGCGAGCGCGCTTAGGGTCGATCTTCGCGCCGGACGGCTTTTCATTGGCGCGCATGAGCTGCCGCTTCCACATAAGAGCGGCGAAAGCGGACGAGGGCGACTTTATGTGCGCCCGCACGACATTGAGATCGGCGAAGGCGCCGGGCCAAATGGCCTTGAGGCCGAGATCGTGGCGTTGCGCCGCAGCGGCGCGACGCGGCGGGCGGAGATCGCGAATTCCAAACGAAGCAGGGCGGGTGGAGATCGACGCGCCAGCCACGGCCAATTTGCGCCCCGGCGAGAGAATTCCGATACGCTTTCTGCGCGGAACCTTTTTTCCGGACGGAGAAGGCGCCGCCGCTTAAGGTTTGGCCTTAATAAGAACCTCTGTTTCGATCGACGCCGGCATCGGTCTGTTTCGTTTGAGCCGCGGCGCTGGCGACATGGCGAGGCTTTGTGCTATCGTCACCAAAAATTAATGCGCATCCTGTCGCGGGAGGACATATTGGCTATGCGCCGCCAGACGTGACGCGCATGAGGCGGGCGGCCGAACTCATCCCGCCATCCCTGGAGCCCGTCCCTAGCCCAACATCTTTCAGCTTGGAGCCGCCTTGTTCTTCACCGACATTCAACCGCTGATCGCGCAGCATGGCTATTGGGCGGTTTTCCTCATTGTCATGTTGGAAAGCGCGGGACTCCCGCTTCCCGGAGAAACGGCTTTGCTGCTCGCCGGGGCCTATGCCGGTGCCACCGGCCAGCTCAATATTTCCCTCGTCATCGCAATGGCGGCGGCGGGCGCCATCATTGGCGATAATATTGGCTTCTGGATCGGCCGGACCTGGGGCGCGAAACTTTTGCTGCGCTATGGCAGGTTCATCCATCTGCCTGAGGGCCGGCTCAAGCTCGGGCAATATTTATTTGCAAGGCATGGCGCGAAAATCGTCTTTTTCGGCCGTTTCGTCGCGTTCCTGAGAGTTCTCGCCGCATTGCTCGCGGGCGTGAACAAATATCATTGGGGGCAATTTTTATTCTACAACGCGACGGGGGGCGTCGCCTGGGCCCTCATCATGGGTGTCGCCTCATATATTTTCGGCGACGCGGTCCATCGCGTCAGCGGTCCGCTCGGGATCGCCGCGCTTGTCGGGGTTGTCGGCGGCGCCGTAGCCTGCATGCTGATCGTGCGTCGCGAAGAAAAGAAAATGGAGAAAAGGCTCGCGGCCCTGCCAGATGGCGAGCTTCAGACTCTGCGTTAACGCCTCTGCGCCGAATAGCTCCGCGCGCTCGCGACAGGCTCCTACGGCTTGCTCGCCGCATCGGCCGGCTCCAGCCGCGCGATCAGGCTCGACGTGTCCCAGCGCCCGCCGCCGAAGCTTTGAACGTCGGCGTAGAATTGATCGACGAGCGCGGCCACCGGCAGGCTCGCGCCATTGCGCCGGGCCTCGTCGAAACAGATCGCCAGATCCTTCCGCATCCAGTTCACCGCGAAGCCGAAGTCGAATTCACCCGCGATCATCGTCTTGTGCCGGTTCTCCATCTGCCAGGACTGCGCCGCGCCCTTGGAGATCACCTCGATCACCGCATGCGGATCGAGCCCGGCGCGCTTGGCGAAATGAAGCCCTTCGGCGAGAGCCTGGACAAGCCCCGAAATGCAGATCTGATTAACCATTTTCGTGAGCTGGCCGGATCCGGCCGGTCCCATCAGCCGGCTCGCCTTGGCGTAGGCCGAGAAAACCGGCTCGGCGCGGGAGTAATCGGCGGGCTCGCCGCCGCACATGATGGTGAGCGCGCCGGTCTCGGCGCCGGCCTGGCCGCCGGAAACCGGCGCATCGACGAAGCCTTTCCCATTCGCTTTGGCGATCGCCTGGAGCTCACGCGCGAGGATCGCCGAATCGGTGGTGTGATCGACGAAGACGGCGCCTTCTTCGAGGCCCTCGAAAGCGCCGTCGGGGCCGATCGACACGGCGCGCAAATCATCGTCATTGCCAACGCAGGCGAAGACGATCTCTTGCCCCGCCGCGGCCTCGCGCGGCGTCGGCTTGGACGCGCCGCCGAATTCCGCGACCCATTTGGCCGCCTTCGCCGCCGTCCGATTGTAGACGGTGACGTCATGGCCCTTCTTTTGGAGATGCCCGGCCATGGGATAGCCCATGACGCCGAGGCCGAGGAATGCAACTTTGGCCATGACTGCCTTTCCGAGGTCCGTCTTTCCGAGCTGGCCGCGCGCCGCCGCGCCGGGCTTTTTCGTGATGAGCAAACCTATTTTGATCTAGCGGAATCGCGAAATTCAGACCAGCCTCAATGGCGTTGGCAAGCAAGCCAGTTTAAATTAAGTAAGCCTATTTAAATTAGGCTAAAAAGTCGGGATTTGATCCGTCGGTCAATGTCAGATTTCACCATTCATCTCGCGGCCGGCATTATCAGCGAGACGGGAGCGATTCTGTCAAGGATGCGAAGCACCGGCTGCGCCGGCGCGAGCATAGCTCGCGTCCTTGACAGAATCGACCCGCTCGCCAAACTCGCCGTCAAGAAATGAATGGCAAGTTGCGATTTTCTGCGACGGCGTCTGCAATCTCAAATGTCAACTTGCGCAGATTATAGCGGCATAAAATTGGTCACGAGGGGATAGCTAGGCTTAGTCCCGTGAATAGTGCCGATATTGCGCTGAGCAACGCTGCCCAGCGATTTGATCGCGCCGCTCGCTGGACGGCTGCTTGATAAATTTTCAAGGCAGGCATGACCTGCTCTGCAAACGCGCCCACCGGAGGCGGCGGCATATCGAAAGAGGACTTGTACCAGAACCAAGCTGCGCCAAAAGCACATATGGCCGCTAACCCATTAAATAGCATCTTCATGTGGCCTCCCACGCCTCAAGTGCGCCGACCATACCAGCGACCTCCCAAAGAGGCTCCGTCACGCCTGGCGGCAGCGACGTTCAAACTGGCCACTACCTAGCGCGGATTCAAATTTCGAGATTTAGCGTCGAAAGCGGACCGGGACGCTTTCTAGTTGATCTCGAAGCCGAAATATTTGCCCCTGATTTTGGCGAAGGCGCCGGAGGCCATGCTTTCGTCCAAGGCCTTTTCGAACCTTTCCTTGAGCATTTTGTCCTCCTTGCGCAGGCCAATCCCCACGCCGTCGCCGAAATAGGCCGGATCACGCGGCGGGTCGGCGGCAAGGGCGCAGCATTGCGCCTCCCTTCGGTTTTTCAGGAAGTCGGCGAGCGCGTCCTTGTCGCCGATGACGACATCGAGCCGGCCTTCGGCGAGATCGAGAATTGCTTCCTCAAGCGTGGCGTAGGCGTGGATCTCCGATTGCTTGTAGAGATCCTCGACATAGGTCTCATGCGCGCCGCCCAACTCGACGCCTATGGTCTTGCCGGCGAGTCCGGCCGGGCTCGGATCCTCGATCACCGTCTCCTTCGCGGCGAGGAACGCGCTCGGCATGCGGATATAGGGCTTGGTGAAGGCGATTTTTTCGCGCGCTTCGTCAGTGATCTCCATCGCGGCCATGATAGAGTCATACTGATGATCGAGGAGGCCCGGTATGAGCCCGTCCCAATCCTGCGCGACGAAAGTGCAGGTCGCTTTCATGCGAGCGCAGAGGTCGCGCGCGAGGTCGATCTCGAAGCCCGCGAGCTCATTATTGTCGAGATAATTATATGGCGGCCGCGCGCCTTCGCTGGCGATCTTGATTTCGCGCGGGGCCGGCGCGGCGCCTTCCTCCGCGGCGGACGGCGCCGAGATGAGCGCGGCGAGGATCAAGAGGAGCCCGTAGAGCGGCGAGGGTGGACGGCGAAAGGATCTTCGGACAGAAGCGGAAAAGCGTGCGGGCAGGGACCTTCTCCATCGGGTTTTCGCCGGCCGCTTCAACCGGTCAGTCGGTGGCGGGCATGATCGGATGCTTCGACTCGGGCGCGCCCGCGTCGGGGCGGCATTTATGACGGATTCCCGGGTGCGAATATAGGTCCCGGCTGCGTGATCGCGGCCGAATTCCTCGCGCCCGCCCGCGCCGCTTGCGGGGCGCTGGATGCGGAGGCGAGCGTGGCGCGGGCTCGGCAAGCTTTTTCGCGCGGCGAATGTCTCGCTCCGGACAAACTGGCGTAGCTCTTGCTGATCCATTTGGCGCGCGTAGGTCGAGGCCGGCCGTGCGCCGGCGCGCGATTGAACGAAATACGACAAGGGCCTATATATCCGCGCCTTTGGCGGGAATGGAGCGAAATCAAGAATGGTCAGCGATCAGGACGTTCTCACCGCGCTTCAAGCCGTTCCAGGTCCAGACGGCAAGACGCCGCTGCCGCAATCGGGCGCGGTCGCCGGGCTCACGATCAAGGACGGAAAGGTCTATCTCTCCATCGCGATTGACCCGAAGCAATCGGTCGCGATGGAGCCCATGCGGGTCGCGGCGGAGACTGCGGTGAAGCAATTGAAAGGCGTCGCCAATGCGCTTGTCAGCCTGACGGCGGACCTTCATCCCGCGCCGCCGAAGGCCGCCCAGCCGCGCAGCATCGCCATACCCGGAATCGCCAATGTCATCGCGGTCGCCTCGGGCAAGGGCGGGGTCGGGAAATCGACAACTTGCGTCAATCTGGCTCTCAGCCTCGCCGCGCTCGGCTGGCGCATCGGCATACTCGACGCCGATATTTACGGTCCGTCCTTGCCCCGGCTGCTTGGGCTCAAGGCCAAGCCAGAGTCCCAAGGCCGCCTCATGCAGCCGCTTGAAGCCTATGGCGTCAAGGCCATGTCGATCGGCTTTCTCGTCGAGGAGGAAGATCCGATGATCTGGCGCGGGCCGATGGTCATGGCCGCGATCCAGCAATTGCTGCGCGAGGTCGCCTGGGGCGAGCTCGATTGTCTTGTTGTCGACATGCCGCCGGGAACCGGCGACGCGCAGCTGACCCTGGCCCAAAACGTGCCGCTCGCCGGAGCCGTCGTGGTGTCGACGCCGCAGGATCTCGCCTTGATCGACGCCCGCCGGGGCATAGCCATGTTCAACAAGGTGGATGTCCCGGTGCTCGGCATCATTGAAAATATGAGCTATTTCCTTTGCCCGCATTGCGGCGGCCGCTCCGATATTTTCGCCCATGGCGGCGCGCGCCACGAAGCTGAACGATATGGCGTGCCCTTCCTCGGCGAAGTGCCGCTCGACATGGGCATTCGCGAACATGCCGATTCCGGCACGCCCATCGTCGCCGTCGATCCGCAAAGCGCCCACGCCGGCGTCTATCGGGCCATCGCCGAGCAGGTTAAGGCGAGGCTCGAAAAAGGCCGCGCCCGCATCGCGCCAAAGATTTTTATCGAGTGACGCGGCGCTGAATTTCCTGGCGCGCCTATCAGGCGCGTTTACGGCGATCCTTTGATGAGCGCTGTCAAAACGCCGATCGCGACGACAAGCGTGCCGCCGAACTTGACCGTCAGCGCTCCCCAATAGGCCGAACTCCTCCTTGTTCGCGGCCCGATCCAACGCGGCGGCGCGCATGTTAGCCGCGCCTTCGGCCTGTTCGGTCATAAAATGAGCTCTCTCCCGCAAGGATCGGGCAAGCTTCTGCGTATCAAATGGAATTGCGCTCATGTCCGCCAAAATGGCGACTTAGGTCGGCATGTCCATATTCAGGCGGTTCGCGCAAATTTCTTGAGGCTGACATAAACGTCGGCGCCAATATCTGGCCGAAGGCGGGGTAAAGGCTGTGCTTCCGGCTCATCACACGCAAATGTTGAAAAGCGACGCTATTTCGGTAGAAACGTACAGCACGTTTTGTTATAAGACCCGCATGGAAGAACCCCACGATCGATTGGCGGCCGCGCGCCGCAACGCCGGGTTCGAAAACGCGACCGACGCGGCGCGCGCCTTCGCCTGGAACGAGAACACCTATCGCAGCCACGAGAATGGCGAGCGCGGCTTGCGCTTGGCGATCGCCGAACGCTACGCCAAGGCGTTCGGGACCAGCGCAGCCTGGCTTTTGACCGGGGAGGGCGAGGCCGAACCTCGGCCGGAGCCAAAAAATATCGTGCGCTTGGTCGGTCGTATCGGCGCCGGCGCGGTGATCGATTCCGATTTCGAGCAGGAGCCCGCGGAAGGCTTCGCGGAAATTGAGATTCCCTATCCCGTCCCCAAAGGCGCGGTGGCCTTCGAGATCGTCGGCGACAGCATGTGGCCGCGCTATGATCCGGGCGACATCGTCATTTGCTGGAAGGTCGCGCAGACTCGCACCGAGGCGGATGGCTGGGAGGCTGCGGTGCGGCTGACCGACGGGCGGCGCTATCTGAAAACCATCCGCCGCGTCGCCAAGGACCGGTTTGATCTTGTGAGTCATAACGCCAGCCCGATCCTGAACGTCCAGATCGAATGGGCCTGCAAAGTGTTCGGAAATATCCGCGCCGGCGAATGGACTTTGCTCGAAAGGCCGACGCGGCGCCCGAAGTGAGAGGCGGCTCAAGTGAGATCGTGCTCCGCGACATCAGCATCGCTTAAGCATCACTTGGCTCAAAATAGCACAATTTGTACTTTTTTCGATTTTCTGTACATTTTGTGTTGCAAAGTGCTGTGCATTACGTACAGTACGTCATCGGCGCTGAGCGCCGATCGCCGGTCCGCCGCTCTACCGAACGCGCGCCAGCGAATATTGGGCTCGACGATCATGATCGTCATGGAGATGGGGATGAATATGATGGCCAGAGAACGCAGCAATCCACGCATGAGCCGTCGCCTGAATGGCGTCGCGGACACTGAAGATTTTAGCGACGGCGCCATTCAAGCGAGCGCATCGGAGACGGCGGAATATCTGGCGCATATGGCGTCAGAGCTAGTCTTGCTCGCAAGGAACGCCAGACTTGAGCGATTGTCGGTTCTTTTGGATCTGGTTCGACGGGAAGCCGAATCCGCTTCCATTTGACCGGCGGCCCCATGAGAAGCGCTATTGCTCTGACGCGGGAGCTTCGGACTGGCGCGCCGGCAATTTTAGCTCGCCCGGCCGCTGGAGCGCCTTCCGGGCAAATGGACTCGTTTGATCAAAAAGGGCGCCGCTCGAATTCAAACTATTGGAGCCGGTCTAAACATGCTCTGGCGGCGCTCAATCGCGCGGTTGAACGCCGAGCCGCCGAGCGCTTCTTGTTCTACGGACTCGCGTCCAGTTTGCTCGAACCGGCGTCCGCTTCGCTTGAAAACGCCCTATCCGCCCGTGACGCTCATATGGCGGGCGACCGCGGGAGCGGTCTGGCCGCGCCCGATGACGAAATCATGGCCCTTGGGCTTGCGGGCGATCGCGGCCTCGAGGACCTCGTGCACCAGTTCATCCGAAGCCGAGGCGCGCAGGGGCCCGCGCAGATCGGCGGCGTCGTCCTGGCCGAGGCACATGTAAAGCGTGCCGGTGCAGGTCACGCGCACGCGATTGCAGCCCTCGCAAAAATTATGGGTGAGGGGCGTGATGAACCCGAGACGGCCGCCGGTTTCAGCGACGCGCACATAACGCGCCGGCCCGCCTGTCCGGTAGCTGATTTCGCGCAGAGTGTAGCGCTCCTTGAGCCGGGCCTCGATAAGGCTCAAGGGCAAGAATTGATCGGCCCGTTCGGCCTCGATCTTCCCGAGGGGCATGACCTCGATCAAGGTCAAGTCCATGCCGCGCCCATGCGCCCATTCGAGCATGGGCGCGATCTCTCCGTCATTGACGCCTTGAAGCGCCACCATATTGATCTTGACGGCGATGCCGGCCTTTTGCGCCGCCTCGACGCCCTCCATGACCCTGGCGTGATCGCCCCACCGCGTTATGGCGCGGAACTTGGCCGGATCGAGCGTGTCGAGCGAAAGATTGAGCCGACGGACGCCGATCGCCGCGAGCTCGTCGGCATGATCGGCGAGCTGGGATCCATTCGTGGTGAGCGTCAAATCGGAGAGTGCGCCGGATTCGAGATGGCGCGACAGCGCCCGGAACAAGCTCATGATATTGCGCCGCACCAGAGGCTCGCCGCCGGTGATGCGGAGCTTATGGACGCCGCGGCTGATGAAGGCGGTGCAGAGGCGGTCCAGCTCCTCCAGGCTGAGCAAGTCCCGTTTGGGCAGGAAATTCATGTCTTCCGACATGCAATAGACGCAGCGCATGTCGCACCGATCCGTCACCGAGACGCGGACATAGGTGATCACGCGCCCAAACGGATCGACAAGCGGCGCCGCGACCGGCTCGGCGCGCTTTGGTTCGGATTTTGCCAGCGGCAATGTCGGCATCAATGTCATGACCCTACATTTACATTTGCCGCGGCCGGATTTCCACGACAATGTTCAGGTTCATGTGAATATGGGTCGTCGAAGGCGAAAATTTCCAAGCGGGACGAAATAAAGTTTCGAAGCGGGACAGGACGAAGCGGGACAGGACAATGAGCGAGACGGGCGGGCGGTGGCCGAGCGAATTACGCCTCAAGGAGCAGGGGCGGCTCTTGCAGGTCGCCTTCGAGAATGGCGCCGTTTACGATCTTTCGGCAGAATATTTACGGGTGATGAGCCCGAGCGCGGAAGTGCAGGGGCATAGTCCCGAAGAGCGCGTCACGGTCGGCGGCAAGCGCCTTTGCGCGATTATCGGCGTCGAGCCGGTCGGCACTTATGCGGTGCGGCTCACCTTCGACGATTTGCATTCGACTGGCATATTCACTTGGGACTATCTTTATCAGCTCGGCGCGGAGCGCGACCAGAAATGGGCTTTCTACGAGGCAGAGCTTCAAACAAAGGGATTGAGCCGCGACATCGCCGGACAGGCGTGAAGATTCGGCGCGCGGCGGTTTCGCCCGGCCGAAGGTTGTACTCATCCGATCAACGCGGGTCCGAGACAAATGACGCGCCAGCCTCTTGAGCGGCCCCGTCAGCGTTGGACGACGACGCGGGTTCCCACGCTGACTCTGTTGTAGAGATCCATGACGTCTTCATTGGTCATGCGAATGCACCCTGAGGAAACCGCCTGTCCGATCGATTCGGGCTCGTTCGAGCCGTGTATGCGATAAAGCGTGCCGCTTAGATACATGGCGCGCGCGCCGAGCGGATTATCCAGTCCGCCGGGCATGAAGCGGGGGAGATCCGGGCGGCGGCGCAACATTTGAGAGGGCGGCGTCCAGGACGGCCATTCCCGCTTCATCGCGACATATCTCGTGCCGCTCCATTCGAAACCGGGACGACCGACGCCGATGCCATATCTGATCGCCTGATTGCCGGGCAGCACGTAATAAAGGCGGCGCTCCTGGGTTGAGATGATGATCGTGCCTGGCGCTTGCCGGCCGTAATAGGCGATGAGCTCGCGCGGCGGCGCTATCGCGCGCGGCCGACCGGACAGATCCGAAAAGGGCTGGCCATAGATCTGCTGATAGTCATAGGCCGCGACTTGCGCCGGGGGCGCGGCGAGCAAGGCCCCGAGAATGACACTGGCGAGGGCCGGAAAACGACGGCGCATTTTGATTTTTCCACAAGTTGAACAAGCTGGCGCGCGAATCGACGATAAGACTCGAAGTCATGATCAGACCGCGGCGACGATCTGGCAATGGATCGCGACCTTGCTCCGTCGCCTATTTCCAATGTCTAATTATTGAAAAAGCCGATTGGCTTTTTGGCGAGATGCTCGGGTGTTTTCAAAAAACTTGATTGATCGCGCCAATTCCGACAAGCATGAAAGCTTGCGCATCTTTACTGCGTCCTGAACCGATCAATCGGGTCTTTTGATCGCGATGAGATTTGGGGGCGATCATGCCTTTTTCGACGCCATTGGCGATCGTCATATTTCTGACGATCTGGTTCATTGTGCTGTTCGCGGTCTTACCTTTCGGCGTCCGGTCGCAGCACGAGGCCGGCGACATTGTCGCCGGCACGGATCCTGGCGCTCCGGTCGCGCCGAAGCTGCTCGCCAAGGCCGCCTGGACCACTTTGGTCTCCGTCATCGTCTTCGCGGCGCTCGTCTTCTTCGCCCGCTACGTCGGCGGCTAGCCGCTTGCAGTTTGACGGAATTCTGAGGCCATCGCTAAGCTTTTATTTCATTGTATTTTTCTATTGGGAACCTGCGCCCACGCCAAAAATAGCTCAATTGGAGCAATTCGCACGGATGCCCGCGCGCAGGAATGGGACTGATGGGCCCGCTTTCTATTGACGCTTCGCGCCGTTGCCGCTACTTCAGCCTCGCCCCTTTAGAGGAGCGCGTAGCTCAGTTGGTAGAGCATCTGACTTTTAATCAGAGGGTCATGGGTTCGAGTCCCATCGCGCTCACCAAGTAAAATCAAAAACTTATGCAGGCTTGGCAAAGCGTTTTGGGTTTTGCCGATCACGTGGCGACCAAGTGATTTGTCTGTTGCTTTGCACAGCCATATAGGAATCTTGCACGGCGGCTTCGGGCGGGCGAAGCCTAGATAGCTAGACAGCGGACCCTTCGGCTGATGACGCCGCTCCGACGAAGGTTTTCGCCGTGGGCTTCGCCTTAATCTGGCCCGCCGCATCCTTCTGGAGCGCCTGTTGGAGGCAAAAGCCTAGCGCGTCCTTGAACGTCGCCGCGCAGAAATCCGCTTTGGTCTCGGTGCAAAGCGCGCCCAATTGGCCAGGATCGCTCCGCCAGAAACCGGCGAGAATCTTGACATTTTCCAGGCGCCGGCGCAGACGCCGAACCGCGAAGCGCGCCCTCGCCGCATTCAAATCGGCGTCAAGAAAAGATAGGCACACCGTCCGGGCGCCTTCTTCCGCTAGGCGCGAAATCCGGCCGACGGTCAGCGCTCCGGCCGGCTCGACCTTGGTCGTAAAGCCGTGCTTCTGAAGGATCTGCGCAAACAGGGCCGCGGCCGCTTCATCGAGAAAGCTCCGGCCGGCGACGCAAAGAACTGTGTTTGCGTTCTCCAGGTCACGCGCCAACGCATCGATTTGCGGCGCCTCGACGCTCGATGAGGGCGCTGGAGGGGAAATGGTCGGCGCGGCCGCCGTGAGCAAAGCATAAGGCGCGGCCGCCTCGGGCGCCGGAGCCGCCGCCTGAGTTTGGTCGACGTGATCGGACAGATTGTCGATGACCTCCTCGATCGTTTCCTTGATCAGCGTCTGCCGGCGCGAATCAAGAACGCCGCGGCGCAAGTCCGCCTGCGCCATAAGCAAAGCCTGGAGCGCCACCTCGTCGTAATAATTGACGAGCGTATTGTTCTTCAGGAAATTTTCAGCTTGGTCGGCAACCTCGGAGGCGTCCCCAACCAGCATGCGTTGATAGAAGCCTTCGACCGGCGTGAGAGGCGGCGCGTCGCCAAAGATGACGTCGAGAAACGCAAGGCGCTCTACATGCCGCCCGAGAACGACGAGACAGACGGTGAGCGGCGTGGACAGCACAAGACCGACGGCGCCCCACATCGAGGTCCAGAACGTCGCCGCGATCACGACGGCGATCGGCGATAGTCCCGTATTGCGGCCATAGAGCCAAGGCTCGACCGCCTGTCCGATGATGGGTTCGACAACGAGAAACAAGGCCAAGGTTTCGAGCGCCATGCCCCAACCGGGATCGACGGCTGCCGCCAGGACGATTGGAAAACCAGCCGCGATGAACGAACCAATATAGGGGATGAAACGCAGCAAGAAGGCGGCAATGCCCCAAAAAATCGGGCTCGGAAGGCCGATCAAATACAGGCCTGCCGCAACGATGACGCCGAACGATGCGTTGACGAGGGTCTGAACCAAAAAAAATCGGCTGAGCCGCCCCGCCGCGTCGTTCATAGCTAGGGTCGTGCGTTGCATGTCGTCGGAGCCGACGAGCTTGATGAAGCGGTTGCGAAGATCCTCGCGCTGCAGAAGAATGAAGATCACGAAGATGACCACGATGCTGGTCGTCTCCAGAGGCGATAGCGCGGAGCCTGCGATGGTCTGTGCAAGAGCGAAAGGTCCAGGGGCCGGCTGATGGACCTCGACTTGAATGGGCCGCTGGCCGTCGTCGCGCCCAGTCAGTTGGTTTTTCTGTTGGCCCAAAGGCGGAGCTGCGCTTGACGGCGGAGGCCGGTACGAATTGGCTTCGCCGAGGCTCTTCAGCGCCGCCGAAACTTTTCCGAAAAAGGCGTTGTCGGCGACGACGGCGCGCAATTTATCGAGCTTGATATTGATCGTTGCCTGATATTTGGGCAGATCGACGGCGAGTTCAGAAACTTGCCTGGTCAGGACCGTGCTGACCGCAAATGCGATCACAAGCGCAGCGAATACGACGATCAGTACGGAAAGGATGCGGCCCAAGCCCCAGCGCCGCAGAAAGAGGATCGGCGGGGACAAAACAAAGCTCACCAGAACCGCAATGGCGATAGGAACGAGCACGTCGCGCCCGACATAAAGCGTGGCCGCCACGATCGCGACGAGAAAAAGCGTGGCGAGCATTTCCAGCGTGCGCGTCGGATCAGGCTGTTGTTGCGGACGAGTGGCTGGGCTTTCGAGCAAATCGCTCATCTGATTCCCTTTCGGGACAGAATGTCAGCAACGTTGTATGCGGCTCAAGGTTCCGCCTGCTCCAGAGCGACAATAGAAGCGACGGTGGCGAAGGCCGGCCCCGCCAAAGCCCTTTCCAGCCCCTCGACGCCGAAGGCGGCGTCCATCGTCATCACCGTGCGATGAGAGAAATCGAAAAAGCTCCTTCTCCTTCTCAGATTTAGGCCCGCCGAACGACGCCGCGGTTTTCACTCTACGCATGCTCGATGGAGCAATAGCCGCTCCTGGTTTGCAATGAGGATTGGATGCGTCGTCACGCTTTCGAGAAATGCTCGCGCCCTTGCATGTATTGGCTTCCAAATGTTCTCTGCGAAAGTTCGGGAGCGCCGGGATGATCACGCTTCTCTCTTCTCGCCTCTTAATCCTTTAAGCGTCATGGTCATCGGGCTTCCAGATGAACAATTCTCGACCGACCTGATCCAGGATGCGCAACCCGTCCGGCTTTTGCGGCATGTCCAGCGTGTCGAAAAGCGACTTCGCTTTGATCGTCGCCGCGTCGAGATGGTCGGCGACTATCGAAATTCGATCCAATGTCGCATGCGCCTCGTCGCGCGACCGAACGCGAAAGAACTCGATGGTGAAGTTCATCACGAGACAACTCTCTGCCTTGGGCTAAGCATGCCGCGGCAAGGGGAGACTTGGGGCGATTATTTGCCGCCGTGGGACATGAAGGCGCAACCGCCCGAGCCTTTGAGCTACGACATCAAACCCTTTTGGTCGATTCCGTCGCTGTAGATATCAGCTGTAATGATCGAAAAAGGATCCACTACACATCTGCCGCCGACAAGCGATAGTGGGTTCGCTGCTTACTCGTGTAAGCGGCGCTCGCAGCTGCTTCGATCCGATCGCGGTTGACGTCGAAAGCGCGCAACAATGACGCCTCATCGCGATCGGCGCTGATCTGGTAAAGCGCTTCTTCGGCCAAATGAAATGAAACCTCCACCGTGGCGTCGTGGCCCCAGAAACAAACGCAGTGGCGGGTAGCGTCGTAATTTCGGCTAGCGTTTGGAAAGTGGAGGGACATCATTAATCCTGCAATAGCGCGCGCCAAATACGCCGCTTCACCAAATAATATAGGAAACTACCTAAAAAATCTTAGACTTCAAAAAAATATTGTCGAAATCGGCCTTGATGCTCAACATTCAACCATTAGCTTACAAAGGCGGATTTTCTCGTCTCGCGCCAGCGTGGCCTATGAAGCCGCAATTTTGCATTGCGCACGTTTGCATTGGGCGCGGGGGAGTTTCGTGCGCGCCTTTGAATCAACTTAAGCCTCGAGAAGGTCGAAACGCCATGTCGCTTGGAACAATCCTTGTCATCCTTCTTGTCCTCTTGCTTATAGGCGCATTCCCGAGTTGGCCGCATAGCGCTCACTGGGGGTATGGTCCCTCGGGCCTTCTCGGAACCGTGCTTGTCGTCGTTCTTGTGCTCGTCGTTCTTGGCCGAATCTGAGCCGTTCAAGCAGCCCAAAGCACGCAATTTCATCGTGATCGTGTGACGGCAGCGCAGCTGAAGGCTGTGTTATGTCGGCGAAATGGCCTAAGAGCTGATTCACGTCCGTCGCTGTCGCAAAATTGGTCAAGTCGAGGCGTGGATCGCAAAATACTCTAAATTTGGCTCGAAATAGCAATCAAAACTCATGTGCGACTTCGATGAGGTACTTTCCATAGTCGCTCTTGCCCATGCCGGAAGCAAGTTTTAGAAGCTCCTCGCGCGAGATATAACCGAGCTGGAAAGCAACTTCTTCGGGGCAGGAAATACGGAGACCTTGCCGTAACTCCAGCGTGCGAACGAATGCGGCGGCGTCGAGCATTGAGTCGGGTGTGCCCGTATCGAGCCAGGCGTAGCCGCGCCCCATCCGCTCAACCGAAAGCTCGCCGCGCTCAAGATAGGTCCGATTGACGTCGGTAATTTCGAGCTCGCCTCGCCATGAGGGCGTCAGATTGGCGGCAATGTCCACCACGTGCTCATCGTAGACATAGAGTCCTGTGACCGCCCACCTTGATTTGGGACGCTCTGGCTTCTCTTCGATAGATATAGCGCGGCCGTCCTTGTCAAATTCGACGACGCCGTACCGCTCGGGATCATGAACTTTATAAGCAAAAACTGTAGCCCCATGTATGCGGGCCCTTGCCGATTCGACCAATTCTGAAAGTCCATGGCCATAAAAGATGTTGTCGCCGAGGATTAACGCCGACGCTTCGCCTTCGACGAATTTGGCGCCGATGTGATAGGCCTGCGCCAGCCCTTCCGGCTTTGGCTGTTCGGCATAACAGATGGAAATGCCCCAACGATTGCCGTCCCCAAGCAATTTCTGAAAAAGCGGAAGGTCATGCGGCGTCGAGATCAACAGAATGTCCCGCGCTCCGCCGAGCATGAGCGTCGAGAGTGGATAATAGATCATTGGCTTGTCGTAGATCGCCAACATTTGTTTGGACATCGCATTGGTCATCGGGTTGAGACGGGTCCCACTACCGCCGGCTAAGATAATTCCCTTCATCTCTCCCCCGCTGCCAATTCTTCAAGTCGTTGCAGAAAACCCGCCTGGATGCCGAGATTGCATTTCCGGATCTCTTGCCAGTTGCTCCATGACGAGCTGAAGCGCCTGCCGCCATTCTGACGGCCAGATCCCGTGAATGTAGCCGATCTTGGCGATGTCGAGCTGCGATCGCATCGGGCGGCGCGCCGGCGTCGGATAATCCGATGTCGTAATGGGGATGACGCGCGCGTGTGGACCACCTTGGGCAGCCGAGAGGGCGAAAATTTCGGCGGCGAATCCGGCCCAGGTTGTGACTCCTGAATTGGTAAGGTGGAAAAGGCCGCGCAGGGAGGCCGCGCCTGGATGGGCGATGAGATTGCGCGCCACCTGTTCAATTGCGGCCGCCAAATCGAGAGCGGACGTCGGTGTCCCATGTTGATCTGCGACGACCCGGATCTCGCCGCGATCGCCGGCCAGCCGCAACATCGTCCGCAGAAAATTGTGACCTAGCGGCGCGTAGACCCAACTCGTCCGCAAGATGACGTAATTTGATGTGGCGGCTTTAACGGCCTCCTCGCCGGCGAGCTTCGAGCTGCCGTAGAAATTGATCGGCGTGGTGAGGTCGTCTTCGCGGTACGGGCGCATGGCGCTTCCGTCGAAGACATAATCGGAGGACAGCTGAATAATCGGCGCGCCGAGCATTGCTGCGGCCCGCGCCGCCGCGCCAGCTCCAAAGCAATTGATCGCGAGCGCCGCGTCGCGATCTGTTTCCGCCTTGTCCACGGCGGTGTAGGCGGCGGCGTTGACGATCACGTCGGGGCGCAATTTCTCAAATAACCCCGTTGGATCAGATGAAGCGCTGAGATCGAATTCGGGCCTTCCGATCGCAACAACCTCGAGCCGTTCCCCGGCGCGGCCCTGCAATGCGCGGGTGAGCTGGCCGTTTCGTCCGGTCACAAGGATTTGCAAGCGGCGCCTATTCGACATCAGCCTCAGCCTCAGCCTTGATCAGGCCCAGACGCTCGCCGGAGTAGAGCTTCTCGCGCAGAGGCCGCCACCACCATTCATTTGAAAGATACCAGGCGACCGTTTTCTCGATGCCGGTTTCAAACGTTTCTTTGGCTCGCCATCCCAGTTCGGCTTCGAGCTTGCCGGCATCGATCGCATAGCGTTGGTCGTGCCCAGGCCGGTCGCGCACGAAAGTTATGAGCAATTCGCGCGGCGCCGAGGACGGCGCCAAACGATCGAGAATCTCGCAGATCCGGCGCACGATGTCGATATTGCGGTGCTCGTTGCGTCCTCCGACATTGTATTTTTCGCCAAGGCGGCCGCGAGTCAAAATTGTAAAAAGCGCGCGCGCATGATCATCCACAAAGAGCCAATCGCGCACATTGGATCCGTCGCCGTAAACGGGAAGTTGCTTCTCGTGCAGGGCGTTGAGAATGATGAGGGGTATGAGCTTTTCCGGAAAATGATAAGGTCCGTAATTGTTCGAGCAGTTTGAAATCACCACCGGAAGGCCGTAAGTGCGATGCCAGGCGCGGGCGAGATGGTCCGCGGCGGCTTTGGTGGCGGAATAGGGCGACGAGGGATCATAAGGGGTCGTCTCCTGAAAGACACCCTCGTTTCCGAGCGACCCGTAGACCTCGTCGGTCGACACATGGAGGAATCGAAACCGGCCCTGCATCGCAGCATCGAGCTTTAGCCAATATTCCCGCGCCGTCTCGAGCAGCGTGTAGGTCCCGACGACATTAGTTGCGACAAATGCGCCGGCGCTGGCGATCGAGCGGTCGACATGGCTTTCGGCCGCCAGATGCATCACAGCGTCCGGTTGAAACTCGGAGAAGGCGGCGTCCATGGCGGCGCGGTCGCAGATATCCGCCTTGCGAAAGCAATAGTTTGGGTCGCCGTCAATTTCGCGCAATGAAGCGAGATTGCCGGCGTATGTGAGTTTGTCGACGTTGAGAACTTTCGCGCCAAGGTCCCTGACAAGATGCCGGCATAAAGCCGAGCCGATGAACCCCGCTCCACCGGTCACAAATATTCGCATGCCGGCGCCTCCCTCCCAAAACTGGTCTTAGCTGAAATATGCCGGAAGGCTGGCGAGCCGGGGATGGCTCCGATCCTTGTCCGAGAGAACCGCCGTCGCAAGGTCAATCGGCCATTTGATCCGGATATCAGGATCGTCCCATGCAATCCCTCTGTCATCCGGCTGACTGTAATAGTCAGTTACCTGATAAATCACCTCGGTGTCTGGCTCCAGAGTGCAGAAACCATGCGCAAAGCCGACCGGAATCCAAAGTTCCGCCCAATTTTCCGCGCTGAGCACGGCGGACGCGTATTGGCCGTAAGTCGTTGAGTGCCGGCGGATATCCACCGCGATGTCGAAAATCGCCCCCCGGACAACTCTCACGAGCTTGCCCTGCGCCGTCGGAGGCGTTTGGAAGTGCAACCCCCTGACCGTTCCTTGGGGGCGCGACAGAGAGTGATTCTCTTGCACGAAGCGCGCATTGCCGATCAGGGCGTCGAAGGTCCGCTGGTTATAGACTTCGGAGAAGAACCCTCGCGTATCGGCAAATCTTCGTGGCGTCAAAAGCAATGGACCAGCAATGGCGAATGATTTAGCTTCCATTCATAATGTCCCGATCCAACAGGGGAAAAGGAAATCCCTATCCGTCGAAACAGTGCTCACAAGTTCAATAGGCGGAGCCGCCGACCGCGTCAACTGCACCGGTCGTTGGCGCTAGCACTACTTTGGCGGAATTATTTCACCTGAGGGGTGATACGCATTCGGCGGTGGGGAAACCGGTGCATGGGTAAGCAGCGCGACAGCGTTCTCGTCGGCGGCTCGGGCACTGGCAAGACGCATCTCGCCATGCTGCATCCGCTCCGGCTTGCGCGGGCGCTTCTTCAATGTCGTCGATCTCGTCAATCGGCGGAGGCGGAAACGCGCGCTGGGCGTCAGGGACGCATCGCCGATTACCTCACCCGGATGGACTTCGTCGTTCTCGACGAACTCGGCTATCTGCCCTTCGCGCGGGCCGGCGGGCAATTGCTCTTCCATCTTGTCAGCTGGCTCTATGAACGCACTTTGGCAATCACCACCATCAATCTGGCGTTTGGCGAATGGCCAAGCGTCTTTGGCGACGCCAAGACGACGACCGCGCTGCTGGATCGTCCCGCCCATCACTGCGACATCGCCGAAACCGGGAAGGAAAGCTGACGCTTCTGAAACCGCGCCCGACCTTCAAATCGCAGCCTTTCGCCACCGCGCTCGCCCCGGCTGCGCAACCCCGACCGGCTGCGCCGGGGCGCGCGCTGTCGTTCCCGGCCGTATCAAAGTGGGGTCCCTTTTCCAGGCAAATCTGGGGTCCCGTTTCGGTGCTGATTGACACCAAGGCCAATTGGAAGTTCGCCACAGAAGACGCCGGTATCAAACTCAAGAATCTTTACCCGTCAATCTGACGGAATTCGAGCCACTCGTAAATACATGCGCGGGCGCCGTCGGAGCCGCCAAGTGACGGCCGGCTCTCGATCCCCTATAATAAGATAATAGCGTTCTTGGGCAAGCGCTTGTCGGGCGACCGAAAGCAGATTTGGATTCACCGCGAATGGAGCAAGATCTTTGCTATCCGCGATGCGCTAGGCGCTACTGTTGTCGTAATTCAGATGACGTGAGCGGCCCGAGCCTTGGATCGTGGTTCGCCAGGGAGGGATCGGTTTTGTCGCCGCTGCCCGCCGCTGCCAGACGATCATTCGCGAATCATCGCAGTCCATCGGTGGAAGGGGCTCTTTTTCGAGGATGAATAGCTCGTTGATCGCGGCCTTGGGCGCCGCATGGCGGAACTTTCGACGTTCTCATGAACTCAGCCTGCCGCGTCTAAAGCGATCCGGTCACATGGCCGACGCCGCCAGGGCGCGCAAAGTGGCCTCGTTCTGGGATCAAAATGTCGGCGGACATCGCGAGCCATTCGCCCACTGGGAAAGCCCTGCATCTATTCAGCATGCGCTTAACAAGCTTGTCACCGGCGATATTTGGCTTCATCCGCCAGGCTGGTTCATCCAGCATTATGGTCCCTTCGGTCACGTCGCCGAGCTCGGCTGCGGGGATGGGATTCTCGTTCAAGTTCTCCTTGACAGTGACCCAGAGCTGATGGTGGACGCCTATGACATTTCGCCTGCGTCCCTTGCCCGCGCGGCGGAGCGCATAGAGGCCCATCTCGGCCCGACAAACAGGTGCCGTTTCGTGCAGAGCGACTTCAACAATGAGATCTTGCCAGAAGCGGCCTATGATGCTGTGTTGACCACGGGCGCCATGCACCATGTCGAGAGGCTCGATTTCTGTTTTGGGAACATTCGGCGTTCGCTGCGCCCGGGCGGCTATCTGTGGCTGAACGATTATGTGGGGCCTTGCCGTTTTCAATGGTCTGACACGCAGATGAGGCTCGCCAACGAATTGCTGGCGCTCGCGCCGAAGGCCTGGCGTCTCCGCGACGAGGTGATCCGCTGCGATGATCGCAAGCTCCGCGACTCGGATCCGTCCGAGGCGGTTGCGCCCCTGCACATCGAAGCGGCGCTTACATCGCATTTCGAGATCGTCCAGAAATGGCCGCGCGGCGGCACCCTCCTTGGGCCGATCTTCGGCAGCGGCTGCCTCGACGCGGCAATGGGAAACAGCTCCGAAGGCTTGGCGATCCTTGCCGCTATGTTCGAGGCTGAACAAGACCTGATCCGCGACGGCGCCTTGCCGTCCGATAGTTACGTCTACATCGCCAAGCCGCGTCCGGCGGCTGGCGACATTGTGCGCAAAGCCTTTGAACGTCACGCCGGGCCTGCGCCGGAAGCCGCGCGATGCGGCATTCGAGGCGACCTTGAGCAGTGGCTGCATTTGAACGAAGTGGTCGCCTTCGAGTTCAGTCCGCGCGCGCGACTGGGTGGCGCCGTTTCCACCGCTGGCTCTGATGCATCGCACGTCCGGTCTCGACAATGTCAAACACTTTGCGGCGCATGGCGCCGATATCGCGCGGGCGCTCGCGGCGGCGAGTCCCCGGCCGCTGTCCGACTACCATGATTTGCTCGACTTCGGGGTGGGCGTTGGCCGCGTGGCCCGCGTGTTTAAGGGGTTTGAGGGGCGCTATGTTGGCGTCGACATAGACGCCGACAATATTGCTTGGGTTGCTGAAAACCTGCCATGGGTGCACACGGCGAAGACGCGGCAGGGGTTTGCGTTGCCCTTCGCGGATGCAAGCTTTGACGCGGTGGTCAGCATCTCCGTCTTCACCCATATGAACGAGGCGGATCAGTTTTTTTATCTTAGTGAGCTTCGGCGCGTGACGCGGTCCGGAGCGGTCTTGTTCCTGACCATTTCGGGCGAGCGCGTCCTGGCGAGAGCCGAGAGTGAACCGGCCATAGCCGCGATGCTTGCCGCGCCAGAGGGCGGACTAGTCGCGGCTAGAGCAGCGTTCAATTCAGGGTCGGGCTTCTGCTTTCTACTGCAACGGGGGCATTTGACCTCGATTGAGAATGAATACGGCGCCACTTTCATCAGCGAGATCCTACATCGCGTCGCACTGGTCGCAATATTTCGATGTTCAGGATATCCAACGCGGCGCAATTCACGATTTCCAGGACATTGTCGTGCTGCGCCGTCGCGATGACGTTTGAGGCGCGGTTGACAACATAGTGATGTGGTCGGGCGGGGATGACCGCATTCGACGCCCCTGATCGAGCCATTCACTTTGCCGCTTGACCCATTTCGGAAAGATCATCTCGGTCGCGATATCGGAATAGAGTGCCCGACTGCCGCATTTCCGCTTGTCATAGCGCGCCAACTCTTCGATCGTTTCAGAGCATGTTCAAACAGCGTATTTTTGTAGCGATTTGGGTGCTCCGCAAAGAATCACCAGCGACTTTTACGATTTGCATTTTAGTCAAATATGCCGTTCTCAGCAAAGAAATAACTCTTGGGTCATTGAAAAGCAGGGCTCCACCGATTTATTTTGTGAGCGCCTGAAGGGCCTGCACTTGTCCAAGCACAAGTTTTATAAATCCTTCGCGCTCGGTTTGTTCCAGCACGATAGACTCCGTTGCAAGCCTGCGCAAATAGGCTGCAAGACTGTCGTCGTCTTTGGGATATTTGTGACCTTGCTTTGTGAGGAAAGACACGAGCTTTTCAATCGACGCCACCAAGTGTTTGTTCTCTACGAAGGATGGTCGGCCCTCTCCGATGGACTTCGATCGAATTTCATATTCGAAGACGGTGTGGGCGAGGCTTGTCCAGAGCATTGAAGCGTCGTAATTCGGGGCCGTGAAGATCGAGAGCTTGATCGCGATCGCTTCCTCAACGGCGCGGCTCTCTCGCTCGCCAGCCTGCGTCACGCCAGTCGAAGTTTGCCGTCGATGGTTGTTCAACGCCTGCGGACAAAAGGCGATGTCGCCATGGCGCAGACACTCGACATAGGTCCACCAGTCGCCACAATAGCGATAGCTTTTCAGTGTCGCGACGCAATCGGCAAGGGCCTCGCGGCGGAAGAGAACGGCGCTTACATTCGGGATCGTGTTTTTGATCGCAAGAGCTTCGGCAATTTCCTGCTCACCACGGTTTATGTAGGCGGTCAACCACTTCGTCTCATTCAACGAATCCGTATAGAAGCGGTAGGATTGCGAAAGAATTTCGCCTTCTGCGCCAATTGCTTGGGAATCGCAATAGGCCATGCTTAATTGCGGGTCCAGGAAAAACGGGGCCATTCGCTCCAGGAAGCGGGGGTGCGCGAAATCGTCACTCTCCGCGATCCAGACAAGATCGCCGGCCGCACGCTCGATTCCCTTCGCCCATTGGTTGAACGGCGAGCCGCTGTTGGTCCTGTTTGGAAGGATCGTGAAAGGTATAGAGGATTTCGCCCGCCAAGCTTTTGCGAGAGTCGAAACTATCGTCGCGCGAGTTGTCGTCCAGAAAAATGATCTCTTCAGGCGTCAATCGCTGCTCCAAGATCGAACCGATGCGTTTGTCGAGGTAATGCGCATGGTTGAAGTTTGGAACGATCACGGAAATACGCGACTTGCGGAACGATCGATAGCTCGCCTTTCGGGTTAGGATGTCAATCCAATGGGAGGCGGCGCTCGGCGCATTTGCCGTGAGATCGTGATGCGGGAGCTGGAGTTCGGCGCATATTTCGGCGAGCGGAGCTATGGCGCAAGCCCGTTCGATGACGAGCCCGTTAGGGTCGCGGAATCTCAACGCGCGCAGCAGACGATCGAGAAGCAATCTATGATCGACATGAACGAAATCTGGATGCGTGAGGTCGATGACCGCTGTTGCGTCCGGCGTCAATGCGATATGGGCGTTGGTCACAAGGTGAACGTCGAGGGCGGGGAGCGAGGCGAGAATGCGCAATTGCCGATGGATCTCGTCAGACAGGGGCTCGTTAGCTTCCCCGACATCGATGATCACGACGCGGAAGGGCGCTTCTAGGGCATTTTTATTGGTTCGCGGCCGCCGCCATGGAAGCGCTTCGAAATAGGCGGTTGGAGACGCCGGCGGAGGGAGAACCGGATGTGTGCTTCGCCACTCCCGGCGCCCTTCGGCATAAGAGGCCAGCGCGGTCTTGCGCGTCAAGCTCCGGTCAAAGGCGCTTGCAACGATGAAATCGGCGTCAACGCAGGGCGAAGGATTCGGCCTTCGCCGGCGCCGATCGCCAGGTAATGATATAGCGGCTCAAACCCCTCGTCCCGCGCGTCAGCGTTCTTCATTCGATACCAGGCGGAATCGAAGAGCGGGCTAGGTGAACGGCCATCTCTGGCCCCTGATGCGACAAAGTGTAGAAATGGATCGAACCCGGCCTGCCGCACATCCGGGTTGTTTTCAAGGTACCAATGTCGGTCAAACAGCGGCGTGGGGATTAGATTATTCGACGACCCATGCGCCACGAAATGTCCGAGCGGGGTGAGGCGACCCAACCCGCCGCAGATCTTCCGGTAGAACGGCGTAGAAAAGTAAGGGGAAGGCTCAACGCCTTCCCTTGCGCCGTGCAAAATATAGTCGATCAGCGGGTTGGGGTCGCGTCGTTCGGACCCGCGCGCCGCCTCATACCAAGCAGGATCGAAGAGAAGGTGAGGTCGGCATCCCAGTCTTGCGCCCTTTTGCAGATAGTGCGAGATAGGATCGGAGCGTTCGGCGCCCACATCGGGATAATTAGTCTTGTACCATTCCGCGTCGAAGATCCGACTTTCCGCGATGAGCCGCCGCCGCCACACGGCGTCGATCGATGAGAGCAGCTTTCGATAGGCTCGCGACATGGCCGGATTGTGTACTGGTCAAGCGGCCCTGTCACGGGCGATGCAATGAGCAATTCCAGCTCCGGCTTGCGATCACGGAATTGTCAGGATCGAGTCGCAACTTTTCGGATCATAGCTCCGTCGCCGTTGAGCGTGGCGCGAGATGCTTTCCGCCACGAAATCGCCAAGATTTCATCATAGCTAAAAAATAGTCGCTGATGAATTCTCGATGCTGATTTTCCAGCGAAGGCCGCTTGCCTGGCGCCGCAGACGAGAGCCAAGCTTTTGTATTTTAGCGCAAAAACTTGACGCGATCACATTCATGACATTTTCACTAAAGTGCTGTATTTCTGCTGTGGAGTCTCTCGGAGCGGCGTGTCTCGGCTCTCCGACATTCGGTGGCTTCGAGGCGATTGTGAAGAATGGCGCGCGACAAGCCTAAGGAGCCTGACGTCAAACGGCGTCTTGCGCTGAGCCGCGGCCCTAGTGCGCTGACCCTGCGGGAGGGCGTTGGGCGCGGCCTGCAGGGACTGAATGGCGTCGTTGATAGAGCCCGAAGCATTGCTCGGAGCGCCATTCCCTCGCCATCCGGCGCGGCCTATGAAAGCTTTGAGACGGATAAAGGCGCCGTTTGGCTCCGCCGAAGTTTAATAGTCTGCGTCGTCGTCCCTTTTCTTGCGAGCGTTGCTTATTTCGGCTTTCTGGCGTCCGATCAATTCGTTTCCGAAATGCGTTTCGCCGTGCGGGGCGCGACCGAATTGATTCCAGGCGGCGATGCCTTGGCCGCCTCGGGTCTAGGCGCCTTAGGCGGTCTGAACCTAAATCAAGACGCCTATATCGTTGCTGATTATATCCAGAGCCGTTCGATGATCGACGATCTCTCGAAAGAGATAGGTTTGCGCGCCATATTCAGTAACCCGAAGGGGGACTCGTGGGCGAGATTCGATCCATCTGGGACGGCGGAGGGCCTTTTGCGCTATTGGCGCAATGCGGTCCAGGCTTCAGTGGAAGCCGCTTCGGGCATTGTGACTGTTACAGTGAGAACATTCTCCCGTGAAGACTCCACGCGCCTCGCCGCCGCCATTCGGGCCCGGTGCGACATCGTTGTGAACCGACTTCTGGATCGGATGCGGGGCGGTTTGATCGAGCGCGCCGAGGCCGACCTCAAACTCGCAAGGGATCGCCTCGCCGAGCGCCGGACGAAATTGGAGCAGTTCAGAAACGCGCGGATGTTGATTGATCCGCGCGCCTCGGCGCAGTCCCTCGGAGAGACGATCACCCAATTGCGGCGCGATCTCGTCAACGTCGAAGTTAAATTGGACAGCGCCATCGGCTCCCTTGACGCCGATTCGCCGCAGATCACGGAGCTTCGGGTTAATCGGCAGACCTTGACGGATCAGATTGCGAGGCTCGAATCCAAGATTACCAGCCAAAACCCTAATTTGCCGACCGCAGCTGAGGCTTCGGCCGAATATGACCAATTGGACATCGATAGGGCCTTGGCGGAACGAAGGATCATGCTCTCCGAGAGGCTCTCGGACAATGCGCGTGCGGACGCCAATCGTCATCACATCTATCTCGTTTCTATCGAGGACCCTACGCGGCCGCAGAGCTCTCTGTTTCCGAAACGAGCGTCCGCGATCTTGACGATTTTGCTCTCCGCGCTTTGTCTTTGGTCGCTTGGAACGCTGATCGTCGCCGGCGTGCGAGATCACGTGAAGTGAAAGAGGCGACGCGCGCGGTTGGGTCGAAGGTTTCATGAGCGACGCGCATCTCGAATCAAAGCCTGAGGCTGGCTTTCCCACGGGCTCGACGGGCGTTTATGCGGTCGAGCGCTTCGCCCTGCACGAGGATCTGCGCCGGGTTTCAGTCCCTATCGATCAGTTTGGCTCCTGGCGATCGCATGTTTTGTCGTTCGCGCTCTGCGTGCTTGCGCCTTTGCTTTGTGCTTCGTTCTACTATGGCGTGATCGCTTCCGACCAATATGCGGCCGAATTTCGATTTAGCGTCAGGTCGGCGGCGGAGCTCGGCGGCGAAGAGGATATTGTCGCGCTGCTGACCCGAGGGCGCGGCGTGCATGATATCGGGGCGTTGCCCTATGTCGTGGCAAACTATCTGCGGAGCCGCAATGTGGTGAGGGAACTCGACGGGAAAGGCGCGCTTCGGACGATGTTTTCGAACGACCGGGCGGACCGGCTGTCTAAATTCGATCCGACGGAAAGCGAAGATGTCCTCTGGACCTATTGGCAAGGGATGACGACCGTCAGTGTTGATCGCATCTCGGGGCTGGTTCTCGTGCGGGTGCGGGCCTTCAGGCCGGAGGACGCGCTCGCCCTGGCTAAAGATGTTGCGCGCGCGACCGAGGCGATGATCGACAGCGTCGCGTCGCGCGCGCGCCGCGACGCGCTCTATTCCGCTGCGGAGGAACTGGAGCGGGCCAGCCTGCGCTATACCGACGCGCTCCATGCTTTGCGCGATGTGCAAAATCAGGAAGGAACCGTCGATCCGCGACAGACAATTGACGCGTCGGCGACGACTTTATTGGGCATTCTTCGTGAGAGGCTCGCACTGGAGCGCCAGCGCGACGCCAATATGAGAGTCGTTTCCGCGAACGCGCCGCAGCAGCTCGCTCTATCGAATCAGATCCGAGCGCTCGAGTCGCAAACCGCGGCCTTGACCGAGGCGCTGACAACCAGACGGGAAGGCGGGAAATCGGCAGCTCAGTCGATCGCGAGGTTTGAGGAGGGAGAGCTGGAGCGTCGTTTTTCGGAGCGGCTTCTCGAGGTTGCGCAGGCGGGCTATGAGCGCGCGAGTCTGGAGTCGGAACGACAACACGTCTATCTCGCGCTTTTTGTCGAGCCGAAGAAGCCGGAGACGGCGGAATATCCTCGCCGTCTTAGGTCGATCGCCCTCGTCGGCGCCTGCGCGTTCGCGTTGTGGAGCGTTATGATGCTGACGATAGCGGGCGTTCGCGATCACAGGTTTGAGCGTTGAAGAGCAGCTTCGCGCTCCAGCGCCAAAGCTAAGTCCGATCTGATCTGCGTAATTCGAGGCCGCGATGTTGTTCAGTATCGACGAAGATGTGGGTGAACGGATTATCGGCTGGCTGATGCCCGACAATCCGGCGGCAACGCCGAGGGTTCTGGTCCATCTCGATTCCGAGCATCATGTCGTCGTGGAGGCCTTTGTTTATCGCCCATTGCTCAAGGAGCAAGGGCTCCATAACACTGGCGTCTGCGGGTTCGTCATAGATGAAGCCAATTGTCCAGGGGTCACCGCCGCGGCCAAGCTCGAAATTACCGACGCGGACAATAACGTCTTGCTTTATCGGCGGCGCCTCGCCGTCCCTTTGGCGGAGCAAAAGTTTCTGCGTCTTGAGACGCAATTGTTCCGCTCCGCTCATCTCGATGAACAATTGGCTCCGCTTTTTCAAATGTCTTATAAGTCAATGGAGCTTCTTCCAGAAGAGACGACGCGATCGATTTTCGCTATTCCCTTTACAAATTCCATTTTTGCTTCGGGCCGTATCTTCTTCCGGGCCTGGGAGCCGCTTTTGCGCGATCGCGGCTTCAAGGTCGGCCTTCTGCTGCGCGAGCCTTTCGAGGAGATGTCCGAACGCCTGCTCATCTTGAAATGGGCGTCGTCGCCTTATGTGAGCTCCGCGGTGCTCGATTTGATGCCTGCGTTGCAGACTTGCACGGGAGCATTGCGCGACATCGAGCTCAGCGATCCGGAGGCTCTTGACGCCATCTTGTCGCACCCATCCGATGAGATGCGCGCGCTGCTTTACAATCCGCTCATTTATCAGCTTGCGGCGCCAAATGCCTTTGATCCGCCGCCGACGCCGCAGACGGCCGCAGCGCTTGAGGCGCTGGCGGAGCTGGACGCCATCGGCCTCGGCGCGGATCTGAGCTCGTTTTTCGATCTCCTCGGGGCGGTGCTCGACCTGCCCGATCCTCTGGCCGAGCTTCCTCTCGCGGCCAGCAAGACAGTGATCGGCTTCGCGGATATATTGCGGGAGATGCGTTCCGCCCGGGCTCTGATTGAAAAGGATCTCGAAGTCTATTCGGAGGCAGCTCGCATTCTTGCGGTCCCGTCAGCGGCGAACGCGCGATAAGGCGCTTTTTTTCGGTCAAGCGGCCTCCAGCCGACGGCGTCAGCAACTCTCAACCTTATTTTGTCATGGCGATCCAAAACAATTTTCCTGCTTCACAAGTTCCTGACGCGAGGAAGGTGACGATCCGCTTGATCCCATGTTGCGATGTGGAAGGGCAAGCGGGAAGCTATTTCGCTTCAAAGCGAAATCCGTGGCTATCGATCGAACCCATATCGATTTTCAGGCCTGGAAGCTGGTTTCGAATGCGCTATCGGCTCTCGCTCTATGACGACCCTACGAGGCCCGTGGTTAGCTTTCGGCGCGGCGCTGAGGAGATCGGCTGGCACCTTCTCCCTGGTCCTGTTATTGGCCGCGCCGATTGGTTTGGGATCGTGCCCGAGGACGCCACCGCCGTTTGGATATCACCCATTTCCGCAGCCGGGCAATTTTGCTTCGTCATCGAAGACGTCCAAGTTCTGTCGGGCCTAAGCGTTATGCAACTTGGTTTGGCGGGGGGCGGCGCCGTTTCGTGAGCGCGATCGGAACATCGCTTCTCGGATGGCGGGATGAAGCGCGGGACAATTTCCGCTGGTCGACGCAGAGCTCGGCGGCGGCGCAATGGCCGAGCTACCGGGACAGATTCTTGACGGCTCCCGATCTCGCGGAGTTCGAACGGCCTCGCGGAGATTGGGCCAATGCGCCAGCGATCAGACTCGTCGCGCGACTTGACGAGGACGCGACGCCGCAGCAGATCGACGAGACGCTCATCTCGCTTCAAAAGCAGATCTATCCGCGTTGGACGCTTTCCGTCCTTGGCGGCGCCCGTGACCCGGAGGTCGGGAGCCGGCTCGCGTCATGGCGGGTTGTGGAGCGGCGCGTCGCGCCTGGCGCCGACTGGCTCGCGCCAGACGGAGACGATGGAGATCTTTTTGGCTTCGTCAAGATGGGAGATCGTCTGGCGCTCCCTGCGCTGGCTTGTTTCATCGAAGCGAGTTCTGAACGCGCCGGACGCGCGGGCGTTTTACTGCGACGAGGAAATCGCGACGGCGGACGGCGAGACGCCGGTCTTCAAGCCGGATTGGAGCCCTCGTCTGCAAGCGGCGAAGCCCTATGTCGGGCGATTGATGCTGACGCGGCTCGCTCATATGCGCCGTCGCGCGCCGTCGCGCCCAACTCCAATCGAAGAGAGAGGTTTTGTCGAGAGCATTTTACGCGATCTTGGGCGCGAGGAGGTTCGCCACATCCGGCGCGTGCTGACGCGGACGGAGATGAGGCGCGGCGCCGAGCGCGAGCTGGCTCCGCCGAGCCGGGCCGGTCTCTCGCGCCGTCCAGACACGAGCGTCACAATTGTTCTACCGACGCGCGATCGGGCGGAGTTCTTGCGGCGCGCGATTTCTGGCGTTCTTCAGAAGACCAAATTTTCGCCTCTGGACCTGATCGTGGTCGATAATGGCACGGTCGATCCGGAGGCCCTCAAAACCCTTGAGTCCGCCACGGGCGACCCTCGCGTCACGCTGCTCGACGCGCCTGGCCCATTCAATTTCTCGGCCCTTTGCAATTTGGGCGCGGCGCGAGCGCGAGGCGAAGTCGTCATCTTTCTGAACAACGACGTGGAGATCATTGATCCGGATTGGGTTTCCGAACTGGTGGAATACGCGCTCGACCCGACGGTCGGCGCGGTCGGATGCAAATTGCTTTATCCGAACCGGCGCATTCAGCATGCCGGGATTGTTCTTGGCCTTGGCGACGGCGTTGGGCATTTCGATTCTGGCTGCCATGACGGGGAGCCTGGCTGGCTCGGCCGCAACCATGTCGTTCACGAAGCTTCTGCGGTCACGGGGGCGTGTCTCGCCGTTGAACGCGCCAAATTCCTCGCCGTGGGCGGATTTGATGCGGTCCATCTGCCGGTCGAATTCAACGATGTCGACCTTTGTCTGCGGTTGGAGGAACGTGGGTTCCAGACCGTATGGACGCCTTTCGCCCGGCTGATTCATTTTGAATCGACTAGCCGCGGCAAGGCCACCTTTCGACGCCTCGACGTTCATGCCGCGGAGCGGGGCTATTTCCGGAAGCGCTGGGGCGATCGTCTGCGAGATGATCCGTATTTTCATCCCGGTCTTTCGCTTTTCAGTTTGTCGTTCGCGCTCGCCTAGTGGACGCTCTTTATTGCCCGATTGAACCAAAGGCGTTATTTGACGATTTAGCGGCGTCCAACCTCCGATGGGCAACTGGCGTAATTCCCAACTTGGCGCTCCACGTGGCGGATGCAGAGGAAACATTGGCCGGAGTCGCCTCATGCCCCGAGAGGGGACAAGCGCTTGCGTCGCCGCCGTCGATTGCGTCGTCCCTTCCGAGCGGCGCTTTCGCTGAACCGACCAATCAGGTGCCGGCGCAACCGCCGTTGACGCTCAGCTCAAGCTTGTCCAGCCAAACGCCCGACCCCGGCGGGACTTCGTCGCGTGACGCCGATCAGAACGAGTTCGGGCCGCGCGGAAATCGCTCTCAAGCGGGATCTGCTGATCCTCCAGGACCATCTCGCCGATCTCGAGGCGCGGTTCGCGCGACTGGCGCCGCTGTTGCGTGTGGGTTCTCTGGTTTCATCTAGCCTTCGCGGCCTGCGCGCCGCGGTCAAGCTCGCCGCAGCATTTGGGGGAACGGCTTATCATTGGCGTGGTGCGGCGCGACGCGTAGAAGAGGCGCGCTTTCGCAGTGAAAGGCTGGTGTTCGACCCCGTTGGACAGAGCTGGGCGCGAAAGGTCGATGTTCAGGCCTTCGCCAGACATTTGCGCCAGTCCTTCGGTGTTTTTCGGCCAACCCTCTATCGGGTTAGGCCGCGGCAAAGGCTCGCTCTTGCGCGGCGACCAAGGGTTCTGCACGCGATAGCCAATGTTTGGGTCGGAGGCTCTACGCAGCTCATCCTCGATCTCCATGATCATCTGGGACACCGCATCGAAATGGAGGTCATGACGTCAGCCTTGCCGACCCATGGTTCGCATCAAGGCATGTCGATCACACTGGCGCCGAAGCCAGCCTCCCGCCATGTTGTGCGCCGCGCATTCAGCCGCTTTCGGCCAAACATCGTCCATGTCCATTACTGGGGCGAGGTGGATGAACCGTGGTACAAGATCATTTTTGAAGTCGCGGCTGAATTTGGGTGTCCGATCTTGCAGAACGTCAATACGCCGGTCGCTCCTTTCGCGGATGTCCGCGTTGATCGCAATGTCTTTGTTTCGGAGAGCGTTTATGATCGCTTTGGTTCGAGCGTTTCGGCGACGGTCATCCATCCGGGCGTCGACCTCAACCAGTTTACGCCGCCTGCCGTCGCCAATGCTCATGCTTTTGACGCGATCGGCATGGTGTACCGGCTCGAAAATGACAAGCTGAACGAGGATGCTATTGAATTGTTCATCGCGATCGTCAAACGGCGGCCCCAGACACGCGTCATCATCATCGGCGACGGGTCATTGTTTGGGCATTTTCGGTCGCGCGTGGAAGAGGAAAGCCTGCTGTCCCAATTCGAATTCACCGGCTATGTGCCCTATGAGGCGCTCCCCGCCCAGTTGGCCCGCTTCAAGACCTTCATCGCGCCTGTGCATCAAGAGAGTTTTGGTCAGGTGATCCCTTTCGCCATGTGCGCCGGATTGGCGGTCGCCGGTTACAGGGTCGGCGCCGTGCCGGAAATCCTTGGCGGGACGGAGACACTCGCGGAAACGCTCGGCGAAGCGACAAATCTCATCGTCGATCTGCTCGACGATCGAGAGCGGATTATTGCGCTCGGCCAACGCAATCGGGCCTTGGCTCTCGCGCGATTTTCAGTCGAGCGGATGGCGGTCCGCTATTTGAATATTTATCGGGATCTTGCGCCTGAGGACATTGATTTTTTGCCTGGATTGCCCGACGCGATCCATTTTCCGCTTTGACGAGCGCCCCGACCATGACGGTGAGAGCTCTCGTTACGGGCGCCAGCGGTTATCTCGGACGCGCCCTCGTTCCCGTTCTCTTGGACCTCGGCGAGACCGTGATTGCGACCGGTCGCCGAGCCTGCCCCTTTCCGCCGCATTCGCGTCTGATCTGGCGCCAGGTTGATCTCGCCGAATCGGTCTCATCGCTTCGCGAAATCCTCCGCGGCGTCAACATGATCTATCATTTGAGCTGGTCGACGATCCCCTCCGACTCCAACCTGGCGCCGTCCGAAGACGCCCGCGTCAACATCATTGGGGCCGTGCGATTGCTTGAGAGCGTGGAGCGCGGCGTCAACCCGCGCGTCGTTTTCGCCTCGTCCGGCGGAACCGTCTACGGCCGGCTTTTCCAGACGCCCGCGTCGGAGGAGCATCCGCTCAATCCTCTGTCAGCCTACGGCGTCTCCAAACGGGCGGTGGAATCCTATCTCGATTTTTTCGCGCGCCTCGGCAAAATTCGTCCCATTTCGCTCAGGATCGGAAATGTCTTCGGACCAGGGCAGGATTCGACGCGGCCTTTTGGCGCCGTCACCCATTTCACCAGGAACGCGCTTTCCGGAGCACCGGTCGGGCTTTTTGGCGATGGCTCCGTGGTTCGAGACTATGTTTACATCGACGACGCCGTTGATGCGCTCGTGCGCGCCGGGCACGCGGCGCATGCCTCGCATGCGCTCAACATCGGCAGCGGCGAAGGCCGATCGCTGAACGATGTCGTCGCCGCGCTCCAGATGCATTTTGATGAGCCAATCAAGGTCGAACATATGCCTGTGCGGCCTTTCGACGTGCCGGTTTCGGTGCTCGAATTCGGCGAAAGCGCGGCGGGAGATCGGCTGGTCGCCGCGCATATCTTTTGAAGAGGGCGTGCGCAGAACCCTTGCAAGCCTAGCCGAAATCGCAACATGAAGATCGCGCTTTACGTTCATTGTTTCTTCCCGCGCCATTTCTATGGCACGGAGGCCTATACTTTGGCCCTTGCGAAGGAATTGGCTCGCCTGGGGCAGAAGCCAATAGTGGTTTCGGCGACTTTCGCCGGCGAACCGAACCAGAAGAACCTCATCGAAGACTATGCCTATGAAGGCGTTCGAGTCGTCTCGATCGATAAGAACTTCTTTCCGAACCGCGGCGTGCGAGACACTTACGAGCAGCCCGCGTTGCGGCATCTCCATGAGCGTCTGCTTCGTAAGCTGCAGCCGGACGTCATCCATATCTGCCATCTCATCAGCCACACAACCGCGATCCTCGAAGCCGCGCGGCGGATGAATATTCCCACCTTTGCGACGCTCACCGATTTTTTCGGCTTCTGCTACAATAATGTCCTCGAGAATGCGGAAGGAGCGCTTTGCGACGGCCCGGACGCGACGCGCGCCAATTGCATCGCATGCTTTCTCAAGCTTGCCGGCGCCCGAGCCAACGCCGCTTTCATCGCCAAGCTCGGAGCCCATCCGCTGCTGCGGCGTCCGGTTTCACGATATCTCGCTCGACTCGGCCGACGCGAAGAAGACCCATTCAGGGTAAGCAACTTCGCTCCAAACGACATCGTCGTTCGGCCCGAGATCTTGCATTATGCGATGGAAACGTATCGAGAGGCGATCGCGCCGACGCTCTTTCTGAAGCGCGCCTATGAGAGCAACGGGTTTCCGGCGCCCTTGCGCATTAGTCATTTCGGCGTCGAAATCGACCGCGCCTCCAAGCCGCCGCGAGCCGAAAGCGATAAAGTGAGGCTTGGATTCATTGGTCAGCTTTTCCGGCATAAGGGCGCCCACATCCTGCTTGACGCATTGCGCGCTTCAGGCCGCGTCAATCTTTCGCTCTCCATATGGGGACCGCAGGATCAGGACCCGGCCTACTATGCGGGCTTGCAGCGACAGGCCGAAGGCCTTCCGGTTAAATTTCGCGGCATCTTGCAGCGGAGCGAGTTGGCGCCGGCCTTTGCAAATCTTGATTACCTCGTGATCCCCTCGACCTGGTACGAAAATAGTCCGCTTATCCTCCTTCAAGCCTTGGCGACTCACACGCCGGTCGTCATTTCGGATGTTTTGGGGATGACGGAATTCGTCGATAATGAGGTGAACGGATTTCATTTCAAGCGTGGCGATCAGAATAGCTTGACCGTCATATTGCAGAAGATCGCCGACGATCCTGACATGGCGAGCCGCATGAGCGCCGCAACTTCCTATGCAAGGGTTCCGGCCGACATGGCGCGCGATATCCTCGCCCTGTATGCGGAACATGACCTCTTGACGTTCGATCAGCCTCAATCCCTAGGGACGCCGTCCCTCGGAGTGCCGGCCAAGCCGGATGGTTCGGGCCCGATCCGTCAGCGCTTCGAGGGACAGATTGGAGACTTGGGTCGCGCAACATGACGCCTCGCCAGATGTCCTCTAGTTATGCTTAAGGCGCCGTCTCCGTGAAAAGGAGATGGCTCGACGCGCTTTGGACAAAATGGGTCGATATCGTGGCCTATTGCAGTGGGTGCGATCGACGATTGTCGCGATATTATTTTCATGAGGCGTAGATAACGGCGATGCCACCGGCCACAGGGTGAACGATGTGACTGGCGCTGAGGATGAATCCGACGGTTCGAACGCCGGCGCGTTAGCGAAGAGGCGAGCGGCCGCTCTCTCGCGCGCCTCTTGCGTTTCGGAAGAGCTGCGCCGTTCGGCGCGATCCGTGCGCCTCGCCAAAGATCATGCGGTATCGCGGCCAAATTGGCAGGTCGGCGCGCGGCTCGGATATCAGACTTTCAGCCGGCTCTGGAGATCACGTCCTGACTTTCTCAAATTCCTGGTATTTTTCGCTGCGCCAGCCGGCCTGGTGGTCGCCTATTTCTCGCTTATCGCTTCGAGTCAATATGTCTCGGAGGCGCGTTTTGCGGTCCGAGGCGGCGAGCGACCGGCGGCCGACACGCTATCGGCGATCAGCGGGCTTGCCTCCTTCACCCAAGTGCAGGATTCCCTTATCATCGTCAACTATATGAAAAGTCAGGCCTTGGTCGAAGATCTCGACAGCCGGATCGGGCTTCGCGCCATTTATGCGAGCGACAAGATCGATTGGCTCTCCCGCTTCAACAGCGAAGATCCGATCGAGGAATTCGTCAAATATTGGCGCGGGCGCGTCAAGACCTCGATTGAGGCGCCATCTGGAATCGTGACCGTGCAAGTCAGCGCATTTACGCCGGAGGATGCGCTCAAGATCGCCGACGCCACCGTGGATCTGAGTGAACGCTTGGTTAATGGGCTCTCGGAACAAGCGCGAAAAGACGCGGTGAGCGAAGCGGAATCCGAGGTCGCGCGCGCCGAAAATCGGCTTCGCAATGCGCGCGTGTCCCTGCGGGATCTGCGCAATGAGCAATCCACTCTCGATCCGCGGCGCACGGCGGAAGGGATCGGCCGATTGATTGAGGAGCTTCGGCTTGAGAAAATTCGGCTGGAGCAGGAGCTGACCGCCTCCCGACGCGGCAATGTCGCCGAAACAGCGCCGCAAAATCAGATCCTGCGCACGCGGATCGACGTGATCACCGAACAGATCGCCGGCCTCGATCAGCTCCTGACGTCACAGGGCGAAGCCGGCGCAGATACGATCGCCGGCAAGATTACGCGTTTCGACGAATTCGAGCTCGAAAGGCAAATTGCCGAAAAACAATATACCTTGGCCGCCGCGGCCCTCGAGCGGGCGCGGATCAACGCGGAAGGGAAGAAAGTCTATCTCGCCACGTTTGTCCGTCCGGTTCTTGCCCACGATCCTTCCTATCCGAAACGGTTCCTGTTCAGCCTTCTCGGCGTTGGCGTTGTGGCCGCGGCGTCCTATCTTGGATTAGCCGGATGGCGCATGGCGCTGCGCATGTTCGGGAGATGAAAACACCGATGATCCGACTGGCTGGCGTTACAAAAGTCTACAAGACTGAAAACCACCGCAAGGTCGTTCTCGACAATGTGAGCTATACGTTCGATACGAAACATTCCTATGGAATATTTGGGCCGAACGGGGCCGGCAAATCGACGCTGTTGCGCTTGATTGCGGGCACCGAGGCGCCGAATTCCGGCACGGTCACGCGCGATTTGCGCGTCTCCTGGCCGCTCGGCTTTGGCGGCGGATTCCATCCGGCCATGACCGGCCGGGAAAACGTCAAATTCGTCAGCCGCATCTATGGGGCTGATACCCGTCGCGTTATCGATTTCGTGGAATATTTCGCCGAGATCGGCCATTATATCGATATGCCGGTCTCCACCTATTCATCCGGCATGGGCGCGCGCCTCGCCTTTGGTCTTTCGATGGCGATCGATTTCGAATGCTATCTCGTCGACGAGATCACAGCTGTCGGCGACGCCAGATTTGGCATGCGCTGCAGACAGGCTTTTGACGAAAGGCGCGGCCGCAGCAGTATGATCATGGTGTCGCACGACATCGGGACCATAAAGGCCTATTGCGATCGCGGGCTCGCACTTCATCACGGCAAGCTGATCGCCTTTGGGCATATTGACGACGCTGTAGAGTTTTACCGAAAGAACCATTGAGGTGCGGCAGTGGACAAAAAGGCGACGACGGAGCCAACACGCAGACCTCCGGCTTCAGCGCTGGCGATTAACCTCGCGGTGATCAATGCGATTGTCCTACGCGACATCAGGGTGAGGGCGGGGGCCTACTACACCGGCTTCCTGATGATCTTGTTAATGCCGCTTGGCCATTTACTTGCGCTTCTGATTATCTTCCACATATTCGGTCGAATAGCGCCGGTTGGTCACGATCAGACCATTTATTTTGGGTTATCTATTCTTCCATTCGTCATATATGTTTACATTTCTCGTCGTATTGTCGTCGCAACATCAGAGAATAGACCACTATTATACTTCAATAGAGTAAAAATATTTGACCTAATATATGCTCGCGGAATATTAGAATCTATCAGTAGTATTATTGTTTTTATTTTTGTTGTTATTATATTAGAAATTTTCTCTAATGGCTTCGCGCCCCGTGACTGGGTTGGCGTATTATTTGCGATCGCAGCAAGCATATACTTTGGTTTTTGCTTTGGCGCAGTTAATTCTCTGATCAGTCTTGTTGTGCCCTTTTGGATTTTTGCTTATTCTCTTTCCATTCCGCTTATGTGGATCAGTTCCGGCGTAGTTTTTTTTCCCTCTATTATTCCAGAGCCTTACGATCAGTGGCTCGCGTTTAATCCTTTGCTTCAATGCGTCGAGTTGAATTCGCTATTCGTATTATGAAGATTACCCTGATAGGCTATTGAACGTGCCTTATCTTATCAGTTTTTCCACTGCCTGCCTTGCATTTAGCCTGATCGGAGAGCGGTTCACCAGACGCGTGCTTTGAGCGCTTCCCGCCGGACGATATGTGGATATTTTATGGTCGGAGACGCTGAGATTGTTGTGATTGATCCTCCGCCGTTGGCGGGTGCGAATTAAATCTTAGTTCATTGACGGCGCGGGATGCGGAGTTCGAGCGGATTGCTTGGCTGATTAAATCACTTTTGGGATTCCAGAGTCGGCTTTGATCTAATTGAGGATGAGGGCTGGCGAAGGAGGCCGGCCATCCTGTCCAAGTCTCTGTTTTTTCGGACCTGCGCGCTCGTGTCCTGGGCGCTATTGGTGATGCCTTGTCGCGCGTCTACACCCTCAGACCCGACATGTTGTCTGATCAGTCAGCGCCGGCGCCTTGGATTGACCACGTGGTAGCGACTCTCCCAACTAGCACACTTGAGGTGATTGCGCCGCCGTCCATTTCCCAAATCACCACATTGCCGCTGGTGTCACGCCAAAGAATGCCGCTCTTGCCAATGCCATAGAAGTCTCCCGTTCCCGCAATCGACCAGGTGGTGGGGACATTCCCGACGTACACGCTTGAGGCGATCGTCCCATTAGTGTTCATCAGCCAGATCTCCACATTGCCGCTGGTGTCATGCCACAGGATATCCTCCACGCCATCACCGTTGAAGTCCCCCGTTCCAGCGATTGACCAGGAGGTGGGGACGTTCCCGAGATACACACTTGAGGATATCGCGCCGCCGTTCATTAGCCAAATCTCTACATTGCCGCTCGTGTCGCGCCAAAAAATGGTATTGCCGCTACTTCCAGCGATTGACCAGGTGGTGGGGACATTCCCGACATAGACGTTTGAGGATATCACCCCGCCGTTCATTAGCCAGATCGCCACATTGCCGTTCGTGTCGCGCCAAAGAATGTCGCCGTTGCCGTCGCCATTGAAGTCTCCTGTTCCAGCAATTGACCACGCGGTAGAGGCATTCCCTACAGACACGCTTGAGGTGATCGCGCCGCCATCCATCTCCCAGATCCATACATTGCCAAGGGTGTCACGCCAAAGAACGCCGCTCTTGCCGATGCCATAAAAGTCGCGTTGTCCCGCGATTGACCAGGTGGTGGAGACATTCCCGAGATATAAACTTGAGGATATCGCCCCACCGCTCATTAGCCAGATCGCCACATTGCCGCTCGTGTCGTGCCAAAGAATGTCGCTCTTGCCGTCGCCGTTGAAGTCGTGGGTGTCGGTCAGTTCGCCGCTAACGACAGTTGTTGCGGCCGCGCACGGCGATGCCGCGCCGGAGCTGCTCTCCGTGAACACGATCGCCGGCAGCGTTCCCCATTCGGCGCTGGGGACACTGGCAAATTTGAGGTTATTTGTCTCTCCGGTGAAGCCTCCCCCGTAGCAGGAGGGGGCGTTCGGGCTTCCATAGTCCACGCTGGTCCGAACAACGATTGTCGAACCCCCGTTGAAGTTGGCTTGAGTCCCATTGCCGTCGCCGACGACATTGAACTCGGCCTCCTGCCACCCTTGCGCCAGATAAACGATACTATCGTCATTCTGCACTGAGTAGAGATCGCTATCCGTCGCCATGATAAAAGTATCCAAGCCGCCGAGAGCAACAGCGCCCTTCAGGCTTAGGTTTCCCAGGTTCGCGATTGTTTGAGGCGGGACGGACACAGCGTTGCTGTTTGTATAACAACTGCCTTTATATGAGAGCCACTCTGTTGGGCATTTTCCGTAGTTGATCAGCCAGTACTGTATGAATGCCACGGCATATGTGTTGGAGTACACGAACTGCTGCCAGCCGTAACATTGCGACGGGATCGTGGCGCCGTTGCATGCCGAAGTGGTGAAGAAATTGGCGTTAAGCTGGAGCGAGAACGCGTTGGGGACGTTTGTTTGATTGTTCACCGGGCTCGTTCCAGTCTCGCTCGTGACGCCGGTGACGCTGTCGAAAGACCCTATTGCCGTGGATATGTAACCCGTCACTCGAGCCGACACGTCGTTGCCGTTGCCCACGACATCGGGCCTCGGCCCGCGCGCCGGTGGATAAGGACGCGCCGGCGCAGTCTTGCAAGCTACTTCCTGCCATCTTGTGCTCGGATACGACGATGTGAAGCAACCCTTCTTCGGCAGGGGAACCTGAGCCATGCCCGCTCGCCAATCCTTCATCTTTGGCATCGATAGCGCCTGTGCGGCCGTCGGAGGAGTGGCGGACGTGGCGGGCCCCAGGGGTGTCTGTGCGAAGGCCAAAGCCGCAAATGTCAGAACGAGGATCGGCGGCGCGAACAAAAGCGCCGTTCCGCGGCCAAGCGAACTCATCCCGAGCACATTATTGTTGCGCATGATTAACTCCCAACTGAGGGGCCAGCGCGAAGCTGCATGTCTGTCTTTTTAAGGTATTCTTTGGGAGCCTGTTTCAAAAGCATCTGGCCTTGGCAGAGTGCTGGCGGGGTACGCGGGTAGTCTGCATAGCACCGGCCGAAAAAGGATTCTTCAACGTTTCATGAGGATCGCACAAATTCAACTCGCTCAAATCGGCTATTATAGTTGTGATCAACTTGAAGTTCGCTAAACTACGATATTCTTGCGGTTCGGCATCCGCTTGATATAGGCCCAGGCCCCGCGTTCGCCGAGGCGTCGCCGCAGCAAGTCTCTATCATAGGCGGGGTCGGCCAGAAGGATTTGCCCCATAAGCCAAAGTCTGCAGCATGTCGTCTGCACCGCGCGAACGAAGGGACATTTTCCAAGGGACGAGGCGACGATCAAACTGCTCTATCTTGTTTTGCGTCAGGTCGCGGCCGAATGGAAAATGCCGCTGGCTGAATGATGCGAAGCAAAAACTCAATTCGCCATCATGTTCGACCAACCCTTCGTCACAACGTGATGAACAACCAGGCTCCGCACACAAGCGAGGCCAGTTATAAAGTTCTGGCACTCCCCCAGATCGAAAGGCGATTGCGCTCAGTTACCAAAGTCACCATGAAAATCACGGAGTTCAACGAATTTTACTGACGAAAATCTATTGATTGCGCTCACAAAAGACATAGGACGCCCGCCCATCCCAATCGCTGCCTTCCTCCAAGACCTTAAAACCGGCTATCTCAAGCAATTTAACGAGGGTATTGGACGAATAGAGCCACCACCAAGGCCCGTAATTCATTTGCCCGCCTATTTTGAATGGCTCAGATTCATCATGGTTTATGTGCATAATCTTCAATCCACGTTCCTCGAAGTGCGCCGCCACCAAATTCCTGGTTGGCTCGTCGAGAGCAGGAATGAAGACACACCGACCACCGGAGAAGTCGAGGTCACCTATTGGGGTGCTGATGCTCTCGGGGACCACCATTGAGCCAAGGAGTAAGTATTTTCGTGTAATAGCATGAAGGCGTTCAAGTGTAAGTATTGGGGACGGCACATGGTACAAAATTCCGGCACAATGCACGAAATCGTACTGACCTACACTATTTACAATGTCCGCGTTATCGATGTTCTGGGCGCCAAACTTTCCATATTGATTACATCCGAGCGACGACGCCCTTTCTTCGAACTTCGTCCACAATTCATGTCCGGGAGGCACGATGTCAATCATTGTCGCTCTGTTGGCGCCGGCGGCAAGCGCCACGGTCACTTTCTCGTTCAGGGTGCCCCATAGCCCGCCAACGTCCGCAAAATCTAGGCCGCCGACGCATTCTTGGATGATGCGGTTCTGAAAGGACATGGTCAGTGAATTCCTCCAAAATTAGTGTCGATATTCGTCATTTTTCGCAGGCTTTCGCTATGACTTATTTCGGCCGATATTCGGCCAAGGGTCAATAACTTGTAAGGCATGAATTCTCCGGACCCAAGAAGCCTAAGCTGGATAATCTACCCGTGGGGCCAAGGCTAAAGCGACCTCTCATAATAAGAGAATATGTAACCAGCTACAATCCGTGATCGGTGCAGACACTAACGCCATCATCTATGCAAAGCGAATTATCCCCATCTTGCTACTCTAATGGACCACATCGTTCGCGCCTCGCTCAGGCACGGCCAATTTGACGGGGCCTGATCACGTTGTAACGAGAGCTGGATATCCGGATTTGTCTAGTGTCGCGTTTCGATCCCCCTGCGCACCTTGCATTTTCTATCGATCTGATAAACGGCAATGCGTAGCGGCGCGAAGCTCTCTGCGCCGCAGCTTCGGCTGCATGGAGGGAGAACTGATCCAATCGTTTCCTGTCAGCTTCGAGTTGTTCTAGTCGACGCAATGCTTTTCTGACTTTCGATACGTTCCCTGGGCAACCGATACCCCACGTGCAATCAGGATGCATTGAAGCGTTGCAAACTAATTGTACCATATGCGCGCCGCGAGTTTCGCGGAAGACCCAGCCGTATCCAAATCATCTCCGGGATCTTCGCACGGCGATGCTCCCTCGCAGCCAATACGCTCCCCTTCAACGGTGTCGAAAATACCCCAACATGCGCCATCGCATCCCGATCGGCGAAATCGACGCCCTACGTCCACGCGCGTCATGTGAAGAGCCTTGAACAGTCCTGATAGCGGGAGGCCACTCAGCCAGCTATTCGATTGCCCAGCCGGGACAGCCGAGTTTTTCAAGAGTCAAGATGACCAAATCGGGATCATCAAACCTATCTATAACACGATTGTTGTATAGGCGCTTCAAATCCGACAAATGATTTTGCGAATGGGGAAGCCTCAGCCACGTAAAAACGCTCAAAGTATCTGTATGCAATTTTGTCGGATTATACGGTATTGTTATGTAGTCTTGGCCATTTTGCAGAATTTCATTTGTCTTCCTAATCTCGCCGCTCATCCAATCGGAGTATCTCAGGAACTCCTCTGGATTGAAATGTACTCTTACGCTCGTGTCCGCGGCCCCGTCCCGATTGTTCCAGAGCGCTGTTTTCTCTACCAATTTTGCAGATGCGAACTGCGCTAGAACGTTCGGTCGATACATAAAGATTTTCTTGACGCTCTCCTCTTTGAGCAACCAAGCCATGGCGTCCTCATTATGGCCAAACAGAACTTTGAACCCAACCCCCTGTTTTCCAAAATTCAGCCTATACAGCAGTTGCACGAAGGCGATGGCGTTTCTGGAGCGAAGCTCGAGATCAAGCAACGGTCGGACTCTTTCATCAATATGCCAGTCAATATTTTCCCTTTGGAAAACCTCACCATGCACGAGCAGATCGTTATGCTGTCTGAGACTTTCTATTACGAAGCTCGTTCCAGATCGAAAAGGACCGACTAAAACGAAATTTAATTGTGTCACTTTATGTCATCTCAAGTTGAGGAAGGCAAGGGCGCTTATAGCGGGACGTGGTTGCTACGCCTTGGGCTCCGGCGACTGCGCTCAACTTGGTCGTTGACGCGATCAATAAGCTCCTCGCATTGAGTGTGCCATGTCCGCCTCATCGCTGCCGCGGCTTGCAGCGACAGCCGGGTGAGCAAAGGCCGATCCTCGGCCAAGGTTTGAAGGACTCTGATCGCCGCCGCTGCGAACTCGTCGCAAGGCGCATCGTCAAGGAGCAAGCCAGTTTTTTCGTGTTCCACGATCTCTGGTATGGCGCCTACGCGCGAGGCGACGGGCACGACGCCGAGGCGCGCCGCCTCCATGATGGCCAGCGGCAGTCCTTCCCAATGGGAAGGCATGAGAAGCACGTCAGCCCATTCGTAAAGTTCCGTGAGCTCCGTCGGATCATGGATTGGCGGCTTGATGAGATCATCTAGTTCGCACAGCAAGGACGCTTCTGCTCCCTCGACGATTGTGCTGCCGACGATCCGCCAGGCAATCGGCAGATTTGAACTTCGAGTCCTGCGGACCATTGCAGCGATCCGATCGAGCCCCTTCTGACGATCGAGACGGCCGAGGAACAAGACATTCAGTCCGCGCCGGGACTTATTCTTCGCGGCGCGGCGCGCCAGTAGGTCCGCGATTTCATCTGAGGCGATGTCATGGGCAGGGGCGTTCGGCACGAGCAACAGCTTGTCGCGAGGCACCCCCATTGCGTGGCACCAATCGAACAAAGTCTGTGAACATGGCACAAAGAAATCGTAGACATGCTCATGCCCAAGGGCCAGGAACGGATGGCCAACTTCACGTCCGAAAGGCGACATGTCGTTGACATGCAGCGACACCGCGGTGACCACGCCGGATTTACGCAACTTATGAATGACATTATGAAGAGCGCCGGAATGGAAATTGATCACGGCATCCATGGGGAGGAGAAGTCCTTCGAGCGAACGGGTGTCCCCGTCGCTCACCCATTTGGGATAAGTCGTCCCGAGATATTGTCGGGAATCAGACCATTGATAGAAATCCTCTTCATAATAGAAAGCTATGCTGTCAAACATAGACAGCCAGGGTTCACTGATTGTTGCTTCCTTAGAGAGGACTAACAGGTGACAACGCCAACCGCTACGATGAAATTGTTCGGCCACGTGGAAGGCCACCTTTTCGACGCCGCCATAGGCTACGACCGGCAGTACGAAGGCGATATCGTGCTTGTCGTCCGCAGCCAAAGGTAATAGCGGCCCGCAGCCCAAAAGATCAGATGAGATCTGACCGTCTGCAGCACGCTGTGGAATCGATCGCGACTTGACCTCGGGAAATAACACGGGAGGCAATCGTCTACACGCGGAGTGGAGGTGCTTGAAAACGTCAAACCATCGATAGATCACGTCCTGGAGAGGCGCGTCCGGCGCACATATGGCCGGCAATTCGACACGTAGAATCGCAGCCGTTAGGTACGCATTTTGTGTCAGTAGACTACTTACCCATGAAACATTCGAGTCGTCGAGGCAATTGTCCAGAATGTCTGGCCTGAGCATCATCAAATGGATGCCTTCCCCGCGTAGTGGCCATGGTCCATGCTCCAACGGCTGAACGGCCACGTTAGTGAACGTAGGCTCCGCCACGATTTAAATCGCGGCGACGTGGATGCTCGCGGAAATGAAAAATTGATTTTCGAGCCACCATAGAACGAAGCGATCGAGCCGTACGCGGCCAAGCAATTCAAGGCTTTCTTCTGATGCGGCGACCAGATAGCGAGGCGCAACATGAAGGTAGGGCTGTTGGCGTGCGGCAACGACGCGGTCGACGAATTCCGAGACCTTGATTGATTCGCCTCCGTCCCGCACGTCCGTGCAGAGTTTGACCAGGCCAAGCTGGGGCAGAATTCCATACCGCGGGGCTTCGGCCGCTTCGAGCGCAAGAAGGGCTTTGGCCCGAAACAAGGTCTTATGCTTGCGCCGCATATAAGACATGACGCCCATATGCTCTCGCTCGGTCTCGCTCAGCATACTCTCCGGGCGTTTACGGTAGCGCAGACCAAAAAAAGGCACATGCCTACCGACAAAACCGGCTTCGATACATTGCCACCAGAATTCCCAATCTTCATATCCCAGACGCATAGTCTCGTCGTACCGGCAGCCAAGGTCGAACACCTCGCGTCTGACCATGCTGGCGGCTTCCGAAACATTGCATTTGAGGTGTCGGAGGGTGGAATAGGGACTTTGGTAATCGAAATAGGTATCGACAGATCCGAACATGGCGATATCTGGATAAACCCAGCCGATTGCGGGATCTGAGATAAGCGAAGCAAATGCCCGATCGAGGGTCTTCGGCTCGATCATGTTGTCGGCGTCGAGGAAATAGACGGCGCGCACGGATGGCCATCGGCGCAGAGCATAAACTACTCCGGTATTGCGCGCCGCGCTGAGGCCGCCGTTCACCCGGCGCACATATTCAACTAGGTTTGGATAGGCCGCTGCTAGCGTTGTCGCGACTTGTCTTGTTTCCGCGTGAGGGCAGCCGTCGTCGACAACGACGATGCGGAAGCGGTGGGCAGTCTCTTGGGCCAGGACCGAATCCACCGCATCCGCGACAAAGACGCTATGACGAAAGACGGGAACCACGACGGCGATCTCGACGTCTCCGCTATCGGAGAAGCGAGATCCTTCGTCGAAGCGCGCCTGTTGAACGGGCCCTGCGAGATACATCCTATTGCTCCGCGTCGGAATTCAATCGTCAAACTCCCTCTCTATCAAAGCATCCTCCGTCTTTAGATCTGTGTGGCGGTGTTCTCAATCCCCTCGGATCGTCACCGGTAGATGATCAAATTCGCCTGCGGTTTCAGGATGCGAATTTGCTTTGGGGCATTCCCGCGCCGTATGGATTTCCACCGTCTCAGGTCGCCACCCAATCGCGAATTCAACTCCGGAGTAGGTTGCCCAGGCGTTTAGCTCGGACGAGCCAGACGGAAGTCGAGTGGCGAAACATAGGCGTTCGTCGCCCGTCGCCGGAGTCTCCAGAACGAGATAAATCCTTCGCGGCTCAATAGGGCTGATCGAATGCCAACCCGAGAATCCGTCGGAAGGGCTGTCATAAGAACTGAATGCCGCCTCGGGAGCTACACCGTGCGGCACGACGGCCATTGCATATTCGATGACCGACGCCTCGGGGCTTGCTGTTTTGCATTCAACCGAGAGGAATGTCGTCCTAGCATGTACGGTTTCGGGCAGGACGGCTATAGTAGCGCCTTCACCCTGATGAGGGTGAACGAGTAGCTGGCCGGGGAAGGCGCTTGCGCTGACGGATTCATATTCGAACTTTTGCGTCCCAGGCATCTCGTGTTGTCGCGCCCGCGCCAGGTTTCCGGGCGCAAGCGCCAAGAGACGGCTTGACCCGCGGTCCATTCGAAGTTCAGGCGAGCAGCTAAACGGCTTGGGTGCGGTGGCGGCGATCTGTGCCGAGGCGTGTCCCCTTTCTTGACGCCAGCTCTGTTCATTCCCGAGTTCGCCTGACTGTTCGAGAATTCTTAATATCGGCTTTCTAGGTCTCCACCCAACAGCGAATTCAACTCCGGAGTAGGTTGCCCAGGCGTTTTGCTCGGATGAGCCCGGAGGAAGCCGAGTGGCGAAACATAGGCGTTCGTCACCCGTCGCTGGAGCCTCCAGAACGAGATAAATCCGCCGCAATTCCATAGGACTGATCGAATGCCAACCCGAGAACCCGTCGGAGGGGCTGTCATAAAAACTGAATGCCGCCTCAGGGGCCACACCGCGCCGCACGACGGCCATCGCATATTCGATGACCGACGCCTCGGGGTTTGCTGTTTTGCATTCAGCCGAAAAGTATGTCGTCCCTGCCGATACGGTTTCGGGCAGGAAGGCAATAGTAGCGCCTTCACCCTGATGAGGATGAACGAGCAGCCGGCCGGGGAAGACGCTTGCGCTGACGAACTCATATTCGAGCTTTTGCGTCCCAGGCATCTCGTGTTGTTGCGCCCGCGCCAGATCTCCGGGCGCAAGCGCCAAAAGACGCCCTTTAACATCGGAGACCTTTGCCGGAGAAGAAGTCAGATTCGGCGGTCGGACACCCTGAATACCGCTCCAGATCCGAACGGCGAGGCTGTAACACATGCTGGTATCGACCGCCGGCAGAGCGCCATAAGGCTTGTTCCAATGGCCAGTCGAAAGCCCGATCGCCGGGGCTCCAACACTTTCCGACCAGACAAGTTCGAGCAAGACTTCGTTCTGTTCGTCAATGGTTGGCGGAGGCGCGAAGCTGTTCCAACCGTTTAGTAGATCTCCGTAGGCGATCTCCCAAACGTGTAAAATCTGCGCCGAAGGCTCAAGCCGAAGCGCGACCCGAAGGACCCCGTCGGAGGCTCCTGACGACTTTCGAAAGTGCAGCTCGAAGAAAGACAAACGTGTGGAAAGAATCGGGAGCAGCTGGTTGAGCTTGGCGCCACTGGAAGTCGGCTTCCAATGGGAAGCAATAGGAGTCGTTTCGTAATGGAGAACAGGCGCCTGCAAATGATTTGCAGAGACGAAATGTTCTAGACGACTAAACGCCATCTGTAAGGCTCCATAGGAGCGGCGCAGGCTGCGGTTCTGAGAGAGCAGGTTCCGGTTCTCAGCATGCAGCATGTCAGTCCAGGAAAGAATTTTGTTCGCCACCCAGGACCAAAGCTGGGCGCGGCGCTTAGTTTCAGGGGCATCATGGGACACAGCACAAATATCGAGATCCACCCCACAACGTTCCAGCCACCAGCTTCGTAGCGCTTCGTTCGACGAATTCTCCGATGTAAGCGTAACAAGGCCAAGGCAGAGCATGTTGGGTTGTGTGAAACGAGAGTCCGTTCCATTCTGCCAGGTGACTACGACTTCGCTTTGATCGAGGTGTGCGACTTGTCCAGCGCGAAGTTTCTCCGGCATGTCGCCGGAGAGATGCATCAGGCTGCTCATGTCATCAGTTAATATGAACATTCACCAACCTGCCTTGCCGTGACGAGAGCTGTTTCGACTGGCCAGACTACCTAGTGGAAGCTGTGGAATACGACGAGAGCGAATTGCATGACGAAGGTATCGTGGCCGTCGAAACATGAGAATTAAAGTCATACGCAAGGGGACAAATCGCACCCAGGAAAGGTGTGTCATTAGAAGACGTTACCTCCATCACTATCTCGATGCAGCACGGGTTCCTCCCAATAGAATATCGATAAACTGAAATAAAAAGTGAACAGAACGCTACACGCTACGCGTATTTTTGTTAAACTGTGTTTTTTTAGTTCGGTCAACCCAACGCGGTCGCCGAGAGTTTTTCAATCGGAGATTTAATATCTGTGAATAGCCCGTATTAGTTGTATAGTGGGGATTGCTGACGGCTCAGTAAGCCGATCTCAAACGCGGGGGGTAGCTATCCCAAGATAAAACGAGCGCTTTTATCCTTTTGGTTAGTGCGTTTCATCATCTTCGAGAGGCGGTTCCGCCTGTCTGAACATGGGCCCTGCGAATAATAAGTGGTGCGTCCGCGAGGTTCAGGCTGCCGCGATCTGCGACGGCCAGCTGAAATAGGCCTAATCTGGCGTCTGCCGGTCAAGGCCGGAAAACGGTTTCGTGGAAATATAGCGGTCTCCTGGAATTATAGAAGCGCAGGGAGTTGCCGAATGAGGCGCGGGCCTTCGCCACTGTCCTATAAGCTTTGATGTAGAGTTTCTCGTATTTGATGGATCGCCAGAGCCTTTCGACCAAGACATTGTTGCCCCAACTCTTAAAAAGAATTGGAGCCCTTGCCGTCCACGCTGATGGCGACGGCGTCTGTGAGGATCACATCCGTGAAGGCCGCGCCGGTGAACTGCGAAGTTTGATCCGTGTTGAAAATCTCGGGCCAATCACGTTTTGCTAAAGCCTCCTCCAGCGCCTCGCCGCACAAGTCGGCCTCCATCGTGATCGACACGCGATGAGAAAGCACAGGCTTGCTGAACCCGTCGAGGACGGCGGCGAGACAAACGAAGCCGCGCGCCATCGGGATGTTGGTTATGTCCCAGCCTTTAACTCAAGGTTGGACCAGAGGTGACGCACCGCGATCTTGGGTCCAAGATGGTTCACTCGGCGGCGCGCTGTCTCAAAAAAAAACCAAAATGCCGCGTTCCGCCAATAAATCCTCGACGTCGGAGAACTTCACCGTGACCGGACATAAAGCCAAATTGCCTGCTGGATAACTTCGGAAGGGAAGCGGTTGCCGCTTCAGTTGATCTTGGCCATCATCAATGGTTATGGCTGACGGCCAGGGGCGGCGCACCCAATGGCGACGGGACAATAGCCCGCGTCCAACAATCATTTTCGCGGCAAGCGCGACGTGCTTTTACGGAAACCCACGCAGACCCAAATCGAAATGCTATGTCGTGCAGACGCACGGCGCCATGATTTCACCAATGTCATTCGCGTGTAAGAAACGCGTTAGAAATCGGCCACATCGCTCATGTAAGAAATCTTCGTAGCGATAATCATCTTTCAGTAGCCCTGGGCGCACGGGATCGGAGACCGAATATGCCTGATCCCGGCACGCATTCACGTAGGGATCCGAGCAGCATCGGCCGAAGTCTCGCCGCCCAACAACGATTGGTTGGCGTGTATTTCGTTGCGACATGGCTCGGCGTGGGTTGGCTCGCGGCAAGCGTCTTGGCGACCAGAACTCGGAGCCGGCGTTCCTGCTCAAGCGTCACAATCGCAACAGGATCCCTGCGCGCGGCCAGAACCTGGGAGCGCCGTGCCAGAGCCGCAGGATCTTCGTAGTCAGAACGAAGTCTTGCATGTTGATCTAGCAATCCGCAATAGCCGGCAACCGAACGGCTCCATCCACTATTGTTACCTGACGCCCGACGGCGCGTTGTCGCCTACATTGCGGGTCAAGCCCGGCGATCTCTTGATCCTGCGTCTACGAAATGATCTGATCGACTTTGGAACGGAGTCCACGAACGCTGATCAAACACGACTTCGGGCGCCTTTGTGCTTGTCCAAGGAAAAGTCGGATCCCTGCGCCGGCGGAGCAATGACGCCGGTTTCGGCCAACCTGCACTTTCACGGGCTGACTGCGCCGCCGGTGTGCCATCAGGACGATGTGCTGAAAACGTCGATCCAGCCGGGCGATGCCCCGTTCGAATACCGCTTGAGCATCCCAGCCGACGAACCGCCGGGCCTCTATTGGTACCATCCCCATATTCACGGCTACAGCAAGGCGCAGGTGCTTGGCGGGGCTTCCGGCGCGCTGATCATTGAAGGTGTCGAGCGGGCCAATCCAGCGTTGGCGGGCTTGCCGGAGCGTGTCTTGATGATCCGTGATCAGGACCTTCTGAACCCTGACGCCCCGCCTTCAAAATCCGAACCCATTGTCCCAAAAAATCAGGTCGACAGTGACGGCGACGCGGTCAACAACGGCTCCGGGTTCGGCAAACCGGCGAAAGACCTGTCCGTCAACTTCGTTCCGGCGCCCTATCCCGATTATCCCACGGCGTCCCTCGCGATGAAACCAGGCGAACGTCAGCTTTGGCGCGTCGTCAACGCCTCGGCAATCACTTATCTAAACCTGGCGCTGCTGTTCCGCCGCACAGCGCAACCGCTAGGCGTCGTCGCAATTGATGGGACGCCAATCCATTTCAATGGTAGTCCGGCCCCTCCAATTGAGTGGGTCGATCACCTCGGCGTGCCGCCGGGCGCACGAGTCGAGTTCATTGTTGACGGACCGCCCCTGGGCGTGCCGGCTGTTCTGGTGACGCGAGCGGTCGATACGGGGCCAGCCGGCGAGAACGACCCTAATCGCGCCCTCATCTCCATCATCGCCGCGGCCGACGCGGCCGAACCGCATGCGACGCTAGCCTCCAAGCCCGAACCACTGCCGCCGGGCGCGCAGCCGTGGATCGGGAACGTTGCTCCGACGCGCGTCAGAAAACTATACTTCTCCGAACAACAGGCAAATCCGAACGACCCCAACAGCTCCACCACGTTTTATCTCACCTTGGTCGGGCGGCCGCCGAAGCCGTTCGATCCGCGATCAGAGGCGCCGGATATCGTGGTCAAACAAGGCGAAGTCGAGGACTGGATCATCGAAAATCGCTCCACGGAATTGCACGATTTTCACATCCACCAGCTTCATTTCGAGTTGATCGAATGGTCAGGCATCCGCGTCAACGAGCCTTTCCTACGCGATACGATCAACGTTCCTTACTACAACCGCAGAACGTTGCAATATCCAAGCGTGCGGCTGCGCATGGATTTTCGTGATCCGAATATCATCGGCACGTTCGTGTATCACTGCCACCTCCTGGAGCACGAGGATGGTGGCATGATGGGAAGAATCCGGGTCGATCCAGCGGCCGCGGCAACCGCATCGTCAATCCAACTCATCGGGGGAGAACTTCATAATGCGCGATAAGTCGACGTCTCGTTTGCTTCACGGGTGCCGAATAGGATTAAGCGCGATAGCTATAGCGCAATGGTCCCTCAGCCCAGCCCTCGCAATTAAAGCGCAAAGCCCAGGTGATAGCCACACAGCGACGCCCATAAAGCACGTCATCGTCATCATTGGCGAGAATCGCAGCTTTGACCACGTGTTCGCAACATATGTGCCCAAGCAGTCTGGGGTGTCTGTCAGTAACCTTCTGTCCCAAGGCATCATCGCACTAGACGCCAGCAATAACGCGATTCCAGGACCCAACTTCCAAAAGGCGCATCAACTGGCTGCCCAGGATCTCGGTTCGAATGACGCGTTCCTGCTGAGCCCGCCAAAGCAGCTTTTCCCAAATGACCAGCTGCCGTCCCCCTTAGTCGGCGGCCCCAAGGTCTCCTACATTCCCAATGAATGCGGCGGCGGCACTCCGATTACGCAGTGCGCCGCGAGCTTGGCGTTGGCGCAGCAGACCGAAATCCGGATTGGAGTCGGCCTATTATTCATATCTTTTAAGCGGCGGCACCAGCCAAACATCGAGAACGCCGGATCAGCGCATCACCAACGTCAATACTCTGCCGGCTGGACCGTTTCAGCTTACCGGTAGCGCTTTCAACTATGACGACTACGCGGCGAGCCCGGTGCATCGCTTTTATCAGATGTGGCAGCAGTTGAATTGCAGCGCCGTATCCGCCAATGGGTACAATCCATCGGGTTGCAACGGAAATCTATTCGCGTGGGTCGAAGTGACCGTGGGCGCGGGCGCCGATGGCCGCGCCCAACCCGCCAATTTCAGCACTCAATATTCGCCGAACGCGATAACCACGGGAGAAGGCTCGACGGCGCTGGGCTTCTATAACGTGCAAAAGGGCGATGCTCCCTATTTCACGAGCCTCGCGGACAAATATGCGATGAGCGACAATTTCCACCAATCCGTCAATGGCGGAACCGGCGCCAACCACATTATGTTCGGCCATGCCGACGCAATCTGGTTCAGCGACGGAAACGGCAATCCAGCCACCCCGCCGAATGGCGCGCAGGTTTTCATCGGAACCCCAGACGCGGGCACAGTCAGTGAGGTGGAAAACCCAAATCCCGCGGCTGGCACAAACAACTGGTACACGGAGGACGGTTATGGCCAGAGCTACAATGCCGGCTATCCGCCGCCCTACACCGCCGCGCCTGTCTACGGCGGCGGTTCATACAGCAATTGCTCGGATCCCACGCAGCCTGGCGTCAAACCAATCTTGGAGTACCTCGGGACGCTGCCTCGTCCGATCGATCCGCACTGCGAGCCGGGCCACTATTATCTGCTGAACAACTATAACCCCGGCTGGTTCGGCAACGGCAAAAACGCCTATATCGACCAGAATCCGGCCAATACGCCGTTCACGATTCCTCCGTCGTCAACGCCAAGCATCGGCGACACTCTCAACGCCCATTATATTTCGTGGAAGTATTATGGCGACCAGTGGAACAACTATGTGAACGATCCATATCAACTGAATTGGGGCGCGGCCGGACCGAATGCCGATGAATATTGCAATATCTGCAACCCGTTCCAATACGACACCTCGATCATGTCGCATCCGGGCGAGGTGGCGGCGCATATCCAGGACTCGTTGAACCTTTATTCAGACATCGCCAATAGCACGTTGCCCGCGGTTTCGATCGTCAAGCCGAGTGGTTATGTCGATGGCCATCCCGCGTCCTCTAAGCTCAACCTGTTCGAGGGATTCGCCAAGAAAATCATTGATCAGGTTGAAGGTTCGATTTACGCGAAAGACACCGCCATATTTATCACTTTCGACGAAGGCGGTGGCTACTATAATTCGGGCTATGTGCAACCTCTTGACTTCTTTGGCGACGGCACCCGCATACCGCTGATCGTGGTGTCGCCGTTGGCGAAATCTGGGTATATTTCGCACCAATACGCGGATCATGTCTCGATCATCAAGTTTATCGAGCGCAACTGGGGGCTGCCGCCGATTACGCACCGTAGCCGCGACAATTTCCCGAACCCGGTCACAGTTGGTTCGGTTAGTCCCTATGTGCCGGTAAACAGTCCGGCGATCAGCGACCTGTTTGACTTCTTCAACTTTTTCTAAAAGCCGCTAAAGACGCCTCTGCAGCGCTTAGCGTGGGCCCGCCGGCGGATTTAGGACGGCGGGCTTCCTTTATTGCGGTGAATTGTCGTCCAGCGTCACGGGTCTCGGCGCATATGACCAATCGCCGTCATCGTTGCACCCGGTCCGAGAGCAACTCCGGTGGCCGGAGGATATGTCGACGCCAGCTGCTGACCCAGAGACCAGCAATGCAGTGGCATCCAGCTTGGACCACCTCCTGGGGCAGTCAGTGAAGCGCTGCGCGTATCGCCGCCAAGCACATGTCCGATAGGCGCGTCCCATCTTGTAAGAGGCTCACTTGATCTCCAGCGCGTGTTCCGCCTCATCAGTTTGGGTCCGCCGCCTTTATGGTCATGATATCTGCCTCTGAAGGTCCTAGCGCATGGTCGCTGGACAGGCGATCGGGCGGCCTCGACGCGGCCGGGAAACTTCAAACTCCGTGGAGCGCTTGCGCCGAAGGAGCGTCAACCGCAAAAAGTCCTTTAGGGCGCGACAGCCGGCGAGATCCGCGAGGCCCCTGTGGTTTGGCGCTCCCTAAAGCCGGCTTTCGCTTATTAAAAGCCACGCGCATTTTTGAACAAGTTGTTCGACTCCCCTAAACAAATCGTCCTGCGGTGCTGCGGCGCACAGTGGATTTTTGATTCCTTGTCACCTATCGTAGGGGCTGGAAATGGTCGTTGGACTCGTGCAATTTACATGCGCTGCTCGAATAAAGGCGCAAAGAGGAGGGCGTCCATGGCAGATCATAACGATCCCAATTCCGTGAATTCGATATTTTCGGACGTCGACGTAAGCGCCGCTGATTTATATGATATTTTTGGATTTCCATCCGACGATGTGAACGGTGGAGAAAAAGTCGTCATTGCGCTCACCTTCGCCTCCGCGCCTGAGGCAGGCGTGTTCGACCAAGACATGCTCTACCGCATTCTCATGGCGCCTGATGGCCGGATCATCCGTCCGCCCAATGACGACCATAGCCTGGAAGGACTGCTGACCTACCTCGACGGCGTTAAAAACAAATATTTGAGCACTTTAAAGCCGGCGGAAGTTCGAGTGACCATCGACCGAGACAATCGGGCGAATATTCGATTCTTCAATTTTCCCTGTGGCGCTTTCTCAGCGGTGGTCGATGCTAACCAGAGCGTGACTTTACAATCCCCAAACGGACACGCGATCAAAGCATTCATCGGCGGTCGGGACGACGCCTTCTTCAACGATCTGCCGGGCTTCTTCCGTTCGATAAATTACGCCCCGCAATTTTATCACGTTCCCCATTCAATGGCGGATGTGCGCGAGCTCAAGATACCCAAAACGCTGCTTGAGCTGGAGGGCAATGATCTTTTCAACTACGATCCAAACCTTCCGGAATGGGGCCATGGCGTGAAGAAAGATTTGCCGCCGGGTCCGCTGACTTGGAGCGGCGATCGTTTCAAGAAAGACGAAAATGGAAACTTCCGTTTCGTTTATTCCGGCGTAGACGCTCGGGCCGGGCAAAACTGCAACGCCATCATCCTCGAATTGCCGCTTGCCTTTTTGACCGGGACTCCGAATGACCACCGCATCGTGAATACATGGGGTGAGAGTTGGGTCCTGAAGGCCGCGCATAAAATCGAGACAATTCCTGACGATCCTTTCTGGCTCGAGCATCCGCATGTGCTGCTGGATGCTTGGACGCTAGATGACGAGTTAAAGAAGTATAAGCTTGTCGATACGGACGGGCAGGCTTTCGCGGACGCGGCATTGAGCGAGCGGGAGGACAATCGTCAGATGGGCGCCAATAATTTCTGGCTAGCCCCACATTTCATCAAGCGGCTTGGCCATCTCGGCTGGGGTTTTGGACCATCAATTAGCGCTCTCGGCCTCGCCAGCGCCTTCGACCATGATAACTCCCCAGTCTCGATTTATCGGACCTATTCCTGGGTCGCCGAGGCTTTCCCCCGGGTGAAAAAAGTCTTGTTTCAGGAATTGAACATGCCGGACGATTCCTGGAACAGAAAAGGCCTCCCAATTCTCTTGCGTCGCCCGGTCGATATTTTCATTCCAAATGTGAATTCGATCGACATGGACACCACAGGAACCTGGCCGTTCGGGCGCAGGCTGGAGGATCAGGTCGCTACACGCTTCCTGTCTATGTTCCTTGACATGACTGCGACTCTCAACGGGAAAAAATATCATGTGGAGTTGCTGAATGATCCCGCCCTTTGGAACAGCGCCCCTATCGTGCCGAAAACGCCGCCAAACCCGCTTGTAAACGACAAGGCGTTTCTGCCCGAATTTCCCTATCTCGCCGCGCCCTGGTAGCTTGCTGCAAGGATGAACGAATGAATATCCTTGCCGGTTATGACGCAGAGATCGCGCGGATCGAGCAAGATATCGCAGAAATTGGCGATGCGTCTCTTTCGGTCTCCGGCGACACGGAACGCATCGCGAAATATGTCTACCGACGCTATCAGAAAGCCGCGATCTCTGGCGATCTGAATGCGCTCGCTGGCGTCGAGGCGCTTATCGATCGTGCGATCCCGTTGTTGGCGACCCCAGGCGATCTCCATATCTTAAAGGCTAAGCTGGCGTTCAAGCTCCACCGCCTCGCTGATGTTCACGCTGCGCTTGCGTCCGACCTAAACGCCTATCAGAGCAGGGAAGGGTGGATGATTTGCGCTGACCTCGATTTCCAGCTCGGACGATATGAGGAGGCGAAAAGGGGATATTGTGATGCGCTGGAAATTGAACGGACGTGGGACGCGCTCGCGCGTTTGGCGCATTTTGATTTTAAGATGGGCGACTCCTTCGGCGCCGACCGCCTTTATGCGGAAGCGGAGGATTTTCTGACCGCCAAGGAAATGCGCTCCTATGCCTGGCTCGAAGTTCAGCGCGGCCTACTGGATTTTATGGAAGGGCGTTACGCTCACGCGCAAGACCATTATAAACAGGCCGAAGCGGCCTATCCTGGGTATTGGCTGGTCGCGGAGCATGTCGCTGAATTGCGCGGCGCGGAAGGCCGGTACGGCGAGGCGGTCGCCCTTCTCGAACGCGTTATCGCGGGGATCGACAGGCCCGATTTAGAACAGGCGCTCGGTGAACTCTATGAATTGATTGGGGATGCCAAAACTGCATATTTTTGGAGCCAGAAGGCTCTTGCGGGTTATCTCCAATCGGCGCGCGATGGGCAGGTTCACTATTTTCACCATCTTACCGATTATTATGTCGATGTCGTCGAACTTGGATCTGAAGCGGTGAACTGGGCGCGCCAAGATTTGGCCATGCGAGAAAATTTCTCAACACAGTCCGCATTGGCATGGGCGCTTCACCGGGACGGCAAATTCGACGAGGCGCGTCTTTGGATTGATCGAGCGCTTTCATCGGGCGCCGTCGGCGCAAAGCTCTTCCTCCAGGCGGGCGCGATTTACATGACTTCTGGCAATGAAGTCAGCGGGAGAAGTTTCATGGAGCGGGCAAGGACCCTCAATCCCTATGTCGAGAACTTCCACATCCATCATTGAACATGATTTGGCCTACGACGATGAAACGCCCACGTCAGTAATCCGGTCCTGGCCTCATCCAACTTAGTCCAAGCTGAAGCCGTCGCGCGAACCACCCCTCGGTCACACGGTCGTGCCAAGGAACGCGGCTGCCCCGGCCGTGGAAGCCCAGATGGCCGCCGCGTGGGCTCAGCACCGTCTCGATCATCGGCAGGCGCATCCAGTCGATCGCAGTGTAACAGGCCGCCGGAATCCAAGGGTCGTCCAGCGCGTGCAGAATTAGCGTCGGCCGCGCGACGCCAGCCAGGAAATTCTTGGCGGCATTGCTTTCGTAATAGTGCGGGGCGTCCCGGTAGCCAAAGCGCGGCGCGATGAAGCGGTCGTCGAATTCATAGACGCTCCTGGCGGCGGCGATGGCGGCCCGCTCGGCCGCGCTGACCATTGCGCCCGGCGCGAGGGCCTCGCGCTTCATCGCGTCCAACATGTAGCGGTGATAGACGAAGTTACGACGGGTCATCATCCTGGCGCAAGTCGCCGCTAGGTCGATCGGGGTGGAAACCGCGGCGGCGGCCAGCACCGGCAGTCCATGCCCACCTTCGCCCATGAATTTCAGGACGAGATTGCCGCCCAGCGAATGGCCGAGCAGCACGATCCCATAGCGGGTCAGATCAGCGGGCAGTCCGCGCAGGGCTTCGGCCAAATCCTCGGTCCGGCCGGCGTGGTAATGCCCGGCCGCGGTCGGGAGCGATGGGAGGGATCCGCGCAGGTTGAGGCGCAAGACCGGCCAGCCTCTTCCGACCAAATGCCGCATGCTCGCCACTATATTCACGCTCGACTCGGAGCCTGCGAGGCCATGCACCAGAACGATAAGCGGCCTGGCAAGACGGTCAGCCGGCCTGTCGAGTCGAGCCGCCAGTCGATCGCCGCCCGGCGCGGGCAAAAGCAGCCGTTCGCCACCGGGCAATTCCGGCGGGCCGCCGAGCATGACGTTGCGCAGAGTTTGCAGGTCGCCCCCGAACCAGGGCGCCCGTTCCCGGAACGGCGGAACCGTCCCATCCGATATGTCAACGCTGTCCCGTTCCAACGAATTGCGCCTCAGTTAAGTGAGGTCAATGTTCGAAGCTTGCAGCGCCAATGGCAGGCCATTGCCATCGCAAATTGAAGCTATCGTCGATTGCGGTCTCTCGCCAGCCGAGCGCGTTGACGATCATACCCCGAACTCGCTTTTTGTGCGCGATATCGTCCTCGATGACTTGGCGATAGCGCTTGTTCTTGCGGTTTTGAAGGTTCCACGCAAGCAGCCGACGAAGGGGCGGATCTGGCGCGATGACCGATGGTGCGCCCTTTTGCAGCCCAAGCATCCGAACCACATCTGGTCCTATGACTTCATCGAGAATTAGTCGACGTGACCCAGTAGGGCTATCTCATGGATGAAGGAGAAACAGCGAGCTTCCCGCTTTCAGTCAGGCCGCCACATCGATAGATGCTGAATGGGTCTATGTGTTTGCTCCATGGGTCACCATCCCAGGCGAAATAAAAGAGGCCCAGGAGACGTCCTTCGGTGGCGGCTTGTCGAAAATCTTCGATCATTTCCCGCACGAGACTGGCGCGAGCGGAATCTTCGGAAGGACAGGACATGTCCATGTTCTGGAACCCCCACTCTGTGATCCAGCACGGTTTTCCTGCGTTTGAGCCGATTGGATGACATTGCGCCAAGTCGTATTTCTTCAATCGATTTAATCGTTTCGCGGCAGCTTTTTTGTCTTCGGGTCCGTTCGCCCATGGGTAGGTGTGGATCCCATATGCGTCGACCAATTTATCTAAACCATTTGCGCGAAGATACTCCAATGTCGCGCGCAGGCTGACGACATCTTCTCCATTACTAGGAACTGGATCATTTGAGCCGCGTGCGACGAGGCCCGCCGAAATGATGGGAGTATCTCGATTGAACTTGGAATGGTCTCGGACATCTTTCAGTGCAGCCAGAATTTTGAGATATTGGAGATATCCTCGCGCGATTTGCCGTCCTTCTGGATCGTGATAGAGATCATCGAGGTTGAAGTTCTTTCCTTCGCCCGGCAGAGGGAACTCAGGATTGAAAGCCGCCCAGTTGATTTCGTTACCCAGCTCCAATCCCGCCAATTTGATTCCTTTCGATTCGATTTGGCCAAGCAGAGACTCGAAGTAGTCCTTCGATAAAGCCGGATCAGCGAAGGAGAGGGGGTGCCCTTCCCACATCTCGGGAAATGCCGCTGGCTGATAGGGCCGCGTTGGTGCGTTGGGCGCATATCGAAAGTCGAGGACGAGCAGCATCGCAATGCCTTTCGCTTGCGCGCGCCGCACGAAATCCACGCCCGCTTCGTTCGCGGTCACCCCGGCGCGGATCACGCGAACTCCTGCCGCCTTCAGTTCACTAAGAATAGCGTCTTGTCGCGCTTCGTTGGCCCGTAGCGGATTTACAACATTCATTCCAATCACGATGTTGTTCGCGCACGTTGGCAAACATCCAAAGCACAGTAGATAAAGGCTACCGAGGAGGAAGAAAAAGCCGCTCAACCGAAACATGGTCTGTCCGCCGCGCTCTGCGGGGTGTCGCGGAGCGGCTCTTGCAGGCGGCATGCATCCATTTGCAGCCGCATGCCAATGATCTGCGCATCCTCGAACCCGGGCTTGTCTATGTCCGTCTCCTTGTTCACCAACTCTCGCTCAACACAAAGGATCAGGAAAAAAAGCAGGTCGCGACGAAAATCAGGAACCAACAGCAAAGGCTTTAAAATAAAACTCTCGATGCTTAACAGCTGGTAGGACGTCCGACGCTCTCATCTATCCCTTTCAAAGCGTCATGCCCAATTTCTCAAATCCGCGCACCGCCATCCAGGTTGAGTGTGACTGTCAACTCACTCGACGAAGGAGCGAGAAGCAGTCGATATATGACTGATCGTAGATCCAGTCGACTTTCACCTGACTCTCAACATTCATCCCCTCCTTGCGGGCGTAATGGCGCATCAGGTCGGCGGTCATAAAGTTGCGCCAATGCGGGTTGTCATGAACGTCGCCTCCTGGGTTTCCTCCATAATTCGAATGATGCAAGAAAGCCCGGCCTCGTGTTGGCTCAAGCAAGCGGCATATTTCCCCAATGTAGCTACGCACGACGTCAGAATCAAAATGAACCATCGCGTCGAACGAGTAGAACATGGTGACTGTGCCCGCATCGATGCCGCCAATCGTGAAGCCGTCATTTCGGGTGCATTTCACGCGCGGATCTCCGCTGAAACGCTCAGCACAGAAATCGATGTTCTCTTGATTAACATCTACAACATAAACTTCCCGACAGCCGGGCTGTTCGAGGAGCTTCCGCGTGTTCCGTCCGTGTCCAGCTGCGAGGTCGACGCAAACGCTGAAATCACAATCCTTGATAAACGGCCAAATCAAAGTGTCCCAGCGCCGATCCATATCCTCCTCGGCGAGCCGGTAATACTCATTGGCCTCTATCCAATCGCGCCCGACGTATTCTGCGAGCCCACGGAGGTCTTCTGTTGATCGAGAAGTCATATTCGTCACAACCGCCCTTCACTATTCCAAAGTAAACACGAGCAATTCTGAATTGGATCAAGGCTAATTGAATAAATTCATTGCCCTGATGAAAGCAGCGTCAATATTGCGTTGGAAGTAAGATGGAAATCCAGCCAGCCATGTGCAAGTCTGTCATCGCGTTGCGTTAGGCGGCTAAAGTCCAGGTAGTTCTGCGCTGCTTCTGTAAATGTGAGCCATCCTTCGGGGGCGAGTTCTCGCCCAAATAGCCCGCTCATGTGGCCGTTGAATTGGACCGGAACGTAGGTTCCTTCGCGCGCTGGATTTGGTGACTCCACGGCCCAATTGAATGCTTGATTGATAATCTGTACGGCGTCATAGCCAGCGCCGAATAGTAGCGCGAGCGCATCGAGTGAGACCGCTTCAATCGACACGAAGGCCGGCCGGCGTCGGTCAGCAAGCAGTTGTCGAACGAATAATTCATCCGCCCCCTCGATGTCGCATTTAACATAATAAGGCACGCCATGGAGATCGAACAAATGTGATAGCGTCACTGTCGGAACCGTGATCTCCTCGGAGGCGTGCCCCCCCTTCTCGGCCCATTCCTTGAACGCGCTAGACCAATCATCCTTTACGGAATTTAGGAAGAAAGAGATCGTGTCCTCGTCCCGTGACCAGAGCGCGCGATCGACGATGACTAGCTGCCCAGTCTCGATCTCTTTGGCGTGCGCGGCGGTCGCGGCCGCTACCATTTTCGGATTGGCCTCAAGCGCCACCACTCGGAACCCCTTGTCTAAGTAGTATTTCGTGTCGAGCGCCTTATGCATGCCTAAGTCGAAGATGAGATTAGATTGAAAATCAGCTGAGGTCACGGGGGGATCCGACAGTTTGATGTAGCGCTAAATTGGTATCCTGAAAGGCCCACATTGACGGGCCCCCAGGCCCATTGTCATGCAAGTCTATAGGGCAATTAGTACCCGATCTTAGACCAGCTCGCAACCTGACATATCTCGGAGATCCGTAACGCACGAAAACTTGCACTCCACGGCCATCGAGCTGGTTGCGCTCTTATATACGACCTAGGAACTAAACTAGCCCCTAATTTATGGGACCGCTGTCTACTTTGAAGGGCCGTCACTTTGTTTGATCGACGGAGCTTGTCGTTTACGAAAAGTGCATTTTCACACCAAGCGACACCGACGACGACGTTGTCGATGCTCTTTGTCGCTGAAAGATCTGAGAGCGGATCCCGCAACTTCTTGAGTTGGATGGGTCCGTTGTAATTTTCTGGTGAAGGCCATGTTCGCGTGGGAGCGCTGCATGTGGAAGCGTGAGTGTCGCCTAGCCGTTGATCGCCGCGGCCTTGGTTATTCGAGCGATATGAGCGACGCGGAGTGGGCGCTGGTAGGCCCGCTCATTCCGCCCGCTCTGTGCGGCGGCCAATGGCAGGCTTTGCGGTAAGATCCGCCGCTCAAGAGCGCGGCGCATCTCTATTTTCAGTTGTGGGATTGGGACTGCGCGTTGGAGCGCGTCCATGAGGCGCTCTATGTAGCTGTCCGCGAGGCGGCCGGGCGAGAAATGAGCCCAACCGCTGGATTATCGAAAGCCAGACCGCCGAGGCGCCTCAAAAAGGGGTTCCGAGCTCGACGCGCAGGGCTAAGACGCGGGCAAGAAGGGCGCCGGGCGCAAGGGCCCAACATCCCCCTCCAAACGCCCGGTCCGCTCCTCAGCGTGAGCGATCTGCCGGCCAACATTCAGAACCGCGACGGCGCGGGCGACTTGCTGAACCGGGCGCGGCGGCGTTTCCATTCGTCGAGCGAGTCTTCGTCGACGCCGGACACCAGGGACCAAGAATGGCGAGGACGATCGCTGCGACTGGGTGCTGGAAGATCGAGATCGTCAAGCGCTCCGAGCTTCAGCGCTTCATCGTTTTGCCGAAGCGAAAGGTCGTTGAACGGACCCTCGCCTGGGTCAGCCGAAACCGCCGCCAGATGCGAGACTTCGAACGCTATCCAGGAACTTTCGCCGCCTTTGTCCGTCTCGCCATGATCCGCCTCATGCTTAAACGCTTGATCAAGCCAAGCCCTTGCTCTTGAGTCCATTCTTTTTGGATCAGCTTTGAGACGCGTTCCGGCCTTGCATAGCCCTATTCAAAGCGCACGAAGGGTGTTAAGCATATCATGCGGTCTTGGCGCATTTATTCGATCCAAAGTAGAGAAGGAGCTCTGCTATGTCGCAAGCGAAGCGCGTTTCGAAGGGGAAGCGTCCAAGTAAAGCTTTATCCGTGTTGGGAATCGCCGGGGCGTCTTTGGCGGCGTCCACCAGCGGATCGCTAGGGGATATATCCGCAACGGATATACCGTCGCAGAATGTCGCGCCGCATCAATTCATGGCTTTCGGCGACGAGGAAATCTTCGACGTCAGCTTGGCGACATTCCATCTGTTCGACAAGGAAGGCCTTGGAGCGCCGCGGTCAGGCATTCAACTTGCGCGCGGCGGCTGCGGTTGCGGACATGGCTGCGGCGGACATGGCTGCGGCGGAGCCAGAGGCTGCGGCGGCTGCGCCCACGGTGGCTGCGCCCACGGCGGTTGCAGGGGCTGCGGCAGGGGATGCGGCCGAGGCTGCGCCTGGGGAGGCTGCGGCTGGGGAGGCTGTGGCGGCTGCGGCGTGGGCTGGGGCTTGGGAGGCTGCTGCCTGTCGTGGGGCGGCTGCTCGCCCTTCTGCTAAACTGGAACGCCTTCACATTATGTTGACAGCTGCAGGTTTTCGTCGCCGAGGTCGAGTAGGCGCGAGGCGGCGGGTTTGCGCATTATTCGCGGCGCTGCCGGGTGTGGCGCGTGTCGGTTGCGCAATAGCAGCCGAGTGAGTCGCCAAGTGTTATCGAGAAATGTTCAAGTTTATTGCGGAATGCCAGCGTGCGATCTTGATGACGGACGCTTAGCAGTCGGAGCATACGCCTTGCACAGGCGTCCGGAATTGTGGCGAAGGCGCGCGTACTGAACCTCATGACAGGCGATCACGGAAACAGCTTTACACGGAATAGTGGCAAGGACGTTCTGCAGTTCGCGCCGAATTTTACCGTCTATGCGCTGCCGCCCGATGTCGTGTGCCTCTATTCCGAAGACCGGAAATTCTTTCTTCACGGCGAACTCTATTGCGCGATCGCCGCCGCGATCGGAGAGGGCGGAAAGAGCTTTCGCGAGCTCGTTCGTGGGCTGGAGCAGGATTTTCCGTCCGACAAGATCCAGGAAGCCCTGAAGCGGCTGGTCGACCGCCGCTATATCGTCCTCGCGTCGCGCGCGTCGAATAAGCGCCGTCGCCGCCTATTGGGCGAGCCTCGGCCTGTCGCCGGAGACCGCGGCGGAAAACCTCCAGAAATGTCGTGTGCGCATTCAATCGGTCGACGTGCAGGGGGCGACTGAACTCGGCGCCGCCCTAAGCGAGCTTGGGCGTTCGCGTCGTCAAGCGCTCTCCCCGACCTGACGGTCGCGTTGGTCAACGATTATCTCGAAGCGCAATTGGCCGAATTGAACCAGCAGCATTTGTCGGACCGCACGCCCTGGGTGCTCGTCCAGCCCTCCGGTATTTTTCCCTTGGTGGGGCCGGTGTTCAGCCCGGGCAAGAGCGCCTGCTGGACCTGCCTTGCCGAGCGGATGAAACGAAACCGGGAGGTCAAGGCGCTTCTCGACCGCAGACAGGCCCGTTGCGTCGCCGTTTCGCCTCTGGCCCGGAACACGCTCGGACAGAGCGCCATCCAACTCGCGGCCGTCGAGATCGCGAAAGCGATCGCCACCGATTTTCGCACGCGATTGACGCGATCACATCGTCAGCCTCGACCTGCTGGGCTCGACCATCGTAAAGCATTACGTGGCGGCCCGCCCGCAATGTCCGAGCTGCGGCCGCAAGAAGCTGCGCGATCCGCGCCGGGCGCCGGTCGCCGATCGAGCTCGGCGCAGGCGGCAAGGTCGTCATGACGAGCGGCGGCTACCGCAGCCGTTTCGCCGTGCGGCGACGGTTGCGCGTTTCCGCAAGCATGTAAGCCCGCTCACCGGCGTCGTCTCGCGGCTCGAGCGGATCGAAGCCGATTTGCCTTTGAACACCAACTACCACGCCGACGCATAATTTTTCGGGGCCGTCCGAGACGGTCCATGAACTCAGGGCCGGGCTGAGCGGCGGCAGCTTCGGCAAGGGCAGCACCGCCGAGCAGGGCGAAGCCAGCGCGCTCATGGAGGCGATCGAGCGCTATTCCGGGATTTTTCAGGGCGACGAGATCAGAGGCGAAGCGGCGGTTCACCGATTTCCCGCCGGGCGAGGCGATTCCTCCGAACGACGTCCTGCTGTTCAGCGACGCGCAATTGCGGCAAGGCCGCGCGCCGACGCCCGGGTCGGACGAAGCGGAGGCGGTCCCGGCGCTGTTCGATCCATCGGCCGAGATCGAATGGTCGCCGGTCTGGTCGTTGCGCGACGAACGCTTCAAATATCTTCCGACCAGCCTGTTGTATTTTTTCTACAGAGGCCCCGCCGCCTTCGCACGCGGATTCCAACGGCTGCGCGGCCGGCAACACGCTCGAGGAGGCGATCGTCCAGGGATTCCTCGAGCTGGTCGAAACGGGATGCCTACGCGATCTGGTGGTACAATCGATTGCAGCGGCCGGAAGTGGACCTCGGCCAGTTCGACGATTCCTATGTCCGCGACCTGCAAAAGCAGCTTGGCCGAAACCGGCCGCCGGCTCTGGGTGCTCGACGTCACCAGCGATCTCGGGATTCCGACCTTCGTGGCGATCACGCATTGGATGCAAGAACGGGCAGGAAAATATCGAGTTCGGCTCCGGCGCGCATTTCGATGCGCGAATCGCCTTGCTGCGGGCGCTGACGGAGCTCAATCAATTTCTGTCCATCGGCCTCATGGGCGGCGGCACCGGGCGAGAAGTCGAGCCTCGACGGCGTCACGCCGTTGCGCCTGCAGGACCATCCCTATCTGACGCCGAGCGGCAAGTCCGCCGGTCCAATCGGAGCTCCGGCTCGAAGTTTGGCCATCTCGACACGCGCGCAGCAGGTGACGGCCTGCGTCGACATCGCCAAGCAGGCGGGCCTCGATTTCCTCGTCCTCGATCAGACGCGGCCCGACATCGAGGTCCCGGTCGTGCGGGTGATCGTTCCGGGATTGCGGCATTTCTATCGCCGCTTCGCGCCCGGCCGGCTTTACGACGTGCCGGTCAAAGCTCGGATTGCGGGACCGGCCGATGCAAGGAAAACGAGCTCAATCCGATTCATCCCGCATACCTGAAGGTCATCTCCGGCTTGCGCGCTCCCGGACCAAAGAGCGTGCGACGGGCCGCGCCGGCGACGATTTCCGCCCGGCTTCGGCGGTCACGTCACGCTCGAAGCGCAGGCGAACGGAGAAATCGTCGCCTGTTTCGACGGCTATTCGGTCGGTTTGGGAACGTTCAGCGCCGGAGCGGCGGAGCGCGCGCAAGACTCTGCGCATCGGCCTGCCGCTCAGCCTCGGTTGCGTCCGGCGGCGGACATATCGACAAAGCGATCGGTCTGCTGATCCGGCGATTGGCCGCGCGCGGCCTATTGGAGTATCGCCTCGGGCGCTCGCGCAACGGCGCGGACCTGGTCGTTATCGAACCGCAGGTTCCCGATTATTGGCCGCGAACGCCGAAGCTCGGCAGACGCCGACGCGCTCGTGCTTGTCGCGGTTCGCCTATATGCGGCGGCGCGGCGATGAGATGGTGTTGGAATCGCCCCGCGCTGGCGCGCTTGTTCAGAATTTGCGATCCGAAGATCGCGGCCAGCCATCGCCATGCTCGTCCACGCCGCAGCAAATCAAACAGCTGCGTCGGATGGACGGATTTCCGGGCGTCGCGTTTCTCGCTTTGCTGGTGGATTGCCAGATCGCTGTTCAAGGTCGAAATCGCCGGCGAAAACGGCCTTCGACCCGGCCGAGGGCGACGACAACCTCGTGCTTTGGGACTTTCACGATCTTCTCTTCCACGCGCGCAGCACCGAAGGCCGGCACGCCAATCCGCTCGGGCGGAGTCTATCCGTATGCGGGTGTCGATTTCTCCGCTGCCGGCGGTGCGGCCGCGCTGGCCCGGAAAAAAAATCGATCTGCGCAAGTTCGCGGCGGAGCCTTCGGAGGCGATCTCGCCGGTCGCAAGGCTCCTGCGCGACCGTCATTCGACGCGCAGCTTTGATGACCAGCGACCGATCACGCTCGCCGAGCTGGCGCGATTTCTCGACGGCGCCGCGCGCGTCCAGTCGAGATCGGACGCCAAGCTCGATCTCGACGAGCGGCGGTCACGCCGCTCAGGCCCTATCCGTCGGCCGGCGCGGCTACGAGCTCGAGCTCTATCTGGCGGTCAATAAATGCGAAGGACTTGCGCGAGGCTTCTATCATTACGACGCCGGCGCTCACGCGCTGGCGCCGATCGGCGCTCCGGCCCATGAGCTCGAAGCGCTGTTGAAGGGCGGCGAATATGCGATGGGCGCGGCCGCCGCGCCGCAGATCTTGATCACGATCGCCGCGCGCTTTGGCCGGATTTCATGGAAATACAGCTCGATCGCCTATGCGCTCATTCTGAAGGACGTCGGGGTCCTGATGCAAACGCTCTACCTGATGGCGACCGACATGGGGCTTGGCGGATGCGCGATCGGAATCACGAATATCGATCTGTTCGCAAGGATGACCGGGATCGAATTCCACGTCGAGGGCCCGGTCGGTCAATTCGCGATCGGTCGCGGCGCGAGATCGGGAGGCTCCGAATGACGATCAGGCGGCCTCGGCGCGGCGGTCGAGGACCGGAAACGACGAGGCGCGGCCAACCCAGCGGCGCAATGGAGTTAAATTCCGCTCTGGGCTTTATCGAAATAATCGGCGGCCCGCGCGTCGGAGGGATCGTCCGATGCGCCGGATAAAGTATCCGATGGCCGGGGCCCGTCCAGCAGCGCGAATATCGCGCCCTGGGGATCCGTGCAATGGACGATCCAAGCGCCGCCTGGCACGACCATCGGGCCATAGAGGATTTGGCCGCCGCCGGCCTCCACCCGCTTCGACGCCGCCTCGATGTCGTCGACGTTGAAATAGTAAAGCCAGAATGGATGCGGCAATGTCGGAGGCTTGGTGAACATGCCGCCGATCGTCTGCCCCTCCGGCGGAAAACTGCTGATACGCGCCCATCGCGCCGACGTGGGCTTCCGCTTTCCGCCAGCCAAATAGCTGGCCGTAGAAAGCGAACGCCTTTTCCCAATCGGCGGCGAGCAGCTCATGCCAGCCCACGCGCCCTGACGCAACGACTTCGGCCGCTTGCGCCTGGCCAGGCTTTTGCCCCTTGACCAACGCAAGCGTCGCCATTTGCGGGTCGGCGACGATCGCAAAGCGGCTGATGTTGGGGACATCCGTCGGGGGCACATGCACCGCTCCGCCAAGCCGCTGGATCCGCTGGACCGCTGCGTCCACGTCTTCGACTCCGACATATCCAATCCAGTGCGGCGTCACGCCCGTTCGCCGCGCATCCTCCGGCAGGTTCATCAGACCGGCGACGGGGGCGTCCCCGACGGTAAACAGACTATAGGCCATGCCGGGCATCGACGACGTCTCGCGCGCTCCAGCCGAGAACATTGGCGTAAAAGGCGTTGGCTGTTTCTGCGTCTGTCGTCATCAGCTCGTACCAGACGAAACGGCCATGAGAATTGACCATGTCTGTTGCTCCGTTCGAGCCTGAGAAGAAGTCGCGGCGCCTGCATTTGTGGCGATCTATCTTATTTTTGGAGCGTAATTGAAAAGGAAAGGCTCTTAGCCTGAATAGGGGTGGGGCGGAGAAAGAGCAAGGACGGACAGGGCGCCGCATTTTATTCCGCAAAAGCGAGGCCCAACCATCATAGGACGGGACAAGCACTGCAACGGCACCTAAGCGCTGTTCAAATCCTAGAGGATGGCGACCTGTTGTTTAGCAACATCGCCGAGCCAGCGCGCGTGAAGCAAAAGAACGGCCGAGCATCGCTTCGAATGAGGCGCGCCGGTCGGATCAAAGAACGCGACGCCTGCGCGGAAAGAGATTTCCGCCGGCCACGCGGCGCATGCTAAAATTATGAAGCCATGCTACCGTGTAAGCATCAGGCAATCGCGGGACAATCGAAATGGCGGAAGTTTTCACCGGCCGTTATACGGCGCGCGTCGAAAAATCTCTGGCGCTGTTTCTGATCGGCATGCGGGTCAACAAGCTTTGGGCCGTGCATAAATGGCTTCCTGTCTTTCTCGCCATGCCGCGGATGCTCGCGGAGCTTGGCCGCGACAAGGAGGTGGGCCTGCTCTCCTATCGGCTCTATTTTTCCGGGCGCATCTTGCTGGTGCAGCAGTATTGGGAGTTGTTCGACAAGCTTCTCGCCTATGCGCATGACCCTTCGGCCGAGCATCTTCCCGCCTGGAAGGCGTTCAACCGCGCGGTCGGGAAGGATGGTTCGGTCGGCATATGGCACGAGACCTATCTCGTCGAGCCGGGAAAATACGAATGCGTCTACGCCAACATGCCGCGCTTCGGGCTCGCCGCCGCCGCCAGGCATGCGCCCGCCGAAGGCGCTTTGTCCGCAGCGAAGGGCCGCATGCGTTCCGGCTGATCGCCGGCCGCTCGCGCCAACGGGGCTTCCCTCGGCAAGCGCTTCGTGCAATGTCCTTTGCGCAGCCTTCTCCCGCCGTCAAGAGACCCGAATGGCCGATTTTTTCCGTGAAGTCGACGAGGACTACCGTCGCGACCGCGCGATCAAGTTCTGGACCAAATATCAATATTGGTTCCTCGCCTTGGGCCTCGTCATCGCGGCGGGAGCGGGAGCTTGGAGCTATTATAAGCACGTTCGCACCGAGGCGGCGGAGGCGGCCGGCGCGAAATATGAAGCCGCCTCGCAATTGTCGGCCGCCGGCAAGTCGGCGGAAGCCGAGGCTGCGTTCGATGAGATCGCCAGGACCGCGCCAAAGGGCTACGCCAGCCTGGCGCGGTTGCGCGCGGCCGATGAAATCGCCACCCGCGATCCGGCGGCGGCGATCCGCGCCTATGACGCCCTGGCCGCCGATGTGGTCTATAACGACCATTTTCGCGATCTCGCCCGGCTTCGCGCGGCGATTTTGAGCGTCGACAGCGACGATCCCAAGGAGGCCGAGCAAAGACTGAGCGCGCTCGCGGTGCGGTCTTTCCCCTATCACGACACGATATATGAGCTGCAGGGTCTCGCCGCCTTGCGGCGCCATGATTTCGAGACGGCGGGGCGCGCATTCGACGCGATCGTCTCCGACCCGCAGGCCTCGCCGTCGCTGCGCCAGCGCGCGGAGGCGTTTCTTGGTCTCGTGCAGGCCGGCGATGTCTCGACCGAAGCAGCGACCCCCGGAAAGGCGGCCGCCCCGACCGCGCCGCAAGGCGCGACTCCTCCGGGAGAAGCGCCGAAAAAGTGATGTTCACGGTCGCGATCATCGGTCGCCCAAATGTCGGCAAGTCGACTCTGTTCAATCGGCTCGTCGGTAAGAAGCTCGCGCTCGTCGACGATACCCCAGGCGTCACCCGCGATCGACGCGAGGGGCTGGCGAGGCTCGGCGACCTGACCTTCAAGATCATCGACACGGCGGGGCTGGAGGAGGGCGACAGCGCGTCCTTGCCCGGCCGGATGCGCGCCCAAACTGAGATGGCGATCGAACTCGCCGACGCGATCTTCTTCATATTTGATTCGCGCGTCGGCCTCACGCCGGACGACAGCTTCTTCGCCAATCTCGTGCGCCGCGCGAACAAGCCCTTGATCCTCATCGCCAACAAGGCTGAGGGCCGCGTGGGCGGCGCCGGCGCGATCGAAGGCTATGATTTGGGCTTGGGCGATCCGGTGCCGCTTTCGGCCGAACATGGCGACGGTTTCGCCGAGCTTTACGCTTCCTTGCGCGAGGCGCTTCCGGAGGCGACAGAAGCGCCCGCCGAGGCGCCCGAGGGCGAGGCGCGTTTGCTGCTCGGCGAGGACGAGGACGGCTCCGAACTCGATATCACGAAACCGTTGCGGATCGCGATCCTCGGCCGGCCCAATGCCGGCAAATCGACCTTGCTCAATCGCATCCTCGGGCAGGATCGGCTGCTGACCGGACCCGAACCCGGCCTCACCCGCGACACGATCGGCGTCGATCTCGAATGGCGCGGCCGCAAGGTTAAAATGTTCGACACCGCGGGCCTCAGGCGCCGCGCGAAAGTCGAGGAGAAGCTCGAAAAGCTCGCCAACGCCGACGCGCTGCGGGCGGCGAAATTCGCCGAAGTGGTGGTGCTTCTGCTCGACGCCACCATCCCGTTCGAGAAGCAGGATCTGACCCTCGCCGATCTCGTCGAACGCGAGGGCCGGGCGCTGGTGATCGGGCTCAATAAATGGGATTTGATCGAGGCGCGAGGCTCGAAGCTCTCCGAGCTGCGCGAGGCGGCGGAGCGGCTTTTGCCGCAGGTCAAGGGCGCGCCCGTCGTGCCGCTTTCGGGCGAGACCGGCGACGGGATCGACAAATTGATGGAGGCGATTTTTCGCGCCCATGTCGTCTGGAACAAGAGAATAGCGACGGCGAAGCTCAATCGCTGGCTTGCCGGCGCGTTGGAGCAGTCGCCGCCGCCGGCCGTCTCGGGGCGGCGCATCAAGATTCGCTACATGACCCAATTGCGCGCGCGGCCGCCCTATTTCATCTTGTTTGGCAACCAGCTCGACGCTCTGCCCACAAGCTACGAACGTTTTCTCGTCAACGGCCTGCGCAAGGCCTTCGACCTGCCCGGCGTTCCAATTCGAATCTCGAAAAAGACGACCGACAATCCGTATCGGGACAGGGCGACGCGCCACAGGTAGAGGCCGAGGCGCTTTCTCGTTAAGCGGCAAGACCACAAGCTTACGCTGCGCGGTTTTGCGCGTCGCGGAAGCCGCTGTCACGCCGATCTTCCGGCTGGTTCCGCGGCGTCGGAGCTAAACGCGTCCCGCCGCCATCGGAGCCCTATCGCTTCTCTTCCGGCTTAATAGCCCCCGCTTCCTACCAAGGGATGGATGCCGCCGTCGCCGCCGGCGCTTCCGCTGCTGCGGCTGTGGCGAGGAGCACGCGGGCGACTGCGCTTGGCGGCCTGCTCTATCGGGTTTTCCTTCGACGCCGAAAGCGAATTAGGCTTCAGCGTCGGCAAGGCGGACGCTGCGGGCATGGAGACTGCGCAAATGAAGATCGCAGCAAGAACGTAGCGCATTGGTTACCCCTTTCGCGCCGCTAGGCCCCCAGCTTAGGGCTCAACAGAATGTTAGCACGGTTCGCCGCCGCTTGGGAGGACCAAACCCGCGTTTGCGCCCGATGGGCGATCCCCGAGACGCAGCCCAAGCGCCGCCAAAGACGCCGCCGCGCTTGAACATCGCCTGGCCGCGATGCGATGATGGCGGCGCTCAGCGGAGGACCAGATACATTGCCCGCACAGGATCAACTTGCCGGTTTGCGCCGCGCTCTTTTGCGCGTGGCCGAAGCCATTGTCCTTGTCTACGTCATTCTCGACAGCATCGTAACGCCGCTTTTCCGGCCGGTTCTGCGATGGACCGCGCGGCTTCGCCTCATCCTCCGGCTCCAGGATTTCGTCAGGCGCCTGCCGCCTTACGCTATCCTCGTCCTTTTAGTGGTTCCGCACGTCATTATCGAACCGGCCAAAATCTACGCCGTCTATTTGATCGGCTCCGGCCATCCGCGCATCGGGCTGATCACTCTAGCGCTGACCTATCTCGTCGGCCTCGTCGTGGTGGAGCGCATCTACCACGCCGGCAAGGAGAAGCTCAGGACCATCGCCTGGGTTGCCAAGCTTCTGGACTGGCTGTTTGGCTTTCGCGACCGCTTCATCGCATGGGCGCGCGCGACGCGGACTTGGGCCTTTGCGCTTGCCGCCAAACAATGGGCGCGTGGGCTGATCGCGGAGGTTCGGCTGCGCATCGGGGCTTGGTTCGGCTCGAAATCCGGCTGAGCTTGGCCGCCGGCTCGCCTCGCGCCAATTCGTCGCCGCGTGACCGCGCGCTTGTGGGGCGTCCCCTGGCCGCTTATGCTGAACACATGAATGGCGCTCCACTGAACAATGGGTCTGCCGGCCCGCGTTATGAAGACGGTCTCATGGCGAAAGCGCCGCCCGAGGACGACGGCGATTTCGACGGGTTCGACCCGCCGCGCCCGCGCAAGCGGAGGTTTCGGCCGGTGCCGGTTCGCATCATCTTGCCGAATCTTGTGACGCTTCTGGCGCTTTGCATGGGCCTCACCGCGATCCGCTTCGCGGTCGAAGGTCAGTTCGAATTCGCCGTCATCGCCGTGATCATCGCCGCGATCCTCGACGGATTGGATGGGCGCATCGCGCGCGCCCTGCGCGGCACATCGCGATTCGGCGCCGAACTTGATTCGCTCGCCGATTTCGTCGATTTCGGCGTCGCGCCGGCGCTCATCCTCTATTTCTGGAGCTTGCACGAGATCAAGAGTCTCGGCTGGTTCGCCGCGCTTGTGTTCGCGATCGCCGCGGCTCTGCGCCTGGCCCGGTTCAACGTCACGCTCGACGATCCGAGCCGACCCGCCTGGCAGGCGCGTTTCTTCACCGGGATGCCGGCGCCGGCCGGCGCGTTCGTCAGCCTTTTGCCGCTTTACCTCAATCTGTCGATCATCGCGGTGCCGAATGTGCGGGACCTCGTTCCTTTCGAGATAGTCTATCTCCTTTTCGTCGCTTTCCTGATGGCGAGCCGAATTCCGCATCTTTCCGGCAAGAAGGTCGGCCGGGTGCCGCGCGAATATGTGATGCCGGTGCTCTTTGCGATTGTCGCCTGCATTCTGCTGCTTGCGACCTTTCCGATGGAGATGCTGGTCGGCCTCACCCTCATCTACTTCGCCACAATTCCTCTCGCCATCCGACGATACAAAGCCTATGAGACGGCTGATGCGGCAAGGCGCGCGCCGGCGGCGCAGCCTTTGGCGCAACCGCGTCAGGAGGGGCTGTCGAGCTGATCAGCGTCCGCGCGGCGGCGGGTTTCAGCCCCTGTTCACAAATGCTCGGTTCTCGATTAGGGTCCGCGCAAATCGCCCGCGCCGGAGTCTTGTCGCGTCTCGCCGGGTCTCGCGAGATTGTCATGTTCGCTCATCGGTCGGGCCGGGCGCCAAACGCCTTTGGCTCAACGCTTCTTTGGGCTCGAGGCGTCTTTCGGCTCAGGGCGTCTGGTGCGCGAAGCGCCTTTCCCGGCGGAATTTGGCGCAGACGATGAGGCGGCGGCTATAGGTGCAAGGAAAGAAATGTCGAAAGAAGAATTGCTTGAATTTCCAGGGGTCGTTGTCGAATTGCTCCCGAATGCGACCTTTCGGGTCAAGCTCGAGAATGAACACGAGATTATTGCTCACACAGCCGGGAAAATGCGCAAAAACCGTATTCGCGTCCTCACCGGCGACAAGGTTCTTGTGGAAATGACCCCTTATGATCTGACCAAGGGTCGCATCACCTATCGGTTCAAGTGATCCTGAAATCTCGGAATGGATGATCGCCGTGACCGCTGACGACAAAACCTGGCGGCCAAGGCTTGTGCTCGCTTCAGCGTCGCCGCGCCGGCTTGAGCTGTTGCAGCAGGTCGGGATCGAACCCGACGCGCTGCTGCCCACCGATCTCGATGAAACGCCGGGCAAGAATGAATTGCCGCGCAGCCTCGCCGCGCGCCTTGCGCAAGAAAAGGCGCGAGCGGCCGCCAAGGTCGCCGCCACGCGGCCGGAACTGGCCAATTGCTATATTCTCGGCGCCGATACGGTCGTCAGCGTAGGTCGTCGCATTTTGCCGAATTGCGAGGTCGTGGCGGAGGCTGCGCAATGCCTGCGGCTTTTGTCCGGGCGGTCGCACCGGGTTCATACCGGCGTTTGCCTGATCACGCCGAAGGGCCATGAGCGCCGTAAGCTCGTCGAGACAAGACTGCGTTTCAAGCGTTTGTCTTCGAGCGAGATCGAATCCTATCTCGGCTCCGGCGAATGGCGCGGCAAGGCTGGGGGCTACGCGATCCAGGGCCTCGCCGGCGCATTTGCCTTGAAGCTGATCGGGTCTTATTCTTCGGTGGTCGGTCTTCCACTCTATGAGACCGTCTCCCTTTTGGCCGGGGAAGGATACCCGGCGCATCTCTTTTGGCTGAACCGCGCCTGAAGGCGCGGTTTCGGCGCGAATTTCCGGATCAGGTCGATGCCGTCCAACAAACGCGAAGACCAAATCCCTCAACGCTCCGCCGAGGCTCCGGCGCGGCCCTGTCCAATTTGCGGCAAGCCTTCCGTCTTCGCCACGCGCCCATTCTGCTCTAAGCGCTGCGCCGACGTCGATCTCCATCGCTGGCTCGGCGGCGTCTACGCCATTCCACTCGCGCCCGGCGCCGAGGCCGAGCCCGGTCCGACCGAAGCGGGCGAGGATTGATCGGACGTCAATGCCTTGGGCGGACAGATTGGGTGACGCGCGAATATGTTCTTTCCCGCCTCCAAGATCTTTTGGCTTGTCGCCGAGCCTCTGTCTTCGCTCATTGTCCTGGCTTGCCTTGGCCTTTGTCTTGGGTTCACGCGTTTCGCGCGGATCGGCCGAGCGCTCACCGCCGGGGCTGTGGTCCTTCTCGCGATCGGGGTGTTGACGCCATTCGGCCCGGCGCTGCTGCGGCCTCTCGAGGATCGCTTCGCTCCTCCCGCGCCGGATAGCCCGCCTCCAACCGGAATCATTGTCCTCGGCGGCGGAGTTTCCCCTGCGCTGACGCAGGCGCGCAAGCAAGTGGCGATCGTCGGCGCCGCGACAAGGTTCACGACCGCGGTGGAGCTGGCGCGCCGCTATCCCGACGCGCGGCTCGTTTTCTCCGGCGGCTCTCCGGCTTTGCTGGAAGGACAAACCGAGGCCTTCGCCGTGCGCGAACTTTGGCGCGCGCTGGGCGTGCCGGAAGGGCAAATGAGTTTCGAGGCGAAATCCCGCAACACATGGGAGAACGCCCTGTTCACCCGCGATCTGGTGAAGCCGAAGCCAGGCGAAATCTGGCTTCTCGTCACCTCGGCTTGGCATATGCCGCGCGCGGTCGGGATTTTCCGGCGCCTTGGCTTTAACGTGACCGCCTATCCGGTCGATTATTACACCTTTGGAGATGGGCGCGACTGGCTCATGAACGTATCCGCTTTGGATCGCGCGTTCATGTTCGAGTTCGGCGTGCGCGAATGGATCGGGCTTGTCGTCTATCGCATGACGGGCAAGACCGACGCGTTCTTTCCCGCGCCATAATCTGGGGCGTCGACAATGGTCGCCCCGAAGGTCCCCGCGCGGATCTTTGAATTTAACGGATTCCTTCTCGACCCGGCGGCTTTGTCCGAGTGGATGTCGCGCCGAAGCGGGCCGTGAAAAAAGGTAGCCGGCTTTTCGCCTGAATCCCGCTCCAAGATCATGAACCTGTTCAAGGCCGGCGGCGATTCCGCTGGGTTTCTCCAATGCGCGGCCCTCATGACCTACACGCTCGTCATCGCCAACAAGGCCTATTCCTCCTGGTCGTTTCGCCCTTGGATCTTGATGCGCCATTTCGGCGTCGCCTTCGACGAAATCATCGTGCCGCTTGGGCGCGAAACGACCGAGGCGGAAATCTTGCGCCATGCGCCGAGCGGAAAATGTCCTTCGTTGCGCGACAGCGATATTCGCGTGTGGGATTTGCTGGCGATCATCGAATATCTCGCCGAAAGCCTCCCTGAACTTGCGATTTGGCCGCGGCCGCGGCCGGCGCGGGCTGAGGCGCGCGCACTCGCCGCTGAAATGCATTCGGGGTTCATGGCCATGCGCGCGCACTTGCCAATGAACATGCGCCGGCCAATCGGCAAACGGGAGCTGACAGAGGCGGCGGCGGCGGATGTCGCGCGCATCGAGCAGGCGTTCGCCGAAGCCCGCGCGCGGTTTGGCGGCGGCGGCGCGTTTCTCTTCGGCGCGTTTTCGGCGGCGGACGCGATGTTCGCGCCAGTTGTCAATCGCCTGCATGTCTATGATGTCGCGGTCGCGCCGGAGACGCGCGCCTATATGGATGCGATGATGGCGCTGCCCGCTTGGCGGGCTTGGAGTTCGGCCGCCGCTGCTGAAAGCTGGAGACTCGAGAAATACGAAATTCCATAAAGCCTTCCGCCGAACCGTCATCGGCGCCAAATCTAAGGGGAGCTGGCGCGTTGGCTTCGCTGGAAAGCCGAAAAATCACGCCTGGCCACTTAAAATCCTTGCCGTGGCGGCGTGCAGGGACAAATTATAAGCGATTCGCCAATGCTGAACCGCGCGGGAGCCAAGGTGGGGAGCCAAGTGAATCAATCAGGAGGTAAGAGCGGAGCGCTCACGCCAAAGTCCAGCACGAAATCGGACATTGATCAGTTTCTCGACGCCGCGGAGAAGCTGCCCGCGCCTCAAGCCAGCGGGCGGGGACGGCTCGTTTTCGCCTTGGACGCGACCATGAGCCGGCAATCCACCTGGGATTTGGCGCAGGCGGTTCAGGGCAAGATGTTCGCGACCGCGGCCGCGCATGGCGGGTTGGAGGTTCAACTCGTCTATTATCGCGGGTTCGGAGAATGCAAGGCGTCGCGCTTCATGACTGGCGGGCAGGGCCTCGCCGGGCTCATGACGAAAGTCTCGGTCGGCGCCGGCCAGACGCAGATTGAAAAGGTGTTGCGCCACGTTCGCGACGAAGCGCGCAATACGCCGGTTCGCGCCTTGGTTTTTGTCGGCGACGCAATGGAGGAGGAGCTTGACGTCTTGGCGGGGCTCGCCGGCGACCTCGGCCTCCTGGGGGTGAAGGCGTTCCTTTTCCAAGAGGGGCGCGATAAAATCGCCGAACAAGCGTTCCGGCAGATCGCCTTGCTGACCGGGGGCGCCTATGCGACATTCGACGCATCCGCGCCGGAGCGGCTCGTAGCGCTTCTTTCGGCCGCCGCCGCCTATGCCGCCGGAGGGCGGCGAGCTTTGGAGTTCGAAGCGCGGGCGCGCGGGGCGGCGGCGGCGGATCTCCTTTTATCGCAATTGCGTTGAGTGGCGCGGGATGCTTTATCTTCTTGCCGGGTTTTTGGTGTTCTGGCTCGGGCTTTATGGGCTCAAGGCCTTCGCCCAGGCCAATCCGGCCGCGCTGGCCCGCTTCATCCGCCTAGCCGGCGGCTGGGCGGCGCTTCTCGTCGCCGGGCTCCTCTTGCTGCGCGGGCGTTTCGATATGGCGATCGGCCTCGGCGGCTTGGCGGCCTGGCTGCTGAAAATCAGCTATGGATCGCCGTTTCGGCTGTTCAAATCGGCGGGCAAATCCGGTTTCGGCAGGGTTTCTTGCGTCAGGTCGGCGATGATCGAGATGGAGCTCGATCACGCGACCGGAAAGATGAGAGGGACGATCCTCGCCGGTCCGGACGAAGGCAAATTGCTAGACTCGCTGACGCGGCCGCAATGCGAGATCCTCTATAGGCTTTGCTGCAGGGACGACCCCGAGGGAGCCAGGCTGCTGGAAGCTTATTTGGACCGCCGATTTTCCGGTTGGCGTGCGACAGATGATCAAAGGCGCGACGCGGGGACCGCTGACGCGCCGCGCCGCGCCGGAGCCATGTCCAAGGATGAAGCGTATGAAGTCCTGGGACTTCAGAAAGGCGCTTCGCGTGAAGAAGTCGTTCGTTCGCACCGTTCTCTGATGAAAAAACTGCATCCAGATCACGGCGGGACGACGGATCTCGCGGCGCGCGTCAACGAAGCGAAAGATGTCCTGATGCGGCGTCATCAGTAGAGGTCCAAAACCCGGTTCGAGAAGCCCGTGGAGACGGGACGATAATTGCAGCCGCGGTTTGCGGCGACAGGTTCAATTTCTTGTCGCGAAGCAGGAAAATCCCGAGCGCTTCAGGGTTTTGCAGGCGAGCTCCGCGCTTTCGGCCTGGAGGCCCGCGAAGCGAGCCCGGTAGAGCGTCTCCGAGCCTTTCTGCACTTTTTCTGTGAACGGCTGCGCCGAGGTCAGCGCTTTCGCGCCTTCCGATTTGGCGCGGACGAGAAGCGCCGTCGCCTTGCCGACGTCGTCGGTGGCGCCGATCTGGATCATCCAACCATTGCGCGCGGCCGCCGGCCGATGGGATTCGGCGGCGGCGACGCTGTCGCCGTGGATCGGCTCGAGTTTCGCGGTTAGCGCCTTTTCCTGGCCATGGTCTTTGGCCGGCGCGGCGGCGCGCGTCGCCGAAGGAGTGGCCGTGGCGGCGGCGCTGGAAGCGCGGCTTGGCCGCGCCGTGGAGCCATCGAACGTCGCGCCCTTCGAATTGGCGGCTTTTCCGGGCGCGCGCTCATCCGCCGGCTGAAGTTTTACCGCGCCGGAGACAAAGGCTGGGCGCGGTCTCTCGAACGGCACGTCTGAGCTGATGGACGCGACGCGAACCGGATCCGCCGCCGCTTTGGTCGCGACGGAGGGCGGCGCGAGCTTGGAGCCGCCGTTCGGATTGGGATTGGACTCGGCCGCATCGAACTCAAGGTCCTTACGCGCGGCGGCCTTTGGCGTTTCGATGGCCGCGGCGACCGAATTCCCCGGCCCCCGTTTCGGAGATCGCGGCGGCGGTGCGGGCGGTTGCGCCATTCTCAATATTGTCTTCGATCAGGGTCTCCATGACCCGATCGCGGGAGGCGGCGCTGGCCCCGCCCATGACGGCGGCGACGATAAAATGTCCGTCGCGCTTCACCGAGGCCAGAAGATTGAAGCCGGATGCGCGGATGTAGCCTGTCTTGATGCCGTCCATCCCCTCGACGCGGTCGAGGAGATGGTTATGGTTCATGATCGTCGCGCCGTGATAGTAAAAGGCGTGCGTAGCGAAATAGTGATAGTGACGCGGGAAGCGGTCCTGAATGGCGCGCCCGAGGATGACGAGATCATGCGCGGTCGTCACCTGGTCGTCATTGGGCAGGCCCGAGGCGTTCGCGAAATGTGTGCGGCTCATTCCCAACGCATGCGCCTTGCGGGTCATCAGCTCCGCGAAACTGTCCTCGTCGCCGCCGATCCGCTCGGCGATTGCGACCGCTATGTCATTCGCCGAGCGGGTGACGACGGCTTTGACCGCATCCTCGACGCTGATTGTCTGGCCGGGGTGAAGGCCGAGCTTGGTTGGGGCTTGGCGGGACGCATGAACCGAAATGGGAATCTCGCTGTCGAGCCGCAGATTTCCCTTCTCGAGCTGTTCGAACAGAAGATACAGCGTCATGACCTTGGTGATCGAGGCCGGATGCCGCAGATCATTTTCATTGCGTGAATAGAGCGTCTGGCCGGAATTGGCGTCGACGACGAGCGCGGCGAAATTCCGGCCGTCGACGTCCACATGGGCGTGACCGTGCGGGCGGCGCCCAAACCACGCATGGCGCTGATGATGCGAAAAATGCGGATGGGATGCGAAATGGCGGTGATGCTGCCAATGGCGCGCCTCGGCGGGCGATGCGCAGAGGCTCCCGACCGAAATGATAGCGAAACCATATAGGGCGACGGCAATCTTTGTGCGACGAACAGTCGCGCCCGATTTCAGCATGTCAGGCATCCTCTGTCTTTGACATGGAATGGTTCTCTCGGCGACGCTAAATCCGCCAGGTTACCGGGGGGTTAAGAGCATGTTTCGAAGCTCCGCGAACCGTCCCAATTCGAGCTTATGCTGCGCTGCACTATCAACTTGACGTGATTTGTGCGTTGCACTATATTTCCAACGCTGCAAGTTCGCGAACGGGCCTGCAGCCTGAAGCCGCCTCGAATGAGGAAAGAACCGGCCCGCGCTCGACGAAGGAAGATCAAATGGCCTATCAAATTGATGATTTCCAGAAGATTGGCAAAGAGCAACTCGAAGCCGCCACGACCGTGACGTCTTCCTTAGCCAAGAGCTGGCAGACGCTCGCCGCCGAAGCCACCGAATATTCAAAGAAGTCTTTGGAGAATAGCTCGGCCTTCATCGAAAAATTGCTTGGCGCGAAGTCCTTTGAGTCCGCCATCCAAATTCAGTCGGAATACGCCAAGAATTCTTATGCGGGCTTCGTCGCCCAGGCGACGAAATTTGGCGAGCTCTATTCCAATCTCGCCAAGGAAGCCTTTAAGCCGATCGAGTCGGCGATTTCCAAGGTACAAAGCTACAAGGAATAATCGACGTCGATTGGCGCGTGTAAATGCGCGCAAATGCGCAAAGCCTTCGTCGCAATTTCGCGGATTTGCGGCCGCGGAAGTCTCGGATAGCAATTCAAACGGACTGCGATCTGAGAGGCTCGGCTTTCGCCGGGCCTTTTTTGGCGGAGTTCACGCCAAGCCGCCGCCTATCCGCGTTTCGACCCAGTGACGAAGCCAAGCTTATACGGACGCTGCTCGCAAGCGAAACCATTTCTACTGAAGTCTGAGTTGCGGCGGCGGGCCGTGTGGCCGAGCTGGATGACGGATCTTCGGCGTCAGGGCGACGCGATAGCAAGGCGTTATCAACAAGGAAGGGCGTCATGGCTGAGATCGAGGAAGAGGCTGGGGTCGGGGCAGGGGCCGGGGTAGGATCCTTGGAAGCGGCTGCGGCGGAGGCCAATGAAGCCGCCGCGCCTGAGCGCTGGGAAGCGCTTCCAGCCGAGGCTGGAGCAGAGATCCGCGAAGAGACCGCGGTCCAGCTTGAGGACGCGATTGACGTTAAGCACGAAATTCAGCGTGTGGAAGAGCAGCCGCCCGCGCCAACGGCCGCGGGAGCTCCCCTGGCCTTCAATAGATTTCGCGCCATCGTGGTCGAAGCGAATGATTATTCGAGGCGGTCAATCGACAATGGATCTTCGTTCGTTCATGAACTGGTTGGCGCGGACTCCTTTGAGAGCATTATTCGAATTCAATCGGAATACGCCAAAATCTCTTATTCCGGCTTCATCGCCCATGTGACGAAACTCGCGTCCATTCTTGCTTCGTCTGCTTGGCGTCCCAAATCATTGTGATCGATTCCGACAAATCAGAGCGGGGCGTCGGCGAAAAGCCGGACGCCGTTTTGATGGATTGCTTGGCGGTTTCCTGATCAAGAGGCGCTCGAGGACCTTCCACGAAGCAATTGGTTTTAGGCGGCTCGGCTTTTGCCGAGCTTTTTTTATGCCCAGCTTCTTGTTGGCATCCAGTATCTTGGCGCCGCCAAAATAGGCAGCGCCAAGATCCTTGCCTTTCCCTGAATTTGACCGATTCCAATTCAATCGATCGACCCAGCGATCCAGTGGGCGCTCCAAGCGAAGCATTGTTACGCGTTGCGGCGCGTCGCGGCGCAGTTTTTGCTCAAATCAGATAGAGCGCGCTTTGCAAGCCGAATGTCGGATGAAACGGCGCTGGGAAAATGGTGTGATCGCGTTGGCCAAATTTCTCGGCCCGTTCAATTCCCTCTTGCAGGGAAGACGCGCCCGTTGTTCACTTAGGTTTCGTACTGGCCAAATGCGCGCGGCGAGATATCTATAAGTTAGGAAGGCGAGGACTTCGGTGGCGACGGACGGACTTCTTCGGCGGATTTTATTCCAGGCTGACCAGCCTGCTCGCGCCGGTTTGGGCGCCGGCTTGGACGCCGGAATGGGTTTCGCCGCTGCCGCTGCGGCCATGTCCGCGGCGGTCCGCGCCGCCAAGGATCCGCAAAGGGGCGGCGACGGCGGGCCAGGTTCGGGGACCGCGGTAATCACGCGGTCGAAAACGCAGACGCGCCGGCCGAGCATGTATCGCGTCTTGCTGTTGAACGACGACTATACGCCAATGGATTTCGTAGTCGCGGTCTTAAAGAAATACTTCAACAAGGGCCCGGAAGAGGCGATGCGCATCATGTTGCATGTTCACCAGCATGGCGTCGGCGAATGCGGGATCTTCACATATGAAGTCGCCGAGACCAAGGTAACGCAGGTCATGGATTACGCCCGCAAGCACCAGCACCCCCTGCAGTGCATCATGGAAAAGAAATGAGAGGTTGGAGCCAATGCCGTCGTTCTCCCGCAATCTCGAACAGTCGCTCCACCGCGCTCTCGCCGTCGCCAACGAGCGTCATCACGAATACGCCACGCTTGAACATTTACTCCTGAGCTTGACCGAGGACAGCGATTCGGCCGCGGTCTTGCGCGCCTGTTCGGTCGATCTCGATCTTCTGAAGAAGAATCTTCGCGAATATATTGATCAGGAGCTCGACAATCTGGTCAGCGACGGCCGCGAGGACGCCAAGCCAACGGCCGGGTTCCAGCGCGTCATTCAGCGCGCGGTGATCCACGTCCAGTCCTCCGGGCGGGAGGAGGTCACCGGCGCCAATGTGCTCGTCGCGATTTTCGCCGAGCGGGAGAGCCATGCCGCCTATTTCCTGCAGGAGCAGGACATGACCCGCTATGACGCGGTCAATTACATCAGCCATGGCATCGCCAAGCGGCCGGGTCTTTCGGACGCCTCCAAGGCGCCGCGCGGCGCCGAAGAGGAAGCCGAGGCGCGCGATGCGAAGGACGGCAAGGACGGTGGCGAGTCCAAGAAGAAGGAAGGCGCGCTCGACGCCTATTGCGTGAACCTCAATAAGAAGGCGCGCGACGGGCGGATTGATCCGCTGATCGGGCGCGAGGCGGAGGTTCAGCGCACGATCCAGGTCTTGTGCCGGCGCCATAAGAACAATCCTTTGCTGGTTGGCGATCCGGGCGTCGGCAAGACCGCGATCGCCGAAGGCCTCGCCCGCAAGATCGTCAAGAGCGAAGTGCCAGAAGTCCTGGCCGAGGCGACGGTTTTCGCGCTCGACATGGGCACGCTGCTCGCCGGCACGCGCTATCGCGGCGATTTCGAAGAGCGCCTGAAGCAGGTGATGAAAGAGATCGAAAATCACAAAAAGGCGATCCTTTTCATCGATGAGATTCACACGGTCATCGGCGCGGGAGCAACTTCGGGCGGCGCCATGGACGCCTCGAACCTCTTGAAGCCGGCCCTGGCCCAAGGCACGCTGCGCTGCATCGGCTCGACGACCTATAAGGAATACCGGCAATATTTCGAGAAGGATCGCGCCTTGGTTCGGCGCTTCCAGAAAATCGATGTGAACGAACCCTCGATCCCTGACGCAATCGAGATCATGAAGGGCCTCAAGCCCTATTTCGAGGAATTCCATAAGATTCGCTACACCAATGAGGCGGTGAAAGCCGCAGTCGAACTGTCGGCGCGCTACATTCATGACCGCAAGCTGCCGGATAAAGCGATTGATGTGATCGACGAAACCGGCGCGAGCCAGATGCTGCTGCCTGAAAGCAAGCGAAAGAAGACAATCGGCATCAAGGAGGTCGAGGCGACCATTGCGACAATGGCGCGGATTCCGCCTAAGACGGTCTCGAAGGACGACGCCGAGGTTCTGGAGCATCTGACCGAAACATTGGAGCGGGTTGTCTATGGCCAGAACCGTGCGATCGAGGCTCTGACTGCGGCGATCAAGCTTGCGCGCGCCGGGTTGCGCGATGGCGAGAAGCCGATCGGCAGCTATCTCTTCTCCGGTCCGACCGGCGTCGGCAAGACCGAGGTGGCGCGCCAGCTGGCCGTCAGCCTTGGCGTCGAGCTCGTTCGCTTCGACATGTCCGAATATATGGAGCGCCACACTGTCTCCAGGCTCATCGGCGCGCCTCCAGGCTATGTCGGCTTCGACCAAGGCGGGCTCCTGACCGACGCGATCGATCAGCATCCCCATTGCGTCCTGCTCCTCGACGAGATCGAGAAGGCCCACCCGGATCTTTACAACATCCTGTTGCAGGTGATGGATCACGGCAAGCTCACCGACCACAGCGGCAAGCAGGTTGATTTCCGCAATGTGATCCTGATCATGACGACAAACGCCGGCGCCGCCGATATGCAGCGCTCCGCCTATGGTTTCACGCGCTCCAAGCGGGAAGGTGAGGATGTCGAGGCGATCAACCGGATGTTCGCGCCGGAATTCCGCAATCGGCTCGACGCGGTCGTGACCTTCGGGCATTTGCCGCCGGAGGTCATCAGCAAGGTGGTCGATAAATTCATCATGCAGCTCGAGGCGCAGCTGGCCGATCGCAATGTAACGATCGAACTGGCCGACGAGGCGCGCAATTGGCTGGTCGAGCACGGCTATGACGAGCAGATGGGCGCGCGGCCGATGGCCCGGGTCATCCAGTCGACCATCAAGACCCCGCTGGCGGACGAAGTCCTGTTCGGCCGCTTGAAAAACGGCGGAGCCGTGCGGGTCGTGGTCACCGCGGACGAAGATGGCGTCAAGAAATTGGGCTTCGTCTTCCCCGAGGGGCCGGTTCTGCCGCGTCCGGAGCGCGATATTGTCGAGGCGGGCAAGAAACGCGTCCGCGCCGAACCGGAAGTGCGCCGGGCCAAATCACGCCGTCTCAAAGGCGGCGAGGGCGACGCCGCGGGTCCCGACGATGATGAGGCCGAGACGGTTGGCGGCGGCGAGGAGCCCGATCTGAAGCATTAAGGCTCGGGACGAACGAAGCCGGAGGAAGGGGCAAGCCGCGTGGTTTGAACCTGACGCCTGAAACGCAAAAGGGTCGCGGCGAAACGCCGCGACCCTTTTGATTCGTCCAGGTGGGATCGCGACGAGCTGGTCGCTCAGCCGGCCTCCAGCGCCGTGACGATCTTTTTGCGAAATCCTTCGAGAACCTCCGGCTTCTCTAGCTCGCCTGTATGCGGCCGAAGGGAGACATCGGCCCAGCGCGGCATGATATGGAAATGGAGGTGGAAGACGACTTGGCCGCCGGCGGGCTCGTTGAATTGCTGAATGGTGACACCCTCCGCGCCGAGCGCCGTCTTGACCGCGCGGGCGATCCTCTGCAAGGGCCCCATCAAGGCGGCGAGTGTCGCGGCGTCGACGTCGAGAATATTGCGCGCGCGGGCCTTGGGAATCAGAAGGACATGGCCATCCGCGCGGGGCATGATGTCCATCAGCGCGAGGGCCGCGTCATCCTCATAGACTTTGGCGCAGGGCAATTCGCCGCGCAGGATCTTGGCGAAGACATTCGCATCGTCATAAGGCGCCGGCATGTCGCGCTCCCTCTTATCAAGCGCTTCGATTTGACGGCAACAGCGACTGGGGTCAAGGCCCCTTCCTGAAGGGCGCGAGCTCGCCATATTCCTCGATGGCCGCATCGACATGAATCCGCTCGCGCTCCAAATATTCCTCGATCGCGCGTGCGAAGCGCTTGTCGGCTATGTCATGCGCCGAATAAGTCGGGATCGCGCCATAGCCGCGGGCGAGTTTGTGCTCGCCCTGCGCGCCGGCCTCGACCCGGGCGAGGCCGCGTTCAATCGCGAACTCGATCGCTTGATAATAGCAGACCTCGAAATGCAGGAAGGGATGCTCCTCGATCGCGCCCCAATTGCGCCCATAGAGCGCGTCCTTGCCGATGAAGTTGATCGCGCCGGCGATATGGCGGCCGTTGCGCTTCGCCATCACCAGGAGAATCTGATCGGGCATGGCCTCGCCGACCCTGGAAAAAAACTCCCGAGTCAGATAGGGCGCGCCCCATTTGCGCGCGCCGGTGTCTTGGTAGAACAGAAAAAAACTATCCCAGTGCATTCTCCTTGATGGCGGAGCCAGTCAGAAGCTCGATTTCTATGCCCGGCGCGAGCGCCTCCTTGCGTTCACGGCGGATCATCTTGCGCTTGCGCGAGGCGAGATCGCCGAGGAAGGCCTCGAAATCGGCGTAGCCTTTATTAATGAAGTGGAATTGCTGTCCCGTGCGCTGGAGAAATCCGGACGCGCCGAGCGCCTCCCATTCCGAGCGCGTGGGAAAGGTGACGTGGATCGACGAGGCCTCGATTTTCTCGCGCCAGCTCCGAAGCCCGGCGATCAAGGTCCGTCGCGCCGTTTCGCCATGGCCAGGCGCGATCAACAGGCGGCGGCCCGTCGCCGGGGTAAAGGGCACCGCGACTTGCAGCTTGGGATAATATTTGACCCCGGCGCGATGATAGGCGTCGGCCCAGCCATAGTCGAAGACATATTCGCCCATGGAATGGGTCTTCAAATAGGCTGGGGCGGCCGCCGCTAATCGTCCGCCGGCGTCCTTGACGAGAAGATGCGTCGCGGTCCATCCGTGCCGGGGCGCGACCGATTTGGACGTTTCAAGAGCCTTCAAGAACGCGTGAGTGACGAAAGGGTTGAACCTTTCGATTTCATGCTTCGAGGGGTCCGGCGCGGGCGTCTCGCTGCAGGCCGCGATTTCAGCCGTGATCGCCGGCGGAGCGAGCTCCGGCTCATTGGGTCCCGGATTGGCGCAGGCGTCCCATTCCGCCGCGTCGATTTCGTTCATGGACTGAGCGATATGGACCGTATAATGCGAAGGCATGGCGGTGAAATCCCCAACCGGAGCCAGTGTCGCCTTAGAGCGCTTTCCGTTTAGATGGACTCGTCTGATCGGAAAGAAATCGCTCAAAATCGAATAGTTGGAGCATATTCTGGTCGAAAAAGTTGGTCTGCTTTTTCGGAACATGCTCTAGCGTTGTTCACATGCGCAACAAAAAACAAGTGCAATAAAGACGCCATGGATTCGCGGTCATGGCGCGCGCGCCTTGTGCGCCGCGGCCCCTTCGCCGCGCAATCGCGCGATCGCCCGTTCGGCGGCGTCGAGGCCGGTCAAGAACGCGCCATGAGCCGTGGTGAAATCACGCCGCGAGCAGGCTTCGCCGGCAAAAAACAACCTGTCTTCGACTGGGGCCGCGAGGGTCGCGCGCGCATCGGCCTGGCCAGGGCGCGCGTAGGAATAAGATCCGCGCGCAAAGGGATCGCGGCCCCAGCCTGTCTCCAGGAGAGGGCGCAGGCGGGCTCGAATGGAGTCGCCGAAAAGGCCGGCGAGCTCGCGGGCGGCGAAAGCGAAAAATGCGCCGGACTCTTCGCCTTCAAGCTCGCGGGCGAGGCTTCCGCCGAAATAGGCTTCGATGAGCGGCCGGCCGAAGGGGCGCAGATGATAGCTCGCGGTCGCGGTTCGGCTGGGGCTCCCGAAAAGATGTCCGTCGATGGGGAGGATTTCGGGCGCGTCGATCGTCATGACGAGCTTGTCGGCGAGGCCAAGCGGCAGGGCCGAGGCCGCATCGAGCTTTTCAGGCAAATCCGGCCGGAACCGGATGGTTTGCGCGGCGAGCAGCGATGTCGGCGCGGTTAGGATCAGCGCATCCGCCGTCAATGCGCCGCGCGACGTCTCCACCCGCAAGCGGCGCCCGCCGTGATCAATGAGCGTGACGGCGCAGCCGAGGACGATCGGCAGGCCCGCGCCATGCGCCGCGATCGCCGCGCCATAACCTTCGCGCACTCTCCAATTCACGCCGCTGTCGGCGTAGCGGGCGAGATCGCGCGCCGAGACGCGGTCGAGCTCCGCACCGTTCATGAAACTGCTTTCGGCGTCGATCAGAGGGCTCCATCTGCAGCCCTGCTCCAGCAGCTCGACGGCGGGGAAATCATCGCCGCTTGGATCGAGCCCGTCCAGACGCGCATGGAACCGCCGCGCGGCGCTTTGGAACGCGGCCTGGTCCTGGCGGCTGAACCCAAGGTCCATGCTTTGCCGCTCCCAAGCCGGGGTGGTCTTATCGATCGTGAAACCCGCCGCCTCGGCCAAACGGGTCCAAGGATTACGGTCGGCCGAATGCAGCCAGCCGCAGCCAAGATCTAGCGGATAGCCGGCGTGGGCGCGCGTATGGGCCCGCCCGCCGATCCGATCCCTCGCTTCGAGCACGCGCAGCGTGATCCCCGCGGCGGCGAGCCGAACGGCGGCGGCCAGACCCGCCGCGCCGGCTCCGACGACGATGACCTCTGGATTGTCCAAGGCTGGCGACGCCATTTGAGTTATCCTGCTCGATCGAAGCCTTTTGCGCTTGCGCTGAACATGCGACAAGCTGGGCGCATGGCTCGAGGCGCGGCTTCGCCCCGCGCCTTGAGTGTTCCCGGGCGTCGATCCAACACGACATAATAGGGCAAATCATGACGACCATTTGGGTGCGCAAGTCCATGGCGGTCCTCGAGGCCGAAGCGGCCAACGCCGAAGGGAAAGGCGCGGGCGATTCGGCGCAGCTGCACCGGACGCTTTCGCTGACCAGCCTTGTCGCGCTTGGCATTGGCTGCATCATCGGCGCCGGCATTTTCGTCCTGACCGGCCATGCCGCCGCCGCCTATGCCGGGCCGGCGGTCAGCTTGTCCTTCGTCCTGGCTGGCGTTGTCTGCGCCTTCGCCGGTCTCTGCTACGCCGAGATGGCCTCGACCGTGCCGGTCGCGGGCAGCGCCTACACCTACGCCTATGCGACCATGGGCGAATTCGTCGCCTGGATCATCGGCTGGGACCTTATCCTCGAATACGCCTTCGGCGCGACGACCGTCGCCATCGGATGGTCGGGCTATGTCACGAGCTTCTTGAAAGATCTCGGCGTCGTCATTCCTGACGGCTTGGCGCAAGCGCCCTTGACCTTTGACCCGGCGAGCGGGGCCTGGGCGCAAACTGGCGCCGTGTTCAATATTCCCGCCGCTTTCATCATCGTGTTGATCACGATCTTGCTCGTCATCGGCATTAGGGAATCGGCGTGGGTGAATAACGTCATTGTCTTCATAAAGCTCGCGATCATCATCGCCTTCATCCTGGTTGGGATATGGTCCGTCACGACCGCCAATTGGATGACCGCGAGCAACCCAACCGGGGCGTTCATCCCGCCCAACATAGGGCCCGGCCAATATGGCTGGAGCGGGATCATTCGCGGGGCAGGCGTCGTCTTTTTCGCCTATATCGGCTTTGACGCCGTGTCGACGGCGGCGCAGGAGGCCCGCAATCCGCAACGGGACATGCCGCTTGGCATTCTCGGATCGCTCGCGATCTGCACCGTGCTCTATGTGCTGGTCGGGATCGTCATCACCGGCATTGTCCCCTTCGACAAACTGAACGTGCCGGATCCAATCGCGCTTGGCGTCGACGTCATAGGGCTTGGGTGGTTTTCCGCCATCGTCAAGCTCGGCGCGATCCTCGGCTTGAGCTCGGTCATTCTGGTGCTTCTGCTCGGGCAGCCGCGCATCTTCTATTCGATGGCGCGGGACGGGTTGCTGCCCCCTTTCGCGGCCATGGTGCATCCGCGCTTTCGCACGCCCTATGTCACCACGCTGCTGACGGGAGCCATTGTCGCGACGCTCTCCGGCTTGCTGCCGATCGGTCTTGTCGGCGAACTGGTCAGCATCGGCACTTTATTCGCCTTCACCGTGGTTTGCGTCGGCGTCCTAGTTTTGCGGATCAGCCATCCGGAGATCCATCGACCGTTCCGGACGCCTCTGGTCTATGTCGTGGCGCCGCTTGGCGCAGCCTCGGCGATATTCCTGATGTTCGGCCTGCCGAGCGACACATGGCTGCGCTTGGGGATATGGCTTGTCATTGGCCTCGCCATCTATTTCTTCTACGGCCGCACGCATAGCCATGCCTGCGCGCGCGGCCGCGATCGCCCCTGAAAGCGCGTCCAACCTCTTCAGCTTGGGCGATCCGGCGGGGTTATACCCGGCGGGCGATGGATTTGAGAAAGCCTTGGTAGTCCTCGGTCAGCTCCATGTCGACGGCGAGGGTCGAGGAAATCAGAAGCGCGGCGATGAAGCTTTCGTCATTGCGCGGATCGGCGAGCGCCTCCTTGATCGGGGGCACGTTCTCGTCGGGCTTGACGAGTTGCGACTTCAGCTGGGTCGTGATCGTGGTCCATTGCGCGCGAACCCAGGCGGCCAAGGGTCCAATCAACTCAACCTTGAAGTTGGATTTGCGGGCCTTCTCCAAAAAGCGGACGCCGGCGTTCCAAGTATCTTTCGGCTCGAAGTGGCCGTCCTCCATCAAGGTCTTGCCGATCATGCCGACATGGTCCTCGAGGGTTTCCGGTTTTGCGTCCGGCTCCTGCTTGAAATGCCAAAAGGCGAAGGAGCCGGGGAAATTCTCTCCGTAGAGCGCGACGAGATCTTTTTCGACTTTGTCGAACGCGGCCTTATCGGCCTTCAGCGCGGCGGCGATGCCGAAGGCGAAGATCGAAATCATCGGCGATCGTCTTGACCCCTGTCGTGTTGATGTCGGATTTGGACAGCGGGGGAATTGAGCCGTCCGGATTTGGCGTCGCTTTTCCGGCGCGCTGCGCCATGACATGGGCGGTCACTTCCAACCAGCCGGTCAGGCTCGAAGAAAAGAGGCTGGGATCGACCTCGATGATCGACCGGTTCATCGGGTCTTTGCGTCGTATCACTTCATTCATGGGTCGATCCTCGCCGTCCTGGCGGACAGGGCTTGAAGAATTAGAAAGGGGTGGTCCCCGCGCCTTAGCGGGTCGCCCGGCGGCGTCCTCTCGTCGCGCGCGCGACGGCGAGGGTTTGGACCGGAGGCGAGAAAAGAAGCGGCAGGCCGCTAAAGAGCCCACCGATGGCCAAGGTCCAGAGCGCATTCCAAATCAAGGAAGTCATCACAGCTCTCCATTTATTCATTGTGCCGCATTTTCGAACAGGCGGGCGAAGTCCGCCCGCCTCGGACGTTCAAATATGCGTTCAGCCTCTTGTTCCGTCTCGTTCTTCGATCCGTGCTTGTCATGCAGGGGCGCCGAGCCAGCGCAGCCGGTCCAACACGCCTTGCAGGATATAGGCCGCGGCCATTCTGTCGATCACCTCGGCGCGTTTGGCGCGGGAGGCGTCCTGCGCGATGAGGGCGCGCGTCACCGCCGCGGTCGAGAGCCGCTCGTCCCAAAAAACGCAGGGCCTCGTCGTCAAACCGCCAAGGTTGCGCACAAAGGCGCGGGTGGCCTGCACCCTTGGGCCTTCCGATCCGTCCATGTTGAGCGGCAGGCCGATGACAAGCGCGGCGGCGTCGAATTTCTCCGCGAGCTCAATGAGACGCGCCGCGTCCTTGGCGAATTTCGTGCGCCGGATCGTCTCCAGCGGCGTCGCGATCCGGCGCTCCACGTCGGAGAGGGCGAGCCCGATCGTCTTTGTCCCGAGATCAACGCCGATGAGGCGCTGGCGCGCGCCGATGCGCGGCTGCAATTCGACGAGTTCAAGGACTTCCGTCGCCATCGCCAACCTGTCGCATCCATGCCATGGCGTCCGAGCCGAAGGCGCTTTGCGCGGCGCCGGCTTGGTCTTAAATCATTTCTGGCGCGTTCGTGGAGAAATTGAACATGAAACTGATTTGGCTCGGCCATTCGGCGTTCCGCATCGAGCTTGGCGCGGCGGTCATCCTGATCGACCCGTTTCTGCGCGGCAACCCGAAATTCACCGGCGATTTCGCCGCGGCGACCGAAGGGGCGACCCATATCGTCCTCACCCACGGCCATGATGACCATATTGGCGACGCAGCCGAGATCGCGGCGGCGACTGGCGCGGTGGTCGTCTCGAATTATGAGATCTGCGTATTTCTCCAGTCGCAAGGCGCGGCCAATATCAATCCCGGCAATACCGGCGGCGCGATCGACTGCGGCGAATTCAGCGTGAGCCTCACTCAGGCATTGCATTCTTCGGGAACGATCTTCAACGGCCAGTCAATCTATCTTGGCAGCCCCAATGGAATCGTCGTCAAGCCGAAGCATGGCCCCGTGATTTACCATATGGGCGACACCGATATTTTTTCGGACATGGCGCTGATCGCGGAAATACATCGCCCCGCCATCGGCCTGGTTCCGGTTGGCGATCGCTTCACCATGAGCGGCGCGACGGCGGCCCTCGCGGTCAAGCGCTTCTTCAGTTTCGAGACCGTTGTTCCCTGTCATTACGGGACATTCGATCTCCTGAAGTCCGGACCCCAGCGCGTTCATCGCCGCGATGCAAGGCGGGCCAACCAAGATCGCCGCGTTGCAAATCGGTGAGGCGCTGGCTTTCTGAATGTGAACCAAAGCGGTTGCGCGCGCGATGGAAATCATGACAGTGCCGCGATCGCGCGGCGGGAGGACGAAATGGATTTTGTTTGGGAGCTTCTTCATGACGAAACCGTTCGCGCCATTTTGGGCTGGGTCGGCGCGCTCGGAATTGTGGGTCTATGGGTCTTCATGGCGCGCTTCATGGTCGGCTTGAGAATGAAGCAAATCAAACGCGAGCAGGCCGAACAGGAGGCCAGGGAAAGAGCCGCCGAAGTGGATGACGCGCCGAAAGGGTAGGGGCGAGGGAAGCCGCCCCTTCCGCCGCGCCAAAGGCACCCTCTTGCTGAGGATGCGCGGGGCGCGGCCCTAAAACGCGACGGTTGAAGGCGGACGCCCGCATTGCGGCGCCGTCTCGCCTGGTGCTATAGGCACGGGGTTCGCTTCAACCCCAAATCGCCGCAAGGGAGAGCATATGTCGGTCGATCAGGCGACCGTGCGCCGGATCGCGCATCTGGCCCGGATAAAGGTCAGCGAGGAGGACGTGCCTCATCTCCAAGACGAGCTCAACGCCATCCTCGCTTTTGTCGAGGAATTGTCGAGCGTCAATGTCGAGGGCGTCGAGCCGATGACCTCGGCCATGCCCGTGCCGATGAAGAAGCGCGCGGATATCGTGACCGAGGGCGACATCGCCGACGCGATCGTCGCCAATGCGCCCGCCGCCGAGGATCATTTCTTCGTCGTGCCGAAAGTCGTGGAATAGGAACGGACGAAACCTTGACTGAGCTTACTGATCTCACCCTCGCCGACGCGCGCGAGGCGCTTTTGAAAAAGGAGGTCTCCGCCGTCGATCTCGCCAAGGCGCAAATCTCGGCGATCGAGCAAGCCCGCGCGCTGAACGCCTTCATCAAGGAAACCCCTGACATCGCGCTCGCCATGGCGGCGGATTCCGATGCGCGACTCGCGCGGGGCGAGGCCGGGCCGCTGGAGGGCATGCCGCTCGGGATCAAGGATCTCTTTTGCACCGAGGGCGTCGCGACGACGGCCGCGAGCCATATCCTCGAAGGCTTCACCCCGACCTATGAATCGACCGTGTCGCGCCAATCTCTGGCGCGACGGGGCGGTGATGCTCGGCAAGCTCAACATCGACGAATTCGCCATGGGCTCGTCGAACGAGACCTCCGCTTTCGGCCCGGTGGTCAATCCCTGGCGGCGGCAGGTCCGGACGGAGCGTCCAACACGCCGCTTGTTCCCGGCGGCTCGTCGGGCGGCTCGGCGGCGGCGGTCGCCGCGCGGCTTTGCCTCGGCGCGACGGCGACCGACACCGGCGGCTCGATCCGCCAGCCGGCGGCCTTCACCGGCACCGTCGGCATCAAGCCGACCTATGGCCGCTGCTCGCGCTGGGGCATCGTCGCCTTCGCCTCCTCGCTGGATCAGGCCGGCCCGATCGCCGAACCGTGCGGGACGCGGCGATCCTGCTGCGCTCGATGGCGGGCCACGATCCCAAGGACACCACCTCGGTCGATCTGCCCGTGCCCGATTATGAGGCGGCGGTCGGACGTCGGTCAAGGGCCTGAGGATCGGCGTGCCGAAGGAATACCGGCTCGACGGCATGCCCGCCGAGATCGACGCGCTGTGGGCGCAGGGCGTCGACTGGCTGAAGGACGCCGGGCGCGAGATCGTCGAGGTTTCGCTGCCGCACACCAAATACGCGCTGCCGGCCTATTACATCGTCGCGCCGGCCGAAGCCTCGTCCAACCTCGCCCGCTATGACGGCATGCGCTACGGCCTGCGCGTCCCGGGCAAGGACATTGCCGACATCTATGAGAGCACGCGCGCCGCGGGCTTCGGCAAGGAGGTGCGCCGGCGCATCCTGATCGGCACCTATGTGCTTTCGGCCGGCTATTACGACGCCTATTATGTGAAGGCGCAGAAGGTCCGCACGCTGATCGCGCGATTTCGAGCAGCGCTTTCGCGATGGCGTCGACGCCATCCTGACCCCGGCCACGCCCTCGGCCGCCTTCGGCCTCGGCGAGAAAGGGCCGCCGATCCGGTGGCGATGTATCTCAACGACATCTTCACCGTGACGGTGAACCTGGCCGGGCTTGCCGGGCATCAGCCGTGCCCGCCGGGCCTCGTCGGCAGGGCCTGCCGCTCGGCCTGCAAGCTGATCGGCCGCGCCTTCGACGAGGAAACCTTGTTCGCCGTGGCGGGGGTTATCGAGCAAGCCGCCCCGAAACTCGCGCCGCCGCCGAAATGGTGGGCGTGAGGCGGGCGGTTGGCCTGGTTGCGCTCGACCGCCGCCCTTCGGCGTTACCTGTCCATCGGCGCTTGACCGGCTCGGGTAAGTGCCGTTGGCCGACGCTGTCGCGTGGTGGACGAAGGAGAATCGATCCGTTACTCTGTGGGCGTGTCGACCGCGCTTGCTCAGATCAGGCTCGCTCCCAATGAACATTAAAGCAGTACTAAGAGGTCCTCTGCTTATTTTGAGCGTCGGGCTGACCGGCGCGCTCATGGTGCGAGGACTTTCAATATCTCCCTTCGAAATAGCGAGTCACCGGGCCGAGCTCCAGGCCATCGCTATCGCAGACTTCGGTTGCTTGTTTCTGCTCGCGCTGTGCCTGCCGCCGATCAAGTGGGTAGAAGTGACGCCGCCTCGACGCCGCCGAGCCTCCTCCGTATCAAATTCGCAGCGCACCGTCAGGCCGGTTTTGGTGGCGCTGGTGGCGGAAGCAATTAGATTGATGATCGTCAGGTGAGTGGTCAGCGGCCTGTTTATCCGTCGAGCGGACGACGAGGAAACCATGAAATTTCGGGTGACCGCACTAGCTGCGATCAGTGTCGGCTTGGCAATGATTGTACCTGTACCCAGTCCGAATGCGGCAAGCACTTATGCCCAGCAGCGAAACAAAGAAACAATCGCTCAATGCAGAGCCAATGAAGGCGCTAGGATCAAAGCCGGGCTATGCGGTGCCCATGGATGCGATTGTGGGATGACTGCAACGGAATGCAAGGCGGCAGAGTCTGACCTCCGAAACTGTATCGAAAAAGGATCGGACAACGAAGGAATGAGGTGCTTTCGCCTTGTCTGGTCGTGCCTTAAGGGCCAAGGCCAATAAAAGTCCTTCTTTGAGACTAAGACGACCTCGTGGCCAACCGCTACAGACGGAACAAAAACCCATGAACACGCACACAAAACCCTCAAAACTCATCAAGGGCGCGACCGGCGATTGGGAAGTCGTGATCGGGCATGGAGATCCATGCCCAGGTCACGTCGCGCTCGAAGCTTTTCTCCGGCGCCTCCACCGCGTTCGGCGAGGAGCCGAACGCCAATGTCTCGCTCGTCGACGCGGCCATGCCCGGCATGCTGCCGGTCATCAACGAGGAATGCGTGGCGCAGGCGGTGCGCACCGGGCTCGGCCTCGAAGGCCCAAGATCAACCTGCGCTCGGTGTTCGACCGCAAGAATTATTTCTATCCCGATCTGCCGCAGGGCTATCAGATCTCGCCAGTACAAGAGCCCGATCGTCGGCGAGGGGTCGTCCTTGTCGACGTCTCGCCGACCGAGCAGATCGAGGTCGGGATCGAGCGCCTGCATCTCGAGCAGGACGCCGGCAAATCGCTGCACGACCAGTCGGCGACCGACTCCTTCGTCGATCTCAACCGCTCCGGCGTCGCGCTGATGGAGATCGTGTCGAAGCCCGACATGCGCTCCTCCGACGAGGCCCGCGCCTATGTCTCCAAGCTGCGCACCATCCTGCGCTACATCGGCTCCTGCGACGGCAATATGGAGCAGGGATCGCTGCGCGCCGACGTCAATGTCTCGGTGCGCCGGCCGGGCGAGCCGCTCGGCACCCGCTGCGAGATCAAGAACGTCAATTCGATCCGCTTCATCGGCCAGGCGATCGAGGTGGAGGCGCGCCGCCAGATCGGCATCATCGAGGACGGCGGCAAGATCGATCAGGAAACGCGGCTGTTCGATCCGGTCAAGCGGCGAGACCCGCTCGATGCGCTCCAAGGAGGAAGCGCATGACTACCGCTATTTCCCCGATCCCGGACCTGCTGCCGCTCGAATTCGACCAGGCCTATGTCGATCGCCTCGAAGCCGGCATCTGCCGGAATTGCCGGACGCCAAGAAGGCGCGCTTCATCAAGGATTATGGCCTGCCGCCCTATGACGCCGGCGTGCTCGTCGCCGACAAGGAGACCGCCGACTATCTACGAAGCCGCGGTCGCGCACGGCGGCGTCAAGCGCGACCCGAAGCTCGTCGCCAATTGGATCACCGGCGATGTCGCGGCCTTCGCCAATTCGGTCGGCCTGATCGATGCCGCAGACCCATATCAAGCCGGCCCAGGTCGCGGGCCTCGTCGATCTGATCAGCGACGGCACGATCTCCGGCAAGATCGCGAAGGACGTGCTGGCGATCATCGTCGGCGAGGACGAAGGACGGCGACCCGCGCGCGATCGTCGAGGCGCGCGGGATGAAGCAGGTCACCGATGCCGGCGCGATCGCGGCGGCCGTCGATGCGATCATCGCGGCCAATCCCGACAAGGTCGCGCAAGCGCAGGCCAAGCCCTCAATGCTCGGATGGTTCGTCGGCCAAGTGATGAAAGCAGACCGGCGGCAAGGCCAATCCGCAAGCCGTCAACGAGCTGCTGAAAGCGAAGCTCGGCATCTGAAAATAGAAAGCCGCTTGCGAATCACTTCGCGTGATTCGCAAGTCGCGGCGCGATTGGAGCGCTGGCGACGTCTTCGCGTCGCTTTTTTTTCTTACACACGAATTTTTTTTGTCCGCGCGAAGCGCCCTTGAATGGCGCCGCGCTCATGGTTCGCGCAGGCTCCAACAGGCTCATTAATTTCGCGTCGGAATCCGGCGACGATCGCAAACAATATGTCTTGAGCGCCTGGCGCGGGTCTCGAAAGACAGCGCTCCGCCGCGCGCCGCGAGGCGCTCTTCAACGCGTCCGAAAACAGAATAGAGTCTCTGAAAAACAAAGACTTTTTGATTGACGGCGGGAGCTGACGATACGCGCTTGCGATCGGCTGCGACGCGATCGCGGATCGCTTATCGGCATACTTGTCGCGCGAACGAGCCTGTTCATGAGCGCGACGATCAGGCCTTGCGCGGAAGCAGTTTTTGAACGTTCGACGAAGCGCATCGACAAGGGTCTTGAACCGCGTTGGCGGTGCTCTCTTCGCGCATTTCATCTGGCCGATGTTGAAGCAACGCCTCTTGCACGACTGATTAACAACGCTACGCTATGCAAGCCTCTAGTCGGCGCATCATACCGGCTGACAAAATGAAAGAGGGGAGCTCGAAAATGGTGAAGGCAACCACCAAAAAGGCGCCAGCGAAGAAGACCGCTGCAAAGAAGACCATCACAAAAAAAGCGACGGTGAAGAAGAGCGTCGGCGCCGAAAGTCGCGCCAAAGGCGGCGACGAAAAAGACCGCGGCGAAGAAGACCGTAGCGAAGAAGACCGTAGCGAAGAAGACCGTAGCGAAGAAATCAACCGCCAAGAAGGCGGTTGTGAAGAAGGCCGCTACAAAGACCGCCACAAAGACTGTCGCGAAAAAAATCGCGAAAGCGGCTCCCCGCAAGGCGCCGGTGAAGAAGGCCAGCGCCACGAAAGTCGTGCGCAAGGCGGTTCCCCGCAAACCCAAGGTGGCTCCCCCGGCGCCGCCGGAATCGGTTTGAGGTTCGCGACCAGACGACTTGCGTCACGCTGAACGGAGATAGTTGGCGGAGCTCTCAAGCGGCATTGGCGCGGGAGCGAATCTTAACCAGCGCCGACTGTCTTCGTCCCGTTTGCCGATGAGCCTCGCGCGCATCGGACAAGCCGCGAGAGAGCCCATCGCTTTCCGCGTCGAGTAGCTTGCGCGGTGGCCAAGCCAAACTCCAAGCGTCGGGTTTTTCAGCCCTGCCTAAGCGGCGTGGAGCGCTTCGACCGTTGGTGCCGGTACGTCGAGGAGCGTGTCGCGCGCGGGCGAGCATTTCATCGCGCGAGGCAGATTTGCGCGAATTCGCGCCAGGTCTTATCGGTCGCGGCGCCCGAGGCCTTCATCTCCCGCCATTCCAGCCCGCAGGCATGCATGCGTTCGCGTGAAGCGGCCGGAAGAGGATGCGGCGGCGCGTCGGGAATGGTTGGCGCTGGGGGCGAAGCAGCCATGGGCGGCTCGGACAGTTTAGGCGTCGTTGGCGGCGCGCTCGGGGTGGCATGGGGCTCGGCCAAACCGGCCGGACGCGGCGGCGGCGAGGGCGCCGTGAATTGCGCTTTCGCTTTGCCTACGGATTCTTGCGCTTGAAGAGCGCTCGCCGCCGCAAGGACTGCGACGACGCGCAAAGCCGCCGCGGCGGCTCTCGGGGCTGAAATTCCGCCGTTGCGAGGTCGCGAGCCCATAGGTGCTCCTTTCATGAAGTCCTGATCGAAGCGAGGCTCCGCCTTGCGCCCAATCGTGAAGGGCCATCCCACCGCGAAGGTCCATGCGGAGCGGGCTAACCGACAAGCTATTCGATCTTCCGCGAATGGGCGCAATTTCAACTACGGCGCCCGGAGAAATTGACCAAATGCGAAGTCTTCGCGTCATCCGGCGTCATCGACAGGGGGGCGACCAGTTCGGCCTTTTTTGAAAAGCCGTTTCGACTTGCCGTACTGATTTGCGGCCGGCGGCGCCGAAGCTTCGCGGCCTGCGCCGAAGTGGGTCGAGAGTTTGATCCCAACCGGCAGCCTTGTCCGCTTGCGCGATCGTTCCACGGCGCTGATCTCCGATGCGCCGTGATTCGCTAGGTCGGCTGGCGGAGACGGAGGGATTCGAACCCTCGATAGGGCTTTACAACCCTATAACGGTTTAGCAAACCGCCGCCTTCAGCCTCTCGGCCACGTCTCCGAACCTGCCAAAGCGCGGTAGCGCCGGTTTCGCAGGATCGTGGACATATGCCCGAGCAGTGCGGCGAAGGCAAGGCCCCTTCAATCGTGGGCCTGCTGTATACAAATGTGCCATTAAAGTCACACAGACAAGCGGAATGCCGCCAAGATCTTAAAACATATTTTACATAACAGTTGGCGCGGCTAATGTGCATTTGCGAACGGGCCAAACCCGATCGTGGCGGTGGATCGAACGGATTGGCGGCTGGGCCGCTCAATTAAAATCTCGTTCAATCCGCGCGATGAGTGGGCTGGGATTGCTTGGAAAATCCGAGCAGGCCAGTCTCGATCGGATCTTTTTACTACTGAGGTTTGAAATGAAGCTCTTCAAGGGTTTGCTCCTGGGATCGGCTGCGGCCCTCATGAGCGTGATCGGAGCCGAAGCGGCCGATCTTCCCGCATATAAATCCGCGCCGATTGAATATGTCCGCGTCTGCGACGCCTTCGGGGCCGGGTTCTTCTATATTCCCGGCACCGACACCTGCTTGCGGGTCGGCGGCCTAGTGCTCGCCGAAACGCGCAGCTTCGATCCCGGCTATGCCATAGGCTCCAGCGGCGGCAGCACGTTCTGGGGCAATGGCGCTTCGCCCTTCCATTCGGCGGCGCCGGGATTGGTCACGTCCGGATACGGCTATATCCCATCCATCGGCAGCTATGCCAATCCGCGTTCGCGCGACGCTTATTCCTTCGGCGCCTTGGGCCGAATCGAGCTCGACGCTAGGACGAAATCGGACTGGGGCACGGTGCGGACCTTCGTGCGCGTCGACTCTTATTACGGCTCTGGCGGAAACGCCGCGACCGGCGCGCTCAACGGCCTGGGCGGCGGCGTCATCAATACGACGGCCGGATCGACCGTCCAGCGCGACACGACGATCGTCAACAAGGCCTTCATTCAATTCGCCGGCCTGACCGCCGGCTACGCCCAATCGATGTTCGATTTCTACGCCGACGCCTATAACTATGACAGTCTTCGCGGCTCCAACGCGACCGTCTCCTTGCTCGCCTATACCGCGACCTTCGGCAATGGCTTCTCGGCGACGCTCTCGGCGGAAGATCAGGCGTCTCGGCGCGCCTTCATTGGCAGCACCTTCGCTGCTAGCCCGACGGGCGGAAGCATCTACCTAGACGGTTTTTCTGGGACCTCTTTCCAGGCCAACCCGGCCGGAGCGCGGATCCCGGAAGTGGTCGGCAATCTGCGCTACGACCAGCCTTGGGGCGCCGTCCAGCTCTCCGCGGCCGCGCATCAGGTCGCCTCTAGCCTTTTCTTATCGTCCGCAGTTGGCACGTCGCCGACCAATTATGCTTTCCCGGTCGTCACGGGCAATTCCTACGGATTTGCTGTCCAGGCCGGTCTTCAGTTGAACATGGATTATATCTCTCCGGGCGACAAGCTCTGGCTGCAGGCGGCCTATGAAAAAGGCGCCTTCGGCTACATCGCCGGCAATAATCTCGGTTTCAACTATGGCTTGGGCGTCAACGCCAATCGCTACGCTGGCTCCGGCTTCACATGGACTGACTATTCGAAGGGTTGGAATCCTCAGCCCGGCTCAGACTGCGTGTACACCGCCAATAGCGCCTTTTTGGGCGCGGGCAATTACGGCGGCGGTTCTTGTGAGCAGACCTCGGGCTGGGACATCACAGGCGCCTACAAGCATTATTGGATCCCGACCTTGGCCTCGGCCGTCTACGGCTCCTATCTGCAATATTTCAATCCCCAGAGCGCACTCAATGGCTACGGCGGTGGCGTCGGCGTGTCGAATATTCAGGAAGGCCGCGTCGGCACCAACCTCGTCTGGACCCCGCTCAAGGGCTTCGACATCGGCGCCGAGTTTATGTATGTGCATGTGACGCAATCGCGGCCGACCGGCCTCGCGCCGAACTCCCTGCTGACGGCCTCGGGGCTGCCGGCGTTCTCCTCCACCACCAGTGAATACGAAGGCCGCCTCCGCATTCAGCGCGCCTTCTGATCCTAGCCGCGACCGCTGACCTTCGACGGCATAAGGCCCGGCGCGTAGGCGACCGGGCCTTTCCCTATTTGATCCGCCTGATTGATCCGCGCGGGCGACGACCATCGTGAAAGGCGCCGCCCTGTCTTGGGCTCTGGCCACAAGCAACAAACGGGGCGCTCAGCGGTCGCCGAGGCTGCCGCCAGCGTCGGCCAGCGCGGCGCCAACTTCGAGGCCGAGATCGTCCATGGTCGCTTCCTCGACGACATTGACTTCCTCGCCCTTGGCCTGACGTTCGGCTTCGGCTTCCGAGCGGGCGACATTGACCGTCACCTCCGCGCTGATTTCCGGGTGCAGCTGGACTGGAACCGGGTGCAAGCCAATCGATTTGATCGGCGTCCTCAGAACGATCTGATTGCGATTGGCGCTGAACCCGCCGGCGGTGATTGCGTCGGCGATGTCGCGCGGCGAGACGGAGCCATAGAGATGGCCGGTCTCACCGGCTTGGCGAATCACGACGAAGATCTGGCCGTTGAGCTTTTCAGCTATCGCGGCGGCTTCGTTCTTGGTCTCAAGGTTGCGCGTCTCGAGCTGCGCGCGCTGACTTTCGAAACGGCCTTTATTGGCTTCCGTCGCGCGCAAGGCCTTGCCACCGGGGAGCAGGAAATTGCGCGCGTATCCATCCCGCACACGGACCGTGTCGCCCATCTGGCCGAGCTTGGCGATGCGTTCGAGTAAAATTACTTCCATGGGATTGATCCTTCGAGTTGATCTCAGAGTTTACGAGCGACGGATTTGTCTTTGCGCTCGCGCAGGGAAAAGGCGGCCTCGGCAAGGCCGATCAGGGCGAAAACGACGAGCGGCCAGGGCATCAGCGCGAACAGGCCGAAATAAATCAAAAACAGCATTGGCTTGCGGAAGCGCGATCCGCGCGAGAGATCGTGGATGACGGCGAGGCCCTGCAAAGCGAAAGCGACGCCGAGGGTCGCAGCGACAATGGCGCTGATGAGTCCGGGGAGGCGGCCGAAGAAATATGTGGCTATGATCGCCGCTGCGAAGACCGGCGCGTAAATTCGGGGAAGCTGGAGCTCGCGCGCAATATTCGGCCAGGGGCGCGGCAGCCGTCCCGACACCTGCGTCACGCGTCCGGCGAGCCACAGATTGGCCAAGAGCATGACCAGAGTGGAGGCGGCCATCGTCGGCGCCGCCGCGAGCGCGATCCATCGCGCCACCATGCGCGGATCGATCCTGCTGACGAGTTGCGGCTGGTCGGCCGTCAAGCTCTCCAGGATTGGGGTCACTTCCTTGACCACAAGATCGAGCGCGGCTTCGAACCCGCCGGCGCGGAAGCTGGCGTAGAAGGCGGCGGCGACCGCGAGCGTCGCGGAAATTGCGACGGCAGATGTCAAGATTCGTTCGAGCGGACAATATTCCCGTGCGAAGGACCTGCCCGCGCGGGTTGCTATGGTCCAGGAGAAGTTTCCCTTCGCCCGACTCAAGGAAGCGAGATAGCTGAGCCACAAGGCCGGCAGCCCGAGGCCGAGCACGAAGGTCAAAGCCGCGAGGCCCGCGTCGTCGAGGCTGTGGGACCATTCATGCGGCTGCTGCTCGACCACGAGGCCAAAGACAATCAGCGACGCTGTGACTGTCGCCCCGACGCCGGCGAAGCCGCCAAAGCCCAGCATCGCGATCATGATCGGCAGCGGCGCGAGATAAGCGAGCGCGACCGCCAGCAAAGTCGCCTGGTTCACCAGGCTGAACAAGAGGGCGGCCGCCGCTCCCGCCACGATCGCGACGGCGTGAGCCGCGCCGAATTTGAAGAATTGTTTTCTGATCATGCCTGCTGTCCCGCTGAAAAGGCGGTTAGGGGCGGGTCGGAAACGCGTCGCCTCCACCCGTCCCAGCAATACCGTCCGGCATCGCCGGATGGCCGCTGCATCTTTAGTCTAGACTAGCAGCCATCGCGCCAGGAGAATTCTCTCCAGTCAAAACGCGCTTCCGAATAGGCCGCGGCGGTTCAAGCGGCGGCTTGAAAGCGAAAACAGTTCCTGTCGAGGGCCCGTTAAGATGGGTCAATGAGCAGGATCAGCGGATCACATAGGGCAGCAGGCCAAGGAAGCGGGCTCGCTTGATCGCCTTCGCAAGCTCGCGCTGCTTCTTTGCCGAGACCGCGGTGATGCGGGAGGGCACGATCTTGCCACGCTCGGAAATATAGCGCGAGAGCAGGCGCGTGTCCTTGTAATCGATTTTCGGCGCGTTCGGCCCCGAGAAAGGGCACGTCTTACGGCGGCGGAAAAAAGGGCGGCGGGGTGCAGCGGGAGGAGCCATCAGTAATTGCCCTCTTCGCTCGCAATCGCCTCATCGCGCGGCCGGCGTGGGCCCCTGTCGCCGCGATCCGGCCGCGGGCCGCGCCCGCGATCGCCACGGTCCGGGCGGTCGCCGCGATCATCATCATCGCGTTTGCGCATCATGACCGATTGGCCGGACTCATGCGCTTCGACGCGAATCGTCAGGAAACGGATGATGTCTTCGTTGATGCCGAGTTGGCGCTCGAGTTCGGTCAGAGCAGCCGGCGGCGCGTCAATATTCAGAAGCGAGAAATGGGCCTTGCGGTTTTTCTTGATCCGATAGGCCAGGGATTTTACGCCCCAATATTCGATCTTCTCGACCTTGCCGCCCAAGGATTCGATCACCGATTTGAATTGCTCCGTCAGCGTTTCCACCTGCTGGGCGGAAATATCCTGACGCGCGAGATAAATATGCTCATAAAGAGCCATTGCGCTTGCCTTTCCTATGTGTTCGCGCAACTTCGGCGCAGAGCCCTTCGAGCCCCGGAAAGGCTCGAGCAGACTGCGAAGGCGGAGACACGGGAAAGCGGATCGCTAAAGCATGTTCTTCGAAACATGCTTCAATTGTTTAAAGCGGAGCGCTTCCTTGATCGATCCGATCGGGACGCGCTCTAGGATCCTGCCCGACAAAGCGAGCTTTCCTTTAAGCCCCCGGCCAAAGCCGCGAAGCGCGCTTTATACCCCGAATTGCTTCGCGCGCAAGGCGGGTTCCGCTAGCTCGCCGAAATTCTTTCTCAGATTTTCGCCGCGCAAGATGATCGCCTTGACGCGCGGCGGGTCTCGCAATTCGGCGCGGGCGGCGGGTGGACGCGGGCTCAGATGCAAGGGCCCCATTCGCCATTGGCGTGAATGCGCCAAGCTTTCAGTCCAACCTTGGCGACGACGATTCGGCCGGACTTGGCCATCGCGACGAGATGTTTGAAGACGAGCGGCGTGCGCCAGGCCAGCGGTTTCGCGGGGTCGCACACGGCGCGATATTCATCGGTGTCCGGATCTTCCATCAGGATTGCGCCGACGCGGTCGGGGCGGAGCCGCGAACTCAGCCCGCGGTCGCTTTTCCAAAGGCATTCATAGTCGCGGCAGACATTTGGCCGCGTCGCATAGACGCCGCAGCCGCCGCTCTTCCGGCAATGTGCGCACCAAGCTCCGGCGGGTTTGGCGAGTTCGGTGATCTCGAGCACCTTGCAGCAGAAACTGCATTCCCCGCAGGTTTTTCCAGGAATGGCCAACATGAGGCTTCGCCTTGGTTTGGGCGTTCGTCCGCGTCATCCGCGCGTGACCGCCGCGCTCGCGTTGATCCGGCCTAGCGGAAAGGCCGGCGGCGCTCCGCCGAATTCGGAAGGAGATCGAACAGGGGACAAATTCGCCGTTGGCGCGGCGCGGCCGGTCACGGGCTATTCGGCGCAGTCCAGGCGTCTTTTTACAATCATGTCAGAGATTGAGCCAGCTAAGCAAGGTTTTCCGAATCCTTGCCGGGCGCAAATGACTGAAGGCGGATCGGGGCTCCGATCCGCCTTCACTTGAAATTCGTGCTGATGCGGCCCGTTTAGTATTTGGCGACGACAGGCGTCGCGGGCGCGCCGAATTTATAGGTCAGGCCGATGCGCCCCGTCTGCAGATTTTCCGTCGTCTGGTGGCCCGGGAAATACCCATTGAAAACGCCAGCAACGCCGTAATTGAGGGAATCATAGAAGGCCTTCGAACCCCAATTATAGTAGCGATATTCCGCCCGGGCCGTCCAATTATTGGCGAAGGCGTATTCGAGGCCGGCGCCGACATCCCATCCATATTCATTCGCGCCATAATTCCTGTCGCTCGCGTAGGGCAGCGAAATCGGGGAGAGCGGCAAGGAAATTGAGTTGCGAACATCGCCATAAGCGAAGCCGCCGATGGCGTAGGCGAGCAGACGGTCAAAAGCCCAGCCGACGCGGGCGTCAATTGATCCAAACTGGCGAATGGAGCTTGTCACCGTGTTGAGCGGATAGGCGATGGTGTTTCCCGAGATCCCAGCGAAATTATACTCGGCTTGCAGACCGACCACGAGTTGATTGAATTGAAGATTATAGCCGAAGTTGAGGCCGCCGAATACGCCGGCTTCATTGAAGCCGAAATTATCGTAGGCCGGAAAACCGACAAAAGGATAGACGTTGAAATTGCTTCGGCCCACGCCGCCGCCGACTTGCAAGGTCACATAGGCGCCCGTCCAGGTGAAGACCGGCGGCGCAGGCGGCGGGGCGGTGTAGCGCGACGGAAGATCGGCCGCGAGCGCCGCGGTCCCTGCCGCGAGCCAAACCCCAGCCAGAGAGCCGATCAGCCACCCCGAGAATGCGTGTTTCATGTTGCCTCTCCCCGTAATCGTTTGGGTTTCTATGTCGTGATTGCTTATTTCCCCTCAAGCATTAGCACCGAGCCACGGTGGGACAAGTCGAACTTCGGCAAAACGCCCCGTATTGGCCGCGCCGCATTTACTATTCTGGCGTATGTTGCATTTTTGCGCCAGAATTGACGTTGTTTGGACCTCGCCAACGGGCTTGGCGCAGTGCCGAGGGCCGCGATCCATGATGGGAGACGGCCTGACGCCCCGCAAATTTTTTGGAGCGTGGGCTAGGCCAGCGCCCAGGAATTCCAGGCGGGCCGCTTGACTTGCGTTTCCGGCAATGCGAGTCGCACGTGCAGAAAATGCGACATTGTGGGATGGAATGTTCAAGGCTTTCATTTTCCCGGGACAGGGGTCTCAGTCCGTCGGCATGGGCAAGGCGCTGGCGGATGAGTTTCAGCCGGCGCGCGAGGTTCTCGCCGAGGTCGACGAAGCGCTGAAGCAAAATCTATCGGGGCTGATGTTCGACGGGCCGCAGGAGGAGCTGACCCTGACCGCCAATGCGCAGCCGGCGCTGATGGCGGTCAGCCTCGCCGCTGTCCGCGTTCTCGAAGCGGAGGCTGGGTTGGATCTCGCGCGCGACGCGGGTTTTGTCGCAGGTCATTCGCTTGGCGAATATTCCGCGCTCGCGGCGGCCGGCTCATTGACCATTGCTGAAACCGCGCGGCTGCTGCGCTTGCGCGGCGCGGCCATGCAGGCCGCCGTGCCGGTCGGGGCGGGCGCCATGGCGGCGTTGCTCGGCCTCGAATATGAAGCCGGCCGCGAGATCGCGCAGGAGGCGGCGATGGACGCCGGCGCGGGCGAGGTTTGTCAAGTCGCCAATGATAATGGCGGCGGCCAGGTGGTCATTTCCGGAACAAGCGCGGCGGTCCACCGGGCGATCGAGATCGCCAAGACCAAGGGCGCGCGCCGCTCGGTTCTTTTGCCGGTCTCGGCCCCTTTTCATTGCGCCTTGATGCAACCGGCCGCCTTGGCCATGGCCGCCGCTCTCGCGACGATCGTCATCAAGCCGCCTTGCGTCCCGCTCGTCGCCAATGTGCTTGCGGCGCCGGTGACCGACGTCGAGGGAATTCGCCGGCTTCTCGTGGCCCAGGTCACAGGAGCGGTGCGGTGGCGCGAAAGCGTGGCCTTCATGGCGGCCCATGGAGTCAATCTTTTCGTGGAGTGCGGCGCCGGGAAAGTCCTCTCCGGGCTGGTCAAGCGGATCGCCGAGGCGGCTCGCGCGCTTCCGGTCGGAGCGCCAGCGGACATCGCCCTTTATAAAGCTCAGGCCTGAACCCTATCCGCCAGCATCTGGAGCGTCTTCGCTAAATGTTCGATCTATCCGGCAAGACAGCCCTCGTTACGGGGGCGAGCGGCGGCCTCGGCCAGGCCATAGCGCGCGCCCTGCACGGCCGCGGCGCGATCGTCGGTCTGTCGGGCACGCGCCGCGCCGCGCTCGAAAAGCTCGCCGGCGAGCTCGGAACAAATGTTCATGTCTTGCCCTGCGACCTCGCCGACAAGGCCGCGGTTGAAGCGCTCATTCCCGCCGCCGAGGCGGCTTTTGGCGGGGTCGACATCCTTGTCAACAATGCCGGCGTGACGAGGGACAACCTCTTCATGCGCATGAAGGACGAGGAATGGGACACCGTCATCAACGTGAATTTGACCGCCATATTCCGGCTTTCGCGGGCCTGCCTCAAAGGGATGCTGCGCAAGCGTTATGGGCGCATCATCGGGATCAGCTCCGTCGTTGGCGTGACCGGCAATGCGGGGCAGGGTAATTACGCCGCCTCGAAGGCCGGCATGATTGGCATGTTCAAGAGCCTCGCCGCCGAAGTCGCGAGCCGGAACGTGACGGTGAATTGCGTCGCGCCGGGCTTCATCGAAAGCCCGATGACCGATGTCCTGAACGAAAAGCAGAAGACGGCGATCCTCGCCTCGGTCCCCATGGGGCGGCTCGGAACCGGCGATGAAGTCGCGGCCGCCGTCGTCTATCTGGCGAGCGCCAACGCCGCCTACGTCACCGGCCAGACCCTGCATGTCAATGGAGGAATGGCAATGATTTGAAGTATTATGGCGTTAGTTGGGTGCTCCGCACCGGCTCTCGCCAACTTGATTGAAGTATGTTACCAACCGTCGTTGAGCAGTCAGGGGGCGTATTTCGCGGGGATGAAAGGGCCAGTGTTCTGGACCTCGCTGCGAAATCACGGTCACGCGCGACCGATGGACTTGAGGATCCGGTCGCATGCGTCGTGACGCTGCCCGCCGCCGCGCATCGATGTCGGCCAATGTCGGCAAATTTAAGTGAGGACGAGGATCAAACGACCATGAGCGATGTCGCCGAGCGCGTTAAGAAGATAGTGATAGAGCATCTCGGTGTAGATGCCGAAAAAGTCGTCGACAATGCCAATTTCATCGAGGATCTCGGCGCCGATTCTCTCGACACCGTCGAGCTTGTCATGGCTTTCGAAGAGGAATTCAGCGTCGAAATTCCTGACGACGCCGCCGAGACCATTGTGACCGTTGGCGACGCCGTGAAATTTCTTGAGAAAGGCCACCGCGGCTTGAGCCTCCGGGCGCGGCCGCATGTCGCCGCGCTAATTTTTCGTCAGAGATTAAAGCGTCCAAGAGGCGGCGACGGGGCAGGGAGACCGCGCCCCGGCGTAGCGGAGTTTCTTTTTGACTAGGTCCTGACATGAGAAGGGTAGTCGTCACCGGCCTCGGCATGGTCTCGCCGCTCGCCTATGGGGTCGAGGCAACCTGGAGCCGCCTGCTTGCGGGCCAAAGCGGCGCGCGGCGGATTGAAGAGTTCGATACGTCCGATCTCGCCTGCAAGATCGCCATGCGGGTCCCGCGCGGAGATGGAGCCGACGCGACCTTCAATCCAGACGATTGGATGGAGCCGAAGGAACAACGCAAGGTCGATGATTTTATTCTTTACGCTCTGGCGGCCGCGTCGCAGGCGCTGGCCGATGCGGGGTGGAAGCCGGTTGGCTACGAGGATCAGATCAAGACCGGCGTCCTGATCGGCGCGGGGATAGGCGGCCTAACGGGCATCGCCGAGACGGCTATTATATTAAAGGAGAAAGGCCCCCGCCGGGTATCGCCCTTCTTCATCCCGGGCCGTCTCATCAATCTCGCGGGCGGATATGTCTCAATCCAGCATGGCCTCAAGGGGCCGAATCACGCGGTCGTCACGGCTTGCTCGACCGGCGCTCACGCGATCGGCGACGCAGCCCGCCTGATCGCGCTCGAAGACGCCGAGGTCATGGTCGCGGGCGGCGCGGAATCCGCGATAAGCCGCATAGGCATCGCCGGATTCGCCGCATGCCGCGCCTTGTCCACCAATTTCAACGACAGGCCGACGCAGGCGTCGCGTCCTTATGACAAGGATCGCGACGGCTTCGTGATGGGCGAGGGCGCCGGCTGCGTCGTTCTCGAATCCTATGACCACGCCAAGGCCAGAGGCGCGAAAATCTACGCCGAACTCATCGGCTATGGCATGTCCGGCGACGCCTATCACATCACGGCGCCGGACCCGAGCGGCGACGGCGCCTACCGGGCCATGGCCTCCGCGATCAAGCGGGCTGGGATTTCTCCGGCGGACATCGACTACATCAACGCGCATGGCACCTCGACGCCGCTCGGCGATGAGATCGAGCTTCAAGCGGTCCAGAGACTGGTCGGCGAGGGCGGCGAACACGCTTTCGATGTCCTCGACGAAATCAGCGATCGGGCATCTCCTTGGAGCCGCCGGAGCGGTCGAGGCGATCTTTTCGATCCTGGCGATCAGGGATCAAATCGTTCCGCCGACGCTCAATCTCGACAATGTTTCGGTGGAGACGAGGATAGACCTTGTTCCGCACAAGCCGCGCAAGCGCAATGTCGAATGCGTCCTGTCTAATTCCTTCGGCTTTGGCGGCACGAACGCATGTCTGATTTTCCGGGGCGTGGAATAAGCGCCGCAGGAAAACTCAGATGATAGGTTGTTTGGACGCGATTTCGCCATATTTTTGATGCGGATTGCGGGGGCAGCCTAGATAGGTTTCGCCATCGCGGATCCGAATTGGGTTGAAGCGTCGAGCGGCGATGCGTCATTTGAGTTGATAGGCGGCATGGCTCCAGAATCCGACCACGGCAAGGGGGACAGATCCGATCCGTCCCGCGCGGGCGGCCGTCTCGTCGGCCAAAGGGTCACGCCGCAAAGCCCAAATGAAGCGTTGCAGCCGGAAGCTGCGCCGCCGCCGCCTCCAATTCCGCCGAGCCGGCGCAGGCCGGCGCTTTCCGCCTTGAGCGGTTTTCTGTCTTTTCTTCTGATCATCGCGGTCGCGGCGATATTTGGGCTGGTCTGGGGTCAGCAGCATTTGCGCGAGCCGGGACCTCTCACGGCCGACAAGGTCCTATATATTACGCCCGGCGCTGAAGTGGCCGATATTATCGCCGAACTTGACCATGAAGGCGTGATCGACAGTCCGCTCGCGCTTAATTTGGCGCTGCTGATCGAGGGAAGCCGCTCCAAGGTCAAGGCGGGCGAATATCTCTTTAAGCAAAGGGCCAGCTTGCGGGAGGTGATCGATACGCTGGTCAGCGGCAAACAGGTCCTGCATGCGATCACGGTTCCCGAAGGTCTGACCAGCCAGCAGATCGTCGAGCGGCTCCTCGAAAGCGACGTCCTTCTCGGCGACGTCAAGGACATTCCGAAGGAGGGCAGCATTCTGCCCGAAACCTATAAGGTCGCGCGCGGCACATCGCGCTCCGATCTCATCAAGAAAATGCAGGACGATCAAAAGCGGGTCGTTGATCAGATCTGGGCGCGCCGCGCCGCCGACCTCCCGCTCCGTTCGCCTTATGAATTGGTGGTTCTGGCGTCGATCGTTGAAAAAGAGACCGGAAGGGCGGACGAAAGATCGCGCGTCGCGGGCGTCTTCATAAACCGGCTTGTGAAGCGCATGCGCCTGCAGTCCGATCCAACAATCGTCTATGGCCTCGTCGGCGGCAAAGGCACGCTGGGCCGCGGGATTTCCCGCGCTGAACTCGAAAAGCCAACTCCCTACAACACTTACACCAATGACGGTTTGCCGCAGGGGCCTATCGCCAATCCCGGCCGGGCGGCGCTTGACGCAGTGGCGAATCCGTCCAGAACCCAGGATCTCTATTTCGTCGCCGATGGAACCGGCGGCCATGTTTTCGCCGAGACGCTCGAACAGCACGCGCGCAACGTGCAGAAATGGCGTCAGATCGAAAAAGACGCCAAGGACAAACTGGATAAGCCGGCTCTCGGACGTCGATAAATCGGCGCCGCAAGTTCCGCCCCCGAGCGGCGGAGCGCCGCGCGGCGATCAGCATGGCGCGCTCGAACCGCCATCCGTCTATGGCTCTCTATCGGCGCCGCTGCTAGGGTCGGCCGCCTCGGCGATCACAAAAGTCGCCCCGATTACGGCTTGGCCGCCCCGTCTTGCTCAGCCGGAAACCGGCAAGCGACAAGCTAAGGGCGGCTCCGAGCCGCATGGCTCGCCTCTCAGCGCCTTCACCATGGGTCCCGGGCTTGACGAACTTGGCATCTCCGTGCGCGGCGCTCAGCCTTCCGCGGAGGCGGCGCTCGATGGTCCTGTCGGCCTGTCCGAAGGCGTGGATGCGCCGGCCGCGGCGGCCTCCAGTCGTAGCGCGGATAAATCTGGCAGCGGTTCGGGAGCCGATGAACTGCCTCTCGAGACCGATGGCGCGGGATCCCAACAGGAGAACGGCGCGCATGTGGTTCATGCCCGCGCTTTTGACGCCTCCGAAGGCAAGCCGTTCGACCCGCTGCTGGACAAGACTTATGATTTAAACTACGCGAAAACCGTGCCGGCGATAAAATAGTCGCGGCGCTTTTCTCAGGACCTAGCCCGAGTTCGCCAATTCAATTTTTGCATGGGAACGGCTGTCGCGGCTCGCGCGTCTCACACCGCGGTCGCGTGAAGGTCATAAGCGTCGCTCCGCTCGATTTTCACGGTGACGATCTCGCCGACGCGCAAAGGCCGCCGCGAGGCGATATGAACCTTGCCGTCGATCTCGGGCGCATCTCCTTTCGAGCGTCCTTCCGCCGACCGCGCGCCGGCCTGATCAATGATGACCGACATGCGCTTGCCGACTTTTTCCCGCAGCCTGCGCGCGCTGATCGCTCGGCTCAATTCCATGAGGCGCCGGTAGCGGATGTCCTGAAGCGGCGCGGCGACCGGCGGCAGGTCAAGGTCATTTGCCGCCGCGCCCTCGACCGGTTCATATTTGAACGCGCCGACGCGGTCGAGCTTGGCTTCGCCGAGCCAATCCAGGAGGAACTGAAAATCCTCCTCTGTTTCGCCGGGGAAGCCGACGATGAAGGTCGAGCGAATCGTGAGCTCGGGACAAGCCGCGCGCCAATTGTGAATGCGCTCCAACATTCTCTCGTGGTCGCCTGGCCGCCGCATCGCCCGCAGGACGCTTGGGCTCGCATGCTGAAAGGGAATGTCGAGATAGGGCAGAAGCTTGCCCTCGGCCATGAGCTCGATCGCCGCGTCGACATGGGGATAGGGGTAGACATAATGAAGTCTTATCCAGACGCCGAGCGAGCCGAGCTCGCGCGCCAGATCGATGAATTTGGCCCGCACCGGGCGGTCGCGCAAAAGGCTCTCCGCGTATTTCAGGTCCAACCCATACGCGCCGGTGTCCTGCGCGATGACGAGGAGCTCCTTTACCCCGGCCGCGACGAGCGTCTCGGCCTCGCGCAGCACATCCGCGGCCGGACGTGAGACGAGATCGCCGCGAAGCTTGGGGATGATGCAGAAGGAGCAGCGATTGTCGCAGCCCTCGGAGATCTTCAAATAGGCGTAGTGGCGCGGGCGTGAGCTTAATCCCTTGCGCCGGCGGAGGCTCGATAGGAGGCGCATGCGGCGGCGCAACCGCCGCATGAACCGCCTCCATGACTGAATCGAATTCTTGCGGCCCGGTGATCCAGAACAAGTCCGGAAATCTCGCCCGAATCGCGCCTTGCTCGGCGCCCATGCAGCCGGTGACGATGATCTTGCTATTTTCAGCCGCCGCCGCGCCGATGGCCGCGAGCGATTCGACCTTGGCGCTATCGAGAAAGCCGCAAGTGTTCACGATGACGGCGGCCGCGCGATTATGCGTTCTGGCGAGTTCATAGCCCTCCGCCCGCAGGCGGTTGAGGATCTGCTCACTGTCGACAAGCGCCTTGGGGCAGCCGAGCGACACGAATGAAATTTTCGGGGCCGCCGCCTCGTCGTCGCGGGAGGCCTCTCCGGCTTTGGTCAGATTGCCTGTCATGCCGTTGCTTGGCATGAGCGCCGCGACCTTGCAAGCTCGCGCGTGCGTCTCGATCCCTTTGGCGGGCGCGTTGTCTTGGCGAGACTTCTTTCGCCAATAAAAAAACCCGGCCATGGTTGGCCGGGTTTTCTTTCGTCCTGTGTCAAGCGAGGCTTGACGCGAACTCAATATTTGGCGACGACCGGGGCCGGAGCGTAGGTGTCGAACTTGTAGCTGAAGCCGACCTGGACCCGGTTCTCGGTAAACCGGCGCTGGACATGGCGCCATTGTCCCAAGAGAACGAGTTGACCGGATAGAAGGTGTTATGTCCGAAATCCGCGTAGCGGTATTCGGCCCTGACCGACCAATTGTTGGTGACGGCATATTCGATGCCGCCGCCGACCGTCCAGCCGACGCGGGTGGAGGAGGCGCTGTCGTAGCCGCCGCCAAAGCTATAGGCGTTGCTCGTGCCGTACACAAAACCAGGTGTATTAATATTGGCGTTGACGCCAGCGAAGGCGACGCCGCCGGTGCCGTACAGGAGGACGCGATCCCAGGCGACGCCGACGCGGCCGCGGATCGAACCCTGAACGCCCGCGGACGTGGTGTAGTTCACGCCCGTGACATAGGCGCCGACATAGGGCGCGTAGAACGACTGGGTATTGTTGTTATGGCTGATGCTCGAGCCGTCCACGTCGCCTTCGAGGCCGACCACCCACTGGCCGAGCTGCAGGTTGTAGCCGACGTGTGCGCCGCCGATCACACCATTGCCCTGCTCGTTGAAGCTGCCCCAATTGCCGTAGGTGTCGCCCCAGGTGATGTTATTGTTGCCCCAGGCATAGCCGATCTGGCCGCCGAGATAGACGCCGGTCCAGGTGAAGATCGGAACCGGCGGGACATAGACCGGCGGAGGAGCGCGAGATGGCAAATCGGCCGCGACGGCCGATCCGGCGAGCGCCACGGCGCCGACCGAAGCCAACAGAAGTTTACGGATCATAATGCTTTCTCCTTTCAGAGGTTGGAAGCGACTGCAAATTACCCCGATTGAGCTTCTCTACAATTGATATCGGGGCGGAATCAGGGCTGGAGATGCGCAATTTGGATAGGTGTGTCTTGCGTGCAACTAACTGCGACGGGCATCCTCTGAAGGCTTGGCCTTAATGAAGGAAAATCGGCCAAGTCCTCTAAATTTTTCGTGAAAATAGATGATTTCAGCGCGTTTTTTGCGTAAAGGTTTGGGCTTAATATTCGTGAATTTTGGAATATAGCTCATGGAGCACGTCGATTAGGAATTCGGCCGTCTCCAACCAATCATCCGGCGCGGCGCCTGAGCGATCATGACGCCGCGGCAAATGCCTGTTAGAGCGGCCGCAAGCATAGGGCGCAAAAAGGCCGCGCCAGCTTGGCCTTTCCTTGCGCTGCGTCACAAAGCAGTCCTGGCCTTAATATCTGGCCACGGCGGGAGCCGGCGCGAAGGCGTCGAATTTATAGCTGAAGCCGGCCCGAACCGCGTTTTCTGTTTCGTGATGCTGAACGACCGACAGAGGCGCGGAATTAAATGTATTATTGTTGAACGTGCCGAAATCCGCGTAACGATATTCCGCCCGAACCGACCAATTATTGGTGAGCGCATATTCGAGTTCGCCGCCGACAGTCCAGCCGGCGCGTGGGTTCGCGACCGAGTTGTAGCCGAGATAGGATGAATAGGTGTTGGTGAAGCCGGCGAAAGCCACGCCGCCTGTCGCATAGAACAGGACGCGATCCATGGCGAAGCCGAGACGGGCTCGGATCGAGCTTTCTATTGGCGCCTGCGTTCCATAAGTGAGGAAGCCCGAGTTGTAGGTCTTGGTGTAGCCGGCGCCTTCGATATCGCCTTCGAGACCCAGGACGAATTGGGCGAGCTGCCAATTATAGCCGACGTGCGCGCCGCCCAAGACGCCGCTCGGGCCATAGCTCCGGTTGTAGTAGCTTCCATAAGGAGCATAGACGTTATAGGTGTCCGAGCCCCAGGCGTAGCCGATTTGGCCACCTAGGTAGAGACCGGTCCAGGTGAAGATGGGAACCGGCGGCGCGTAGGCTGGCGGCGGTTCGCGGTAGGGCAGGTCGGCCGCGTAGGCCGCCCCGACTGCGGCGATGAGGGCAGTCGTCGACAGGAGAAACCGACGGATCATTGTTAGTCCCTTTCCGAGCTCTTCAGATTTCGAAACTGCTCCAATCGGCGCAATGCACAATCTAGAGAATAGACAATATCAGCCATGCTGATTTCATGTATCTCAGGTATCTAAACCTATTTCTCCATGTATTGTGAGTTTTGCTTCTCAACCGAGGCGATCGAAACAGCGCTTTAGAATTGCTTTGATAAATATGCTGAAAAATCCTTACCAAAATGTCTCGAAAGGTGCTTACCGAAGCGGACCAAAATTGGAATTTTGAATTGAAATCCTTAATTGTTATAGCCAAAAGAAGGCGGCGGATCTTTCGCATATCGTCGGCGTGTTTGCGTCGATAGGGCGATGGGAGCGGCGGGACCAGGTTGCGTAAGAGCCAGGTAAATATCCATGTTTTCGGCATGCTGAAGTGCGTTTCCGCTGGGATTCCGCCGGTAATTGCGACAGATTTGCAGGAGCGGCGCGGGTCTGGCGTTCGAAAACGCCTCCTCGCTACGGGCGTGATTTGGCGCCTGGCCCAGATGCCCTTAAGATAGAGCCTTCAAATCAGGCCAGTGCGGTTTCGCTGGGCGAGGGATGTGTCGCGCATGGAGCCCGGTCGGCCAAATGGCCTGGACCTCGTCGCCGGCCTATGCAATTGGGAAGCTTGATCGATGGCGCCGCGTGGTGGAATTGGGCTTCGATTGGACAGGCTTGATCCAAGTTCGAGCTTCGATCTTGGACCAGGGGAAGGGTGGCCGAGCGGTTTAAGGCAGCGGTCTTGAAAACCGCCGTGGGTGAAAGCCTACCGTGGGTTCGAATCCCACCTCTTCCGCCACTTTAGAGTGGAACCGCGAACGACTGGCGTAGCCGGCTTTGTGTCCCGAATCGGCAGCCGGCGTCCGCGGTGGTTCGCCCTTCGATCCCATGATGCGGACCTCCTTGTCCGCGACCTCGACAGGCTGGGCGAGCGCTCGGAAATGATCGCGGCGGTAGCCGACCCCTTGCCGCCGCACCCGCTCACGCGCCGTCCTGGCGAACTTATAGACCATCGCGGGCGTGATGGCCGGCTGGCTTGCGCTTTCGCGCATCGCCTGGGCGCGCTCGGCCCGCGCCTGGGCCTTGTCCGCGCCTGGGCCTTGTCGCGGATCGCTTTCCGGCCCCCGATGTGCTCTTCAGCGCCGAGTGGTCCAGATCAGCCACGCCGGATTCGATGGCGTTATAGAGCCGCTTGAGCCGCAGATCAGTCTCGGCGGCGCGCTTGTTCAGTTCCCGATATTCTCGCGGCGACGCTCGGCCCGCGCCTGCCGGCGGTCGCGGACCGTGGCGAGGATTTCCTTCAGCTGCGCCGGAGCGAGCGCTGTCATTTCCAGCCTATATTAAACTGGGGTCGCACTTCAGTGCCGATGGACGCCGCTCCGCTAAAATTAGCCGGATGCGCTGAATCAATAAGAGTAAATTCGGGCGCCGCCTCCATGGACATTGCATCCATGAACCTTAGCTCAGAACCTTGGCTCAACCCTTCTTTTTTGCGCCGCCCGCCGGAGTTAGCGCGCCTTTGGCGAATACAGCCGAGGCCGCCGCGGCGGGCGCCGGCTTGTTGGCTTTCGGTTTTCGGATTTCCCTGTTGCTGCGCTTCTGTCCCTTGGCCATCGTTAGTCTCCTGCGCCCCCGATGCACGGCGCCGTTAGAACGCGTTCAGATCGGATGGACTCGTCCCATCGATAAATATTCGTTGTATATCAATATATTGTAGCATGTTCTGATCGAAAAAGGCGATCAACTTTTTTACCAAAATGCTCTCGCGGCAAAGAACAGCCCCGCGACCTTTGCGAGGCGCGGGGCGATTAACCGCGAGGTCCCGCGCCGGGCCTCATCCGGCCACGTTGCCGCATCGTGAGCCGCCAGTACATCCGTGGTCGACTTCAACGCGGCGACGCAGCGTGTCGGCTGGCTCGGGAAATCCAGAGCCGCCGACAGCGCATTCAGCCCAGATCCTTGAGGTTTTCGGCCGACATCTTGCCGCTCTTGCGGTCAGCGACGAGCTCGAAGCCCACCTTCTGACCTTCGCGCAAGTCGCCGAGGCCCGAGCGCTCCACGGCGCTGATATGAACGAAAGCGTCACTGCCGCCATTATCTGGCGCTATGAAGCCAAAGCCCTTCTGGGCGTTGAACCATTTCACGGTTCCCGTCGTCATGGAAACCCCTTTCACAAAGATAGATCTTGCTTGCCAGCGAAGCCGCTGGCCGTCGAAATCGCATTTTCAGGCAAGGATATCGCCAAGTTAGCGCCATATTGATCCGCGCAAAACTAAGTCATCTGACCGTGTATCGACTTTTTAAATATGATCCGACGCCAATAAAAAGACAAGGACAATTTCCAAATTTACTTGAGCTTTGAAATTTAGATACGAATGAAATATCGATGGATTTTGCGCCTCATGAGAGTTTTCTAAAGCCTTGCCGTCATATGCTGTGAAACCTCGCTTCGAGGCGCGCCGCCGCCGCGAAATCCCGCGGGCGAACCCGGCGGCCTAGCTGCAAAGGCGGACGCTTTTTCGGAAGGTGGCGCAGGTTCCTCGCGCGTCATGATCATGCGCGAGCTCCGATCGGCGCGCCTGGGGGTGAGGGATCGCTGATCGACCCCGCGACGCAATCTCCAATCGATCGGCGGATGCGCTTGATGGGAGGCCGCGCCGCGCTTGACTATTTCGATCGCGTGCCGTTCTCCTTCGACGAGAAGATCAGCGCGGCCGACTTCAAGCTTCAATAAAGCTTCGTCCATGCGCGGCGGGGGGAGGACACGTGATCCGTCAAGCAATAGCTTTCCTATTTGCGCTTCTCGCGATGATTTGCTTTTCGTCGCCGACCCGCGCGGAGCCGCCCCGCCCAAACATTATTTTCATCATGGCCGACGATCTCGGCAACGCCGATCTCGGTTATCGCGGCGGCAAGGTCGAGACGCCGAATATCGACAAGCTGGCGAGCGAGGGCGTCAGGCTCGAATCCTTCTATGGCCAGCAGGTTTGCACGCCTTCGCGGGCGGCGCTGATGACCGGCCGCTATCCGATGCGCTACGGTTTGCAGACCCTGGTCATTTTTCCAAGTCATACCTACGGACTGCCGACCGACGAGCGCACTTTGCCGCAAGCTCTTAAGGATGTCGGCTACAACACGCTGATGGTCGGCAAATGGCACCTCGGCCATGCGGATAAGAAATATTGGCCGCAGAATCGCGGCTTCGATTATTTCTACGGCAATGTCGTCGGCGAAGTGGATTATTTCACCCGCGAGCGGGGCGGATTGATCGACTGGCAGCGCAATGGCGAGTTCCTGAACGAGAAGGGCTATTACACGACGTTGATCGGCGATGACGCGGTCAAGCTCATCGATCGGCAGGACGGCAAGAAGCCCTTCTTCCTCTATTTCGCCTCGCTCGCGCCGCATGCGCCGTTCCAGGCGCCCGACACCTATCTCGACAAGTATAAAGCTGATCCCGACAAGGTGAGGCGAACCTATTTCGCGATGATCACGGCTCTCGACGACCAGATCGGCCGCATCGTCGCCGCGCTCGATAAAAAGGGGTTGCGCGACAATACGATCATCCTTTTCGCCAGCGACAATGGCGGCGCGACAAGCGGCCTCTTCGCCCAGGGCGCGAAAAGCGAGGCGGAGCGCGAGCATGAAGAGGGAGGCATAGCGCGGAGCGCGAAGCCGCCGGCGTCGAACGCCCCGTTCAGGGGTGGCAAGGGCAGCCTCTATGAAGGCGGCGTGCGCGTGCCGGCCTTCGTCAGTTGGCCGGGCAGGCTCAGGCCTCGGGTCGTCAATGAGCCGCTGCACATGGTTGACGTCATGCCAACTCTGCTGGCTTTGGCCGGCGGGACGGGAGCCGCCGACCATCCTTTCGACGGCAAGAACGTCTGGGACGTCCTCGCCTTGGGCGCGGCTTCGCCGAACGACGATGTCTTGATCAATGTCGAGGCCTTCCGCGGCTCTGTTCGCAAGGGCGATTGGAAGCTGATCAAAGTCGCGCTTCTGCCGGGCAAGACTGAGCTCTATGATCTCGCCCATGACCCGGGCGAGACGACAAATGTGGCGGACGACAATCCCGCGATCGTTAAAGAGTTGGAGGCTCGGCTCCTCGCCTATGCGAAGCAGCAGAAGCCGAGCGAATGGCTCAAGGCGCAACCGGCTTTTGTCGGCGCCCAGGGGAAGACCGTCATCGATCCGGACTTCGACATTGACGACGGCGGCCTGCCGCATGAGAAGGCGCAGCTTCCGAAGCGATGAATGCTCGCCCCGCGGCGCTCTTGTCTTGAAACGCGCAAAGGTTTAGCCACTGACGCCATGGACTGGTTGTCGAAGACGCGCGATTCCGTGCCGCATGAGGGCATAAGGCGAGCTACGACAGACAAACGCCGCCGACGCTTTCTCTCCACCAGAGGAACTCATTATGCGTCTTCATCCATCCCTTTATTTTCAATAGCGGACGAAAGGCGATTCGATGCGCAAGGATTTGAGATTTCGGCGCGGGCTCGCGGCCCTCGCCGCAGCGCTTCTCGTCGCCGGCGGATCGGCGCAGGCCCTGCCGACGGCCCCCTTTGAAACGTGGGCCGCGGCGCCAATGGAGCTTGCCCCCACGCAGGTCCGCGCCGGCGGGCATGGCGGCGGGCGGGGCCGGCCTGGCGGGATGCACGGGCGCCCCGGCGGCGGGCATGGCGGCCACAGACCCAGCCACAGACCTGGCGGTGGTTGGCATGGCGGGGGTCATCATGGCGGCTGGCATGGCGGCGCGCATCGGCCCGGGGGCTGGCACGGCGGCGGTTGGCATGGCGGAGTTTATCGCGGAGGCGCCTGGGTGCGGCCCTATCGCTGGGCGCCGGGAGGGGCGATCGCCGCCGGCGCGGCCATCGGCTTTGTCACCGCCGCGACGGCGGCGGCCTGGGCGTCGGCCCCGCCGCGGCCCGGCCTCTGCTGGTATTACACTGACCCGAGCCGCAGGAGCGGCTTTTGGGACGTCTGTCCTTAAGGCTGAACGGCGTCAAAAGGGTTGTCGTCCTGTCATTGGCGCTGGTTAGATCGTTGTTTCCTCCACAGGAGCCTGACGGCGATCTAACATCCTGTTTTGCCGCATTTTCTTAGCGCGAACCAAGGTCCGCTTCGCGCGAAAATGCATTATCCGCACCTAAGCGCTTGCGGTCGCCGCCGCAATTCATGGAGGAAACGCATGGCATCGAGATATGGCTTGGCCGGGTGGCTCGCGCTTGGCGCGGTGATCGGCGCGCTGGCTTCGCCAGCCGCCGCGCAACTGCAAAAGAAGCGCGCGCCGGCGCAACCCGCGCCCGCCGTCGCGCCGGCGGCGGCTCCGTCTCCCGCGAAGACGCAAGAGGCCGCGAAGCCCAATATCGTCGTCATTTGGGGCGACGACATCGGCCAATCCAACATCAGCGCCTACACCAACGGGCTCATGGGATATCGCACGCCCAATATCGACTCCATCGCTCGGGATGGCGTGATTTTCACAGATTATTACGGCGAGCAGAGCTGCACCGCCGGGCGCTCGGCCTTTATCACCGGGCAAAGCGTGTTTCGGACCGGCCTCAGCAAAGTGGGCTTGCCCGGCGCCGATCTTGGCCTTCGCAAGGAAGATCCGACCATCGCCGAACTTTTGAAGGCGCAAGGCTACGCGACCGGGCAATTCGGCAAGAATCATCTCGGCGACAAGGATGAGTTTCTGCCCACCGCGCATGGGTTCGATGAATTCTACGGCAATCTTTATCACCTGAACGCCGAAGAGGAGCCGGAGCTTCCTGATTATCCCAAGCCCGACGATCCGGAGTTTCCGAATTTCCGCAAGAATTTCGGCCCGCGCGGCGTGATCCACAGCTTCGCCAATCCGGACGGCACGCAAACGATCGAGGATACAGGCCCGCTGACCCGCAAGCGGATGGAGACGATCGACGACGACATCGCCGACCGCTCGGCGGCTTTCATCGAGAAACAGGCGAAGGCGGGCAAGCCCATGTTCGTATGGGTCAATTTCACCCATATGCATTTCCGCACCCACACCAAGCCCGAGAGCCTCGGCCAGGCCGGACGCTGGCTTGGGCCCTATGCCGACACGATGATCGACCACGATCGAAATGTCGGCACAGTGCTCGCCAAGCTCAAGGAATTGGGACATGGAGGACAACACCTTGTCTTCTACTCCACGGACAATGGTCCGCACATGAACTCCTGGCCGGATGCGGCGATGACGCCGTTCCGCAATGAAAAGAACTCGAACTGGGAAGGCGCCTATCGCGTGCCGGCCATGGTTCGCTGGCCCGGAAAGATCAAACCCGGCTCGGTTTCGAACGAGATCGTCTCCCATCTCGATTGGCTGCCGACGCTGCTCGCGATCGCCGGCGCGCCGGACGTCAAGGAGAAGCTGCTCACAGGCTATAAGGTCGGCGATGCGACCTATAAGGTTCATCTCGACGGCTATAATCTTCTGCCCTATCTCACCGGAGAAGCGCAAAAGGGACCGCGCAAGGAGTTTTTCTATTTCTCCGACGACGGCGATCTGACCGGCCTCCGCTATGACAATTGGAAATTCGTCTTCGCCGAGCAGCGGGCCCCCGGAACCTTGCAGGTCTGGGCGGAGCCTTTCACGCATCTCCGCGTGCCGATGATGTTCAATCTTCGGCTCGATCCCTATGAGCGCGCCACTATAACTTCTAACACTTATTATGATTGGCTGCTCGACCACGCTTTCATGCTTGTGCCGGCGCAAACCTATGTCGGCAAGTTCCTGGCGACGTTCAAGGATTTTCCGCCCCGGCAGAAGGCGGCGAGTTTCTCGATCGATCAGGCGCTGCAAAAGCTGCAGCAGCCGAGCGGCGATTAAAGCGCTTTCCGATCAGATGGACTCAATCTGATCGGAAAACTCGGTCAGCTGTTTTGGAACATGCGGCGGGCGCCGAGAATCAAAGGCGAATCTTTGATCCCAAGATCGATCGGCGCCGCCGCCGCCATAACAAATAATCAGCCTTCGCGATTGATTGGGCGGCTAATCCGGGAGCGAAGCTCATCGATTGCGCAATTGAGGAAATAGACCGCCATTTCGGAGTCCGCGCGCTCGGCGAGATCGCGGGCCTCCTCGCATTTTGCAATCGCCTCGGCGCGCAAAAAATCCCCGATCTCCTGCGCTGGCCGCGCAATATTGGACACAGGTGAAATTGGTCGCCGATGGCGCCTAAACCACGGAAATCTGAATTTCATGATCGAAAACTCTTGCGGCGTCCGAGCTTTCGATCGGCCTTCGCGCCGCCTCGGTCGTGCCATAGTCTTAAAACAGAGGCGCGAAGAGCGCCTGAATAAAATATTAATAATTTAATCAATATGGGTTATATAGTGTGTTTTCGGATGTAGCAAGCGGCGGCAGGCTTTATATCAAATCGCAATCTATTGTTTGCTCGATTGTATTAAAGCAAAGTTAGAGCTTGCTTTTCAAGATACGCCAATCTGCGCGCGTCGCGCCCCGCGGTCCGAGAGCGGCTCCCACTCGGATAAACTTTAATATGATCGAAAAGCGAGCTTAATTGCAAAGAGCGGGAGCACGCTCTCGCCTCGGCCCGCTCGATTTCTCGCCCGGGACGCAGGGGCTGCGACAGGGGTCGCTTCAGGCCAGTCGGAGCTGGATCAAGGGCTGTGATGAAGTTTTGATAATAAAATCAGCGGCCGCGGCCCGTCGTCCGAGCGGTCGCGCCAAGCGTCAGGGCGGCTTTCGTTGATAGCGCGAGCATGACGGCGCAGCGGGATCGCGAGGCGTCGCCGAGCCGATCTCGCGCGGACGCCCCAATATTTCGTGGCGTTGCAGGCGTCGCGGGAGGTTCTAAGCGTATTGCGGCGCCGCTTTCGGATCATTTTTTTTCGCCGCCAGCCTCCATGCGCGCGCGCGCCTCCCGTTGCGCAGCGACGACCTCGTTCGCAGCGTCACAGGCGGGAACGCGAGCAGCCTTGCATTCGGCGGCCGCACGTAAATTCGCGGCCTTCGCCTGGTCGCCAATGATGCGCACGGCGTTTTGGGCGTCACACAAGGCGTGGGCGTCGCCGCGGGACAGGTCGGCCTTTGTCAGAAGATCGGACAAAGAATCGGGCGAGTCGGGAGGTTCGTTGGGATCGGGGTTCAAGGCCGCGCAGATCGGCCCGACGTCGGAGCCGTTTAGCTTGTGCGCCTTGACCAGTTCATGGAGGTTCTGCAGCGCGCCGTCCAAGGAGGTTAAAGCCGCGATGAAATTTTGCGCGGCCGCGAAAGTCTCGCTTTCGCCCGCGCGGGTGGGCGCGGCGCCGGCGCAGAGCGGCAGAGCGATGAGTAAGAGCGAAAAACGCTTCAGCATTGAGGGTCCTTGATCATGAAGTGGAAGCGGTCTGGTGGCGATTTCGACCAACGCATATCAGCGCCGCCGCCATCCCGCCAAGCCCGATCAAGAAATCGCCTGTCGCGCCGTCAAGATTTTCGTAGCGAAGGCCCTTAGAGATTTCGTCAAGGATAATAGCTGATGGCGCATTGCGCCATTCGAGCCCTGTTCGGCCAAATGGACTCGTCCAAGCGAAAAAGAAGCGCTCAAATTCAAAAAGCTGGAGCACTTTCTCGTCGAAAACGCGGTCAGCTTTTTCAAATTAGGCGGTGGAGCTCATCAGCAAGCGTGAAGCCAGGCCTTGGCCGCGCCGAACGCGCAAAAAAATTGGAAAAAATAGCGTTTTGCTCAATTCGGCGCGCAGGTGTTGCATAAGATCCACAGCGCGAGAAGATTTTGGGAGTTAAGATAAAGCTGGACTCAGATCGTCTGCGCCCTTCATCGACCAAGCGGCCGCCATGTCCGTCGCCTCTCGCCATGCCGATACGCCAGCCGCCGACGCCGCAAAGCTTCTGATTCGGCTGGGATTGGCTGTTTTGATGATCGCTTTGCCTTGCGCCGGCGTCGTCTCGCGCGGGGCGATCTATGTGCTCATGCCGGTGGGCGCGATCATCGTCCTCATCGGCGCCTTGCTTTGCGCCCCCGACCATGGGCCGCGCCAATTGCGCATCGCGCTTCTTTCTCCGGCCGGCGCGACGGCCCTGTTTCTCACCTTTTGGGCCGGCTTGTCCCTGATCTGGACGCCATTCCCGGCCGAGGCCGTCACGCGCTTCCTCCAGATCGTCGGAACGACCCTTCTGGTCGCGCTCGTCGCCGCCTTCGCGCCGGAGAGAACCAAGCCTTTTGATCTCTATCTGCTCCCGGCGGGCCTTGTCGCGACCGCCGCCGCGACGCTGGTCCTTGCGCTCTCCGGCCCGGCGTGGTTTTGGGGCGGTTCCGAGTTCGACGAGACGCTTTTCGAGCGGTCGGCGATCGCGTTGATCGTTTTGGTTTGGCCGGCGCTAGGAGCCTTGTCGCTCCGCGAGCACTGGATCTCCGCGGCCGGTCTCGCCCTGCTGGCGGCGGCGGTGGCTTTGGCCGGATCGGCGCAGATGGCCCTAGCCGCGATGGGCGCCGGCGCCTTCAGCTTCGCCGTAGCCATGTCGGACCCCGTCCGCATGTCGCGCCTCGTCGCGCGCGTCTTGACGCCCTTGATCTTGCTCGCGCCTGGACTGGCCATGCTCTATGCGCTCGTCTTTAGGGCGACCGGGCTCGATGCCGGGCCGGCGTCGGCGTCGCTCTTGGTCTGGAGCGATCTCATCGCCGAACAATGGCCGCGCTTAATCACCGGCCATGGCTTCGACATGGCCAACCGCGCCTTGAGCCTCGGCTATTTGCCGGCGCGAACGCCAAGGAGCCTATTGTTCGTGCTCTGGCAAGACCTTGGCCTCGTCGGCGCCGTCGCTTTCGCGGTTCTCACAGCGCGGGTCGTCATGCTCGTGGGCCGGATCCCGGCCGCCGTCGCCCCCGCCGCCTTGGCGGGGCTCGTCGCGATTTTAACGCTGGCGTTTCTTGGCGTGGCCGCCGCGCAAATCTGGTGGGTGACGCTGATCGATTGCAGCGTGATCGCATTCGTGATTCTCATCAAGGGCACGTACCGGACGCAGCGTCCAAATGCGCCGGCTTTTGAAGCCATCGGCGCGGCGTCGGCGCTGGAGCAAGAGGCGGCCGGCGCGCCATCTTCGCGCCAATTCAGAGACTGATCGGCGGGACGCCTAAATCCCCTCGGCGAATGGCCTCGCCTCGACTGCGGGCCGAGGCAGGATGCGCGGGCGAAAGCACGAGCTGATCTTTGCCGTCAAGATAACGTGAAACAAGGGTCCGCGAGCGCGGTCGAATTCGTTTCGGATCACCACCCGGCGAGGCGGTCTGGCCTTGATGCGCCGCGAAATCCGGCCGAATTCAGAGCGGATTTCGCCATTTTCCTGTCATAGCCCGTGGTGCAGCCGCTACGCGTTCGCAACTTTTGCGGATGAGGCCGAAGAAGGTCTTGCGGGGCCGTGGCAAGCGGCTTTAACATTGCGGCCATGATCGAGGCGCTCATCACCATCAGAAACGCGCGCGAAGGCGACGCCCAGGGCATAGCGGACGTGCATGACGCCGCATGGCGCGACGCGTACCGCGGGATTATTCCGGGGCGCGAGCTCGAACGGATGATCGCGCGGCGCGGCCCGCGCTGGTGGCACTCGGCGATCATTCGCGGATCTCGCCTCCTGGTCCTGGATTTCGATGAAACCATCTGCGGCTACGCGAGCTATGGGCGCAACCGGGTCCCCTCCTTGCGCTATGGCGGCGAGGTCTTCGAACTCTATATCGCGCCGGAGTTTCAGGGGCTCGGGTTTGGCAAGCGCCTGTTTGAACTCGCGCGCAAGGATCTCGCCGAGCACGGCTACGCCTCCTTCCTGGTCTGGGCGCTGGCCGACAATGAAAGAGCGGTGCGTTTCTATACAAAGCTCGGCGGAAAAAACGTGCGTCAGGCGAGCGAGCGCTTTGGCTCAGAAGCCCGCGCGCGCTTGGCCTTCGCCTTCGAGTAGAATGGCGCGGCCGCCGAAGCGCGCGGGCTTCCGGGAAAGCGGCCGCGGGCATTTGCCGGCAAAGCTAGAGTTCTGTACATAGCGCCATAAGAAACCGAAGCCGCCCGCGCGGAGCATGTTGGGCCTCGCCAGCAGTTTCGCCGAGCCGGCCTGCGGCGGCTTCCGCCAATCAAAATGATTTTGGAGATAGGTATGCTTCTTGACGCGATTTCGATCGGCGAGAATCCGCCCGAGACAGTAAATGTGTTTATTGAGGTTCCAATCGGCGGCGAGCCGATCAAATATGAGCTCGATAAAAAGGCGGGGGTCTTGATCGTCGATCGGTTTCTCTACACGTCGATGCGCTATCCGGGGAATTACGGCTTTATCCCCCATACCTTGTCCGACGACGGCGATCCTTGCGACGTCATCATCGCCAATACGCGGGCGATCGTTCCAGGTGCGGTCATGAGCTGTAAAGTCGTCGGCGTCCTACTCATGCAGGACGAGGCCGGGAGCGATGAGAAGATTATCGCCGTCCCCTCCGCGAAGCTGACGAAACGCTACGAAAAAGTCGATAATTTCACGGACCTGCCGGAGATAACGTTACGTCAGTTCGAGCATTTTTTCGCCCATTACAAAGATCTTGAGCCGGGCAAATGGGTCAAGATCCAGGGCTGGGGCGACGCCGACACGGCGCGCCGGATCGTGCGGGAGTCGATCGAGCGGGCCAAGGCCTAGAGCAAGTCGCGACAAGCTTGATCGGCCCTCTCGATCGGAACATGCTCCAGTTTATTGACTTGGCGCGCGTTTCGATCGATTGGGCGAGTTCGTCCAATCGCGACGCGCTTGCGGCGGAACCGGCGCGGGAGGCTTGAGCCTCCTCCGCGCGGGCGCACTTACGCTCAGCTTTTGCGGGTCAGGCGGAAGACCCCTTGCTCGCCGAACAAGTTCCAGATCCAGGGCGCGCTGGTGTTCAGCGGCGTCCCGAAACGGTCGAGCGCGACGCCGCGTTCGATGCGGGCGCCGACGGCCTGCGCCAGCCCCATGAAGTCCTGAATCGTGCAGAAATGGATATTCGGCGTTTCGTACCAGACGTAGGGCAGATTGTGCGTTCTCGGCATATGTCCGCCGAGCGCGACTTGGGCGCGAATGCGCCAATGGCCGAAATTCGGAAAAGACACGATTCCGTGGCGGCCGATGCGAAGCATGTGCTCCAGCACTTTGCGCGGCTGCCGCGTCGCCTGCAGGGTCTGGGACAGGATCACATAGTCGAACGAATCGTCTGGATAGGCGGCGAGATCGGTGTCGGCGTCGCCCTGTATGACTGACAGGCCTTTGGCGACGCAGTCGTTCACGCCGCGCTGCGACAGCTCGATGCCGCGGGCGTCGACCCCCTTTTCCTCGCTCAACAGGCGCAACAGCGCGCCGTCGCCGCAGCCGACGTCGAGGACCCGGCTGTTCGCATTCACCATGTCGGCGACGAGGAGCAGATCGACGCGGGCGGCGTCGGGGCCGGGCGGCCGCGCTTCGCGCCATCGATTTTTCTCGGCCATGGCTCAATCCGCCGTGGGTTTGGCGGGCGGCAGGCCGCGCGCGCGCGCCGCGGCGTCGAGGAAGCCGCGCGAGGTGGCGATGAATTCCGGGATATTCAGCAAGAACGCGTCATGGCCGCGATCGGTCTCGATATCGACGAAGGAGACTGACGCGCCGCCGGCGTTCAAGGCGTGCACAATGGCGCGCGAGGCCGCTGTCGGGTAAAGCCAGTCCGAATTGAAGGACACCACGCAAAAGCGCGTCTTCGCGCCTTTGAAGGCGCAGCGCCAGCGAGCCGTCGAAATCGGCGGCGAGATCGAAATAATCGCAGGCCCTGGTGACGTAGAGATACGAATTGGCGTCGAAACGGTCGACGAAGCTCATGCCTTGATAGCGAAGATAGTTCTCGATCTGGAATTCGGCGTCGAAGGAGAAGGTCGGCGCGGCGCGGCCCTGCAGCTTGCGGCCAAACTTGCTCTGCAGGGCTTCGTCCGACAAATAGGTGATATGCGCCGCCATGCGGGCGACCGCGAGCCCCTTGGTTGGAACGACGCCTTGTTCGAGATAGCGGCCCATGCGCCAATCCGGGTCGGCCATGACCGCCTGGCGGCCGACCTCATGGAAGGCGATGTTTTGCGACGAATGCTTGGCGGCGGTCGCGATCGGCATGGCGGCGAAGACGCGGTCTTTGTAACTCGATGCCCATTGCAGGACCTGCATGCCTCCCATCGAGCCGCCGACGACGCAAAACAGCGTGTCGATGCCGAGATGGTCGATGAGCATCGCTTGCGCCCGGACCATGTCGCGGATCGTGACGATGGGCAGGTCGAGACCATAGGGCCGGCCGGTGGCGGGATTGAGCGACGCCGGCCCCGTCGTGCCCATGCAGCCGCCGATGACATTCGAGGAAATGACGAAATAGCGGTCGGTGTCGATCGGCCGCCCGGGACCCACCATGGTCTGCCACCAGCCAGGCTTGCCGGTGATTGGGTGGTCGTTGGCGACATGCTGATCGCCGGTCAAGGCATGGCAGACCAAAATCGCGTTGGATTTGTCGGCGTTGAGCTCGCCATAGGCCTGATAGGCAATTGAGAAAGGGCCCAGCGCGGCGCCTGCGTCCATCTGGAGCGGTTGGTCCGCGCCGAAATGCGCGACGAGACTATGCGGCGCGTCGACCTCGCGAAGGCCTGCCGCCTTATTCGTCGGACCAGGGGACACGGGCGCTCAATGCGTTCGATATGGCGAACATTATGTACGTTTGTTAGGAGATTATGGCGGGAAGTGTCAAGATCGCGTCAGCTTTTCCACCCTGCAATTAGCGGATGCAGTAAAACTCTTCCCTTCACGCGGCTCGTTTCGACGCGGGTCAGCCGGCGCGATTTGATCTGTTCGACGCGATCACGTCCATCAGCGTGACCTCGGGCCCGCGCGCGAGGCGAGCGGGATGGGCAGTCGCGACCCCGTTTCATCGAGGATCGCGAATTGATAGCGTCCGGATTCGTCGCGGCGAACGGAATAGCGCAGCCGTTCGACGACATTATTGCCGGAATCAAAGGTCAAGACGGCGGGGCTGAGATCGGCGATGCTCTCGCTTTCGACATAGATCGAGCTGCAAATGATTAATTCGTCGCCGGGCTGGCAGGTCCTCGCGGCCGCGCCGTTGAGGATGCAGCAGCGCGAGCCGCGCTGGCCCAGAATGACATAGGTCGAGATCCTTGCCCCGGAATTCTTGTTCCAGATCTCGACGAATTCGAGCGGAAGGATGCCGGCCGCCTCGCAATGCTCCGGATCAAGCGTGATCGAGCCGTGATAATCGAGATTTGCTTCCGTGACGCGGATGCCATGGAGCTTGCCGCCTACGACCTTTCGCATGGTCTCAAATTCCATTCGTTCTGTTCAGACGCGGATTGGGCGCTGCGCAAGTGTTCCGCGCGTCGAAAATTCGTCGCAACCCATGCAGCAAACAGCGCGGAAATCCAGAGTTTTTCCGCATCCGGGCGGCCGGCGCGCCTTATGCGAGCAAGGGCATGTTAAGTTTAAATCAAATATTTCGTTATTAATCAATAATATATATATTTATTACAATGTAGTAGATTAATTTAAGCCTTGGTTCGCTTGGTTGAATTTGTCACCCGCCTGCACGCGGATGGAGCAAACCCTTGTCACGCTTCCTCGGCCTCGAAACTGACGAGTTCGACCCCCTCGGCCGCCTGATCGCCGAGCTGAAAATTGAAAGCCTTTATAATTCCGTTTCTTGTGGCGCGAAGCTGATGCTCCATTTTCATCGCCTCGAGAATGAGAATCGGCTGATTTGCTTCAACCCGGGCGCCAGGTTCGAGCAGGATGGCGATAATCCGGCCCGGCATTGGGGAGACGAGGCCCCGATGCGGCTCATTGCGCTGGGCCGCCTCGGCGACAGGGTCGACCAGAGCAAAACGCCGCGCGGCTTCGCCCTTGCGAAACAGGCTGAACCCTTCTCCGGCGGAAACCCAGACCGCCGACAGACGGCGCCCGTCAAGATCGACCGAGAGCGCCCCATCTGCCGCTAGAGCGCCGTGGGCGTGCCGAAAACACCCGCCCGCGGGCAGATCGAGCCGCCAGCCGTCGCGCAAATACCCAACTTCAATCGCAAGCTCTCTTGTCGCCAAAGGCCCTATGTCGCGTAAGCGAAGACTCTCCTGCGCGCTATCATTCAGCCGCCAGCCGTCCCGCCGGCTCCATGGGCTCCAGGGATCGTTCGAACGCCGCGCCTGCTCCCGCGCCGCGCCGGCGCGCGCGCAAAGAAGGCCGATCGCCGCCAGGGCCAAAATTTCGTCCGAGGCGGGGGCCGGCGGCGCGAGAAGATCGCCGCCATGGCGTTCGATGAAGCCGGTGTCGAGCGCGGCTTGGGCGAAAGCCTCATGCGCGGCGATCTGGCGTAGAAACGCCAGATTGGTCGGCAGGCCGACGATCCGCGCATCGTCGAGCGCGCCGCGCAGGCGGCGGATCGCCGCCGGCCGGTCCTCGTCCCAAACGATCAATTTGGCGATCATCGGATCATAATAAACTTGGACCTCGCCAGGCGCGGCGACGCCCGAATCGATGCGGACATTGGCGCTCGAAATAGGGAAATCGAGGCGTTCGATGCGGCCCGGCTGGGGCAGAAAATCCCGCTCGGGGTCTTCGGCGTAGAGGCGCGCCTCGATCGCATGGCCGGAGAGGGAGATTTGGTCCTGCGCCAGCGGAAGCTTTTCGCCGGCCGCGACCCGAATCTGCCATTCGACAAGATCGAGGCCGGAAATCATCTCGGTGACCGGATGCTCGACTTGCAGCCGGGCGTTCATCTCCATGAAGTAGAATGCGTCGGCGGCGGCCGGGACGAGAAACTCGATCGTGCCGGCGCCGACATAGGAGATCGCCCGCGCCGCCTCTCTGGCTGCGGCGCGCATGGCGTGGCGTAAGTCGCCGGGTAGGTCGGGAGCGGGAGCCTCCTCGATAATTTTTTGATGCCGGCGCTGGATCGAGCAATCTCGATCGAAAATATGGATGCAGTTTTGCCGCGCGTCGGCGAAGATCTGAACCTCGACATGCCGCGGGCGCGCCAGATATTTTTCGAGGATAACACGATCGTCGCCGAAAGCGGCCACCGCTTCGCGCCTGGCGCTGTCGAGCGCGGCTTCCAATTCGCCGCCGCTCGCCACGATTTTCATGCCTTTGCCGCCGCCGCCGGCCGAGGGCTTGATCAGGACCGGATAGCCGATCGCACGGGCCTCCTCGGCGAGGCGGCGCGGGTCCTGCTCTGGTCCATGATAGCCCGGCAGCAGAGGAACGCCGGCTTTCTCCATGAGCGCCTTGGCCTGCGCCTTGTCGCCCATGGCTCTGATCGCCGCCGCCGGCGGCCCGATGAAGACAAGGCCAGACCCGGCGCAGGCCTCCGCGAAAGCGGCGTTTTCGGACAGAAAGCCATAGCCCGGATGAATGGCCTCGGCGCCGGCGCGGCGGGCGGCGGCGATGATCTTGGCGGCGTCGAGATAGCTGTCGCGAGCGGCGGCCTCGCCAATGCGAATGGCCTCGTCCGCCTGCGCGACATGGAGCGCCTCGCGATCGGCGTCCGAATAGACCGCGACCGTGGCGATCCCGAGCCGTCGCGCGGTTTTGATGATCCGGCAGGCGATCTCGCCGCGATTGGCGATGAGGATTTTTGCAAAAAGAGCGGGCATGTCCAGGCTCACATCCGGAACACGCCGAAACGCGTCGCCTCGATCGGCGCGTTGAGGGAGGCCGAAATCGAGAGCCCGAGAACCATGCGCGTCTCGGCGGGATCGATGATCCCGTCGTCCCACAGCCGAGCGCTGGCGTAATAGGGATGCGCCTGGCGCTCGAATTGGGCGCGGATCGGCGCCTTGAAGGCGTCCTCCTCTTCGGCGGACCAAGCCGTCCCGGCGGCTTCCAAATTGTCGCGGCGGACTTGGGCCAGCACATTGGCGGCCTGCTCGCCGCCCATCACCGAGATCTGCGCGTTTGGCCACATCCAGAGGAAGCGGGGGCCGAAGGCGCGCCCGCACATGCCGTAATTGCCGGCTCCGAAACTGCCGCCGATGACGACGGTGAATTTTGGCACATTGGCGCAGGCGACCGCGGCGACGAGCTTGGCGCCGTCCTTCGCGATGCCTTGCGCCTCGTATTTCTGGCCGACCATGAAACCGGTGATATTTTGCAAGAAGACCAGCGGAATTCTCCGTTGCGCGCAAAGCTCGATAAAATGCGCGCCCTTGAGCGCCGACTTCGGAAAACAAGATCCCATTATTGCCAGGATGCCGACAGGATAGCCGTAAATATGGGCGAAGCCGCAGACCAAGCGTCGTCCCATAAAGCGCCTTGAACTCGTCGAAAGCGCTGCCGTCCACGACGCGCGCGATAATCTCGCGCACATCATAGGATTTGCGCGCGTCGGCGGGAACGACGCCATAAATCTCCGTTGGGTCATAAAGCGGTTCGACCGGCGCCTCGATCGCGAGGTCCGCGCGTTTGGCGCGATTGAGATTGGCGACGATGCGTCTCGCGCAGTGAAAGCGCATGCCGCGTCGTTCTGGGCGTAATGATCGGCGACGCCGGAGACTGCGGGCGTGAACCTCGGCGCCGCCGAGATCCTCGGCCGAGACGATTTCGCCGGTCGCCGCCTTGACGAGCGGCGGCCCGGCCAGAAAGATCGTGCCTTGGCCTGCGACGATGATCGCTCTCGTCGCTCATCGCCGGAACATAGGCGCCGCCCGCCGTGCAGCTGCCCATCACCACCGCGATTTGCGGCAATGCCCTCGGCCGACATTCGGCCTGATTATAGAAAATGCGGCCGAAATGATCGCGATCGGGGAAGACTTCGTCCTGGTTGGCAAAATTGGCGCCGCCGCTATCGACCAGATAAAGGCAAGGCAGCTTGTTCTCCCGGGCGATCTCTTGCGCGCGCAGATGTTTCTTCACCGTCATGGGAAAATAAACGCCGCCCTTGACCGTCGCGTCATTGGCGACGATGACGCATCTCGCGCCCGGCGACGCGGCCAAGCCCGGTGATGATCCCCGCCGCGGGCGGCTTCGCCGCATAAGCCCATAGGCGGCCAATTGCGAAAACTCCAGAAAGGGCGCGCCGGGATCGAGCAGGGAGGCGATGCGCGCGCGGGGGAGCAGCTTCCCTCGCATGACGTGGCGTTCGCGCGCCTTGGCGCCGCCGCCCAGCTTAATGTCGGCGACCTTGCGGTTCAGATCCTCGACGAGAGCCTGCATCGCCGTTTTGTTGGCGGCGAATTCTTGGCTCCGCGCGTCGACAAGGGATTTGAGAAGCGTCATCTTCCGTCTCAATTCCCCTCGAACAATTCGCGCCCGATCAGCATGCGCCGGATTTCGCTCGTGCCGGCGCCGATCTCGTAAAGCTTGGCGTCGCGCAGCAGCCGCCCGGTCGGATAATCATTGACATAACCATTGCCGCCAAGAAGCTGGATCGCGTCAAGCGCCGCCTTGGTCGCGTTTTCCGCCGCGAACAGAAGCGCGCCGGCGGCGTCCTTGCGCACCGGGACGCCGCGGTCGCAGGCGCGGGCCACGGCGTAAACATAAGCCCGGCTGGCGGAGAGCCTTGCGTACATATCGGCGAGCTTGCCCTGAACCAGCTCGAATTCGCCAATCGGCCGGCCGAATTGCTTGCGGTCATGGGTGTAGGGCAGGCAAATGTCGAGGCAGGCCTGCATGATGCCGAGCGGACCGGCGGCGAGCACCGCGCGCTCGTAATCGAGGCCGGACATCAGCACCGCGACGCCCTCGTTGACCTTGCCGAGCACATTGTCTTCGGGAACCTCGCAATCGTCGAAAACGAGCTCGGAGGTCGGCGACCCGCGCATGCCGAGCTTGTCGAGTCTTTTGGCCGGCGCGAAATCCCTTGAAATCCTTCTCGATCAGAAAGGCGGTGACGCCATGCGCTCCGGCGGCCGGATCGGTCTTGGCGTAGACGACGAGCGTCGCGGCGCAATGTCCATTGGTGATCCATAATTTGGCGCCGTTCAGCACATAGCGGTCGCCCTTCCTTTCGGCGCGCAGGCGCATCGAAAGAACGTCGGAGCCGGCGTTCGCCTCCGACATGGCAAGGGCGCCGACATGCTCGCCGCTGAGCAGTTTGGGCAGATAGCGCCGCTTCTGCGCGTCCGTCCCATTGCGGCGGATCTGATTGACGCAGAGATTGGAATGGGCGCCGTAAGAGAGGCCAATCGAGGCCGAGGCCCGGCTGATCTCCTCCATGGCGAGGCAATGGGCGAGATAGCCAAGGCCCGCGCCGCCATAATCCTCCTCGACGGTGATCCCGTGCAGGCCGAGCGCGCCCATGTCGGGCCAAAGATCTTGCGGGAAACTGTCGGTCCGGTCGATCTCCGCCGCGCGGGGCGCGAGATTTTCGGAGGCGAAGGCGCGAACCATGTCGCGCAGCATGTCGAGATCCGGCCCAAGCGCGAAATCGAGACTGGGATTCTGCATCATGACGCTTCCTCGGGCGTTCGCGCCGCTTGCCGCTTGGCGATGCGGCTCCGCGACGTCAAGCTCTTGCTCCCTATGTGGCGACGCCGGCTTGCGCTTGCGAGGCTCAATCGCGAAAGTTTGCGGCGCCGGGCTTTGCCATGCGATAGAGCGCAGGCGGGCTGTCCCCCTAACGAAGTCAATAGGCCACGAAGTCCTGACCATGTCGCTCCCATCCACCGTCGTCGGGCTTTGCCGCGCGCTTGTCCAATGCCCTTCCGTGACGCCTCAGGATGGCGGAACGCTCGGCGTGCTCGAAGCGGTCTTGAAACAGTCGGGCTTCATCACGCATAGGGTGGTGTTTTCGGAAGCCGGCACGCCTGATATCGACAATCTCTACGCCCGCGTCGGCTCCGGCGCCCCCTATCTGGTCTTCGCTGGCCACACCGACACCGTGCCGGCGGGGGATGTCAAAGGATGGCGTTTTGACCCGTTTTCGGCCGAACTCGCCGAGGGCGCCATCTGGGGCCGCGGCGTCGCCGACATGAAGGGCGCGGTCGCGGCCTTCGCAACCGCGGCATGCGCTTATGTTGCGCGGCATGGATTGAAAAAAGGCTCGATCGGCTTCCTGATCACGGGCGACGAGGAAGGCCCCGCCGTCAATGGCACGGCGAAGCTCTTACGCTGGGCCTTTGACCGGGGCGAGCGTTTCGACCATTGCCTCCTTGGCGAGCCGACCAATCCGCAAGCGCTCGGCGACATGATCAAGATTGGCCGGCGTGGCTCGCTGAATGGCGTGTTGACCGCGCATGGCCGCCAGGGCCATGTCGGCTACCCGGCGCGGGCGAATAATCCCATTCCACATCTGTTGCGCCTGCTGAACGGCGTGACCGCCGCGCCGCTCGACCAGGGCGCGGCGCATTTTGAGCCTTCGAATCTCGAAATCGTCTCGGTCGATGTCGGCAATCCGGCTTGGAACGTTATTCCAGCCGAGGCGCGGGCGCGCTTCAACATCCGCTTCAACGATCTCTGGACGCCGGAGACGCTGCAGGCGGAGCTGCGCCGGCGCCTCGACGCGGCCGGGCAGGGGGCGGATTTTACGCTCAGCTTCGAGCCTTGCAATGCGCTGGCTTTTCTGACGGAGCCCGATTCCTTCACCGCGCTTGTGTCAGACGTCATTGAAAAAAAGACCGGGCGCAAGCCCGAGCTGTCGACGTCGGGCGGGACTTCCGATGCGCGCTTTATCCGCGCCTATTGCCCGGTGCTCGAATTTGGCCTCGTCGGCGCCACGATGCATATGGTGGACGAGCGCGCGGCGGTCGCCGATATCGAAGCCTTGACCGAGATTTACGCGGCGATATTGGACGCCTATTTTCGCTAGGCGCGGACGTTTGCCTGGCTCGCCAATCTCAACCGCCGCCCCATTCTTTTTTAGCAAGGCAGCGGACCGCTGCCGCCGTGATTTCAGCGATCATCGGAAAGCGACGCTTCGCTGAGCGGAATAGGCGCTTTGTGGTCATTGCTTCCAGGCTTTCTCCGCTCCTGGAATTGCTGCAGCACGACGAAAAAAGAGGGTACGAAGAGCACCGCGAGACAGGTCGAAGCGATCATGCCGCTGAATACGCTAATTCCAAGAGAACGGCGGGCGTTGGCGCCGGCTCCGGTCGCGAGGACCAAGGGCAGGACGCCCAAGATGAAGGCGAATGACGTCATCAATATGGGCCGGAACCGCATGCGCGCGGCCTCAACGGCGGCTTCGAGGATCGGCTTGCCGTCGATCAATCGGCGCTCGCGCGCGACCTCCACGATCAGAATGCCGTTCTTGGCGGAGAGCGCGATGAGCAGCATAAGGCCGATCTGCGTGTAGAGATTATTGGCGACGCCAAGGCTGGTTAGGGCGATGACCGGTCCAATCAGAGCCAAAGGCACCGCCGAGAGGACCGCGAGCGGCAGGATCCAGCTTTCGTATTGTCCAGCGAGGCAGAGGTAGACGAGCAGGATCGAAAGCGCGAAGACGAAGATGAGCTGGTTGCCGACGATCTTTTGCTGATAGGACATCGCGCTCCATTCATAGGAGACGTCGTCCGGAAGGGTCTTCTTGGCGATCTGCTCCATGGTCGCCATCGCCTGGCCCGAACTGAATCCGGTCGCCGGACCGCCAATGATCGTCGCCGACGGATAGAGATTGTAGAGCGTGATCAGCGGCGGCGCCACGAAAGGGCCGATCTGCGCGATCGAGCCTATGGGAATCATTTGCTGATCCTTGTTGCGCACAAATAGATCGAGAAGATCTTCCGGATGCAGGCGGTATTTTAAGTCCGCCTGCACATAGACCTGGTACGATTGGCCGAATTTGTTGAATTGATTGACATAGGTCGAGCCGAGATAGGCCGTCAGCGTCGAGAAGACATCCCCGACAGAGACTTTCATCGTCTCCGCCCGCGCGCGGTCCACATCGACGCCGACATGGGGTGCCGCCGGACGGAATGTCGTGACGACATGCTGCAGCTGAGGATTTTGCTCCGCCGATCCAACGATGCTCTCGGTGAGCTCGGAGAGCTTGCGATAATCGAAGCTGCCGCCCAGCAATTCGACCTGCATTTGAAAGCCGCCGGCATTGCCAATTCCCTGGATCGGCGGCGGTACGAGCACGAAGGCCTTGCCGTCTGTGATCGCCGAAAGTGCGCTCTGTAGACGCAAATATATGGAGAGAAGATCCTGATCCTTGGCTTTTTTGCGCACGCTCCAGTCCTTGAAGATGACATAGGCGACTCCTGCGTTGGCGAGGGTCGCGCTATTGTCGAGCACGGATTGGCCGGCGATCTCGACCACGTTCTCTATTCCCGGCGTGGCGCTCGCGATTTTGCTGGCTTGCGCGAGCGCAGCCTCCGTCCGCTCCAGAGAAGCGCCGTCCGGCAGCTGCACGGCGATCATCGCATAGCCCTGGTCCTCGTTGGGGATGAAGGCCGTCGGCAGTCGGGCAATTCCCCAGAGGCCGAGCGCCGCCAGCCCAAGTCCGATCAGAACCATCAAGCCGCTTCGCCGCGCCATGGCGCCGATCAAACCGGCATAGGCGTCCTCCATGCGTTGATAGACGATGTTGAAGCCGCGGTAGAACCAGTTGCGCTGGTCCGGCGGGGTCGGCTCGCGCAGCCACAGGGCGCATTGCGTCGGCTTCAAGGTCGCGGCGTTGACCGCGCTGATCAAAGCGGTCACGGCGATCACTAAAGCGAATTGCGCGAACATGCGGCCGGTGAGCCCTGGCATGAACGCCGCCGGCAGAAACACCGACATGAGCACGAGAGTGATGCCGATGATCGGCCCGAACAGCTCATTCATCGCCCTGATGGCGGAATCATGCCCGGACATGCCGCGTTCGATATATTTCGAAACGCCCTCGACGATCACGATGGCGTCGTCGACGACGATGCCGATCGCGAGAATGATGCCGAACAAAGTGGAGAGATTAATGGTGAAGCCGAGCGCAGCCATCCCCGCAAAGGCCCCTATGATCGTCACGGGGACCGTGGTCGCTGGCACGAGGGTGGCGCGGAAATTCTGCAGGAAGACCAGGATCACCACCAGGACCAGAATGCCCGCCTCGTAGACGGTCGTGTAGACTTCGTCGATGGAGGCCTGGACGAAGACGGTTGTGTCGAAGGGGATGGAATAGGCGAGCCCCTGAGGAAAATGGGTCGCCAATCGCGCCATCTTCTTCTTGACCTCTTTCGCCACCGTCAGCGAGTTGGCGTCCGGCGTTTGATAGATGGCGATGCCAGCGCCCGGCTTGCCGTTGAGCTTGAAGTCCTGCGAATAGGTCTGCGCGCCGAGCTCTATGCGCCCCACATCCTTCACCCGGACAAGGCGGCCGCCTTGCGCGGTCTGGTCCTTGACGATGATCTCCGCGAAGCCGGCAGGATCGCTCATGCGCGACGCGATATCCACCGTGTACTGAAAAGCCTGATCCTCTGGCGCCGGCGGCATGCCGATCTGGCCCGCCGCGACCTCCTGGCTTTGCTGCCGCAAGGCCTCGATCACCTCCTTCGGTTGCAGCCCGAAGGAATAGAGCTTCTCGGGATCCATCCAGATCCGCATGGCGTAAACGCTGGCGCCGATGACGTTGACGCTTCCAACCCCGGGCAGGCGGGCGAGCTCATTGACGAGATTGATGGTTGCGTAATTGCTCATGAACAGGCTGTCGAAACGCCCGTCCGGCGAGTTGAGGGAGACGATTTGAAGGATCGCCGTGTTCTTCTTTTGAATGGTGACGCCTTGCGCCTGCACAGGTAATGGCAAAGAGGCGAGCGCGACGGCGACGCGATTCTGCACCAGGACTTGGGCGGTGTCGGGGTCGGTGCCGATCTCGAAGGTCACGGTCAGCGTGTAGGTGCCGTCGGCCGCGCTGGTCGACTCCATATAGAGCATATGGTCAACGCCATTCACCTGCAGCTCGATCGGCAAAGCGACGGTGTCGACCACGGTTTGCGGGCTCGCGCCCGGATACCTTGTGGTCACCTGCACGGTCGGCGGAACGACGTTCGGATATTGCGAAACCGGCAGACGGACCAAGGCGACCCCGCCGAGCAGCACCAGAACAATCGCCAGAACATTCGCGAGAACCGGCCGCTCGATGAAGAATTTCGACATCATGGCCGGGCGCTCCCATCGTCCGAGCTGCTTCCGGTCAGCCGCGGCGTCACCTTGGTCCCAGGCGATGCGCGCCAGAGCTCGCCGACGACGATGCGGTCGTCGGGCCCAATGCCGGAGGTGATAACCCGCAGCGTGCCAAAGGTTTCGCCGAGCTGGACGTAGCGCTGCTCGACGACATCGTCCTTGTTCAGCACCAGCAGATAGCGCCCGCCCTGATCTTCGCCGAGCGCGCGATTGGGGACCAGTAGAGCCTGTTGCGCCGCGAGCCGTCGCGGCAGCCGAATGCGGACGAACATGCCGGGCAGCAGGGTTTTATTGGGATTGCGCAGAATGCCGCGAACCAGCAGCGTGCCTGTAGAGGGATCGATCCCCGGCGCCACATATTCGATCGTTCCCCGATAGGGAAAGCCGCCCCCATTCTCCAGGCCGACATCAACCGGGACCTTGGTGAGTTCGGCGAGGCTCAGCCGGCGTTGGTCGAGATTGGCCCGGATCTGCAGCGCTTCCTGCTCGCTCAAATTGGCGACGACGTAAATCGGGTCGAGCTGAAGGATCTCGGCGACAGCCGCCTCCTGCCCAGGGCCGCCGATGACATTGCCAGGATCGATCAGATGTTTGCCCATCAGGCCATCGAAAGGCGCCTTGACGTCTGTGTAGCTCATATTCAACTGCGCGATGACAACCTGCGCCTGCGCCGCGCGCAACTCTCCCTCGGCCTTCGCCTGCTCGAAATGCCAATGGTCGAGCTCGATTTGGGTCGCGGCGTCCTTTTTGACCAGCGCCGTATAGCGCGCGACTTCCGTCTTGGCGTAGGCGAGCGCGGCCTGCTGGACGAAAACCTGGGCCTGCGCCTGTTGCAGCTGCGCCTTGTACTGCTCTTGCTGGACCGTGAAGAGAAGATCGTCTTTTTTGACCACCGCTCCGTCGGCGAAATGCAGCTTTTCCAGATAGCCTTCAACGCGGGCGATCAGCTTGACCGTGTTGACCGACGCCGCGTTGCCGGTCACCTCGACATAATCGGTGACCGCTTGAAATTTTGGTCTCACCACGGGAACCACCGGGAGCGACGGAGAGGCGGTCGGAACCTGGGGCGTCGCGGCGCGCGGCGTTTCGGCGGGGGCGCCGCGTTCGAACAGCTTATCCCACCATGACGCCGCGAGGCTCTCGCCGGCCGAGCCTCCGGCTAGCGCGGCAAGCAAGAGAGCCGTTGCGGCGGCATGGGTCCCTATCATTCGCCTCCGCCGCCGACCGGCCGCACCTCTTGCCGCCGCCGCCGCCGCGCGTGGCTTTTTATTGGACCTCGACCCCATGGCGGAACGCCTCCTTCGCGAAAAGTTCACCATTCCGGCGGGCGCACGGTGGGCCCACGGTCCTCGGGACCCGGCAGGCCCGGAGCCGGCGGCTGGGGCGCGCCTGCGGGCGGCAGCACTTGACCCCAATCGGTCCGCGCGCGCATCTCGGCGTTCGTCGCAGGAGGCACGAAATCATTGTTCTCGCGGATCTGCCAGCCGCCGCCGAGAGCCCGGTAAATCATCGTCAGTCCCTGCGGCACATTGCCCTCGGCGACAGCGAGATTGGTCTCGGCGGTGAAGAGATTCTGCTCCGCCGTCAGCACGGTGGTGAAATCCCTGGTCCCGAGACTGTATTCGATCAGCGCGATATTGAGGGCGCCGGAGGCGGCGGCGACGCTTCGGCGCAAATATTCAGCCTGGACGCGCGACTGGAGAAAAGTGGAGAGCCCGTTCTCGACTTCTTGCTGCGCCTTCAGCACGCTGTTTTGATAGTCGACGAGATATTGCTGCAGCGTCGCGTCCTGCAAACGCACGTTATTGGTGATCTGCCCATAGTTGAGGAGATTCCATTGGAACGAGGGCCCGGCGGAAAAGGCGCGCCCTATCGGATGCAGCATTTGTCCTAGGTTGTGGCCGAAGGCGCTGCTCGCCAAGCCGCCGAAATTCCCGGTCAGGCTGATGGCCGGATAGAGGTCGGCGACCGCGACGCCGATCTGCGCGCTTTGCGCCGCCGCCCGCAATTCGGCGGCGCGAATGTCGGGCCGGCGCCTCAAGAGATCCGCGGGAATGCCGACTGCGACCTTAGGCGGCGTAACTGGTATTTTGCCTGTTGAGCGGGAGAGCAGAAAGCCGAGGGGCTCCGGCGCCAGGCCGAGCAGGACTCGCAGCGCGTTCAGCCCCTGCTGCAACTCGATCGTCAGCTGTGGGACCGTGGCTTCCGTCGCCCCGAGGACGTTCTCGGCCTGATAGACATCGAGCTTCGTCGCCGTGCCGCCTTGAAACTTATCGCGGGCGATGCCAAGCGCCTTGCGCTGCCTCTGGACATTGGCGCGGGCGATCGCGATCTCTTTTTCGATCGTGCGTATGCCGATATAGGTCTTCGCGACATCGCCGAGAAGCCCGACCAGGACATCGTCATAGGTCGCGATCGAAGCGAGATAGGCGGCGTCGGAGGATTCGACTCCGCGGCGAAACTTGCCCCAGAAGTCCAATTCCCAAACCGCTTGCGCGCCAAGCGAATCGCGCCAGTAATTGATGAGCGGATTTTGCGGATTGGCGGCGGGATCGGCCTGGCTCTGCAGATTATAGCTCAAGGCGCCGAGCGCCCGTTGCTGCTGCGGATAGAATTCGCCGATGGATATGCCAAGCTCGGCGCGGGCTTGCAGCACGCGCGTACCCGCGCTCAGCAGAGTGAGATTTTGCTCATAGGCGATCTCGATGAGTCGCTCAAGCGTTGGGTCCCGGAAGGCCTTCCACCAATTCAGGTAGTCCTGCTTGTCGGTTCGAACCGAATGATCCTTGGCCTCGAGCCAATTCTCGGCGACGGAAGTAGGCGGCGCGTTGAAATCCGGACCGACGGCGCAGCCCGCCGCGGCCAAAAGCATGATCGCCATGAATGCATGGCGCGCCCGCCCGCTGACGCCGCGCAGAAAGCAGACGGCCTGATCCACTGCCGGACTCATTCTCCTTCCCCAGCAACCAGCATGGATTCGCGCGGCGGCGAAGCACGTTGACAGAAGGGCGGGGGAACGGCGGCAAGCCGGCGCCGGCGAATCGGCCAAGCAAGGGATTGGGCTTGCGGCATGGATCTGTAAATCCGGGGTGCTTCCGGGCGCATTTGAAGGGCGCTCTCGGAGGAGGTTTTAATAAATTGGCGTCGAATCGGCGGCCGTTGCGACGGATTGGACGACGCGCCGACAGCCCAAGGTTGATGCCGCAAGCGTAGCAGATTGCCGAAAAAACGAAACCCGCCCGACCTTTTCAGCATCGAAAACGAGTAACTGTGGCGGCATGGCAACAAGACGCCGAGGCCGTCGTCGCATTGTGTCGCCAAGAAGACGGAGCGACGCGCGCTCAAGGCGCATGCGGGCTAAGCTGGCGAACAAAGAATGATGAAAGCGGTCGGCCGCGACGAGCCGGAGAAAATGGTCCGATCAGCATTTTTTTCTAGCGCAATATTTTACGGTGTTGTCGTCGAGTCCGAGACCGCTCATAACCGTCGTTGGGCGGCTAAAGCTGGCCATAGGCGCCGGCCCTCGCGTCAGGCCGCATGCGCCTTGATGGCGTCGAAGGTCTCGGCCATTTCGTCCTGACTCACGTCGCTGATTAGGGCGGCGGCGAAGACGTCGTCGCCCGCGAGCCAGTCAGCTTCGCAGGAACTCATTTGTGAGCGCAATGTTCAAAGCCTGAACGAGCTCATAGGTTCCCCATGCGCGGGCATAGTCGCGCAAGGCCGCCTGCATCGCATTCTGCACTAGGCTTCTAACCGTCATGTGCAGCTCCGAAATTGGAACCTCGCAAGGCCGGCCCGCCAAGGCGTCAACGCAGGCCTGCTCATTGTAGGAGGCATGTCCGCGACACGCCAAAGGGCGCATCGAATAGATGACGCAGAGGCCACGATCAATAAAGGGGCATGGCAATCCCAAAGCCATTCGGCTCCGCTCGTCGAGTCGTATTGTCGCGCAATCGGCGGCGCTTATTCTTTGCCGCAGCTCGAATTCCATCGTTTTCGGCGCCGATCGAATGGCGCGCGCGATCAGCAGGATTTCGGGCGCGGTCGCCGCCACGCGGATGGTGCAGCAGCTTGCACAGCCGCCATGGCAAGCGAGGCCCGGAGCGCGGGCGGAATTGCGCTCGAAAATATCGAAGCAAATGTCCAGAAGACCATCAATGAGGTCTTGGGGATGTTGACCATCAAGCCCGTCGCTCAGGGTTTTGGCGAAGCCGCGATGCAAGGACTTGAAAAACGCCAAGGGATTGGATTCATCAAGGGTCGGCATTTCTTTCTCGCGATAAAGGCGCGGTCCGAGGGAGCGCGGCGGAGGCGAGAGAATCGAGAGCTTAAACGCAGGTCGCATTCACATGAATCGGCGTCCAAGGAAGCAGGCATGATTTGCGTTGCGCCGGGACGAAAAGGCTCAGGGCGCGCGCGGAGGGCGGCTGACGCGGGTCGCCGATTTTTCAATACCGGCGCATCGTCAAAAAGCCGCTGACCGCGTCTGTGCGATCTGATGACTAGGCCGTCTGATCTCGCAAGATGGCCTCGAAGTCTTCGCTGCCGATGTGGAAAGCGCCGCGCCCGCCGGCGAGAGGCTGATAGGTCGAAGGCGCGGCGCGGCAGAGGTAGTCGAACCAGTCCTGCGGGCTCAGATGATCAGGGCGCTGGTTGATGGTGTTGATCAGGCCGTTCGGATGGAATCTGGCCTGGATCACAACTTGGGAACGCTTGCCTCCCGCGAAATTACTCTTGGAGAATGAGCCGCTATCGGCGGCCGCGTTGATCGCCTCCGCGTCCGATGTCGATATTTTTGCTTGTTCGTTCATCGCGCGGCTCCTTCGCAATATGGCTTGGCTGACTGGCGAGATGAACGCCGTCGTGAAATCAATATGTATATAAATTATATTACGAGTCAATGGAGATTTCTGGGAGATTTTGGCGCGTCGCGACAACATTGGCGCCGCTGCATCCGTAAAATCGCATCGCCAAAAATATGCGGGCGCGCGCGGCCGAGCGAGGAAGCCAAACACGCGCCCGCCGTAGGAGATAGCGGCCGGGCCAGAAGCGGTGGGAGCCAACGCCGCGGCGCTGGCGCGGTCCTATCTCGCGCCGCAACAAAAAGCTTGCAAAGCGCTATATGTAATTATTACATATTAACTCACGCGTCACGCTTTTTTCGCGCGGGAATTGCCCGCGTGCTCAGGCGAGACGCGATGAGCGACAAAGGCCATGCCGATGAATTGGCGCGAGCAGTACCGCGAGCTGGGTTTCATCATTTGCAGAAACATCCTCGCCCCCGACCTCATCGAGGCCCATGTCGCGCAGGTTGCAGCGCTTTTACGAGAATTCGGTGTGACGGACGTGTCGTCCATGGTTGCGCTGCCCGTGAAGGTCGACGACGAATTCATGGTTGCGATGCTGGCTTTGCATCAGCGCGGCGAGGCCGCCCGACGGCTGATTTTCAATCGCCTGGCCGGGACGGTCTTGCGCCAGCTTTTTGAGGCCGAGCCGGTGCTGGCCTTCGCGCGGAGCGCCTTATGGGAGCCCGGCGACATGCGGGCGCATGTCGACACGGCGTTCCGTTCGCCGGACCCGCCTTATGCGGTATGCCGGAGCTGGTGCGCGCTCGAAGACATTCACCCTGATAGCGGGCGTTTCTATCTCATTCCTGGCACCCATCGCAGCCTCACGCCTCGTCTCTGTGACGAAGTGCTAGGTGAGCGGCCGGATCTTCTGGCGCTCTCGCGACAACTCGCCGCCGACCCTCGCGCCTGGCGGAGTCTGTTCGCGCGCGGCTGGCCTCTGGTGAACGCGAAAATCGCGGATCGGATCGATGGGAATGCGAAAATCTCCTTTGACTTAAGCAAGGGCGACGTTCTTTTCTTCAACCCGGCGGTGGCGCATGGCGTCCTGGCCTGCGCCAATCCTCGCCTGACCCGCAAAATGATGATCTGTGAATGGACGGCGCGGGACGCTTCGGCCGCGAGGACGGATCGCCTGGCGTCGCCGCTGAAAGAAATTTGCCGCGCTGACGCCTGAAGACCACCAAGCTTAGGCGAGGACCGCGCGCGCCCGCCTGGAGGCGTGAGGCTGCTTCAGTTGAGGCGCATTCCCGCCGTCCGCTTCCAGAAGGCGGCGATCAGGACGCGGAGTCCTTCATCATGGAGAACTGAAAGGGCGTTGGCGGGTTCAAACCATCTGGCTTCGCGTTCATGCGCCTCGGGCCAGGTTTTCAGCCGGCGCTTGACGCTCAAGGCGAAGACCTGCACCTCGCAGGGAATTGTGGACCCGCTCTCCGCCAAGCGCTTATCGTAAGAGAAGGCCCCGATCGGCTTGCCGCTGATCGCGCCGCGGATCCCGGCTTCTTCATAGGCTTCCTGCGCCGCCGATTTCGCCGGTTTGAGGCCTTTGATCGGCCAGCCTTTCGGGATGATCCACCGCTTGGTCTGCCGCGTCGTGACGAGAAGAAGTTCGAGGGAGCCGGCCTTGGTCATCCGATAGGGCAAGGCGCCATATTGGATGCGGCTCGGCTGGCCCCGTTCCGATGGGCCCTTTACGGACGCAATTCTATCGCCGTCGCCTTCATGATCCATTATGGGTGACGCTCCCAGCCGTCGCCACGCGCGGCGGCGCAAGCCTGTTGAAAACCAAGGGTGGGCGACGTCGTTGCCGGCCGCTGCTTTGTCCTTATCGTGCCGCTGGCCCCATAAGTTCCAGCCCAAATCGTAAAAATTTCGAGTCCAAGCGCAGTTTCATCCAGGACGCCTTTATCCAGGGCGCCGCGCGGGCTGTCCGTTCTTGTCGATGAAGGGAAATATGCCGACCTTAAAACTTTCGGCCATATGACGCGCCTTGGCCACCGCCTTAGCCGCATATTCCGGCTTCAATGTGGCCTCGGCGGTTTCCTCGAAAAGCGAGAGCCATCGTTCGAAATGTTCGAGTTCGATCGGCAAATTCATATGATGCACGAAAGGCGAGCCGCTGTATCGGTCGGTCTGCAGCAATGTCCTTGACCAAAAATTCGCGATGACGCGCAGATGCACGTCCCAGTCGAGGACCGTGCTGTTGAAAATGGGGCCGAGCAAAGGGTCCTGGCGCGCCTTGCCGTAAAATTCGCGCACGCAGACCTTTATGGCTTCTTCGACTTCCTCGGAACGTGGATCAGTCATGGCGTTGCTCTTCCTTTTTGCTATATAAGCAGTTTACATATTCTAAATTCAAAGCCTCGTCACTGGCCAAGACCGCCGCCGCGTTGATCGCGCGCCAGGCGCTCCGCGACGATAGGAGGTCCTTGAACCCGTGCTCTGGAGGCGACAACTAAGGCCTGGCCGCGCGTCATATCGGGAAGCAGAATCGCTGCCATCAAAGTCAATACCCGGAGTCCTGCTCCCGACGCAGTCGCCGGACCCCGCGCCGCCGCGTCGCCCTGACCTTTGGATTGGGACCGGGCCGAGCGGCCGTCCCTCCGGCGGGGCGGGCGCATCGCCGAAGCAAAGCTCTCGAACGGTTAAGCGCTCATGCTTGTTCGTCATCTCTCCTATTTCGTGGCGCTTGCGCGCGAAAAGCATTTCGCCAGGGCGGCGGACGCGTGCAACGTCGCCCAGCCGACGCTTTCGGCGGCGATCCGCAAGCTTGAGGATTATCTCGAGACGAGGCTGATCGTCCGCGGCCACCGCTTTCTCAGATTGACCCCGGAAGGCGAAAAAGTGCTTTTGTGGGGGCAGCAGATCCTCGCCGACTATCAAAACTTGCGCGAGGATCTGTCCGGCTTGCGAAAGGGCCTGACCGGCCTGTTGCGTCTCGGCGTCATTCCGGCGGCGATGCCGTCGATCTCATTTTTGACGGCTCGGTTCTGCGCCGCGCATCCGGCCGCGACGGTCGAGGTCCAATCCATGACCTCGCGCGCGATCCAACGCGGGCTCGACGGGTTCGAGATCGACGCGGGGCTGACCTATCTGGACAATGAGCCGCTTGAGAATGTGCGCCGCGCGCCGCTTTATCGCGAACGCTACGTGCTGGTCGCGCATCAGGCCAATCGGCTCGCGCGGCGGAAAACGATCACCTGGGCCGAAGCGGCGCAGGAAAGGCTTTGCCTACTTAGCGAGGACATGCAGAACCGGCGCATCATCAACGCGATCTTCGAGTCGAGGGGATTGACAATTCAGCCCCCGGTGGTCAGCAATTCCTACCTTGGCGTCTGCGCCCACCTCCGTCATGGCGATTGGGCGAGCATTCTGCCGCATACGTTCTTCTATGTCTTCGCTAAGGCGACGGATCTCGTCACCATCGACCTCGTGGAGCCGGCGCATAGCCAGCAGATCGGGCTTGTCTTCTCCAGCCGCACGCCGCCATCGCCGATGGCGCGGGCGCTGCTGGCTGCGACCCTTAACGCCGATTTCGAGAGCGAGTTCGCGGCGGCGGCTCGAGCCGATTGATCAATTTCGCCTATCAATTCTTCAAAGACTTTCATTTGACGTAAAGTCAGGGCTGCGCGAGCGTCATGCGTTCGATAGGAAGGCTATCTAACCAAAGTCTTCACCATTTATCGAATAGAAAACGCTAAGGGTCTATTCAACAGCGGGGCGATGCTGGAACGCATCTGGCCCAGACGAGTTCTTTCCCTATCCCCCTGTACTCTGTCGGCTGCGCAGCCGCAGCCGAGCGTTTTCTTTTGTCCTTGAACGAAAGGAAGCATTTCATGGCAAAGGTTGTTTGCGTCCTCTATGATGATCCGGTCGACGGATATCCGACCTCCTACGCGCGCGATGATCTCCCGAAGATCGATCATTACGCCGGCGGCCAGACCCTGCCGACTCCGAAAGCCATCGACTTCACGCCGGGCGCGCTGCTCGGCAGCGTGTCGGGCGAGCTCGGCCTGAGGAAGTTCCTCGAAAGCGCCGGCCATACGCTGGTCGTCACCTCCGACAAGGACGGCCCGGATTCGGCGCTTGAGCGCGAGCTCGCCGACGCCGACATCGTCATCTCCCAGCCGTTCTGGCCCGCCTATCTAACCGCCGAGCGCATCGCGAAAGCTCCGAAGCTGAAATTGGCGCTCACCGCCGGCATTGGCTCCGATCACGTCGATCTGCAAGCCGCGATTGACTGCGGCGTCACCGTCGCGGAAGTCACATATTGCAATTCGATCAGCGTCGCCGAGCATGTCGTCATGATGATCCTCGGTCTCGTCCGCAATTATCTCCCCTCCTATGAATGGGTTCTGAAGGGAGGCTGGAACATCGCCGATTGCGTCGCCCGCTCCTATGATCTCGAAGGGATGGAGGTAGGAACCGTCGCCGCCGGGCGCATCGGCCTTGCGGTTTTGCGCCGTCTCGCGCCTTTCGACGTGAAGCTGCATTACACCGACCGCCACCGCCTCCCGGAGGCGGTGGAGAAGGAGCTGAACCTGACCTGGCATCCGATGGTCGAGGGAATGGTGAAGGTTTGCGACGTCGTCACCATCAATTGCCCGCTGCATCCCGAGACCGAGCATATGTTCAACGACGCGCTGCTCGCCAAGATGAAGCGCGGCGCCTATATCGTGAATACGGCGCGCGGCAAGATCTGCGACCGCGACGCCATTGTCCGCGCGCTCGAAAGCGGCCAGATCGCGGGCTATGCCGGCGACGTCTGGTTCCCGCAGCCGGCGCCGAAGGATCATCCCTGGCGCTCGATGCCCCATCATGGCATGACCCCGCATATCTCGGGCACGTCGCTGTCGGCGCAAACGCGCTACGCGGCGGGCGTCCGCGAGATTCTCGAATGCTGGTTTGAGGGCCGCCCGATCCGCGACGAATATCTTATCGTCGATGGCGGCAAGCTCGCTGGAGCCGGCGCGCATTCCTACAGCGCCGGAGACGCCACCGGGGGCTCGGAGGAGGCCGCGCGGTTCAAAAAGACCGCCGCCTAAACCTAAAAGCCGGCGGCTGTCGAGAGCCGCCGGCGAGCTTGCTCATTGCCGTTATGAGCTTATCCGCGCGCCTTCAATCGGCGCGCCGGCGCGTCGAAGCGCGTTCACCGGATGATGTCGAAGCTATAGTCGCTTTTGGCCGGGACATTGGTGTTGCTGTCGATGTAGTTGAAGATTGCGTCGAGCAGCTTTGTGAACACGTTAAGCCCACCCTGATAGCCCCACAGCGGGAAGCGATGATGGTGGTGGCGATCGAAAATCGGGAAGCCGATCCGAATCAGCGGCGTTCCGGTATCGCGCTCGAGATATTTTCCATAGGTGTTGCCGATCAGGAAATCGACCGGCTCGGTGAAGAGCAGCGAACGCATGTGCCACAGGTCGCGGTTGGGATAGGCGCGGCAATTGGCGCCGAAGGGCGAGGTCGCGAACACGGCCTCGACTTTCTCCGCCCACTCCTTGCCGCCGTTAGTTGAGAGAACATGGGTCGGCTCGGCGCCGAGCTCGACCAGGAAACCGGCGAGGCCGATGCAGAGATCGGGATCGCCGTAGATCGCGAATTTCTTGCCGTGGATATGGGCGTGCGAGTCGGCGATGGCGTCGACGAGGCGCCCGCGCTCCTTGCGTAAAATATCGGGAACGGGCTTGCCGGTGAGCCGGGTGAGCTCCAAAATGAGCCTGTCGGTCGCCTGCACGCCGAGAGGGTGATTGAAAGCGACGACTTCCTGCCCATGCGCGGCGATGAAGGGCAGGGTCTTTTGCGTGGAGAATTCCTGCAAGGAGATCGTCGCCTTGGAATGGAGGGCGGCGGCGGTATCCGCGAGCGTCGTGCCGCCGTCGAACATGCGGAAGGTTCCGTCGGTCGGCGTGTCCCAGACGTCGCTATTGTCCGAAAGAATCGTGTAGTCGATCTTCATCAGATCGAGAATGCGCTTGAGTTCGCGGAGATTGCCGACCGTATAGGGGTCGAAGCCACCGATGAAGTTGAGCCTCTCATTGGGCGCGCGTTCGAGCCTGTCGGCCATGCCGGCCTTGCCGTCCCAGAAATATTCGAGAATGCCTTTCAGCATATTGTCATAGCCGGTCACATGGCTGCCGACGAAGGCGGGCGTATGCGAGAAGGGAACGTCGTAGTCCATCGGCACGGAGCCTTTTTCCCGCGCGTTCTTGATGAAGGCGTTGAGGTCGTCGCCGATGACTTCCGCCATGCAGGTGGTTGAGACCGAGATCATGCTCGGCTTGTAGAGATTATAGGTGTTGGCGAGCCCATCAACCATATTGGTCATCCCGCCGAAAACCGCGGCGTCTTCGGTCATCGAGGAGGAGACGCAAGAGCACGGCTCCTTGAAATGACGCGAGAGATGGCTGCGATAATAGGCGACGCAGCCTTGGGAGCCGTGCACGAAGGCGAGGCTGCCCGCAAAACCGCTCGAGCAGAACACGGCGCCCAAAGGCTGACAGGCTTTGGAGGGATTGACCACCAACGCTTCGCGGCTGAAATTCAGCTCCTGATATTCAGGCGTCATCATCCATTCGCGGATGCGCTCGACCTCGACCTCGGCTACGGCGCTCTCGAAATTCTTTTTCTTGTTTTCGAACATCTCGCGATATTCGGGTTGCCGGAAAAGATCAAAATGGTCCAGGACCGACTTGGCGTTCTGTGGCATGGAAAAATTCCTCAATCCTAATCTTTGGAAGCCTAAGGCGCGGCAAGCTTTCACAGGCAGAGCGAGAGAAGCGGCGGCGTTAGGATCACCACTTCTCGGTCGCGGGGCGCGTATAGATCGAAAGCGCGGCGGGGACCGAAAGGACGTGCGCGCTGTCGCTGTTTGGGCAGCAATATGTAAACAAATTATATAATGATTGCGAGATTTCGCCTTGTCAAGAAACGTTCAAGAGACTCATTCGGGCCTTGCCCCCGGCATTTGGCTTTTTGCTTCAAATCTGTCCAGCTTATGCCGTCAAATTTGGCAAACATCCTAAGTATTGAGCGGCGCTTTGTTCGCGTCTTTCCCTGGCGCGGACCATCGGCGCGGTTACTGGAAAGCAGACAAGCCCGCGCGAGCTGAGGGAATTGACCCCGCTTCGTTATTAATTTTTACTATATGAGAGTTGGCGCACAACGGTGGCGCGAATTTTGCTTCAATAGCCGGGTTCCCCTAGTTGCGATATGCGGATTGGGACGGTTCTTTGGACCGTCCCAATTTCCGCCCGGCTTGAGCCGAGGTTTGGTTGAGATCCGTGCTTATGATATTTCGGTTCGCGCACCGCCGGAGTTGGCCTCGATTTATAGTTGGCGCGGCGCGATCAAACCTGCGCCGCGGGCCGAGTGATCAGCCTGCGCTTCTCGGAGGCTTGATCCGTCATGCGCGCGCGAAGGCGAGACACGCGCCGGCGATCCTGCTGATTGCTTTCGCCGCGCTTGGACAAGCCTCGCCGGCGCGGGCGCGCGACATTGTCGACATGGTTGGCCGCCACGTAATTCTGCCCGACAAAGTCACGCGGATCTTCTCGACCGCGCCGCCGACCACTTTGGTCGTTTACGCGATGAATCCGGAAAGCCTTATCGGCTGGAACTTCGCTCCTGACGCGCCAAAGGACGAGCGCGCAAAATTCCTTCACCCCAGCACGATCGATCTTCCGGTCCTGGGCAATATGATGGGGCATGGCCAGCAGGCCAATCTGGAGGAGGTTCTCGCCGCCAAGCCGGATCTGGTTGTCGCTTGGGCCAATTCCTTCCTGGAGACGGCGCCGATCGCGCAGCGCTTCGCCAAGGCGGGCGTTCCGGTGATCTTCCTGAAGCTGGAGGAGTTGACCGATTACGCCGCCGCCTTCACGCTCATGGGCGAAGTCCTGGACTTGCCCCAGCGAGGCCGCGATCTCGGCGCCTATGTGACAAGCGCCCTCGCCCGCGTTCAAGCGGCGGTGGAGCAGGTCCCCGCCGCCGACCGCGTGCGGGTCTATTACGCCGAATCGCCGGATGGGCTTTTGACGGATTGCGATCAATCCATTCACGCCGAGGCGATCCGCCGAGCTGGCGGCGTCAATGTCTATCATTGCGCCCAGGGCGAACTCGTCGGCATGGAGAGAATCAGCCTGGAGCAAGTGGTGCAGTTTGCGCCCGATTTCATTGTTGCGCAGGAACTGTCCTTCGCTCGCGGCGTCGTCGATGATCCGCGCTGGCGAAATGTAAAGGCCGCTGCGGCGGCCAATGTGCGCGTGGTCCCGCGCATTCCTTTCAACTGGGTCGATCGCCCACCGGGCTATATGCAGGCGCTTGGCGTTCAGTGGCTCGCCAATTGGTTCTATCCCAAAGCTTTCCCGATCGATATTCAAGCCGAGGCCAAGCGGTTCTACAGGCTGTTTTTGAACGTCGATCTCAGCGATGCCGATGTCGCTCGCCTCCTTCAGTGAGCAGAGGCCCGTCATAGGCTTCGCCCTCCGAGGTCTTTCGCTGGGGACCCTGGTCGCGGCGAGCATGCTGGCCGCTCTGGCCCTTGGCCGTTATCCGCTGACGCCCGCCGATATCGCGCAATTTCTCCTGGCGTCTTTCGGCCTCGTCGATCTGGCGCGCCCGCGCTATGACCTCCTTTATAACGTCATCGTGGAAATCCGCCTGCCGCGCGTTCTCGCGGCGAGCCTTGTCGGCGCGGCGCTCGCGTCTTCCGGCGCGGCCTATCAGGCGGTGTTTCGCAATCCGCTGGTGTCGCCGGATATTCTCGGCGTCCTCGGCGGCGCCGCGTTTGGAGCGGCGGCTGGCCTTCTGCTCGGCGGCGATTTTGCGGTTGTCGAAACACTCGCCTTCGTCATGGGGCTCGCCGCCGCTTGCGTCGGGGTTTCGATCGCGCAACTGTTTGGCGGCGCGACGATCATCATGCTGGTTCTCGGCGGTATGATCAGCGGCGCGTTTTTCGCGGCCTTGCTGTCGCTCGTCAAATATGTCGCAGACCCTTATAATCAGCTCCCGGCGATCGTCTATTGGCTGATGGGCGGCCTGGGCAATGCGGATCTCCCCCAACTCGCTTGGGTCGCGCCGCCGATCGGCCTTGGCCTCCTGGCCTTGATCGGGCTCGGCCGCGGCCTCGACGCGTTGGCGATGGGCGACGACGAAGCCCGCGCCCTCGGCGTTCGCGTCGCCTTGTTGCGCTATGGCGTGATCGCGGCGGCGACTCTGGTCTCCGCGCTCACCGTGTCTCTCGCTGGAATGATAGGTTGGGTCGGGCTTTTCGCGCCGCATTTCGCCCGGCTCATCGTGGGGCCGGCGAATTCCAATCTCATGCCGGCAAGCGCCGTGTTTGGAGCTGTTTTTCTGCTCGCCGCCGACGCCTTGTCGCGCAGCGTCGGCAAAGTCGAGCTACCGATCGGCATCATCACCCAATTGCTCGGAATTCCGGCTTTTCTGCTCGTCCTATCGCGCGCGCGGCGCAATTGGGCATGACCACGCCAGTCGCGTTGGAGCTTCGCGATCTTCACTTCGCCTATCGCGGTCGGTCGGTCCTGCGCGGCGTTGGCTTCAGCGTCGATCACGGCGAAATCGTCTCGCTGCTCGGCGCCAATGGCGCTGGCAAAAGCACTTTGCTGCGCCTTGCGCTCGGCCTGATCGCGCCCGCGTCCGGCGAAGTTCTTTTAGCTGGCGCGCCGATCGGAGATCTGCCGCGTCGGCGGATCGCCGCCCGTCTGGCTTATGTGCCACAGGCCCATGTCGCGCCATTCCCTTTCGAGGTGCGCGATGTGGTCATGTTGGGACGACTCGCTGAATCGGGCCTTTTCCGCCGGCCGAGCGCCGCCGACCACGCCGCGGTCGCCGAGAGCCTCGGCCGGCTCGGCGTGGGCCAACTGGCGCGCCGTCCCTACACCGAAATTTCCGGCGGAGAACGGCAATTGACGCTGATCGCCCGCGCGCTCGCTCAAGGCGCGCGAATCCTGATTCTGGACGAGCCGGCGACAGGACTGGATTTTGGCCATCAAATCCGTCTGTTGGAGAGCTTGCGCCAGCTCGCGGCCGAGAATTATGGGGTCTTGCTGACGACGCACCATCCCGAGCATGCAATAGCGGTTTCGAGCCGGGTCGTTTTGTTGAATGACGGCCGCGTTCTGGGCGCCGGACCACCGAAGTCGACCTTGACGCCCGAAGCGATTTTTCGCCTTTACGGCGTGCGGATCGACGCCCTGTCGAACTGGGCGCGTGGCGCGGCGTCTGGCGGCTAAGCTGATCCCCTGTGGCCGCTGCTTTAGGCACAGCCATGGCAAGTCATCGCTCTGGCTTCATTTCCCTTGTTTCTTGGCGGGCGTTTGGTTTAGCGGCCAAAGCTTTACTATAGCCAACGGCGTTGGAATAGATGCGTGGCCTTTGCCGGAGCTTCCGCCAAGATGCGGACGAAGCCACGTGACATAATAAATATATTTATGTATATAGGACGCAAGCGGCGCTTTGGGTTGGAATTAGCCGAAACCGTCGCCGCGGCTGTGGTCGCGGGCGGCGAAATCGCAAGCCTGAACGCTCGTCTTCGGTCGTTAGGCGCGGAGCCTAAACATGCGAACCGGACTTTTCTGCACTTATGAAAATCCTGGGCGCGATTATCGCGCGGCCTATGCCGAGCAGATGAAGCTCGTTCAGCTTGTGGAGGCGCTTGGCTTCGACGAAGCCTGGGTCGCGGAGCATCACTTCAACCCCGACGCATCGAGCCCGTCGTCCCTCGCCATCTTGGCGCATCTCGCCGCGCGCACGGCGCGCATCCGGCTTGGCTCCGCTGCTGTGCTATTGCCCTTTTCGTAATCCCATTCTCGTCGCGGAAGAGGCCGCGATCGTCGACATTCTCTCGGACGGGCGGTTCGATTTTGGCGTCGCGAAAGGCGGTCCGTTTCCGATTCAGAACAAACATTTCGGCGTGAGCAAGGACGACAGCCGCGCGAAGACGCTTGAAGCGCTGAGCCTCATTCAAAGACTTCTCGAAGAGGATAGCGTGCGCTTCGATGGCGAATTCTTCAAAGCCGACAATGTGACCCTCACGCCAAAGCCTTTGCAAAAGCCGATTCCGATATTCCTCGCGACATCGACAGCGGATACTGTGCAACTTGCGGCGGAGCGCGGCTACGGCGTTATGGCCGGGCCGCCGTTTCCACTCGAAAGCGTGCGCGAAACCCTCCGCCTCTATCGCCAAGCGGCGCCCAGCGGCGATCCGAAGCTCGTGTTGATTCGCTTCTATCACTTAGGCTCAACCCATGCGCGGGCGGTTGAAGAGGCCGCCGTCTTGCTGGATCCCTTTGTGGAGCGGATGCAGGTTGCGACCGCCGGGATGCAGCCGGAATGGACCCATGGATGAAGCTTGGCCGCATGATCGCGGACTCCCTGATAGGGACGGCGGAAGAGGTCCGCGACAAGGTCCTGAAGATCAAATCCGAATTGCAGCCACATAGCTTGATTTTGAAGCCAATAAGTCCGGATATCGCCAAGCGGCGCGCCGACCTCGAGGCTTTTGGCGAGACGATTTTGGCCTTGTTGGGATTGCCGCCGGAAGCCGCGTTGGCCCCCTGCGCGACCAGCCGCGCGGGCTGAAATTCAAAGACTTCACTATGTGCTGATCGAGCAGGTCAATCGACATTTTTGCAACATGTTATCGCGAAATGTGAAGGTTGAGCGGCCGGTGCGGCCCGGCTTATTGACACGACATCGATGCGTTATACATTAAAAAAATATAACGTTGACGACTGTATGGCCGCTCCGTTTCTTTTCATCTGAAGTTAGCGCGCCATGGAGTCGAAGATGATCAATTTCCGTTTCTCTGTCGATGCTCATCTCAGCCAGAATTCGCTCGCCGAACTGCGCGATGTCAGCGCGGGAATGAAAGAGAAGTCGAGCAACGCCTATGCGTCCGCCGAATTGGGGTTTGCCTTTGGGACAGGGCCGGCGGTAAGATCATTGCTTGCAAAGCCTGGCCGTGGATCCGCCTGTTATGTCGCGGCCGTCGCGACCGTCTTGATCTCGCCCGGCCATTACGCCGCCGCCGCGCAACTCGCTCCAGTCGAGGCTATCGCGCAGTTTTCTCGCGGCGGAACGCCCAATGACGCCAATAATATGACGGCCAATTCCGCCGACGGCATGTCGGGCACGCACAATATGAGCGGAGGCGAACACGCGGTCGTGCCGGCGGGTGTGTTCGGGGCGAACATGGTGCAAGGCGGCTCGATGATGTTGAGCTACACGCCGATGATCATGGGCATGGAGAACAACTATATTGGATCGTCGAAGGTGTCGCAGCAATATATAGCGACGCAGATCCCCTTTATCCCCGTCGCGCCTCCGATGATGCGACCGCCGACGCTGCGCATCGTGCCCGCTTCGATGACGACCGAGATGAACATGTTTCATCTGATGTTCGGCCTCACCGACACGGTCAATGTTATGATCATGAGCAACTATATGGCCAAAAGCATGACCATGACCACCTTCAAAGGCATGAAGGGCGCGACGGAGCTCGGCGAGAGTTCTGGCGCAACACAAGGTTGGGGCGTACTTCCTTCGTTGGATTGGTCCGGCTCTACCAGGACAACATTAACCACCTGCATCTAAATCTCGGCGTCAGTGTGCCAACCGGCAGCGACACGTAACAGGTCAGGATGCTCAGTCCCATGGGCACATTGATGACGATGCGGGCGAATTACGCCATGTAGCTCGGCACCGGAACCTACGATGGACTCTACGGTGTCACCTATACCGGCAAACTCGGTCCGTGGTCATGGGGCCTCGTTTATAGAGGCAGGACGGCCTTCGGCGACAATGACGAGGGATATCGCTGGGGGCCATCCAACGAGGTGACCGGATGGGGCGCATATGAGTTGCTCGATGGGCTCAACATGACCGGGCGTGTGGCCGCGACCGCGTGGGGCGCCATCAGCGGCTAAGATTATCTGATCAACGGCCCAATGCAGGCGGCCGTCCCGAACAATTATGGAGGCAAGCGCGTCGAATTATTCGGCGGCCTCGAATATAAATTCCGCGGCGTCGGCCTTTCTCCGGTGCGGATCGCGGTCGAGGCCGGCGCCCCTGTTTTCCAAGAGTTGAACGGCCCGTAGATGGGCAAGGCTTGGCAGGTCAATATCGCGCTTGGCATCGGCTTCTGAGAAGCGGCCGGCCGCATCTGATAGGGCGGAGGAAGCGTCGAAAAATGCCCAGGGCCGCGAAAATCGGCGTCGGAAGCTTATTTCATCGCCCTGGATTGAAAGCGTGAGAAATATTTGGCTCGACGATCATCGGGCGCAATTATTTCATAATGCTAATTCGACAGCGACATGGCCGGGGCAGCCTGGCTCGGCGGCTGACGCGGGACAAGCCGTCAGGCTATCCGAGGGGGCCTGTCTTGAGCAGGCCAGCGCCGGCCAAGCGGCTCGTGCAAAAGGGACTATCGCCCGCATAACGCCGTGCGCGCCGGATAATGCTTATCACAATTGAATTCGGCGCAGCCAAACTCAGCGGGGATCGCGAAAGAGATCCGCGCCGCTCCTGTTTGCGTTGTTTGTCCAATATATATGTCCATGTATATATCTTGAGCCGCCGAGCGGCGAAGCGTGAACAGAAAACAACGACGGCGTGTATCATATCAGCTATGCACTCTATCGACGAGACTTGGCGGAATTCGCAAGCGGCGATCGGCCGTCGAAATGCGCAAGGGAGATCTCCGATGCCTTTCGATCAGATCGACGCCTTCCTGGCTTTGCGGGCCGACGGCCGGCTTCTCGTCGGCCGCGATCGAATCGCGCTTCTGGAAGCGGTCGTCGAGCACGGCAGCATGACCAAAGCGGCTCAAGCCGCAGGCTTCAGCTACAAGACGGCCTGGGACGCGGTTCAGGCAATCAACAATCTCCTGCCGCGCCCCGCCTTCGTCACCCGCACCGGCGGCAAGCGTGGCGGCGGAGCTGAAGTCACCGAGGAAGGTCGCAAGCTTATCGCCGCCTTCCACAGGCTCGAAGAGAAACTTGGACGCATTTCCAGCGCGATCGCCGCCGAGGGCCTCGATAATTTCGACGATCTCCTGCTTTGGGGCCTCGCGGTGAAAGTGAGCGCCCGCAACGCCTTTCGCTGCACGGTGGCGGAGATCCGCGAGGACCCCGTCGACGTCGCCGTGAGCCTGCGGGTCTCCGCGGCGAATGAGATTTCCGCCATGGTCACCCATGGCGCGGTTGAAGACTTGCGGCTCGCCCTGGGACGTTCTGTCGTGGCGCTTGTCAAATCCTCATTCGTGACGCTTGCGCCTTCAGGCGAGACGCCCGAGATAGCGGGCCGCAACCGGCTCGCAGGAACGGCGACGCGGCGCATCGACGGCGCCCTCAACAGCGAGATCCAGCTTGATATCGGCGACGGCAAGATCCTGACCGCCGTCACGCCGAAGGAGAACGCCGAAGACCTGCGCATAACGCCAGGCGACAGGCTCGACGCGATCTTCAAGGCGACCCATGTCATCCTCGCCGCCGACTGAGTAAATGGGCGCATTGCGTCGCGGCGCGAAGTCTCTTCTTGCGTGCGTCGTCGATTGGCGGAACTCGGTTCAAATTCAGCTGTGGGCGACAGCTTCCGCGGCTTCGTTCGTTTCGACGCGCATGCCGTCGGCCACGTTCGCCGGCGGGCTAATGATCACGCGATCGCCGGGACTCAACCCTACGCTCACCTCGACGCTGGCGCCGTTGTCGGCTTCGAGCTCGAGCTTGCGCAGCTCCACTTTTCCGTCCGAGACCACAGCGGCGGCGAGCCCGTCCTTGTTGAAGATCACCGCCTGCGATGGAATAATTATCACGGGGCCAGAACGACGGACCTGCAGATGCAAAATCCCGTAAAGGCCCGCAGCCAGCGCGCCGTCCTTGTTGTCGACATCGACCTCGGTAAGCAGCGTTCGGCTTCCGGCGGCGAGCGCGCGGGCGTTGCGCGCCACCTTGCCGTCGAACACGCGGTTCGGCATCTCCGGCACCGTGACCGTGGCCAAGTCGCCGTCCCTCACGCCGAGATAGACGGACTGCGGCACGAAGACTTGCACGCGCAACACATCGGTTCGAGCGATCGAGAACAATGAGGTTCCGCTATTGGCGTCGGCGGCGACGAGGCTGCCGACGTCGACGAGGCGGCTGGTGACGACGCCGTCGAATGGCGCCGTGATCTGCTCGAAGGCGGTCAGCTGCGCAAGCCGATTCACCGCCGCCTGTTGCACGGCGACATTCGCGCGCGCGACCGCAACCGCCGCGGTGCGGGAGACGAGAGTCAAGCGGTCCTGGTCGCCTTGCTGCGCGCTCGACCATCCCTGTGCGAGGAGGCGGGTCGTCCGCTGGTTGGTCACATGGCTGAGATCGGCGTCGGCTTGCGCCTGTTGAACCGCGGCCTCGAGCTGGATGAGCTGCGCCTTCGCTTGGGCGAGTTGTTGATCGAGATCGGGCGCCGCAATCACGGCGAGCACATCGCCTTTGCGCACCCGGCTGCCGATATCGACATGCCGGGCGGCGATATAGCCGGTGGCGCGGGCGTAGATCGTCGCGCTTTCGAACGGCGCCATGTTGCCGGGCAGCTCGATCATGCGCGGCGCCGCATCCTGTTGAACGACCATGGTGCGGACGCGCGGCACGGCGCTTTTGCGCGCCTCCAGCACGGCGAGGGCGTCCGCCCTCCGGTTCGCGTGGCTCAAGGCCCCGAAACCGACGAGAAGCGCCACGGCGGCGATGGCGCCGGCCCCGATCGCGCGCGCGGTCCTGCGCCGCCGTCTCAGGTCGGACTTGAGGAGCGCGTCCGCCGGAAGCGCGCGGTTCAACGGCGCATAATTCATGATGGCAATCCTTTAGAGAGTGATCGCGCGAGAGCGGATTCGTCCTGCCGTTCGAAGCGGCCGATCACCGAATAGAGGTAGGGCACGAAAAGAAGCGTGGTGAGCGTGCCGACGGCGACGCCGCCGATGACGGCGCGGGCCAGCACCGCGTTCTGCTCTTCTCCGGGCCCGCCGATCGCCATCGGGATCATGCCGACGATCATCGCCGCGGCCGTCATCAGCACCGGCCGCAGACGCGTCGTGCCGGCGGACAAGGCCGCGTCGAAGGCGCTGAGCCCCGCCTGGCGCTGCTCGCGCGCGAATGTGACCAAAAGGATCGAATTCGCCGAGGCGACGCCGACCGCCATGATCGAGCCCATGAGCGAGGGCACGCTCAAGGTCGTCCCGGTGACAAACAGCATCAGCAAGATGCCGGCTCCCGCGCCCGGCAAGGCCAGGATGACGGCGAGCGGATCAAGAAAGCTCTGATAATTGACGACCATCAGCATATAGACGAAGACGGCCGCGAACAGAAGCCCGAGCCGTAGATCGGCGAAGGCGCCGTTCATGCTCTCGATCTGGCCGCGAATGACGATATTATTGCCCGGCTTCAATTCGGGCTGCGCCTCCGCGACAACCCTTTCGATCTCGGCCGCGACGCCGCCGAGGTCGCGGTTCTGCACGCTGCCGTAGATGTCATACACGGTCTGGATGTTGGACTGATTGAAAACCGATTGAACGCCAATGCGCTTGGCGTTGGCGATGCTGCCAAGCATGGTCGGAATAGGCGTGCCGACGGCGTCGACATTGCTCGCAAGCGGCGTATTGTCGAGCTGGTTTTTACTGGCGATGCGATATTCCGGCGTCTGCACGGCGAGAAAATAAGGGATGCCGTTCCTCGGGTCGGTCCAGAAATTGGGTGAGACCTGCTGTGACGAAGACAGGCTGATGTTCAGGTTGTTGGCGGCGTCCTGCATGTTTAGCCCAAGCTGCTGGGCGAGGGTGCGGTCGATCGCATAATACATTTCAGGTGCGTCGAGCTCCTGCTGGATATGGGCGTCGACAAGGCCTGGAATGTCGGCCAGTTTCTGTTGCAGCTGCGCGGCGATCCGCTTGTTGTTTTCGCGATCGCGCCCCTGCAGCTGAACGTCGATCTGCGTCGGCACGCCGAAATTGAGCACTTGCGTGACGAGATCGGCGGGCTGGAAGTAAAATAACAGGTCGGGAAAGGCGATCGGCAATTCCGCGCGCAATTTCTTGATGATTTCAGCCGTGGGAGCATGGCCTTCGGCGAGCTCGATCTGGATGATTCCGTCATTGACTCCGATCGCGCTGCCATCGGTGAAGGCGAGATTGTAGACGCGCGCCGGCAAGCCGATATTGTCCAGGATGAGCTTCAGATCCTTGGCCGGGACGGCGGCGCGAATATTGTCCTCGATCGCCTGGAAAATCTGTTCGGTGCGCTCGATGCGGGTTCGCGCCGGCGCGCGGACATGCAATTGGATAAGGCCTGCGTCCACGCTCGGAAAGAAGTCGGAGCCGACGAAAAGCGATAGAACTCCAGCGCCGAGCACGACGAGCCCAGCCGCCGCCGGCGTCGAGAATCCTGCGGCGCAGGATCCCAGCGAGCAGCCAACCGTAGAAGTCGCGGAACCGATCGAACCGCGCGTTGAACGCCGTATGAAAACGCGCCATCCAGCCGGACGCGGCGCCCCGCCGCTCATGCTCCTTGCGCAGCAAGAGGCCGATCATGATCGGGGTCAAGGTTCGGGAAATGCCGTAGGACGCGAGCATGGCGAACACGACCGCCATGGCCAGCGGCGTGAACAGATAGCGCGCGGCGCCTTGCAGGAAAAAGACCGAAATGAACACGCAGCAGATGGCGAGCGTCGAGATCAGCGTCGGCACCGCGATTCCGGCGGCGCCCTCGATCACGGCCTCGTCGAATGGCGCATCCTCCTCCAACAGCCGGTGCGTGTTCTCGATCGTGACGGTGCTGTCGTCGACCAGAATGCCGACGGCGAGAGCAAGCCCGCCCAGCGTCATGGTGTTGATGGTTTGGCCGAGCGCCGCCAGCACGGCGATCGAGGTTAGGATCGACAGCGGAATGGACACCATCACGACAAGCGTGGATCGCCACGAGCCGAGGAAAATCAGGATCATGAGCGCGGTCAGGCCGGCGGCAATGGCGCCTTCGTGCAGCACCCCGGTGATTGCGTTCTGCACGAACACCGACTGATCGAACAACATATGGATGTCCATGCCGGGAGGCGCCGCTTTTTGAATATTGGGCAGCGCGGCCTTGACTCGATTGACGACATCGAGCGTCGAGGCGTTGCCATTCTTGATGATCGTCAACAGGACCGAGCGCTTGCCCTCGGCGCGCACGATGTTTTGCTGCACGGCCCAGCCGTCGCGGACATGAGCGACATCAGAGAGATAGATGGTCGCGCCGCCGGCCTGCCGGATCGGCAGTCGGTTCAGCGCGTCGATCGACGGCGCCGCGTTATTGACCTTCACGATGAATTGCTTGTCGCCCATTTTTGCGTCGCCGGACGGCAAGGTCAGGCTTTGCGCGTTCACCGCATTGACGATTTCGCTTGGGGAGAGGCCCCGAGCCTTGAGGGCGTCGGGGTCGATGTCGACCATGATCTGGCGGTATTTGCCGCCATAGGGCGTCGGCAGGGTGATGCCTTAAATCGGCGCCAGCGCCTGGCGCATTTGATAAATGCCGTAATCGTAGAGCTGCTGCTCGTTGAGCTGGTCAGAGCTCAAACTGAGCTGAAGCACCGGCACGGAGGAGGCGTTGAACTGGACAATGATCGGCGGCTGGATGCCGGTCGGCATCAGCGAGCGGATTGCATTGGAGGCCGACACGATCTGGCTGATCGCCAAGTCGATGTTCACATTCGGCTGAAAGAAGACCTTCTCGACCGCAATGCCAGAAAGGGTCTGGCTTTCGATATTGCGGATGTCGCTGACGTTGGAGCTGATCGCATATTCGCTATAGGTCGTGACGCGCTGCTCCATTTCTTCCGGAGTGAGGCCGGTATATTGCCAGATCACGGTGACGACAGGGATGTTGATGTTCGGAAAAATATCCTTGGGCGTGGCCAGGATCGCGCTGCCGCCGAGAAACAGCATCATAAACGCCAGCACGTAAAACGTGTGGCGATAGCGAAGCGCAAATCCGACAATGCCCATGAGAAGCTCCAGGAGGTCGGGTCTTGACGTATTGTATGGTACAGTACATATCAAGATGGTGCAACGCATCTCACTTGGTTGTGAATGACTGAGATATCTTCAGACCTAGGCGCGGCCGAATCCGCACGGCCGCCAAGCAAGCGCTTGACGGCGCGGCGGGACGCGTTTTTGACCGCGGCTCGCGACGTGTTCCAGGAAAAAGGCTATGCCGAAGCCACGCTTGACGATGTGATCGCCCGATCCGGCGGGTCGCGGCAGACGCTTTACGCGCTGTTTGGCGGCAAGCAGGGCCTTTTTGAAGCGATCATCAGCGACGCCTGCGAGACGATCTTTCGCGGCTTGACGCCAGAAGAGCTCGCGCCTCGGACGCCGGATGTCGTGCTGCGGGAGGTCGGCGGTCGCTATCTCGCCATCGTGACCGGCCCGGATTGCCTCAGCCTCAATCGGCTCATCATCGCTGAGGCGCCGCGCATCCCGGAGCTTGCACGGCAATATTGGAAGCTCGGACCTGGCCGCAGCCGCGCCTTCCTAGCCGAGTTTTTCGACCTGCAGATCAAGCGTGGCGTGCTGCATATGGCTGACAGTTTGGCTGGGGCCGACCATTTCCTGGATATGCTGTCCGGGACTGTTCGGCTCCAATGCATGATCGGCCTGCGTCAGGCGCCGACGCCCGCCGAAATCGAGCAAATCGTTCAGCGCGCCGTCGTTCAATTCCTGAATGGGTGTCTGGCGAACGAGGACGGCGCGCCTCGGCCTTGAAGGTTTCGGGCTCGGTGCTAGTCTCCGACCTCTATATCCACGCCTTTTCGGTCGACGGAGGCCGGCTCCCAGGAGCGCTGCAAGACGAATTCGATATGGGCGCGTCCCTTGGCGAGCGCTTCGACGCGCCACCGATGAATTCCGGGCGCGCCGATCAACTCGGCGCGATCATCATGGCCCCGAGGGATCGAGCGCCCTGCGTCCTCGATTCGCAAAATGTCGAGGTTCGCGCTCGCCTCTGGGTCGATCCGCCAGACATATCCGGTCGTTCGGTTTTCCGTCAGCTCGATCGACGTATAGCCTCCGAGAGGAAGACGCGCCGGCTGATCCGCCGCCCGCGCGCCAAAACAGATTAACGACGATAAGGTGACCAAGAAAAATTGGCGCAACATATTTTTTCTCTTCAACTTCGCACCGCCACTGCGATTGGCCTCTCGCAAAGAACCAGAGCTTGGCGCGCCGCCGCGCCGTAAGACAGTCCCTAAGCGGGACCACTCCGATGCGGCCTGTCAATCCGTCGAAATTTATGAGAAAATTTATTTCGCGGCTCCATCCGGCTTGGTCCAGCCTGGGGCCGCCGCGCCTTCAACCTTGTCCGCCGCGGCCATGCGCCGAGCGGCCATAGGGACTAGCACGCCGCGAATTCGCCCCATGCCGGCGAAATGCTAATCTGCCTCGAATCGGATTCGGAGCGGTAGGCGTTTCGAGCCGGATTCAATCGCCTCGATGTTCAGGATTGGATTGCCAATGAACGAGCTGGAAGCTGCAGATCTTGGCGCGGGCGCTCCAGCGCCTTCGCGCAAAGCAACACTTTGGCTGAAACAACTTCCCTATATCATTGTGCTGGTGCTCACAATATTGGGTGTGGCCCTCACCAGTGTTTGGCATCAGCCTTTTGTCGGCTATTGGGAGTTCATGGCGATTGCGGTCGGCATCGTCTGCATCACCACGGGATGGCTCCATATTGAGGACCGGCAAGCGCGACTTCGAATGATCTGGACGCAAGCCCTCCATTGGCTGGCGTTTTTGGTCGCGATGAACATTTTGCTCTTGCCTGGGGTGCAACGCATGCTGAACGCGCCCGCGACCGGGCTCGCGCTTTTGATGTTGCTGGCGCTGGGCACTTTTGTGGCCGGCGTCCATGTGTCATGGCAGATCTGCGCTCTTGGCGTGGCGATGGCGGTTTTCGTGCCGGCGATCGCTTGGCTCCAGCAGTCGGCGCTGTTCCTGGTCTTGGCTGGCGCGGCGCTCGCCGGGGTCGTCATGACCTTCTGGTGGCGGCAGGGCGATCGCAGCTCCGGCAAGGCGGCGTCCCTTATGGATTAGCAATCCTACTCGGCGAAGGTCGCGCGCTTAAAGGTCAAACCGATCGGCTTGCCCTCGCGCCTCGCGGGCCAGATCCGGAAAGGTCCGCGCGAGGGCGTCGCGGTTCGCCGCGATCACCCCTCGCTCCGTGATCAGGCCCGTCACCAGGCGGGCCGGAGTCACGTCGAAGGCCGGATTATGCGCCGCGCTTCCTGACGGGCTCAGACGGACGGTCTCGATGCGGCCATCAAGGGCGCGCCCGGAAATATGGGTGACCTCGTCCGGCGAGCGGGTTTCGATCGGCGTTTCGGCGACGCCATCGTCGATTGAAAAATCGATCGAGGGCGATGGCGCGGCGACATAAAACGGCACGCCATTATCTTTCGCCGCCAGCGCCTTCAGATAGGTGCCGATCTTGTTGCAAACATCGCCTGAGGCGGTTGTGCGATCGGTCCCGACAATGACGAGATCGACCTTGCCATGCTGCATCAAATGGCCGCCGGCGTTGTCCACGACGATCGTGTGCGCCACGCCATGCTGGTTGAGCTCCCAGGCGGTCAGCGAGGCGCCTTGATTGCGGGGGCGTGTTTCATCGACCCAGACATGCAGCAAAACGCCCTTCTCATGAGCCTTGTAGATCGGCGCGGTCGCGGTGCCCCAGTCGACCGTCGCGAGCCAACCGGCGTTGCAATGGGTGAGAATATTGACCGGATCGCCGCCTTTGCGCGCCGCCGCGGCTTCGATGAGGCCGAGCCCATGCCGCCCAATCGCCTCGCAAAGCGCGACATCCTTTTTGGCGAGCGCGGCCGCATGGGTGAAGGCGGCGCGACCACGCTCGGCGGCCGGCAGGGACGAAAAATCCGGCGCATGGACTGAAGCGCCCAGCGCAGGTTGATCGCGGTCGGCCGCGTCGCGGCGAGACAGGCGCAAGCCTTGTCGAGATTTTCGTCCGACGGGTCCGCGCCCATCGCGAGCGCGACGCCATAGGCCGCCGTCACGCCGATCAGGGGCGCTCCGCGCACCTGCATATGCGTGATCGCGCGCGCTGCTTCCGCGACATTTGAGATCGAGGCGATCTCGAATTGATGCGGCAAGCGCGTCTGATCGATGACACAAACGCTCTCCGCGTCGTCGCCGCGCCAAATCGTCGTGAAAGCTTTGCCATCGATCCGCATGGAGCGGCTCCTTCACCCAGGCCTGGGTCTAGAGCATGTCCCACGCAATTGCGAACACGATCGCGTTGCATCCAGCGCCCTTGCGGGATTGAACCCGCCCATAATTGAAGCGTCGCCGGCGCCTCCTAGCAATCCTTGCAGATGCTTTGGTCTACTTTATTGTCTTCTTTTTGAATCTCGCGGTCGAGCGGCGTCACGCCGCCGCTTTGGGACTCGCCAGGATGCGGGACGGTCTCTCCCGTCGAAGTCAAATTTTTCTCGTCCAACAGGCCGGTCTCCGTCCGCTCGGGGGGCAAGCCCGCGCCATCGAATCCGCCGGTTTGCGCCCGCGCCGGCTGGCTCGCGAGGACCGCCGCGAAAAATACGAGACCCCAAAATGTCTTGAGCATGGCCGCCTCCTCTTCTCTCACGACAACGCGGCATGGGCTGGGAAGTTGCTCTCGGCTCGAATCCGCCGGGCGGGAGGCCGTTAACGCCGCATTAATGGGACAAGAGGAAAAAAGATGAAAGTGACTTAAATGTCCCTGGAGGATGAGCATGGATCATTCCGCTGACGAAGCCGATCCAAAGGGCGAGGCGCCGAGCCATGGGCAGGACGAGGCGGCCGGCGCTTCGGCGTCCGACCGATCCAAGGCAGTTTCCGCCAGGCGAAACGAGAAATCGGTCGCGCCGACCGGGCGGGGCAAGGACCTTCGCGCGGGCTCTGACCCCTTCTCAGATTTGGAGCCTTTTTTTGAACGGGTCGAGACCAGCGCCGGGCGAGGGCCATGGCCGCGCCTCGAATCCCTCATGTCGCATGGCTCGCACGCGGCTCTCGCGCTTTGCGTCATGGGCTTCGCTTGGGCGGCGGGGGCGCATTTTTTTGGCGGCCCGACGCAGACCGAGGCGCTGAGGGCGTCGGCGATCCAGGAGGCGGCGCGGCGGGAAGTTGCGGAAAGCGCCGAAACGCGGCGCGCGACCCAGAAATTGGGCGAGGACATCCGCGCTTTGAAGGCCAATCTCGACTCTCTGCGCGCCACGATCGCGCAAAACCAGAATGCGAAAGAGCAGCATGCGCTCGAGAAGGGCCTCGACGGAGTGAAGACGAGGCTCGATGCGGTGAAGACCGAGACAAGCGCGGCGATCGCCGAGCTCGCCGGCAAGGTCGATCATTTGCAGCGCGAGCCGGCGGCCAAGCTGCAGCAAATGGTCGAGCGGCTCGATCGCATCGAGCGCCAGACCGCGGCGCCACTGGCGACGAGCGCGATCCCCGTCGGTGCGGCGCCCGGAAAGACGGCGTCCTTGAACCGGACGCAAATCGCGGGCGCGCCGCCCAAACTGCTTGAGCCGGCAGACGGGCCGAAGAAACCGCAATTGATCACGAGCTGGGTGGTCCGCGATGTCTATGACGGCGTCGCTCTGGTCGAGAATGCGACCGGGTCCCTCGAAGTTGCGCTCGGCGAAACAATTCCCGGCGCCGGCACGGTCAAATCGATCGAACGGCGCGGCGCGGGCTGGATCGTCATTACGAGCCGCGGCCTTGTCGATTCCGCCCACGACATCTATCTGCCCTGACTCGACGCGCTCAGAGCCCGAGCCGTGAGTGCGAGAGTTTACCAGCGAAGGAAACGTTCTGGCCTGACGCTCACGCGAGTTCTGGCCGGCGCGGTAGGAAACAGGCGAGCAAGCCGATCGCCGGCAGGAACGAGCAAAGGCGATAGACAAAGCCGATGCTGGTGACATCGGCAAGGGCTCCGAGCGCCGCCGCGCCCAATGCGCCCATTCCGAAGGCAAAGCCGAAAAACAGGCCCGCGACGGTCCCGACCCTGCCTGGCAAAAGCTCGGTCGCGTAAACGAGGATCGCGGCGAAGGCCGACGACATGATCGCTCCGATCGCAATGCTGAGGATGACGGTGAAGAAGAGATTCGCATAGGGCAGGGCCAGCGTGAAGGGCAGGGCGCCGACGATCGAGACGAGAATCACCGAGCGGCGGCCGATCCGGTCGCCGATCGGGCCGCCGAGGAAGGTTCCGAGCGCAGCGGCGCCTAGAAAAACGAAGAGGAATATTTGCGCGGTCTGGATCGGAATCTGGAATGTCTCGATCAGATAAAAGGTATAGTAATTGCTCAAGGCCGCCAGATAGAAATATTTGGAGAAAATCAGCGCCAGAAGGATGAAAATCGACGCGGCGACGGCTTTTTTCGGCAGAGCGCGCCGGCTTCCCTCAGCGCGCGGCGCCATCCGCGCGGCCGTGATACGTTCGTTGTGCCATTGCCCGATCAGCGTCAGGATTGCGATGGCGCAAAGCGGCGCGAGCGCGAACCAAGCGAGGCTCCCTTGTCCATGCGGCGCCACGATGAAGGCGGCGAGCAAAGGGCCGAGGGCGGAGCCGGCGCTGCCGCCGACTTGAAAAAGCGATTGCGCCAGGCCATGCCTTCCACCCGACGCGACGCGCGCGACCCGCGAGGCCTCCGGATGAAACACCGATGATCCCATCCCAACGAGCGCAGCCGCGGCTGCGAGCGCCATAAAATTCGGCGCGACCGATAAAAGCAGAAGGCCGCTCAGGGTGAACCCCATCCCGACCGCAAGAAAATAGGGCGCTGGCCTGCGGTCGGTGTAGAGTCCGACCAAGGGCTGAAGCAACGAGGCGGTGAGCTGGGAAGCCAGCGTGATCAGGCCGATCTGGCCGAAATCTAGGGCGAACGACGTCTTTAGGATCGGGTAGATGGCCGTGACCAGGGATGCGATGACGTCATTGAGGCAATGCGCAAAGCTGAGCCCGCAAAGGACCACGAAGCGCGTCGTTTCCGCCGCGCCGCCCTGCTGCGCGGTCGCGGTGGGTTTCGCGTCCATGGAATTAGCTTTGATCTTGAGCTTTGGTACCGCCACCCCGGCTCGAACGGGGGACCTCTAGATCCACAATCTAGCGCTCTAACCAGCTGAGCTATGGCGGCGCGGTCAATATGGGGGCGGACCCTAAGGGGAACGATCCACGATTGCAAGGCCTCGACCGCCGCCCGCGCGAGCTCCGAAGCCGGATTTTTCAATACAGATCCCTATAGCTGATCCCAGACATATGGGAGAGGGGCGAAGGCTCCAAGCGGTGCGGAGAAGCCGAGCCGGAGCTTGCGCCGCACGGAGCCCGTCAGGATCACGCCGGTCGAACGCGTCCTATAGCGAGGCTGGCGGCCGGCGGCGCGACTAAAAATGCGGCGCCGCCGCGTTGATTTGGCGCAATATCGAGATCATGCTATATTGATTTAAATTTTGAGAAACAGCTTTGTCCTTGGAGCCGCCCGCGCGGCGGGCAAGTAAGGTCTTAAAAGCCTATCCAAAGGCGTGATCTTGGCGGAAGCCAAAGGGATTCGAGGAAGCCCAATTAGCATGACGGAGATTAGCTTCGAGCGCGGACTGACCGAGCCGGATATCGGCCAAGTCTTGGCCCAAATTTTGGCCCGAGGGTCGGCGGAGGCCTGGCGCGAATTGCCGCCCGGATTTGGCGCGAATGCGCCCGTCATTGCGGTTGGCGGCAAAGCGGGGCGGGCCGTTTTCGCCAGCGAGGCCTTGATGCGCGCGTTTGGCGCGCGCGGACTGGATGATTTGTCCGGCCGACTTTTCGCCGCCGATGAGTCTGGCTCGAAGCGGCTCGCGGATCTTGCCGCGAATTTGCCTCTCGACGGCGTCCCACGGATAGAGAAGCTTCGCTTTTTTCTTGGCCCGGCGACGCGAAGCATCATGTTTCTTTGCAGCCGGCTCGTCGGCGAAGATGGCGCGCCGCTCTTTATTGCGGCGGCGCTCGATCTCCCCGCGATCTCGGGCGCTTTGGCTGAGCCGATTGGGTCGGCCTCGCCGCGGCTGGCTGCCCACGGGCGCGCCAGTGAATTTTTGCCCGAGCGCGCCGGCGTCGACAAGTCCTTGATCCCGACGAGACGCGAGCCGAGCGGCGCGGGCGCGATCCAATTCCTCTGGCGCACCGATGCGGAGGATCGAATTGTCGAGGTTACAGCTCCGCTCGCCGAGGTCATCGGCGGGGCCGCCCGAGATCTCTCTGGGCGTAATCTCGTTGATGTTGTGCGCGGCTTCGACGCCGCTCAGGGTCTGCGGCTTGCGGAACTGATGGCCCTGCGGGCGCCGTGGAGCGGAATTGAGATTTTATGGCCGATCGAAGCCGCCGCGGCTTTTGCGCCGATATGTTTGGGCGGCGCGCCGCGGTTCGACGGCGATCGCCGTTTCGTGGGCTATCGAGGATTTGGCGTCATTTATGTCGAGCGGGCCGCCGCCGCGCCGGCCAGGGATGTAGACGCGCCGCGCTCAAGCGTCCGAAATGGCGAGGGGGATGATGGCTACTCCAGCGCGCGGCCTCCGACAAGCACGCGCGACGAGCCTCGATCGACGCCGCGGGCGTTGGAGGCTGCCAAGGTCATACCATTGCGCCCACAAGCGCTCGCCCAGATTTCGATAGGGCCGGCATCGGCCAACGCGTCCTCGGCGGCAGCCGGTCGTCCTTGCGAATTGTCCTTGGACGAGCAGAAAGCGTTTGACGCCATCGCCTTTTCGCTCGGAGCCAAGCTGGCCGCCGCCGCGCGGCCTGGGGCGAGCGAGCCTCGGGCGAGCGATGCTGGCGATCCCAACAAGGCTGACGCTGGCGCGGCCGCGCGCGGCGCCGACGCCAGAGGGCGCCCTTGGATCGCCACGGACGGCGCCGCCGGTCCGTCGCCCGATGCCCGGGTCGCCGCTTCGCCCGAGATAGCGAGATCGAACCAGCCCATCGCGGATCGCGCGGCGATTTTCGACGCCGTATCGATGGGCGTTCTTGTCTGTCGCGACCAGGCGCCAGTCTTCGCCAATCGCTTTTTGCTGAATCTGCTCGGCCATGCCGACTTCGATCTGGCCCGTGCGGCGGGCGTTTTCCAGCCGATTGTCGATAGCCTGCGCGATCTTGCGCGCCACAGCGAGATTCTCGATTTGCGCGGAGCCTCCGGCGACCCAGTCTTCTTGCGCGCCCATTCGGAGGCGATCGAATGGGGCGGACAGATGGCTTTGCTCGTGAGCCTGCTTCCGAGCTCCGAGTTTGATCGGGCCAACAGCGGCTCGGATTTGCGCCGCTACAAAAGCGAGGCGCGCGAACTCAGCGCGATCCTCGACACAGTGATGGACGGCGTCCTCACGCTCGATGCGCAAGGACGAATCCTTGCGCTGAACCGCTCGGGCGAGGCTCTCTTCGGCTATGACAAGGGCGACATCGCGGGCGAACATTTCTCCATGCTGATCGCGCCTGAGAGCCGGGCGCGCGTCGATGATTATTTCGCGGGCGTAAAGTCGAATGGCGTCGCCAGCCTGCTCAATGACGGGCGCGAGATCAAGGGCCTCGCCCGGCAGGGCGGCGTGATCCCTTTGTTCATGACGCTCGGCCGAATCAGCGCGGGCGCGGCGGCCGGATCGCCCGCCGCGCGCGAGCAGGATCTCCGCTTCTGCGCACTCCTGCGCGATATAACGCATTGGAAAAAGATCGAACGGGAGCTCGATGAAGCCCGCCGGGAGGCCGAGCGCGCGAGCGCGTTGAAATCCGATTTCCTCGCCAAGGTCAGCCACGAAATCCGCACGCCGCTCAATGCGATCATAGGCTTCGCCGAAGTCATCATCGACGAGCGTTTCGGTCCGATCGGCAATGAGCGCTACCGCGATTATCTGAAGGATATTCACAGCTCCGGCGCGCTCGTGATGAGCCTCGTCAATGATCTTCTCGACCTGTCGAAGATCGAGGCCGGCAAGATGGATCTCGATTTTCGTCAGGTCGACGCCAATCGCGTCATCTCGCAATGCGTCTCGATCATGCAGCCGCACGCGAGCCGCGCGCGCGTCATCATTCGACTGTCCCTCGCACCTCAGCTGCCGCATCTCCTGGCCGATGAACGCTCGCTTCGCCAAATCATCCTGAACCTGCTGTCGAATGCGGTGAAATTCAACCAGCCCGGCGGCCAAGTCATCGTCGCGACCAAGCTCACCGACGCCGGTCAAGTCGCCATTCGCATCCGGGATACCGGCGTCGGAATGTCCGAGGCTGATATTGAAATCGCCCTGGAGCCGTTCCGCCAGCTCGCTGTCTCGACGCCCGCCGGCGGCACCGGACTAGGGCTTCCGCTGACCAAAGCGCTGGTCGAGGCCAATCGCGCCTTTTTCTCGATCAAAAGCAAAAAAGACGAAGGAACCTTGGTCGAGGTCGCCTTTCCGTCCGCGCGCGCTTCGGCGGAGTGAACAGAAGGTTTTCGCGGACGACGAACTTGGCGCTGGCCGCGAATGCCTTCTCTCGCAGACGTTCGAGAGCCCTCCCTCAACGCCATAGGCTCGGGGCGGGCTTGAAAGGCGGCGTCCAGCGGCATAGATACGCTGAGTTGATTGTTCGATAATTTACGAACTGTCGAAATGTTTTCAATTTCATGGGATGAAAACACATGGGCAAATTGTCGGGCAAGACAGCGGTGGTGACGGGCGCCTCGAAGGGCATAGGCGCGGGGATCGCGAAGGACCTCGCCGCCGCGGGCGCGGCGGTCATCGTCAATTATGCCTCCAGCAAGGAGGCCGCCGAGACTGTCGTCGCGGAAATCAAGGCGAAGGGCGGCCAGGCGATCGCCGTGCAAGGCGACGTCGCCAAGGCGGCCGATGTGAAGAAGATATTCGCGGAGACACAGCAAGCCTTCGGGCGGTTGGACATTCTGGTGAACAATGCCGGCGTTTACCAATTTTCGCCGCTCGACAAAGTGACCGAGGATGATTTTCACCGCCATTTCAACATTAACGTCCTGGGTCTGCTGCTGGCGACGCAGGAGGCGGCGCGGCGCTTCGGACCCGAGGGCGGCAGCGTGATCAATATCGGCTCCGTCGTGAGCGCGATCAATCCGCCGGAATCGGTTATCTACACTGCGACCAAACACGCGGTCGACGCCGTGACCCGCGTGCTCGCCAAGGAGCTTGGGCCGAGGAAAATCCGGGTGAACTCGATCAATCCCGGCTTGGTCGTGACCGAGGGGACCAACGCCATGGGGGTCATCGGGGGCGAGGCTGAAGGGCAAATGGTCGCGCGAACGCCGCTGGGGCGGACCGGCCAGCCAAGCGACATTGCGCCGGTTGCGGTGTTTCTCGCCTCGGATGACGCGGCTTGGGTGACTGGCGAAACGCTTGCGGTATCCGGCGGCATGTAGTGAAAGCTTTCTGGACAGGGCTGAGCCGGGATGACCGCTTTATCGCGGCGCTAACGCGTTGTCGAAAGGACGCATGAGCGCTTCGGTTTGAAGCGGTCATGCGCGCGGGTGGCGAATGTCCGACGCGATCAGCAAGACCCTGACGGAGGAGCAGTTTCTTCTGATCGCCAAAGCCTTGGCCGATCGGCGCCGCTACGAGATCTTGAAGCATCTTGGCAAGCGGCGCGACGCGCTGTCCTGTGGCGCGGTGCGCGATTGCCTTGCGATCAGCCCCGCGACACTGTCCCATCACATGCGGGAGCTTGAGTTGGCGGGTTTGGTTGAGGTTGTCCGCGAAGGCAAATTCGCCAGCTATCTCCTGAGGCGCAACGTGCTCGAAGCATTTCTCAAACGCCTCAGGGACGATCTCGCTTAGAGTCTATAAGGTCTGGCTTGGCCGGCGTTAGCATGAGGGCGACCATCGCAAGCCGAACGAGGGGTGTGACCTTCCCATGCGAAGCGCGACTTGCGCCAGGAAGTCACATGCGGCTGGTCCATAGAGGCTCGCCGGACGATGGAACGTTTCAGCAACGGGCTCGTTTCCTTAAATTGGATCGACCGAAATAGGCGAGAATGATGACTGAAATAGGAAAGACGAAGCAGCGAGGAAAACAGTCGAAGGGCCAAGGGCCGCGCCTGGACGGCGAGCTTGCCGACACTTTTCCGGCGAGCGATCCCCCTTCCCTAACGCAACCGAGCGTGAAAATCGGGGCGCCGGATCATGGCGGTCGTAAGCCTCGATCGGGATTGCTTTAAGCTGGAGCGTATCCGGCGGCGGCGAACTCGTGTTCGTGATTGGGGATGAAGAACTATTCTAGGAAGGCGCCGACGCGCCGCGCATGCGGGTGGTGGAGCTTTAGCTTTGCGAGGAGCCTTGTTTTATTTCAGGCCGTCCTCGGCGGCGCTGGCTTGGAGGCGCTGAATTTGCTCCTTGAATTGCTTTTTCTGCTCATCGTTGAACTCGAATAGAGCGGTTGGGCGGCGTCCGCCAGAGTCTTCAACTCGATGGACCGGTCATTCAAAATATCAGCGATGTTGCGCCATTGTTCGACGAGATCGACCGGGCCTTTTGGCTGCGCGAGCGCGTTTCTGATAATGACCAATCGATCGGCCCGCTTTTTTGCAATATCGCGCAAGGCCGCCTCGAGATCGGCCCAGCTTTTCTCTTGCTCCGGCGACAGACGCAGCTTGGCCTTGATTTGCGCGATTTGCGCCGCCTCCTCGTCGAAAATCTGGCTTGCGGTTTTTTCGGCTGTGTTGTCCGGCCGGTCGGTTCGGCTCCGGGCGATGGCGATCTGCGCGGCGCCAAGAAGGAGGGCGGCCGCCGTGATAAGGGTCGCAGCTTTTTTCATCTCCTCCCTCCCTGTGGAGCTGTTGCTTCGCAAGCGGCGGCGCGAATACGCGTCGTTGATAGATAATGCGCCCAGACGAGGAACGCTTTGACCTAGGTCAAGGTCTAGCCATACGATTATCGCCACGGCCGCCGCCTTGCGGACGTGGCGGGAAGACCTGCGCACCTGCTCGCGCCGCAGCGGAGAAATGCCTCGCGGGCCGCGCCGCCAGGCTTGGCCTCGCTCAGCCGGCGTTCTTGCGCTTCAGGCCTTCCTCGTAGGAGATTTCCTCGTAGTCCGAAACCGAGGCGTATTTCAAACCGACGTCGGCGAGGGCGTCGAGCTTGGCGGAGGTGTCATATTTCTTGAGCTTGACCTTGTCGACGTAGAAAGTGTCGATCAGCTCATTATAGACCGAGGTGTCGTCGATGAAGACGATGAAGACCTTCACCGCGCCGAAGGGCACATACCAGCGGCTGCCGCGCGGAATATCCCCCACATAGACGATAAATTTGCTCTCGGCGTCGAGCGCGTCGCCGAGGCTCTCGACGAGCTTGGGCAGCGTCTCATATTCCTTGATCGATCCGGCGAGAAAACCGATCGCCGGCTTGCCGCTCTCCGAGACGGTGAAGACCTCTTTCAAGACGGTTTCGGGGCCATCGTATGAGATGTCGCCGCGAAAGCCGAAGCGGCCTTCGACATGCGTGTCGGCTTTCAAGGTCGGCTTCAGGAGCCGGCCTTCCGCCTCCAATTTGGCGAAAGGCGTGTCGGTAACAGCAGTCATATGTAATCCTCGATCTGGTGAAAACGCCGTCATTCAGGCCGAGCCGCGTCCTCTCCTTCGTATCGAGCGCGCGGTCCGGCGTGATCGACGGGGATGATCGGGGCTCAGCCAACCATTGATTGGACTTTGGTTGAGACGTCGCTTTTGGCTTTACGTCGTTCGTGCGTGACGCCGTTCAAATCGAGGCCCTGGTCGACCAGCCCCGGCTCAAAAACGCCCATTGTTTAGGCAAGCAAAAAATACGCCGAAGCATCATAGGGAGCTTTGCGAAAGATGACAACTGGCGCGGCCGCGGCGGGCGGGCTTCGGTGCTGTTGGCCAGCCGCGCCTAGTCGCGGTCTGCGCCTTTTGTCCTGGCGGTCTCAATCCGGAATGCCGACATGCAGCGCCTTGTTGCGCTCCATGATTTCGCTGCGCATCTCCTTGCGCATCTTACCGGCCTCGAAGAGCCGCCGTTCGATCTCGGTCTCGATCTCAAGCGGCGGCACGGCGATCAATGTGCCGTCCTCCTTCCGGGCGACCATCGTGAAATAGCATGAGTTGGTATGGCGGACCTCTTGGGTGGTCAGGTTCTCGGCGATCACCTTGATGCCGATCTCCATCGAGGTTCTGCCGACATAATTGACATTGGCCTTGAAGGTCACCAATTCGCCGACCTTGATCGGCTCCTTGAAAATCACCTGGTCGAGCGAAGCCGTCACCACATAATTCTTGCAATATCGGGCGGCGCAGGCGTAGGCGACCTGATCGAGAATCTTCAAGATGACGCCGCCATGAACATGGCCGGAGAAATTGGCCATATCGGGGGTCATGAGGAAGGTCATGAACAGCGATTTTTCTTGTTTGCTCATGGAAGTTCGCTAGCGGTTCGCGGCTGGGCCTAAAGCTTGCTCGAATGCCGGCGTGGGCCGGCATGGCCTGAGCTTATACACATAAATCGCGAGCCCGCCGAACAAAAGCGGCCGTCGAACCGGCGCTTGGTCATCCGCTGTCGGGTCAGAGGCCTCAGATGTACAGCTTGCCGCCGCTCTCCAAGAATTCTGCGCTCTTCTCAGCCATGCCCTTGTCGCGCTCCTCGATCGCCGCCGCCTCCACGCGAAGATCCTGGGTGATCTTCATCGAGCAGAATTGCGGCCCGCACATCGAGCAGAAATGCGCGGTCTTATGGGCCTCCTTGGGCAGGGTCTCATCATGGAAAAGCTTGGCCGTCTCGGGATCGAGCCCGAGGTTGAACTGATCCTGCCAGCGGAAATCGAACCGCGCGCGCGAGACCGCGTCGTCGCGGATCCGCGCCGCTGGATGGCCCTTGGCGAGGTCGGCGGCATGGGCCGCGATGCGATAGGTGATGACGCCGGTTTTGACGTCGTCGCGATCGGGCAGGCCCAGATGCTCCTTCGGCGTCACATAGCAGAGCATGGCGCAGCCGAACCAGCCGATCATCGCCGCGCCTATGCCCGAGGTGATGTGGTCATAGCCGGGCGCGATATCAGTGGTCAGCGGGCCTAGCGTGTAGAATGGCGCCTCGTCGCATTCCTTCAGCTGTTTCTCCATGTTGATCTTGATCTTGTGCATCGGCACATGGCCGGGGCCTTCGATCATGACCTGACAGCCTTTCGCCCAAGCGATCTTGGTCAGCTCTCCGAGCGTCTCCAGCTCGGCGAATTGGGCGCGGTCATTGGCGTCGGCGATGGAGCCCGGCCGCAACCCGTCGCCGAGCGAAAAAGACACGTCATAGGCGCGCATGATGTCGCAAATCTCGTCGAAGCGCTCGTAGAGAAAGCTCTCCTTGTGATGGGCGAGGCACCAACGCGCCATGATCGAGCCGCCGCGCGACACAATACCTGTGGTGCGCTTGGCGGTGCGCGGCACGTGGGCGAGGCGGACGCCGGCGTGGATCGTGAAATAATCGACGCCTTGCTCGGCCTGCTCGATCAATGTGTCGCGGAAAATCTCGAATGTGAGCTTAATTGGATCGCCATCGACCTTTTCGAGCGCCTGATAGATCGGCACCGTGCCGATCGGCGCCGGCGAATTGCGGATGATCCAATCGCGGATATTATGGATGTTGCGTCCGGTCGAAAGATCCATGACCGTGTCCGCGCCCCAGCGCAGCGCCCAGACCATTTTTTCGACCTCTTCCGCGACCGATGAGGTCACCGCGGAATTGCCGATATTGGCGTTGACCTTCACCAGGAAATTGCGGCCGATGATCATCGGCTCGAGCTCTGGGTGGTTGATGTTGGCCGGAATGATCGCGCGGCCTCTGGCGATCTCGTCGCGCACGAATTCCGGCGTGACGAAGGATGGGATGGAGGCGCCGAAGCTTTCGCCATCGGCGAGCCGCCCCTCGGCGTCGTCGAGCATGGCTTCACGGCCGAGATTCTCCCGCGCCGCGACAAAAATCATTTCCTCGGTGATGATTCCGGCGCGGGCGAATTCATATTGGGTGACGCGCGCGCCGTCCCGTCCCTTGCGCGGCGATCTGTTGGCGGGGCAGGGCGGCGCAAGCCGGTCCGGTTCGACAAAGCCATTGTCCTCCGGCCGCACCGCGCGTCCAGCATAGGCATCGAGCCCTTCCCGCTGGCTGAGCCAGGGCTCGCGGATCAAGGCGAGCCCTTGGCTCAGATCGATATTGGCGGTCGCGTCCGTGTAAGGCCCGGATGCGTCATAGACCCGGACCGGCGGCTCGTGCGCGGATGGATCGAGCGCGATTTCGCGAAATGGGACGGCGATGTCGGGATGGCCCTGCGGATGATGATAGATTTTTTTCGAGCCCGGCAGCGGCCCGCGCGTCACGCTCTGCGGGACGAGGGCGTCAGGCTTGTTTTGAATGTTCATCGCAGGGTCCTCCGCTGGAGCCTTGTCGGATTCTTTTCAAGGATGGCAGGAGGCGGGTCTTGCGAAACAGGCGGACTGCGGCCTTGGTCTCGCTCTGCCGGTCCCTGCGCTGGCATTACCCAAATTCAGGTTCAATGGGTGTGATCTCAGCCGCCGTCGCCGGCAGCACCCCAAGGCGAACCCCTAACATAGGACACAGCGGCGAATTGGGCAAGCGCCGGGGAAGGGATGCTTTGAAGTCCGCATAGATTACGCCCGAACAGAGTTCGCCTATAACGCCAAAGAAGGAAATGCTTCGCACGGACGTGATCGCGCCGTCTTTCGGCCGTAAGCCAACGCAAAAAAACAGGAGAATGCGCGTGTCCCTCCAATATGATCGCCGGCTTGTTGATCGTCTTGGCCTCGACTGGCCGATCATCCAGGCGCCCATGGCCGGCGTTTCGACGCCCGCCATGGCGGCCGCCGTCTCCAACGCCGGGGGATTGGGTTCGATCGGAATAGGCGCGACAAACGCGGAAGGCGCGCGCGCGATGATCGTCGCGACGCGAGCGGCGACGGATCGGCCGTTCAACGTCAATGTGTTCTGCCATAGACCAGCCGTGGCGAACGCTTTGGTCGAGGCCGCTTGGCTCGCCCGGCTCGCGCCTGAGTTTGGCCGGTTCGGCGCCACGCCGCCAGTGGCGTTGAGTGAAATCTACAAGAGCTTCGTCGAGGATGACGCGCCATGCGCCATGCTTCTCCAGGAGCGGCCAAAGGTTGTGAGCTTCCATTTCGGCCTGCCTTCGGTCTCGCGCGTCGCGGCGCTGCGCGAGGCGGGAATAACGCTCTTCGCCAGCGCGACAAATCTCGTGGAGGCGCGCGTCGTCGCGGGCGCCGGGATCGATGTCGTGGTGGCGCAAGGCTATGAGGCCGGCGGGCATCGCGGCGTCTTCGACCCCGACGCGCCGGACGATCGCCTTGGGACCTTGGCGCTGACGCGCTTGCTCGCGCGGGAGCTGAACATTCCCGTCATCGCCGCGGGCGGAGTGATGGATGGCGCTGGCGTCGCCGCCTGCCTTTGTCTCGGGGCCGCCGCCGCGCAGCTCGGCACGGCTTTCATCGCCTGTCCCGAATCCCAGGCCGACGAAGCCTATCGGGCGGCGTTGCGGAGCGAGGCGTCGCAGCGCACTGTCATGACCCGGGCGATTTCCGGCCGTCCCGCCCGATGCCTCGCCAACCGCTTCACCGCTCTCGGCGAAGCGATAGACCCGGCGGCGATTCCCGCCTATCCGATCGCCTATGACGCCGGGAAAGGCCTTGAACGCGGCGGCGAAGACGGCCGGAGAGACTGGATATGGCGCGCAATGGGCTGGCCAGGGCGCGCCGCTCGCACGCGCATTGCCGACGGGTGCGCTTGTCGGGGAGCTTTGTTCCGAATTGGCCCGAGCGACGCAAATGGCGTAAGGCTCGCATCGCCGAAAGTCTATTCCGCCGCCTGTTTCCGCTTCGCCGCCGGACGGCGTTCCAACAGCTCGCGCAAATATTTGCCGGTGTAGCTTTTCTTCTCTTTCACGATCGACTCGGGCGGGCCTTGGGCGACGATCTCGCCGCCGCCGTCGCCGCCTTCGGGGCCGAGGTCGATGATCCAGTCGGCGGTCTTCATCACTTCCAGATTATGCTCGATCACGACGACCGTGTTGCCTTGGTCGACAAGCTCATGCAGCACTTCAAGCAGCTTGGCGACATCATCGAAATGCAGGCCTGTTGTCGGTTCGTCGAGAATGTAGAGCGTGCGTCCGGTCGAGCGCCGCGACAGCTCCTTGGCGAGCTTGACGCGTTGCGCTTCGCCGCCGGATAGCGTGTTGGCCTGTTGGCCGACTTTGACATAGCCGAGGCCGACGCGCGCCAGCGTCTCCATCTTGTCGCGGATCGAAGGCACCGCCTTGAACAGGATCGCGGCCTCTTCGACCGTCATGTCGAGCACATCGGCGATCGATTTGTCGCGGTATTTCACTTCCAGCGTTTCGCGGTCGTAGCGCTTGCCCTTGCAGACGTCGCAGGTGACATAGACGTCGGGCAGGAAATGCATCTCGATTTTGATCACGCCGTCGCCCTGGCAGGCTTCGCAGCGCCCGCCCTTGACGTTGAACGAGAATCGTCCCGGCTGGTAGCCGCGCGCTTTCGCCTCGGGCAGGCCGGAAAACCATTCGCGGATTGGCGTGAAGGCGCCGGTGTAGGTCGCCGGATTTGAGCGCGGGGTGCGCCCGATCGGCGATTGGTCGATGTCGATCACCTTGTCGAGATGTTCGAGTCCGTCGATCCGCTCATGCGGCGCTGGATGTTCCAGCGCGCCATTGAGCCGCCGCGCCGCTGCCTTGTAGAGCGTATCGATGATGAGCGTCGACTTGCCGCCGCCGGACACGCCGGTGACGCAGGTGAAGAGTCCAAGCGGGATCGCCGCCGTCACTGTCTTTAAATTATTGCCATGCGCCCCCACGACCTGGAGCTTGCGCGCGGGCTCCGGCTTTCGCCGTGGGCGCAGCGCGGCCACCTCGCGGGCTCCGGTCAGATATTGCCCGGTCAGCGAGTTCTTGTCCGCCATGATCTCGGCGGCGGTTCCTTGCGACACGATTTCGCCGCCATGAATGCCGGCGCCCGGTCCGACATCGACGACATGATCGGCGGCGAGGATCGCATCCTCGTCATGCTCGACGACGATCACGGTATTGCCGAGATCGCGCAGCCGCCGCAGCGTGTCGAGGAGCCTCGCATTGTCGCGCTGATGCAGGCCGATCGACGGCTCGTCCAGCACATAGAGCACGCCGGTGAGGCCGGAGCCGATCTGCGAGGCGAGCCTGATGCGCTGGCTTTCGCCGCCCGACAGCGTGCCGGACGCGCGGCCGAGGGTCAGATAATCGAGGCCGACGTCGATGAGGAAGGACAGCCGTTCGCGGATCTCCTTCAGGATGCGGGCGGCGATTTCGCGCCGCTTGGGGTCGAGCCTGTCGGCGAGCGCCTCGAACCAGCCATGCGCGGCGCGCACCGAGAGCGCCGTCACCTCCCCAATGTGGCGGCCGTCGATCTTGACCGCCAGCGCCTCGGGCCGCAGCCGGTCGCCCTTGCAGACGCCGCAAGGGGTCGCCGTCATGTAGCGGACGATCTCTTCGCGCGCCCACTCGCTGTCGGTCTCGCGATAGCGCCGCTCGAGATTGCGAATCACGCCTTCGAAAGGCTTGTTCACTTCATAGGACGCGCAGGCCGTCTTCATAGGCGAACCGCACCGGCTCGTCGCCCGAGCCGTAAAGGATCACGTCCTGGGCCTGTTTCGGCAGCTTCTCGAAAGGCGCGTCGAGACGGAATTTGAAATGCTTGCCCAAGGCTTCGAGCGTTTGAAGATAATAGGGCGAGGTCGAGCGCGCCCATGGCGCGATCGCACCCTTGCGCAGGGTCAGCTTTGGATCGGGGACGATCAGATCTGCGTCGACGGTCTGCTCGAATCCGAGCCCGCCGCAATGCGGGCAGGCGCCGAAAGGATTGTTGAAGGAAAACAGCCTCGGCTCGATTTCGGGAATCGTGAAGCCGGAGACGGGGCAGGCGAATTTGGCCGAGAAGACGATGCGCTTCGGCTGGCCTTTTTCGTCTATTTCATCGGCATATTCGGCGATCGCTATGCCGTCGGCGAGTTCGAGCGCGGTCTCGAAGCTTTCGGAGAGTCGCGCCTTGATGTCTGGCTTAACCGCAATGCGGTCGACCACGACATCGATGTCGTGCTTCAACTTCTTGTCGAGCGTAGGCGCGTCGGCGATCTCATAAAATTTTCCGTCGATTTTCACGCGCTGAAATCCGCGCTTCATGAAATCGGCGATCTCCTTGCGATATTCGCCCTTGCGGCCGCGAATGACCGGCGCGATCAGATAAAGCCGCGTGCGCTCGGGCAGGGCGGTCACGCGATCGACCATTTGGCTCACCGTCTGGCTTTCGATCGGCAGGCCGGTCGCCGGCGAGTAAGGAACGCCGACGCGGGCGAAGAGAAGCCGCATGTAGTCGTAGATCTCGGTGACCGTGCCGACAGTGGAGCGCGGATTCTTCGATGTGGTTTTCTGCTCGATCGAGATCGCCGGCGAGAGCCCGTCGATTTGGTCGACGTCGGGCTTTTGCATCATCTCCAGAAATTGCCGCGCATAGGCGGAAAGCGATTCGACATAGCGGCGCTGGCCTTCGGCGTAGATCGTGTCGAAGGCGAGCGACGACTTGCCGGAGCCCGAAAGGCCGGTGAAGACAATGAGTTTGTCGCGCGGCAAAGTGAGATCGACGTTTTTCAGATTATGCTCGCGCGCGCCGCGGATCACGATCGCGCGGCCCGGCGCTTGCGGCTCGGTTGTCTTTTGCGGCGAGGCGGCGCCCGTTTTCGCGGCGCGCGGCCGGGCCTTGCCGGCTTCGGCTGTGGGTTTTGCTGCTTTCATGATCCGGACCGAGGAAACCCACCTTTGGAGGCGGCGCACAATTTTAGTAACTTAAGCGCGTCGCCGCGCTTTGCCACGCAATTCTTGATCCGGCGCCCGGGTTTCCCGCGGGGATCTTTGCCGAGCGCGGCCCGTGGGCGGCGGCCTGCGGCCTCCGACGCGCTCTGAGCCTGAAACGGCCGGGGCCTCACCAAGTCATCAACCCCGAGCAAATGGAAACGGTAAGAATTGGCGTGAATACGCTGTTCCCAGACTTGCCATCTGCGCTCAACGCCAGCCATGATCGCCAAAATTTCACGACGCGCCGACTGGATGGCGTCGATGGGGGGGAAATGACCATGGCCGCGATCTCTTCCGCCTCGAGCGCGCGCCGGCCGGCAAGGCCCCTCTATAAAGTTCTCTATGTCCAGGTCCTCGCCGCGATCCTTCTGGGCGCCCTGTTTGGCTGGCTTGCGCCGCAATGGGCGACGAATGAATGGGTGAAGGCGCTTGGCGACGGCTTCGTCAAGCTGATCAAGATGGTGATCGCGCCGATCATCTTTTGCACCGTGGTTTCGGGCATCGCCCATATTTCGGATGCGCGCAAGGTCGGCCGCGTCGCGGTCAAGGCGCTCGTCTATTTCGAGATCGTCTCGACCTTCGCGCTGGTGATCGGGCTCGTTGTCGGCAATGTGCTGCGTCCCGGCGCGGGTTTCTCCGGCGCGCCGGACCCGGCTTTGGTCGCGGGTTTCGCCAAGCAGGCCGCGGCCCGGCATTCGGTCGATTTCGTGCTCGACATCATTCCTGACAGCGTCGGTCGGCGCTTTCGCCAAGGGCGATGTGCTGCAGGTCTGCTGTTTTCGATTCTGTTCGGCTTCGCCGATGATGGCGCTCGGCGAGCGCGGCAAGAGCCTGCGTCGCCTTGGTCGACGATCTGACGCATGGCGTTTTCGGCGTGATCAATCTCGTCATGAAGGCGGCGCCTATCGGCGCCTTCGGCGCCATGGCCTTTACGATTGGCAAATATGGTCCGTTCGGCGCTTGGCAATCTGATCGGCCTGGTTGCTTCTTTCTATTTGACCGCCGCGATTTTCATCGTCTTCGTCCTTGGCGCGATCGCCCGCGTCGCGGGCTTCAGCATTTTCAAGTTCCTGAACTACATCAAGGCCGAGCTTCTGATCGTGCTTGGCACGAGCTCGTCGGAGAGCGCGCTGCCGGCGCTCATGGAGAAGCTTGAGCGGCTCGGCTGTTCGAAGCCGGTGGTCGGGCTTGTCGTGCCGACCGGCTATTCCTTCAATCTCGACGGCACAAATATCTACATGACCTTGGCGACCTTGTTCATCGCCCAGGCGCTGGGCGTCGATTTGTCGCTGGAGCAGCAACTCACCATCCTCGTCGTGGCGATGTTGACCTCCAAGGGCGCGAGCGGCGTCACCGGCGCCGGCTTCGTAACCCTGGCGGCGACATTGGGAGCGGTCAACCCGGCCCTTGTTCCCGGCATGGCGATCGTTCTTGGCATCGATAAGTTCATGAGCGAATGCCGCGCCTTGACGAATATCATCGGCAATGGCGTCGCGACTATTGTCGTGTCCTGGTGGGAGAGCGAGCTCGACCGCGACAGGCTCGCCGCGGCGCTCGGCGCGAGCGGTGACCCGGCCGATCTCAAGACGGAAGGAGCGTCCGGCTGAAACCGCCAACCGGCCGCCGAACTCCGCCGATCTTATCGCGCGGTCGCGGCGCCGGGCCGCCGCGTCCAACCCGCCGCGCAGGCCAGAATATTCGTCTCCAAGACCGAAGTTTTTTACATTTGATTTCTTAATCTTCGCCGCGACAATAGCAGGCCTGTCATCTCCCATGCATGGACGCGGCGGCGACAAAATGTTAGGCGTTGGCCGTTGTAGAAATCATTCAGAAAGGGCCTAAGCATGAGCGATCTCGTCGTCATCGCATTTCCCTCCGAAGAGAAGGCTGAAGAGGTTCGGCAAAAAGTTCTGGAGCTGCAGAAGGATTATCTTATCGAGCTCGGCGATGCGGTGATCGCGGTCAAGCAGCCCAATGGCCATATCAAGCTCAATCAGCTCGTCAATACGACAGCGGTCGGGGCGGTTTCCGGGACTTTATGGGGCACGCTGATCGGCTTGATCTTTCTGCAGCCGCTGCTTGGCGCGGCGATCGGCGCGGCCTCTGGCGCGGTCGGCGGCGCGCTCGCCGATGTCGGGATCGACGACAAGTTCATCAAGGAAGTCGCGCAGACTTTAGACTCCGGCAATGCCGCGCTGTTCCTGCTGATCCGTAAATTCACGGCGGATAAGGTGCTCGCGGATCTGACCGGCGTCGGCGGCACCGTTTTGCGGACCTCTTTCGACCACACCAAAGAGCAGGCTTTGCGCGACGCGCTCGCCGGCGTGACCCCCGCCGCGGCCTCGCCGGCGGCCTGAGGCAAAGCTCCCTCACGGCCTGCGCTCTTCAAACCTAGACAGGGCGCGGGGACTTTGATCCGCGCCTGATTCGGCCCATATTGGCGGCATGGTCAAAGCTCCCGGCCCCTCGGCGAAAGCCCCGAAAACCTCAGTGCGGAGGGCTACTCCGCGCTCCAAGGCCTCGAAGCCGGAGGTTCATCCGCTCGGCGAGCATCTGGCCGCTCTCCTCAATCCGGCGCTGAACCAGCGCCAGCCCGCGCAAGGCTTTTCCGAAGCGCCTGGGGCCCCCTATGAGCTGGGTCCCGCCTCGCGCATCGACGCCAAGCTCGCCGAAGCGCTCGCGCGCGACGGCAAGCGCGGCGAGGCCGCCTCCGCGCCGCTGCATCAAGCGCGCAATTCGATCGGCGTCGCCGCGACGGTCGAATCGCTCAAGGATCTGCTTGAGCGCGGCGATCCCAATCTGCGCGAGAAAAAGCCCTGGACGCCGCATCGTCCGGCGCGTCCGGACAAGTCGGAAGGCGGCCTTCGCTTCCGGCTCGTCTCCGAATACGAGCCAATGGGCGACCAGCCGGGCGCGATCGCGGAGCTTGTGGCTGGCGTCAACGCGGGCGAGCGCGATCAGGTGCTCCTCGGCGTGACTGGTTCGGGCAAAACCTTCACCATGGCGCAGGTGATCGCAAGGACCAACCGTCCCGCATTGGTGCTCGCCCCGAATAAGACGCTGGCGGCGCAGCTTTACGGCGAGTTCAAGAGCTTTTTCCCTGATAACGCGGTCGAATATTTCGTCTCTTATTATGATTACTATCAGCCCGAAGCCTATGTGCCGCGCTCCGACACCTATATCGAGAAGGAAAGCTCGATCAACGAGCAGATCGACCGGATGCGCCATTCGGCGACCCGCGCCCTGCTCGAACGCGATGACGTCATCATTGTCGCCTCGGTCTCCTGTATTTACGGCATAGGCTCGGTCGAGACCTATACGGCGATGACCTTCACCGTGAAGCAGGGCGAGCGAATCGACCAGCGCCAGCTGGTCAGCGATCTCGTCGCTTTGCAATATAAGCGCTCGGCGGGCGATTTCTCGCGCGGCGTGTTTCGGGTGCGCGGCGACACGATCGAGCTTTTCCCCGCCCATTATGAAGACCGCGCCTGGCGCATCGGATTTTTCGGCGATTCGATCGAGACTATCGCCGAATTCGATCCGCTGACCGGCAAGAAGACGCAAGACCTCGAATTCGTGAAGGTCTACGCCAATTCGCATTACGTCACGCCGCGCCCGACCTTGCTGCAATCGATCAAGGGCATCAAGGCGGAGCTGCGCCAGCGCCTCGACGAACTCAACGCCGCCGGCCGGCTGCTCGAAGCGCAAAGGCTCGAGCAACGCACCTTGTTCGATCTCGAAATGCTGGAGGCGACGGGCTCCTGCGCCGGCATCGAGAATTATTCGCGCTATCTGACCGGCCGCCGGCCGGGCGAGCCGCCGCCGACCCTATTTGAATATCTGCCCGACAACGCCCTCGTCTTCACCGACGAATCGCATCAAACCGTGCCGCAGATCGGCGGCATGTATCGCGGCGACTTTCGCCGCAAGGCGACGCTCGCCGAATATGGCTTCCGCCTGCCGTCCTGCCTCGACAACAGGCCCTTGCGCTTCGAGGAATGGGAGGCGATGCGGCCGCAGACCGTCCATGTCTCGGCGACGCCCGGCCATTGGGAGATGGAGCGGACCGGCGGAATCTTCGTCGAACAGGTCATCCGCCCGACCGGCCTGATCGATCCGCCGGTCGAGGTCCGCCCAGCCCGCGCCCAAGTCGATGATCTTCTCGGCGAGCTGCGCGAGGTCTCGGCGCGCGGCTACCGCTCCTTGGTCACGGTCTTGACCAAGCGCATGGCCGAGGACTTGACCGAATATTTGCATGAGCATGGCGTGCGGGTCCGCTACATGCACTCCGACATCGACACGATCGAGCGCATCGAGATCATCCGCGACCTACGCCTCGGCGCCTTCGACGCGCTGGTCGGCATCAATCTCTTACGCGAGGGGCTCGACATTCCCGAATGCGCCTTCGTCGCCATTCTCGACGCCGACAAGGAAGGTTTTCTGCGAGGCGAAACCTCGCTGGTGCAGACGATCGGCCGCGCGGCGCGAAATGTCGAGGGCAAGGTGATCCTCTACGCCGATCACGAGACCGGCTCGATGCAGCGCGCCATGGCGGAGACGAACCGCAGGCGGGAAAAGCAATCGGCCTATAACGCCGAACACGGGATCACGCCGGCCACGATCAAGCGCGGCATCCAGGATATTCTCGGCTCGGTCTATGAGCAGGATCATGTGACCGTGGACGCCGGCCTCGCCGCGCCGGAGATCCTGCCCGGCCATAATTTCAAGGCGACCATCGCCGATCTTGAAAAGCGCATGCGCGAGGCCGCCGCCAATCTCGAATTCGAGGCGGCCGCTCGCTATCGCGATGAGCTGAAGCGGCTGCAGGCGGTCGAGCTCGCCATCGCCGACGATCCGCTGGCGAGCCAGCGCGACGTCGAGGCGGAGGCCGGCGCCTATCAGGGCGCGCGCAAATATGGCAGTGCGGCCAATCTTCCGGCGAACCGGCCGCATAAGCCGACCGACGCCGAAATGGGGCCGCATAATTTCGGCGGAGGGGAGGCCAAGCCGCGCAGCTCGGCGGGAAAGGGCGGGACGCGGGCATGGAAGGGGAAGAAGCGGTGAATGAGGGAGGTATTTAGAACGTTGGGCCGCTTTGATGCCAACGCACGAGCTCGCTCATCTCGACCAAGACCACTTTCTTCGAGAGTTCAGCGGTTTTCACTGCGCCGGCGGTAAATTGAGATGTCGTTACAAAATATCCCCGCCAAGCCTCGTTCTCTTCAATGACGCCCCAAAATTGCTGGATTTCAGGACGGCCGACCGAGGAATCTCGCGCATAGCGCTTGCACTGGATTACGATCAGCCCTTCTGGATGGCGTGCGAAGCCGTCAATGCCGCCGTCAGCGCTCCGCTGAGTAACGGAGGCGCTTGGATCAAGCTCGGTGAAGAAGCTCATGACATGGCTCTCGAAGACGAAAGGGTCCATCGCGAGCAGGCTATCTTGAATTTCGCGCTCGTCTTGGGGCATTTCGGACCGAACAGGGGACTTTGGCACCCCCTGTGTCCCAGAATCTATCGCCGCGTTGATGCGGCGCATAGCCTCAGCTCAAGCGATCATCGCCAGAATAGATATAATTTGGTTTCGAGCTTTTTCGTTAGCAGCGAAGGGTTCGAGAATGGCGGCAATTCCTGCCGTCCCGAGGAAGATCAGGATAAAGACTGGAAGGCCAATCGCGCCGCCGAACGCGGCGATCCCCGCACCATGGAGTCCAACAAAGGGAACAGACATCAAAGTGACAGGTATCGAAATCTTGACCGCAAGCGGTAGATCCGCGCTTTTGTAATTCTTTATGCTTTCCGTCACCGAGTTGAGGACAATTCTGGCTGTCTTCGCGCCGTCCATCAGCGAATAAAGTTCGGCAAACTTGTCCTTGACTGTTTTGTCACTGCTAATGATGTTCTGAGATCGAGAAAGCCAAACAAGGACCTCAATGCGGTCCTCTTCCTTTGAGATCTTTTGGATAGCTGCGATAAATAGATCCACGAGCCACGCCTGGAGGCGTGATTTCGTAGCGGCTGCGGCCTGATCAGTTCCCGCAACAAAATTTTTCACAAATTCGCGCAACTCAAAGTAGTCCTAAATCTTTATGCGATATATTCAAAAGATAATATGGCGGAATGAAGCTCAGTGACGCACTTTGTCTTTGTTTTCTGGTGGGCGCGATCGAGTGCGTCGGCGGCTTTTTTTGGCCGCCCACGCCGTCCAACAGCTCATCCCCACGCCCTATCCGGCCCAGCTTTTGACATAATCGCCACGACCGTTTAAGCGCGAAGCCGACAAACGCGCCGCGCGGGGGCGCGCAGGCAATTCTTCCGAACGAGAACGGCATCGAAGGGATCACATGAAAAACGGCGGTCGGTTCAGGACAGTCGCCATCGCGGCCTTTATGGCTCTGGCGTGGATTCCCGGCGAGGCGGGCGCCGCGCAGTGCGGCAACTCGGCCGCCGGCTTCGACGCGTGGAAGACCCAGTTCGCGGCCGAGGCGAAGGCGCGGGGAATCGGCGCCGCCGGCATCTCCGCCGTCCTGGGGACGAATTATTCGTCGGCGACAATCGGCGCCGATCGTGGCCAGCACGGCTTCCATCTGTCGCTCGATCAGTTTCTCGCCAAGCGCGGCGGCTCGGCCATCGCCTCGCGCGGTCGCGCCCTGAAGCAGTCGAATGCGGCGCTGTTCGCCTCGATCGAGCAGCGCTATGGCGTGCCGCCAGGGCCGCTCCTCGCCATCTGGGGGTTCGAGACCGGCTTCGGCGCCGTCTCCGGCAATCAGAACGCCCTGTCGTCGATCGCAACGCTCGCCTATGACTGCCGCCGGTCCGCCTATTTCACCGACCAGCTCTACGCATTTCTGACCTTGATCGATCGCGGCCAACTGTCGGCGAGCGCGCGCGGCTCCATGCATGGCGAGATCGGTCAGACCCAGTTCCTACCCAAGAACATTCTGGAGTATGGCGCCGGCGGAAGCCTCGAGACCCCATCCGGCGCGCTGAATTCCACGGCGAATTTCCTCAAGGCGCATGGCTGGACCGCCGGGGCGGGATACCAGCCCGGCGAAGCCAATTTCGCCGCGCTCCAGGCCTGGAACGCGGCGACCGTCTACGAGCAGGCGATCGCGATCGTCGGCAGGCAGATCGACGGCAAATAGGGCCTCTGCGCAGCGCAAAAGCGCGCCACCATCCTTTTGAGACGCCGCTGGCGCCGGCTCCTCAGGATGAGGGCGCCGCCTAGTTCGCCGCGGCGAGTTTCGTCGCAAAGAGCGCGATCGTGCGCACATAAACGTCGGACTCGTTCCATTGCTTGATGACGGCGAAATTGGGCTCTCCCGGCTCCCAACCTGCGCCGGGCCGCCAGCCATAGCCGCGGAGATAATTCGCCGTCGAGGCGAGCGCGTCGGGGGCGCTGCGGATGAGATTGCGTCCGCCGCCGAAATCGACCGCGTATTTGAGCCAGGACGACGGCATGAACTGCGTCTGGCCCAACTCGCCGGCCCAGTCGCCGCGCATGGCGGCGAGCGGCAGATCGCCGCGCTGGATCAGCCGCAAGGCGTCGAGAAGCTCGGCCTGGAACTTTTCGCGTGCGGCGGCAATCGAAGGCGAGCGTCGCCAGCGCCCGCAGCGTCGGCCAATTCCCATTATCGGCGCCGAAATTGGTCTCCAGCCCCCAGATCGCGACAAGACGGGGCCGGAACACCATAGGCCTGCTCGATCCGGCGAAGTAGTCGCGGCATATTGCTTGATGAGGCTCGCGCCCTTGCGCAGGCGGTAGGAGTGACCATGCGGCCGGAGAATTGCTCGAAGCTTTGATGGAACACATGCTGGCCATGATCGCGCGGAGATGATCGAGGGGATCATAGGTCACGCCGTCGAGCGCGCCGATCGCCTGCGGCGAAATGCCTTGCGCGGCGGCCTCGCGCTTGACGGCCGCGAGCCAGGCGTCGAAGCCGGCGGATCGCGGCAGGTCGCGGCGCGAAGCGGCGCCCCCAACAGAAGGCGATTATATAGTTGACAAACACGGCGATTTTGATACGGTCGCGGATAAGGGGATTAAGTCATGTCCGGTTCCAAGCAGTTTTCCTGCCAAGTTCTTCCACGATGAAGCCGCCGCCTTCCGAAGCTTGAAGGCTCCTGTGGCCGAACGGCCCGGTGTGCCCGCGCTGCGGCGGCATGGACCGGATCACGTGGTTAAGGCGGCCGGTCGCATGGGCTGCGCCGCTGCGGTCCCTGCAAGCGCCAGTTCACCGTCACTGTCGGCACCGTGTTTAAGCAGCCACGTCAAGCTGAATCTTTGGCTGCAAGCCGTCTATCTCATGTGCAGCAGCAAGAAGGGCATCAGCCACCAACTGATGCGGACGCTGGACGTGCAGTCAAGACGGCTTGGTTCATGACGCACCGGATCCGCGAGGCGATGGCGGCCGGCAAGCTGCCGCCAATCGGCGGCGCTGGCGTCACGGTTGAGATTGACGAGACGTTCATCGGCAAGAAGGAAGGCTCTGAAGGCGCCGCGGCTACGCCCACAAGCACGCCGTTATGACGCTGGTGCAGCGCGGCGGTTCGGCCCGGTCCTTCCACGTCGAGGGCACCAGGGCCACCGATCTGCTGCCGATCATCAAGGCGAACGTCTGCCCGGCACGCAGTCATGACCGACGAAGCTGGCCAGTATGCGCATCTGGCAAGTTCTTCACCGAGCATGATTTCGTCCGTCACGGCGCGGGCGAGTATGTGCGCGGCGAAAGTCCACACGAACACGGTGGAAGGCTTCTACAGCGTGTTCAAGCGCGGCATGAAGGGCGTCTATCAGCATTGCGGGGAGAAGCATCTGCACCGCTACGTGGCAGAGTTTGATTTTCGTTACAACAATAGGTCTGAACTCGGAGTTGAGGATGGCGAACGAACGGACACGGCCTTGGCTGGCATCGTCGGCAAAAGGCTGCTTTACGCGAACTCATCTGGGGCCTAGGATCTCGTAAGAATGAGATTGATGGGCGTGTCCGTATAATGACGAAGCTTCGAGTGAAGCTAGTTTTGAATGAGGGGGGCGAA
>CAWHIP010000015.1:0-99530 GCA_963829515.1 uncultured Alphaproteobacteria bacterium
CTCCGGACGGCGAAGTCAATCCCCTGGGTCTTCGCGGCCGCGAAGCTTGCCGTCCTCTACTAAATTTATCGTGTGGGCGGCGCGCAAGCCATCGCAGCCCTGGCTTATGGGACGCCCAGCCACTCCCTGCCTGTCGTAAAAATTGTCGGTCCAGGCAATGCTTATGTCGCCGCGGCCAAGCGGCGGGTATATGGAACAGTTGGCATCGACATGATCGCGGGGCCGTCCGAAGTCCTGATCATAGCCGATGGAAGCGCCAACCCGGAATGGATCGCGGCCGATCTTCTCGCTCAGGCCAGGGACCACGCGGCGGCGCAATCGATTTTGATCACCAACGACTTCAATCTCGCACGCGCCGTCGAAGGCTGCTGTCGCACGACAAGTCTCGACCCTTCCGCGCGAGGCGATCGCCGCGGCCAGTTGGCGGGATTTCGGCGCAATCATCATCGGCGCCTCCGAGCTTTCGGAAAGTGTTCCGCTCGCTGATCGGCTCGCGCCCGAGCATCTCGAAATTATCGCGGCGAACGCCGAGGCGTTGAGCCAAGATATTCGCAATGCGGGCGCCAGACCTCTCGGAGCCTGAACACGCCTGAAGCGATCGGGGATTATGTCGGCGGTTCAAATCATGTCCTGCCAACCGCGCGCTCGGCGCGGTTTCCTCGGTTCTAAACGTTCTAGACTTCATGAAGAAAACGTCGATTTTGAAATGCGGGGCCGACAGCCGGGGCCGTGCTCTGGGCCAGCCGCGGTCGCGCTGGGCGAAGCCGAGGGGCTCGATGCTAAAAAGTTCGGTCGCCCTGCGTCTCGCGCCTCGGCTGTCATGAGTGGAGCGGACTCTGCGCAGCCCAACCGCCTCATTTCGGTGAGTTTTCTTTGACGAGGCGTCGATCGGCCGCAGCACGGCCGATAAGGAGCACGAACGGCAAATAGCGATCTATGACTTACTCGATGAAAATTGCTTCGCCTTGCCGGGGCGAGACGCCGGCCCCTATGGATTGAAAATAGCTCTGCAAGACGCCAAGCTTGCCTTGGAGATCCATGACGAAAGCGGCTACCGCTCGCTACGCACATCTTCGCTGACGCCCTTGCGCGGTCTTCTCAAGGATTATTTTTTCGTCTGCGAAAGTTATTACGCGGCGATCAGGACAGCTATGCCCAGCCAGATCGAAGCAATCGATATGGGACGCCGCGCCCTCCATAATGAAGCGGCGCAACTTTTGATCCAGCGGCTGAAAGGCAAGATCGATTTTGACATAGACACGGCGCGGCGAATCTTCACCCTTGTCGCCGCATTGCATTGGAAGGGCTAGCACATTTTCAAGTCAGGCCTATGCCTGTTTGAAATCATATTGCTTGAGCAATTTCCTTGACCCCAAGCATGGTTTGTGAGTCCGTTCCGAGCCGGCGGGACGACGCCGAGGCCCCGTGGCGATGACGACCCTTGTCAGGGACAGGCCGCAATCGGTGCTTTTCGCCTGTTCGTTGAATACAGTGCGCTCGCCGATGGCCGAGGCGCTGGGAAAGCTTTACTTCGGGACGGAAACTTTTGCGTCCGCCGGCGTCAAGCGCGGCGGGAGCGATGACTTCGCCATCGCTGTGATGGAGGAGATTGGCATCGATATTTCCCAACATCGCCCTCATACTTTTGAGGATCTTGAGGACGCCTATTTTGACCTCATCGTCACATTGTCGCCAGAGGCGCATCACAAAGCGCTCGAATTCACCCGTAGGCTCGCTGTGGAGGTCGTCTATTGGCCGACGCTCGACCCTACCGCGGTTGAAGGCAGCCGCGCGCGCATTCTCGACGCCTACCGCAATGTGCGCGACGGCTTGCTGGAGCGAATTGAAAAGCTATTTGCCTATCGGCCAATGGAAAATCCATAGCTAGCGACGCCCCGGCAATTCAGTCGCCAGCCCTCGCTTGACGCGCCAACCGAAGTAAAATCAAGCTAGGCGAAGGTCCACATGCGATGCGCAGCGAAATTCCAGAGCATGACCACGCCAGTCGTCGCGACCTGCGCAGGTAAATAAGGTAGGCCGGCGACTTCAACGAAAGTCGACATGAGGAGATAGGTGAGCCCGAAGCCGACCGAGACGACAAGCGCGAAGCGCCAAACGGCCTCCTCGTGGGGTTTTTCCGACCGAAAAACGCAGCGACGGGAGAGGCCATAGGAAACCGTTCCGCCGGCGCTGAAGCCCGCTAAAGCGGCGGCGACCGGCGAGACTCCTGCAATTTGAACGAGCCCGATCAAAACGACATAATGGACCGCTGTGGCGACAAGGCCGACGCCGGCGAATGATGAAAACTGGCGGAGCGGGACAGTCATTGCTAGGATCTCAAGGTTGGCGGTTTCATCATTCGGAGCGGCTTTATCGCCGCATTGCGCGCGCCGCCGACAAAAGGGACCGAGCCCCATAGCAAGGAGTAAGTTTTTATGCATCTGTCTTTTTGCCGGAAGCTGCCGGCGTGGCTCCTCAGCGCCGCGCTGTTCAGCTTTGCCGCGACCACGTCGGGCGCCGCCGTCCGTTCGGGTTTACTTGATTGCAGAGTATCCCCAGGCATCGGCTTAGTCATTACATCGAGCCGGGCTCTCTCTTGCGTCTATCGTCCGCGGCATGGCCACCCTGAATATTACGTCGGGACGATTTGTCGATTTGGCTTGGCCGTTGGCGTGACCGGTCCCGGCAGGCTTGCCTGGGGTGTTTTCACTGCCGCGCCGCGCGGAGCTCCTTATTCACTTGCCGGCGAATATGCGGGCGTGGGCGCAGGCGCGACCGTAGGCGTTGGGCTTAGCGCAAATGCGCTTGTCGGCGGCAACGCCGGTTCGGTTACGCTTCAGCCTCTTTCCGTTGGAGCGCAAACGGGTCTCGCTTTGTCCGCCGGCGTCGGCGCTCTGTTTCTCGAGCCGGGCTCCCCGGCGTCGCGCTGACGTGGGAATTCCTGACCGAGTGGGCGGATCGGACAGCATCCGATCCGCCCACTCGCGTTCTGGCACGGCCGGAGAAAGATCTAAGGTCGCGCTTCGGCATATTCTTAAAAATTTGATCGACTTTTTTGATCAGGGCATGCTCCAACTTGTTGATTTGGAGCGAGTTCTTATCGATTGGATGATACTATCCCATCAAAACGCGCTCTAGCGCATGCTTCAAGGCCCGAGAATTGCGATTAAGCCGGGGGTTTAAATAGGCTGTCGGCTCCAAGCTATCCAGCCGCAGCTGAATTCACATTCGCATGAGGCGCAACAATGTCGGCGACGTCCTCCGCTCCAAGCGGCTCGCATGCCAAAGTGATCATCATCGGATCTGGTCCTGCAGGCTATACCGCCGCAATCTACTCCGCCCGGGCTTTGCTGGAGCCGCTCCTGATTTCTGGCTTCGAACCGGGGGGCCAACTTATGATCACGACGGACGTCGAAAACTATCCGGGCTTCGCCGCGCCGATTTAAGGTCCCTGGCTGATGGAGCAGATGAAGGCTCAGGCGGAGCATGTCGGCGCGCGGATGGCGTCCGACCATATCCTTCATGTTGATCTCAGCCGGCCGCCGTTTCGGCTTAGCGGCGACAGCGGGGCGACTTACACATGCGACGCGCTGGTGATCGCGACTGGGGCCAAGGCGAAATGGCTCGAAATCCCCTCGGAGACCAAGTTCAAGGGCTATGGCGTGTCGGCTTGCGCGACCTGCGACGGATTTTTCTACCGCGGCAAGCCGGTGGTTGTCGTCGGCGGGGGCAATTCGGCGGTCGAAGAGGCCCTATATTTGAGCCATATCGCAAGTAAAGTGACGGTCGTGCATCGCCGTGATTTGTTCCGGGCTGAGCGCATCCTCCAGGAGAGATTGCTCAACAGGCCAAATGTCGAGGTCATATGGGATCATGCAGTCGACGAGATTCGGGGCGACTCTGATCCCTTGAGCGTCACGCATGTGCGTTTGAATAACGTCAAGTCGGGAGCCTCGCGCGACATCGAGACCCATGGCGTGTTCGTCGCCATTGGGCACAAGCCCGCCTCCGATCTGTTCGTCGGCCAACTCGAGATCAAGCCCAACGGCTATATCATGACGGCGCCGAACTCGACCGCGACGACCGTTCCCGGCGTCTTCGCGGCCGGCGACGTCGCGGACGAGATCTACCGTCAGGCCGTAACTGCGGCCGGGTTAGGCTGCATGGCGGCGCTGGAGGCCGAGCGCTGGCTCGCCGCGCAGAGCGATGCAAGGGTTGCGGCCGAATGAGCTAGGTTCGCGGCGGAGGTTTGACGCGCCTCCCGCTTATCGGACACACTCGCGGGGATCGCCGCCGCGCTCGTGGCGCTCGCCAAAGCGGTAATGAAGGAGGATCCTATGAAATTCGACCGAAAGACGCTCGTCGCGCTCTCGCTTTGGGCCGCCGCCAGCTTCGCGGCGCCAAGTTTCGCGCAAAGCCCGCAACCGGCCGCGCCGGATAAATCGATGACCGCTCCAAAACGGACGGCGACGTCTTCCGCGCCTCTCCTCGACATAAATAGCGCGAGCGAAGGGGACCTGCGCGCCTTGAAAGGCATCGGCGATAAACGCGCCGCCAACATTGTCAAGAACCGGCCTTATAAGGGCAAGGACGAGTTGGTGCAAAAGAAGATCATACCGGCGGCGGTTTACGCCGGCATAAAGGATAAGATCATCGCAAAGCAGAATTAGGGGCGGTCTGGGTGGCGTGAACCGGCTTGAGGCCTTGACCGAGGCGAGGATTTCCGAATCAAAGCGGCGCCGCCTGTAGGCCTAGGATGTCACTTGATGGTAACGGGCGCCAAATAGAGACCGTTCGCTATTAAATTCATCCTCTGAGCGGGATCGTGTCTCGGCGTCGAACCATAATTCCGCTCAACATGAGAAAATGTCGCAAAACAATAGAATATGCGTCCCATAGTTTCGTTGATCACGAAAGCGACATAGGGGACCTCTAGCGACGAGGCGCCCGGCGCTTGACGAGGGGCTTTGCCGCGGCGGGCGGCGTCCGGCCTTTGGACTACGTCAGCGAACGCGCCCAACGTTCGAACCATTGCACAAGGAATTCAAGTGATGTTTCCGAAACCCGCGCCGCAATTAGAGGCTAATACCTACGGCTACGAAATGCGCCCAATGGTGAAGCCGACAGGCTTTCGTGAATATGATGCGCGCTGGATCTTCGAAAAAGAGATCAACCTCATGGGCGTTCAGGCGCTTGGCTTGGGGCTCGGCGCGCTGCTCCACGATATAGGCGTCAAGCCGGAACTTGTAACCGGGCATGATTTTCGGGCCTATTCCGCCTCGATTAAATACGCTCTGATAAGCGGCTTGATGGCGGCCGGCGTAAGGGTCCATGACATCGGGCTCGCGCTGTCGCCGATGGCCTATTTCGCACAGTTTGATCTCGACGTCCCGGCAGTCGCCATGGTTACAGCCTCCCATAACGACAATGGCTGGACCGGGGTGAAAATGGGGGCGCAAAGGCCGGTAACCTTCGGCCCGGATGAGATGAGCCGGCTGAAAGAGATCGTACTTGAAGGAAAGTTTCGCTATGCCGAGGGCGGCGCCTATAGGTTCGTCGAAGATTTTCCGGCGCGCTACATTGCGGATCTGACAAATCGGCCAAAGATCGCGCGCAAGCTCAAAGTTGTCGCCGCTTGCGGTAATGGCACGGCTGGCGCCTTTGCGCCGAAGGTTCTAGAAAAGCTCGGCTGTGAAGTCATCCCGCTTGACGCCGAGCTCGATTATACCTTTCCAAACTACAATCCGAATCCAGAAGACCTGAAGATGCTGCACGCCATGGCCGCGAAAGTGCGCGAGACAGGCGCGGATGTCGGCCTTGGATTTGACGGCGATGGAGATCGCTGCGGCGTCGTCGACAATCGCGGCGAGGAAATCTTCGCCGACAAGATCGGCGTCATGCTGGCGCGCGATCTTTCCAAATTATATCCAGGCTCCACTTTCGTTGTCGACGTCAAATCGACCGGGCTTTTCGCGACCGATCCGGAGCTGCTGCGTCATGGGGTCAAGGCCGATTACTGGAAGACCGGGCATTCATATATTAAACGCAGGGTGACGGATCTAGGCGCCCTCGCCGGCTTCGAGAAATCCGGACATTTCTTCTTTAACGCGCCAGTTGGGCGCGGCTATGACGACGGAATTCTCACCGCCATCCATGTCATTGAGATGCTCGATCGCAATCCACTGAAATCGATGGCTGAGCTTTATAACGAACTACCCAAGACCTGGGGTTCGCCGACTATGTCGCCGCATTGCGACGACGAGACGAAGTATGGCGTCGTCGACAAAGTGGTCGAACAATTCAAAGCTATGCAGGCCAAGGGTGCGCTTTTGATCGGCCAAAAAATTCGCGATCTCGTGACTGTCAATGGCGTGCGGGTCACGACGCAAGACGGGACGTGGGGTCTCGTTCGCGCTTCGTCAAACAAGCCCGAACTGGTCGTTGTCGTCGAGAGCCCTGCGTCGGAAGCGAGAATGCGCGAAATGTTTGCGGCGGTTGATGGCGTCTTGCGCGAAAACCCGGAGGTCGGCGCCTATAACCAGTCGATTTGACGCCAGAGGTCCTTGTTTCCTCTGGAGTCAACCGTTTCATCAAAACTTCTCTCGCCTCGTTCGCATTCGTCCGAGCGACGCAGCTGTAGCGAATTCGCGGCGGGACTGGGACGCCCCGGAAGGACGTTGCGGGCCACCTCGGCGATTGATAGGCAAAGCGAAACCCTGGTCGCGGAGGGCGGCCGCCCCGGCGATCGCCTTTCGCGGCGATCGCCGGCTGACGGAGCCCGTGACCCGTGGTTTCCGATCTCCTCTATGCTGCTCCGATGACGCAGGCTTTAATCATGCCCGATGACCGTGCCGGTTGAGGCGTTGAGAGATTTGTTCGAGATATTGTAGTCAAGTGTTACCGCGGACACGGCGCTCGTGGCGGAAACGCTCGAAGCCGCCGTTGTCTTGGCGTTCCAAATGACCGTGTCGAGATCGCCGGTGGTCAATGTGTAGTTGGGCGCGCAGCTTATGCAAATATCGCCTTGAAGGATAGTTCCAATGATCGTGTTCACGCCATTGTCGACATAGGGGCCATTCGGATTCGCGTATAGGACATAATTATAATAGCCATCGGCGGCGTCATAGATCGGTGTGCCGGGCAGCCCGGTGATTTGATTATTGCGCATTTCAACGCCGTCTGTGCTCACGCCCCAAAGCGAGCTCGGCGAGATCAGGCCGAAACTCGCATATATATAGGAGTTGAAAAGCCCCTTCGTGTTGGTCAGGACATTGCTGTTGATCTCGATATTTCGCGCCCTGCCGATATGGAATTGCGCGCCGTTCGGGCCGTTCATCGAATATTGGTCCGGCCGCAGCATAATGCCGCCATTATCGGTCATTGTGTTGGCGATGACCGAGACATTGAGATAGGTGCCTGAGTACAACACCACGCCGCGCGGGTTCCCCGTCATGGTGTTGTAGCGGATCAGCGCGTTGGACAAGGAGGGAACGTCGATCGCGAAATGATCGCCCGGCGACGGAATGACGTCCCAGGGCTGGTCGATCGTGAATGTGTTGTTGTTGCGCGAAACAATGTTGCGGATCTGGCCGGCCCCGGCGCCGGTGACGATGCTCACGGTGGAATTGGGATAATAGTTCCAGGAGCAGACGCCCGAGCATCTCGAATCATCGGCGACCGTCAGCGCGCTGGCCGAGGTCGTCGCGCCGCCGTCGAACCGCGGGGTCGGCCCGCCGGCTTCGCTGAGAATTGTCTCGCCATCGTCCCAATTATATTGCAGCGTATTGCCGGAGGTGTCGAATTTATTGCTGTGAATGACGACATATTTGCCGAAATTAACGGCGAGCTGGCGACCCTGGGTGCGCTGGATGACTTGGCCGACGGCGACCGGCTGAGTGACATAGGGCCAGCTGGTCTGCGCCGCGGTGGCTGTGATCTGATCCGCGGCCCGGGTGAAATGATTGCCTTCGATCACCGCATTGGTCAAATCGCTCATCAAATTCTGTCCGCTCGCCCAGGATATCATGTTGGAGCGAAACAGCAGGTTCGACATGGGCCCAAATGCGAGCGGGCCGGTCCCGCTATTGCCGTCGGAGTAAGGATTCTGGCTATTGGGCGATTGCTTGAAGGTGCTGCCCTCGATCGCGATCCTATCGCCCTGCAGATAGATGGGCTGGCCGCTGCCGAGATCCCACGTGACGTTCAGAATGGCGATCTTGCTGACCGGGCCGCCGGCCAACGCATTGATGACCAACTGACTGGTCTTATCGACATTCTGAAGCGACAGATTGGAGAGGCCGGAGAGCTGCGCGCCAGAGGGCCAGGTGATCGCGAAGAACTGATAGGAGGAGCCTTGCGGGGTCGCCGGGCCGAAGCTGATCTTGGTGTCCGCGGCGCTATGTCCCCTGAGCATGACGCCGGATAAAAGAGTGAGGCCGATGCCGTTCTGGGACGCCAGCCGATAGGTCCCGGCGGGAAGATAAACCATGCCGCCGCCATGCGCGGCGGCGAGATTGATCGCCTGTTGGATCGCGCCGGTGTCATCGGCCACGCCGTCGCCCTTGGCGTGGACGGTCAAATCCGGATCGGTCGTGACGACATAGACATGATGGTCCATTTCATTGGTTCCGGCGACCCACGCCTGGTAGGTCGGACCGTTCGCATAGATGAACTCGGCTCCCCAGGGCTCATAGACCCCATAATAATCCGTGCCTGTCGCATGGCCGAGAACCGTGTTGTCGGCGGTCGTCGCGCCATATCCATTGTTGACGGCGACCTGATAGGTTCGTCCGGCGATAATGCCGCTCGGCAGCGAGAGATAGAGGCGATAGGGGTCATTCGGCCCGCTGAAATTCACCGTGGCGGCGAGCGAGGCGCCTGTTTGCGTGTCCACCAAAGTCACTGTCGGAGTCACGCCGTTCACATAGAGATTTCTGCCCCAGATGCGCATGCCGCCATTGGCGACGACATCCGCGCCGTCGATTTGCATGGCGCGCGGCGCGTTGATGAACACATGCGCGCTCGACGCGCCATTATTGGAAATCCAGATCTCGTAAAGGTCGAATGGTTGGCCCTTGGGCAATTGGAACACGACATTGGCGTTCTGCGCCTGCATTGTCGGGATCACCGCGGCGGTCGTCTGGTGACCCGGCTTGAGATGGACCTGCGGGGCGGCGCCGAAGCCGCTTCCGGTGATGCTGACGACATCGCCTGGATTGCCGGTGAACGGCTGGTTGAAAATGACCGGATTAGCCCAGGCCGCGCCGGTCAAGAGCGGGAAAAATAGCGGGGCGAGACTAAACCGGCGCGCCCATCGCGTAATCCGACCAAAGATGCGCCCATGGGGCCCACGCCACCAATCGTTTGATGCTCGCATCAAGAGCTCCTCTTAGACTTTGAGAGTTTTACTAAACATCCTGCTTCGTCATGCGCAGAATAACTCTACGTCAACGAGGCGATGACATCAGTGAAGGTATTCAATACCGAAGGTTTTATCGGCATTGAGTTGATCTTTATTTGGTGTATTTTTATATTTAAGGTTGTTATGCAGATGTTGTACGTCATATCGCTGTAGTCAGGGCAATAAATACCGGCATCGGAAGCGACCTTTCGAGTCCGCTCCCAAGCGAGCAAGCGCTGTCTAGGCAATAAGTAACTTGCTTAAATCAATGTTTCAAGGCAGCTTTATGACTTCAGTGAGCGGAAATGCGCCTTTTATGAGCAAAACTGGAAAGACGCCATATTTTTGGTTTTATTACGGTTTTATCGCTATTTTATTGGTACAGTTTGTTAAGTAAGGGTGTATTACAGATTTAATACACGGATAGACAAAAAATAAAACAATAAATACTTACAGCAAAGATGGCTTGCGAGTCCGTTCGCTGGTGAATAAGCTGTACCTTAGCCAGAAATCGGCTATGTTAGTCGATATTTCTAGGAGACTTTGTGAGTTTTGTGAGCGGAAATCCGCCATTCACGGATGGAAACAAGGACGATCGATTATTTACCTGATCAGAAAAAAACATCAGGCGGCTTGGCGCGTCGCTTTCGGTCGAGGCAAAATCCTAGCAAGCTAGCCTCGTCCGACTAATGCATTCATGTTATATTACGCCGAATTGCATGGTTTGGTCGAATCCACTTGCATCCTCGCGACGATTTACTTTGGCGTTATTGCGGCGAAGCGGAGGACGCCTCGGTAATTGGCGAGGAGCTCCTGCTCCGCGTTATGACCTCCGGAGCTTGCCCAGGGCTGACGATGACGGGGTTTCCGCCTCAAAACCTTCGATGAGGTCATGCGCCTTCGCGAGCTCGTTGCGCTGGCCAAGCCCGAGCAACAGACGGACGGCGTTGGCGTGCGCGTCAGTCGCGGCGTGGTTCTTGGCGCTCAACCCGCCGCCAGACGGCGTTGGCGGCAAGCGCGGGCAAAAAGGCGTCCAGCGCGCTTCGCGCGATCCAGCGAGAGGAGCGGCGCTTCATGGCTTGACGGCAGCCGAAGCGTTTGGGCGGGTCGCGCCGGCGTTCGCATGAACAAGCGATCGGCGCCAGCGCGTCGATGCGGCGCTGGTTTTGGCGGCGCGGATCGCGTCGCCCGACTTTCCGCCCGGCGAGAGTCTCGCCAGCGTCGATATTCTCGCTCCGGCCTAGAGGCTGTTCTGATCAAAAAATTGATCGAGTTTCTTGATTAGAACCTGGCCTAACTTACAGTGGAGCGACTCCTAGTCGATCGGATTGGTTCATCTTAATCGGGCTTACGATAAATCCATCGCATGGCGCTTCAGATCGGCGAGCGCGCAATGTTCGAGCGCGCCTTCATGGGTTGCCTGAAGAAACACGCGCGGCGCCTTGCCGGCTTCAAAAGCTTCCCGCCAGCGCGGCGCGCACAGGCACCAGCGATCGCCCGGCTTGACCCCAGGAAATCCATATTCAGGATAGGGCGTCGACAAATCATTTCCCGCCGCCTTGGAGAAAGCCAGAAACTCCTCCGTCGCGACAATGCAGACCGTATGACTGCCGACGTCTTCCGCCGTCGTGTCGCAGCATCCGTTGCGAAAAAACCCGGTGATCGGATCAAACGAGCAGTCCCTCAAAGGTTCGCCCAAGACATTGCGAGAGGGTTTGCGGCCGCCGCCGCTAGCATCGTCCCTGAACATGGCCGCTCCGAGCTTTTTGAATTTGAGCGCTTCTCTTGCGATCGCATGAGTTCACGCGATCGCAAAGCGCTCTATGCAAGACTCGCACAAAAGCGTTGAATTTTCGCGCAAGCCTCCTCCAGAACCGATGTCGCCGTCGCATAGGAAATCCGGAAGTTGGGGCCGAGGCCGAAGGCCGAGCCTTGCACCACGGCGACGCCTTCCGCCTCGAGCAAAGCCGCGACAAAATCCTCGTCCGTGCGGATTTGCTTCCCTTCGGGTGTATTCTTGCCGATCGCCTCGGCGCAGGACGGATAAACGTAGAAGGCGCCCTCCGGCGACGGGCATTGCAGATATTTCGCCTGGTTCAGCATGGACACGACGAGGTTTCGCCTCGCCTCGAAAATTTTCCGCCGCTCGGCGATAAAGTCCTGTGGCCCGGTCAGGGCCTCGACCGAAGCCCATTGCGCGATCGAACAGGCTCCCGAGGTTTGCTGCCCCTGCAACATGTCCATCGCCTTGATCAGATGCTCCGGGCCGGCGGCGTAGCCGATGCGCCAGCCGGTCATGGCGTAGGATTTGGACACGCCGTTCATGGTGAGCGTGCGGTGGATCAGATTGGGCTCCACCTGCGCCGGGGTCGCAAAGGTGAAATCGCCATAGATCAGATGTTCGTAAATATCGTCGGTCAGCACCCAGACATGTTCGTGGCGCAGCAAGACCTCGGTCAGCGCCTTGAGTTCGGCATGCGTATAAGCGGCGCCCGAGGGGTTTGAAGGCGAATTCAAAAGAAGCCATTTGGTCTTGGGCGTGATCGCTTTCTCAAGCGCCTCCGGCTGCAGCTTGAAGCCATGCTCGATTTTCGTCGGAATCGGCGTGGGGGAGCCTCCGGCGATGAGCACCATGTCGGGATAGCTCACCCAATAAGGCGCCGGAATGATCACCTCGTCGCCGGGATTGATCGTCGCGAGAAAGACGTTGAACAGAATGTGCTTGCCGCCGGTGCCGACGATCGTCTGCGAAGCCTTGTAGTCGAGATTGTTCTCCCGCTTGAACTTTTGCGAGATCGCCTCGCGCAACGGCGGAATGCCAGAGACCGGCGTATATTTGGTCTCGCCGCGCTCGATGGCGGCGATCGCCGCTTTCTTGATATTGTCCGGCGTGTCGAAATCGGGCTCGCCGACCGAGAGCGAAATAATGTCGCGTCCCGCGGCCTTGAGATCGCGCGCCTTCTGCGTCACCGCGATTGTCGCGGAAGGTTTTACCCGCAGCAAGGCGTCGGCGATGAAAGGCATGGGACGAAACTCCGTGTCGCGTAGGAGGGATTGGATGCTCTCGAAGGCGACGCGGACCTTAGGTCGCCCCAACCAGGAGGGCAACAGGCGATGCGCGCCAGTCACGAATTTGGATTAAGTCAATGCCACGTCGTCAGCATCATCGAGTCTAGGATTTACGAGTGGACAAGGAGGCGCCCCTCGTCTCTCCTCGTTCCGCTCGGCGCGCCTTCGATCGGATCAACTTGTCCGACCGACCAGCAAATGTCGTTGAAAAGAAATCGGCGAACTCAAAGGCCCTGAATATGCCCGGCGCGCAATGCCTAGCCGCCTTGGTCGGGACATGCTCCAAGCCGCAGGGTTGATGGTTCGCGGGCGTACTCGGCTGACGGAGGCTTGCCGTTGGACGTCATACGCGGCGATGGGCTCTGTCGCCGCAGCGCTCGAGCAAAGCAAGGATTAACGCTGAAACCTTTTTAGGCTCGCCAGCATTTATTCGCAAACTTGTTCTTTACCGCCGCGCGCGGAAATATGACCTTCGAACGCGCAATGTGCGGGGGCGCACAGGCGAGGACATTCGGACCATTCAGTGATTGTTCAAGCGCGATGGATCCATAGCGCAAAACATAGGGCCGGAGCGGCGGAATGTTCACCGTCAATCATCTTGACCAGACGCCGGACGCCGGCTTCCTCCGCGCCTTTGACGCGCGATCCGCGCAGCGTCAATTTCAGGTGTCCGTCGCTCTTATTCTCATATTGGCTCTCGCCGTTCTCGCCGTTGCCGCGCTGGCGCATTTCGACCCGTCAATGGCTGGGTCTCCACCTTTGGCGAAGGCGGCCCGTTCGCATATCGCCAAGGCCATGCTGGACATTCGGAGCTAACGTCGTCAAATTGTTACACGAACTTCCCTTTGGCCCCCGGGAAGTCCGTGCAAAAGGCCGCGCTCTCCGAGAAGGGGGCGCGGCCAATGCATTTTCATTGGCCGATCTTCAGAGAAAGTTGATCGACCTTTTCGATCGCGGGTCCATGTGATTGGGATGCTCCTGGGCGTTCCCGCCGCGCGATCTGTGTTGTCGATCACGATAAGTTCGATGCTGGTTCCGCCTGTGGCGCGCTCAATCGCCGAGCCCCAAGACGTCGATCATGGAATAGAGGCCGGGCTTACGGCCTTTGCCCCAGAGCGCCGCTTGCACCGCCCCCCGTGCGAAAATGCTGCGGTCTTCCGCGGCGTGGGCGAGCTCCACGCGCTCCCCCGGCCCGGCGAAAATCACCTTGTGATCGCCAACCACCGTCCCGCCTCGCAAGGAGGCGAGACCAATATCGCCTTGCCTGCGCGCGCCGGTATGCCCATCGCGGCCACGGACGGCGTGTTGATCCAAAGAAATCCCGCGCCCTTTCGCCGCAGCCTCGGCGAGAAGAAGCGCTGTGCCGGAAGGCGCGTCGACTTTCATGCGATGGTGCATCTCGACGATCTCGATATCATATTCGGGGCCGAGCGTTTGGGCGACTTTTTCGACCAGGGCGGCGATAAGATTGACCCCGAGGCTCATATTGCCGGAGCGCACGATGGCGGAATGGCGCGCCGCCGCCTCGATCCTCGCCAATTGGGCGGCGTTGAAGCCGGTCGTGCCGATGACATGTACGATGCGCGCCTGCGCCGCCAAAGCCGAAAGCTCGACGCTGACCTCGGGCGAGGTGAAATCGAGCAGGCCCTCGGCGCCGATGATCGCGCTCAAGGCGTCGCCGGTGATTTCAACCCCGGTTTGACCGCAGCCGGCAAGCAGCCCAGCGTCTTGGCCAATCGCGATCGAGTCCGCCTGTTCGACGGCGCCGGCGAGCGTCGCCCCGGGGGTCTCATGGATGACCTGGACGAGGACGCGGCCCATGCGTCCGGCGGCGCCGGCGACGACGAGACGCATTTCGCTCATGGCTAATCTCCAAGGGCCATCGTTTGGCTCTCAGTCTATAGCCCTCGGCGGCTGCGAGGAAAAGCTCGCCTTGCGGCCAAGCCCGTCATTCCCATGTCACCGCCGCCTTCTATTCTTGCCAGCGATCGAGGGGCGCATTCTATGTGGCTCAAGATCGCGCGCCGGGCCGGAGGTACGCCCGGCGTTTCGCGTTTTGGCGCGCCTTGCGCGCCGGCGATTGGCGGGCGATGGCGTCTGGGCGCCGCGGCTCGATCTTCAATCTTCAATAAGGGTGACGATCCGCCTTGTCCTCCCAGGCGCGATAGGCCTTGAGGCCGATCTCCCGTTCGAAGTTCGGCGTTACCGCGATATGGCGCTTGTCCCATGGCCGGACGAAATCTTCGTATTGGAAGGCGTCGTCGAAGCCGATGTGGCTTGTGTCGGCCAGGCTTGCGCCGAAGTAGAGATGGTCGATCCGCGACCAGTAAATCGCGCTCATGCACATTGGGCAAGGCGCGCCATTGATGTAGATTTCGCATCCCTTCAACATGCGCGCGCGCTCTGGCACGAGATCCGGAGAGTTCGGCTCGCGCGGGATCATTTCGAGAATCGTGCCGGCATTGTAGCTGCCGCCGAGAAGCGCCTTTGGATTGAGCCTGGCCGAGGCGTCCATGATCGCGGTGACCTCGGCGTGGAACACGGGACATCCGGTGAGAAGAACGCGGTTCTGGCCGCGCCCGATGATCTCTCCGTCTTTCACGATCACAGCCCCGAACGGTCCGCCCCAGCCTTTTTCGACCGATTCGATCGCCAGTCGCGTCGCCTCTTCCATGAATTTGCGCTTGTCGGCGTCCAGCGCCGCCTTGGCCGGAGCTTCAGCAATCGTGACGGCCGCAGCTGCGCCCGCGGCAGTGGCGAAGAAGGCGCGTCGTTCTCGGTTCGGGGGCGCATCGCAGTCGCAGCGCTTCATGATGTTTCCTCCCAGCTTCCGGCTGATATTTATCGCATAAAAACTTACCTTCGCCGTCGATATTTTGAAATAATTGTCTCTTCTTCCGCGCCGGCTCAATCGTATGGCGGAAAAAATGCGTGCGAACGTGGTCGCCACCACAGTTTGCGCGGGACCTGTCGTCGGGCGATTTGCTTTAATCGATAAAATTCGTTTCTGGTGTTTAGACGCCGGCGATTTCCACAACGATCGCCTCGGCCGCCGCGCGAGGGTCGTCGGCTTCTGTGATCGGGCGCCCGACAACGAGATAATCGGCCCCGGCCGCGCGCGCCGAGGCCGGCGTCACTGTTCTTTTCTGGTCGGCGGCGCTCGCGCCCGCCGGACGGATGCCGGGGGTCACAAGGATCAGGTCGGGGCCGTATTCCGCCCGCATGGCGCCGACCTCGTGGGCCGAGAGGATCAGCCCATGAATCCCGGTCTGACGCGCCTGCGCCGCGCGGCGCGCGACGAGATCCTTGACCCCATAAGCATAGCCAGCCTCGCGGAGATCGTGGTCGTCGTAAGACGTCATCACGGTCACGCCGAGAAGCCGCAGCGGCGCGCCGGCGACTTCGGTTTTCGCTGCCGCCATCGTCTGGGGATAGGCGTGAATGGTCAGAAAATCCACGCCGAGACGGGCCACATTCGCGCAGGCGCGGGCGACCGTGGTCGGGATGTCATGCAGCTTGAGATCGAGGAAGATCCGCTTGCCATCCTTGATAAGGTCCTGGGCGAAGGGCAGGCCGCCGCCATAGGCCAGCTCCATGCCGATCTTATAGAACGAAACGCTGTCGCCAAGGCGCTTGACCATGGTCTCGGCTTCGCGCGCGGCCGCGAAATCCAGCGCCACGATGAGCCTTTCGCGCGCCGTGACGGTCTCCGGGCGCATAAGGGCGGCGGTTTCGCTCATCGTGGCCGGCGCAGTTTGTCGGGATCGGGCAACTGACGCAAAATCCGCAACGCCGGCTCGAGCCGCGCCCCTTTGCGCCGCAAATGCCGCGCCCTGGCTTTGAGGCGAAACTTGGCCTTCGCGTCTTCGATTTCCCTAATCAAATGGGTCTGCATCCGCCCCGCGCCAAATCTGACCCTACCGAAGAAATCTTGCGTTGGGTTCGTCGGCGCTGGCCAGGTCGGATGGGTTTCAGGGTCGGGCCGCCGATAGACCCAAACTCGCGCCGGCGGCAGGTTAAACCAAACTGGCGGCGACCCTTCGACGAGAAACGCCGGTCCGGCCGCGCGGCCGCGGGGAATGGGCGAAACCGGGCCGTAAGTGAATTGGATGAAGCGGCCGTCCGGCGCCAGGCGCGTGAAGGCGTCCGCAAGAAGGGCGAGCCTTTGCCTTTCGGGCTTCATCAAGAGAGGAAGGCTCGACACGATCGCGGCGGCGGGCTCGCGGAGATGATTTTCCAAGGTTTCGGTCAAACGATAGGCGTCGCCTCGGATAATGCGCACGCCGGGAAAGCGCTGCGCGAGCAGACGGCAAAAACCAGGATCGAATTCGACCAAAAAAAGCCGCTCGGGCGCAATTCCACGCCGCAAAAGGGCCTCGGTGATCGCCCCGGTCCCCGGCCCCAGTTCGATGATTGGACCGGCCGCAAGCGGGTCGACGTAGCGGGCCATCATGCGCGCCAGATATCTGCCAGAGGGGGAGACGGCCCCGGCGATCATTGGATTGTCGAGCCAGGATCTGAAAAATCGCGCCTCGTCGGCGAAGCGCTCTTCGATAGGGATCTTGGGCTGCGGCGCGCGGCGCGGGTCGGGACGCGAGGATTGGCTGAGCAAGAGAAAGGCCCTCGTTTCTGGCGAATGGGGAAGTCCCAATCAGCGAAAATCGCCGACAATTGGCCCAGCGTCAAGAAACAGTAATATTTCGGGGTCCAACCGGCTTTTCTTGACCGCGCCGGGTGACCATAGCGACGCTTGCCTGCGTTGGAGGTGGCGAGACCAAGGGGATATGGACGCGCCCCGCCGCCTGCTGCTGACACAGAGGGGAGCAGGCCGCTTTCAAGCAGGCGGCTCGCGGTCCGGCTCCGGCGTCCGACGTTCGGGCGGAGGCTTGGACTATTGGCTGCTTAAATTCTCAAAAAAATCCTTCATCTTGGCGAAAAAGCCGGCCAATTCCGGATGCGTCTTGTGCGAGGACAGCAAGTCGAATTCAGTCAGCAATTCGCGTTGGCGCTTGGTCAGGTTTTGCGGCGTCTCCACCGTCACCTGGATATAAAGATCGCCAATGTCGCGTGAGCGCAGCACAGGCATGCCCTTATATTTCAGCTTGAACTGCTTGCCGGACTGCGTTCCCTCTGGAATTTTGACCTTGGCGGTTGCTCCATCGATCGTGTGAACGTCGACCTCGCCGCCAAGCGCCGCCTGCACCATCGAGATCGGCACCCGGCAGAAAAGGTCGGCCCCGTCGCGCTGGAAATAGGGATGCGGCTTGGTCGAGACGAAAATATAAAGGTCTCCAGCTGGACCGCCCCTCGTGCCCGCCTCGCCTTCGCCGCCGAGGCGGATGCGGGTCCCGTCCTCGACGCCTGGCGGAATATTCACCGAAAGGCTGCGGTCTTTGGTGACGCGCCCGGACCCGCCGCAGGGATGGCAGGGGTCGTCGATGATTTCGCCGCGCCCGTGGCAGGCGGGACACGTCCGCTCGATCGCGAAAAAACCCTGTTGCGCGCGCACGCGGCCATGGCCGCCACAGGTTGGGCACATCCGCGGCCTCGCGCCCGGCTTCGCCCCCGAGCCCGCGCAGGCTTCACAGGCGATGGATGTGGGCAGCGTCAAGGAAGCGGTCTTACCGTTGAACGCCTCTTCAAGCGTGATTTCCATGTTGTAGCGCAGATCCGAGCCGCGCCCCGCGCCATTGCGTCCGCCGCCGCGCCGGCCGCCCATGACATCGCCGAAAAGATCGTCGAAAATATCCGCCATCGACGCGGCGAAACCTTCCCCTCCGCCGCTGAAGCCGCCATGCTCGAAAGCGGCGTGGCCATAGCGATCATAAGCCGCCCGCTTCTGCGCGTCGGATAGGATCTGATAGGCCTCGTTCAATTCCTTGAATTTGAGTTCGGCCTCGGCGTCGCCGGGATTGCGGTCCGGATGGCAATCCATCGCCGCTTTGCGGAAAGCGGATTTCATCTCGACTTCCGTGCAGGTCCGGGACACGCCGAGAATCTCGTAAAAATCGCGTCTGCTCATCGTCCGTCGCGTTCCAATCCCCATGTCCTCAGGCGCCCGCCGCCCAAGATCGCGAAGATTTTGGATTAAATCGATCCAAAATCATGCAAGCGATCCAATCTCGAGAGTTTATCGCGGGATGAGAAAAACTCTCGCGGCTTTGCTTATCCTGCTGAGATGCTGGTTCCTAATAGGGCATCGGATATATCCGATGTTTGCATATTGAAAAAGTCGAACAGATCTTTTCGGACCAATCTCTCATCGATCCAACGAGCCAATTCGACTTCTTCACGCTCCTCGTGGCTGTGGTAAAGCAAATATCATGCGCCGCTGCGCCAAGGGCGGCATTAGGCAAGGTTCGAAACCGCCACTCCAGCGGCGAGGCCCCCGCCCGCCTGGGTGGAGACGTTCCCGTCGCAGGATCCAAATGCCGGTCCGACATGGAAGGGCGGCCCATCATGGAAAGACCTGCGCCCCATCCGTTAAGCCGCCGTCGTTCGCCGCCGAGAAAATTCGCTCAAGTCTTCCGGAACGGGCTCTCGCCGAGCCCGCCCCGCATGCGTCGCGGCCTAAGAGGCGAAAAATGCGCCAGTATCAGGCTCCGCCACATCGGCTTTCGGCGCCATCGCGAGCAAAGAGCTCAGACGAAAGCGCCGGACCTTAACGCGGCGGCTGGCGCAGACCTCCGCCAGCCGTCCTCATCGCCTGGCGACGCGCTCGCGTCACGCCGATTTTTTCTTGTCGTCCGGCCCGACCTCCTTGAAGTCGGCGTCGATGACGTCATCCTTCGGCTCCGCATGGGGCGCTTCGCCGCCGGTTTCGCCTTGAGCCTTGTAAAGCGCCTCGCCAAGCTTCATGGAGGCTTGGGCAAGGTCGTTCGTCCGCGCCTTGACGGCTTCGGCGTCTTCGCCCTCGAGCGCCGTCCTCAAGGCGGCGATGGCGGCTTCGATCGCGCTCTTGTCCGCCTCCGAGACCTTGCCGGCATATTCGACGAGAGATTTCTCGGCAGTGTGGATCAGCGCCTCGCCATGATTCTTCGCGTCGACGAGCTCGCGGCGCTTCTTGTCGTCGGCCGCGTGCGAACTCGGCCTCCTTCACCATTTTGTCGATCTCGGTCTCGCTGAGAGTCCGCCCGAGGCCTGGATCCGGATCTGCTGCTCCTTATTGGTCGCCTTGTCTTTCGCGGTCACATTGACGATGCCATTGGCGTCGATATCAAAAGTGACCTCGATCTGCGGCACGCCGCGTGGCGCGCCAGGAATGCCGACCAGGTCGAATTGGCCGAGCAGCTTATTGTCGGCCGCCATTTCGCGTTCGCCTTGGAAGACCCGAATTGTGACGGCGGTCTGATTGTCCTCCGCCGTCGAGAAAACCTGGCTCTTCTTGGTCGGAATGGTCGTGTTGCGGTCGATCAGTCGGGTGAAGACGCCGCCGAGCGTCTCGATGCCGAGCGACAGAGGGGTCACATCGAGCAAAAGAACATCCTTGACGTCGCCCTGAAGCACACCGGCCTGAACCGCCGCGCCAATGGCCACGACCTCGTCGGGATTGACGCCCTTATGCGGCTCCTTGCCGAAGAAGTTCTTCACGATCTCTTGCACTTTGGGCATGCGGGTCATGCCGCCGACGAGAACCACCTCATTGATCTCGCCCGCCGTCAGCCCGGCGTCCTTGAGGGCCTTCCGGCAAGGCTCCACCGTCTTTTGGATCAGGTCATCGACGAGCGCCTCGAATTTCGCCCGGGTGAGCTTCAGAGCGAGATGCTTGGGCCCGGCCGCATCTGCGGTGATATAGGGCAGGTTAATCTCGGTTTGCGTCGCCGAGGACAATTCGATCTTGGCTTTCTCCGCGGCTTCCTTGAGCCTTTGCAGGGCGAGCTTGTCCCGTTTCAGATCGATGCCGTTTTCCTTCTTGAATTCATCGGCGAGATATTCGACGAGACGAGTGTCGAAATCCTCGCCGCCGAGGAATGTGTCGCCATTGGTCGACTTCACCTCGAAGACGCCGTCGCCGATTTCAAGAATCGAAATGTCGAAAGTTCCGCCGCCGAGATCGTACACGGCGATCACGCCGGAGCCTTTTTTGTCGAGGCCATAGGCGAGCGCCGCCGCTGTCGGCTCATTGATGATGCGCAAGACTTCAAGACCGGAAATCTTGCCGGCGTCCTTGGTCGCCTGCCGCTGCGCGTCGTTGAAATAGGCCGGGACGGTGATGACCGCCTGGCTCACCGGCTGCCCGAGATAGGCCTCGGCGGTCTCTTTCATCTTCTGCAGGATGAAGGCGGAAATCTGCGAAGGGGAATATTGCTTGCCGTCGGCCTCGACCCAGGCGTCGCCATTGGCGGCCCGAATGATCTTATAGGGCACGAGGCCCATGTCCTTTTTGGTCATCGGATCGTCATAGGTCCGGCCGATGAGCCGCTTGATGGCGAAAAAGGTTTTTTCTGGATTGGTGACGCCCTGGCGCTTCGCCGGCTGGCCGACAAGACGCTCGCCATCATCCGTGAAGGCGACGATCGAAGGCGTGGTGCGAGCTCCCTCGGCGTTCTCGATAACCTTCGGCGTCGCGCCCTCCATGACAGCCACGCAGGAATTGGTGGTGCCGAGGTCGATTCCGATAACTTTACCCATGATCAATCTTCCTTTCGATCCGCAAGACCACCGGACCCCGAAGCGATCCGGCAAATGGGCGGACGGATTGCCGCCCGGTCCCCGACTGTGTTCAAATTGGTGTCGCCGCGCGCGAACGCAAGATGGCCGCGCCACAAGATGGCGGGTATATAAGAGAGGAGGATCAAGCGGCGCAAGGCGAAGTCTCGACGGAGAACCCCCCGGTTCTCCTCCTCGCCTCGTCCGGGGCCTCGCGCTCACGCCCTGGCGCGGCGGCGCGAACCGTGCGACTTTCCGCCCCTGAGCTTGGCGCTCGCCTTACGTTGAGCGCGGCGCAGTTCAGCATGTCAATTTGTGGTCCAAGCAGGCATTCCATTGAAATATGCTCCCCTGGCCGCGCTTCTTGCGGCGATCTTGGCGCCAATCCCAGCGCGCGCGCAGCTCATGCTGCCGGGCGCTCTCCAGGGGGCTTCGCCGTCCGGATCGGAAACGCCAAGCTCGGATCATCCCGCCACCCCGGCCAAGCCAAAGCCTGTCGCGCTGAAGCCGCCCGGCGAGGCCGCCATCATCGGGCGCGATCTTTTGCGTGACGGATCAAACGGGGTCATCGCCTTTCAACGTGCGTCTGGAAAAGGCCTCGAGATCACCCGCCTCGTGCTTGCCGGAGAAGCCATCTCCCATCCGAGCGAGGACTGCCGCGTCGAGGTCATCGCCGCGACTCCGATCGCGGCGAAATTCGTCGGCCAGCCCAATGGCGTCGCGCGCTACGCCGTCGACGTTGAGGTCTGCCCATTTTCGCTCGAGGTCCTGGATGGGGCGGTGCTGGTGACTCGAGAGCAAGGCGCTTGCGATTTCGTCGCCGCCGATTGCCGGGCGGACCCGGCCGGCTTTTGGGGCCCGGCGGCCGACTTGATCGACGCGGCGCTGATCAAGCAGATGGAGCGCGCCCGCGGCCAAGCCGAGGCCAATATGCGCGCCAATTTTCGCGCCTTGCTGAAAAGCGCCGGGAAGGACAAGGCCTCGATTAAGAAGATCGCCAGCGAGCAGGCGGGGTTCTCGTCGCAGCGCGAAATGACCTGCCGCAACTACCTGCGCGAGGATGCGCATGGATTTTGCGCCTTGCGGATCACCCAGGCGCGCGCGCTCGCCCTGCAGGCCGAGTTCGAGGCCAAGGGGGGGCCGCCGGAAAGCGCGCGCCGGCCTCGCGAGACAAAATAAGCGGCGAAACTCTCGATTCGCCGCGCGGCGGCGCCCCGCGTTAGCCCGTCCGCCGCCGAAAAGACGCGAGCGACGCTCGCTTTGCGGGAAGGGCCCGCGGCGACAGCGCATTGAGCCCAATTCGCTACAGATTCCTTGCGAAGCCTTGCCATGAATCTTAAGACGCTCTGGTGGGATTAGGGAATCGGCCCGGCCGCGTCGCGTTCTGAGGGGACGTGGGAAAGCGACCACCCATCACCTTGGCGGCAGGCTTGAGAAATAAGCCGCAATGGCCTCCATTTCCTCTTCCGTCATGTTGCGGCTCATGTAGCGCATTTCTTTATGCACGCGCTTGCCTGTGTGAAATGCGCGCAACTGATTCACGAGATAGGGCTCGTTCTGGCCGGCGAGATTTGGGACGCCGCCAAATCTCGAAATTCCGTCGGCGCCGTGGCATGGCGCGCAGCTCGAAATCAGCTCAGGCTCCACTTGTTGCGCGCAGGCGGGGGCGGCGAGGAAGACGGTGACGAAGAAGATGGCGCTCTTCATGCGGCGCATGAGATGGCCAGGATATTCGGCTTCGCCAACCGGGCGCGCGCATCGGCCATGCTCGTCTAGGCCGTCAACAGGAATTGCGCGATCTCGTCCTTAAGCGAGAGGCGTTTTTTCTTCAATAATTCAAGGGTCGCGTCATCGGTTGGCTCGATTTCGGCCTCCATTCGATGAATGGAGCGATTGAGCTCATGATAGGCGTCGGCGATCCGCGCGAAATGCGCGTTCGTCGCCTTCAAGGTCTTGATGGCCTCGATTTTGTCAGGAAACTCTTCGTGCAGCTCATGCGCAACATAACTCATTCATCTCTCCTCAACCTGTAGGGGTTCGATTTCATTTTGTGAGCGGCGGCGTTAACCTGCTTCGCCAAAAATGTGGACGCGGAAGCGGCCGCCAAGAAGTGACTGCAGGCCCGGACTTGTGAATCACCCAACGGCCGGAGAGCGCCGGCCTCGCCGCCGTCCCGCTTCGCCTCAAATATGGATCGCGCGCTTGTCGACGGCGAGCGCGGCCTCCTTCATCGCTTCCGACAAGGTTGGATGGGCGTGGCAGGTTCGCGCCAGATCCTCCGCCGAGCCGCCGAACTCCATCAGCACGACCGCCTCGGCGATGAGCTCGCCAGCCGCTGCGCCGATGATGTGAACGCCGAGCACGCGGTCGCTGGCGGCGTCGGCGAGGATCTTCACAAATCCGTCCATGTTGCGCATCGCCCGCGCCCGTCCATTCGCGGTGAAGGGAAATTTGCCGACCTTGTAGGCGACGCCCTTGGCGTTGAGCTCCTCCTCCGTGGCGCCGACCGTGGCGATCTCTGGCATGGTGTAGACGACGGAAGGAATCGCCGCATAGTTCACGTGGCCATGCTGCCCGGCGATGATCTCGGCGACGGCGACGCCTTCCTCCTGCGCCTTATGGGCGAGCATAGGGCCGCGCACCACATCGCCGATGGCGTAGATCCCTGCGACATTGGTCGCGAAATGATCATCGATCACGACGCGGCCGCGATCAAGCGCGACGCCGAGCGCCTCCAGGCCGAGCCCTTCCGTCACCGGGCGGCGGCCGATCGCCACCAGCACGACATCCGCTTCGAGAGCCGTCGCCGCGCCTCCCGCCGCGGGCTCGATCGTGACGCTGAGCCCCGAGGCCAGCTTTTCGACCTTGGCGACCTTGCAGCCGAGATGGAGCTCGAAGCCTTGCTTCTGCAGGATGCGCTGAAACTGTTTGGCGGTTTCGCCGTCGAGGCCGGGGAGGATGCGATCTAAAAATTCGACCACGACGACCTTGCTGCCGAGCCGGCTCCAGACCGAGCCGAGTTCGAGGCCGATGACGCCCGCGCCGACGATGAGCAGCCTCGCCGGAACCGTGTCGAGCGAAAGCGCGCCGGTGGAGGACACGACGGTTTTCTCATCAATCTCGACGCCTGGAAGCTGGGCGACGTCGGATCCCGTGGCGATCACGATGTTTTTCGCGGCGAGCCTTTGCGTCGCACCGTCTTCGGCTCTCACCTCGACCTCGCCCGGGGCGGTGATCGCGCCATGGCCGAGGAAGGCGTCGATCTTGTTCTTCTTGAGCAAAAAGCCGACGCCATTGACATTGGCGGCGACGGTTTCGTCCTTGTGCTTCATCATCGCCAACAGGTCGAGCCTCGGCTTGTCAATGATGACGCCAAAGCCTGCGAGCTCATGCTCGGCTTCGGCGAATTTCTCCGAGGCGTGAAGCAGGGCCTTGGAGGGGATGCAGCCAATATTGAGGCATGTGCCGCCATGGGTCTTGCGCTTTTCGACCACGGCGACCTTGAGGCCGAGCTGCGCCGCGCGGATGGCGCAGACATAGCCGCCTGGGCCGGTGCCGATGACGATGAGATCGTAGGACATGCGGTTTCCAGTTCACGAGGTCAGGCGGCGCTCCGCCCTAAACGCGAAAACGCTAATCGACGGGTTCGCGCCGACTTTAAAGGTCCAGCACCAGCCGGGCGGGATCTTCCAGCGCTTCCTTCACCCGCACTAGGAAGGTCACCGCCTCCTTGCCGTCGACGATCCGGTGATCATAGGACAGCGCGAGATACATCATCGGGCGGATCTCGATCTTGCCTGCGACGACGACCGGTCGCTCCTGGATCTTGTGCATCCCGAGAATGCCCGATTGCGGCGCGTTGAGGATCGGCGTCGACATCAGCGAGCCATAGACGCCGCCATTGGTGATGGTGAAGGTTCCGCCCTGCAGCTCGTCGATCGCGAGCTTGCCGTCCCGCGCGCGTTTCCCGAGATCGGCGATCGCCTTCTCGATTTCGGCGAGGCTCAGACGATCGCAATCGCGCACGACAGGCACGACGAGCCCCTTGTCGGTGCCGACCGCGACGCCAAGGTGATAATAATTCTTGTAGATGAGATCCTCTCCGTCGATCTCGGCGTTGACGGCCGGGACCTCCTTCAGGGCGCCGACGCAGGCCCTGACGAAAAAGCCCATGAAGCCGAGCTTGGCCGCATGCTTCTTCTCGAAGAGATCCTTGTATTTGCTCCGCAGCGCCATGATCTCGGTCATGTCGACCTCGTTGAAGGTCGTTAGCATGGCCGCCGTATTCTGCGCGTCCTTCAGGCGTCTTGCGATGGTCTGGCGCAGCCTAGTCATGCGGACGCGCTCTTCCCTCCCGGAGTCCGCGGGCGGGGTCGGCGCGCGGGCCTGAACAGGAGCTGGCGCCGGGGCGTGCGTTTCGGCCACGGCGGGGCCTGCGGCGAGCGCCTTGGCGATATGATCGAGGACATCGCCCTTGAGAACCTGGCCGCGCTTGCCCGATCCTTCGAGGGCGGCCGCCGCGAAGCCATGATCAGCCGCGATCTTGGCGGCGGCGGGCGAGGGCGGCATGGCGGGCGAGGACGGCGCGGCGGTCGAAACCGGAGCCGATATTGGCGCGGGCGAAGGAGATTGCGCCAAGCTTTGCACGGCCGGCTTGCCCTCGGTCTTGGCCGGCGCTGCCGCGCCCTCGGCGATTTGCCCCAAAAGCGCGCCGACCTCCACCGTCTCGCCGTCCTTGGCCGCGATTTCCGTCAGCACCCCGGCGGTTGGGGCGTTGACCTCGAGCGTGACCTTGTCGGTTTCGAGCTCGACGATCGGCTCGTCGGCGGCGACAGATTCCCCGGCCTTCTTGAACCAACGTCCTATTGTCGCTTCCGTGACTGATTCACCCAAGGTTGGAACGCGGATTTCTGTCGCCATATTGGTCACGCCTGCAGCCATATGCGGCTTTTCGAGAGGGTTGCGAGAGAGGCGCTGATCGCGCGCCGCCGGGTTTGGCTCGTCCAAGCCCCGGTCAGGATGGGTCTGGCCCGGCGAAAACCTCATCCAGAATCGTCTTGAGCTGCGCGAGATGTTTCGACATCAGCCCCGTCGCCGTGGCCGCCGACGCCGGCCTGCCGACGTAGCGCGGCCGCTTGGCCTTGCCGCCCGCCTGGGCCAGCACCCATTCGAGATAGGGCTCGACGAAGGTCCAGGCGCCCATGTTCTTCGGCTCTTCCTGGCACCAGATCACGTCGGCCTGCTTGAAGCGCGCGAGAGCCGTGACGAGCGCCTTCAGCGGGAAGGGATAAAGCTGTTCGACGCGCAACAGATAGACATCCTCGACGCCGCGCTTCTCGCGCTCCTCGAAAAGATCGTAATAGACCTTTCCAGCGCTGAGGATGACGCGGCGGATCTTGCCGTCCGGCGCCAGCTGATCGTCTCGCCCGGCAAATGCTCCACGTCATCGGTCAGGATGCGATGGAACGACGAGCCGGCCGCCATTTCGGCGAGCCTCGAAACGGCGCGCTTGTGGCGCAGGAGCGATTTCGGCGTCATGAGGATCAGGGGCTTGCGGAAGTCGCGCTTCAATTGCCGGCGCAGGATATGAAAATAATTCGCCGGCGTCGTGCAATTGGCGACCTGCATATTGTCTTCGGCGCAGAGCTGCAGATAGCGCTCGAGCCGCGCCGAGGAATGTTCCGGGCCCTGGCCTTCATAGCCATGCGGCAGCAGGCAGACGAGGCCCGACATGCGCAGCCATTTGCGTTCGCCCGAGGAGATGAATTGATCGAAGATGACCTGCGCGCCATTGGCGAAATCGCCGAATTGGGCCTCCCACAGCGTCAGCGCATTCGGCTCGGCGAGCGAATAGCCATATTCGAAGCCGAGCACGGCTTCTTCCGACAGCATGGAGTTGATGACTTCGAAATGCGGCCTGGCCGTCGCGAAGATGGTTGAAGCGGGATGTAGCGGCGCCTCGGTCTCCTGGTCGATCAGCACGCGAATGGCGCTGCGAGAAGGTGCCGCGCTCGCTGTCCTGGCCGGAGAGGCGCACCGGATGGCCTTCGTCGAGCAGAGCGTGGCAGAAGGCCAGCGCCTCGGCGGTCGCCCAATCGATCCCCTCGCCGGTCTCGATCGTCTTGCGTGCGGCTGTCGAGGAAGCGGCTGGATCGTGTGATGAAGATGAAATCCTTCGGGCACCGTGGTGAGCTGCGCGCCGATCTCGTGCAGCTGTGCGATCGCGACGCCGGTCGCGCCGCGCCGCGCATCCTCGCCGTCGGCCAGGCCGGCCAACGCCGCCCAGCGCCCGTCGAGCCAATCGGCCTTGTTGGACTTGTAGGCTCTGGCCGGCCTCGAATTCGGCGTCGAGCTGGGCGCGCCAATCCGCTTTCATTTCGTCGATCTCGGCCTCGGTGATGACGCCTTCCGCGACCAGCTTTTCCGCATAGATCTCGAGCGTCGTCGGATGCGTGGCGGATCGTCTTGTACATCAGGGGCTGGGTGAAGGCGGGTTCGTCGCCTTCGTTATGGCCGAAGCGGCGATAGCAGAACATGTCGATGACGACAGGCTTGTGGAATTTCTGGCGGAATTCGATGGCGATCTTGGCGGCATGGACCACGGCTTCGGGATCGTCGCCATTCACATGGAAGATCGGCGCCTCGATCATCTTCGCCACGTCGGACGGATAGGGCGACGAGCGCGAATAGCGCGGATAGGTGGTAAAGCCGATCTGGTTGTTGATGATGAAATGCACCGAGCCGCCGGTGCGGTGGCCCTTGCAGGCCCGAAAGACCGAAACATTCAGCGATAACGCCCTGGCCGGCGAAGGCGGCGTCGCCATGGATGAGCAGCGGCAGAACTTTGCTGCGCTCGACATCGTCATGCTGCTGGTCCTGCTTGGCGCGGACCTTGCCGAGCACGACGGGATCGACGATCTCGAGATGCGACGGGTTGGCGGTCAGCGACAGATGCACGTTATTGCCGTCGAAGTCGCGATCCGACGAGGCGCCGAGGTGATATTTGACGTCGCCCGAGCCTTCGACCGTCGTCCGGCGTGAAGGAGCCGCCCTTGAACTCGTGGAAGATGGCGCGATGCGGCTTGCGCCATCACCTGCGAGAGGACATTGAGACGGCCGCGATGGGCCATGCCGAGAACGATGTCCTTCACGCCGAGCGCGCCGCCGCGCTTGATGATCTGCTCCAGCGCCGGGATCATGGATTCGCCGCCGTCGAGGCCGAAGCGCTTGGTGCCGGTGAATTTCAGATCGAGGAATTTCTCGAAGCCCTCGGCCTCCGACGAGCTTGTTCGAGGATGGCGCGCTTGCCCTCGCGGGTGAAGCTGATCTCCTTGCCGGGCCCCTCGATGCGCTCCTGCATCCAGGATTTCTCCGCCGGGTCGGAGATATGCATGAATTCGATAGCCGATCGTGCCGCAATAGGTGCGCCGCAGGATCTGCGAGCATTTCGCGGAACGGTCGCGAATTCGAGCCCGAGCACATGGTCGATGAAGATCTGGCGGTCGTAATCGGCCTCGGTGAAACCATAGATGCGACGGATCCAGCTCCTCGTGTCGCTTTCGCGGCTCGCAGGCCGAGCGGGTCGAGATTGGCGTGGAGATGGCCGCGCATGCGATAAGAGCGGATCATCATCAAGGCGCGCACCGAATCGCGCGTCGCGCGCAGGAGATCGGCCGGAGACACCGCCCCGGCGCCTCTGGCACTTGGCCTCGAGCTTGGCGGCGATTTGCGTCTCGGCCGCGGCCCAATTGCCGTCGAGCGCCGAGATCAGGTCGCCATTGGCCGCGACGGGCCAGTTCGGAGCCTTCCATCGCGGCCCATGCGCGTTTTTTTCTATCCCCGCGCGATCATCGTTCAATTGGTCGAAAAAGGCCCGCCATTCGGGATCGACGGATGCCGGATCGCGCCGGTAGGCCTCCTAAAGCTGTTCGACATAGGCGGCGTTGCCGCCATAAAGAAACGAGGTCTGCGCGAATTTGGCGTTGGGCGCGGAGCGGCCGCCGCCCGCGCCGCCCGAACCGTTTGCTGTGCCATTTGCGTCTTGGCGCGCCATCGTCATCTCCGTTGGGGCCGAAGCGCCGCCCGATCGGCCGGCGCTTAAATATATATTTTGTAATATTTTATGCCGCCATCACTGGCCCGTCTCCCGGAGAAGTCCGGCGCGATGAATTCAAAGCCGCATGCGCGCTTGTCATCTCGCTCTATCAGCAATTGGCTCCTTGAAGAACTCAAGCCTTGGTTATCTCGCGCAGCGCTTACGCCAATGGCCGGCGTCAGCGCTGCAACAGCTCCGCGAGCGTTTTGCCGAGCCGCGCGGGCGACGCCGCCACTCGCACGCCCGCGGCCTCCAGCGCCGCGATCTTGGTTTCCGCGCCGCCTTTGCCGCCGGCGATGATCGCGCCGGCGTGACCCATGCGTCGGCCGGCCGGCGCGGTGCGGCCGGCGATAAAGCCAACGATCGGCTTGCCGCGGCCGCGCTTCGCCTCGTCGGCGATGAATTGGGCGGCGTCCTCCTCGGCGGCGCCGCCAATTTCGCCGATCAAGATGATCGATTTGGTGGCGGGATCGCCCAGGAACATTTCAAGGACCTCGACGAAATCGAGCCCTTTCACGGGATCGCCGCCGATTCCGACGGCGGTCGTCTGGCCGAGCCCTTCATTCGTGGTTTGAAACACCGCTTCGTAGGTCAAGGTTCCGGAGCGCGAGACGACCCCGACCGAGCCCTTCTTGAAAATATTGCCGGGCATGATGCCGATCTTGCAGTCGCCGGCGGTCATGACGCCGGGACAGTTCGGGCCGACGAGCCGCGACTTCGAGCCGGAGAGCGCGCGTTTGACCTTGATCATGTCGCCGACCGGAATGCCTTCGGTGATGCAGACGATCAGCGGGATTTCGGCGTCGATCGCCTCGCAGATCGCGTCGGCCGCTGCAGGCGGCGGAACATAGATGACGCTGGCGTCGGCGCCGGTGGCCTCGCGCGCCTCGGCGACTGTGTCGAAGACCGGCAGGCCCAGATGGGTCGCGCCGCCCTTGCCGGGCGAGGTGCCGCCGACCATCCTGGTGCCATAGGCGATCGCCTGCTCGGAATGAAACGTGCCATTCTTGCCGGTGAAGCCCTGGCAAATGACTTTCGTCTCTCCGTTGATGAGGATTGACATGATTTTTAAGCCTTTCCGACCGCGCGGACGATCTTTTGCGCGGCGTCGTCGAGGTCGTCGGCGGAGATGACGTTGAAGCCGGACTTGGCGATGATCTGCTTGCCGAGTTCGACATTGGTGCCTTCGAGCCGCACCACGAGGGGCGTCTCGAGCCCGACCTCCTTGACCGCCGCGATCACGCCTTCGGCGATCACGTCGCATTTCATGATCCCGCCGAAAATATTGACGAGTATGCCTTTGACCTTGGGGTCGGCGGTGATGATCTTGAACGCGGCCGTCACCTTGTCCTTGGTCGCGCCGCCGCCGACATCGAGGAAATTGGCGGGCTCGGCGCCGTAGAGCTTGATGATGTCCATTGTCGCCATCGCGAGGCCGGCGCCGTTCACCATGCAGCCGATCTCTCCGTCGAGCGCGACATAGTTCAGGTCATGTTTCGACGCTTCGATCTCCTTGGCGTCCTCCTCCGTCTCGTCGCGCAGCGCGGCGATCTCGGGATGCCGATAAAGCGCGTTCGGGTCGAACGAGATCTTGGCGTCGAGACATTTGAGCAGGCCCTCCGAGGTCGCCACGAGCGGGTTGATCTCGAGCATCGCCATATCCTTGGCGACGAAGGCCGCGTAAAGCCGCGCGGTGAGCTGCTCGGCCTGCTTGGCGAGGTCGCCGGACAGGCCCAAGGCCTTGGCGACCGTTCGGCCGTGATGCGGCAGCGCGCCGGTGACCGGATCGATCGACAAGGCGACGATCTTGCCCGGTCGGTGGCGGGCGACCTCTTCGATGTCGACGCCGCCTTCGGTCGAGACGACGAAAGCGACGCGGCTTGTCGCGCGATCGACGAGAAGGGACAGATAGAACTCCTTCGCAATATTGGAGCCGTCCTCGAGATAGAGCCGGTTGACCGTCTTGCCGGCCGGGCCCGTTTGCGCGGTGACCAAGGTCCTGCCAAGCATCTGGCTGGCGAAGGCCTCGACTTCCTCGATCGATCGGGCCAGCCGCACGCCGCCTTTTTCGCCAGCCTCCGGCTCCTTGAATTTGCCTTTGCCTCGCCCGCCCGCGTGGATTTGCGATTTTACGACCCACAAAGGGCCGCCGAGCTCCTGCGCCGCGTCGGCGGCGTCGCTGGCCTTCAGCACCGGCACCCCGCGCGAGACCGGGACGCCGAATTCCCGCAAGACGGCCTTGGCTTGATATTCGTGAATATTCATGTCGATGTCTCGCTAAGACCAAGTCCGGACACAGGCGGTCGGCTTCTTCGACGGTGAGGCGACGGATCTGTTCGACGCCTTACAGGGCATTCGCCATGAATCCTTGTAATCCTTGGATTCTGGCCCGCGTCCTTTTCGATCGGATGAGCCAATTTGATCGGTGCGCGCGGCAAGCTTGGATCGCCCTCCGTTTAATCCCTCGCGGGCCGGTTCGGCAAACAGCCAGCGCGACCGAAGCGGTTATCGCCGAAATCGAATTGCGCCAGATCAATCCTGCGGCATTTAAGGGCCGCGCAAGACCTCGAGGGCAAATTCTCGGCGTTGTTAAGGAGATCTCCGGCGAAGCCGCCGCGCCGACGACGACGATAAAAGCGCATTCAGCTGGCGAGAGCCGGGTTGATGGTCTTGCAGGCTTCGACGAGCCCGCGCACCGAGTGCACAGATTTATCGAACATTTGTCGCTCGGACGGGTCGAGCTTGACCTCGACGATTTTTTCGACGCCATTGGCTCCGATGATCACCGGCACGCCGACATAAAGATCATCGACGCCATATTCGCCATTGAGTTGCGCGGCGCAGGGCAGCACCCGGCGTTTATCCTTGAGATAGGATTCGGCCATGTCGATCGCCGACGCCGCCGGCGCATAGAAGGCCGAGCCCGTCTTCAGGTGATTTACGATCTCGCCGCCGCCCTTGCGGGTCCGCTCGACGATTGCGTCGAGGCTCGCCTGCGTTGTCCAGCCCATCTCGACGAGGTCGGGCAACGGAATGCCGGCGACCGTCGAATAGCGCAGCAATGGCGCCATATCGTCGCCATGGCCGCCAAGAACGAAAGCGGTGACGTCCTCGACCGAGACCTTGAATTCATCGGCGAGGAAATGGCGGAACCGGGCCGAATCGAGCACACCGGCCATGCCGACGATCTTTTGCGCCGGCAAGCGCGCGGCTTTCTGGAGCGCCCAGACCATGGCGTCAAGCGGATTGGTGATGCAGATCACGAAGGCGTTCACGGCATATTGCCTGATGCCTTCCCCGACCGCATCCATCACCTTGAGATTGATGCCGAGCAGATCGTCGCGGCTCATTCCCGGCTTGCGCGGGACGCCGGCGGTGACGATGACGACATCGGCGCCGGCGATCGCGGAATAGGAGTTCGCGCCAATGAGCGCGGCGTTGAACCCGTGGATCGGCCCCGATTCGGCGAGATCAAGCGCCTTGCCTTGCGGCGTGCCTTCCGCGATGTCGAAGAGCACGATGTCGCCGAGCTCTTTGAGAGCGGCGAGGTGAGCGAGGGTTCCGCCGATCTGACCGGCTCCGATCAATGCGATCTTGCTGCGCGCCATTGTCTCGCCTTTCCTTGTCGGCCGCCGAACCGGGAAGGATCGGGAAAAATGTTCTGCTGAATCTTGGAGGCTTGTTCAACCCGGTTGAAGCGAAAAAACAAGCAGCGGGATTGGCCTGACGAGGCGGCGGACTCCAAATCTCTTGGAAAAGCCTTTGGATTTCCACATATCTTAAGACATGCCGGCGCCGTTCGTGAAACTTGCTTCGAAACTTAAAGACTCAGTGAATCTCGTAATGGTTTCGACCCTTTGCATAATAGCCGAACTCGCGTGGGGCGGCTAGCATATTTCAGCAGCCGTGAATGCGTCGGCGATCGACAAAGCCGATCAAGCTTCCGCATGACTTGGCTCTGGCGCGAATCGGTTCTCACGTCTCGACCAGTCCGCTCGCGTCGCCCGACCCGAATGAATCTATCGCGCCATGCGGCAGCCCGAGATAGGCGGTGGAGCGCATTTCGATCAGGCGCGACGCCACGCGGGCGAATTCGTGAGCTTCCCGTCCTTTCGCGCCTTGGTAGAGCTCGGCCGGCTCCGCTTCGGCGGAGGCGATGAGTTTTACATGCCGGTCGTAGAGCGTATCGATCAGGGTGATGAAGCGGCGGGCTTCGTTTCGCTGCGCTGGAGCCAGAACCGGAATGGAATCGATGACGACCGTATGGAACTGTCGCGCGATCGCGAGATAGTCGGCCGGTCCCAGCGCCGCCATGCAAAGATCGGCGAAACGGAAGCGGGCGACATTGGCGCAAGCCTCCGGCACGGCGAGCGCGCGGCCGAGAACGTCGAGCGTCATGGGCGCGCCGCGCGTCGCGCCGGTCAGCGCCTTGAACGCGCTCGTCAACGCAGCCGCCGATTTCGCGTCCGGCGGCACGTAATAGACCACGCGATCGCGAAGCTTTTCGAGCCGGAAGTCGGCGCGGGCCTCGATCCGCGCGACCTCCATCCGCTCTTCGATGAGCGAGATGAACGGCAGAAAGAGCGCGCGATTGAGCCCGTCCTTGTAGAGGTCGCCGGGCTTTACGTTCGAGGTCGCCACAATGACCGCGCCGCGCGCGAACAAGGCTGAGAAGAGCCGGCCGAGGATCATCGCGTCGGTGATGTCGGTCACGTTGAATTCGTCGAAACAGAGCAGCGCGCTCGTCTCGGCGATGGCGTCGGCGACCGCCGCGATCGGATCGTCGCTCTTGCCCGGCCCGCGCCCGGCGTCTCGACGCGCGAAATCTTGGCGAAACGCATGGAGGCGGGCGTGGACATCGGCCATAAAGGCGTGAAAATGGACGCGGCGCTTGCGCGCGACAGGCGCCGCCTCGAAGAACAAGTCCATCAACATGGTCTTGCCGCGTCCGACCGCGCCCCAAACATAAAGGCCGCGAAGGAGCCCGTCCTTGGGCTTTGGGCGCAGAAACCGTCCAAGCGGCGTCGATCTCCGCGCAAGGGGAGCATTGATGAGCGCGCGGCGCAATTGCTCGAGCTTGGCCAAGATAAAATCTTGTCCCGCGTCGCGCTCGATGTCGCCTCGGCTCACCTTTTCGGCGTAACGATCGAAAAGCGAGCTCGTCACCAGACCCTCGATAAAAGCGCGGCGCGCGGAGATCGGCGCGGCTGTCCCATTAAAGAAACGCGAGGCCGCGAGAGGGTTTCTTTAATGGGGCCGTGCGCGCAAATCCACCCTTTCGTCTCGTTGGCGCGCAACTTGCGGGAGGTGAGTTTTCGCCTCGCCGATGTAAGATCAGCGCGGCGCGGAAGCCGCGAAACTCAGGCTCGCCGCGTTCCCGCCTTTTTGTTTTCGCAATCGGAAAATACGCTTTTGTAAAGCTTGCTTAACGGTTCCGCCCGAACTTATGACGGCTTTGCTGCAAAGACAGGAGAACAAGGGATGCTCCATAAAGGCGGAATGCGCGCCGTCATTGGTTGTGCTTTCCTTTTCGGACTTCTCGATCCAGGCCCCGGCGGCCCCTTTGCTCGAACATGCCGCGCCCGCCGAGGCGCGGGGCTTCCTCGGCGCGCAAGTCACCCCGGTGGTCGTCTTCGGCAGGCACAGCCGGCGCAGCGTCGATGAATTCGCGGCCGAGCACAAGCTGGACGCGGCCGACCTGCGCCATAAATTCACCGCCTCAGGCCTCATCGAATGCGGCGCGGCGCATGGCGCGGGCCAGCTCACCATGGCCGATGATCTCGTGACGACGGCGGCCCATGTTTTCTTCGATGAAAGGGGCGCCCCGCGCGCGAAAACCTGCTTTTTCGTGATCGACGCGGACGGCAAGCAGATCCGGACGCCGATCGACTCCGGTTCGATCGTCGCCGGCAGCACCAACCCCTACGCGATCGAGGCGGTGCATGATTGGGCTGTGGCGCGTCTCAAACATCCGCTTGACGGGGTCACGCCCTATGGTCTCGCGGAGTTGGCGCGGCCGAACATGCCGGTCGAATTCGTCGCTCGCGGGCATATCGACTGGGGCGAGGGGCGCAATTTGTCGATGGAGAAATGCGCCCTGCATGATCAATTGACCGTCGGCGAGGAAGGAACGCGGGAATTCTCCTTCGACTGCGAGACCGGGGACGGCGCCTCCGGCGGCGCGGTGATCATGGGTTCGGGCGATCCGGTCGTCGGCGCGATCCTGGTCGGCTGGCGCAGCAACAAGCCGTTTCGCTCGGCGCCCTTCTCGCGGACGCACTATAATTTCGCGGTGACGATCGAAGGGGCCTTCAAGAAAGCCGTCATCGCCGCCGCCGCCAAGGTCGTGGTCGCCAAATAGGTTTTACGCCGTATTTTCAGGCGCTTCCCGAGCCGGCGAGCGCGTCCTGGACCTCGCCTAGGCTCGCCAAAACCCCGACGCAGAGCGCCCGGATCTCGACGGTCGGTTCGAGCATGTCCGGCACCATGATCGTCGCCATGCCGGCGGCGCTCGCGGCGCGAACGCCATTATGCGAATCCTCGAGCGCGAGGCAGCGCGCCGGATGAGCCTCAAGCCTTGCGGCGGCGGTGAGGAATGTCTCCGGATGCGGCTTGCCGGTGGAGACGTCGGTGCGGGCGACGAGAACGTCGAGCAGGTCGAGCAGGCCCGCGCGCCTCAGATGATCCTCCGCGGCGTCGCGGTCCGACGAGGTCGCCACGCCGCGCGGCACGCCGCGATCCTTCAGGAAGACGAGAAGCTCGCGGGCGCCCGGCTTCAAGGGGACGCCGGCGCCGCTGAGGCGATCGAACGCGGCGCGGCAATGCCGATAATAGTCCTGGAGCGGGAAGTCGGGTCCGAAATGGGCCTTGAGCAGGGCGGCGCTGGCCTCCTTGGGTGCGCCAATGAAGCTTAGATGCAGGGCGTCCGCCATTTCATGTCCAACGCGCGCGCAGGCCTCGAAGATCGCGGTTCGGTAGAGCGCCTCGGTGTTCAGCAGCAAGCCGTCCATGTCGAAGACGACGGCTTCGAGAGGGGTAGGTATCATCGTCTCTCCCGGAAATGGTGCATTTTTGACACAGTGTCGGCAAATGGAGGGCGCGGCCCCATTCAGCAGTTGCATGACGAGGCGCATCATTGCATTCCTAATCGGGCAACGCACTACATTCCTGGGGAACCACAATGATCCGCAAATTCCTACTTTCCACGGCGGCTTTGGCCGCGCTTTCGACCACTGCCCTCGCGGCCGATCTTCCGTCGCGCGCGCCTCCGCCAGTCTACATCCCGCCGCCGGCTTTCACCTGGTCGGGAATTTACATCGGCGCGACCCTCGGCTTCGCGCAGGGCTACACCAACTTCACCGATCTCGGCTATTCGGACTTCGGTGGGACGATCAACCAGCAAACCGAAGGTCTTATCGGCGGCGGCACGCTTGGAATCAATTTCCAGCAGGGCAGCCTGGTCTATGGCCTCGAGACCGATTTCAGCGGCCTCACCAACAAGAACACCCGCAACGCTTATTACAACGGCAGCTATTACCTCTATGACCGCTACGACACGGCCAAAACGGATTGGCTCGGGACGGTCCGCGGCCGCATCGGTCTGGCGGTCGACCGCACCTTGTTCTATTTCACCGCCGGTTTGGCCTATGGCAATGTGAAGAATACCCATGGCTACAGCGAAAGCTATTTCGGCGAGGGCTGCTGCGGCTACAACGACTACTGGCAGAGCAACACGACCAAGATCGGTTGGGTCGCGGGTCTCGGCTTGGAATATGCGATCACCCCGAACTGGACGGTCAAGGGCGAGGCGCTCTACGCCAATCTGGGCAGCTCCAACACGTCTGAGATCTACAGCGACTACTACAATTACGGCAACCAATTTTATGGTAAGTTCGACAATTCCGTCGCCATCATCCGCGCCGGCGTGAACTACAAGTTCGACCTCTTCAACGCGCCGGCTCCGGTCGTCGCCAAATACTGAGGGTTATCCCCTCTAACGATCAAGGGCGCCGCGCTTCCGCGCGGCGTCCTTTTAATTTGAAGCTTTATTTGAATGGGCCGCGCGCGATCGGACGCCGCTCCGGGCTCAACGAGACGCCGGCTACCAGCGCATCAAGGCGCTGCCCCACGCCATTCCGGCGCCGATCGCCATCATTGCGATGAGATCGCCTTTCTTGAGGCGCCCGGCCCGATTTGCTTCATCGAGCGAAATCGGCAGCGACGCGCTTGACGTATTGCCGTAGCGATCGAGATTCAGCCAGCATTTTTCGAGCGGAATGCCGAGTCGCTCCAACACCGATTCGACGATTCGCGCATTGGCCTGGTGCGAGACGATGTGGTCAATGTCGCTGACTTTCAGTCCGTTGGCGTCAAGCGCTTCGCGAATCGCCTCCGGCAGCACGCGGACCGCGAATTTGTAGATCTCGCGTCCGTTCATCGCGATCTTGTGCATGTTCCTGGCGAGCACGTCCTCGGACTGCGGATTCTGGCTGCCGCCGCCGGGAATGTTTAAGATCCCCGCCGCCCTCCCGTCGGAATGGAGATGGGTCGAGATCAGGCCGCGGCCAGGTTCGGGGGTTGGCCCGACGACCATCGCTCCCGCCGCGTCGCCGAAGAGGACGCAGGTGTTGCGGTCGGTCCAATCGACGAGGCGGCTCAAAAGCTCCGCGCCGATCACGAGCACGCGCTTCGCCTGGCCAGTCCGGATGAATTGATCGGCGATACTCAGGCCGAAAAGCGAGCCGGCGCAGGCCGCGGACAGATCGAAGGCGAAGGCGCGCGTGGCTCCGAGCTTGGCTTGCACAATGACCGCGCAGGAGGGCAGCGGCATGTCGGCCGAAATGGTGGCGACGAGGATCATGTCAAGCTCTTCGGCCGCGCAGCCGGCCATCGCCAAAGCATGCCGCGCCGCGATTACCGCCATGTCCGATGTGACCTCCCCTTCCGCGGCGATGCGGCGCTCCTTGATGCCGGTCCGGTCGCTGATCCAGGCGTCGGTCGTGGCGACCATGGTCTCGAGATCGCGGTTCGTCAGAATTCGCTTCGGAGCATAGGCTCCAGTCCCGAGAATATGGGTAGATGTCAAAACCCTGGCCTCTCTCAAACCACAGGGGGGAACCGAATCGGAGGCCGCGGCGGAACGGCTCGAATTTTTTATTGTCGGCGCGGCGGCCGCGCCCCGAGCGCCCGCCTTGGGGGCTGCGCCAGACGCAACCAAGTGGATTGCGTCAGACGGATGACGCCTCCTTCGCCGGACCACCGCCGCGTGGGCCGCGGCTGCTTTTGCCTCGCCAAGATGGGGCGAATCATTGATTCGCCTGACCGCCTAGAGCGCGTTCCGCTTGGACGGAAATCATCCAATCGATAAGAACTCTCTCCAGATCAATAAGCTGGAGCATGTTCTGATCGAAAGAGTCGATCACCTTTTTTAAGAACAAGCTCTTGCACGGGATAAGCCGAAACGCCGCGTTTAGCCAGCCGTTGGCGCCCGATCTCCTCCAAGAAGACGGGATCAGCCATCAATTATCATTAAAATCCTGAAACAAACCTTGCCGCTGATCAAAATGGCCGCGCGGAAGGGTCAACGATGCAGGTCCGCCTTTGACGTCGATGGGTCGGCGGCGCTCAATAAATAGGTTTGCTGCAGAAACGCGATAACGCCTCTGGCCCCGCGCAGGACCTCATTGGCGACCCGCGGCCTGACAGCCGCCAAGGTCCAGTTTGCAAGCCCGTCGGGATTATCACGCGGCTGGACGAGAACCTCATGGACCTGTTCAAAGCCGCGGCACTGTTTCAAAGCTTGCAGACACACCGCCTGAAGCTCTGCGCTGGACCGGATTTCGCGTGTCATGGAAGGCCTCGAATGGATTTCCCAAATGACGCTGGGGACGTGACGGCTGGGGACATAATGCAGGTAGGCGGGATTGATTCGGCTCGCCCTGCGAGCAGGACGGTCAAGAGGCCCAATCTCCGGCTTGCGTCGCTGGGTTCGCCGCCGCCGACGATTGGCGGGACGAAACGCCCACGCCCTATCGCGCCCGAAGCTAAAACGCTTTGCTCGGGCTTCCGTTCCCTTTGCGTCGGCGGGAGCCCCGCATATGATAAAGGCCCAGGCTAGACGTCGTCCGCTTGACCGATGCAAGAGACGAAAGCTAGTGTTGCGCCTCGTCTCGAGAAATCGCTCCGGACGAGAAAGGGCACGATCCAAATGTTTTTGGGTATAATCCTGGGCATACTTCTTACGATCGGCGCGGCTTATATCGCGGATTCGGTTCGCAAGACCAGCGGGCCGGAAGGATCGGCCGAGCGTCCCGTAGTCAATTGGGATGTCGTCGAACGCGGCGTCAAGGCCTTGACGGCGCTCATCCGGGACGGCGTGGCCAAGTTGACCAGCCGCGGCAAAGGCCAATGAGCGCGCCAGGCCGAATTTGGCTTAGGTCAATTCGGCCTGGCTTTCTCCGGAGCTTTGACAGAGGCGCGCGCGAACCAAGGCAAATTGGTAAATCAGAAGCGGTGGGTTGGCGGCGAGATCGAGCCGGCGCTCCGAGGGCGCCAAGCCATGCGTTGGAGTGAGCCCGATATTTGACGGGCGCGACGCTCAATCGATCTTTTCATTGGGGTAGACGCCCCAAAGATCGGATTGCTGAATGTAGCCGGTGAAGGCGTCGACGGAGATCCGGCACCAGGCGCCGTCGCAGCTTCGCACGCTGGCGATCACATTGGGCTGCAGTTTCGCGATGGTGGCGGATTGTGCGTTCGCCTTGTCATAAAGCGTGGAATCGATTCCTTTCCTCCAGGGCGCGACCAAAGCCGTTCGCCGACCGGACAGGAGCGAATGGAGCACCCAGCCTTCGGCGCCTTCGGAATCGCGGACTTTGCGCCAAATTTCGAATTCCGCCGTGATCTCGACGGGAAGCCCGGCGCGTTGGAAAACCCAGGTTGTCCGATGGTCCTTCGAGGGCCCTTCGCGCAAATTCACGCGATCCGATTTGAGGCTCACATAGCGCGGCACCGGCAAGCCGCTCGCCGTGCCGACCTGCTCGGCTCGGGCGGTCAGGCTGGCGGCCATGGCCCAGCAAGCGATGGCGATCGATAAAGCGAATCTCGACGACGCGCAAATGCAATGGGGCATGTTTCGAACCAACCTAATTTTTCATCGTGTAACGCCGTCGCGCAGGGGCTGGAAGCCTGTGCGCGTCGGCGGCCGGACGGTTTTCTCCGATGGGGTTTTCTAGAGCGGGACGAGGAGAAGTGGAACCGGTTTTCCGCCCGCATCCTGCTCTAAGCGCTTGAATTGGATCACAATGATTTTGGTTTATTCCGATTCAAAATCATTCTGAACTTGGGATTGCTCCAAAAGGAAACAATCGACCCTGTCGGTAGGAAAATGCGCCAAATCCCTGCATCTGAGCCTGTCCCTTTCAATCGGATGAGTCGGCCCGATCGGATGGCGCTTGATCGCGCGCCCAACCGCCAAGGGAGCGAAAATTCGAGCCGTCCCGGCAAGCTTTTTTCCGACCCTTGCCGTCGCGCCTCGCTTCAAATACCGCTCGCCGTTCATTTCGCGCCGCCGCGCCCCATCTTGCCTTGAAAGGGACCTGGCGTTCTTGTCTTTACCCGGCCATCTGCTACAGAGGCCAAACCCGGTGCGCTTTAGGGCGGAAATTGCCTTATCTTGTGCACAGGCCGTCGTTAATGTCGGGTGAAGAGCGGATCGATTTGGGGATTCCTCGCTGCGGGCCGGCAGGCGGCGCGAAGCGGCGGACGCCGCGCGGTTCCAACGACGCCCGGAAGAGCGCACGACCAGTCGGGAGGACGGGATATAAGATGGGCCGGAAGAAACCGCTCGTTGTCGTGACGCGTAAATTGCCCGACGTCGTTGAAACACGGATGTGCGAGCTTTTTGATGCGAGGCTCAACATTGAAGACAAGCCAATGTCGCGCAACGAGCTGGCGGCGGCTTTGCGCGCGGCCGAGGTGCTCGTGCCCACTGTCACGGACAGGATCGACGCCGAGTTGATCGCGCTCGCCGGCGAGCAACTGAAGCTCATCGCCAATTTCGGGACCGGTGTGGACAATATTGACGTGCCTGCGGCTTTGAGCCGCGGCATGACCGTCACCAATACGCCGGGCGTGCTCACCGAAGATACGGCCGACATGACGATCGCGCTCATTCTCGCCGTCGCGCGCCGGGTCGTCGAAGGCGCCAGAGCCATTCCATCGGGCCATTGGACGGGGTGGTCGCCGACCTGGATGCTCGGGCGCCGGATCACCGGCAAGCGGCTGGGCATCGTCGGGATGGGCCGCATCGGTCAAGCGGTCGCCCACCGAGCGAGGGCGTTCGGCCTGCAAATTCATTATCATAATCGCCGACATGTCGCCGCGTCGATCGAGGAGGCGCTGGAGGCGACCTATTGGGAATCTCTCGACCAGATGCTCGCCCGCATGGACATCGTGACGGTCAATTGCCCGCATACGCCGGCGACCTATCATTTGCTGTCGGCGCGCCGGCTTAAATATCTGCGCCCGCACGCGATCCTCATCAACACCGCGCGTGGCGAGATCATTGACGAGAATGCGTTGACCCACATGCTCGAGGCGGGTGAACTCGCCGGCGCCGGGCTCGATGTCTTCGAGCATGAGCCGGCGGTGTCGCCGAAGCTCATCAAGCTCGCCAACGCCGGCAAAGTGACGCTGCTGCCGCATATGGGGTCGGCGACCACCGAAGGCCGCATCGACATGGGCGAGAAGGTTATCATCAACGTCAAGACCTTCATGGACGGCCATCGTCCGCCAGATCGGGTTCTGCCGACGATGATATAAATAGCCGGCTCTCTGACAATATGCCGCCGCGCCGAGCCTCGGGGCCGGCGATCCAGTCGGACTTGCTTTTGCCGCGCGACGAAGGGCTTGCAACCTCTGGCGGCGGTCCCAGCCAATTTCGCCGTATCCTGGCCGCATTGCGGGAAAATAATTAACCCGATCGGTTCAAATTCGCGCTAACCGTCAATGCCGGATCGGTTGCGGCGATGGAGGCGGTCGACGCTGCTTGAATTGGCGGCGAACGCATTAAGTATCGGTTCATCTCCACCAATGAGGCCTGCGTCGGCCCGCGGAGGGTATATGTCGACGAATATCGGAAAAGCTATCAGGACGGGTCTGGCGCTGAGCTTGGCCGCCGCCGCGCTGGCGGCGGTTCCAGCTCCGGCCAGGGCTCAGGACGCTGGCGCCGTGGCCGCCGGAGTGATCGGCGGCATGGCGCTTGGGGCGATCGCCGGAAGCGCGCTCGCGGCGCCTCCGCCGCCCCCGCCTCCGCCAGTTTATTACGCTCCAGTCTACGCCCCGCCGCCGCCGCGCTGCTGGTACGAGCCGCAGCAGGTTTGGAATGGCTACGCCTATGTCATCGCGCGTGTGCGGGTCTGCAACTAGAGCGTCGCCGACGCGGCTTTCATATTGCTGAGATTGAGCGGGTCTCGCTTTGGCGAGGCCCTTTCTGTTTCGCCAAGCCTAATTTGTTAGGGGCCTCCGAAGCTTTCGCGGGCGCAGCGGAGGGCGGAGGAGATGGGCGGAGCAAGGCGGCGCGCGCAACAGGCTTCCGCCGCGACTGCTTGGCCTGAACTGGATCGGGCTCGGCGAATCGGGCCCTGATTGCGTAATCGGTTAAGCCCGCCGCGTCGTCGCTTAGGCCCCGTTCGATTTTCCCTCCGGCGCCCGACCGGACAGGAGGATGGAAATCCAGCGGCTGGATGGATATTGCTCGCAAATGGTGAGGACTGCGATCAGGATCGGAACGCCGATGAATGTGCCCGGCAGGCCCCAGATGAAGCCCCAGAAAAACACCGCGAACATCACGACGAAAGGTGAAACGGCGAGAGCCTTGGCCGTGAACACGGGTTCGACATAGCTGCCAATGACGAACTGGATGATGGCGAAGGCCGATAGGACGAGAGCCGGCAATTCCCACGATCCGGTCTGCGCGAACGCGAATACCGCCGGCAGCGCCGTGGCGACGAGCGGTCCAATCAAGGGGATATAGTTCAGCGCATAGGCGATGACGCCCCAAGCGGCGGCAAGCTCAAGGCCGACGAGCAGGGAAAAAATCCAGACCACGACTCCGGTCAAGACGCTCGCCAAGCTGCGTACCAGCATATATTGGCGGAATTTTTTGCCGATGATCGCGCCAGCCGCCACCAGCCTGTCGCCATGAGTTTCGCGGGCGGTCGCGAGCCAGGCGGTTTGCGGCTTATCCTCCAGCGACCGAAGATTGGCCGTGAATTCGTCGCCTTCGAGAAGGCCCATCGCCATGAAAAGGAACACCAGAATGGAGAAGCCGACGAGGGTGTTCAGCCTGTTGGCGATTTCCGTGAAGACGCTCATCAGGGAGGACGCGTTGAAATGCTCGGCGACCGTCGAGACGATGAAAATGTCATGCTGTTCAAGCCATTGCGTTCCTTCAACGTAATGGGCTTGCAAACGATCGAAGTTCTGGATGACCCATTGGGCGATCTGGCCGCCGCCCCACGCGACCATGGAGGCGAGCTTGACGACGATGCCAAGGGTCACGAGGACGGTGACCAGCAGCGCCAGGCCGCGCGGCATCCGGGTCTCGAGCGCTTTCTGGAGCGGCCAGACGATGATGATGGCGAAAAGCGCGAAGGCGATTGGCTCGAAAACCGAGTTGGCGAAATACAACGTCTCGATGACGATAAACGCGATGATCAGCGCGGCGGCGATGCGAACGACATTGCTCTGCATGACTAGTCCATCAGTCTGTTGCGTTTTTAAGGAGTCTGTCGCGTTTCAAGGTCAATTGGGCCAATCGACGGCATGAATTAGCTGGACGAGCGTTGGATCGTGGCGCCTCCGATCCAACTAAAGTTCAAGCAGCGCGCTCCACCTTGCCCGATCTCGTCTTGCCTGTCTATCGATCGCGGCGCTTGCGCTTGGCGAAATATGCGGTCTTGACCGCTTCATAGATTTCCTTGGCGCGCGCCGCCAGGGTACTGTTGGAAAATTCCTCTTGCAGAGCTTTAGCGGCGTTTTGCGCCAACAGAACCCGCAGAGGGGCGTTGGCGGCAAGCTCGCGGATCGCATCCGCGAGGGCGGAGCTGTCGTGGGGCGGGATGAGGATCCCGGCTCCCGTCTTCCTCACGACTTCGCCAATTTCGCCTATGTCCGTCGCGATCACCGGCAAACCGAAGGCGAGGGCCACCATGAGTACTCCACTCTGCGACGCCTCGATATAGGGTAGGGCCACCACATCCGCATCGGTCAGAAGCTGGGCTAATTCAGCGTCGGGAATGAAACGGTTGCGCACATCGAAGGTTTCGGTGGAAGGGATGCGCAAGCTCCCGCTCGCGAGATCGTCGCCCCGCCCAGCGATAATTATCCGTAGCGAGGCCAGACGAGGCTGCGCCAGAAGCGCAGCCTCGATCAGATATTTTAGCCCCTTATACTCGTAAATGCGGCCAAAGAACAAAACACGAAAAAGGCCGTCATTCTTCTTCACGAGCTGATTTTGCGCCGCGAGCCGCGCGTAATGATGTAGAGGCGGGTGCGGGAACACGAAGAGGGCGCCTTGCCTCACTGGGAGCTTATCGAGGGCGGCGGCGCGAAGGGTTTCGCCATGCACGATGACGGCGTCCGCTTGGCGGATGAATTGCTTGATGAATAATCTCGGGACACGCCGCGATTCGCGGTCGCCTGGATGATATTGAATATCGTGAACTGTGGTTACGACCGGCGCCCACGTCAGAAGAGGGGGCAGCAGATTTAGCCAGATGTTGTTCTCGCCAAGAAAATGAACAATGTCGGGGCTCCAAGCTCCTATCCGCGTCAGAAGCTCGTAAATCAGGACCAAGTTGCCGGGCGATCGATGACGCGGCCAATGAAAGGCCGCAATCGCGACCCTTTGGTCCACAAAGCCTCGGGTCGCGATGTCTCGCTCCTGGACGCAAAGCAAAACTTCGCAAGTTTCCACAAGCATTTCCGCATATTCGACGCAATAGTCGAATGGACCCGTGGCGACCAAGGCTACCCGCATCCAGCGTTCCTCCCAATCCAACCTTGGCCGGCGTCGTCAGGCGACACCGAAGGGCCGCGCCACGTCGCGATCCGCGCTCAAAATGCGCGCTATTTCCAGAATTATCCATATGTCCCGCCACATCTATAAGTTGCGCCAATGCGCGCCGCGCGACCTGCCGTCAATGGGCGTGAATTTCAAACCGAGGCTAGACCCGCCAATCGGTTGTGACCTCCAAAGTGGGACTATGCCGCTCGCCTGGGGCCGCGGTCGCGCCGGGAACGATGATCAAATGTTCGTTGTTGAAGGGGTGGCGGATGCGGCCGCGTGTAACGTCGCGGCGCTGCTTCGGCGGCCGTCCTCGAAACGAGATCGTGTCCGGTGAGCGACACATCACTTATCCGGTGTGGCGGCGTCTTGGACGCCGCAGCGGAGCTAGCTGAATACGCCAGCCGACCGCCAAAAAATAGCTAATAATGACCTAAGCTTCGGCATTTTAGGCGCAATGTTTGGACATATTTGAACTTCAAATGATAACTCTCGTTTGAGAAACGTGGGGGTAATTACCTGATCTCGGACGTGTTTTACGATAGGGGGAGAAGGTCCTTGAGACAACTACGGTTTATTCTAGCGTTCATGATAGCAAGTATTCTAATGCTTAACGTATCAGAAGCGCAAACAAACGGCTTCACTATCTCATCACCAAGCGCAAGCCCTACTACGGTCGCGCCCGGAAAAGATGTTCAGATAGCGGCGACCGTTAATGCCAGCGAAGCCGTCGCTAACTACACTTTCGGCTTTGAGGTATTCTTTAACAATCAAGTCATTGCGAGCCAGTTTTTCAATAACTTGGCGGCCGCAGCAGGAAGCTCAATCACGAAAAATTACACTTGGATAGTCCCGGCAACAGCAACCACGGGGACCTACACGGTGCTTGCCGGGGTGTGGAACTCGAGCTGGGTATGGTATACTGGCGCCACAACCAATGTGACTGTCGCAAGCGGGACGTCCGGCTCGACGTCATCAACCACAACCTCGACGTCGTCATCAACCACAGCCGCTACCTCGACGACGTCCGCGGCTAATCTCCCCGCTGCCGCTCAGGCTGCTCCGTTTTATTCTTGCGTGACGAATTGGTATGTCGACGCAGTCAAGGGAAGCGACAGCAACAATGGGACGAGCGCCAGCACGGCGTTCAAGACGATCGCGCGTGCGACAACAGGAAATTCCGCCTTGGCCGCAGGGGGCTGCGTCAATGTGGCGCCGGGGACATATAAGGAATTTGTCACGGTCACAAACGCGGCGGGCCACGGCGGCAACTTAAACAGCCTGACCGGCTTCGTGGTCCTCCGCTCGACGACCGCAAGGGCCGCCAAGATCGTTGGGCCGAGTACTGGGGGCTATTCCGTCGTCACGCTTCCGGCAAGCTATGTGGTGGTCGACGGGTTCGACGTGTCCGGCGGGGCCAATAGCGGTCATTGCATCGATGGCGGCTACAATGTGCCGGCGAATCACGCGCATCATTTGACCATTATAAACAATGTCGCCCACTACTGTGGAGGTAGCGGCATATCTGTCGACGGCGGCGACTACTATATCATCGAGAACAATGTCTCGAGCTTTAACGCGGCGACAAGCGGCTACCAGACCAGCGGCATCAGTCTCGCCTCGGCTGTCGCGGCGACCGGTTTCACAGCGACCGCCGCTGACAATGTCTACTATCATAACATAGTTGTCGCCAACATCTCAAACAACAATGTCGAGACCTTCGCCTGTTCCACCTATGGCATGAGCCCAGGCTGCCACACCGATGGCGAGGGGATCATTGTCGACTGCTTCGATTGCAACGGCGTCGGGGTTTATAATTATAAGACTCTGGTTGCGCGCAATCTTGTCGTCGAAAACGGCGGGAATGGCATTCAGGTTGGTCGATCCAGCAATGTCACGGTCGCAAACAACACGTCTTGGAACAACTTCCAGGACGTGAACAATAACGGCACTGCCCGCGGCGAATTGGGAAACATGGCGGGGACTAACACGATCTGGGTCAATAATATCGCCTGGGCTGTGCCTGGGGCGGGAGTTTTGTCCAAAAATGTTCCATTGTTGGACGGGGGGAAGATGACGATCTCGGGGGTTACCTATCCAGGAACGAACAATCTTTGGGCCAATAACATCTACTGGGGTGCGGGCGTCGCGACTTGGAATGGCGCGACGATCAGCTCGTCAACCAACTTCTATAAGAACCCTGGGATAAACTCCCCAGCAAATTGGAATTTCAGCTTGACGCCAACCAGCCCGGCGCTGAATGCGGGACTTCCGGAAGGGTTCATGGCCGCGTCGCCGCCTAACATTGGAGCCTTTTGACGCCTAAGCCGTCCGGCATTCGGCAAAGAGCAAACCTCCGTCGCGGAGCCGCGCCACGTGGCTTTGCGGCGGAGCGACACCCACGGCTTCTGCTGTTGACCCTTTTGAAAAATCGCTTCGGTGAGGCGGACCGGATGTTGCGGCTGCGAACTTCTCATTTCGAGATCGTCGATGGGGCACGTCGCCGCCCTCATCCTTCAATTGGGCGGGTGGCGGGGCGACACAAGGCGGTCAAAGGTTCGGGTCTGTCGGCGGCGCCCTTATTGATGGTCGCGGCGCCGCCCGAAGGGTCGGCACAGGGCTTTTTGTCCCCCATCTTGGCGCACGCGGCGCACGCGGTTAATGCATCATTGTCTTCACCGCGATCTTCGAGGAACGGCCGGGGTCTTGCCCATGAGTGCCGCCGGCCCTCGTCCGAGGCGCGCCATTTCAGGACACAAGCCGCGGGACAGGCCGGCGGCTCCAGCGTCATTTAGATGCGGCTACCGGCCGGCGACAAGCATACATGAATTGAAGAAATCCATCGGAAGCCGTCGGGTTGGATGATTTGTCCCAATCGAAGTGTGATCGGATTCGCGAATGACGCGGGGCGACTATCATCACTATTCATCATCGGCAATAAGTATCAACATCACCGTCGGCTGAACCTTTATCGCCTAGGGATGTGGCCGAGGGAGCTTTCGTCAGTTTGCACGGGGGTGGGCGGGACGGCGCAATGAGGCGTCGCGTGAAAGGACGGCGCGAGGACACGGGACTTCGACCTTCCGTCGGAGTCCGCTGTGTCCTGTATTTGGATCCGAGCTGACGAAACGGGACTTGATCCACCGCTGTTCGACCGCGCCGTGATCCGCGTGGCCGCCCCCCAATTCGCGGGGCCGCCGTTCTACGGGTGACATCTGAAAGCTGCCAATATCATACTTTAGGAGGTCAATCGGAGGACTGCCTACCCCCACGATACGCCGTCTTACCCCTTGATGGAGCGCCCAACTCTCCCGCATTGTCAGCGCGTCGGATCTGATCGGCGGTTTCTTACGGAACACGTTCAGGTAGAGTAATAATGCGCCTATTTCATGACCATTTAATTCGATCAATGACTGACCGTGCTGCGTTGTCAACAAGAACTGGGTCGCTCGCGGTAGATGCCGCGCAGCCGCCTGCGGCGGTTGCATACAGCAGGGCTAAACGCGCGCTCGACATTGTTCTGGCGTCAATGGCGATCATCCTATCCGCGCCTATCCTCGTGATGGCGGCGATCGCTATCAAGCTTGACAGCTCGGGGCCGGTGATCTTTCGGCAATGGCGCAATGGGCTGAACGGGATACCATTCGTCATTTTCAAGTTTCGCACCATGAGCGTTCTTGAAGATGGGGCGGCGGTAACCCAGGCCCGACGCGGCGACCATCGGGTGACGCGAATTGGGCTATTGCTGCGTCAGTCAAGCATTGACGAACTGCCACAGCTATTCAACGTGCTCAAGGGAGATATGTCTATGGTGGGGCCGCGCCCACATCCGCTGGCGCTTGACGCTGAATTTAAGGGGCTGATAGCAACTTATGCAATTCGTTATCGCGTTGTACCCGGGATAACGGGTTGGGCGCAGGTCAATGGGCTGCGTGGCGAGACGCGCCGTTTAGAGCAAATGTCGGGACGAGTAACGCACGATATTTGGTATATCGAGAACTGGTCTCTCGGTCTCGACATCTATATTCTCTTTAAAACGTTCCTTGAGATTATGCGAAACAATGCATATTGAAATGGGGAAGCGTTCCAATCGATAGAACTACAATATCTACTAAGGCGGGAGCCTAATATAATACAAGGCGACCAAATGAATTTCCTTGAACCTGGGATTGACGATCGGCCTGTGTTGATCCTTACCCCCGGCGGGTTGGAAAATGGCGGCGGCATTGGTCGCTTGATCGGTTACATGGTGGAGGCGTGGCGCGGCAAGAACCTCCCACCAATCAAGGTCATCGATACGCGCGGCCCAAAGACGGTCTTCGCTTGGCCGTTTTTTATGGCGCAGAGCCTTGCTCGCATCCTTTTCTACGCACCTCGCCAACCGCTTCTCCACATCCATTTGGCGGCAGGAGGCAGCACGCTGCGAAAGATCCTTTTCGTTCGCTTTGGGCGCTTACTGGGATTGGATATGATCATCCACCTCCACGATCCGGATTATGGCTCGTTCTATCTACGCTTGCCGCATTGGGCGCGTGAGATCGTGCGCTCCATGTTTCTCAGCGCGACAACAGTTGTTGTGCTCGGAAAAGCGGCCAAAAGCACGATGATCGATCTCCTCCTTGTGCCCGCCGACCGAGTCGAAATCATTCCGAACGGCGTACCAGCTCTGGCTTCTGTCGCGAAGGCTGAAGATCGGACAAAGCTGCGCATCCTATTCCTAGGGCATCTATCCCGCCGCAAGGGCGTTCACGATCTTATTGAAGCGCTCGCTCGGCCTGAGCTTCTCGCGCTTCCTTGGAGCGCGACGCTGGCTGGCGGGGGCTCCGGCCAGCAGAAATTCGTCGAGCAAGCGGCTCGGACCGGGATCTTGCAACGCGTTACTTTTCCGGGATGGGTGGATCAAGAGGGCGCGCGGGCGCTCCTCGCCAAGGCTGATGTTCTTGTTCTCCCGTCCTATGGGGAAGGCATGGCCATGTCGGTGCTTGAGGCCATGGCTTCCGGCCTATGTGTGGTCTGCACTCCGGCGGGCGCTTTGGCGGAAGTCGTCGAGAACGGCGTGTCGGCGCTCGTCGTCCCCCCCGGCGACGTCGACCAATTGGCCGCCGCCCTCGTCCAGGCGATGAGCGATCCGGATCTGCGTCGCCGGCTTGGCCAGGGAGCGCGAGAGGCATTCATGCGCGGCTATAATATCGTCGACTATCCCAACAGGATCAGCGGCGTTTATCGACGTGCTCGTATCCGCAAGATCGGTCCTGCAACACCCGCAGAGGGATAGGTGTCTAATCTCCAGGTAATAACAGCAAGGATTTGTTGGCTGTGGGCAAGTGCGGACCAGGACATTTTTAACATGGCCGCGCTTGCCTGACAAACACGGCCTCGACGCACAACCAGATTGACGCTTTTTGGTAGTAGGCTACGCGAGGAGCTTCTCGGCGTCGCCTTCAGAGTTTATCCGCGCCCATGGCGCCGTGCTGCTAACCAAGACGTTTTTCCTGGCGGGCGCGATCGAGATATGGCGAGACCATTTGATAGAAGCCCGCAATTCGGTCGGACCATAGGAATTCGCGTGCCCTCGCCACGGCGCCTTCCGAGAGCGCTTGCAGCTTCAAAGGATCGCGCAGCAAGTTTGAGATTGCGACGGCCAAGTCATTCGCCGCGCTTTCCGTCGAGAGGCCATTTGTCCGGACCACGGCGCCGCATGCGCTGGTCACGAGTTCCTTTGGGCCACCGAGATCGAGGCAAACGACTGGCAGGCCGCGACACAACGCTTCAAGAACAACGTTCCCGCCGCTGTCGTGGAGGCTAGGGAAGACGAAGAGATCGTGCTCTTGATAGAGTTGGAAGAGGTCCGCCTGAGGCATCCAAGGGACGAAGGTGGTCGCATCGGCGAGGCCTAGTCGTTCCGCTTGCGCGCGGAGAGCCGATTCCTCTGGTCCATGACCGACGATCGTAAGCCGAGCGCCTGGGGCGCTCTTGCGGACGACATCGAGGGCCGAAAGCGCGAGATGGGCACCCTTCCAATAGAGGAGACGGCCGACGAATAAAAGGCGCGGCGGATCGAGTTTAAATTTGCGCGATTTAGTGATCTGATCGGCGCGCACTCCGATCTCCCAATATACTTGCGTCTTGTCCCGGAGCTCTCCGGTCAGGAGATCGCGTGTGTCTGAAGTTCGCGCGACGATAATGGACGCCTCGTTTAGCATCCGGCGGATCAAAGGATTGAATTCGGAGCGTGGCGTTCGATAGGTCGCGTAAGCCTTCCAAGGCCTGATTGCGCAGCGAGAGAACGTCGCGCAAGCCGGTGGGCGAGGTCTCGCCGCCTCCGACCGGACCCAAAATAAATGGGGCGTCTAGACGGCCAAGAAATGACGGGTAACGGATAGCGTCCCAAGTGACATGATGGCTGGCGTCGAAGCGCACGGAGCCGTGCAGCTCGCGGGCCATGCTCAACGCGGCCGCCTGCCACACAAGATTGTGCCGTCGTTCCGCCTTCGGCCGCTCGCCTGCCTTGAGCCGCCAAAAGCGGCTCTGTGGAAATAGCCAATGTGCGCCAGCGGCAAGCTCATCGCTAGCGCAACCCTGTCGGATTTCCTCCTCATAGGTGGGCGACACGAGCGCCCACACCTCGTGTCCAAGGCGCCGCGCTTCGCGAACCCAATTCCACCCCATGCCGCACACAGAGCCGCGGACTGGCGAGCATTCATAGCAAGACATTAGCAGTTTCATAAACTCAACTCCCGTCGGGCCGCGAGGCGTCCGCGGTTCACCGACAAACAACTTGCGCCCGCCCCCTGGAAAATCGGGCGTCGAGGCCAAATTAACATCTGCGCTCCGACCGAGCCGTCGATCAAAACAGCAACACTTAAATCCGCAATGTCCGAGCTGAACAAATTATCGGAGGCATGGAATGGCCCCGGAAAAACATGGTAGCGTTAGGCATTAACTTGTCAATGCTACTGGGCGCTTTGCCATGCAAGCGATCTCTTTAATGTCCAGCGCCGAATACCAAGAGACACGTGTTTTGGGCAAAAAACAAAAGTGACGATGGAGATCCCGCGCCAACAAGATCCCCGCGCGCCAGCGTAGCTAAGCGCGAGGGCGCGTTCGCCGTCTTTTATGTTGTCAAGGCAACGCTGGGAGCGGTTTGTTTCGGTATCGTAATACCAGCTTCGCGGCAGTGAAGCTGGCCAAAACATTTCTTGAATAAGCTTGAGCTGACGGCGCCAATTGAACATTATTGAAATTGATTAGCTCTCGTCGACACATAGTTATGTTGCTTCTTGTAAGAGCGTTTTGCTTACGGTATGTTTATAAATTGATACGCTGCTGGGCTTACGAGCGGTGCTGCAATAGATTCTGCCAGGTCGCGCCAAGGCGCATGCCGGCGCGCTCAATTTTCTCGATATGAGCTTCTGGTTCGCGCAAAGTCGAGGTCATTTTGTTTCATGTCATTAGAAGATTTCGCCTTCAGTCGACCCGATGGCGGCGCTGAGCATAGGGACGACAAGCCTCCGCGGATCCCGCCATCCGCCGGCGCCGAACGCTGGCCGCGCCGCGCCAACATACTCGGTGTTGGCGTAAGCGCGCTGAATATGGACGCCGCGCTTGAAACATTTGATTTCTGGATAGCGTCCAACGCGCGCCAATATGTCTGCGTCGCGGATGTTCATTCAATCATGCAAGGCCAGTGGCAGGCCAGCCATCGCGCAATTCTCAACAACTCCGGCATGGTGACCCCTGACGGGATGCCATTGGTTTGGCTTTGCCAAGCCGAGTTCGGTCCCTCGGTTGGCCGCGTCTATGGTCCCGATTTATTGATCGCCGCCTGCCAACATTCGATCGGCGGTGGGCTCCGGCATTTCTTCTACGGCGGCGGTCCAGGCGTAGCGGAAAAGCTGGCCTCCGCTCTGCAACAGCGTATCCCGGGATTGGAGGTCTGTGGAAGCTATTCCCCTCCATTTCGGCCCTTGAGCTCGGACGAGGAAAGCGAAGTCGCTGCTATGATCAACGCCGCTAAGCCGCATTTCCTTTGGGTCGGCCTCAGCACTCCCAAACAGGAGCAGTGGATGGCGATCATGCGCGATCGGCTGGAGTCCCCCGTCCTCATCGGAATCGGCGCGGCGTTTGACTTTCACGCGGGCGCCAAGCCGCAAGCGCCGCGCTATATCCAGCGCTCCGGTTTCGAATGGCTGTTTCGTCTTATCACCGAGCCGCGCCGCCTATGGCCGCGGTATCGCAAGGTCATTCCGGGCTTTATTGGCCGCATAATCTTGCAAAAAACGGGTTTGGCGCGTTTCGAGATGGAATGACGAAGGCTGCGCCGAAGTGACGGGCGCGACCAGGTCCGCATTCCGGATCAGCGGAGGAAGGTCAAAGGACAATCCCGTGAATTGGGGCCGCTGCCCGGGTCCGCCGGAATCAGCGCCGACGAGGATCTGAAAGGAGCCTGGTCGGTCGCTTCAGGCGCGCGGTTGCATAGGCGCCAGCGGTGAGATTTGATGTTGTTCGCCCAAAAGGCGTTCACTTAGCCACGTTGCAAGTAGCAGTATTGCGTCGACAAGCGGAGCGCAAAACCCTAATGGCCAATGTCCCTGACGCGCATCGGGTCGCACGACCAGGAAGCCTTGTGAGGTCCCAGAAGGCCGACGCGATAACTGGCGAGCCGGGGTTGGCCGTTCAAATATTTCTTTATTTCGTTTGCGCGATTTGGACGGGACTTGTCATTCCCTTCAGCGAGATATTTTTCGGGATGCCGACGTACCAGGATCCGGACGTTTTCACCGAATCGAATTGGCTTTCTTCTCTATTCAATTTGGTCATCGTGGTCTCTGGAATTGTTCTCTTTGCCGTCACATTCTTGAATTCGAAAAATTAGATACGCAAAGTATCATGGGTTGCTGCTGCTCTGCTTGGTCGTCTTGGCGTCTACGCTGTGGTCCGTGGCGCCGCCGATCGCGTTTAGGAGAAGCTTGACGTTCATTGGATCGATGCTGTTGATAATTTATTTCGTGGAGAAGCTCGGGCCCGACCGCGTGGTTCGTTGCATGGTGCAGCAGCTCGTGATCATCGGCGTCCTATCGGCAATCACCAGAATAGCTTGGAAGCAATACGGCCTGATGCCCGGGACGCATGCGTTGCAAGGCATTTACGCCCATAAGAATGTATTTGGAGCCGCCATGGCGGTGGGCGTGTTCGGCGCTCTCTATTTATTTATAATTGATAAATCAAGGCAAAGATATTACTTCGGCGTGGCGGTATTGTTATTGCTTTGCGATGTTCTTTCTACGTCTGGAACAACAATTCTACAAGGCGTCTTTTATTTTTATATGTCCTTGCTATATTTGCTGGCGGCACGGGGCGGGTTCGGCCGCATTCTTTCAATCATTGGCTCGCTCACTCTGGTTGGGGTCTTCGTCATCGCTGTGGCGGCGCCGGACCTGCTGTTTGGCTCGATTGGCAAAGACGCCACACTCACCGGCCGAACCGATCTCTGGCCTTACGTCCTTGATTTCATTCGGGAGCGCCCGTGGCTGGGCTGGGGATTTCGTTCTTTCTGGCAATCCGACAACCCGCTCGCGGTCGAGGTTTGGAACGCGCTTGGATGGGTAGTGCCGGAAGCGCATAATGGGCTTTTGGAGCTGCTTTTGGACGTCGGTTATATCGGATGCGCCGCTTTCGCTTATGTCGTGTTGGCGTCTGCGATCACCGGCGTGATGAACCTTAAAGCGGGCAATTCAGCAATGGGGATGGCGGGTGTGATGTCATCCCTGGGGATCCTCCTTTACGGGGTAACCGAAGACGTCCTTTTGAATCCTGACCTTCGCTCGATCATGTTTTATCTTATCGCCGTTTCCAATATCTATGTGTATGGACGATATCGGAAAGCTCGCCGCGGCGCCGCGCCAAGCCCAGGCCCTGGAGTCTTCCGACCCTATGCTTACTATCGGATCGAGCCGCGACGGGTGTAACGGATGCCTTTTGCTCGGATGTGCTCCAGACGGCGTGATTAACCAGTTTTATCTGTTGTGTAGAATGGAATTTATCAATGTGATGTGAGCCGGCCTCGACGGTCGCAGTCGACAAAAATTTGCGTGATCCGGTCATGAAGGAGATTATACAGTGACGACGATTGAAGACGCGACGCGTCTGCATAATTCTCTCATTTCCGACAAGATTATAGAGATTTGGCAGAGACTGTTGCAACGATCGCCCATTTTCGTCGACGATGATTTTTTCGATCTTGGCGGCGACTCCTTGATCCTGACGCGCTTGTTCCTCGATATCGAGCGAGAGATTGGCCGGAGCTTGCCGATCACAACAATTTACGAGGCGCCTACCGTTGCGAAATTGGCCGCGGTCGTCGGCGGAGCTGCCGCGCCGAGATTTTCTCCGCTCGTTTTGCTGAAGGATGGCGATGATGGCGCTCCGCTGTTCATTGCGCATGGCTTGGGCGGCAATGTGATGGAGCTCACCCTACTTGGAAAGCGCATCCAGTCCCCTCATCCGGTCTACGCGATTCAAGCAAGGGGACTTGACGGCGAGGGTGCGCCCTGTGAGACAATTGAGGAAATGGGGCGCATCTATGTGGCGGCGATTAGGGAGGTTCAGCCGCACGGGCCATATTATCTCGCCGGATATTCATTCGGCGGTTTGGTGGCGCTGGAAATCGCACATCGCCTTTCGCGCGAGGGCGAGAAGATAGCATTCCTCGGGTTCCTGGACAGCTATCCGAACCAGCAATATTGGCCGTTGATCTCCCGTCTGACGGTCTTGCGCCGTCTTGCCGAACGTCGCGTCGCGGCTCTATTGAAATCGCCGATCCGTAGTGTTGGCTCCGCTGCGCTCAATTGGACTTGGAGCCTTGCGCGAAGGCTTGCCGTTCCGGTTGGTCATTTTGATCGGGAGTTGTCGATTGAACCGTCTTTGCCGCTTCCGGTCCGAGAGGTGTTCCAGAGCGCCGCTCTAGCTTGGCGCGCCTATCGCCCCCGCTACTATTCTGGAAAGATAACGTTCTTTAAGGCGGCGGCTTTCCTTGTCTATCCGGAAAACCCAGTCAGGGTTTGGCGTGATCTGGCGGATGAGTTTGAACTGCATGTTGTGCCAGGGGATCATCGGGCGCTTGTGCGGGAGCAGGCGGAGGCTCTCGCGGGCGCTCTCGGGACCTGTTTGCGCAGGGCTCATGACCAAGCGTAGCATTTTTATTTGGCGATATTGGGGCAAGTCAAATTTGTGGCTGGCGCTTTCCATGGTCCTTGGGTCCGCCGAGTCCTGGAAGAGGCCATCGCTCCGCGTCTCGCCGAAATCTCAGCTTACGGCCGCGCCGGGCCCGCGCGCCAGCCGCATCTCGATCCGGCGGGAAGGCATGTTGGGAACAACATCAGGCTCTTGCGGCGGCCGCCAAATTGACCCGAACTCATTCAGGCGAAGAAGATTTGGCGGCCCATGGGCGACAGTGGGCTTTGGAACCGCGTCTTCAAATCTCTACGACGACAGATTTGATCACTGTTGCTTGGCTTGGAGCATGCTCATCGACATCGCCTGGAAAACTATATCAATCGGATCGCGAGACTGGGCATATCGGTCTTAATCAGCGACGCCGGCACGCGCGCGACCCGATAAGCTGGCCTGATCTGATCGAAACGGAATCGCTCAAAATCAAATAAGGAGGAGCATGTTCAGCGAAAAGGTCGGTCAACTTTTTTAAGAACATGCTCCAGGAGAGCGATCCGATAGGCTTAATGCCTGGTCGGATTGTTGATGGCGATCCGTTTCGCCTTTGTCATGGCCGGCTCGGTTTTCGGCAACACGACCTTGAGCACGCCATTCTTGAACGAGGCGTCGATCTTGTCTTCGGCGACATCCGCTCCCACCGGGATCTGGCGCTCGAACCGGCCATAGAAACATTCGCTAAACTGGCGGTCCTTGTCTTCGATGTCCGATTTCCTTTCGCCCCGGATGATGAGATTGCCGTCGCTCAACAGAAGCTCGACGTCTTTCTCCTCAAGGCCAGGGATTTCGGCCGTCACGGTAATGTCCTTCTCTGTTTCGGCGACATCGATCCTCGGCCAGCCCATATGGGCGAAGCCAAACCGGCGGCCAAGAAGGGCCGGAGCGTCGAAACCGCGAAAGGCTTCGTCGAACAGGCGATTCATTTCGCGTTGCAGCATGTGGAAATGGCCCGGTCTTTCATCGCGAAAAAAGTCCGGGGCCGGATCGGAGCCCCTCGTCCAGGGAATAAGATCACGCATGTTCATGACTTCTCCTCCTGATCTTCAAGCGTACGCCTTGCGGCACAATTACTCCGAGGTTCGGTAATTTGGCGCGGACCATCTTCCGCGTCGCGTCAAGGCGGCCGGCGCCTTAAAACTGGAGAGCCATTGTCCGCTTTCAAGGGGCGGCTTAGGGACAAACCGCCGGCTGCGATCATTGGTCCCGCCTCGGGGACGCGGGGCCGAACGCGCGGCCATTTCAATTGAACAATTAAGCTCTTGCGCCATGACGCTGGGCGCGTCATTCTCGACGGCCGAGCCCCGCCTTGCTAGGCAAGGATGCGGCGGCGTTTGCGCCCTGACCGGAGCAGGCCATGACCATTATCGAGCATGATTTCGGCAAGAAGGACCGCGACAGCGTTCGGCGCTTCACCAAGCTCACCAGCCTCGAAGCCCAGCATGAGGCCAAGGTTCTGGCCAATCCTCTGCCCTATCTCGACCGCGCCAATGAAAGAATCTCGCAGCTCGAAATGACGCTCCAGGACGCCGTCAACGCCGCGAATGGCGCGCCGGGCGCGGGGCTGGATGCGGTTGCCGGGACCGAAAAAATCCTGGTCGACAAGACGGAATACGCCCGCCTGCTCCGCTGCAAGGAGTTGCTTGAGGCCGCGCTGGCGAAATTGTGAGGGATGCGGCGGATTCAAGCAAGGGCGAGGCTCGGCTCGGGAGGGCCCCGCGCGGCGTGACTCGCGGCTGCATGATCAAGCCGGCGAACCCGGCTTCAATTTCGAATTTTAGAGATTATCGAAATCGGCTCGCCCCTTCAGGCGGCGGCGGCATAAGGGCGCTGGTCGACTCGCCCGCATCGACGGCTTTCTTGATCGCCTCAAAGGTGAACGCCGTGGCGAAAGTCGAACCAAAGTTGAGAAGGGCGGCCGGGCTTTTGTTTTTTGTGTTCAGCCTCACCGCGATCACCTTACGTCCCGTGACCGAGGCGGTCTGAACCTGCCAATTGATCCAGTCGTTGTCGCCTGTGTCCTTCCCGATGATGCAGAGGAAATGCGAGCCAGACTTGATCTTCTCCGTCAGCTCGCTCTTGATTTGCTTGGCCTCGGCGCTGTGAAACGCGGCCCTTGGTATATCATTCTCAAAAACAAAATCGAATTCCTGGTTTTTATCCCAATCAAGAAGCGTGTTCATTGAGTCCATATCACTATTCTTGAAGCAGACGAATATGCGTGTCTTCTCCATTGAGAAAAATCCTCTTGAATGCTTGCAGAGCGGGCTGAAAGCTGATCGACCAGCCGCAGCTATAAACGACAACAAGCGCCTTTGAAAGGGACAGGCGTCGGAGCCGCCGCAAACGAGCCTGATCGGTGAGCCGTCGCGCCGCCTTTCCCCCCGGTCGCCAATGCGGAGGCCTATGGCTGGCCGGCGGTATCCATGGAGGCGCGGGCCTTGGCCGATCTTGCCGCGCGCTGCCTGAGAGGCCTGCCGATCACCTTTCCGACGATGACGGGTGGGGACGCGCCGTTGCGGGGCGGGATCTTGGGCGAGCCCAACGGGGTGAGAGCGATAGCGGGTTTATGCGGAAGTCTCGGGGTCCGTGTTTGCGCGGACGGCTTTCAATTCGAGTAGAGTCCGCCTTCCTAGCTCGGTGAGTTGCAATCTCTCCACAGCGGTCGCGACAGTTCCCAAATTTACCTCTGTTGCTTCAAGAAATCCAAGCGCTATAAATTGCAGTATGATGGTATCTCTGTCCTCATTAAAAATTGTTACATAAGCTAAATCTGTATATTATCTAATTATAAAATTAGACAGTATATTATTTACTATTTTATAAGATTTTTGTACGGTAAAAGATGGAAAAACAATACAAAATAAACTATTAAAATTAAAAGTATATTCTATAATAGATTTACAGCTAGAAATGCTCATAGCCTGGAATCGTATGGCGATTTTTTGGTCTAGGGGGCAAGATTATTAATTTTAACATTGTTTGCGGACTTAAGCCTTTCGATTTCATTTTTTTGCGTGGCATTCGCTTTCCTAAGTTCGTTGATTTCGCTGAGAATTGCGACACCGGCAGCCACGTTGCCGCGCACCCAGCCGATGCCAGGCTTTACTCGCATAGCGTGTGTTAGTGCCTGCGTGACCTTCAAGCTCAGTTCAGTCGTGTCTCTCCAGGATTGAACGAGCCTTCCGCTGCTTGCCCTTCTTACTAAGGCTTCTAAGCGAATTTGCTTATCTGGGTCTCTTTCAGTGTTGCCAACTGGAATTGTATCTGGGGCGCTGTGGATAAAGGACAGAACAGGAATGCCTTTTGAAACAGCATAATCGTATTCTTTTTCTGTAAAGCTTAATCCTTCTGAGGTGATGCTTCCGTATCGTCCTGCGATAATAAGCGTATAATAATCTCTATCGTCTATAATTGTCTTAATATAACCAAACTGCTCTTCATCGAATGCAGGAAACAATTCCATCCCTGCCGGGATGCAATCTATTTTCATAAGCGTGTCAAAAACCGCTGCTCGTGCATCTTTCAAGTCAGTATATGTCGAGCTGACAAAGACTTGATATCTTTTCTTGTCCATTTGCAGCCGTTACAAAACTGTTGCACCATTGTCGCTCCCGAGCGAAGTTCCCAAGAAACTTCGCCTAACTATGTTGCTGGCAAAAGCATCTCCACATAAGATGTTTTTGCCGGCAGGTAGATGCCCTTCCCATCGAGACGAGGGGATCGCTCGCTTCTACGGGGGGCGTTTTCTCGAATGCGTTACCGCCGCTCGGCCGGCTCGCTCCGCGTGGGCGTCGGCAGCCTGGGCGGATTGCCGAGGCGGCGGTCGAGATAGAGCCCGACTTCCTCGATCAGCGGCTCGACGCAATTTTCGAAGAAATGATTGGCGCCGGGAATGACCGCATGCTCGATCTGAATGCCCTTTTGCGTCTTGAGCTTTTCGATGAGGCCGGTGACTTCCTTCAAAGGCGCGACGCGATCCTGATCGCCATGCACGAAAAGCCCGGAGGAGGGGCAGGGCGCGAGAAAGGAGAAATCGAAGCGATTGGCCGGCGGCGCGATCGAGACGAAGCCCTCGATCTCCGGGCGGCGCATCAAAAGCTGCATGCCGATCCAGGAGCCGAAGGAAATGCCGGCGATCCAGCAGGCCCGGGCCTCGGGGTTGATCGCCTGCGCCCAATCGAGCGCGGCCGCCGCGTCGGAGAGTTCGCCCTGGCCGTGATCGAACCCGCCTTGCGAGCGCCCGACGCCGCGAAAATTGAAGCGCAACACGGCGAAGCCGCGCTCCGCGAAAGCGTAGTAAAGGTTGTAGACGATCTGATTGTTCATCGTCCCGCCGAATTGCGGGTGGGGATGCAAAATGATGGCGATCGGCGCGCCGCGCACGGTCGAAGGGTGAAACCGTCCCTCGATGCGGCCGGCGGGACCGTTGAACATGACCTCGGGCATCATCTCTCCATGATTAATAACGAGCCTGGACTAAAACCGATCTCAGCCGATCGCCCAACCGTCAGCCGCGACCAGCTTCAGCGCCAAAGCCTCTGGCGCGCTTCGCCTGCGCCTCGCTTAACTCGCCAATCGGGCGGCGACTAAATGCACTTTCAGCGCTTGCAACTATTTGGGTCGGGCTCGTGGAAGCCAGATGAGACGCGCCGAGTTTCGACGATCCAGGCGAGCCCACAAAACCTTTTTAGCACGTTCGCTGGGAAGGATTGCAAGCACTTTGGTCGCGGCCCCGACAGTTTGTCCTTTTGCTTGAACCGATTTGCTTAAACCGATGGACCCCCCGCCGTGCAGCGGCCGCGCGCCTATCTCGACCATAACGCGACGACGCCCTTGCATCCCTCGGCGCGAGAGGCGATGTGCGCGGTCTTTGATCGCCGTGGCAACGCTTCTTCTATCCATGCGGAAGGGCGCGCCGCGCGCGCCCTGATCGAAGAGGCGCGGGCGGAGCTGGCCGCTTTCGTCAATGCGCCGGCGGGCGGCGTCGTCTTCACCTCGGGTGGGACGGAGGCGCTTAATCTGGCCCTGACGCCGCACATGCGGACGGATGGCGCCGACGCCCGTCCGATTGACGCGCTTTTGATCGGCGCCGGCGAACATGCGGCGGTTCTCGCCGGGCATAGATTTCCCGCCGGCGCGGTTGAGATGATCGGGCTGACGCGAGAGGGGGCGCTCGATCTCGACGCGCTCGGCCGGGCGCTGCTCCGTCATTCGGGACGGCGGGTGATGCTGGCCTTGCAGGCCGCCAATAATGAGACCGGCGTCATTCAGCCCGTGGCCGAGGCGGCCGCGCTCGTCCATGCGGCGGGCGGGGTCGTCATCTGCGATGCGGTTCAGACGGCGGGCAAGATTGATTGCGACATCCGGCGGCTCGGCGTCGACGCTCTCGTCGTCTCGGCGCATAAGTTCGGCGGGCCGCAGGGCGTTGGCGGCCTGTGTTTCGCCTCCAAGGCTTCCCACATAGAAGACGCGATGCTGCGCGGCGGCGGCCAGGAGCACGGCCTTCGCGCCGGAACCGAGAACGTCGCCGGCGTAGCGGGGATGGCTGCCGCCCTTCGCGCCGCCCGCGCGGGGCGGAACCTTGAGACGGTGGCTCTCGCCGGTTGGCGGGATCGTTTGGAGGCGGAGATCGCGCGCATCGCGCCAGGCGCCTATTTTTTCGGCGCCGGAGCCGAAAGATTGCCGAACACCTCGTGCTTCGCTGCGCCGGGCATGGAGGCACAGGTATTGCTTATGCTATTGGACATGGAAGGCGTCGCGGTCTCCTCGGGTTCCGCCTGCTCGTCCGGCAAAGTGAAGCTCTCGCATGTCTTGGCGGCGATGGGCGTGGAGCCGGGCTTGGCGCGGGGCGCGATCCGATTAAGCCTCGGATGGGATTCTAGCGTCGAAGATTGTGATAGGTTCATTCGGGCGCTTGAGGTGGCGGTCGGCGGGATTGAAGCGAGGCGCATGAAGGCGGCGGGTGGACACCGCCGCGCAAGCTGATCGGGGCGTCCCGATCGACAATAATGTCTCAACCAGCGGTCCTTGAAACCGCCAAGGTGAGGAGTGTGGTATGGCTGCGGTTCAGGAGACAGTCGATCGCGTCAAGTCGATCGACGTAAACGAATATAAATACGGGTTTTTCTCGGACATTGAGTTCGGACAAGGCCCCGAAGGGTCTGAATGAGGACATTGTTCGGTTCATTTCAGCGAAGAAGAACGAACCGGAATGGCTGACCGAATGGCGGCTTGAGGCCTATCGGCGCTGGCTGACGATGCGCGAGCCGAATTGGGCGCGGGTCGACTTCCCCAAGGTCGATTATCAGGATCTCTATTACTACTCAGCTCCAAAAACCGCGGCGGGTCCCAAGTCTCTCGACGAGGTCGATCCCGAGCTGTTGAAGGTCTACGCCAAGCTCGGCATTCCGCTGAAGGAGCAGGAGGCTTTGGCCGGCGTCGTCAATCCGGAGCGTAAGATCGCGGTCGACGCGGTGTTCGACTCGGTCTCCGTCGTCACCACCTTCAAGGAGGAGCTGAGCAAGGCCGGGGTGATCTTCTGCCCGATCTCGGAAGCGGTGCATACCCATCCGGAGCTCGTTCGGAAATATCTTGGCTCGGTCGTGCCGACGACGGATAATTATTATGCGACTCTGAACAGCGCCGTGTTCTCCGACGGCTCGTTCGTCTATATCCCGCCGGGCGTTCGCTGCCCGATGGAGCTGTCGACCTATTTCCGCATCAACGAGCAGAACACCGGGCAATTCGAACGGACGCTGATCATCGCCGACAAGGGCTCCTACGTGTCCTATCTCGAAGGCTGCACCGCGCCGAAGCGCGATGAGAACCAGCTTCACGCCGCGGTCGTCGAACTCGTCACCCATGATGACGCCGAGATCAAATATTCGACGGTGCAGAACTGGTATCCGGGCGATTCCGAAGGCAAGGGCGGCATCTATAATTTCGTCACCAAGCGGGGCGAATGCCGCGGCGTCAATTCAAAGATCTCCTGGACCCAGGTCGAGACCGGCTCGGCGATCACCTGGAAATATCCGTCCTGCGTCCTGCGCGGCGATAATTCCCGCGGCGAATTCTATTCGATCGCGATTTCGAACGGAAAGCAGCAGGTCGATTCCGGAACGAAGATGATCCATCTCGGCAAGAACACCACGAGTCGGGTCATCTCCAAGGGCATTTCGGCGGGCAAGTCGCAGAACACCTATCGGGGCCAAATCTCGGCGCATCGCAAAGCTGCGGGCGCGCGCAATTTCACCAATTGCGATTCGCTGCTGATCGGCAATTCCTGCGGCGCGCATACGGTGCCCTATATCAAATCGCGCAATCCCAGCACGCAATTCGAGCATGAAGCCACCACCTCGAAAATTTCCGAGGACCAGCTCTTCTATTGCATGCAGCGCGGGCTCTCGGCCGAGGAAGCGACGGCCCTGATCGTCAATGGCTTCGTTCGCGACGTCCTGCAGCAGCTGCCGATGGAGTTCGCGGTGGAGGCGCAGAAATTGATCGCGATCTCCCTTGAGGGGAGCGTCGGCTGAACCGGGCCGACTAATTCTGGCGAAGGACCGTCCGCGCTCGCCGCCCGGTCCTTCGCGCGACGCGACTTTCAGACCCTTTACAGTAGAAATTTAGGCCTTGGATGTCGGGACCGGCGCTGTTGAAGCGCGTCTCCTCTAGGCCAATCCCAGGGCGAGCCCGGCGGCCGCGCTTTTCGAGTGGAAACGAGGACCAAACACAATGCTCGAAGTCAAGAATCTCAATGTTTCGATCGGCGACCGAAAGATCCTCAACGACTTCAATCTCACTGTTCAGGACGGCGAGGTCGCGGCGATAATGGGGCCGAACGGAACCGGAAAGTCGACGCTGTCTTATGTCATCGCCGGCCGGAAGGATTACACGGTCGAGACTGGCGAGGTCTTTCTGAACGGGGTCAATCTGCTTGAGCTCGAACCCGACGTGCGCGCCGCCAAGGGGCTTTTCCTCGCGTTCCAATATCCGCTCGAAATCCCCGGCGTCGCGACCTTGACCTTCCTCAAGGCGGCCTTGAACGCCCAGCGCAAGCAGCGCGGCGAAGAGGAGCTGACGACTCCTGATTTCATGAAGCGGGTCAAGCAAGCCTCGGACAAGCTCGGGATCAAATCGGACATGCTGAAGCGCGCGCTCAACGTCGGCTTCTCCGGCGGCGAGAAGAAGCGCATGGATATTCTCCAGATGGCGCTGCTCGAACCGTCCTTCGGCATTCTCGACGAAACTGATTCCGGGCTCGACATTGATGCTTTGCGAGTCGTCGCCGAGGGCGTCAATTCGCTGCGCTCGCCGAACCGGGGCTTTCTCGTCATCACCCATTATCAGCGGCTGCTCGACTATATCGTGCCCGACACCGTGCATGTGATGGCGCAAGGCCAGATCGTCAGGACCGGCGGAAAGGAGCTCGCGCTCGAGCTCGAAAAGAGCGGCTATCGCGATTACGTGACCGAGCAGGCCGTGGCCTAAGGGGAAATCACCATGAGCGCTCAAATCATCCCCACGCGAACGCCGGCTGAGAACGCCTTGGCCGAAGCCTTCGGCGCCGCCAAGTCGACTCTGCCCGGCGGAGCCGAGGTCGCGAAATTGCGCGAAGATTCTTTTGCCTCCTTTCACGAGGCAGGCCTCCCGCACCGCCGCGTCGAGGCTTGGCATTATACCGATTTGCGCGCGTTAATGCGGGAGGCCCTGCCTATCGCGCCCATCCCCGGCGCGGCGGCGATTGAAGCCCTTCGCGCTGAATTCGCGGCGGCCGGGGCGCCGCAACAGCGCTTGGTGCTCGTCGATGGCGTATACGCGCCGGAACTATCCGATTCCCTGCCGGCGGGCGTCACGGTCCGTTCGCTCGCGTCGGCCCTCGCCGAGGGGCGCGCTGATCTGATCGCATTGCTGTCGGGGCAAGGCCTCGGCGCCAAGGATCCAATCGTGGCCTTGAACGCGGCCTTGATGCAGGATGGGGTCGTGATCGAAGCGGCGCCGGGCGTCCAGCTCGCCGAGCCGATCAATCTCGTCTACGCCACGGCGGCGAGCGCGCCCTCCGCGTCTTTCTCGCGCTCGCTGGTCGTCGTCGGCGCCGGCGCCTCGATCCGCCTCGCCGAATCGAGCCACGGCCAAGGCGCCCGCGCCGGGCAAACCTTCGGCTGCCTCATCGTTTCGGTTGGCGACGGGGCGAAGTTCGATCATACCGCGATGGTGACCGAAACGGCGCCGGGCAGCGTCCGGCTCGAGACCTTCATCGGCCATATCGGCGCCAATGCGAAGATCGATAGTTTCGCCCTCATCACCGGCGGCGGCCTTGTGCGGCGGCAGATTTTCCTGCGTTTCGACGGCGCCGATTCGGAAGGCTCGCTCCGGGGCGTGTCGCTTCTCCGCGGTCGCGAACATGCCGATACGACTCTCTTCGTTGAACATGTGGCGCCGGGCTGCACGGGCCGCCAAACCTTCAAATATATTCTCGACGAGGAAGCGACCGGGGTCTTTCAGGGCAAGATCCATGTCGCGCCGCAAGCGCAAAAGACGGACGGCCGAATGCTGAGCCGGGCTTTGTTGCTGTCGGACAATGTGGCGATGAACAACAAGCCCGAGCTTGAAATTTTCGCCGATGACGTCGCCTGCGGCCATGGCGCGACTTGCGGCGGCTTGAATGTCGATCAATTATTCTATCTTCAGACGAGAGGCTTGCCCTATCCCGAGGCCGAGGCGCTTCTTCTCGACGCTTTCGCGGGAGAATTGGTCGATGAGATCACCCATGAAGGATTGATCGAGGTTTTCCGCTCGGAGATCGCCAAATGGCTCTCCGCGCGGGTCAAGCCGTGAGCGAGGCGCTCGCGCCTCGCGTTGGTAGGGCTCGGAGGCGGAGGGCTTTTCGCTTGTCGGGCTTGGAAGGTCGGAACCAGTTGGTCGGAGCGTTGGCTTGACGTAGGGCGCCAAGCATGGAGCAGGGCATGAACAAGCATATCACAGCCGAAGCGCCGCTGGACGTCATGCGCATCCGTCAGGATTTCCCCATCCTGGCGAAGGAAGTCTATGGCAAGCCCCTGGTCTATCTCGACAACGCCGCCTCGGCGCAAAAGCCGCAGGAAGTCGTCGATCGCATGGTCCACGCGATTTATCATGAATATTCGAATGTCCATCGTGGCCTGCATTTTCTCGCCAACGCGGCCACCGACGCTTTTGAGGTCGCCCGCGAAAGCGTCCGGGCCTTTCTCAACGCCGGCTCGGTCAATGAGATTATTTTCACGAAATCGGCGACGGAGGCGATCAATCTGGTCGCCGCCTCGTTCGGGCTGGCTTTCATCAAGGAAGGCGACGAGATCGTTCTGTCGATCATGGAGCATCACGCCAATATTGTTCCGTGGCACTTCCTGCGCGAGCGCAAAGGCGCGGCCCTGACCTGGGTGGACATAGACGACGACGGAAATTTCTCTCTCGAAGAGTTCGAGAAGGCTCTGACGCCGAAGACGAAAATCGTCGCCATCACCCATATGTCGAACATGCTCGGCACGGTGACTCCGGTGAAGGAGATCATCAAGATCGCGCATGAGCGCGGCATTCCTGTTTTGATCGACGGTTCGCAGGGCGCGGTCCATCTCGAAGTCGATGTGCGCGATCTCGACGTCGATTTCTATGTCGTCACCGGCCACAAGCTTTATGGACCGACCGGGATCGGCGCCCTCTACGCGAAGCAGGAATGGCTGGAGAAGCTGCCGCCCTTCCTCGGCGGCGGCGAGATGATCAATGAGGTCACCAAGGATCGCATCACCTATAACGAGCCGCCGCATCGCTTCGAGGCTGGCACGCCGCCAATCGTGCAGGCGATCGGGCTTGGCGCGGCGGTGGATTATATGCAGAAGGTTGGCCGCGCCCGCATTCATGCGCATGAGACGGCCTTGAGCGATTACGCTCATGAACGCCTATCGCGGATCAATTCCCTACGTATTTTCGGGCGTGCGAAGGGAAAAGGCGCGATATTGGCTTTCGAAATGAAAAACGCCCATGCGCATGATGTCGCCACCATTATCGACCGCTCCGGCGTCGCGGTTCGCGCCGGCACGCATTGCGCCCAGCCGCTGCTCTCGCGTTTCGGCGTTACGTCAACCTGCCGAGCCTCCTTCGCGCTCTACAACACGTTCGAAGAGGTTGACAAGCTGGCCGAAGCTTTGATCAAGGCCGAAGGCCTATTTGCTTGACGAATGAGGAGTCCATTATGGCCGAGTCGGAAACCATCGAAGCCCAAGAAGCCCCGGAAACCTTGCCGAACGAGCCGCAATGGATCTTCGACGGCTCGGTCCAGCCGCATGAGCGGACGCGCTATTCGAATGATGTTGTCGCCGCGCTCAAGACGGTGTTCGATCCGGAAATTCCCTGCGACGTCTATGAACTCGGCCTGATCTACAAGGTGGAGATCGACGAGCATCGCCTGATCAAGATCGAGATGACCCTGACCGCGCCGGGCTGTCCGGTCGCGGGCGAGATCACGCGCTCGATCGAGACGGCGGTGGGCACTGTGCCGGGAACTTTGGGCGTCATCGTCACGATTGTTTTCGAGCCGGCTTGGGATCAAGGGCGCATGTCCGACGAGGCGCGCGTCTCGCTCGACATGTTTTGACGCGTCGGGGGCGTCGCGCCGACCATTTCGGCCGCGCCGCCCCCTGTTCTCGTCGCGCTCGCCGCCTTGAAGGCTCTTCCGGCGCTTATCCTTTGAGCAAGGGCTCGAGCAATTTATCGAGCGCCTCCGGCGTCAGCTCGCCGCTTTGCTTCTTGCCATTGATGAAGAAGGTTGGCGTCGCATTGACGGCGAATTTCTCGGCGGCGTGATCGCGCACCTTGTTGATCTTGTCGTAGAGATCCTGATCCTTGAGGCAGGCCTCGAAGGCTTCCTGGGTCACGCCCGCCTGCTTGACGAGATTGGCCAAGGATTCGACGGGCTTTTCCGTGAAGGCCCAGTTCTTCTGCTGCGCGAACAGCAAATCGACGATCGCCGTGCGCTTGTCGTCGCCGACGCAGCGGGCCAGCATGAAGCCCGCAGTCGCCAGCGGGTCGAGCGGAAATTCGCGCAAGATGAAGCGGACCTTGCCGGTGTCGATATATTTGCGCTTCAGCTCCGGATAAGTCGTCGCATGAAAGGCGGCGCAATGGGAGCAAGTCATCGACGCATATTCGATAATTGTCACGGGCGCTTCGCTGCTGCCGAGAACCACGTCGGGCAAGGCTTCGCCCGCGGTCAGCTGGTCGAGCGGAACGCTCGCGCCTTGCGCCAGAGCCTGATCGGGCGGATCGCCGATCACGCCGGCGATTCCGGCGATCGTCAGGCTGGCGGCAGCCGCGATCTCGAAGACTTCGCGGCGGCTCTTCAAAAGCGCCGGAGATTTTTTAGGCGAAAGCATGAGTTTGATCCATCAACTGGAGCGCGTCCTGATCGGCCGAGATCATTTGAGCGATAGGATGGCGCTCGAATTCATAAGCTTGAAGCCTGTCAGCGGACATGCTCTAGAGCGCTTCCCGGCCGGATAAAACGATCCGATCGCAAATGAACCGCTCAAATTCGAAGAGTTGGAGCATGTTCTGATCGAAAAAGTCGATCAACTTCTTGGCGACATGCCGTCTGGAGAAGCCTAGCCTGAAGGCCAAGCTGAACCATGAGCCTATAATGACGACGCGGGAAAAACTAGCAAGGCGCCTCACTGTCTTTGAGACTTAAGCGCGGCTCGAGCTTCGGCTCAGCGCATATGCGCCGAGGCGGGCCAAAGCGAGCCGCAGGCCGTCGTCGGTAATGTCAGTGACGAGATTTTCCGCCGCTCTCGCCGCGGCTGGATCGGGCGCTGAACGCGCCGGCGTGGTGGCGGCGCGCCGCTCGACCGGGCCTTGCTTCAAGCTCAGCCGCGAGACGCAGCGCCAGCCGAGATGGGCGTTGACCCGCTCGATCACGGCGCCGGAAAGATGTTGCAGCTCAAGTGCGAAGCCGGTCTCGACCCGCACGACAAGGGTCGCCGGCGCGTCCGCCCCAAAGCCTTGAGAGCCAAGATTGCGGCCGCGCGTTGGCCATTGCAGCTTGATCGGCCGCGACATCGCGGCGAGGCGTTCGCCGACAATGTCGTCCCAATAGAGGACAAGGTCGGCTTGCCCAAAGCCTTGCCGCGCCAAAACGGGATCGATCGCCGCGCCGACGAGATCGGCGAGCGGCCGCGACCAGGAGCCGCTGTTGGAGCGCTGTTTCCGCATTGGCTTTCATTTCCTGAGCCAGACTTATACCCATGTTTCGCGGCAGGACGTCAATGGCGCCTGCGTGAAAGCGTCGCGTCTTGCCTCGGTCCCGCCTGAAATGGGCGCGGAACCGGCGCAAATCGACCCGCCGAGCATCGATCGGCGGCGAACAATTCCAAAACGTCTCAGCCATGGACTATGCCCTTTGGGTGAGACGGGCTAAACATGGCGCATGCATGACGTGCTTCACGAAGCTGTGATCGAGTCGTCCCGCGCCGAAGCGGCGCTCGCCTGGTACGATCGGCATCGCCGGACGCTGCCCTGGCGCGCCGAGCCTGGCGAGACGGCCGACCCCTATGTGGTCTGGCTTTCCGAAATCATGCTGCAGCAAACCACGGTCGCGACGGTCAAGCCCTATTTCGCGGCTTTTCTTGTCCGCTGGCCCAATGTCCGCCTTTTGGCGCAAGCCTCGGTCGAGGAGGTGATGCGGCAATGGGCCGGACTTGGCTATTATTCCCGCGCGCGAAACCTCCATGCCTGCGCCAAGCTGGTCGCCGGCGAGCTTGACGGCCGATTTCCCGACACGGAAGCGGCGCTGCGCAAGCTGCCTGGTCTCGGGCCTTACACGGCGGCGGCGGTCGCGGCGATCGCTTTCGGGCGTCGCGCGGTCGTCATTGACGGCAATGTCGCGAGGGTCGTCGCCCGACTCTTCGCCATCGCCGCGCCGCCGCCCGCAGCCAAGGCGCTGATCCGGGAAAAGGCGGAGGAATTGACGCCAACTCGCCGCTCTGGCGATTACGCGCAGGCGATGATGGATCTTGGCGCGACGATCTGCACGCCGAAACAGCCCGCTTGCGCCCGATGTCCCTTGCGGAGCCATTGCGCGGCGCGGGCGTCGGGAGACCCGATGCGCTTTCCGCTCAAGGCGGCCAAGCAGCCACGGCCGCAATGGCGCGGCGCGGCGTTTTTCGTGCGGCGCGAGGATGGCGCGGTCCTCGTGCGCACACGGCCGCCGAAAGGCCTGCTCGGGGGCATGGTGGAAATTCCCGGAACCGCGTGGAGCGTCGATTTCGACCCCGGCGCGGCGGTGCGCGAAGCTCCTCTCCCCGCCCGCTTCCGGAAGCTAGACGCGGCCGTGGAGCATGCGTTCGCCCATTTTGCTCTACGGCTTGATATTTACGTGGCGGAGGTCGCGTTGGCGCGATCCGCGCCCGCTGGCTGCCGCTGGACGCATGAAGGAGGCCTCGAAAAGGAAGCCTTGCCGAGCGTGATGCGCAAAGTCGTCGCCGCCGCGCGCGAAAGCGGGCGGTCATGCGGCGGGGACGCGTGAGCCGTGACCAGGCGGCGTGGGGCTGCGCCTCAAATCACGCTGACCGAAGGGTCCATCCGTGTTTTATGGGATGACAAGGTCTTGACCATAGCGAACGCCTCCACTCTGTCCGACGGGAGGGATCAGGCCGATTTCATTGTCGATCTCGACGCCATTCTGAGCTGGGACGCGCCGCATGACGCCGATGCGATCGAGGTTGCGGACCTGCAGAAAATCGTGCAGGCGATCGAAGCGCTATTCGATAGGCTCGGGCTTGTGGTCGCGTTCGAATAGGGCGCGCCGACTTGGTGCGCCGACTTGGGCTGAACCCCACGCTTCGGCGCGGTGAAACGGTGTTGCAGCCAAGTCAAGGCGCACCGGACACGATGAATTTGAAAAAGTGGACTTGAGCGCGTCCAAGAATTTCGAGCGGAACGCGGAGGGAATTAGGCCCCACTGCTCCGATCCGGCTCCAGGGACGCGCGAACTGCGCGCGGATGTCGCAGATGGACGGGGCCGACCGAGGCGAAATACGAGCAGTTTTGAGCGAGCCCCAGGACCGATTACAAATATTTAATTGGAAAATCAGATTTGTGAAGCTATTTTAACTTCATAAATCAATCGACAGAGAACAATTCTTTTTTTGCAATTTCGGAATTTTAGGATTGCCGATAAATGAAAAACTTAAGCGCGCCGAAGGATTTCGATACGCAGCTTGACATTATCGAGGTCGCCGAGCGCCTATACCGAGACGTTGGGCATCAGAAGACCACGGTCGCTGATATTGCGCGCGAGCTGCGGATGTCGCCGGCTAATGTTTACAGATTCTTTGCGGCAAAGGCCGAGATCAATGTGGCGGTCTGCGCGCGCATTTTCACCCGGATCGAGGCCGCCGCCGAGAAAGCCGCCGGATCTTCGGGACCCGCCGGGACGGTTCTGCGCGATGTCATCGCCGCCGTCGAGGAAACGCATTCGCAACGATTTCTGAACGACCGCAAGCTGCATGAATTGTTGGAGGCGGCCTATGATGAAGATTGGCCAATCGTCCGCGAGCATGCCGAAAAGATGGACAAGATCCTGGCGAAAATTATCAGCCGGGGCACGGCCGCCGGCCAGTTTCGCGCCGGCGACCCGCAACTCTTGGCGATGCTCGTCCGCTGCGCATGCACCCGTTTCTGTCATCCACGGCTGATGGTGCAATGCGCGCAAGAACCTGAGCCGACGATTGATCAAGTGATTGATTTTTGCCTCGCCGGGCTTGCGTAAGCGCGCAAGGCGATCATTTGGGACAATCGTGACCGCCGCGGCCGCCCTGTCCGGTTTGCAGCGGGTTTCAGCGGCCGATCACTGGCACGCCGATCAAAATCGGGTGCAGGGCGATCATCGCCGCATAGCCCAGGGTTCCGGCCCCCAGCGCGATCGCGTCGGCGCGCGTGAATGACGCCAGCCGGGGCGCGCCGGCGTCGCCGCGTTTCTTGACGGCGATGCGGTCGAAGACCGCCCAGGCGAGAAACGCTCCAAATAACAGGATGCCGCCAGCGTCGCCATTGGCCAACAGATGCGCGAGCGCCCAAATCTTGACGGCGACCAGCATGGGATGGCGCAGCCAACCCCTGATTCGGCTGGGGCTGGGATTTATACTCGCGAGCGCGACGAAGGCGAACCACATGAGCGCGATGGCGAGATGGCGCGTCCAGGCCGGCGGGCTCCAAATCGGGATCAACCCCTCCGCCCGGTACCGGGCGAAGCCCCAGACGATGAGAACGAAGCCGACGAGAGCCACAAGCGAATAGACGGTTTTGTAGGGCCCCGAGCCGAACCGTTCGATCAGGCCTGTCCGGGTCTCGCGAAAGGTCGTGAAGCTATGCGCGCCGAAAAAGACGACAAGCCCCAATATGAGAACAAGCATGGATCCCCCCGCCGTCGGCCGCCGCGCGCAGAATGGCATGCGAATATGACGCGCGCCAGCACGCCATACGTCTTTGGAGGAATTTTAGCCGCTGGCGCCGATCATTCCGCCGCTTCGCGCAAGCTGGCCCTCACCTTGGCGCGCAAAGCGTCGATAGGCTGATATTTTCCGTCGCGAAAACACCACCAGAAGGTCCAGCCATTGCAGGCGGGCAGGCCCTGCGCCAAAGCGCCGATTTTGTGAATCGAGCCGGCGATCGCGCCGATTGAGACAGCGCCATCAGCCCGCACGATCGCGGCGTGGCGCTTTTTTTCGTCCACGAGTGTTTCACCGGGCCGAATCAGGCCGGCCTCGATCAGCGAAGCGAACGCGATCCGCGCCTCCGACCGTTTGCTCGGGACCGCCGCGATGGCCTCATGGGGAAGCGCTTCGACCGCCGCGATTCTCGCTCGCGCCGCTTCGGCGTAGGTCGGATCGCGCTCGACGCCGATGAAATTGCGCCCGAGCTGTTTCGCAACCGCCCCGGTCGTTCCCGAGCCGAAGAACGGGTCGAGCACAATATCGCCGGGGTTCGAGGCGGCGAGCAGGATGCGCGCGAGCAAAGCCTCCGGCTTTTGCGTCGGATGGATCTTGTGGCCGGCGGAATCCTTTAGCCGCTCGGCGCCGGTGCAGATCGGAAAAAGCCAATCGGAGCGGACCTGGCAATCCTCGTTGCCGGCCTTCAGCGCCTCATAATTGAACCGGTAGCTCTTGGCGGCGACGCCCTTGGCCGCCCAGATCAGCGTCTCATGCGCATTGGTGAACCTCCGGCCGCGAAAATTCGGCATCGGATTGGCCTTGCGCCAGATAATATCGTTCAAGATCCAGAAGCCCTGATCCTGCAGGATCGAGCCGACCCGGAAAATATTGTGATAGGAGCCGATCACGAAAAGCGTCGCCTCCGGCTTCATGATTCGCCTTATGGCGGCGAGCCAGGCTCGCGTGAAGCCGTCATAATCGGCAAAGCTCGCGAACTTGTCCCATTCGTCATCGACGGCGTCGACGAGGCTTTGGTCGGGCCGCGACAGCGCCGCCTCGAGCTGGAGATTATAGGGCGGATCGGCGAACACGAGATCGACGGAGCTTGGCGGCAGCCGGGCGAGCTCGGCGAGACAATCGCCGACAAGGATCTTGTTCAGGGGAAGGGCCGAGTCCGGCGGGGTCGCGGTGGAGTTCGGCCGAGCGGGTTCGGCCGGACGCCGCGCGACGGAGCACGGCGCGGAAATCCCGGTACGCGCGACCTTGATCCGGGATTTCGCGCCGGCTAGTCCGGCATTTAGGCTACGCATGAACGACGACCGCAACGCAACTGACGGGTGAAGTTTGCGTTACGCGGAGTAAAGGCCGCGTTTCATCGACGAAGTTTCGGCTGTCCCTTTTTCGGACGGATTGGATAAATGCCGTGGTCAGCCGGCCTTGAACGGCTTGAAACTCAGGCGATGAATTGGGCAGGGGCCGTGCTCGGCGATCGCCGCGAGATGGGCGCGCGTGCCGTAGCCGACATGCTGGCTGAAACCATAGGCAGGGAAGCTTGCGTCGAGCCTGCGCATCAGGCGGTCGCGGGTCACTTTGGCGATGATGGAGGCGGCGGCGATCGAGAAGACCGAGGCGTCGCCCTTCACGATCGTCTCGGCGGGGCAGGGCAGGCCTGGCGGCAAATCATTGCCGTCGATCAAAACATGGCGCGGCGCGACGGCAAGCGCCAGGACAGCCCTGCGCATGGCGGCGAAGGTCGCCTGGCGAATATTGATGGCGTCGATTTCGGCGGCGCTCGCGAAGCCGACGGAGACCGCGAGGGCGCGCCGCGTGATTTCCTCAAAGAGCCGCTCGCGCTCCTTTCGCTTTAGAAGCTTCGAATCATTCAGCCCGGCCGGCAAATCGCGCGGATCGAGGATGACGGCGGCGGCGGCGACCGGGCCGGCGAGCGGGCCGCGCCCCGCTTCATCGACGCCCGCGGCGGGCCAGGCGTCCCGTTTCAGAAGCTCTCTTTCGCGGTGAAAATCAGGTTTGGCCATTCGGGCGATTCAAGCGAAGCGGGCGCCGCGATGCGCAGGACGCTTCGCGCAAGGTCATCTCCGCGTCAGGAAACTGGTCCAGTCAAGCGCCGCGCGTGTTGGAAAGAGGCGACATTTCGGTTGGTTCCGTATATAAGATCTATCCCGATAGCAGGGTTCGGAGACGGCCGCCCGCCGAGGGCCGCCAGCCCATGCCCAAATCTTGGCCCAGGAATTGGCGCGGGCCCGCGCCAAAGTTGAATTCGAGCGACAATGCCCGGCGGAACGCGGGATGGGGGAGCAAGAATGGTAAAGATCCTTCCGGTGATCATGTGCGGCGGTTCGGGGACGCGGGTCTGGCCGGAATCGCGTGAAAGTTTGCCGAAGCAATTCATCTCGCTCGTCGGGGCGCTCTCGACATTCCAATTGGCGCTCGAAATTCTCGACGACAGCGTCTTTGAGACTCCGGTCGTCATCTCCAATCATGATTACCGTTTCCTCGTCGCCGACCAATTGGCGCAGGTGAAGCGCGAGGCGCGCATCGTCCTCGAGCCGGTGCGCCGCGATTCGGGACCCGCCGTCGCGATCGCCGCCGAACTCGCGGCCCAGGCGGGGCCGGAGACGATCGTCGCGGTTCTCGCGGCCGATCACGTGGTGCGCGATAAGCAGGGTTTCGTCACTCTGTGCAAGCAGGCGGCCGAGGCGGCGGCGCTCGGCTATATCGTGACGCTCGGCGTCAAGCCGAGCGGGCCCGCGACCGGATATGGCTATATCAAGCCCGGCAAGGCGGTCACGCTCGACGGCAATGTGTTCAAGGTCGAGGGCTTCGTCGAAAAGCCAGACGCCGCCACCGCCGAGCGATATGTCGCCGAACATTATCTCTGGAACTCCGGCAATTTTTTCTTTCGCGCCGATGTGATGCAGGCCGAACTTCGGCTTTACGAGCCGCTGATCGCGGAGGCGGCGGCCGAGGCGCTCGCCAAGGCTCGGAAAGATTTGAGCTTCATTGTCCTCGCCGCCGATTCGTTCGCGCGGGCGCCGAAAATATCGATCGATTACGCGGTCATGGAGCGCACCGACAAAGCCGCCGTGGTGCCGGCCGACATCGGCTGGTCGGATGTCGGAAACTGGTCGGCGGTCTGGGAATTGTCGGATCGCGATGAAAGCGGCAATTCGATTCGCGGCCAAGGCGTCGTCATGAACGCCGAGAACGTCCATATTCGCTCGGACGAGCATTTGACCACGGTGCTCGGGGTTGACGACGTGATCGTCGTCACCACGCAAGACGCCGTGCTCGTGCTGAACAAGTCTTATGGCGATCAGGTCAAGCAGCTCGTCGATCGCCTGAAAAGCGAAGGCCGGCCGGAAGCCTTGGCGCATAAGCGCTCGTTTCGCCCATGGGGCTATTATCAATCGGTCGACGCCGGGTCGCGCTATCAGGTGAAGCGCATTGTCGTGAAGCCCGGCGAGCGCTTGTCGCTGCAAAAGCATTTCCACCGCGCCGAGCATTGGATCGTCGTCAAGGGGACAGCGGAAGTCACCCGCGACAATGAGATTCATCTGGTGCATGAGAACGAGTTGATCTATTTGCCGATCGGCTCGGTGCATAGGATGGCCAATCCCGGCCGAATCGATCTCGAATTGATCGAGGTCCAGACCGGCTCCTATCTCGGCGAGGACGATATCGTCCGCATTCAGGACGTCTATAACCGCGGGTGAGCCGCTCCGCATGATCGTCGCGGAATGAGGTGACGGCTTGCCTCATTCCGCTTGCGAGTCAATTGAACAACAAGATCGACGCGGAAACGCCGAACTCAAAACGCGTTCCTGAACGCCTTCCGCGACATCAGCGTGCGCCAAAGGATCTGGAGATCGAGCCAGGGCGACCAATTGTCTATGTAATAGAGGTCGTGCTCGATTCTCGCTTTCAAGGTGTCCGGCGTGATTTCGCCGCGCAAGCCATTGACTTGAGCCCAGCCCGTGATCCCCGGCTTCACATTGTGGCGGCGGGCGTAAAGCGTCACCGACGGCTCGTAGAGCTGGTCATGCGCAAGCGCGTGCGGGCGGGGTCCGACAAGGGACATATCGCCGAAGAGGACATTCAAGAGCTGCGGCAATTCATCCAGATTCGTCTTGCGCATGAAGCGGCCGATCCGCGTGACCCGCGCGTCCTGCGCCGTCGCCTGGCGGACGTATCGGTCGTCCTCAAGCGCGCGCATCGAGCGGAACTTGAAGATGCGGAACGGCTCCTGGTTGAAGCCATAGCGGCGTTGCCTGAAGATCGCCGGCCCTTTGCTGTCGAGCTTGATCGCAAATGCGAGGGCGGCGAAGACGGGCGACAGGAGAATCAGCGCGACGAGCGCGGCGAGAATGTCGAACAGGCGTTTTCCCAAGACCTGGACCGGCGACCAAGGCAGCGTCAGGTTGAGGCTGGAGATCGGCCCGACATTGGCGACTTTCGCCTTGGCGAATCGCTCGAGCAGGCTATTCGTGCCGAGATGCAACGCGGCGGGGATTCGCAGAAATGCGTTGATGCAGCGGTCGATCAACTCCTTTTCTGTCCAGGGCAGGAGAATGAACACGTCTTCGGGGAGAAAAATTCGCGCGGCCGCCGCCGCCAAGGCGAGATCCTCGTCGAGATGATCGCGGCCCCTGAGCACCGAGGCGGTCACGACGCGCATGCCGAACGCGCCGAGGTCATAGCGTTGATAGAAATCCTCGATCTGATCCTCGTAGCCGAGCAGAAGAACCCGCCGCGACGCCAAGCCGCCGCGTTCGGCGCTCGCGCTTGTCGCTTTGACTAGGGCGTAGCGGGAGAGCATGAGGCCGGTAAAGCCAAGGCCGAAGAAAAAGCACACCCATGCGCGCGATAAATCGGGCGTCGTCTTCATCATGAAGGCGATCATGACGGCGCCTGGAAAGGCGAGGCTCCAGGCCAGGCCGCAGCGTTGAAAATGCGTCTTGAAGGAAAGATAGCGCTCGTAGGAATATTCGTTGCGGGCGAGGGAGATCGCGAGAAAGGCCGCGCCGGCCAACGCGCCGAATTCATTGAACGGCGCGCCGAGATCGGCGTCGCCATGCTTATACAGCGCAGTCAGAATATTCGCCGCCACGCCGCCCAAGGCGATCGCGCAAAGGTCGGCGCAAGCGGCGGCGAGCGTGAAGCCGCTTCTCAGCCAGATTTTGCTTTTCCATAATGACAGCGCTCGCCTCGCGCCCGCGCCGAGCGGACGGCCGTTGTTTGTCGCGGAAGCTTGGGTCACGGACATCATCGGGCTCCAAATGAAACAAAGGCGCGGCGCAAGGCGAAGTCGTCCGCTTCAGCGGCGGCCCGCCGTCCGCGCCCCCTTGACGACTTGGCCTTGGCGCAGCATCGTAGCCAGAGCGTGTTAACGGATGCGGGCGTCGCCGGACTCATGTTTAGGCTTTTCGGTCTTTTCGCGATTGTTCTCCTGACGGAGCTCGGCTTCTTCGTCGGAGGCTTCGCGCCCATGGCCGCGGCGCGCCCGCTGACGCCGGCGGAGCGGCGCTATTATCCTTGGGACGGAATCCTGCCTGAATGCGACGATCCGGCGGTCTTCGAGCGGATCCAATCGCGCTTTTACGATCGCGAAGCCGAATTCTGGAAGACCGGCCTCCAGATCGCGGGGTTCGAGCAGGCCAAGGAGATTGGCTACCGCTCGAACGGGCTCGACTATATTCCGCGACGCTATTGCGCCGCGCGCGCCTATCTGAATGACGGGAGGTCGCGCGCGGTCTCCTACGCGATCAGCAAGGAGCTCGGCATCACCGGGGTTGGTTTCGGCGTCGAATGGTGCGTCGCCGGGCTCGATCGCAATGACGCCTATTCGCCCGCCTGCAAAATGGCGCAGCCCTGACACATAGAGGCTGGCCGATGGCGCTTGATTGTTTTGCGGGCGGACGCGCGGCGGGTCTGGCGCTGGTCCTTACGGTTCTTGGCCTATCGCCGCAATATGGCGCGGCGCAATCCCCTTCGCGCGAGGGGGATTGCATTTTGGACAAATGCGCCGACAAAGCGCCTCCGGCCGATGATCCCGGTCCGGAGCCGCGGGCGGCGCGCACCGATCTCCGAGGCTCGCGGCAGGGCGGCGGCGTTCCCGGCGATTTCGATTTCTATGTTCTCGCGCTCTCCTGGTCTTCAGGCTTTTGCCAGACGCCGGCGGCGGAGCGCGCGCGCGGACAATGCGATCCAGGCGCCAATCTTGGATTTGTCGTCCACGGGCTCTGGCCGCAATATGAGCGTGGCTTCCCCTCGGATTGCGAGCCCGGCGCGCGAACGCCGTCACGGATCGCCTTGCAATCGGCCGCAGGACTTTACCCCGACGAAGGACTCGCCCGCCATGAATGGCGCAAGCACGGCGTCTGCTCGGGGAAAAGCCCGACGGATTATTTCGCCGATGTCCGCCGGGCGCGCGACGCCATCGCGATCCCGCCGCCGTTCCAAGCCGCCAAGGAGGATCAGACCTGGGCGCCGATCGACATTGAGCGCGTCTTCATCGCGGCGAATCGCCGGCTGCGGCCGGGAATGCTGGCGATCGCCTGCTCCGACGGCGTCCTGCAGGAGGTCAGGATCTGTTTCTCGAAGGATTTGCGCGAGTTCCGCGCCTGCCCGGAGGTAAGCCGCCAAGGCTGCCGCGCGGGGGAGATTTCTGTGCCGGGAATTCTCTAAGCCGGGGCCGGACGCGGGTTCGTCTCGGGCAGGATTAATCCAAAATCATTGATGCGCTCCAGGACGACGCGTCTTCGAGTGTTTCGTTTTTGTCGTCTCTATGCGCCATGGCCGCCTTCCTCCACGCGCGAGGGAATCATCCTGGCCGGCGGGAAGCAAGGCCAAGAGCCGGGCAGTGGATCAGGTTGAGATCCGCAAGCAAAAGCGGTCATTGTCTCGCTGCTTCGGTCGTGAACCTGCGCCCGAGCAGCCTTGCAAGGCGCAGTCATAAATTGCAGGCCTATTGTGAACGCGGATTTCGCTGCGACACGCGGTCGAAAGCGACTTTGTGCCCGCGCGCCCCGTGTCGGACCAGGGCAGGCTAGGCGAGCAGATTCGGAGCGACGAGATAGCCGAGACGTCCGCGAACGGTGCCAAGATAATCGAGCCTTCGGGAGACGGACTCAGTGGCCGTCGTCGTCCCCGAAAGGAAGAAATCGCTCCACGGCGCCGCAGAAACTCTCGTTTGAGTCGAGCTGTTGCTGGCGACGCCTTGTATGTCCGTCTCGAGACCAGCGAGCCAATCGCCAAATTGCATATTGTAGCCGACCTGGCCGCCGCCGATGAATCCTCCACCGCCCGGAGAAAGAACGCCGGAGCCGCTCGCCGACCCAGCCAGAGCCGCGGATTGCCCAATAGACGTCGTGGCCGGGTTCAGGTAGGCGAGCGGATCGCCGAAGTTCACATTTTCGTTCTCATTCCACGCGTAGCCGGCGTTCACGCCGCCATAAAATCCGGTCCATAGCGGGGGAGGCGGCAGTGGCGCGGCGGGGCTTTCTTTGAGGCTCGGAAGATCAGCCGCGATCGCTAGGCTGAGGGGGGCAGCCGCTAGTAGCGCGGCTAGGGCGACAACATTTTTCATCAGTGCAAATCCTCACGCTAGTAGCTAATCTATGGTCTAAGCCAGCCGCAGGCGCTCCCTGCGCATGAACTAGCTCAGCGCATTTGGAGTACAAAAAAATATCTCCGCAATAAAAAGCTAATTTGCGATTATGTTTTCGACGATTTATTTTTAGCTTGCGGCAATTATGCAACGGAAAGTCATTTCCGCGATGCAAACTCCTCTTTGAGCCGCTAAAAGGCATTGAGAATTATTCTAAGAATGCGCGCCTCTTTGGCTGAGGACGAGCGCGCCATTATCACCGCCGACCGCGGCCGGGAATGCTCTGCGTCGCTTGCGTCGGCGGCGTCCCGCAGGACGTCAGGATCAGCTTCTCGAAGGCGCTTGCGCGCGTTTCATGCCTGCCCAGGGGTGAGCCCGCTCAGGCTGCCGGGCGGGGGAAATCTTCGTGCCGCGGGCTCTGTAGCGCAACGCTGGTTCAGGCTCCCCTACTCCATCGAGCGGCGCAGATCGATCAGGCTTTGCTGGCTTTCGCTGATCAAGCCCTGTCTCGGCTCGTGGATGTCGCAGATGAGGATCGTGACGGCCGCGATCAGGACGGAGACGATCGTGGTCGCCGCGAAAGCCCGGTCGCCGGCGATGCCGCAGCCATAGCCGGTGATCGCCATCGCAACGAGAGCGAGCAGGCAGAGCAGGCCAAACATTTGGATCGGCAGGCGATTGGCGACCGCCGCAGACCGCTCCGCGCCGACGTCGATGACGGCGTTCACGGCGATGATGAACTGGGCCGCGACCGCGGATCGGTCCTGCTCGGCGAGGCGCAGGGCGTCCGTCCAGAGCTCCCTTTGGATCTCGTCCCCAAGCTTCGCGGCCGCCTGCGACTGCGCCAAATCGCCGGTCGCCCATTGCAGCCGCAGGTCCAAAATCCGCCGCAGCGACGCGGCTGCCTGCTGCGCCAAGGGCTTCGGCAGCAATTGCGCCCTGAGAAAGGCGGTTCCGATCGCGTTGGCGTCCTTGACGACAAGTACCCGCCTCTCCTGGTAATTGGCCATGGAGGCCGAATAAGTGAAGCCAAGAAGCAGGGCGAGCAGGCCGAGGACGGAGGCCTGCAGCGATCCGGTCTCGAATTTCGCCCGCTGCTGCTCAGCCCTGCCGAGCCGCCGCCCGGCCCAATATCCCAATTCTGTCACCAGGATGAGAGGCGCGATCCCGCCCAGGAAGGCGAGCCAGACCGGGTATCCGTAGAGGGTCGTCGTCGTGGACATTTGCGCTCGTTGCCGAGAATTGGGATCATGGAATTGTCGTCATGAAACTGGAAAACGTCTTAACACTTATTGTTCTATCGCATGCGCATCCTGCCTATGGGCGTCCGATTTTGGACATGCGGTCGTTTGACCAATTCCAAAGCCGAATTTGGCGCCGCCCGCTGGATTTGCGCGCGACTGGCGCGATGGAGACATGAACTACCGCCATGAATTTCACGCCGGCAATTTCGCCGACGTGTTCAAGCATATTTTTCTGACCCGCGTCCTCCTGCGTCTCGCCGCCAAGCCGACCGCCTTCCGTTATATCGAGACCCATGCGGGAAGCGGGATCTATGACCTTGGCGCGCCGGAAGCCCAGCGAACCGCCGAATGGCGCGGCGGGATCGACAAGCTCGCCACGGCGCGCCTGCCGCCGGACGCGCAAGGGCTCATCGCGCCTTACCTTCAGATCGCGGCCCCCTTCGTCTGCGCGCAAGCGCCGCGCTATCCGGGATCGCCGGCGATCGCCCGCGCCTTGCTGCGCCGCCAGGACCGGATGATCCTCTGCGAACTCCACCCGCGCGCCTTTCAGGGCTTGAAGGCCAATCTCGGCTTCGACGCGCGGGCGAAGCTCATCGAGATCGACGGCTATGCCGGCCTCAAGGCCTTCATTCCGCCGGTCGAGCGGCGCGGGCTCGTTCTGATTGATCCGCCCTTTGAGGATACCGATGAATTTGCAAGGCTCGCGGCGGCGATCGCGGCGGCGCGGCGCAAATGGGCCACCGGGATTTATCTCATCTGGTATCCGGTCAAGGACATCAAGCAGGCGGCGTCCTTCGCGCGGACGTTGGCGCAGGACGGGGCCAAATCTGTCTTGCGCCTCGAGCTTCAGATCGGGGCCGCGGCGCCCGGCGGGGGGCTCGCCCGCACCGGCCTGATCATCGTCAATCCGCCGTTTCGCCTCGATGCCGAAGCCGAGATCATTCTGCCGAGCTTGAGCCAATGCCTCGGGACGGGCGAACACGCCTATCTGATCGAATGGCTGGCCAAGGCGTAAGGCGCCTTGCCAAAGCTTGACGCTGCTCCAGTTTCTTCCGATCGGGTTCGTCGATGCGACGAATTCGACGCCGAACGGCCAAGTTCGCTCCCTCGTAAGAAGGGACCGGAAATGAAAGAACTCGATGGGAAGGGAAATGTCCTATGTCGCAGCAGGGAACAGTCAAATTCTTCAACGCGGACAAGGGCTACGGCTTTATTAAGCCGGACGATGGCGGGCGCGATATTTTCGTCCATATCACGGCGGTCGAGCGAGCGGGCCTCGCCTCGCTGACGGAAGGGCAGCGCGTCGCCTATGATGTTGAGCCAGATAAGAAAGGCAAAGGTCCGAAAGCAGTCGATTTGCAATTGGAATAGTCGCGTGGCGGCGAAACGCCGCTCGTAACCTAGACCTCGTTCGATTTGCATCCCGCGGCGCGTTCTGGTCGCGCCGCGCGCGGGGAGGCGTTTGACCTTGAGCGCGGCCAGCGGCAAGGATATCCTGCCGGCGCGGCGTCGGGGGCCCTAGAGCATGTTCTTAAAAAAGTTGATCGAATTATTCGAGCAGAACATGCTCCAACTTATTGATCTAGAATGAGTTCTTATCGATTGAATGATTCCATTCAATCGGAACGCGCTCTCGGATTTTTGTGGAGATTGTCTTGGGAAAGCTGGTCTTGCGGTCGTCACAAGCCTCGCCGTTCGGGCGGAAAGTTCTGATCGCCGCCGCACTTGTCGGGTTGGCGGATCGGATCGAGGTCGTCGCGGCCGATACGAGTAATCCGGCCGACCCGCTTCGCGAGCAGAATCCCTTGGGCAAGATTCCGACGCTCGTTCTCGACGATGGGACCGCCTATTTCGATAGCCGCGTCATTGTTGAATATCTCGATTTTCTGGCCGGCGGCGACGCCGCCATCCCGGCCGACCCGGCGATCAGGTTCAAGACATTGACCCAGGCCGCGCTCGCCGATGGGATCGTCGACGCCAGCATTCTTCAGGTTTACGAGGAGCGTTTCCGCGACGCTGCGGCGCGGGATCAGAAATGGCTCGCCTATCAAGGCGAAAAGGTCGCGCGCGGGCTCGCCGCCTTTGAAACCGCGCCGCCTTCCGGGCGCCGCGACATCGCCCATATCGCCCTCGCCTGCGCGCTCGGCTATCTCGATTTGCGCTTCAATGGCGGGTGGCGCGAAAGCCATCCGAGGCTGAGGCAATGGCTCGCGGCTTTCGCCGCTGATGTCCCGGCCTTCGAGGCGACCGCCGTCGCGCCGGCCTGAGCGCGGTTCAGTTTGGTCTATGGCGTCCAGCCCGGCGGCGCCCATATCGCGCCCAAGCGTTCGCGCCAGCTGCGGCCGCGCAGCACGTCCTTGCACATCGCCCACAGCTCTTCATAGGCAATGACGAACGGGTTGCCGGGTTTCGAGCGCGGCGGGGTCACGCCATAGGCGATTTGAATATCCGGCCGTTCGGCCTGGTAGGTGCCAAACAGATGATCCCACACAAGCAGCACGCCGCCGAAATTCCGGTCGATATATTCGGCGTTGCGGGCGTGGTGCACGCGATGCGCCGAGGGTGTGTTGAGCGCCCATTCGAGCCATCCCACGCGCGGCGCGAGCTCGGTGTGGATGAAGAATTGATAGGCGAGGCTCGCCGAAACCATGCCGAACAGCCATTGCGGCCGGAAACCAAGCCAGACCAGCGGCAGGTAGAACAGGAAGACGCCCGACAGAATTGGCGTCCAGGCCAGCCGGAAGGCGGCGGTGAAGACCATCCGCTCCGTGCTATGATGCACGCTATGTGAGGCCCACATGAGGCGCACCCTGTGCGCGCAGCGGTGCTCCCAATAGAAGGCGAAATCGGCGAGCAGGAAGAGCGCCAGCAGCGCCGGCGTGTTGCTGAACGAGACGTCGATCGTGAAGACGCGGAGCCGGTAGACTTCAGCGGCGATGACGCCGAGAACCAGCCCATTGGCCGCGGCCTGGGCGACCATGTGGCCGATCGCGATCGCGATGGAGACGAGGCTGCCTTTCCAGGGATAGTCGCCGCCGCGCGCCTGAATCGCGAGAATCTCCGCTAGGATGGCGAGCAGCATGATGGGCAGCGCCGCCGCCGCCGCTTGGTTTGGCAAAAGGCTGGCCAGTCGTCCGAGCTGGGCGAAGCTGAGATCGAACTCCATTGCGACCTTTCCGGCGCATTGTTGAGCGAGGCTCTGACGACATCGAGCCAAGGGACATTGAGCCTAGCGGGGGGCGCCGATCAATGCGCTTTGGCACGCCGGCGACAGGGACGCCTGATTGGCGCGAAGACATGCGACGGCGCGCCCTTGGCCGGGGCGCGCGCCGGCGCAAAGGGCGCGATAGTCCGGGCCGCACGCGCGGCGGATCAGCATCAGCTCCTCGCGCAGGGAAAGTTGCGGATGGGGCGCGGCCGGCGCCGCAGCCGCCGGAGCTTGCGCCGCCGCTGGCGGCGCGGGGGCTGGAGCGGTCGCGGCCGGGGTGGACGCGGGCGTCGAGACCGGCGCGGCCGCAGGCGCATCGGCCCCGCTGGCGGCCTTGACGACTTTCTGACAGGCGGCCGATAGTATCGCAAAATTCGTCTGCAAGCAGGCCAAGGCGGCGGATCCGCCGGTCGGCACGTCGGCGCAATTGGCGCGATAATCGCTGCGGCAGGCGGAGCGGATGGCGCTTGCTTGGGCCGGCGTCGGCTCGGCGACGGCCGGCGTCGCCAGCAGCAAGAGCGCCGTCGCCACGCCCGCGCATGCCATCCGCGCCGCGCCGGCGCCGCCTACGTCCTCGACCATTTGAAGCCCTCCTCGCGGGAAATGAAAGAAAGCGATCGGTCTTCCGCCGGCGGGTCGCGCGATCTATTCCGCCTTGAAAATTTACGATCCAAGCGCCCGGCCCAAGCGCCGACATAATTCAGAAAACTTAAGCCGAACTGGAGCCCGCGCTGAAACGCGCGAGAAACTCATGGCTGGCCCTGCCCAAAGCGCAAGTGTTCGGCACGGGAATTGAATAATTCTAAGTGCGCCTCAGTCACCAAGCTAGGACGGGTTTATGTCGCTCGATATACCAATGGTCTTCAAATATCATGTCTTTGCCTGTTTCACGAAGCGGCCGGCGGGGCATCCGCGTGGAAGCTGTATGGAGAATGGCGCGCAGCCGCTCTGGGATCGCCTGATGCAAAAGGTCGAGGCGAAGCAGCTTCCGGACGTCAATGTGAGCGCTTCGGGCTGCCTCAGCTTCTGCCGCGCCGGTCCGTTGATGGTCGTCTACCCGGAGGGGATCTGGTACCATCCGGAAAAAATCGAGGACATCGACGAGATCATTCAATCGCATTTCGTCGAGGGTAATCCGGTCGAGCGCTTGATCATCGTCCCACAGCGCTGAGCTTGGCGGCGGCGAGACCCGGCCTCGGCCCGGGTCTTGCTTCGCGTCGCCTGAAAGCCGCGCATGCGACAAAATTTCGGTTCGGGAGAAGCATCATGCTTGACACGGCGATTGTCGGCGGCGGCTTGTGCGGGCTCGCGCTCGCCGCCGGCTTGCAGGCGCAGGGGCGGGAGTTCACCCTGTTCGAGGCGCGCCCACGGCTCGGCGGCCGGGTGCTTTCCGCGCCGTCCGAGAAAGCCGGCATGCGGGTCGATCTCGGCCCGACCTGGTATTGGCCCGACACCCAGCCCGGCATGACGAGACTGGTCGCCGATCTCGGGCTCGTCAGTTTCGCCCAGCATGACGGCGGCACGGTCCTGCGGCTCCATGATCATGACAGGAAGGCCGCGCCGACCGAGAATGAAAGCGTTCACGCCGGCGCGCGCCGGGTCGAAGGCGGCATGCTGTCGGTCATCGAGGCCCTGGCGCAAAAAATCCCCCCGGAGCGGCTGCGCCTCGAACAAGCGCTGACGACGATTTTCGATCGCGGCGACCATGTCGAATTGCATTTCCGCCAGGGCGACGCCTTGCTCGTCGTGCAGGCGCGCAGGGTCGTCCTCGCCATGCCGCCCCGCATCGTCGAGGAGCATGTCCGCTTCGAGCCGAGCCTGGACGGTCTTTTGATCGAAGCCATGCGCGAAACCTACACTTGGATGGCCGGCGAGGCGAAGGCGGTGGTCGCCTATGAGCGGCCGATTTGGCGCGAGGCCGGCTATTCCGGCAACGCCTATGTCACCCACGAACAAGCGGTCCTTGGCGAGATTTTCGACGCCTGCGACGTGACCTCGACGCGCGCGGCGCTTGGCGGCTTTCTCGCGCTGCCGCCATCCTTGCGCGACTCCTTCAAGGCCGGCCTGCCGATGCTGATTGGCAACCAGATTGGGCAGCTCTTCGGGCCCGAGCTCGAACATGGCGAGCAGCATTACCAGGACTGGGCCGCCGAGCCCTACACCTGCTCCAGGCGCGACCTCATTCCGCCGGACGATCATCCGCATTATGGCAATCCCTATTTGCGGCAGGCGGTCTGGGACGGCAAGCTCTTCTTCGGCGCCTCCGAGACGGCGAGCTACGCCGGCGGCTATATGGAGGGGGCGCTCAACTCGGCGCGCCGCCTCGTGCGCGAGATCGGCCGGTTCGCGCCCGCCGTCGCCGCGTCGGGCGGGGAGAAGGCGACGGCTTCAAACGCCGAAAGCATCGCGCTCTTTGGCCAATGGGTCGCCGGGCGCCAGGCGCAGCTCCTCGAATCCTACCGCACCCAGCTCAACCGTTTGCTGGCGAGCGCCGACAAGGAGATCGTCACCCAGCGCGCGATGGTCGCCACCATGGAGCAGGTCTTCAGCGAGGCGCTGCTCCGGCTCGAGGATCTCTCCTTCGACATGGGCGATGTCGCTGTCGAGCGCGGACGGTCCGCCTTGACGCCGGAAGCGCTCAAGACGTTCGACGGCTTCATCCAGTTCCTGATCGACGCCGTGATCGAGTACAATCGGACCTCTTGCGCGCTGTCGAACTTTCCCGGCGAGGACAAGCTCTCGAAGGATTATCTCCAGGCGATTCTGCGCGATATCGCGGCCGCATGGAAAGAATTCTGCCTCTCGGTCAACGCCTTTTTCATCGCCCGGACCCCGGCGGCAGCCGCCGCCTCCTAATGCCGCGCGCGGGCGTTGCGCGTTAAATCTATGCTATAGAAAGACCGCGCCAAACTCATAGGCGGCCAAACCGTGAGGGAAAGTGCGGCTCGGGCTTTTCCTGAATTTCGAACATGGCGAGGAGACTAATCTCGCCGCGTTTCAGCGCCAGATCGACTTCGCCGAGAAGGCGGAGGCCTTCGGGTTCGACGAGCTTTGGACGTCGGAGCACCATTTCAGCTCCTTCACCCAATCCGGCTCGACGCTGGCGCTCATGGCCTATCTCGCCGGTCGGACCGGACGGATCAGGATCGGCGCCGCCGCGATTCTCCTGCCTCTGCACAATCCAATCCGTCTCGCCGAGGATCTCGCCACCATCGACATTCTGTCGCGCGGGCGGCTCAATTTGGGCCTCGCGCGGGGCGGGCCGTTTCCAAGCCAATATGCGCATTTCCATGTCGAGCCGGGAGTTCCGCTCGCGCCAGATCCGACGAGGCGGCGGAGTTTCTGCTTAAATTGCTGACAGATCAAAATGTGAGCTTCAAGGGCCGCTGGTATGAGTGCGAGGGCCTGACGATCTACCCGCGCCTGGTCCAGCCGCGCCTGCCGGTCTGGACCGCCTCGGCGGAGAGAGAGACCGTCGCGCGAGCTGGTCGGCGCGGCTTTGGGCTGATGGCGGGACATGCTTGGTCGCCGGCGCTGATCGGCGAGCTCCGCGACATCTATCGCGAGGCGAGCGGCGGCGGCGATCCCGATATTGTGATCCTCCGCAATGTTTGCGTCGCCGACACGGATGCGGCCGCCCAAAACGCGGCCCTTCCGGCGCTTGAGCGCTTTTCGGAGCGGATGCGCGAACATTCCGGGCGTCCGCCAAGCCCGATGTCGCGCGACGCCGCTCTCGCCGCCGCGATCGTCGGATCTCCGGAGACCTGCCGCGCCAAGCTCGCCGAGCTTTCCGCCGCCGTTCCAGTCGCGAGTCTTGTCCTGAAAATCGCTTGCCTCGATCCAGCGCTGGCGGAGGAGACGCTTCGGCGGTTCCGACATGAGGTCGCGCCGGCTCAGGCCGACGTTGAAAGCGTGGCGGCGCGCTGCTGATGAAGCGGTGGAGCGTTCGCCGCGCGCCGCCAACCGCGCGGAGCGCGATAGCGCACATTCAAGGCGGCCGGAGCGCGGCATGGTTCATGCTTCGTAGGCGGCGTCTGCCGCTGTTAGGAGACGCTCCATGTATTCCAATCCGATGTTTGCTCAGGCGCTACGGTTTCTATCCAGCGCTGCTCTCGCCCTGGCCTTGGCTTTTGGGCTTTTGCTATCCCATTGTTATTGGGTCGGCGGCCGCTTGCCGGCGACGGTGCTCCACGATTTTCTGTGCATGAGCTGCCAGGCGCTTCTGCCATTGGGCGCCTTCGCGGCCTGGGGCCTGCTTACGGGGCGGCGGCCCGCCAGCCGATGCTGGCGCGCCAATAGGCTCGAAGGGCGCCTAGATTCGCGCCTTGGCGCCGCCCGCGACTGAAGCCGAAGTTGTTTTGGATCGGCCCTTCCGCATAACGGAAGAACGCGAAACGGACAGCGGATCGGCTGGCCGCTCAACTTGGCGGCGTCTTGGTCTGGAATTGCGCGCCGGACGAGGCTATGTTCGCGCATGATCGATCGAATGTTTTCCGCTGCCGCGTCGGCAAGCGAGGGCTGGGCGCTGAAAGCGGGCGCGAAAAAATCGCGCGATGTTATTCGATCGGGACGCGGCGGTTGTCTTGCTGAAGTCGGACTGATGAAGATCCTTTGCGCATGCGTATTATTTCTCGCCGGCGGCGCGGGCGCGGCTGCGGCCGACGCCAATGATTATCCGACCGAGGCGCGCGCCGATTATGTATTTGTCTGCATGAAGGCGAATGGCGAGACTCGCGACGCGCTCAAGCGCTGCTCCTGCTCGATCGACGTCATAGCTTCCTTGCTGCCTTATGAGCGCTATGTCGCCGCCGAGACGGTCGCGAGCATGAGCCAGGCGCAAGGCCAGATCGGCTCATTGTTTCGCGCCAGCGAGCAGGCTAGGGCGACCGCCGCCGATTTGCGCCGCGCCCAGGCCGAAGCGGAAATACGCTGCTTTTAGAGCGCCTGCGGATTTTTCGGAATCCGCCAAAAAGTTGCCGCTCCGATCAATCGAAACGTGCTGCATTTGCGGCCGTCCGGCGAATTTCCGTCTCAATTGGAGGATTTGAACCCGCGAGCGAAACGCGCCTGTGCTTAAGGGAATATGCCAAGGGCGCGGCGGCCTGGGCGAAGCGGATTTGGCGTCCGAGCGGCCCTGAAAGTGCCGGCTTATAAATATAAATTTTTGTTTTATAAAGTATTTCCGGCGCGGCGCGGGCGCGATAGGGCTGGCCGCGCCCGGCTCGCGGGCGCGCTGATCGCGCGGGCGCCAAGGCTTATTCCTACTTTTCTCGCCGGCCTCGTCCCGGCCTCGTCGGCGTCGGCGACGCGCCAAATCGGTCATTGGAATGACTATTGTGTCGCAGCAATCGCCAATATATACGTCTCGTGGAGTTTTCCGGCTTCAAGAACTGGCGGACGGGACCGCTGGCGCTTTTTGAAGGCGAGGCAGGGCCTCATCATGGAAACTGCAGTGTCTCGCCGACGTACTGACACGCGTTCGGCGAAGACATCACATACGAATGCGCTGTCGAGGCAAAATAAGCATCGCAGTCGCCACGACCAATGTGTCCGGAGGAAATTTATGCGCAAATTCCTGCTTATGTCCTGCGTCGCCGCCACTGCGCTTCTGGCCAATGGCGCCTCTTTCGCCAATGACGAATTGATCGCTTTGTCGAAGGACCCGAAACAATGGGTAATGCCGACCGGCGACTACGCCAACCGGCGCTTTTCCGAGCTCGATCAGATCAATTCCGAAAACGTCAAGAATTTCGTCCCGGCTTGGAGCTTCTCGACTGGGGTGCTGCGCGGCCACGAGGGCGGGCCTCTCGTCATCGGCGACGTGATGTACTTCAACACGCCGTTTCCGAATATCGTCTACGCGCTCGACTTGAACAATGACGGCAAGATCCTCTGGAAATACGAGCCGAAGCAAGATCCGAACGTCATTCCGGTGATGTGCTGCGACACTGTCAATCGCGGCGTCGCCTATGCCGACGGCAAGATCCTTCAATATCAGGCCGACACGACGCTTGTCGCGCTCGACGCCAAGACCGGCGCGGTTGTCTGGTCCGTCAAGAATGGCGATCCGGCCAAGGGCGAGACCGGCACTTCGGCGCCGCCAGATCGTCAAGAACAAGGTCCTGGTCGGCATCTCGGGCGGCGAATTCGGCGTGCGCGGCTCGATCACGGCCTATGACCTCAAGACCGGCAAGAAAGCTTGGCGCGGCTATTCGATCGGTCCGGATTCCGACACGTTGATCGATCCGGAAAAGACCACCTATCTCGGCAAGCCGGTCGGCAAGGAATCCAGCATCGCCACCTGGAAGGGCGATCAATGGAAGATCGGCGGCGGCGCGACCTGGGGCTGGTATTCCTACGATCCCGAGCTGAACCTCATCTATTACGGCTCCGGCAATCCCTCGACCTGGAACCCGAAGCAGCGTCCGGGCGACAACCGCTGGTCGATGACCATCTGGGCGCGCGACGCGGACACCGGCGTCGCCAAATGGGTCTATCAGCTCACCCCGCATGACGAATGGGATTATGACTCGATCAACGAGTCGATCCTTGTCGGCCAGGAGGCGCGCAAGGTCCTCGTCCACTTCGACCGCAACGGCTTCGGCTATACGATCGATCGCGTCAGCGGCGAGCCGATCGTCGCGGAAAAATTTGATCCGGCCGTCAATTGGGCGACCAAGGTCGATTTGGACAAGAACTCGAAGACCTATGGACGTCCGCTCGTGGTCAAGGAGTTCTCGACCGAACAGAATGGCGAAGACGTCAACACGCAGGGGGTCTTCCCCGCCGCGCTCGGCGTGAAGGACCAGCAGCCGGCGGCCTATTCGCCGATCACCAACCTGTTCTACATTCCGGCCAATCACGTCGCCATGGACTATGAGCCGTTCCGGGTGAGCTACACCGCGGGCCAGCCCTATGTCGGGGCGACCCTGTCCATGTATCCGCCGAAGGGCGACACCAACCTTGGCAATTTCACCGCTTGGGACGCCAAGGCCGGCAAGATCATTTGGCAGAAGAAAGAGCCCTTCTCGGTTTGGTCGGGCGCGCTTGCGACCGCCGGAAACGTCGTCTTCTACGGAACTTTGGAAGGCTATTTGAAGGCCGTCGACGCCAAAACCGGCGACGAGCTGTTCAAATACAAGACCCCCTCGGGCATCATCGGCAATGTCATCACCTATGAGCACAAGGGCAAGCAATATGTCGCGGTCCTGTCTGGCGTCGGCGGTTGGGCCGGCATCGGCCTCGCGGCCGGCTTGTCCAAGGGGACGGAAGGCCTCGGCGCGGTCGGCGGCTATGCGTCGCTCGCGAACTACACGGCGCTCGGCGGTCAATTGACCGTATTTGCCCTTCCCGGCGGCAGGTAAAAGAGCCTCGTCATCGCGTCACAATGAGCTCGGCGCGCCAGCGCCGAGCGTCCTTTTTTGGCGCCCGCCTTTTCGAAACAAGGATAATCTCGTGCAAATCAGCTCTCTGGTGTGGGCTGCCTCCCTCACCCTCATTTTCGCGTCCGCCACCGTCGCCAACGCCGAGCCTCCGGCGGATTCCAAGGCGGTCAAGCAGGACGATAGCGGCAAATATCTCGACGCCAAGGGCGACCCCACATTCAGCGTAAAGCCAGATGGGATGGTGGATTGGTATACCTATTCGGGTTTTCGCCGCTATCATTCGGAATGCCATGTCTGCCATGGTCCCGATGGCGAAGGCTCGACCTATGCGCCGGCGCTCAAGGATTCGGTCAAGAATATAAATTACGCCGAATTCTATGGCATCGTCGTCGGCGGCAAGCAGGATCTCGGCGGCGGCGAGAATAAAGTGATGCCGGCGCTCGGCGATAATAAGAACGTGATGTGCTATGTCGACGACATTTACGTATATCTTCGCGCGCGCGCCAACAACTCCATTCCACGCGGGCGCCCCGCGAGCCACGAAGAAAAGCCCGCAAAGGCGACCGACGCGGAGCACGCCTGCCTGGGCGATAAAAGCTGATTGAAACGAACATGCGCCATCGCCGCGTCGCCGCACTGTTCGCCGGGGTCTGCGCGCTTGTCGCCACATGCGCGCGGCTTTCGGCCCAACCCGTTGACGACCTGTCGATAGAACTTGTCGATCCCCACGTATTGCGCGTGTGCGCCGATCCACGCAATCTTCCTTATTCCAATGAAGCCGGCGAAGGTTTCGAGAATAAGCTCGCCGAACTTTTCGCAAAAAAGCTCGGTAAGTCGCTGGCCTATAGTTTCTATCCAGGCGCGACCGGCTTCGTGCGCAACACGTTGAACGCGCATCGGTGCGATGTCGTGATGGGAATGCCCCAAGGCGATGATATTGTTCAAGGAACGAACCCCTATTATCGGACGGCCTATGCGCTGGTCGTCAAGAAAGGCTCCGGTCTGGAGACGGTCGAGACGCTCGACGATCCGCGTCTGAAGGATAAGCGCATCGGCATTGTCGCGGGCACGCCGCCGGCGACCAATCTCGCGGTCAACGCGCTCCTGCCGAATGTTAAGTCCTATCCGCTTGTCGTCGACACGCGCCATGACGCTCCGACCTCGGAGATGATCGCCGACCTCGAACAGGGCCGCATCGACGTGGCGATCCTTTGGGGGCCGATCGCCGGCTATTTCGCGAAAAAATCCGACGCCGGCCTGAAGGTTACGCCTTTGGTGAAGGAAACCCAGGGGCCGCGCCTGGTCTATCGGATCGGGATGGGCGTTCGTCATTCCGATCAGGACTGGAAACGTCGCCTGAACAAGCTCATCGCGGAGAATCAGGGCGAGATCGACCGCATTCTGGAGGCCTATGGCGTCCCTTTGCTCGACGAGAATAACGCGCCGGCGATCCACTGACCGCTGCGGGCCTCGGGACGCTTGGGCGGCTTAATTCAGGCGTGTTTGAATCGCCTTGGCGAGCGCGAACAATCTTTGCTCGATCAGCGTCGGCGTCTCGCAAACATAGGTGAGGGATTGTCGCTGCTCGTCGAAGAGGCGTAGATCCAGGGCCAAGGTTTCGGCGCTCGCCTTTTGGTCGGGGCCGCCGCCTTCTTGCGGCGAAGGCGCGCCTGAGCCGGATTGGATCAAGGCGTTTTCAGCCCGAATCTTCGCCGCGAGCTCCCTTTGCCGTCGCCCAAAGCGATGAAGCCCATCGATCACTTGGGCGCGCTCGGCGTTGAGCGTCTCGAACAGCCCAGCGAACAGCGCGGTCAATCGCGAGGCCCTCTCCGCGCCTTTGGCGCCGGCGAATTCATCGATCGCGCGTTCGGCCTCGTCGAGAGGCATGCGCCGCGCCGCCAGCCGCGCCACGAGATCCGCGGCTGCCGCGTCGCCGCGCCATTTCACCCCTTCGATCGACGGGCCGGACCAGACCGCCGGGAGGGAAATTGTTCCGACCAGGATTTGCCGGCACGGCCAGTCCGGATCCGCCTTGGCTCGGCTCGACTCCTGCGCGAAAGCCCCGCCAACGGGAAGCGTCGAAAGGAGCCCAACGAGAGCGAGGCCGATGACGCGCCGTCGCTCTGCGTTCAGTCTTCGCCCCGCCGATCGTGAACCCCGTCCAAGCGCCGAGTGAGGCCGCCGCGCGCGCATCGCATCAAGCATTTTTGCAACGTCTCTAGGGTTTGGAGCGGGATTTCAACGAAGCCGAAACTTGGTCTAGAATGAAGACGCCTTAACAGGTCAAGCCGCGAAAGTAGAAATCTGCGCGGGAGCGCGGCGGGCGCGATTTTCACCATTTTGAAACGGATCGCGCCGAGCTCGCGCGAGTTTAATGGAAATCTGACAGGGGCGCGTGGGCCGCGAAACCGCGCCGGCGAGAATGGGACCTCAATCATGGGCGAAGCAATCAAGGAAAAGACCTATAGCGAAAGCGAAGTCAAGGAACGGCTCGCGCGCGACCTCCCCCATTGGACCTTGGAGGGAGGTTGGATCCGCCGCACCTACAAGACCGCGAGCTGGAAAGGCACGCTGATGGTGATCAACGCCGTCGGCCATCTCGCCGAGGCCGCGTGGCACCATCCGGATCTCACCGCCTCCTACGCCTGGGTGGAGGTCCGCCTGCAGACCCATACCGCCAAAGGGATCACCGACAAGGATTTCGAATTGGCGAAAAAAATCGAGGATGTCATATTTTGGCGGCCCGGCAAGGAGGGTGGGGCGCTGGAAGGGACGCCTGAAGGGGATCAGCGCTTCGCATATATCAAATATGGGGCCTGATGACGTCGCCGCGCGCGGCGGAAAGTTTGGCGCGTGGATTGCTGCGGCTCCATCCGACGCGGCGGATGATATTTGGTGTTTTTTGAGGAAGCTCGCGGCCGCGCATCACGGAAAACGCTTAGGAGACGCCTTATGAGCCTCATCGAATTGATTCTCACCGTTTGCAGCCTCAGCCAGCCGGCGTCTTGCGAAGAGCGTCAACTCGCCTTTGTCGACCAAGGCACGCTGATGCAATGCATGTTGCAAGCGCCGCCGACGATCGCGCAATGGGCCGAGAGCCACCCCGACCGGCAAGTCGTGAAATGGCGGTGCGGCTATCCAAACCAGGCGGGAAAATCGATTTGAGCCTAGCCATGATCGCGGCCATGCCGGACAAGCGCGACCGCTTCCTGGCGCGCGCCGGGAAGCGTCCGCTGGTGATGGGCATCGTGAATGTGACGCCGGATTCCTTTTCCGATGGCGGCCGTTTCGAGGCGGCCGCGGCCGCGATCGCGCAGGCCCGGAAACTCGTCGAGGATGGCTCGGATATTGTCGATGTCGGGGCGGAATCGACGCGGCCGGGACATCAACCCGTGCCGGCCGAGGTCGAACAGGCGAGGCTTGAGCCCTTGCTCGCGGATCTCGTGAAATCCATCGACCAGCCGGTGTCGATCGACACGTCCAAGGCGGCGGTCGCGCGCTGGGCCGCGTCGCAAGGCGCGGCCTTCGTCAATGATGTTTGGGGCCTGCAGAAGGATCCCGCAATGGCTGATGTCGTCGCCGAAGCCGGGCTCGGCGTCGTCATCATGCATAATCGGCAAGAGGCCGATCCAGATTGCGACATTATCGCCGATATGCGCCGCTTCTTCGATCATTCCTTGCGGCTCGCGGCGAAGGCCGGGATTCCGTTCGGACGCCTCATTCTCGATCCTGGCATTGGCTTCGGCAAGACCAAGGCGCAAAACCTGTCCGCGCTGCATAATCTGGGGGCTCTGCGGGACTATGGCCTGCCGCTGCTCGTCGGCGTGTCGCGCAAATCGCTTTTCGGCTCGGTCCTTGGCGCCGGCGTCGATCATCGCCTCATCGGGACGCTCGCGGCCAATCTCGTCGCGGCGGCGCATGGCGCCTTCGATCTTTCGCGTCCATGACGCGGCCGAGCATGTCGCCGCGCTCAAGGTTTTCGAGGCGATCGAAACCGCCTGATCTGTTCGCGGGCGGACGAAGCGGACTGGCGGCGACGAGAGACCGACCGTCACCGCATGATGGCGCGGATCGTTTTGACCTGCTCGGCCGCGACCACATCGCCGCTTTCCGCTTTTTCCTCTAGTTCGGAAAACAAAACCCAGCGCTTTGTTTCGTCGTCATAAGTGTAGACGTCCTTGTGAACGTTCTCCCGTCTGGCGCGGCGAATGAGATCGTCCACAAAATGTTCCTTCGCCTCGATGAATTTGCCGTAGGCGCGGATGAACGCATAGTCGCTGGCCATATTTTACAGTCCTCATCAATCTGGCGAATTTTGCTGTCGCATTTTTTGGCGTCGATGCCAAATTTTGTCCGACTTGGCGCTGCCGTTCACCTTGTTCGAAATGGCGGGCTCACCTCATCGCCCGCCTTGGCGGGGATTTTCCGACGCAAGCCTTACGCCAAGGACGCCGCCGGCGAGCCGCCGCAAGCATAAGCGTTACGATTATCTTACGAAATAAATCAAATACTTAAATAGTATATATTAATGCGCATAGTTAAACAATGTAAAAAGTAAAAAATAGGTATGTGACCGTAAACTGTGCAGTTATTAAATAATAACTATTGATACACATCAATTCATATAACATTTTTATGACTAATATTATATATCATTAAAAAGGGGCTTGATATGCAGAGCCATAGTTTGATTATTAGAGCCATTCGCCGGCTTAAGCTCAGCGCGATATTCCTTACTTACTTGACCGGCGCGGCCTGGGCTAGTCCGGTCATTTTCAACCAGCCGTTCACCGGCAATCCAGGCGATGTCGTCAGCATCACCGGAAGCGGCTTCGGCGCCGCCCCGCAGGTCCATCTCAAGCCGGGTCACCAGACGACCGCCGCGGTGATCCCGACAATGCAGGCGCAGAACGCCAATGTCGTGTTCCAATTGCCCAAGGGCCAACCATTCGACCTTTACGAGATCTGGATTTCCAATAATGGCGCGTCGAGCGCGCATGTGTTCATCAACGCGCCGCGCGCCATGCAAATCGACGGCGCGGATGTCGTCGCCAATGGCGGCATGCGCATCTGGGGCAGAAATCTCTATGTGAACGGCGTAACTCCGACAGTGACTTTGGTGGACACGCAAACAGGCGCCTCGCTCGCCGCCACGGTGAATTTCAGCGGGCCGAATGACCCCTATCGCCTCTATCTCTCGCTGCCGAGCGGCATTATCGCCGGACGAACCTATCAGGTCGCCGTCAACAATGGATATGGCGCGACGACCGCCGACAACACGGTTCTCGGCCATGCGACAGGCACGGATTATTATGGGGTCTATGAGCCCTGGGGAGCCGAGTTCATCTATGCGAACGGTCCGACCTACCAGGCGTGGGTCGCCGGAACCAATGAAATGGACCATCATGTCTATGTCGTCACGACCGATCCGGATTTGACCGTCCACGCCAAGGGCGACGGCGTGGCCGACGCCACCGGCGCGATCCAGCAGGCGATCAATCTCGCCGCCGCGCATGGCGGCGGAATGGTTTATCTTCCCGCCGGGACCTATCGGCTGGCGTCCCAGAACGGCATCGGCCTCACTCTTTTATCCGGCGTCATGCTCAGGGGGCATAGCGCCGCGGACACCAAGATCAGCTTCGGCCCGGCGACCCCGCAAGGCTCCTCCTATCAGTTCTTCGCGATCACCCTGGCCTCTCTGGCGCGCAGCTCTCCGGCCTCTCCAATCTGTCGCTTCAGAATGTCGATAAGACCAGTCAGTTGGTCATCAATGCGTTGGCCGGCGGCCCGGTCAGCAAGATCGCCATTCTGAACGTCACGTGGGATCTCGGCAGCGGCCAGCCCATCTATCTGCAGGGCGATAGGATCGCGATCGAGGGCAGCACCTTCAAGCAATCGCCCAACAGCCAGATTCCCTATTCCGACGGCGACAGCGGGACCAGCCCGCTCGCATTTGGGCCCATGTCGAACCTGCTGTTTCGCTCCAACATGATATCCTGGGCGAGCGGACAGAATTTGATGAGCGATTTGACCAATGCGGTGATCGAAGGCAATCATTTCACCCGGGCCGCGGATCAGATCACAGCCACCGCGGCGCAGACCAGCTGGCCCTATGTCACTCAAGCCGGTCGCCGTCGGCCAAGTCATCCAGCGCACCCAGGGTCGCCAGCTCGCCGTTAATTTCGGCAAATATATCGTCATTCACAGCAATATATTCGACACCTCCGGCAATACGCTGAAATATAATTGGGACGATGGCGAGACAATTCTCAGCGAAGCCGGCGGGCCGACCCCGCGGTTCGACGGCGGCGCGACGACCTCGGCCAGCGCGCTGACGGTCGCCGATGATTCGAGACGCTCGGGCGTCTGCTCCTGGAACTATTATCCCAATTCCACCGTGAGCATCGTCACCGGCGCCGGGGCCGGCCAGATCCGCAACATTGTTTCGCGCAACAACAACACATTCACGATCGACCAGCCCTGGGACGTCATTCCTTCGCCGGGCGATCATTTCGCGATCGACGTTCCCTCCTTGTCCAACGCGCTGATCCGCGACAACACCATGACGGGGAACCCGCGCGGCGTGGTGTTGTACTCAGGCACCTATCTCAATGTCTCGGTCATCGCCAACACAATGACCGACAATGGCGGCATTATGCTGCGGCCGGACCAACGTCAGAGAACGGCCAGAACAGTAGGCAATTCCATTTCGGCAGGGCGCGAAATATCGAGATCAACAGCAATGTCCTGACCAATGCAAAGGGGCTTTTCAACTCCTATATATATGCGAGTTTCGCCATCGCCTCGCCGAACTCGCTTTGGGGCACGAGCATGGACGGCGTTGAAATGGAATAATCAAATCACCGGGCGCGCCAACACCCCGATCTATGACGCCGCCGACGGCTATTACAACTATGCCACATATACAGGACCCGAATCGCCGCCTATGTCGATGACGGCGTGAACACGATCATTGGGACTATCCTTCAAGGCGATATTTGCATAAGCTGCTCGCCCAACTATACATTGGGCAGCGCCGATCTTGATACGGTCATTTGGAACGCCAAGATAGCGGCGTCTCCGATTGTATCCGCCACG
>CAWHIP010000016.1:0-281806 GCA_963829515.1 uncultured Alphaproteobacteria bacterium
AGCGTCGCCAGCGCCCGCAGCGTCGGCCTATTCCATTATCGGCGCCGAAATTGGTCTCCAGCCCCCAGATGGCGACAATGATCGGGGCCGGAACGCCATAGGTCTGCTCGATCCGGTTGAAGGTCGCGGCATATTGCTTGATGAGGCTCGCGCCCTTGCGCAGGCGGTAGGAATTGACCATGCGGCCGGAGAATTGCTCGAAGCTCTGGTGGAAGACATGCTGGCTGTGATCGCGTGAGATGATCGAGGGATCATAGGTCACGCCGTCTAGCGCGCTGATCGCCCCCGGCGAAATGCCTTGGGCGGCGGCCTCCCGCTTGAAGCCCGCGAGCCAGGCGTCGAATCCCGCAGGGTCGCGGCAGGTCGCGGCGCGAAGCGGCGCCCCCAACAGAAGGCCGAGCGACAGCAGGCAAAGCGTTAAAACCGAAATGCGCGTGAGTGATCGCATGAAGCAGCACCGCCCTAGATCTTAAGATGCGTGTTTCGCAAATGCGCTTGATGATAGCGCGACACATCTTCTAAAGCTTGCGCCGCGGCCCACCAAGTTTTCGTCCGGGAGTCCGCTGGCGGGGCGGCTCGCGCCAAGGCTCCGCTGGACCTGTCCCGTCATTAACGGCATATCAACTTTCAAATCGTGAAGGTTCACGATGTCAGAGGCGCTTTTCATGAAACGACCGGTATCGATATTGTTCGCTATCTGCCTCGGCTTCGCCGGCGCGGCGGAGATTCGCGCCGAGGCGGCCGCGACCAACCCGAAGCCGCCCAAGCCCGCCGCGGCTGCGGCTCCGGCCAAAGCCTTCGTGCCGATCGAACCCTCGGTCGCCATCCAAAAAGCCAATGACTATTTCAACGCCGCCATGACCATGGTCGGCGATTTCGTCCAGATCGGCGCCGACGGCAGGCGCTCCGAAGGCAAGATTTTCGTTCAGCGGCCGGGAAAATTGCGGTTCGAATACGCCGAGCCGGCGACCCTGGAGATTGTCGCCGACGGTCTCTCGGTCGCCGTGCATGACCGCAAGACCGCGACCAAGGATATTTATTTCATCAGCCAGACGCCGTTGAAGTTTCTTCTCAAGGATCACGTCGATCTCAGCAATGACGTCAAGGTCGTCGATGTAGCGAGCGACCCCAATGCGGTCACCATCGTGGTCGAGGACAAGGCCACGTTCGGCGGAACGTCGCGCATCAAGCTGGTGTTCGATCCGGCGAAGTTCACGCTTAAGCAATGGCAGATCACCGACCCGCAGGGCTATGAAACGCTGATTTCTCTCTTCAATGTCGATCTGTCGAAAAAGCCGGATCCGGCCTTGTTCCAGATCACTCAGGAAAGAATGCTAAACACAAATAATTGACCTCGCGAGGGGCTGAACAAAGCTGACGGGGCGGCTTGAATCCATTTTTTGAACGACTATCTCCTCGTCATGTGAGCGACGCTACTGGCCGGGCGTATCCCCCCGTTTCGTCTGGATCAGCTTTCGCCGGACCCCTCCCGGCGATATGTCGCTCCTAGAGGGCGTCCGGTCGCAAGCCGGGCGCCCATCTTTTTGCTGCTGCCGAATATTCGCGCAAAGGATTGCAAACAATATTGTGGGCCGCTCGCGCTTGCCGCTTGCGGCTCAGGCTCCGGCATGGTCAGTCGCAGGCGCGTTCGGCTGAGGAGTTCGATATGCGCCTGACCTTCGCCACCTGGAACATCAATTCGGTCCGCTTGCGCATCGATCTCGTCGCCCGCTTCCTGCGCGAATATGCGCCCGACGTGCTGTGCCTGCAGGAGACGAAATGCCGCGACAGCGAGTTTCCGCTGAGCGATTTTCATAAGCTTGGCTATGCCCACGTCGCCATCAATGGGCAGAAGGGCTATCATGGCGTCGCAATCGCCTCGAAGCTTCCATTTGCGGAAATCGGCCGCCGTGAATTTTGCGAGAAGGGCGACGCCCGTCATATCACGGTGACGCTGACGCCCTCCGGCGGCCGCTCTCTCGCCTTGCATAATTTCTACGTGCCGGCCGGCGGCGACGAGCCGGATCCCGCCATCAACCCGAAATTCGCCCATAAGCTCGCATTTCTGGATGAAATGGAGCATTGGATGACCGCCGAAAAAATCGCCGGCGCGGATGCGGTGATGGTCGGCGACCTGAATATCGCCCCGCTAGAGACGGATGTCTGGAGCCACAAGGCGCTGCTCAAAGTCGTCAGCCATACGCCGATCGAAGTCGAAAAGCTCGGCCGCGTGCTCGACGCCGGGCCCTGGGTCGACGCCTTGCGCCATCATGTTCCGCGCGAGGAAAAGCTCTATACATGGTGGAGCTATCGGGCGCAGGATTGGTCAAAGTCCGACAAAGGGCGGCGGCTCGATCATGTCTGGGTCAGCGAAAGCCTCAAGCCGAAGCTTGGCGGGATGCAGGTCTTGCGCGAGAGCAGGGGGTGGGAGCGTCCGTCCGATCACGTGCCGGTGCTTGTTCACTTCGATCTTTAAGGCTCGAATCTTTAAGGCTCGGATCCTTGTGGCTCGTCCGCGTCATCCTCGCCTGGCGCGAAGGCGCCAAGCCGAAGGGCGTCGAGCTCGCGCGTGAATTGCGAGAGCCGAGCGGCGAGCGAACCGTGCAGCCGTTCCGCGCTGGCTGGATGTTCGTGCAAAACGCGATGGAAGAGCTGCCTCGAGATACGCAAGACGCTCGAGGGTTCGCGCGCGATCGCCGTCGCCGGCCGCAGGGTCTGCGTCAGCAGGGCGGTCTCGCCGATCAGCGCTGGAGGCCGGACTATCCGCGCTGTCGAAGAACCAAGATCGGATGCGTCGAGCGCGATTGAACCCGAAAGCACGACAAAGCCGCCGTTTGAGGGTTCGTCGCGGCGAAACAGAATGTCGCCGGCGCGCAGGATGCGGGTTTCGGCCGAAAAGGCGATTAGCCGCAAGGCTTCGGGCTCGAGCGCCGCGAATGTGGCGTTGCGGCCGAGCTTTCCGATATCATCTTCCAAGGCCATCGCGATGTCTTCCCGGCCGAGACGGGCTCATGATCGAGCGAAGCGGCCGCCCCTCTCCCTGCGCCGGTGACCTCAAGGCATGAGCTTATAGCCGCCCGCCTCGGTGACGAGAAGCTGCGCCTTGGCCGGGTCGCGCTCGATCTTTTGCCGCAGCCGATAAATATGTGTTTCCAGCGTATGCGTGGTCACGTTGGAATTATAGCCCCAGACCTCGCGCAAAAGCACTTCCCTTGTGACCACGGCCTGCCCGGCGCGATAGAGAAAGCGCAATATGGCGGTCTCCTTCTCGGTCAGACGAAGCTTTACGCCGTCCTCGCCGATGAGATGCTTCGCGCTGGGCTGAAACGTATAGTGCCCGATCTCGGAACTGGGCTTCTTCATTGGTTTCGTGCTGGCGCAGATGCGCCCGCATGCGCGCAAGAAGGACAGCGAAGCGGAAAGGTTTAGTGACATAATCATTGGCGCCGGCGTCAAGGCCTTGCACCGTGTCCCATTCGGAATCATGTCCGGTCAGCATGATGATCGGATTCTTGAAGCCTTCCTGGCGCATCCGCTTGACCGCCTCGCGGCCGTCCATGTCCGGCAGGCCGACGTCCATGATCACGAGATCGGGCGGCTCCTTGCGTGATGCGTTGAGGGCGCCTTGCGCCGAATCGGCGTGAACGGCGGCGAATTCCTCATGCAGGGAGAGCTGCTCGGCCAAGGCTGCGCGCAGATCGGCGTCGTCGTCTGCGATCAGGATTTTCAGAACCTGCGTCATGGACTTGTCCTTGATGGAGCCCGCATCATCGCGCCGTGGCCGATGAGCGGAATATATTCATTACGGCACTCCCCGCCCAGTCGAGCGCAACCTCCACGCATGTTATCTTGAAGCTACCCTTAGGAGACTCCTTTGCTTTCCGCTGCTTGGCAAGCGTTAAAGCACATTCGGAGGGAAACCGCTCGGAAAATGCACAAGGTAAAGAAGCCGCTCCGATGAGGCCCGCTGCAAAAGGTCTAGAATCCCGCCGCGCGCCAGGCGGAGTTTCGGTCATGCGGCCGCGGGCTCCGTTGGGCAAGGCGCGTGCGATCTTGGATGCGCCAGCCTTGGCGGCAGGGCGCAAATTGTCTCGCCCGGAGACAGGAATGGTCAAGCGAGGCTTCGGCCGCCTTGTCGCGACGCTCGCGCCGGCGAAGGCGGCGGGAGGAAGTTTTCGGACCGGACGGCTCAGCGCTGGAGCGCTTGTGATTCCCTGCGCCTTGGGCGCTGGAAAGATCACGCGCAACAAGCGCGAAGGCGACCGCGCCACCCCTGCGGGAGCGTTCCGCCTTCTCTTTGGCTTCTACCGGGTGGACCGCGTCGCGCGCAATGCGACACTTTTGCCGATGCGGCCGATCCGCCTTCGTGACGGCTGGTGCGATGATCCAGATAGCGCGCTTTACAATCGCCTCGTCGAATCGCCCTGCCGGCCGTCTCACGAACATTTATGGCGCTCCGACCGCCTCTATGATGTCGTGATCGTTCTCGACTACAATATCCGCCGGCGCCGCAAGTCTCGCGGAAGCGCGATTTTTCTTCATTGCGCCCGGCCGGATCTCGCGCCGACCGAGGGATGCGTCGCGCTTCGCCCGGACGATCTGCGCCGGCTCCTGCCGCGCCTCTCGGCGAAGACGATCTTGGTCGTCAGATGAAGGCGATCCCCGGGCGCGGGGTGCGCCTGGGTCTCGGACCGGCCGGAGTTTGGCGCCATGCATGCGGTCGCTGGCGCGGCGGACTGGCTGCGCCTCCACGACCTGTCGCGAGGGCGCCCGACGAATGGCTCGTCTCCTACGGCGAAAGACTCGGCCGCCTCGCTGATGACGGCCATCGCGGCAACCGCATTTCCTTTCCGGTGGGCGAGCCGGACCGTAGAGCAAGCAGGCGCTGTTCAATCACGGCGCATCTGATGAAAACGCTGCGCGCTCTTCGGCGGCGATGACGCCGCCTGGGAAATTCGGGGGCCAACTCAGGCCATGCGGCGAAAACAGCTGAACTGGAACCGCTGCAGGACGCCAGCAGGCGTAATGTGGTCATGGCGGCGGGAATCGTAGAGCGCGAAGCCATCTCCCAGAACAGCGCCGATCGACGCCGCATCATGCCGCAGGACAGGGAGGCCGCTGCACCGCTCGGGTCCGTCAGGCGCGAATGCGCCAATGATGACATGCCCGCCGGGTCGGACGGCCTTTTTAACGCGGTCCGCGTAAGCCCGGCGATCGGCGGCGTCAGTGAGAAAGTGAAAGGCCGCGCGGTCGTGCCATAGGTCATAAAATTCGATTGGGTCCCAAGTGGTCACGTCGGCGACGATCCACGTCACTTTGGCGGACCTTGGCCCGAGCCGGGTCTTGGCGGCCGCGAGCGCCTGTTCCGAAAGGTCGAGAACCGTCACGGAGTTGAAGCCCACGTCCAAGAGCGCGTCGACCAGCCGCGCCGCGCCGCCGCCGATATCAATGATCGAGGCTGTCGGCCCGACTTTGGCCGCGCGAATGAGATCGAAGGAGATGGCCGGATTGTCTTGGAACCAGCTCAGCTCGCGCTCCGCCTTGGTCGCGTAAATATGCTCCCAATGGGCCTGCCGGTCGATGGTCAAGTTCCGTCCCCTATCCGTCAGATGAACATTGGCCTCACCTCGCTCCGAAAATCGCGCTGCCGACCCGGACATGGGTCGCGCCCAATTGAATTGCAAGCTCGAAATCGGCGCTCATGCCCATTGAGAGCGTCGCAATCCCATTGCGCTTGGCGATCTGGTTGAGAAGCGCGAAATGCGGCGACACTTGCTCATCGACCGGCGGAATGCACATGAGGCCGCAAATCTCGAGCCCATGCGTCTTGCGGCAAATGTCGATGAACGCGTCGGCTTCCTTCGGCGATACGCCCGCCTTCTGCGGTTCTGACCCGGTGTTGACCTGAACATAAAGGCGCGGATGACGCCCGGTCTTGCGGATCTCGTCGGCGAGCGCCTTGGCGATCTTCTCCCGATCCACCGTCTCGATCACATCAAAGAAAAGAACCGCCTCCCGCGCTTTGTTGGATTGCAAGGGGCCGATGAGATGCAGCTCAACGTCGGGATGGCGCTGGCGCAGGGGGGGCCATTTGTCCATCGCCTCCTGAACCCGGTTCTCGCCGAAAATCCGCTCTCCCGCCTCGATGACAGGCTCGATATCGGCCGCGGAATAGGTTTTCGAGACGCAGACAAGGGCGATCTCCGCCGGCGCGCGGCCGGCGTCGCGGGCGGCGCGGGCGATCCGCCCGCGAACCTCGGCGAGACGATCGAGGGTGGTTAGCGAAAGGTTAAATCTTTGCTTGGATTGTGACTTCGGCTTGGATGGCGCGTGTGGCAAAGGTCTCGCCTTTCATTGCTGCTGCGGCGGGCTCGGCGACGCGGCGGGCGCATGCGCCTCGATGTTGCAATGCGATTGACCCGCCGGCCCAAATAATGCTGTGTACGCCACTTGAGCCCCGTCCAGGGACGCGGCTCAAAGTCAAAGAGTTGGCGCCTGTTCTAACCGAAAAAGGTCGATCAACTTTTATCAAGAACATGCTCTATTGGCGGCAATTCTCCAAACGCGATCAACAATCGGAAATCATGGACTTAGAGCGCTACAACGCCCGCGAGACGGAACCCAAATGGCGCGAGCGATGGGACGAAGCGGCGACGTTTCGAACCCGCAATGACGACCCGCGCCCGAAATATTACGTCCTCGAGATGTTTCCCTATCCGTCGGGGCGCATTCATATGGGTCATGTTCGCAATTATACGATGGGCGACGTGATCGCGCGATACAAACGCGCGCGAGGGTTCAATGTTCTTCATCCGATGGGGTGGGACGCCTTCGGCATGCCGGCGGAAAACGCGGCCATGCAGAACAAAAGCCATCCCGCCGCCTGGACCTACGCCAATATCGCCAGCATGCGGGCGCAGCTCAAGTCGATGGGGCTGTCGCTTGATTGGTCGCGCGAGATCGCGACCTGCGATCCAAGCTATTACAAGCATCAGCAAAAGATGTTTCTCGACTTCCTCGCCGCCGGGCTGGTCGACCGCAAGCAGTCGAAAGTCAATTGGGACCCGGTTGACCATACGGTTCTCGCCAATGAGCAGGTCATCGACGGGCGCGGCTGGCGCTCCGGCGCGCTCGTCGAGCAGCGCGAGTTGACGCAATGGTTCTTCAAGATCAGCGACTACGCCGAGGATCTCCTGCGCTCTCTCGACGATCTTCCCCGCTGGCCGGAAAAGGTTCGCCTGATGCAGGCGAATTGGATCGGCCGCTCGGAAGGCCTGCTCGTCCGCTTCGAGCTTGCGCCGACGCATCCGGGGAAATTCGGCGAGGTCGAAGTCTACACGACAAGGCCCGACACTTTGTTCGGCGCGAAATTCATCGCCCTTGCGCCGGACCATCCGCTGGCGACGGAGCGCGCCAAGGCGGACCCGGCGCTGGCCGCCTTTATCGCCGATTGCCATCATGGCGCCACCTCCGAAGCCGCGATCGAGACCGCGGAAAAGAAAGGCTATGACACGGGGCTAGAGGTTCGCCATCCATTCGACCCGGATTGGCGGTTGCCCGTCTATGTCGCCAATTTCGTCTTGATCGATTATGGGACCGGGGCGATTTTCGGCTGTCCGGCGCATGACCAGCGCGATCTCGATTTCGCCAACGCCTATGGCCTTGGCAACAGGCCCGTGGTTTGTCCGCCTGGGGTCGATCCGGCCTCCTTCGTGATTACCGACGCGGCCTATGACGGCGACGGCGTCGTGATCAATTCGCGCTTCCTCGACGGGCTGACGATCGAGGCGGCGAAAGAGGAGGTCGCCCGCCGCCTTGAAGGAAATCCAATAGGCAATCGGCCGCAGGGCAAGCGTCAGATTAATTACCGTCTGCGCGATTGGGGGATTTCACGCCAGCGCTATTGGGGCTGCCCGATTCCGATTATCCATTGCGAGGCTTGCGGCGCGGTCCCGGCGCCCGAAGCCGATCTTCCGGTCGAATTGCCGAAGGATGTCTCATTCGAGGAGCCCGGCAATCCGCTCGACCGCCATCCAAGCTGGAAACATGTCGCTTGTCCCTGCTGCGGGGCGCCGGCGCGCCGCGAGACGGACACGATGGACACGTTTGTCGATTCGTCCTGGTATTTCGCCAGGTTCACCGATCCGTGGAACACCGCCGCGCCGACAAGCGCGGAATTGGTCGAGCGCTGGCTGCCGGTCGACCAATATATCGGCGGGATCGAGCATGCGATTCTGCATCTCCTCTACGCCCGGTTTTTCACCCGCGCGATGCGGGCGACCGGGCATGTGGGCGCGCTGAAGGAGCCATTCTCCGGCCTCTTCACGCAAGGCATGGTCGTGCATGAGACCTATCGATCGCAGGCCGGCGAATGGCTCAATCCGTCCGAAATTCGGATCGAGTCGGGTCCCGAAGGCCGGCGCGCCTTCCGCCTCGATTCCAATGAAGAAGCTCGGATCGGCGCGATCGAGAAAATGTCCAAGTCTAAGCGCAACACGGTGGACCCGGACGAGATTATCGAGACCTATGGCGCGGACACCGCGCGCTGGTTCGTGCTGTCGGATTCGCCGCCTGAGCGCGATGTGATTTGGACCGAGGAAGGCGTCCAGGGCGCGGCCAAATTCGTCCAGCGCCTGTGGCGGCTCGTTGGCGAACTCGCCGAGCTCGCCGCGCCGCGCGACGCCTCATGGCCCGAGAGCCTGTCGGAGCCGGCGGTCAAGATCCGCAAGGCGGCGCACGCCGCCTTGATCAAGGTCGAGGAAGACGTTGAGCGTCTGAGATTCAACCGCGCCGTCGCGCAGGTACATGATCTCGCCAATAAGCTCTCGGCGGCGATCGGGGCCATCGAGAGCGAGGACGTTGGCGAGGATATGCGTCTCGCGTTCCGCGAGGCGGCGGAAATCCTGATTCTCCTGTTCGCGCCGATGATGCCGCATCTCGCCGAGGAATGCTGGGCGCGCCTGGGGCATGCGGGCCTTGTCGCCGAGGCGCCTTGGCCCGTCGCCGACAGGGCTCTCGTCGTCGAGGACGCCATCGCCATGCCGGTTCAGGTCAATGGCAAGAAGCGCGGCGATCTTGTCATCGGGCGCGACGCCGGACCGGAGGCGATCGAGGCGGCCGCGCTGGCGCTCGAGCCGATCCAGCGCGCGCTCGAAGGCCGCGCGGTGAAGAAGATCATCATCGTTCCGCAAAGGATCGTGAATGTCGTCGTCTGATCGGATCCCCCGCCGCCAAAGCCTGGTCCGCCGGCTGGCGGCGCTGCTCGCCGGCCTCGCCCTCTCGGGCTGTTTCCAGCCGCTTTATGGACCGCTCAGCGTCGGCGGCGACGTCGCCAGCGAATTGCAGGCGATCGAGGTCGATCCGGTGCCGGACAGGCTCGGGCATTATCTTGGCAATGAGCTGATCTTCGCCCTGAATGGCACGGGCTCGCATGTGCCGCCGAAATACCGGCTCAGCATCAGCGTGCGGGAAAACGCCCAGACTCCCTTGATCGACACCGTGACCGGCTATCCAAGCGCGGCGACGGTCGTCGTGATCGCGGAGTACAAGTTGACCCCCGCGCAAGGCGGCGAACCGATCACAAAAGGATCGGTGACGACCTTCGCCACCTATGACCGGACCAGCCAGCGCTTCGCCAATCTTCGGGCGTCGCGGGACGCCGAAATCCGCGACGCGAAAACACTCGCGGATCAAATCCGAACGCAACTCGCCGCCGCCCTCGCCACGCGGGGATAGGCCTTAAATGGTCGCGGTCAAATCCTACGAGGCCGACCGTTTCCTCGCCCGGCCGCCAGCGCATGTCTTCCTGTACCTCGTTTTCGGCGTCGATTCCGGGCTCGTCACAGAGCGCCGCCAGGCGATCATTCGCCGCGCCATCGATGATCCGAAGGATCCGTTCCAGCTTGTCCGCCTCGCGGGGGATGATCTAGCGGCCGACCCGCTTCGCCTCGCAGACGAGGCCAATGTGATTCCGCTTTTCGGCGGCAAGAGGGCGATCTCGATCGAGGCGCAGGGAAAATCCTTCATCGCGGCGATCGAACCTGTCCTCGCGGTCCCGCCGCGCGATTGCGTCATTGTCATCGAAGCCGGCGCCCTGAAAAAGGACGCGGCGCTGCGAAAGCTTTGTGAGCGGGACAAAAACGCCGCGGCGATCGAATGCTATCCCAATTCCGCGCGGGACGTCCTTCAGCTCATCGACACGGAGGTCGCTGGCGCCGGCCTCACGATCGCGGCGGACGCCAAGGCGCTCCTGGCGTCCCTGCTGGGCCAGGATCGGGCTTCGACGCGCTCCGAGCTTGGCAAGCTCGTGCTCTACGCCCATGGCGGCGGCGAAATCAGCCTCGATCATGTCGCGGCCATCGTCTCCGACGCCTCGAGTCTGGCTCTCGATCATGCCGTCAACGGCGCATTTCAGGGAGATTTCGCGGCCCTCGAGGCGGGCGCCCGACGCATCTTCGTTGAAGGCGGAGATTATAATCAGCTGCTTGGCGCTTCGCTGCGCTGCGCCCTTTCTCTTCACCGCGCCCGCCTCGACATCGAGCTCGCGAGCGCGCCGGAACAGGGCCGCGATTTACTGGCCGCCGCCGCGAGCCATTCCGGGGCCGGGGCGCGCCGCCCGGGAGCGTTCGACCAACATCTGCGCGGCTGGAGCTCGGCGCGGCTCGCACGCGCGATCGAAATCCTCGCCGAGGCGGTCGGCCGGGGGCGGCGCGAGCCGAAGCTCGCCGAGGCGATCGCCATGCGCGCGCTGTGGATGATCGCAAACGGTGCGCGGAGCAAAAGTCCGACAGGCTGAGCGAGCCGCCCGCGCCCTCGAACCGCAAGGCTGGACGGCGTCGAGGTTTCGCCAAACCCGCCGCGCCGCATTCGGCGCTGTCAGGGTTGCGCTGCAAAAAGCTCTATGTTAGGGACCGCTCGCCTTCGGGGTGTGGCCGCGAACCTTGCGTCCTTCCCCGTTTTCAGCTTCAGTCCGCACGCCAAGGGTTTTTGCGCCAATCGCCCGCGAAAAACCGAAGCCCTTTGGCGCGCGCGGGCGCAGGGATTTTGGGGACAGGCGTTGGCGAAACACGAAACACTCGTTTCCGGAATGGCCGGACGCTATGCCGAGGCGCTTTTCGCGCTGGCGCAGGAAACGGGGACGACGGATAAAGTCGCCGCCGATCTGGCGACATTCGCCGGATTCATCGAGTCCAGCGAGGACCTGCGGCGCTTCGTGAAAAGTCCCGTCTTTTCCGCCGACGAGCAGGTGACGGCGCTTGGCGCACTTCTCGCCAAGGCCGAGATCACCGGCGCCGCCGCCAATTTTCTCAAGCTGGTCGCCGCCAAGCGCCGGCTTTTCGCGGTCGACGACATGATCCGCGATTTCAATATATTGAACGATCACGCGAAGGGCCTCGCCCGCGCCGCCGTGACTGTCGCCGAGCCCCTCAAGGAGGAGCATGTCGAGGCGCTGAAAAGCGCGCTCGCCGACGTCGCCGGCGGCAAGAGCGTCGAAATCACCGTCAAGGTTGATCCGGCGATCATCGGCGGCCTCATCGTCCAATTGGGCTCGCGCATGGTCGACGGCTCGCTCAAGACGAAACTCAATTCGATCCGCACACGCATGAAAGAGGTCGGCTGATGGATATCCGCGCCGCAGAAATTTCCGCAATCCTCAAGAATGAGATCGCCAATTTCGGCAACGAAGCGGCGGTCACCGAGGTCGGGCAGGTTCTCTCCGTCGGCGACGGCATCGCCCGCGTCTATGGCCTGGATAATGTGCAGGCCGGCGAGATGGTCGAGTTCGAGAACGGCATTCGCGGCATGGCCCTGAACCTCGAGAGCGATAATGTCGGCATCGTCATTTTCGGCAGCGACCGCGACATCAAGGAAGGCCAGACGGTCAAGCGGACCGGCGCCATCGTCGATGTTCCGGTGGGCAAGGAATTGCTCGGCCGCGTCGTCGATGCGCTTGGCAATCCAATCGACGGCAAGGGGCCGATCAACGCCTCGCGGCGCGCGCGGGTCGACGTCAAGGCCCCGGGCATCATCCCGCGCAAGTCGGTGCATGAGCCTATGTCCACCGGCCTGAAGGCGATTGACGCGCTGATCCCGATCGGACGCGGCCAGCGCGAATTGATCATTGGCGATCGCCAGACCGGCAAGACGGCGGTGGCGCTCGACGCCATTCTCAATCAGAAGCCGTTGAACCAGGGCACGGATGAATTCGCCAAGCTTTATTGCGTCTATGTCGCGGTTGGGCAGAAGCGCTCGACCGTCGCTCAATTCGTGAAAGTGTTGGAAGAGCAGGGGGCTCTGCAATATTCGATCGTCGTCGCGGCGACCGCCTCCGATCCCGCGCCGATGCAGTTCCTCGCGCCTTTCGCCGGCTGCGCCATGGGCGAATATTTCCGCGACAATGCGATGCATGCGCTGATCATCTATGACGATCTCTCCAAGCAGGCGGTCGCTTATCGGCAAATGTCGCTTCTGCTGCGCCGCCCGCCGGGACGCGAAGCCTATCCGGGCGATGTGTTCTATCTGCATTCGCGCCTGCTTGAGCGCGCCGCCAAGCTCAATGACGCCAATGGCGCGGGCTCGCTCACGGCGCTGCCGGTGATCGAAACGCAGGCGAATGACGTCTCCGCCTATATTCCGACGAATGTCATTTCGATCACGGACGGCCAGATCTTTCTGGAGACCGATCTCTTCTATCAAGGCGTCAGGCCCGCGGTGAACGTTGGTCTGTCGGTGTCTCGCGTCGGATCGTCGGCGCAGACGAAATCGATGAAAAAGGTCGCGGGCAAGATCAAGGGCGAGCTTGCGCAATATCGCGAGATGGCGGCTTTCGCGCAATTCGGCTCCGATCTCGACGCGACGACGCAACGCCTCCTCGCGCGCGGCTCGCGCCTGACCGAGCTCTTGAAGCAGCCGCAGTTCGCGCCGCTGAAGATCGAGGAGCAGGTCGTCGTCATTTACGCCGGGGTCAACGGCTACCTTGACGCTTTTCCGGTCAATCGGGTGCGCGCCTTTGAAGACGGGCTGTTGGCGCTGGTGCGCACGACTCACGGCGATCTGCTCGAGACAATTCGGGCGACCAAGGATCTCTCGGACGATTCCGCCGCAAAGCTCAAATCGATCGTCGAAACCTACGCCAAGAATTTCGCTTGATCAGCAAGATCGACGTCGAGACATAGAGCGGACAGACCATGCCCTCGTTGAAGGACCTGCGCAACCGGATCGCCTCCGTCAAGGCGACGCAGAAGATCACCAAGGCCATGCAAATGGTCGCGGCGGCGAAACTGCGGCGGGCCCAAAACGCCGCCGAGGCGGCGCGCCCCTACGCCGAACTCATGGAAAAGGTCTTGGCGAGCCTCGCCGCCACGATCGGCGGGGGCGCCGAGGCGCCCCAGCTTCTCGCCGGCACGGGCCGCGACAATGTCCATCTTCTTGTCGTTTGCACGGCCGAGCGCGGCCTTTGCGGCGCATTCAACGCCTCGATCGCCCGGCTGGCGCGCGACGCCGCGCTCTCCTTGGCGGCGCAGGGCAAGACGGTCAAAATTCTCTGCGTCGGCAAGAAGGGCAATGACATTCTTCGCCGCCAATTCGAGCGACAGATCATCGAGGTTATCGATTTGCGCGGCGTGCGCGCGCTCGGCTTCACTAACGCCGACGCCATTGGCCGCAATATCGTCGCCCTTTTCCAAGCCGGCGAGTTCGACGTCTGCACTTTGTTCTTCTCGCGCTTCAGATCCGTCATCGCGCAGATCCCGACGGCGCTCCAGCTCATCCCGCTCGCGCTCGGCGGCGACGAGAAATCCGCCGGGCCGCAGGCCGTTTATGAATATGAGCCGGACGAGGAGCAGATTCTGGCGACCCTTCTGCCGCGCAACATCTCGATCCAGGTCTTGCGGGCTCTGCTTGAAAACGCTGCGTCCGAGCAGGGCGCGCGCATGAGCGCGATGGACAACGCCTCGCGCAACGCCGGCGAGATGATCAAGAAACAGACGATGAAATATAACCGCTCGCGCCAGGCGATGATCACGAAGGAGCTGATCGAGATCATCTCCGGCGCCGAAGCGCTCTAAGCATTCAGCACATCAAGAGGACGAACCATGGCTGACGCCGCACCTAATACGCCCACAGGCTACGTCACGCAGGTCATCGGCGCCGTCGTCGACGTGAAGTTCGACGGCCATTTGCCGGAAATCCTCAACGCGCTTGAAACCGAAAACGGCGGCAATCGCCTTGTCCTCGAAGTCGCCCAGCATCTCGGCGAACATTCAGTGCGCTGTCTCGCTATGGACGTGTCGGAAGGCCTCACGCGCGGGCAAGTGGTGAGGGACACCGGCGCGCCGATCACGGTGCCGGTAGGCGACGAGACGCTCGGCCGCATCATGAACGTGATTGGCGAGGCGGTGGATGAATTGGGTCCGGTGGTGACGACGAACCGTCGCTCCATCCACCAACCCGCGCCATCCTATGCCGAGCAGGCGACGGAAGCGCAGATCTTGGTGACGGGCATCAAGGTCGTCGATCTCCTCGCGCCCTACGCGAAAGGCGGCAAGATTGGCCTTTTCGGCGGCGCCGGCGTCGGCAAGACGGTCTTGATCATGGAGCTCATCAACAATGTCGCCAAGGCGCATGGCGGCTATTCCGTTTTCGCCGGCGTCGGCGAGCGCACTCGTGAAGGAAACGACCTTTATCATGAGATGATCGAATCCAAGGTGAATGTCGATCCGCATGAGCATGGCGGCTCGGCCAAGGGCTCGAAATGCGCGCTGATCTATGGTCAGATGAGCGAGCCGCCGGGCGCCCGCGCCCGCGTCGCCCTGACCGGCCTGACCGTCGCCGAGGATTTCCGCGACAAAGGCCAGGACGTTCTCTTCTTCGTGGATAATATTTTCCGCTTCACTCAGGCGGGTTCGGAAATGTCGGCTCTGCTCGGCCGCATTCCTTCGGCGGTCGGCTACCAGCCGACTCTCGCGACCGATATGGGCGCGCTCCAGGAACGCATCACGACGACGACCAAAGGATCGATCACCTCGGTGCAGGCGATCTATGTTCCGGCCGACGATTTGACCGATCCCGCGCCGGCGACCTCCTTCGCCCATCTCGACGCGACGACCGTTTTGTCGCGCACAATCGCCGAGAAGGGCATTTATCCGGCGGTTGATCCGCTCGATTCTACCTCGCGCATGCTGTCGCCGCTCGTCGTCGGCGAGGAGCACTATGCCGTGGCGCGGCAAGTCCAGCAATTGTTGCAGCGCTACAAGGGCCTGCAGGACATTATCGCCATTCTCGGCATGGACGAATTGTCGGAAGAGGATAAGTTGACTGTGGCGCGCGCGCGTAAGATCGAGCGCTTCCTGTCGCAGCCGTTCCATGTCGCCGAGGTCTTCACCGGTTCGCCCGGCAAGCTCGTCTCGCTCGCCGATACGATCAAGGGCTTCAAGGGCCTCGTCGACGGCAATTACGATCATTTGCCCGAGGCGGCCTTCTACATGGTCGGCTCGATCGACGAGGCGATCGAGAAGGCGCAAAGGCTCGCCGCCGAGTCCGCGTAAGCGGGTCGTCGGCCCGAGCGGAGCGGATCGCTTCCTCACGTTCGGGCTGCAGCAATCACATTCGAGGATTTCGACATGGCGGCTTTTCACTTTGAACTCGTTTCGCCCGAAAAACTTGTCTTTTCCGGTGAGGTCGAGGCGGTTGTCGTGGCTGGCGTCGAAGGCGAGTTCACCGTGCTTAAAGGGCATACGCCCTTGATGTCCACCCTGAAGCCCGGGGTCGTTGAGATCGACGCGGCGCCCGCGGCGAAGCGGCGCTATTTTGTTCGCGGCGGCTTCGCCGATGTCGCGCCAAGCGGCTTCACCATTCTCGCCGAGCACGCCATTCCCCTTGAGGAATTAGACGCGACGAAACTCGCCGCCGACGTCAAGGATGCGGAAGAGGATGTCGCCGACGCGAAAACCGACGAGGAGCGCCGGGTCGCGGCCGAGAAACGCGACCAATTGCTCGAATTGAAAGCCGCGCTCAAGATCTGAGCGCGGAACCGCCGGCATTTCTCAGCGCCGTTCTTTCTGGCGCGCCGCTCGCTACGACAAACGGACGCAACAATCTTCGATAGCCGTATGGTCACGCTGACGCAGCCAATGCGCCGCTTGCGCATGGCGTGAGCCCGCGCAGCCCAGCTCAAGACTGCGGCAGCGCGTCATCATAGAGCAGGGGGTCAGCTTGATGATCCGGCGCTGCTCCGATGACAGCAGCAGGCGAGGGGTTTCGTTTTGCCAGGCAAGTCGAGATCAGGCCGAAAGCTGTCAGGCCAATAACAACGATCAGCCCAAGGCAGATCTTGAGAGTGGTTTGCATGCGTTAAGCCTCCTGCGGTCGAGGGCTCTTCTCGTAGGGCCCGGCCGAGCCGTCGGAGCCCCGGATTAGATCAAGCCTTTATCAGCCGACGAAATTGCCATTGCCTTCCGGCTGCGCGTAAAAGGCGGTGTCGCCGACGTGGCCATTGCCCTCCGGAGCCGAATAGGACGCTGTGTTGACATCGCCATTTCCTTCGGAGCCATTACCTCCAAAGCTTGGCGCTGCACCGGCGAAGATAAGGGCGGAGCTGAAAAGCGCGATTTTGAGAATGTTCATGGTCGATCTCCTTCGATCTGTCCGCGGCGGCATGTTCGCCGGCGGGCATGATCTTGAGATAGACCGCGAAGCGAGGTGGCCTAAGTGGGAATTCACACCCTTCGATAGGCCTTCGGCTTAATCAAGGTCGCGCTGGGAGCAAGACCTGCGGGTGAAGCCCACGGCCCTGCTCCTCGCCTATGCGAAAATCTGACGATAAAAGTTTTACAGCGCTATGCCGCTTTGCGCGGCGAGTTGCGCCAGATCGACCTGAGGGCGCGCGCCAATGTGCTGAATGACCTCCGCCGCCGCCAGGGAGCCGAGCCTTGCGCAGGCGGCGAGATCCTTCTCCTTGGCGAGGCCGGCCAGAAAGCCGGCGGCGAAGAGATCGCCGGCTCCGGTCGTGTCGACGACCTCCTCGACCGGGGCCGCCGGAGCGCTCAGAACCTCGTCGCGGGTCACCACGATCGAGCCTTTTTCCGAACGGGTGACGACGCCCAATATGTTTTCGCTGCGTAGGCGCGCCACCGCCGTGTCGAAATCGGCGGTCTGATAGAGCGAATGCAGCTCGCTTTCATTGGCGAAAAGGATTTGCGCCGATTCCGAACGGATGAGGCCGATGAATTCGTCGCGATAGCGATCGACGCAAAAGGAATCGGATAAGGACAAAACCACCTTGCGCCCCGCGCCGCGGGCGATTTTCGCGGCCTTGACGAAAGCCGCCTTGGCCGCTGGCGGATCCCAAAGATAGCCTTCGAGATAGATGAAGCGCGATTGCCGCACGAGCTCTTCGTCGACGTCGGCTTCGGTCAAATTCTGGCTTGCGCCCAAAAAAGTGTTCATCGTGCGCTGGCCGTCGGGCGTCACGAGTACGAGGCAGCGGGCGGTCGCCGCGCCGTCGGTATCGAAACGGGTTGAAAATTCGACTTTGGCGGCGCGGATGTCATGCGCGAAAAGACCGCCGAGCTCGTCATCCTTGAGCTTGCCGACGAAAGCGGCGCGGCATCCGAGGCTCGCCGCGCCAATGATCGTATTGGCGGCGGAGCCTCCCGACACGATGGTTGTTTGACCCATGGCCTTGTAGAGATCCTCGGCGCGGGCTTCGTCGATCAGCGCCATCCCACCCTTGCGCAAGCCTTGGGCGGCAAGGAAATCATCGTCGGTTCGGCTGATCACATCGACGATCGCATTTCCGAGACCGAGCACATCGAAGCGGGGTGCTGTCATGAAGAATCTCTCAAAAGGCGGCGCGCATCGGCCAGCGGAGGGAGTCGATCGGATCGCCGCGCGGCTCAAGCGCGGCGGCGTTTCATAGCGCACTCTTTCGCGCCGCGCCACAAGGTCGTCGACAGGCTGACAAGCTGCGGCGCGCGAGCAACCTACCGCTCAGGGCCAAGCGCGCTCTCGTGCCAGCGGCCAAGGAGATAGGACGACAGCGCCGAAAGCGCGGCGAAAATCGCTATTCCCGTGAGCGAGATCAAGGCGAGGGCCGCGAACATCCGCGGGATGTTCAGCCGATAGCCGGCCTCCACGATGCGAAAGGCGAGGCCAGCGCCTTTGCCCGCGGCGCCCGCCGCAAGCTCGGCGACGATCGCGCCGATGAGGGCGAGGCCGCCGCCGATCCGCAAGCCGCCGAGAAAATAGGGCAAGGCGGAAGGTAGGCGCAAAAGCAGAAGCGTCCGCCAGCGCGAGGCGCGATAGAGCCGGAAAAGATCGACGAGGTTTCTATCGGCGGAGGCGAGCCCGAGCGCGGTGTTCGCCAGGATCGGGAAAAAGGCGACGAGAAACGCGCAGACGAGCACGGCGGTCGAGGGTTCGAGATAGATCAAGAGCAGGGGCGCGATCGCGACGATCGGGGTGACTTGCAGAACAACCGCGACCGGCAGGAAGGAGCGTTCCAGCCATTTCCATTGCGCGAAAAGAAGGGCGAGGCCGACGCCGCCGACGACCGCCGCAATAAGCGCGCCGAAGGTGATCTTCAACGTGACGAGCAGCGCCGGCAAGAGCGTGCCGCGGTCGCTCGCCAGGGTCTCGATGATCAGGGTCGGGGCGGGCAGGACATAGGGCGGCACGTTATAGACGCGCACAAAACCCTCCCAGGCCGCGAGCATCAAGAGGAAGACCAAGCCTGGGGGGCCATAGCGCAGAACCCAGTGCGGCGGGCGCATCAAGAAATCCTCTCCGTGGACCGCTTCGCGCAACGCCGCGGCGGCGCGAGCGCAGCGCGACGCATAAGCCGGGCTGGCGCGAAAATTTTCGTCGCGCGGCGCGGAATCGCCGGCGTCGATCTCCGTGATGATTCGGCCGGGTCTTGCGGCCATCACCGTGATGCGGGTCGAGAGATAGGCGCTTTCATAGACCGAATGCGTGACGAAGACGATCGTCGCGCCGAGCTCGCGTTGCAAGCGCAGGAGATCGTCGTTGAGCGCGAAAGCGCGTGATCTCGTCGAGCGCGGCGAAAGGCTCGTCCATCAAGAGTAGCGACGGGCGCAACACCAGCGCGCGCGCGATCGAAACGCGCATGCGCATGCCGCCGGAAAGTTCGCGTGGAAAGGCCTCGGCGAAATCGGCAAGTCCGACAAGGCCGAGCGCCTCCTTGATCGCCGGCGCGGCGGCGCGGCGGCTTTGCCCAACAGGCGCAGCGGCAGGAAGACATTGTCGAACGCGCTCGCCCAGGGCATCAGCGTCGGCTCTTGGAACACGAAGCCGACCGCCGCGCCGACATTGTCGAAAGCGCGGGTCAAAACGCCCGATGACGCCACATCGAGGCCGGCGATCAGGCGCAATATCGTTGATTTGCCACAGCCCGAGGGTCCGAGCAGAGTCAAGACCTCGCCGCCGCGAATATCGAGATCAACTTCCGCGAGCGCGACGGTTCCATTCGCGTAGGTTTTGCTGACGCCGCGCAGGGAGACGAGCGTTTGCGGCCTGGTCATATCCAGCATGGGCCGCTCGAATCGCATGCGCGGATTCGATTCATCGGCGCGGCCTTAGATCGAGCCCGACGCCCTTGTTGACGAATTGCAGCGTATAGGCTCGCCGATATTCGAGATCGGGCTTCAAAAGACCGGCCCTTGTCATCTTGGCGAAGAAGCTGGCGATCCTTTCATCCGCCATGGTGCCGATTCCAAGTTTTGTCGAATCGCCGGAATCGACAATCCCAAATTCCTTCAGCTTCGCGACCGAATAAGCAAGCTGGCCTTCGGTAATATCGGGATTGTCGCGTTTGATGAGGGCGTTCGCCTTGGCGTTGTCGCCATAAATGTAATTGTACCAGCCGATCACGGACGCGTCGACGAACCGCTGCACGAGATCGGGGTTTTTCTCGATCAGATCGCGCCGCGTCTCGATAGTGGTCGAGTAGGAATCATAGCCGTAATCAGCGACGAGGAAGACATTCGGCTTGAACTTGCCCTGTCGCTCCACCTCATAGGGTTCGGAGGTGGCGTAGCCTTCCTCGATCGAGGCCTTGTCGGCGATGAAGGGCCCTGCGTTGAAATTATAGGGTTTGACGTTCTCTTCCTTGAATCCATAGGCGGTCTTCAGCCATTGATAGACCGAAACGAAGGCGTCGCGTCCGATGAAAGCCGTCGCCTTCGGCAGGTCCTCGAGCCTGTCGAGGCCCACGCCCGGATGCGACATGAGGATGAAAGGGTCCTTTTGAAAGAGGGCGGCGACCGCCACGATCGGAACTTTTTTGGCCGCCGCGTCAAAGGCCTGGATCATATTGCCGCCAAGATTGAACTCGATCTTGCCCGCCGCGAGCAAAAGCCGGTTGTTGGTCTGCGGCCCGCCTTGCAGGATGGTGACGTCGAGCCCGTATTTGGCGTAAGTGCCGTCGGCGAGCGCCTGATAGAAGCCGCCATGCTCGGCCTCGGCGAGCCAATTCGTGGCGAAGGTCACTTTGTCGAGGGCGTGGGCTGGTGCGGCGAAAGCGAGGACCGCGAAAAGAAGGGCAAAGCAAGTTTTCAAGGAGCACCCTCGATTGGCCCATGCGTGATCGGGCTGGATACGGAGAAACGGGTTGGAGGCTTTTAGCTCATCTTGAGGAGCCCTTGAAATGGGCGTCTCGAAACACGGGCCGCCGGGCCCTTCCTTCTGCCCGGCTACGCGGGCGCCCTCAGCTTAAGGGCTTCGGATCCGCAAAAAACTTCGAAACAAGCTGTGACGCATGAAAGCAATAATCGTGGGAAACTTAGTCAGGACTTCTCATTGGATTGCGTCGCGCCTTCAAGCCCGGCGGTCGCGCCGGGCGGACGAATGCGAAAGCGACAGCCGCCCATTTGGCGAATGTTGCTTTACAGCTTCCGCTTAAAACCATACCCTGCAAGGTAGAGCTGGAGGTCTGTGATGACAATAAAGAAGCGGATTGTATACCTTGATTATACCAAGGGGTTCGCAATCATTCTTGTTGTTTTAGCTCATACGATCATGGGCCTTTATAAGCAGGATATCGTGTCCGGGTCAGGTTTCTATGTTATTTTAAGCGATATTATATACACTTTTCATATGCCGCTGTTTTTTTTCGTCTCTGGCTTCCTTTCAGCAAAACTATTTGAGCAAACTCCACGTTCATTCATATTAAATAATATGATAACTATTGTTGTTCCTTACATAATTTGGTCGTGGATATTCCTTACTTTGAATATTGCATTTCCAAACAACGTAAATATACATTATTCTGCATCAAGCTTTTTTGAAATTTTTGTGCCATGGAGGCCAATTGGAGTATATTGGTTTTTATATGTGCTTTTAATTGCGAGAATTATTTATTTCCTTGCAGGCAGGCAATCAAGAACAGTGGTAGTAATTGTTTTTGTTGCATTTTCATTCGCATATCTTCTCTCGGAAGCCTTTTTAATTGGCTCGGAGGATATGTCCGGCCTGTCCGCGACGCTCGTGAGATTGTGCAGAGCCGGAACTTTCGTGGGGTTCCGCCTGATCGCGGCGACGCGGGACGCCGTCAAAGAAACAATTCTTTCGCCAAAGCATCTCCCGCTCTGGGCTGTGGGCTGGATGGGAGCGGCGGCGCTGATCCTATACAGTCCCGCTTTTGAAGTTTTGCGGTTCGCCACGGGCTTTTTGGGGACGGCGCTCACCTTGTCCCTCGCGCGTCAAATCGAGCTCAAAAGCACATATCGACCGCAATTTCTTTCCGATGTTGGAAAGGCTACGATCGCTATATTTGTCGCGCATGTCATTTTCGCCTCGGTCATGCGCAGCATATTGCATAAAATTGGCGTCCACAGCGCTTTCCCCTATGTAGTTTTGGGGACGACAGCCGGAGTGGTATTCCCCATGATCATGTTCTACGTCGCGAATTACTTGCGCATCGCCCCCCAAGTGGGTTTTGGCAAAAATGTCGCTGTTTTTGTCGGCCGACTGAACCCGTTCATGCCGGGATAGGGTCGCTCCAAGGCCACGGGCAAAGGAAATCATGCGCAGACCAAACGGGGCAAAGACGGGTGCGGAGGAGGGCTCTCGACGTTTTCGATCTCATCGGGACCGGGAGCATGGCCATCGCGAAACGGTCGGCGCGGCGTTTGCGCTTCGCAAGCTCCCATTCGAACGCCTCCGCCAAGCTGTCAAAGCGGATCGGCAAGGCGGCTATCATCGACGTTCGGAATATATAACATGATAATATTAAATAACATCTCTATAAAACATGTCCAATATGGGAGCCGCTAATGCTCAACCGCCGCGTATTCAGTTGGATTATTGCAGGTTTGATCTTAATTTATGTGGGGTCGGAGGCGTTTTTACGCCTGGCCGGGTTCGGCTCATATCCGCTTTATGATCTCGACGACGAGGTGAAATATATTCCGAAATCGGATCAGCATGGCGAGTTTTTGAATAAGAATTCCTGGTTTTTCAACGACAGGCATATGGGGAACAAGATAAATTGGACGTCGCAAATACATCCAAATATTTTGCTCATCGGCAATAGCATTGTCTTGGGCGGCCTTCCCTATGATCATAAAGACAAGCTGGGTCCGCTCCTGGAGAAATCCTTGGATGAGCGTTATAAGGTCTGGTCGGCGGCCGCGGGCGGATGGTCGAACGTGAATGAAGTTACATATCTCGAACGTAATCGAGATGTCTTGCAGAACAGCGACATTATTGTTTTGGAATATATGGAAGGCGGGTTTACCGCCCCAAACGCATGGCCAGGTTATTATGTATTTCCTGACCAAAAGCCATTTTTATTAACACCGTATATCTTCGAGAAATATGTGCTCCCGCGCTTGGCGGGGCGCAAGGTCAGCGATTCGGGCACGCTGCCGCCTCTCGGGCAGGCTGATGAGAATAATGTGCGACGCTTCACCCAGCTCATCGCGGCCGTCGCAAAAACTCATCGCGTCTTGATTTTTCTTTATCCGACTAAGAAAAATATGCATAATAAGCAGGGCTGGGAAGAGGAGACCGCGCCTATTATTAATATGTGCAAGGATCTATCTCTTTCTTGCCTGGATATCGCCAAGGAGAATAACTGGACGGACGATCTATACAAAGAGGATGGTGTGCACCCAACAGTCGAGGGAAATAAGGCTCTTGCGACAATTATCGCCTCGGCGGTCAGAGGCGGGAGTTAGACAGTTTTTCGGAATATTAAGTTGATTGCATTCATCCGAACCCTTTAAAAATTTGAATTTGACGGGTCGGCTTCGAGCAGATGGGACTATCTGATCGGAGCCGGCTTTTGTCGCGGCGGCCGACAAGGAGCCGGGCGCCTGACCCGTTCAGTGGAAGCCGACGAGCGCGAGAGCTTTCGAGATCAACTCAGATAACGCCTCAAAACGCGCCTCAGCGAAGCTCCGATTGATTTTTGGCTTATTTTTCGAACGGCGGCGATCGGCCCGCGCTGGCTTTTGAAGATTAACTTGCGGTTGAAGTCGTGGGCAAGGTCTGTTCGGCCTTGCCGCCGCCGCTGAAAGCCAGGCCCTTCTGGACGACGAAGATGCTGAACCCCAGCATGAGGAAACCCCTGGTGAATAATGAAATAAAGCCGTCCGACGTAACTTCCACGAAGCCATGTTGGAGCGAGGCGAATAGGAAGATGCTTGTCGGGAGCGGGTGCTTAAAGCTCGAAATCCAACCGGCGATCCACATAGCCGGCAAGAGGAAAATAAGAGGATAGAGCACGAATCCAGCCAAGCCCCATGACACTAATCCTTCTAATGGGAGAGAAAAACTCAGGAAAGAGGCGACGCCGATTTGACCTATGTCCATGTGCCAGTTGAGCCAGTCGCCCATGCCATAAATCGAGAAGGGCTTTTCATAGCCGAGGAAGCCCGGCGCGTTGTTGGCGAAAGCATGGACGACATCTTCCATCCCGATGAGTTTCCGCGATTGGGCGGGATATGCGATCGAGTTGACTAGGGCGACATAGGACAAGCGGTTTAGAACGTTGGAGGAATTTTGATAATAGTCGTATAGGCCGTCCGTCCTGCCAATGGTGTTTCCTTCCTCGGCGACAGTCTCGGTCACGAGGCGGAAGAAATTTGGTTCAGTGATGGCCTTTATGACTGTCTCCCGGGTGAGCGCCAGAAATTGGGCCTTGTCCATGCCCTCCCTTTGTATCCTGAGATATAAGGTTATCGGCGTCATGAAGTTCACGAAGAAAGCGACAAAGACGGCGCCGTAAATAATGTGTCGCAAGCGGAGCGCCTTATAAGCGAATGCCGCTGTGACGACGCCAATCAGGCAGCTGATGAAAAACTCCCGTCCGTTGAAACCGAGCGCAAGGACGAGCGCAATGGCGATCATGGACAGCAATAGCGGGCTGAGAAAAGTTTGGCGGTCCGTCTTCTTTATCGTGCCGATCGCTTCCGCGATGAGGCCGAAATAGATCAAGTCTCCCACCGTCACCAACGCTGGGAAAATGGAGCCGCTGCTGGCTTCGCCGACGCCTTGCATGCCGAGGCGGGCGATCACTTCGGCAGGGACGCCAATGGAGAAACAAACAACCGCCAGTCGCCGCAGGCTCGGCTGATCCGTCGCGAAATTAAACAGGGTCTTTCCAGCGTCCATGGCTCGCGCGATCAGAAGAATCGCGGTCACGACGCACATAAAAAGGGCGGTTAAACTGAAGGCCCTATAGGCGTCGAGCAAATGCGACTCGAGGGTTTGCCCTAAAAGCGTCTTTGCGATGAGCGCCACGCCGACATAGCGCAAGCTGAACACAATCCCGATCATCGCGTAGAGATCGCGCCCATAGAGGTGCAAGGGGATCAATGGCGCGGCGATCCCAAGCGCGCATAACGCGATGATCACCGGATCCGTGCCCAAAGCCAATTGGATCGCTCCGAGTACGCCGACCGCCGCAAGGGGGATGGCGATGGAAATTCTCGTGTCCTTCAAATCAAGGGCGCCAATGGCGTTGGTCACGGTTCTAATCCTCGTCTGTCTTGGTTTAGTCCTTTGATGTCACCAGGTGACGTCTTCGGCCGTAACTCGTTTGCGGTCCTGCGCGGTCGCCGCGTTTGGCGGAGGCTCCGGTTCGGATAGAGAGTTTGGATCGACTTCGGCTCATCATCGGCCGCCAACCTTCATCTGTCCTTAATGGCTGCGCCGAGTTATTTTGCTATGGAGCGGTTTTCATTGTCGTTCAGATGAAAGCCGTCGCGGCGAAGCAGCGGAAGACGATGTCTAAGTCAGGCAAGTCTTGTTCCACGATCTGACTACATAGCGTAAATCAGATAGCGCCGCACCTTTGGGCGAGTGTTTTGCTTACCCGGATTTTATTTGGAATATGGCGGAGCCAGCGATCGCCCTTTCGTCATTCAACATGTCGACAACGAGGAAAAGCTTACGCCGGCGGGCATCGGCGGCTAATCGCGTCGCGTTAGGCGAATTTGGGCGACGGCGGAGCATTTCATCCTGCCCCGTCCGCAAGCTAAGACCGCACGCTCTTTCATCATGCGTCCCGGCATGGGCGTATGCGCTGTCTGGGCCCCCGCGGCGTCATTTTCCGTTGGCGTCGAGACATAGCCGTCGGGGGCGGCGCGAGTCAACTTGCCGGGCGATCGCCGTCACGCGTGCGCATTTTCGTCGCTCTCGCGCCGCTTGAGTCGGGCGGCGCTCCAACAAGACCTTTTCCTGATCCCGCGGATCGGGTATGTTCGTGAGCTAGGGCGGAGCCAATGTCGTCCTGCTAGGACGCGACAGCGAAATGCAGAGAATCTCTGGTTCAACCGAGCTTTCAAAGAATACGAACTTAGATCGGGTTCAACCCTTGGCGTCGACAATGCAAAAATTTTGCGTCAATAATATTAGCGTTGGGTAAAATATAATGCCGAGAATTGAGGGATTTCGGCGCCTAAGTCATTTTGCCGTGACAAGTGTAGCAGACGTTGCGTCATTTGGACGGATCGGATAGTTAGGTTCATATAGGCCTCGGCGGGTCGATATTCCTTCGGCCGCGCTGAGCGCGAACTCGGTCCGGTCCGCGCAAGTCCAATCTGCGCAAGGGAGCCGATGACAGTGCGCCCCGTGTATCTTGAACCTTACGTTTAGCGAGTCGTGAAGGTCAATGATCATATTGCATGTCATATTGACGGTTAATCCTGAGTTCGGCGGTCCGATTGAGGGGATTATGACGTCGGCTGGGATCTTGCGGGAGCAGGGTTGCGACCGGGAGATCCTTTCGCTGGATTCGCCGAGCGATCCTTGGGTGAAGTCCTGTCCTTTGCCGGTTTATGCGATGGGGGTTCGGCATAAGGCCTATCCGGCGCTGCGGCGGTGGATTCCCTGGCTTCGCTATGGCTACACGCCGCATTTCGTGCCCTGGCTCAGGGCGAACGCGCGGCGCTATGACGCGATCATCGTCAACGGCCTGTGGAATTATTCGTCATTTGGGGCTTGGCGGGCGCTGCGCGGCACGGACACGCGCTATTTCGTCTATCCGCATGGCATGCTCGATCCCTATTTCAACCGGGTCCAGCCGTTCAAGCGCTTCGCCAAGCAGTTTCTGTGGTGGTTCAGCGAAGGCCCGCTGCTCGCCCATGCGGCGCGGGTGATGTTCGTGACGGAGGAGGAGCGGCAGCTCGCGCGCCATTCGTTTTGGCCCTATCGGGCGAAGGGTCGGGTGGTGCCTTACGGGATTGTCGACGTGATCGGCGACCCGAAGGCGCAAGAGGCGGCGTTCCGGGCCGCCTTCCCGCGCTTGGCGCAGCGCAATTTCGTTCTTTTTCTCAGCCGCATCCATCCCAAGAAGGGCTGCGACCTGCTGATCGAGGCTTTCGCCAAGATCGCGGCCAGGGATCCGAACCTGGATCTGGTCATGGCCGGGCCGGATTCGGTCGGCTGGGTGCGCAAGCTGCAGGATCTCGCCGCCGCCCGCGGCGTCGCCGATCGGATCCATTGGCCCGGCATGTTGAAGGGGGATCTGAAATGGGGCGCGTTCCACGCCGCCGCGGCCTTCGTCCTGCCGTCGCATCAGGAGAATTTCGGCATCGTGGTCGCCGAGGCCATGGCCTGCGGCAAGCCGGTGCTGACCACGTCGAAGGTGAACACCTGGCGCGAGGTGAGGGACAGCGGGGCCGGGCTGGTCGAGGCCGATGATCTCGAAGGCGTCGTCCAGTTGCTGGAGCAGTTCGTCGCCCTGTCGGCCGAGGAAAAGCAGACGATCGGAGCCCGCGCGCGCAAGGGCTTCATCGAGAAATTCGACCTCGGCGCCCTCGCCCCCCAGCTCATCGAAGTCTTGCGAACCAATTGAGGACGCATGGAAATTCTCGACGCCAGCCTGACGCGGCCGACCGAGGGCGGTCCGACCTATTCATTGGCGAACCGGGCCTTTCGCGGCGTCTGGATCCTGACCTGGGCGCTTCTGGCCTCCTGGACGCCGCCGCCGCTCAATCGCTGGCGGCTTTTTCTGCTCCGCCTCTTTGGCGCCAAGGTCGCGCCGAACTCGTTCGTTTATAGCAGCGTCAAAATTTGGTACCCGCCTCATCTCGAACTCGGCAGGCATGCGGTGCTTGGCCCCCAAGCGACGGCCTATTGCGTCAAGAAAATCATTCTGCTCGATTACGCCATCGTCTCGCAGGGCGCCCATCTTTGCACCGCCGGGCATGACATAGAGGACGTCAATTTCCAGACCACCGCGCGGCCGATCGTCATTGGCCGGCGCGCCTGGGTCGCCGCCGAGGCCTTTGTCGGCCCGGGGGTCACGTTTGGCGAAGGAGCGGTTCTGGGCGCGCGCGGCTGCGCATTCCGCGACCTCGACGCCTGGACGGTTTACGCCGGCAATCCCGCATGCGCGATCAAGACGCGCAAAATTCGTTTTGCCGACGCCGTCGAACGCGCTCCAGATTGATAAGTCGGAGCATGTTCTCGCCGACAAAGTCGATCAACTTTTTCGGAACATGCTCTAAGCGCAACGTCGCGATCTCCGTATGGCCTGTTTGCGAAGGCCTCTGGCGAGCTAGCCAATAGTTCGGCGCCTCGCTTCTCTCCGCGCCGCCGCAAGGACCAGCCCAGGAGCGATTGAAGGCGCTGGCGAAATTCGGCCCATTTCGCCGGATGGACCGACGCCTGGGTCGTTTGGCCGCACCAGGTCGCCCGGAGCATGCGCCGAAAAGCCTGCCCGACTTTTTCAACCAGAACATGCTCCAAATCTTTGAGTTTGAGCGTTTACTTTTCGATCAGATGAAGCCATCCGATCGGCGGGCGCTCCGGCCCGAGGGCCGCAACAGGCAAAGCCGGGCGAAGTCCCAATGGGCGCTCCGGCTCCAACCAAGAGGTTGGGTTGTCTCGCCAAGCAGGTCGGGCGACACAGGCGATAGGGAAGGCCACGCGAATTCTCGCGTCGCGCGTCTTGCCGATAATATCGTCGACGCGCTAGCCTTTATGCTGTCAACATGGTCCGTCGCCAATAAGGGAGCTGTCAGCATGAGAACCGTCGTCTGCCCAGGCCTCGGTCGTCATGTCCCCGCATTGGGTTTCGGCTGCGCTGCGCTCGGGTCGAGGATCTCCGAGGCGCATGGACGACGCGCGCTCGCGAGCGCCTTCGATCGGGGCGTGACCTGGTTCGACGTCGCGCCAGAATATGGCGATGGCGAGGCGGAGACAATATTAGGGCGGTTCTTGCTTGGGCGGCGGGATCGCGTGACCATATCAACGAAATTCGGTCGGCCGCCCCCGGAGCTTTCCCCTGCGGCGCGCCTGCTCAAGCCAATAGCTCGCGGCTTTGGCAAGATTGTTCCGCAGCTGCTCGGCGATCTCGTCACGACACGGCGGGACGCCCGCGAAAGACCGCTTCGAGCGGACATGGTTGAAGCCTCCCTCGTCGAAAGCTTGCGCCGTCTGCGGACGGATTATGTCGATGTCTTGGCCTTGGACGAGCCGAGCCCGGAAGACTGCGCGAGCGAAGCTGTCCTTGGCGCATTGCAACGGATTGTCGACAAAGGATATGCGCGCGCGATCTGCATATCCGGCGCGCCGGAATCGATCGTGGCGGGGGTCCGCGCCTCGGCGCTCTTTCGCATTGCGCAATTTGTTGACAGCCCGTTTCAGCAGGCGGCGGAGCGCTTGCGGGCCGCCTTGCCTGGCGAGCCGCCGCTGTTTTTTGCAACTCATGGCGTATTCAGCAGCGGCGTGTTCGAGCGCGTCTTGCGCCTTTTGGGCGCGGATGGCGGCCGCCTCGCGGCGCTCGCGTCTCAGCTCGGCTATGGTCCGCCATATTTGGCGAGCGAGCTTCTTTTGGACTATGCCTTCAGCAGCAATCCGGAGGGCGTGGTTCTTGCCTCGATGTATAATCAAACGCATATCGAGCTGAATTGCGCGAGGGCCTCCAGCCCGCCGCGCGGCGATGTTGTCCCGTTCATGCGCAAATATTTCGTCGAAGGCCTAGCTTGAACTTGATTTGCCCGAGGACCGCATTTCATGCGATCCTGCGGATCTTCGGCTGACCGTTCTCAAAGCGCAATTTTCTTTTGGACGCTATTTTCTTTAGCCCCACGAAGAGCAGCGGCCGCGAGCGGCGCAGCAGCCGGAGAAAAAACGTCTTGCGTCGGTGAGAGACAGACGATGGAAAGTCGAACCGCGAAGTCCTGATTCAGCGCCAAATAGGCGCGCGACAGCGCCTCAAGCCTTGCGGTATTTGGTGATGTACTGATCAATCAAATTATTAGCTTCAGTGGTGTCGAGCCAGCCTTCGGCGATTTCCTCGGTCTTGAACTCGCGACCCAGGCTAATGGGCTCATCATGCCCATTCAGACGAAGCAGAGGGGCCCATTTGCCGCTCGGCAATTTCGTCAAGATAACTTCCTCGCCCTGTTCCAAGCTCATTTTTGTTTCTCCACGCGCGGCGGCCACCATAGCCGTCAAGCTCGACTATTATCACGTCATTTCCAAGCAAGAAATCCGCCAACTTCGCCTTTTTCAGGTCGTCGGACAGTCTGTCTAGGCCTCGCATCGGTCGGGTCGCGATCGTATATCTGCGGGTTGCAGAAAGATCGCGCAACACGGCGGCCTTTGAAGCAAGGCAAAATCGAAGACGCCTAACCGCCTGTCCTGGCGGGACGAGCTAGCGCGCTGCTTCCGATTCGCCCTGGGTCGCGCTCGTGTTGGGATTTGGCTTCCGCTGAGAAAGGGCGATCAATTGATTCATGACCCGAATTCTGTTTTCGCAATTTCGCCACTCACCATATTCGCAACGCTCGATCCGGCAGCCGAATTCGCACTCGGCGAGTTCCGCTGGCGCCTCGTCGACGACATGCCTCTTCAAAAGCGTTTTAATCCATTTGAACATTTCGGCCTGTTCTCCCTTTGCGCCGCGGCCCGCCCAGCGATGCGGTTCTTCATTCGCGGCCGAGGCGATTTCGCCGCGCCGTTAGAGCCGTGTTCAAAGCGCGGTAAATATCGCTAAGAGGCGGCGGCCGTCTTAGCCTTGTTTTGGCTCAATTTCTCGCAAAAAGCGAATTTGCTCCGGCTTGGCGCGGAAAAAATCCAGCGCGCGTGAACAAGCGTTCGACTGGCGACGCGATTATTGCGGCGGTGAGAGTGCGCCGGCGCCTTCCTTGACCGCTGCAGTGCTTTCCTCAATTCATCCCTGTGGATCGGCTCGGCGAGGCTGTCGCGCAATTGAGGGTGACGGCAGCATCGGACCCAAGGGCGCGTCTGCGAGCTCTGAGCAGGCGTGGTGCAGCACGTGAAGGGCCTTCGCCTCGCGGCTGATTCATTCCGACAAGAATTCGCCCCCGAACCTTTCGGCTGACTGCCCTACCGGCAAGTGACTCCGCTGACATTCCTCAATGCGCCGCAAACGGAGATGTCCTGCTGATCATCGATCACTTGCCGCGGGATGACGACCGCGGAGCCTGGGATCTGCATGATCGGAACCGAGTTCCCGGCGGAGTCCGTGATGTTGGGAACGTAATAACCTGACCCTGCGGGCGCGCCACGCGGCGCGGCGGGGGGCTCGGCGCGCGCGGCCTGCGCGGAAAAAGCCAGCGCGAAGGCTAGCGCCATGCGGCTTGATCCTTCCAACGGCTGCTCCTTGTCGGATGCGGCGGGCGTTGTCCTCTTGCCAATATGGGCTCGGCCTGGCGCGCATTCAAGCAAGGATGAGGTTTCATCCGGCGGCTGGAGCTTGGAGCTGGACTGGCCGCCGAGCGGCGACGCGGGTCCTCGCCAAAGAGCGCCTTCCCATCGCTGTCCCCGCCCGCCGCGCAGCGAGAGTTTGGCCGGATTTGGTTTCCGCCACCGGCAATTTTTGTTCTTCAAGCTGTAACAATTTGCAGGCTTGATCGTTGTCCTTCAGTTCCGCGCAGACTAAGAGCGTGAACGGACTGAAGCTACGCCAAAAAATTGGGAGGAACCTCGGTCATGGGCATTGTGATCCTACTTGTGATTATGGCTCTCTTTGCGGGAGCTGCCTATTACGGCTACGATTTTTATGGGAACGCCGGCCTCGGCGGCGTCGTCGCTCTATTTGCGACGATCTTTGTCGTGCTTTGGGCGCTTGGCGGCTTGCAATTTAGCTGAGCTACCAAACCCACCAATATTACTGGCGTGGCGCGCCTCACGCGCCGCGCCTTTTCCGATGAGGCCATGGCTCGGCCGAGGCGGCGCAGCCAGTGCTGATGCGTTGAACGCGCCGGGTCGCGGCGTTTCCCACGCCGATTCTGCGCAAGACGCGGGGCAGGAATGGCTGAAGGTTTTTTTCGGCTTAAAGCGGACCCCGGGCTTCGTTCCAATGATTTGGACGAAAGTAGAATGTTCCCCAACGGGTCTTCAGCAATTTTCGCCAAGACGTCGAATTAGTAAGCCGGTGATTTTGATGGTGGGCGCACACGGGCTCGAACCGTGGACCCGCTGATTAAGAGTCAGCTGCTCTACCAACTGAGCTATACGCCCATCAAAAATGCTCGCGGTCGGCGCTTGGAGCGGCCGGCCGCGAGTTCAGTCGGCTTAGCAAACGCGCCCAGCCCTGTCCAGGGCTTCGCGCCGTTCAAAGCCGATTGCGGCGCGCGCCAAGCCCCTCATCCCGCCAAGGCGTCGGGACGCGATCGGCCGCGTTTGACCATCAGCTTGTTCAACGCCGCGATATAGGCGCGCGCGGAGGCGACCAAAGTGTCGGGATCGGCGCCTCTGGCGGTCACCGACTTGCCGTCCTCGGAAAGCCGCACCGACACTTCGGCTTGCGCGTCGGTTCCGTGCGTGACTGCGTGGACCTGGAATAGCTCGAGCGCGGCGTGGTGCGGCGCCAAAGCCAGGATCGCATTAAAGATCGCGTCGACCGGTCCATTGCCGGTCGCCTGATGGGTCTTGCGCTCGCCGTCTATCTCCAGCGTCAACGCCGCCGACTGCGGCCCATTGGTGCCCGCGATCACGGTCAGGGCGACGAGCTTGATGCGGTCATGCGCATTGACGATCTCGTCATCGACCAGGGCGACCAGATCCTCGTCATAGACGATCTTCTTGCGGTCGGCGAGATCCTTGAACCTCGTGAACGAGTTTTCGAGCGCATTGTCGCCGAGTTCATAGCCCAATTCCTTGAGCTTCTCCTTGAATGCGTGCCGTCCCGAATGCTTGCCCATGACCAGCGAGGTCTTGCTCACGCCGACGCTTTCCGGCGTCATGATCTCGTAGGTCTGGGCGTTCTTCAGCATGCCGTCCTGGTGGATCCCGCTTTCATGCGCGAACGCGTTCCGCCCGACGATCGCCTTGTTATATTGCACCGGAAAGGAGCTGACCGCCGAGACGAGTTTCGACGCCCTGGTCAGCATCGTGGCGTCGATATTGGTGTGATAGGCGAGCGCGTCGCCGCGCACCCGCAAGGCCATCACGACTTCCTCCATGGCGGCGTTGCCGGCCCGCTCGCCGAGCCCGTTGACGGTGCATTCGACCTGCCGCGCGCCGCCGCTGATCCCGGCGAGCGTATTGGCTACGGCGAGGCCGAGGTCATTGTGGCAGTGGACGGAAAAGATCGCCTTGTCGGAATTCGCCACCCGCGCCCGAACGGTTTCGAACAAAGCTCGATATTCGTCCGGCACCGCATAGCCGACGGTATCGGGAATATTGATCGTCGTGGCGCCCGCCTTGATCGCGGCGTCGACGCAGCGGCAGAGAAAGTCGATTTCCGTGCGGGTTCCGTCCTCGGCCGACCATTCGACGTCGTCGACGAGGTTGCGAGCCCGCACGACGCTCGTTTTGATCATTTCGAGAACCTGCTCCGGCTCCTTCTGCAGCTTATATTTCATGTGAAGCGGAGAGGTCGAGATGAAGAGATGGATGCGCGGCCGGCGGGCGTGGCGCACGGCCTCGGCGCAGCGATCAATGTCTTTCGCCGCCGCGCGCGCGAGCCCGGCGACGCCGGCATTCTTCATCCGCTTGGCGATGGCGGAGACCGCCTCGAAATCGCCCTCGGAGGTCACCGGGAAGCCGGCTTCGATCATGTCGACGCCCATGGCGTCGAGAAGGTCGGCGACGGCGAGCTTCTCTTCGAAGCTCATCGACGCGCCGGGCGATTGTTCGCCGTCGCGCAAAGTTGTGTCGAAGATGACGACGGATTCGGAATTGGGGCGCGCGTCGTCGGCGCGGGAGACTATGGTGCTATTGGTCATGGCTGCTGTCCGAAGGGATTGTCGATAAAGCTTGCGGCATCCCCTGAGCACCCAGGCGCATGGCCCGGCCGGCCCTCAAAGGCCGATAAGCAGAAGCAACCCGCGGAAAAGCATAGCTCCGCCGCGCGCGGGCCGACGCCTTGCGTCGATCTCTTTCGGCATGTTGGAGCTAAAATTCACTTTGGCGTCTCATCATAGATAGCGAGAATAAATCTAAAGGACGCAAGGGCGGAATTCAAGCGCTATTCAGGCGGGAGGCGGCGCGGCGAGAATTTCCCTGGCGCGCAGAGCGTCCTGCTTGATTTGGGCGATCAGCGCGTCGACGGCGGCGAATTTTGTCTCGCCCCGGATCCATCCGATAAGGAAGACTTCGATCGTCTCGCCGTAAAGATCCCCGGAGAAGTCGAAGAGATAGGCTTCGAGTAGGGCGGGGCCATCGTCGAAGGTCGGGCGGCGGCCATAATTGGCCACGCCATCATGAAGCTTTCCATCGACCTCGACCCGGACCGCATAAACGCCGTGGCGCAGCCGGCAACTTGGATCGGGCGCGAGATTAGCGGTCGGAAAGCCTATGGTGCGGCCAAGCTTCTGGCCCTCAATGACCTTGCCCAGAATTGAGAAAGGATGCCCAAGCAAGCGTGCGGCCTGCTCGACATCGCCGGCTTCGAGCGCGGCCCTTGTCGCCGTCGAGGAGGCCGCTTCCCGATGATCAGTCGGATCGGCGGGGATGCGCTCGACGATTTCAACCGCGAAGCCATGTCTTGCCCCGGCTTCCTTCAGGAAGGCGGGCGCGCCACCCCTTCCGGCACCGAAATGGAAATCATAGCCGACGACGACCGCGCCGACGCCAAGCCGGCGCAGTAGGATCTCGACGATGAAATCCTCGGCTGAAAGCCGCGCCAAAGCCGCGTCGAAAGTCACGACGATCATGCCGTCGATGCCGAGCCGTTCGAGCGCTCTCGCCTTGGCGGCGAGCGGCGTCAGGCGAAAAATCGTTCCCGGGCCGCCGAAGAAGTCGGAGGGGTGGGGCTCGAAGGTGAGCGCCGCGCAAGGACGCCCGAGCCGTCGCGCGAGGGCCTCGGCGCGGGCGATCACCGCGACATGCCCGCGATGGACTCCGTCGAAATTGCCAATCGCGACTGCCGCGCCGGCGAGGCCCGGCGGCGGCGTCGCCGGATCGACGGCGAGAATGAAAGCGTGGGCGGAGGAGGGATCGGCCAAGGGAACCTGACGACCTGCGACGGCGCGGGGACCGAAGAAATCTTGGGATGGGAGCGCGGCGGGAACCTGCCGCGCCGGCAGGCTGGCGTCAAGCGCCGCGCGGCCGTTGCCGAGACTTGCTATCGGCGCGCCGCCTCACCAGACCAATTCCGCGATCGCCGCGGTCGGCGCGAAGCCGGCGGCCTCGGCGAATTGCCGCAGAGCCGCGGCGTCGAGAGCGGCGTTTTCCTTGCCGCCATGCAATTCCTCGCGGTGAATGCCGGAGGTCACGAACAGGCTGGCGAGGCCTTGGCCGCAGGCGCCCTTGATGTCCGTCCGCATGGCGTCGCCGATCGCCAGAACCCGGGCGCGATCGATGCCGCCGCCGCGCAATTCGCGCGCATAGCCGAGCGCGCGTTCATAAATTGGCGGAAAAGGCTTGCCCGCTTGGATCACCCTGCCTCCCATCTCTGCGTAGCGTTCGGCGATCGCGCCCGCGCAATAGATGAGGTTTGCGCCGTCCTGCACCACGATGTCCGGATTGGCGCAAATCAGATCGAGGCCGCGCTTCAGCATTTGGGCGAGCCGCGCGTCATAATCAGCCGGACTTTCGCGCATTGGATCGACCAGCCCCGTGCAAAGGGCGAAACCCGCCTCGTCAAGCGGCGCAAGGCGCGGCGCATGTCCGGTCAAGGCCAGGACTTCCGCGAAAAGAGCTTGCTCCGAGGCGGGGCCGATATGGAAAAGCGGCAGGTCGGCGCGTTCGATGAGCAGGGAGACGGTCACGTCTCCGGACGAAACGATCGCGTCATAGGCCTCGCCCGGCGCGCCAAGCTTGTCGAGTTGCGCCCGGACGATCCAGCTCGGATTCGGGGAATTGGTGATGAGCGCGACGGAGCCGCCTTTGGCGCGAAACTGCCGGAGCGCTTCGGCGGCTTTTTTGAAACAAACGGCGCCATTGTGAAGCACGCCCCACACATCGCACAGGATGACGTCATAGCCGTCGGCGAGTTCGGCCAATCCATGAATAAGTCGGGGCAAGGCTTTGCTAGTCCTGGTGGAGCGCGCCACATGCGAGGCGCCACGCTTTAAATTAGCTCAAGCCGAAGCCGGGGCGAACATGCTGAAATATTTGGAAATGGGCGTCCGCCTCGCGCGGGCTATGGCCGAAGAGGGCGGCTGTCAAGCTGTCGGGTAGCATTGGCGATCGGCAGATGTGGCAAATATGGCTCAATCATTATTAATAAACATCATCTAATTGATTCGATGGAGTTTATCGCTGATCATGGCTAGAACATGACGGCGGCGGCGCGACCATGGCTTTTCGGCCTTATGTCAACCGCGCCGGTTCGGTTTAATGCGTGGGAAGGGCGTTGGATTGCGTTTCTTGCGTCTTTTCCTTGCGCCGGCCTTTGTTCGCCTTGGCGTCCTTGCGATCGCCGCCGGACTCATCGTCGCCGCCCGCCAAGGACAGGCTTTCGCCGGCGCCTGGTTGATGCTCCCCGGCGACGGTCAGATCATCGCCTCGACAGCCTTCTCCGGCTCGACACGCGCCTTCGATGCGCAGGGGCGCCTGATCCCGGTTCCCTCCTATGACAAGTTTGAACTCGGCGCCTATATCGAATACGGCCTGACGGATTGGCTGACCCTGATCGCCTCGCCGGCCTATGACAGCATCAAGCAGCCGCCCCCGGCGGTCTCCTACGAGGGGCCCGGCGAGAGCGAGATCGGTGCGCGGATCGGTCTCTACCATTCGGAGGCCTGGGCGGTCTCCGTCGAGGCTGGCCTGCGCACGCCCGGCGCCTCGCTCAATGACGCGCTCGCGCCTTTCCAGCCGCGCCGCGCCGGCTCGGTCGATTTTCGCGCTCTGGTCGGGCGCAATTTTGAAATTGCCGGAATGCCGGGCTTTGCCGAGGCCCAGGCCGGCTATCGTTTCTACGCGCAAAACCAGCCGGGTGAATTTCGGATCGACCTGACCTTGGGCTTGCGGCCCGCGCCGCAATGTCTCGCTCTCTTGCAGAGTTTCAGCTCGATTTCCAATGGTTCGGGAGGCGGTTTCAAGCATAGTTCGTGGCATAAGCTGCAACCGAGCCTTGTGTATGATTTGTCGCCGCAATGGTCGCTGCAGCTGGGCGGCTTCGTCACCGTCGCAGGCGTCAACGCGGGCCGCGAGCTAGGTCCGCTCGCAGGCGTCTGGTATCGGTTCTGAAGTCAATGGCCGGCGTTTTGCTTGAGACAAGGGATCGCCTTGTCTATATGTTTGCTTGCACGTAATAGGACATGATCAAAGCTGCGACTTTGTCGTCTTAAAGGGTTCAAGGGAAAACTCCCGCATGGCAGGCGCCGATCATCAGACCGTCCATCGTTTCGATCATCCCGGCGAAGGGATCCGTCGGGCCAAATCGATCCCGAAGGGGCGTCAGATCGATCCCTTGGCGCTGGAGGAGATTGAAAAGCTTCTCGGCGGACGCTCCCGCCAGCGCGATCTCCTGATCGAACATTTGCACCTGATCCAGGATAGGTATCACCAGATTTCCGCCGCGCATCTCGCCGCGCTCGCCGACGCGATGAAGCTTTCCTTGGCCGAGGTGTTCGAAACCGCGACCTTCTATGCTCATTTCGATGTCGTGAAGGAAAACGATCCGCCGATCCCGCCCCTGACCATCCGAGTCTGCGATTCCTTGACTTGCGCCTTGTTCGGCGCCGAAAAGCTCCTGCATGCGGTGCGGGCGGGCGCCGGCCCGCATGTCCGCGTCGTCGCGCGCGCCCTGCGTCGGGCGCTGCGATGCGGCGCCCGTGGCCGAGGTCGGCCATAATTTCGTCGATCAGGCCACCCCGGCGCGGGTCATCGCCGCGGCGGAGCAGGGCGAAACCCATCCGCATATGCCCGATTATGTCGGCTTCGACGCCTATGTCGCGAAAGGCGGCTACAAGCTGCTCGAACGGCTCCGCTCCGGCGCGCTGTCCAGCGAACAGCTGCTTCAGGCGCTCGAAGGCGCGAGTCTGCGCGGCCTCGGCGGCGCAGGCTTCCCGACGGCGCGTAAATGGCGCTCGGTGCTCGGCGAGCCCGGACCGCGACTGATGGCGGTCAATGGCGACGAAGGCGAGCCCGGCACGTTCAAGGATCGTTTCTATCTCGAAACCGACCCGCATCGCTTCCTCGAAGGCGCCTTGATCGGCGCCCATATCGTGGAATCGCCGGAGATCTACATCTATTTGCGCGACGAATATCCGGCGGCGCGGGAGATCCTGCTGCGGGAGATCGCCAAATTGCCGCCCGGCGGCCCGGTGATCCATCTGCGGCGCGGCGCCGGGGCCTATATCTGCGGCGAGGAATCCTCGATGCTGGAAAGCCTCGAAGGCAAGCGCGGCCTGCCGCGCCACAAGCCGCCTTTCCCGTTCCAGGTCGGCCTGTTCGGCCGCGCGACGCTGATCAACAATGTCGAGACGCTGTTCTGGGTTCGCGACATCGTCGAGAAGGGCGCCGACTGGTGGACCAGCCATGGCCGCAATGATCGGCATGGCCTGCGCAGCTATTCCGTCTCGGGCCGGGTCAAATCGCCGGGCATGAAACTCGCGCCCGCCGGCGTCACGGTGCGCGAACTGATCGACGAGTTCTGCGGCGGCATGGCGGAGGGCCATATTTTCAGCGCCTATCTGCCGGGCGGCGCCTCGGGCGGCATATTGCCGGCCTCGATGGACGATATTCCGCTCGATTTCGGCACGCTCGAAAAATACGGCTGCTTCATCGGCTCGGCGGCCGTCATCGTCTTGTCCCAGCAGGACGACGTCAAAGCCGCGGCGCTGAACCTCATGCGCTTCTTCGAGGATGAAAGCTGCGGCCAATGCACGCCCTGCCGCGTCGGCACCCAAAAGGCGGCCGCGCTGATGGAGGCGCGGGATCTGGGACCGAGACTTGCTCGACGAATTGAGCCAGACGATGCGCGACGCCTCGATCTGCGGGCTCGGGCAGGCGGCCTCCAATCCGCTGACGACCGTCATCAAATATTTTCCGGAAGAATTCGCGCCCAAGGGAGCTGCGGAATGACCGATAAGATCAGCTTCGAACTCGACGGGCGGCAGGTCGACGCCGACGCCCGGCGAGACAATCTGGCAGGTCGCCAAGCGGATGGGCGACGGAGATTCCGCATCTCTGCTATTCGCCCGAGCCCGGCTATCGCGCCGACGGCAATTGCCGCGCCTGCATGGTCGAGATCGAGGGCGAGCGCGTGCTCGCCGCCTCCTGCAAGCGCACGCCGGCGATCGGCATGAAGGTGAAGACGGCGACCGAGCGCGCCGCCAAGGCGCGCAAGATGGTGATGGAGCTTCTCGTCGCCGACCAGCCGGCGCGCGCGACCTCGCATGATCCGGATTCGAAATTCTGGCATTGGGCCGACAAGGTCGAGGTCAGCGCGAGCCGTTTCCCGGCGGCGGCGCGCTGGATCGGCGACGCGAGCCATCCGGCCATGCGGGTCAATCTCGACGCCTGCATCCAATGCGGCCTGTGCGTGCGCGCCTGCCGCGAGGTGCAGGTCAATGACGTCATCGGCATGGCCTATCGCAATCATGACGCCAAGATCGTCTTCGACTTCGACGATCCGATGGGCGAATCGACCTGCGTCGCCTGCGGCGAATGCGTGCAGGCCTGTCCGACCGGCGCGCTGATGCCCGCGGCGCTGCTCGACGAGCACCAGACCCGCGTCGTCTATGCCGACAGGAAGGTCGATTCGCTTTGTCCCTTCTGCGGCGTCGGCTGCCAGGTCACCTATCAGGTCAAGGACGAGCAGATCATCTACGCCGAGGGGCGCGACGGCCCGGCGAACCATAACCGGCTCTGCGTCAAGGGCCGGTTCGGCTTCGACTATATCCATCATCCGCATCGCTTGACGAAGCCGCTGATCCGCCTGCCAAACGCCAGGAAGGACGTCCAACGATCAGGTCGATCCGGCCAATCCCTTCACCCATTTCCGCGAGGCCTCCTGGGAGGAGGCGCTCGACGTCGCCGCGAAGGGTCTCGTCAAGATCCGCGACGAGCAAGGGCGTCAAGGCGCTGGCCGGCTTCGGCTCGGCCAAGGGCTCGAACGAGGAGGCCTATCTGTTCCAGAAGCTGGTGCGCACCGGTTTCGGCTCCAACAATGTCGATCATTGCACCCGGCTGTGCCACGCCTCTTCGGTGGCGGCGCTTGATGGAGGGCTTGAATTCCGGCGCGGTGTCGGCGCCGTTCTCCGCCGCGCTCGACGCCGAGGTCATCATCGTCATCGGCGCCAATCCGACGGTCAATCATCCGGTCGCCGCGACCTTCATCAAGAACGCCGCGAAGAAGGGCGCCAAGCTGATCGTGATGGATCCGCGCCGGCAGACGCTGTCGCGCCACGCCTACAAGCATCTCGCGTTCAAGCCCGGCAGCGACGTCGCGCATGCTGAACGCGATGATCAACACCATCATCACCGAAGGGCTGACCGACGAGCAATATATCGCCGGCTATACCGAGGGCTTCGAGGACCTGAAGGCGCGCATCGAGGATTTCACGCCGGAGAAGATGGCGCCGATCTGCGGCATTCCGCGCCGAAACCCTGCGCGAGGTGGCGCGGCTCTATGCGCGCGCGCAAGCCTCGATCATCTTCTGGGGCATGGGCATCAGCCAGCATGTCCACGGCACCGACAATGCGCGCTGCCTGATCGCGCTGGCGCTGATCACCGGCCAGGTCGGCCGGCCCGGCACCGGCCTGCATCCGCTGCGCGGCCAGAACAACGTGCAGGGCGCCTCCGACGCCGGCCTGATCCCGATGTTCCTGCCGGACTACCAGCCGGTCGGGCGCACCGATCTGCGCGAGCCATTCGAGCATCTGTGGCATACGGCGATTCGATCCAGGTACGCGGCCTGACCGTCGTCGAGATCATGAACGCGATCCACGCCGGCGAGATCACCGGCATGTATATCGAGGGCGAGAATCCGGCGATGTCGGACCCCGATCTGCAGCACGCCCGCGAGGCGCTGGCCAAGCTCGATCATCTGGTCGTGCAGGACCTGTTCGTCACCGAGACCGCGTTCCATGCCGACGTGATCCTGCCGGCCTCGGCCTTCGCCGAAAAGTCCGGCACCTTCACCAACACCGACCGCCGCGTCCAGATGGCGCGCGAGGTCGATGAAGCCGCCCGGCGACGCCGGCAGGATCTCTGGATCATCCAGGAAATCGCCAGGCGCATGGGACTGCGATGGAATTATCGCGGGCCCGGCCGAGGTCTTCACCGAGATGACGAGGTGATGCCGTCATTGAACAACATCACCTGGGAGCGGCTGGTGCGCGAGGGCGCGGTGACCTATCCGGTCGACGATCCGCCGATGCAGCCCGGCAACGAGATCATCTTCACCACCGGCTTCCCGACCGAGAGCGGCCGCGGCAAGATCGTGCCGGCCGATGTGCTGCCGCCGGACGAACTGCCCGACGACGACTATCCGATGGTGCTGTCGACGGGCCGCCTGCTCGAACATTGGCACACCGGCTCGATGACGCGGCGCTCGCCAGCGTGCTCGACCAGATCGAGCCGGAGGCGGTCGCCTTCATGTCGCCGAAGGATCTGCGGCGGCTGAAGCTATGGCCCGGCGATTTCGTCCGGCTCGAAACCCGCCGCGGCGCGATCGAGATCAAGGTCCGCTCGCGATCGCGACGTGCCGGAAAACATGGTGTTCATGCCGTTCTGCTACGCCGAGGCCGCGGCCAACCTGCTCACCAATCCGGCGCTCGATCCGTTCGGCAAGATCCCCGAATTCAAGTTCTGCGCGGTCAAGGTGACGCGGGCCGAAGCGCGCGAGGCGGCGGAATAGCTCATTTCGCCCCGCCCGCGCGAGAAAGGCGCTGGCGCCATGGATGATTTCGCAACCTCTGAGATTCTGTCGAGCTATGTCATTCGCCCCGATCCGGCTGATCCCAGGCTCAGCCGTGAAGTCGAAGGCGTCGATCAGAGCGGGGCGCGCGTCGCGACGCGCGTCGTCGCCGAGAAACCGCTGACGCTTTATCTCAACGCACAGGAGATCGTCACGATGATGACGATCGGCGATCATCCGGGGCTTCTTGGCGTCGGCTATCTCTTGAACCAGATGATGCTGCGCCAAGACGATGAGGTCACCGCCACCGATTTCGACGAAGAGCTCGATGTCGTCGTCGTGCGCACGAAGCGGCGCACGAATTACGAAGACAAGATGAAAAAGCGCACCTTGACCTCGGGCTGCGCACAAGGCACCACTTTCGGCGATCTCATGGAGGCGATCGAGGAGGTCAAGCTGCCCGCGGCGGAGCTTCGCACCTCCTGGCTTTATCGCTTGACCCATGCGATCAATCTGACCCCCTCGCTTTATTTGGAGGCCGGCGCCATTCATGGCTGCGTTCTCTGCGAGGCGGACCGCCCGCTTGTCTATATGGAGGATGTCGGGCGCCATAACGCGGTCGATAAGATCGCCGGCTGGATGTTCGTCAACAAAATCGATCCAGGCAATAAGATCTTCTACACGACCGGACGGCTGACTTCGGAAATGGTCATCAAGACCGTGCGCATGGGGATCCCCATCCTTGTTTCGCGGTCGGGCTTCACCGCCTCCGGCGTCGAGCTTGCCCGCCGCACCGGCCTGACCCTTGTCGGCCGCGCGCGTGGAAAACGCTTCATCGCGCTCTCGGGCGAAGACCGGATCGTTTTCGATCAGGATCTTGCTTACGTCGCCGACGAATCGGCGCGGGCGCATCGCAAGAGCGCGGGGGCCGATGATTGAGCCCTGCATCGGCGTTCTGCTCGCCGGCGGCCTCGCGCGGCGCATGGGCGGCGGCGACAAGACGTTGCGGACGATTGGCGGGACGACCATTCTCGCCCGCGTCATCGGCGCGCTCGAGCCGCAATGCGTCGGACTTGTCCTGAACGCCAATGGCGATCCGGCGCGGCTCGCCGAATTCAACCTGCCTGTCGTCGCCGACGACCTGCCTGGCTTCAAGGGGCCGCTGGCGGGCGTTCTCGCCGGCCTCGATTGGATCGCGGCGCGCCGCCCCGAAATCGCCTTCGCGGTGAGCGCGCCAACCGACACGCCATTCCTGCCGGGCGATCTTGTCGCGCGGCTCCAAGGCGCGCGGGCGGAAAACGATGCGGAGATCGCCTGCGCCTCCTCGGGCGGCGGCATCCATCCGGTCATCGCGCTCTGGCCTGTCGGCATAAGAAAAGCGCTGCGCCATGCGCTCGTCGAAGAGGATCTGCGCAAGATCGATCGCTTCACCGCGCGCTACCGCCTCGCTTATGCGGACTGGCCGGTCGAGCCCTTTGATCCCTTTTTCAATGCGAATGAGCCGGGCGATCTGGCGCAAGCGGAGTCGATTGCGGCGGCGCGGGAGAAAGGCCCGGCGCGAGGGGGCGTAGGCTTGTGATAAGAATTATCGATTTTATTGAAAACGTTTTTACGAAGGCGTAACAATTGCTTTATGTGCTTGAAAGCGTCAACAAATCTTGGAAACAATCATGGCCGCAAAAGTGGAAAATGTCACTCTTGACGAATTGAAGCAGGGGCTCGCCGATGGGTCGATCCTATTGGTCGATGTCCGCGAGCCGAACGAATTCGCCGCCGGCCGCATCCCCGGCGCTATCCTGAATCCACTGCAGAAATTCGATCCCAAGGCTTTGCCGAGCGCGCCCGGCAAGCGGGTGGTTCTGTCCTGCCGTGCGGGCGGGCGTTCGCTGAAAGCGCTGGAGCTCGCCCAAGCGGCCGGCCGCGACGACGTGCGGGCGCATTATCCCGGCGGTTTCGACGGCTGGGCCAAGGCCGGCGAAAAGGTCGAGCTGTAGATTTTCGGTCGCCCGACGTAGAAAAGCCGCGCGGCTGGTTTGATAGACTTTTGACCCCTCCGGCTCCATATTGCGCCCATGAGCGCCATTCTGTTCGACACCCTTCGCCTGTCCCGCACGCTGCGGGACAAAGGCCATTTCACGCCCGAGCAAGCCGAGGCGCTGGCCGAAGCCTTGGGCGATGCCGGGCAGGGCGATCTTTCGACTAAAGCTGATCTGCGCGAGACGGAAGCGCGGCTGAACGCGAAAATCGAGGCGGTTAAAGCCGATATCGCCGAGGCGAAGGCCGACATCCTGAAATGGGTCGTCGGCGCGATCGGCTTTCAAACGGTCGTGATTTTGGCGGCTCTCGTCTCGCTGGTCAGGATTTTCGTGAAATAGCTAGGCCTCGCCAGACGCGCTCTCGCCAGGCCGTTGCGAATTTCTTTGGGTCCGCCGTCTCGGTTCGGCGCGAGATGGACTGTCGTCGAGCTCGGCGTTTTTTCCACCAGATGTAGGCGCCTGTGACGGACAGCATGGTGATCAGCAATCCCAACGCACAGACGAAAATGCGGTAGGGCATGCCGAACACGTCGGCCATGTGCAGGGCGGCAAGCCAGCTTGTGACCGTATTGCCGCTATATTGTCCGGTCGGCAGGTCGAGGAGGCGCAACGCCCCTGTATCTGCGTCGAAATAGATTTGCGTGCGGCATCCTTTGTCGCGAATGTCGCGGCTGCTCCGCACGACATAATCGTAGAGGCCCTTGCCCATGTCGAAGGAAAGGCCGATCGGCCGCGCTACGACGAAGCCATGCCTTTGCGCCTGCTCGGCCATGAGCCGCTCTCCGGTCGTTAGCGCGGCGCGCCAATCGAGGCGGGGGTTGTCCAGGGGCTCCGGCAGATCGTGCAGCTCGGTCCACACCGGGCGATAATCGAGCACGGCGCGCGTGGTCCAGGTATAAACGGTATCCCAGAGGTTCATGTAGACGCTGGACCAGGCGAAGATGAGCAGCGCCGCCCACAACCATAAGCCCCCAGCGCGGTGGAGATCGAAATTGAGGCGAAACGCGCCCGCCCTCCATTTTATGAACCACGCCGGCTTCCAGCGCCGCCAAAACATCCCATTGCCGGCCGGAAGCGTAAGGTAGAATCCGACGAAGCAATCCAGCGTCCACACCAGCGCCACGACGCCCAATACCCAGATGCCGGTCATGCCGAGCGCGAGTTGGAAATGCAGCTTGTAGACGAAGGGCATCAGATTGATCCGGCCCTCCGAAAGTTCGGCCCAGCTGCGCCGGCCGAGCTCCTCACCGGTCCAGGGATCAAGGAAGAGCTGGTTGAAGCCGAGCTCGACCGGTTCGCCCGTGGAAGGATCGGTTCGCCCGATCATCCATAGTTCGGCCTGATCCGGCTCGGAAAGGGAGACGCTGCGGACATGCGCCTGAGGGATCAGCGCCTCGGCGCGCTCGGCGAGCGCGGCGAGGTCGAGCTGCGCCGCGCCAGTCCTCGCCGCAGCGTAGAGCTGCGGGCTGATGAGGCGTTCGAGCTCGCTATTGAAGGCGAGCAAGCCGCCGGTCAAGCCGACGATGACGAGAAATGCGGTCATCGCCAGCCCGGCCCACCGGTGCAGCAAGAGGAGGACGCGGCGGGCCATAACTAATATTCCACCTTGAGCGATACGGTGATCGCCCGCGGCGCCCCCGTGTGGATGCCAAATCGCGGCGCGTTATTGAAGAAGAAATCCGTGCCCGTATAGTATTTTGTGTTGGCGATGTTCTGAACATTGATCTGTCCTGTCCAGCGCATGGGGCCGAATGTGGCTTTATAGCTGGCGAAAGCGTCGAGACGGCCGTAGGCCGGCAAGACAAACGTGTCCTCGTCGTCTCCCCATCTTTGGCCTACGGCATAAATGCCGCCGCCGGCGCGCCATCCACGCAAAATATTGTCAGGCGTGAATTCATAGGCGAGGAAAAGGCTACCGGAATTCGGCGCGACAGATGCCGGCGTCAATCCGAGCAAGCCGCCATTGTCCTTGATCACCTTTTCGTCAATATGCGAATAGCTCGCGATGACGCTGAGTTCGTCCGTGAGCTTGCCGAGCGCGTCGAGCTCGACGCCCTGGCTGCGGACTTGACCAATAGGGCGCAAGGGAGAGTACTGATTTGTAGGGTCTTCCGGGGTCAGAATATTGGATTTGGTGATGGTGAAGAAGGCGAGCGTCGTCGTCAGCCTTTTGTCGAGCAGCTCGGTCTTGACGCCGCCCTCCCATCCTTCGGCGATTTCCGGCGGGAGGGGCAAATTATTGTCTGAAATGCCATTGGCCGCGCCGAAGGACTTGGTGTAGCTGCCATAAAAGGCGAGCCAGGGCGCGAGCTGGTAGTTGACCCCGAAACGCGGGCTGAGAAATTGGTTGTGCTGGAGCTGGTTGTGGTCGAAATTCCAGGACGCCTCGGCGAAAGTCCCTGACCCGCTGAAATTATTGGAACTGCCAGACCGCACGTCCGCCAGATCGTAGCGCCCGCCGATCAAAATATGGAGATTGTCGAAGAGCGTGATCGAAGTTCTGGCCATAGGCGCCGAGATCTCTCTGCATATCTGAAGAAAACAATCTGAAGCCAGCCTGGCCATTCCATGCCTTGGCGGCGGCCGTAGCGAAGTCGTAATAAGGTACGGTCCCATAAATAGGATTGTAGATGTTGATCGGATAGTTCCCGTCGCCGGAAAGAACGTAATTGAAAAATTGGTAATAATAGTCCGTCCCGATCAAGATGTCGTGTCGGGAGCCGGCGACGAAGAATTTTCCAGTCAAGTCGAGGTTAGCAGAATAATTTGTCCCCGTCAGTTTCTGATAGGTGATGCCTTGGTCGAGAGTAGACCAGGAGGTTGTGCTCAAATCATTGGCGGTCATGTCGGTCTTCTCGATGAAGCCGCGCGCGGCGAGGAACCGATTGGTGATCGTCCAATCATTGTTGATCTCATGCCGGAGATTATAGCTGATCAGCGCGCTGCGCACCCGGTCCAGTGGCTCGTTCGGCTCGAGGAAGGAGCGGCTGACGGGAATGCTGGCGGGATACATGCCGATCGCTGGCTGGCCCGCGTTGCTGCGCCCGTCTTCGCGGGTGTATTGCCCTTCGACGGTCAGCGTCGTCGATGGGAGGAGCTTGAAGGTGACGGCCGGGCTCAAAAGAAGATTCTGGGTGCTCGTGAAGTCCACCCACTGGCCGCCGTCCTGATAGGCGCCGGAGAACCGATAGCTGACGGCGCCGTCCGTGACGCCTTAAATCTGCGCCGGGCCGGTCAGGTCCCACACCGAGCGCAACATGTTGAACGAGCCCATTTGCTGCTCGAGACTGTAATAGGGCGTGTCGAGCGGCTTTTTCGTCACCATATTGATGACGCCGCCGGGATCGGCGCGGCCGAAGAGGAATGACGCCGGGCCTTTCAGGACGTCGACGCTTTGAAGATTGGCGGTGTCATAGGTCTGGGGAATGGCCACCCCGATCAGCAATCCGTCGCGCAAAACGTTGAAGCTGTTGAAGCCGCGTATATTGAAAACATAGCCCTCAATATTGTTATTGTTCGACCGCACGCCGCTGACGTTCTGGAGCGCGTCCTAAATCGTGACGGCGTTCTGATCGATTATCACTTGCTCGGGCACGGTTTGCACGGCGATCGGCAGATCGAAGCTCGGCACGTTGATCTTGGTGGTCGTGGCAAGGATGGGTGGGGCGCTATAGCCCTCTTTCTCCGCCGGGCTTTGCCAGCCGGGCGCTCCGGCCCCTTCGCCGCCGGCCGCTCCCGCGGCCGCGCCGGCCACATCGATCGCCGGCAACGCGACTGCGCCACCTTCGGCGGCGGCCGGGGCGGTTTGCGCGCGCAGATCTTCGGCCAACGTGCTCATGGCGAGTCCTGCGAGCATTGTTGTTGAAAGCGCTCGCCGAAGGGGCGCCCTCGTCCATCGATGCCTGGCCGCCGGTTGCGCCAAAAATGCGAGTTTGCCATTTGCCATATTCTTTCCCCCTCAGCACGTAGAATCCGAGAGGTGCGCCGTCTGTATGCCCTGGCCTCTCCAAGAGCTAAGACGCGGAGGGCGTCAGCGCGCGACAGGCAAAACGCCAGGATCGAAACTCACAGGCAGTCTGTGGCAGAAGTGCAACAGCTGGCGCCGGGCGCGGCTGGACGGGCCTTGGCTGCGCGCTCTGCGTCGCTGCGCCCCTCGCCCGCGCCCCTTGCCGCCGCGCGTGCGCCTTGCTAAATAGACCCCTTAAACCCTGTTTCTTCCCGCCGTCCCAGCGCCGGCCCGTTTCATGCGGAGGTCTTGTCGCCTAGTCGATGGACGCCGGTGGGAAGAAGCGCAACCAACTCAAACGCCGGCGCCGCCCAGATTTCAGGGGCAACCAGGAGACCAAATGGCATCACCTTCCACCTACGCGCCCTCGCGCGACGATTTCGCGGCGCTTCTTGACGAGAGCTATGGCCAGAACGAGGCCTTTGAGGGCTCCGTCGTCAAGGGCATTGTCGTCGCCATCGAAAAAGACGTCGCGGTCATCGATCTCGGTCTAAAGACCGAGGGGCGCGTTCCTCTCAAGGAGTTCCAAGGCCCCGGGCGCGAGGGCAAGCTCAATGTCGGCGATGAGGTCGAGGTCTATCTCGAGCGGATCGAGAACGCGCTCGGCGAAGCCGTCATCTCGCGCGACAAGGCGCGCCGCGAGGAGAGCTGGGTCAAGCTCGAAAAAGCCTTTGAGAACCAGGAAAAGGTCGAGGGAATCATCTTCAACCAGGTCAAGGGCGGCTTCACCGTCGATCTCGACGGCGCCGTCGCCTTTCTGCCGCGCAGCCAGGTCGATATTCGTCCGATCCGCGATGTGACGCCGCTCATGCAGGCGCCGCAGCCCTTCCAGATCCTCAAAATGGACCGCCGCCGCGGCAATATCGTCGTCTCGCGCCGCACCGTGCTCGAAGAATCCCGCGCCGAACAGCGCCATGAGATCGTCGCCAACCTCGAGGAAGGCCAAGTCATCGAGGGCATGGTGAAGAATATCACCGACTACGGCGCCTTCGTCGATCTCGGCGGCATAGACGGGCTTCTGCATGTCACCGACATCGCCTGGCGCAGGGTCAATCATCCGACCGAGGTTCTGACGATCGGCCAGACCGTGCGCGTGAAGATCATCAAGATCAATCACGAGACGCACCGCATCTCCCTCGGCATGAAGCAATTGCTCGAAGACCCGTGGCAGGGCATCGAGGCGAAATATCCGGTCAACGCCAGGTTCCAGGGCCGGGTCACGAACATCACCGACTACGGCGCCTTCGTCGAGCTCGAGCCCGGCATCGAAGGGCTGATCCATGTCTCGGAAATGTCCTGGACCAAGAAGAACGTTCATCCCGGCAAGATCGTCGCGACGAGCCAGGAGGTCGATGTTCAGGTCCTCGAGGTCGATCCGGTCAAGCGCCGCATTTCGCTCGGCCTCAAGCAGACGCTCGCCAATCCGTGGGAGGCCTTCGCGGAAAAATATCCGGTCGGCTCGGAAGTCTCCGGAGAGGTCAAGAACAAGACCGAATTCGGCCTGTTCATCGGTCTCGACGGCGATGTCGACGGCATGGTGCATCTCTCCGACCTCGATTGGAACAAGCCCGGCGAACAGGTCATCGAGGATTACAAGAAGGGCGACATCGTCAAGGCCAAGGTCCTCGACGTCGATATCGAGAAGGAGCGCATCTCGCTTGGCGTCAAGCAGCTCGCGACCGATCCGTTCGCGGCCAAGCCGGCCGACGCCGCCAAGCCTGGCGAGGAAGGCGCGGGCGACCTCAAGAAAGGCTCCGTCGTCACCTGCGAGATCCTCGAAGTGAAGGACGGCGGCCTCGAAGTGCGCATTGTCGGCACCGAGTTCACCGCCTTCATCAAGCGCAACGAGCTTGCGCGCGATCGCGCCGATCAGCGGCCGGAGCGCTTCGCCGTCGGCGAGAAGGTCGACGCCAGGATCACCTTGTTCGACCGTCGCGCCCGCAAGGTCTCGGTCTCGATCAAGGCGCTGGAAGTCGCCGAGGAGAAAGAAGCCATCGCACAATATGGCTCCGCCGATTCCGGCGCTTCGCTCGGCGACATCCTGGGCGCCGCCCTGAAAGCGCGCGAAGAGACGCCCAAGAAGGGCGGCAAGGCGCAGGCCGACGAATAAGAAAGCCTTCGGCCGCGCTCCGGCGCGGCTGATTAAGTCTGACGCCCGCGCGGCCAACTCCCCCGCGCGGGCTTTCTTTTGAGCGATGCAGGAACGCCCTCATGCCCGGCAAGGACGCGCCTTCGCCGATCGGCCTCGGCGTCGATTTCGGCACGACGAATAGCGTCGTCGCTCTCGCCTATGCCGACGGCCATGTCGAAAGCCTCGCCTGGCCCTCGGCTCTTGGCGTGACCGAAACATTTCGCACGGCGCTGATGTTCTGGCGCGAGAGCCGCGCGGCGGTCCGTCATGTCGCGGGGCCGGCGGCGATCGCGCGCGCGATCGATCCGGACGGAGAGCAGAGATTCATCCAATCGATCAAGACGCATCTCGCGAGTCCTCTGTTCACGGAGACGCGGCTGTATGGCGAGCGCTTCACCATCGAGCGGCTTGTCGCGACCTTTCTCGCATGTCTCTTCGATCAGGATAGGCTGCGCGCCGGCATGCCGCGCGTAGCGGTCGCGGGGCGGCCGGTCGTCTTCGCCGGCGAGCGGCCGGATGAGGCGCTCGCGGTCGCGCGGCTTGAGGCGGCTTACGCCACGGTCGGCATGACCGGCGTCGAATTCGCCTATGAGCCGCTCGGCGCGGCCTATTGGCATGCGCGCAAGTCCGCGCGGGAGGAGACGGTTCTCGTCGCCGATTTCGGCGGCGGAACCAGTGATTTTTCGGTCCTGCGCTTTTCCCGCCGGGCCGGGCGCCTCGAAGCGCTTGCGCTTGCCCATAATGGCGTTGGCGTCGCCGGCGACACGTTCGACTTTCGCCTGATCGATCATGTCGTGTCGCCAAGGCTCGGCAAGGGAACGCTCTATCGCTCCTTTGACAAGCTCTTGCCGATCCCGGCCTATTTCCATGCCGCGTTCGCGCAATGGCATCAGCTCTCCTGGCTGAAATCGGCGCAGACCTTGGCCGAGCTGAAGAAGCTCGCCCTGAGCGCCGAGGCGCCCGCCATGCTCGAAGATCTCATGATCCTGATCGAGCATGATCTCGGCTTCGAGCTCTATCGCGCCATCGGCGATTTGAAGGCGCGATTATCCGCCGAGACGGAAGCGCGGTTCAAATTCGCCCGCGAGGGAATTGAGATCGAGGCTGATGTGGCGCGAAAGGATTTCGAGGCCTGGATCGCCGATGATCTCGGCCGGATCGCCGACGCCATGGATCAGGCGGTCGCCAAGTCGGGGCTCGGCTTCGCCGACATTGACGCGGTGTTTCTCACCGGTGGGACATCTTTCGTGCCGGCGGTGCGGGCGCTCTTTCTGGAGCGCTTCGGCGCGGACCGCATTCATGTCGGCGACGCGTTTCAATCGGTGGCCTCGGGGCTGGCGCTGATCGCGGCGGACCTGGCGGAGTCTCGCGTCAGCTCGTGAATCCGTTCGAAACTGGTCGCTTCTCGGCGGCGATCGTCTTTTGTCCGGACGGCTCCCCCCAAAACACCACGATTGAAATCTCCCCGATTCGGCGCCATGTTTAGCGGGCGTCCGGTCCTTTGACCGGCGCCCATAGAGGATCGAAACGCTGATACCCACAATTCTTAGAGGGGCGGCGCCTCAGCCGCGCCGCACGGTCGAAGCTCAAATCGAGCCTGAGACCAACTCACTCGTGCGGACTATCTTGACCTGTCTCGACGATTCCAAAGCCGAAGACATCGTCTCCATCGACCTGCACGGCAAAACAAGCCTGGCCGACACCATGATCATCGCGACCGGCCGCTCCAATATTCATGTTGGCGCGATCGCCGACCGCATCATCAAGGCCTTCAAGGAAAATTGCGCGACCACGCCCCGGGTGGAGGGCTTGCAGAATTGCGATTGGGTTCTGGTCGATGCCGGCGACGTCATCGTCCATATTTTCAAGCCCGAGGTCAGGCAATTCTACAATCTCGAAAAAATGTGGGGCGTGGACCGGCCGGGCGAACGCCGCGCCGGGTAGGGCTCCATCGCGGGCAGAGAGCGTTTTGCGTCGATGCGGCTTTTGCTTGTGTCCGTCGGCCGGGCGAAGGCGGGACCCGAGCGCGAACTCGCGGCGCGCTATATCGAGCGGGCCGCGGCGGCTGGCCGGGCCATTGGCTTTGCTTCGCTCGATCCGCGCGAGCTTGAGGAAAGCCGCGCCCGCCGCGCCGAGGACCGCAAGGAGGAGGAGGCCAAGGCCATTGGCGGCGCGCTCCCCCCAGGCTGCGACGTGATCGCCTTCGACGAAGGCGGCAAGCTTTTGTCGAGCCGTGAATTCGCCCTGGACCTCGGCAGAAGGCGCGACCAGGGCGTCGCCGCTATGGCCCTGGTCATTGGCGGGCCCGACGGCCTGGCGCAAGGCTTTCGCAATTCGGCGTCTCTGGCTCTGTCCTTTGGGCCGATGACCTTCCCGCATCAGCTCGCCCGAATCATGGCGGCCGAGCAGATCTACCGAGCCGTGACGATTCTCTCGAATCATCCTTACCATCGCGATTGATTTGGGGCTTTGGCGCGGGGTTCGAGACCGCGACGCTTTTCGCGCCGTGGTCAATAAGTCATTAAGCTTGTTCAGGTTCTATCGAGGCGATCATGAAACCGCCCGGAAAATGCGCAAATCGCCGCTTGCGCCGCGCTGCCGCCATTTTCCAGCGCCACAGTCGCCTTGACGACGAACAGAAAAGAGAATCGTGGCGATATCGATTGAGCCCGGCGCGAGCCGAGCGCCGAATAATGCCGCAAGCCGCAGGCTCGCCCGCGCGGCGTCATGGGCGCCACTGTGTCTCGCGCCCCTCGCGGTCGCCTCGCTCGCCGCGCAACAGACGCAGCAAATATCCGACCAGAACGCGTCCGAGCTCAGCGGGCGCCGACTGGAGCTGCGCGGCATGCAGGATTCGCTCGAAGCGTCGGAAGCGCAGCGACGCCGGATCGAAGCCGAGATCGCCGCGATCCGCACCGATCGCGGGAAGCTTGAGGCCGCGCTGCTCGAAATGACGCAGAGCGTGACCGCGACCGAAGCCAAAATAGGAGACGCCGAAGGGCGCCTCGACGCGCTGATCGGAAGCGAGAACGCGATCAGACGTTCGCTGACGAGCCGCCGCGCGGTGATCGCCGAGGTGTTGGCCGCTTTGCAGCGCATGGGCCGTAAGCCGCCGCCAGCGCTTCTTGTCGCGCCCGAGGATATGCTTCAAGCGATCCGCACTTCAATGCTGCTCGGCGCGGTCCTGCCCGAGATGCGCGCCGAAACCGAGGCGCTCGCCGCCGATCTGTCGGATCTCCTGCAATTACGGCAATCAATCGCCGCCGAGAAGGAGGCGCTGGCAAGCGACGCGGCGAAGCTGCGCGCCGACCGCCAGCATCTCGCCGCGCTGATTGGGGCCAGGCAGTCGGCGCTTTCCGCCGCCGAACAGGCTCTCGGAGCCGAGCGCGACCGCGCCATCGGGCTGGCCAAGCAGGCGGCTACGCTGAAGGAACTCATCGCGAGAATGGAGAGCGAGGTCGCCGCCGCGGCGCGGGGCGCGGAGGCGGCGCGGCGAGCTGACGAAGCGCGAAAATCCGCTGATGATTCAAGGCCCCCGGACGCGCGGCGCAAGCTCGCGCTCGCGCCGTTCAAGGACCCAGCGCGGCTGGCTCCGGCGACCGCCTTCGCGGAGACGAAAGGCCTGTTGCCGCTGCCGGTGGCGGGCGCGCTTCAGCGCGGCTTTGGCGCGCCGGACGGCTTTGGCGGCGCCGAGAAAGGGATGCTCATCGCGACCCGAACCGAGGCGATTGTCGCCTCACCTTGCGACGGATGGGTTGCTTTCGCCGGTCCTTATCGCACTTATGGGCAACTCTTGATCGTCAATGCGGGGCAGGGCTATTATATAGTCCTTGCGGGAATGGATCGGATCAACGTAAACGTAGGTCAGTTCATCCTCGCCGGTGAGCCTGTCGCGGTTATGGGTGACGGGTCGGCCAGGACGGCGGCGGCTATAGCCATTGGCGCTGCCCAACCCATTCTCTATATAGAATTTCGTAAAGACGGGGCGGCGATTGATCCGGGCCCATGGTGGGCGAAGCCGGAATTTCAAAAGGTTCGCGGATGATGCGGAAAGTTTCACTCGTAGTCCTCGGCGCTGTCTTGGGCGCGTCTCTCGTTGCGCTAGAGAGCAAGACGGCATGGCTGTTTCCGGAAGGATCGGCCAGGGCCGCCGCCTCCGACACCTACCGCAACCTCAATCTCTTCGGCGACGTCTTCGAGAAAATCCGTTCGGATTATGTCGAGAAGCCGGATGAGCAAAAACTGGTCGAGGCGGCCATCAACGGCATGCTGGGCTCGCTCGATCCGCATTCGAGCTATATGGACGCCAAAAGCTTCCGCGACATGCAGGTGCAGACCCGCGGCGAATTCGGCGGGCTTGGCATTGAGGTGACGCAGGAAGACGGCGTGATCAAGGTCGTGACGCCGATCGACGACACGCCCGCCTCGCGCGCCGGCATCCTGTCCGGCGACATCATCACGGCCATAGACGACGAAAATGTCCAGGGCTTGAGCCTGAACCAGGCCGTCGACAAGATGCGCGGCGCGCCGAACACGTCGGTGGTTCTGAAGATTCTGCGCGGCGCCAATAAGGATCCGCAGGACATCAAGCTCACCCGCGCCGTGATCCAGATCAAATCGGTCCGCGAGCACCAGGAGGGCGATGACGTCGGCTATATCCGCATCACCCAGTTCAACGAACAGACCTTCGAAGGGGTCCATAACGCGATCCTGAAATTCCAGGCCGATATCCCAGCCGACAAGTTCAAGGGCTATATTCTCGACCTGCGCAATAATCCTGGCGGCCTCCTCGACCAGTCGATCGCGGTCGCAAATTGCTTCCTTGATCGTGGCGAAATCGTCTCGACGCGCGGCCGCAACGCCGAAGAGTCGATGCGCTATAACGCGCGGCCGGGCGACCTGTCCAAAGGCAAGCCGGTGGTGATCCTGATCAATGGCGGCTCGGCCTCGGCTTCGGAAATTGTCGCCGGCGCCTTGCAGGATCATAAGCGCGCGACCATCCTCGGCACGCGCTCCTTCGGCAAAGGGTCCGTGCAAACGATTATCCCGCTCGGCCAGAACAATGGCGCGGTGCGGCTGACGACGGCGCGCTACTACACGCCTTCCGGCCGTTCAATCCAAGCCAAGGGCATCGATCCGGACGTGATTGTCCTGCAGGATGTCCCCGAGGAATTCAAAGGCAAGGACGACACCAAAGGCGAAGCGTCACTCAAGGGCCATCTAAAGAATGGCGAGGATGAAAAGGGCGGGTCGCAGGCCTATGTGCCGCCAAATGCAAAGGACGACAAGCAGTTGAACGCCGCCTTGGAGATCCTGCGCACCGGCATGAAGGCCTCGAACAAGGTCACCTCCGCCCCGGCGACCAACGAGCCCGTGAAAGCTCAGAACTGAGCCTATTGGTTGGCGACGGCGTTTGTCTCGGGTCGCTGCAATCGGCCCGAGGCGCTTCAAATCGCTGCGCGTCCTTTGAGACATATTGCGTTAATCGCCGGCCCGCCGCCGGCGATTAACGCGAAGCCTCGGCACCCGCCGAGTTCGAACGCGCGTCTCAATTTCGGATCGAACTATAGCGCCAGCGATCGCCATGGGGGCGATCGCTTCCGTAAAATCCCGCCGTGAAGCGCAACGAGTTGAGCTGCGCCGGACCTGCGGGAGGCTCGGCTGCGGGCTGCCTCGTAAGCCGAAATTGATCCGCAGTCTTGCGGGCTTGTGAGATTCCGATCATTTTAAAGTCAAAGAGACAATTCTGGAGGCGCATCTCGTCTTCTAGTTGTATAGGTGGCCTTTTCCGCTCGGCGCATGGCGGGAGACTCCAGAGCATGCTGCGCAAAGCCGCGGTTTTTTCAGGACATGCTCCGAAGGGAGGGCCAGCCCGGATTGAGGACGAGGCGTGAGGTTAGGCGACGATGCAATTTGAGAATTATCGTCCATGCGTCGGCATCATGCTGCTCAACCGCGACGGCTTGGTTTTCGTCGGCCGGCGGCGCAGCAAGAGGGCGCCGCAACGTCTCCGGCAGGGGCATGAGTGGCAAATGCCGCAGGGCGGAATCGACCATGGCGAGGAGCCGTTTCAGGCCGCCATGCGCGAGTTGCGCGAGGAAACCAATGTCTATTCCGCGACGCTTCTCGCCGAGTCGCCGGAATGGTACACATATGATTTGCCGCCCGAATATTTGCGGAAATCCTGGAAAGGCCGGTTTCAGGGTCAACGCCAAAAATGGTTCGCCCTGCGCTTCGACGGCGATGAAAGTGAGATCGATATCGAAACTCCCGCCGGCGGCCAGAAGCCTGAGTTTGACGCTTGGCGATGGGAGCAAGCGAGCCGGCTAGTCGACCTGATCATTCCCTTCAAAAGGCCGGTTTATGAGCAGGTCGTTCGAACTTTCGGTCACCTTGCCGGGTCGCATTCATTGGAAGATTAACAGAATTGGCGCCGGCGGCGCGCCTTGGCTTCCGAACCAGCCAAGAAGCAGGTGTGGTGGAGCAGGGTCGAGCGCAGATCGCAAGCAAGCTTCGGTCTTTGATCCTGTAAATTGCCGTGGTTTTGGAAGCGGACTGGGAATCGGACGGCGTGGCTGGATTCGCTTGCCGAGATAGGGACTGTCGGGTCGTGGACGCCGAAGTTCTATGGCGTCCAATCATGGCCCGCGGCGAATTTGATGAACTCCGCAAGGCTGTCGCCCTCTCGTTCAGGCGACCACATGAGGCCAAAGGTCCTGAAGGCGTCCAGGTCCGACACCGGCACCTGCCTCACGGCGGGCATCTCGAAGCGGGCGGGAATAAATGCTACGCCTAAGCCGGAGGCGACGAGCGCCAGCGCCCGATCGATTTGGTCGGTTTTATAGACAACCCTGACCTTGACGCCGCGAGAGACCAGCGCGTTGCTCGCGTCCTGGAATTTGTCGCGGCCGGTCCGCACGATGAAAGGCTCATCGTAAAGATCGGAAAGCTGTACGTTCTTTCGCTCTGCGAAACGATGATCTTCCGCGACGGCCAAGACATAGGGTTCTTTGAAAAGAACGCGGCTCGCGAATTTCGAAGCCTCGCCGTCGAGAATAGTAAGCGTTGTGTCGAGCTTCTGATCAGCGAGAAATTCGACCAGCTGATCGCCCACTCCATCAGTCACCTCGATCACCACATGCGGGTTCGCGCGGCGGAACGAGCTAAGCATCTCGGACACGTGACGACTGGACAGTGATTGCAGGACACCAATTTTCAGATGTTGCGGGGCGGCGAGCGCCTTGAGTTCGGCTTTGACCGAATTGCAGGCATGCAGAATGTGCAAGCCCACCTCGAGCAACCGCTCTCCTGCCGCTGTCGGCACCAGCGGCGAGCGGCGTCGGTCGAATAGTTTGACGCCGAGTTCCGCCTCGAGTTTGGCGATGCTCGCCGAAATGGCCGGCTGCGAGACCGCTGCGCGTTGCGCGCCTTTCGTGAAACTGCCAGCTTCGACGATTGCGACAAAGTGCCGGATCTGATGGAGCTCCATGTATAATCAATATCTATTTGCATGATCGGAACAAAGAATTTTGTTTTCACGTTTCGGCGAGATATCGACTTAGATAGCGTTACGTCATCCGGTGACATTGCCGTGCTATTTAATGGCGGCGGCGTCATCCGGGAGGCGCTGCGCGCTGGAGACATCGTTTAAGGGGAAAGCGCCAATGTCAGTTCTGCCCGAGGTCTTGAAGGCCAATGAAGATTATGCTGCGAGTTTCGGCGAAAAATCGAAGCTGGCCTTGCCGCCGGCGCGGCGTTTCGCGATCCTGACCTGTATGGACGCGCGTCTTGATCCCGCCAAATACGCTGGCCTGTCGGAAGGCGACGCCCATGTCATTCGCAACGCCGGCGGCCGAGCCACCGACGACGCCATCCGATCTCTGGTGATTTCCTATAAGCTGCTTGGAACGCGGGAATGGTTCGTTATTCATCATTCCGACTGCGGCATGCAGCTGTTCGACGACGAGATCATGGGGGGACTGCTCGAAAAGAGCCTCGAAGGCGCGACGATCGACGAAACAGGCTGGCATGACCACGGCCATGGCCCGGGCAGCGTCCATGGCCACTTTATCAAATGGCATACGTTCAAGGACCTCGCGGCCAGCGTCGTCGAGGACGTCAAGCGCATCCGGTCGCATCCGCTGGTGCCGAACGATATCCCGATCTACGGCTATTATTACGACGTACGGTCCGGCCGCCTGGTCGAAGTTCCCGAGGCGACGGCGATCGGCCGAGCCGCCTCTTGAGCCGCCTCTGACAGGGGGGTCACCGAAGATCCTGCTCGCGCTATTTCGGCGCGAGCACCATGACCATCTGGCGGCCTTCCATCGACGGTTCGGCCTCGACCTTGGCGATTGTTCCGGTCTCGGATTTCACCCGTTCGAGCAAGCGGAAGCCGAGGTCTTGATGCGCCATCTCGCGCCCGCGGAACCGCAAGGTGACCTTCACCTTGTCGCCTTCCTCGAAAAAGCGTCGAACGGCTTTCATCTTGACGTCGTAATCATGGTCGTCAATGCCCGGACGCAGCTTGATTTCCTTGATCTCGACGATCTTCTGCTTTTTTCGGGCTTCGGCGGATTTCTTCTGCTCGAGGAAGCGGAATTTTCCATAATCCAGGATCTTGCAGACCGGAGGATCGGCGGTCGGGACGATCTCGACCAGATCAAGCCCCGCCTCTTCGGCCTTTTGCTGCGCATCCAAAATTTCCACAACCCCTTGGTTGCGGCCTTCGGCGTCGATCAACTGGACTTCGCGAGCGCGGATTTCACGGTTGGTGCGTGGCCCATCCCTTTGTGGGACAGGGGGAGCTTTCATCGGACGGCGAATGGCTTTTTCTCCTTACAGTGATTAATCGGATCCAACATTGTCGCAAATCGTTCAAATTCCATCGCAAAGAATATTGAACCCAGCTTAAAGATCGGTTCAATGTCCCGCGAAGTCAATGAACTACTTGGCTTGCAAAAAATTTTTCGCCTTCTTGCATTGCATTCATCATTCGGCGAACCCAGGCTCGTCGCGGCCCGACGCCTGTCCTCGCAATGCGGGCAGACCAGCAAAAAACATGCGCAAGCATCGCTTCCGCCAGGATTTGTTGCGGCGACGCGCGGCGGGAGGCCACTCCGCCTAGATCCTCATCCCTCGTCGTCGTTGGGATGGCAGGCTGAATAGGCGAGGAGGGTTTCCGCGCAAACCTGCTCGATCGAAAAGCGCGCTTCGACATGCTCCCTGGCGCGCAGCGCGAGCCGGTCCCTGGCCGTGGCCCCGAGGTCGAGGGCGGCCTTCACGGCTGCGGCGAGGGCCGCTGCGTCGCCTGCCGGAATCCGCCAGCCCGTGCGCAGGGACAGCTCGACCATGGGCGGCGCGAGAACGGCTTCGGCCGCGCCGCCGAGATCGGTCACGACAGCCGGTGTTCCCATCGCCTGGGCTTCAATGGCGGCGCCAGCGAAGTCTCCTGGTCGCGTCGAGGGCGCCACCGCCACCGAAGCGGCGAGAAACGCCGCCGGCATGTCCGCGCAGCGGCTGGTTCGGCGCACCATGTCTTGCAGGCCGGCCTTGGCGATCGCCCGGTCAATGTCCGCGGCGAGGCCGCGGCGCTGTTCGTCGCCAGCCAGGACGAATTTGACGCCGGATAGTCCTTCCGCGCGCAGAATCCGCGCCGCCTCGATGAGGATCTTGTGGCCGCTCGCGGCGGCGATCGGCGACGCCAACAGCACGACGGGCTCATCCGCCTCCACCCCCCATTCCCGCCGCACGGCCTGAACCCGGATCGGCGCGACGGCGGCAGGCGCGAAAATCCTGCAATCGACGCCACGCGGCGCGACCCGGATTTCACCCGCCGCCGAAGGATGCAGCTTGGCGATAAGGCCGGCGGCATAGGCCGAATCGGCGATGACGACGTCGCCGCTGACGAGGACTGAATTGTAGCGGGTCTCAAGCGCATTGCCGCCGGCGTAGCGGCCGGGAAAGCTGGTGACGAATGGCGTTTTCGTCAATCGCGTCGCGCCATAGGCGACCCAGCCCGTTGCGCGCGAGCGCACATGCACGATATCAACGCTCTCGGTTTTGATGAGCCGCGCCAAGCGGCCTATGTTCAAGACCATGCCAAGCGGATTTTTGGCGTGCGTGGGAAAAGGGACAAAGACGCCGCCCTTCGCCTGCAATTCGCCCACCATGCCTCCGCCCCGGCTCGCGACCAGCGCATTGGCTCCGGCCCGGCACAGCGCCTCCGCAATGTCAATCGCTGCGCGCGCGGCGAAGCCCGCACGCAAATCCGGGACGATTTGAAGCACTGTCGCTCCGGCGAGCGGATGCGCGACGCTGTCCTTGAAAGGGGAGCCGGATGTTTTCAACATCGGACAATTCGGCGCTCCGTTCGCCGATGCTGCAAAGCGCCTCGCAAATCTCAAATAAGAAAATCCTAACTAGAGGTTAGACCGATAAGCCTAAAGTGAAAGATCAATCGCGGCAAATTTCGCCTGCCGAGGAGGCTCCCGAGGCGGTCTTTCTCATGATGGGGGAAGGGGCTTTCGCGGCCGAAACGCAGATCTGCGCTGCGCGGCGAGAGCCGCTTGGCGAGGGAGGCCGATTTGCAGCGCTTGATCGCGGCTATGGAGCAAATCGCTTCGGCGATTGAGGTCTCGAAAGTGAAAGACGCTGGAACGCATGGCGCTTCGGACCGCCCCCTCATCTTCCCTCGGCCGCACGTCAGTCTTGCCGGCAGTCACGCCGATGTGCTAATTTGCCGCACTTCGGACGCCCGCCGCCGGCTTGCCGTGGATCCTCCGCTTCGCCGGCTGGAGAAGAGGCGGCGAGCCGCTGGAGCATGCCCACATCCCAAGAACCTGCGCCAAGAACCCGCGACGCTTTCACCTGTGTCAGGCGAAAAGAAAGCGTTCTCGATCGCCCACTTAATTGCTATGAGGTAGCGATGAACGCGCGACCCATCGACCCCAACAAAACGCTCGGCGCCACCCGCCGCGAAATCATCTTCGTCAGCCTCGGCGTTTTCGCCGTGATCGGTATTTACGGCCTCGCCGCGCGCCAATCCCTCCGAACCGGCCCCAAAGTGAGTGTGCCGGTTGTCGGGGAATGGCTGTCGACCGACAAGCCTTGGCGCCTCGTCTTTCGGGAAGACCGAACCCTTGACATGAGCTTCAGCGCCACGTCCGAGCCGAGCAAGCTGGTCGCTGGCTCCTACCGGATCGAACTCCTCGGGTTTGGTTAAGCTGAAGCTAGAAAATGGCAAGGTTTTCACGACCAATTTGAAATCGCAAACTCCCAGCCGCTTCGATCTCATAGACGCCGAGACCGAAGACGTGTCCACATTCGAGCGCGCGCAATAGGCTCCGTCTAGGCTTTGAATTGCCGAGGTTTCGACTTCGGGGTTGAGCGATCTCCAGCGCCGCCTCACGCGAGCGGCTTATCCCGACTTAGCGGATGGCGGCTCGACAAGCGCCACCGTCTCGTGTAGGGGTGGCGGCTCCAACTGACAACAAGCGGACCGAAACGCTCGCCGGAGATATTCGGCGGAACGGTAGGATTTCAAGTCATGAACATTATCGCCGAGCTCGAGGCCGAACAGGCCGCGAAACTTTTGGCCGGAAAAACGATCCCGACCTTTCAACCAGGCGACACGGTCGTGGTGAACGTCAAGGTGAAGGAGGGCGAGCGCACCCGCGTGCAAGCCTATGAAGGCGTTTGCATCGCCCGCAACGGCGGCGGCCTCAATGAGAGTTTCACCGTCCGCAAGATCTCCTATGGCGAAGGCGTAGAGCGCGTCTTTCCGCTCTTTTCGCCGAATATAGACTCGATCAAGGTCGTGCGTCGCGGCAAGGTCCGCCGCGCCAAGCTTTATTACCTGCGCGACCGCCGCGGCAAGGCGGCCCGCATCGCCGAGAAGGCGGAGTTGCCGGCGGCCAAGGCCGCGCGCGAGGCCGCCAAAAAGGAAGCCAAGGCGGCGGCCAAGGCGAAAAAAGCCGCTCCTGCCGCCGAATAGGCGCGGGGCGCTGTCGGACTCGCTCCGCGAAGGTTTGGCGATGGCCGAGGATGACGACGACGCCAGCGAAGGTCCGGCTTGGGACGCGGTCCTGGCCAAGTCCTTGATCGGCAAATATGTCATCGCCGGCTTTATTTATCTCGCGTCCGATGGCGCGACCGTTCGCGAGCGGGTTCAGGTTCACGGCGTTATCACCGGCGTCGCGGCCGCAACCGGGTTTGAGTTGTCGCTCAAGGGCGAGCGGGTCGGCGAGACGATGACGCTTCCGCCCAACACGCGCGCTTTCGTGAAGGCCAGTCCAGGACGCTACCGCCTGAAAGGCACCGGCGAGGTGGTCTATGATCCAGACTACACGAGCCTCTGGACCATAACCGCGCCAGTCTTACATTAAGCGCCTGAGCGACGATCCGACCGCCTTGATAGAATTGTCGATCGCTATGATCGGCGAAGACGCAAGAGTTTTTCGCCGATCACGCGGAGCAGCGAAATGACGCCGCATGATTCATTTCGATAATCGGGCCGAGGTCTATGAATATTGATCTTTAGAAGCCTAGATTTGGCTGCGGCGAGCTATGGAATTTGCTTAGCCGCCGAGTAGAAATGCTTGACGATCGCGTCCCATAGGTTCTCGGTCTGATTCTTTCGGCATTCCAATATGACTTTTCCAATCGGACGCTTGAAAGTTTCGACCGAGAGGTCGACGGAATTGGGTTTGCCGCCCTTGTTGAAACCTTCTAGCCAGTAAACAACATTCGCTTTTGAATGTTCGGGGACCTGAAGGAAATCACTGCAGGTATATTCTTGCGGAGTTTTGGCTTGAGCCGGCGCGGTCGCGGCGAGTGCGGCCAGGGCTGACGCGCCAACTATGGATAAAGTTGCGCATGCTTGCTTTGTCATGTCATTCCTCCCAGTAAGATTTGGCGCGGCTCGGACTTTTTGCGGTCGCCGACCGACAATAGAGAAACAACCAAAACCTTGACCAGTTCCACCTTGGATCAGCGTGATTTTGACATAGCCGCCAAGGATCTGCGCTCGAATCTCAACGGCGGCCATTCGTGAACGACTAGGCGGTCTGCGCCTCCTGCGGCCATGGCTGGTTTTAGGCCGATCGAGCCGGCCGCTGAGTTGGCCGGATAGGCGGGAAGCTCGCCCCGTCAAACCAGGGGAGCGTTCAAAATCCAGCGGTGGCCGAAGGGATCGCGAAATGTCGCAACGCGCGTTCCCCAGAAGGAATTCATCGGGTTCGTCTCCCCTTTGGCCCCGAGCCCGGTCGCTTTGGTGAAGACCGCGTCGACATCCTTGGCCTTCGGATATTCGAGGCTGACCGAGGAGGTTGAGAGTTCGCCGGGGAGCGGTATCCGGGTATGGCCGAATTCGGGAAAGGCGTCGGCGAGCATGACAGAGCCGCCATTGATCGAAAGCTCGCAATGCATGATCCGCAACCCGTCGAAGGCCGGCATGATCGCTTTCTGCTGCGCGCCAAAAACCGTAGTGTAATAAGCGATCGCCGCCATGGCGGGGGAGACTGTCAGATAGGGCGCAACGGGTGGGCGCATGAACTCCTCCGCGATTGAATTTCGTTCGAGATCCGCGCCGAAGGTACTTCCCCAAGGCGAATCTTGCGAGTAAGAACTGCGCCCTCGGCTGATTTTCCTGAAATTAGCCCTGCCGGGGCCATTTCCGGACGGACGCGCGCTTACGTCCGGCTCTGGAACACGCCACATGACGCGCCCGTTGCGCGGGGCCGGCGGCCCGGTCGGTTTCGCGCGCAAAACCCATAGGATCTTCAAATGGTCAAGCCTCGGACGCTTTACGACAAGATATGGGACGACCATCTCGTCGATAGCGGCGTCGACGGCGGGAGCCTCATCTATGTCGATCGCCATCTCGTGCATGAGGTCACGAGTCCGCAGGCCTTTGAAGGTCTACGGATTTCCGGGCGCAAAGTGCGGGCCCCGCATAAAACCCTCGCCGTCGTCGATCACAATGTTCCGACGACCGACCGCTCGAAGGGCATAGACGACCCCGAAAGCCGCATTCAAGTCGAGCAGCTCGCGAAAAATGCGCGGGAGTTCGGCATAGAATATTTCAACGAGCTCGATCCGCGCCAGGGCGTCGTCCATATTATCGGCCCGGAGCAGGGCTTCACCCTGCCGGGCGCCACGATCGTTTGCGGCGACAGCCATACTTCGACGCATGGGGCCTTCGGCGCGCTTGCGCATGGCGTCGGCACGTCGGAGGTCGAGCACGTGCTCGCCACCCAGACTTTGATCCAGTCCAAGGCGAAAAATATGCGCGTCACGGTGGACGGGGTCCTTTCGGACGGCGTCAGCGCCAAGGACATTGTGCTGGCCATTATCGGCGAGATCGGAACCGCGGGCGGCACCGGCCATGTGATCGAATTCGCCGGCGAGGCGATTCGCACCCTTTCGATGGAGGGCCGCATGACCGTGTGCAACATGACGATCGAGGGCGGCGCCCGGGCCGGCATGATTGCGCCCGACGCCAAGACCTTCGCCTATCTCGATGGCCGGCCGAAGGCGCCGAAGGGCGAGGCTTGGGACGCCGCGATGCGCTATTGGGAAGGTTTGCGGTCCGATGAGGGGGCGGAGTTCGATAAGGAAGTCCGGCTCGACGCCTCGGCCTTGCCGCCGCTCGTCACATGGGGCACGAGCCCAGAAGACGTGACGACCGTCACAGGTCTCGTCCCTCATCCGGATGTCGCGGCGAGCGAAGCCAAGAGAGCCTCGATCGCGCGCGCGCTGGATTACATGGGCTTGCGGGGCGGCGAGAAGATCACGGATATCGCCATCGACCGCGTCTTCATCGGCTCCTGCACCAATGGCCGGATCGAGGATCTGCGCGCCGCCGCGAAGATCGCCGCCGGGAAGCATGTCGCGGCGCGCGTCAGCGCGATGGTCGTGCCGGGCTCGGGCCTCGTCAAGCAGCAGGCCGAGGCCGAAGGTCTCGACGCGATCTTCAAGGCGGCTGGGTTCGAGTGGCGCGAGCCGGGCTGCTCGATGTGTCTCGCCATGAATCCGGATCGCCTCGCCCCGGGCGAGCGCTGCGCGTCGACGTCCAATCGTAATTTCGAAGGCCGCCAAGGCTATAAGGGCCGCACCCATCTCGTCTCGCCGGCCATGGCGGCGGCGGCGGCGATCGCCGGCCGTTTCGTCGATATCAGGGAGTGGCGCTGAGCGATTTTCGGCCGCGACGATGCGTGGCTGGCGTTGACGCCGTCGCCTGCGCCTTGACGCTCTCCGGCCCTCAGGAAAAATCCGGAATGGGGCGTCCCGCGAGGTTGCGGGGCCGGCCGCAATCCGATACGGAAGAACTAGGCCGAAAGCGATCTGCGCGAGAGCAAATTGACTCCAGCGCGTTGAATTCGAGCGGCGTCTTGGATCAATCGGGCACATTTGATCGGGGCGCGGCTTGAGAAGAATTGCTTCTGTTGGCGGGCGTGGCGGAACTGGTAGACGCGCCGGACTCAAAATCCGGTTCTGGCGACAGAGTGTCGGTTCGATTCCGACCGCCCGCACCAATCCCTCTCGACGCAATCGAGAGGTCGGCGATGGCGCGTCCTTGACGCTTCGCCTCGCCGCCCTGCCGGGGCGGCGCGGCGCAATCGCCCCGGATGAGGCTTGGAGAGCGGCGCCAATGACCGGGGCCGGCACGGATCACACCAAGCCCAGCCTGGAGGGCGGACCCGCCATCATCCTGGTGCGGCCGCAACTCGCCGTGAACATTGGAATGTGCGCGCGGGCCATGGCCAATTTTGGCCTGGCGGATTTTCGCCTTGTTTCGCCGCGCGAGGGGTGGCCCCGCACCGGCGCCCTCAAGAAAGGCGCCCATGCCGCGGCGGCGGGCGCGGTCCATCTGCTTGAAGCGGCGCGGCTCTATGACAGCGTCGAGGCGGCGGTCGCCGATCTCAATTTTGTCTGGGCGACGACCGCCCGCGAGCGCGGCCAGCATAAGCCCATTCTCACCCCGGCCGAAGCCATGCCCGAATGCGCGCGGGCGCTCGCGATCGGCGAGCGGCATGGCGTCTTATTCGGGCCCGAGCGCACCGGCCTCGCCAATGACGAGGTGGCTTTGGCCGATGCGATCATGACATTTCCGGTCAATCCAGCCTACGCCTCCCTCAATCTCGCCCAGGCCGTGCTGCTGACCGGCTATGAATGGATGCGCGCGGCGACCGACGGCAAGGCTCCCTTCGCCTTGGTCGCGCGTTCGCCGGCCGCGCCGCGCGATATGATCCTTTCCTTTTTCGACTATCTCGAAAGCGAGCTGGACCGCGCCGGATTTTTCGTCCGCCCGGCAAGCAGCCGGTCATGCGGCGCAACCTCCGCAATATTTTCCACCGCATGAAATTGACCGAGCAGGATGTGAGCACGCTGCGCGGCATGGTTGTGCGCCTCGTCGAGGGTCCAAGAGAGGGGTCAAAAGGGCGGCTTCGATCAAAAGGGGAGACGCCCGGAGCCGCAAGCCAGACCGATGAGGCGAGCCCAGCCTCGCCAGTCGCGCGATCACCCGCCGGCGAGAAAACATGACCAGGCGGAGGAGACTCTCGCGCGGAACGGCCGCGCGCAGCTTCGCCATGATCTCGATTCTTTTTTGACCGAATTATTGGTTAACCAGTTCCTGTTTTCATGACCTATCGGTCGATTTCGACCAAAGTCACGGGACAATCGAACGAACCGGTCGGTCTCCGCCATGCCGCAGGCGCCAAGAATTCTCGTTTTCGATTCCGGCCTCGGCGGCTTGACCGTATTTGTGGAGGTCGCGCGCGCGCGACCTGACGCACATTTGATCTATGCCGCTGACGACGCTGGCTTTCCCTATGGCGAACTCGCGGAGGAAGTTTTGGTCGCGCGGGTTCTGGCGGTCATGCGGCGCTTGATCGCGCGGGTCGCCCCGGACGCCGTCATTATCGCCTGCAATACGGCGTCAACCCTGGTGCTGCCGCATTTGCGCGCGCGATTTCCCCAGCTGCCGTTTATCGGCACGGTGCCGGCGGTTAAGCCGGCGGCGAGCCTGTCCCGCTCCAAGCTCATCTCCGTGCTTGCGACGCCGGGCACTGTCGCGCGCGACTATACGCGCGATCTCGTGCGCACCTATGCGGCGCATTGCGCGGTGACGCTTGTGGGCTCCAGCGCGCTCGCGAGCCTCGCGGAGGCCTTCATGCAGGGAGAAATCCTTGAGGACGCGGCGATCCTGCGCGAAATCGCGCCGGCCTTCGTCGCCGCTGATGGCCGCACGGATTGCATCGTGCTCGCCTGCACGCATTACCCGCTGCTGATCGAGCAGTTCGAGCGATTGGCCCCCTGGCCCGTGCAATGGATTGATCCGGCTCCGGCGATCGCGCGGCGGACAGATCATGTTTTATGCGAAGACCTCGGTTTCCCGTCGCCAAAGACGCATTTGGGCGAGACGTCGCCGCATCATGCGCTCTTTACCGGTTCGACAGCCCCCAGCGCGAGGCTCTCGGAGGCTTTGCGCCGGCGCGGCATAGGCAAGATCGGCGCGGAGCCAATGCCCTTGGCGTTCGCCTAGCCGAGCGCGCTTCAGAAGAGCGAGTCCTGTTCGCGCTTTCTCTGCGGCTTGGCGGAGCCGCGCTTGACGGGTTTCGCAGGCTGCGCTGGGCCGGCGATGGCGGTTTTATGCCCATCGTGGAATTCGATGTCGAGCAAGGCCCCGTCCGAGATCTCGGCGGCGAGGCGGACAGGCTTCCGATTTGCGTCGCGCACCAGCGCATAGCCGCGCGCCAAGACTTGGGCGTAGCCGAGGCTGCCGAGCAATTGCTCCAGGGTCTTGATTTGGGTCCAGCGCTTAGCGAGGCCAGCTCTGACGCCATGCGCCATGCGCCCCGCCAAACCGTCGAGGCGTTGGCGGGCGGCCGCAGTCCTTTCGCCTTCGAGCCTGACCCGCACCGATCTGGCGGCCTCAAGCCGCGCCGCCGCATGCGAAAGCCTTTGCAGGCGCCGCTCATGGCCAGTCTCGATCGAGCGCCGCAGCCTCTGCCCAAGCGCGGAGAGGCGCTCCGCCGCGCGGCCCAATCTCGCCTGCGGCGACTGTCCCGCGAGGCGGTGGGACAGACGGGCGAGCCCGATGCGCTGGCGGTCATGCGCCTTTGAAATCGCGCCGTCGAGACGGGCGGCCGAACCATCGAGGCGTTGGCGGGGAAGGGCGATGATCGCCTCGCCTTGCGGCAGGGCGCGCGTCAAGGCGCGTAAATCATTGCGGCGTCGCTCGCTCAGCCGGAACATCGCGCCGGAATGGCGGCGGCCGAGATCGGCCAGCGCGGCGGCGAGTTCGGCGCGCACCGGAACCGCCTTTTCCGCCGCCGCCGTCGGGGTCGGCGCGCGCAAGTCGGCGGCGTAATCAATCAAGGTCCAGTCCGTCTCATGCCCGATCGCCGCAATGATCGGCGCAAGGCTCCGCGCCGCCGCGCGCACGACGATTTCCTCGTTGAAGCTCCAGAGATCCTCGAGCGAGCCGCCGCCGCGCGCGACGATGATCACCTCCGGCCGGCGCGGGCGGCCCGTTTCCGGCAAGGCGTTGAAGCCGTCGATCGCGGCGGCGACCTCCGCGGCCGAGGTTTCGCCCTGAACCCGCACCGGCCAAACCAGGACATGGCGCGGGAAACGCTCGGCGATTCGGTGCAGAATATCGCGGATCACCGCGCCGGTCGGCGAGGTCACGACTCCGATCGTGGCTGGAAGAAACGGGAGCAGCTGCTTGCGCGCCTCGTCGAACAGCCCCTCGGCGGCGAGCTTCCGCCGGCGCTCCTCGAACAGGGCCATGAGCGCGCCAACGCCGGCGGGCTCCAGCGCCTCGATCACGATCTGATAGGCGGATTTGCCCGGAAAAGTCGTGATCTTGCCGGTGGCGATGACCTCCAGCCCCTCTTGGGGCTTGGTCCGCAGCCGTGCGAAGACGCCTTTCCAGATCACCGCGTCGATGCGGGCGGATTGATCCTTCAAGGAGAAATAGGCGTGGCCGGAGGAATGCGGCCCGCGATAGTTCGAGATTTCCCCACGCACGCGCACGAAGCCGAAACGATCCTCGATCGTCCGCTTCAGGGCGGCGGAGAGCTCGCTGACGGAAAGTTCGGGCGCATTGCTTGGGGCGGGATCAGGCATGGCGCGAGGATGCAGGATTTTTCTGTCGCGGGAAAGCCGGGGCGCGGCTTTAAGGTGCGAAAGCGCAAGCGCGCGCCGCCCTGAATCGCCGATGGTCAAAATCGCCGCGTTGAGGCGGAAGATAGGCCGATTGGCGCATTCCTTGATATTGTTGATTTAAGGAAAGACCGAAAGGAGTTCGATGACCAGCTTTGCGCCGGAGCAATACAAGGAGACCCTGATCTTCCTCGCGACCGCCGGAATCGTGGTGCCGCTGTTTCGCCGCTTGCGGGTTAGCCCAATTCTCGGCTTCCTCGTCGCTGGCGTGCTGCTTGGCCCATATGGCCTGGGCTCGGTCGCGCAACGTTTTCGCTGGCTCTCGCCCGTCGCGCTCAATGATGTCGCGCAGATCGCGCCCGTGGCCGAGTTTGGCGTCGTCTTTCTTTTGTTCATGATCGGGCTTGAATTGTCGTGGGAGCGCTTGGCGCTCATGCGCCGCTTCGTCTTTGGCTTTGGCCTTTTGCAGGTCTTCGGCTCCGCCGCCGCGCTTGGCGCGTTGGCGCTGTGGTTTGGCCAAGAGCCGACGTCAGCGGCGGTGCTTGGACTCGCCCTGGCTTTGTCTTCGACGGCGATCGTAATCCCTGTTCTCGCCGAGGCCCGGCGGCTTGCGACGACAGCCGGCCGCACGGTCTTCGCGGTGCTCCTGTTTCAGGACCTCATGGTGGCGCCCCTGTTGTTCATGGTCTCCATGCTGGGGATGCGCGAACTCGATCTCAGCGCGGCTCTTTTGTCGACCCTGGTTCCGGCCTTCGCCGGATTGAGCTTCATCGTGGTTGGCGGCCGGCTAATTCTGCGGCCTTTGTTTCATCATGTCGCCGCCGCCGGCTCGACCGAGTTTTTCGTCGCCGCCTGCTTGCTTGTCGTCATCGGCGCCGCGGTGCTCACCGCGATGTGCGGCCTCTCCATGGGCCTTGGCGCATTTGTCGCCGGAGTTCTCCTGGCTGAAACCGAGTATCGGCGCGAGATAGAGGTGACGATCGAGCCCTTTAAAGGGCTTTTGCTCGGCCTGTTCTTCGTCTCGGTCGGAGCGAGCCTCGATCTTTCACATGTCATCGCGACGCCGCTCTGGACATTTGGCTTGGCGGTCGGCCTGATCATCGTCAAATTTGGCGTCGCTTGGTTGGTCGCGCGGATCTTGCGGCTTTCAACCTCGGTCTCGACCGAGTTGGCGCTCATGCTTGCGCCAGGTGGCGAATTCGCCTTCATCATCGTCGCCGCCGCGGTGGCGGCGAAGGCCACGCCGGCGGCGGTGGGCGCCAATGTGACGGTCGCGGTGACGCTCTCGATGTTCGCCGTGCCGGCTCTCGGCGCTCTGGCGCAACGATGGCTTCGGCCGCAGACCGCCGCCGGCCCGGTCGAGCCTTCGGCGCCGCTCGCGGGGGAGCAGGCGCATGACGCGATCCTTGTTGGTTATGGTCGGGTCGGGCGCCTCGTCGGCGAGATGCTCGCCGCCCATTCGCTTCGCTATCTGGCGGTTGACACTGACGCTGGCGTGGTGAAGCGCTTTCGCGGCGACGGCGTCGACATTTATTGGGGCAACGCCGCGCGCGCCGATTTTCTCGCCCGCTGCGGCCTCGCCCGCGCCAAGGCCCTCATCATCACCATGGACAGGCCGAGCATGGCCGAGCAGATCGTTCGCCTCGTTCGCGCCGAATATCCGCATTTGACGATTGTCGCGCGCGCGAGAGACGCGCATCACGCGACGCTCCTTTACAAGCTTGGCGTCACCGACGCAGTCCCCGAGACGATCGAGGCGAGCCTGCAACTCTCCGAGGCGGTCCTCGTCGAGATGGGCATTCCCATGGGTTTGGTCATTGCGTCAATTCATGAGAAGCGCGACGAATTCAGGAAAATTCTGCAACCGGTCGCCATTCGCGCCGAGGCGCGCCACGCCAGAAAACTATCCCTTCGCATGAAGGAAATGAGCAAGCGCAAGCCGAAATCCGTGGCGGATGATGAGATCCTTTAGGCGATCGCGGCTCGGAGATTGATTTCGCGGCAAACAGCGCCGCTAAAGCTTTTTTCGATTTCCATGGAATAGAAAAAAGCTTTAGGCCTTGTTTTATCGCATTTTCTTCAAGCGAACCGGCACCCGTTTCGCTTGAAAATGCTTTAGCTGGTCAAGATTTCCGCCAGACGCTTGCCAAGGCGATGGAAGAACCAGAGAACGATGGCGAGAATGAACGGAACCGCGGCGGCCGTCGCGACGATCGGGTCGAGCTCATCCATCTTGCGATGCAGCCCTTCAAAAATAAGGTGCAGTATTGACAGTAAATAATATGTAATCGCGCAAATCGAGACCCATTTCACGGCTTGCTGCAATTTCAATTGCAAGTGAACGCGTTCGCCCATATTGCGCAAGAGATCCCTGTTCTGGCTTTCGAGCTCGATGTCGACGCGGGTGCGCAAGAGCTGCGCCGCGCGGGAGAGCTTGCGCGAGAGATTGTCCTGACGGGCCTCCGTCGCGCCGCAGGTGCGTATCGCCGGCGTCAGTCGGCGGGCGAGAAAAGCGGCGAGGGTTGGCAGGTTTGACGTCGGATGCTCTTGGATCGAATTGAGGCGTAGGCTCATGAGCTCATGATAGGCCCGTGTCGCGCCGAATTGGTAGAGGCTCTGGGCCGCGCCCTCCTCAAGCTCGGCCGCGAGCGCGGTCAGGCGGTCAAGCAGGATTTGGCTGGCCTCGAGCCCTTTGCTCTCGCGCATCAGCTGCACGAGGCGCGGCAATTCGTTCTCGATGCGGCGAATTTCGGGGCCGAGCTCCAGCGCCTTCGGGAGCCCGAGCAGCGCCAGGGTGCGATAGGTCTCGACCTCAAGAAGGCGCTGCACCAGCGAGCCGGCGTCGGCGGGCGTCAGTTTTCGGTCGAGGACGAGCAGCCGCACGAAGCCGACCGCGTCGGGCTGAAAATCCGTGGCGACGACGGCCGCGCCGTCCAAAACCTCGGACGCCGCCAATTGCCCCGATCCGAACAAATTACGCCAGCCGTCGCCGACGCTGGCCGCCGGGAGAAGACGAAGATCGACCGCAACCAGCAAAGGGCCAGGCTGGGGGAGAAGCCGCATTTGGTTGGCGAGCTCGTCCGCGCTTGCTTGCAAAGGAAGCGCTTTGGTCTTGCCGAACCGCGCCGGCTCGACCGCTTGCGGAAACTCCCAGGTGTAGGTCGCGAATTCCGCGTGAAGCTCCCAGCGTAAGACGGCGGCTTGCAATTCGATGCGATGCTGCTTGGCGTTGGGCGGCGGCGGCGGGCAGGCGCGGGCAAGACAAAAATCCGTCAGAGCCGCGCGCGCATTGGCCGCCTCGTCGTGATCGGTCATGAAGGCGAAATGCAAAATGCGTTTCGAGCCCTCGATGGGCACGAAGGGCCGCGCGTGAACCTCCGCCAAGACGCGATCACGCAACGGATGTTCCGTAAACCCTTGGTTCTGAGCCTCTCGCTGCTCGGTCACATTATCCATCCTCTCGCCTCGCGGCCATTCCGCCGTCCGATCTTTGCGTCGGATCGGGCGGGAGCCGCGAGATCGACTGAATAGGAGGACGGCGTCAAATTGAAAAAAGTCGTCCGGCTCCGTCCAGCTGGCGCGGATATGGGCGCGAGCCCAGTTCGCTCACTGTCCAGCGGGGCGGCAAAGCAAGAGAACAGACCGATTCGACTTGAGTCTGGCAAGAGTTTATCGCATTTTGCGGCGATCCTGCAAAGGGTTCGCCGGAGAGGCGAGCAGCGGCTCTTTAGGCGGCAGGCCGGCGCCCGACCGGCGTCCAGGCAAGGCGCCGCGGATTATGAAGCTGCGCCCAGAGCTTGCAGCACGGCGCGCAAGGTCGCTGCGTCGAAGTCCTTGGGGACGCGCACGATCGTGGCCCCTATGGCGATCTCGATCGGCGCGACCTGCGTCGCCGAATGCTTGTCGATAGCGACCGCCGTCAGAATTTCCAGTTTGAGCGATGGCGCTCGGCCCGCGCTGGCGGCGGGGACTTCGCCGCGAAGGCGCGCATTTTTGCGCCAAGCGAAAAGCTGCGCCGCCATCAGCCCATGCCTGCGCGCGACTGAGCAAACCAACTCGGCGCTTGCGAAGCTTTCCGCAACGATCCGCGCCTTCTCGTCCGCGCTGAAATATCGGCGTTTGCATGCGGCGCCAAAGCCATTCACGCGGTGGAGAGCATGCTGCGTCGGCCGAAAGTCCGTATCTCTGATATGCAACATTTGAGTGCCTTTTGAATCGAGCCGGGGGCCGCACAAGGGGCGCGCGCCGGCTGTACAAAATTAGAAGGATTGTGCCACGCTCGCGCGCCGAGTGGGCGCCTGATCGCCGACGTCCGGCTTACCCTGCGCGACGCCGCGTCGGTGAACGCGGGCTCGCTCGCGTCAAGGCGCTCTTGCTGAACCGCAGGCTTAGGTTGAATGAGCCAGCCTCGAAGCGGTCGAGGAAAGAGCTTGATCAGATGTTTCGAGGCGGCCCGCGTGCGGAGAAAGAGAACCGCTTCGGCGTCGGCGCCGGGGTGCCAGCTGTTGGCGCCCAAGCGACGACCGAGGCCGCGCGATCGGGAAAGGCCGCAAGGCCGGACGCTGTCGCAAGATAGGCCCCGCCGGAGGCGGCGCACTCCAAAGCGCAGCAAAGACAGTGTTGATGATCTTGATCGCCGCCAGGCGCAGCGGGCTCGGATCCCCCCGGCGCGCAAATCGCGTTGCCAAACCGATCGAATGAGGCGGCGTGCGCCGACGCGCCAATAAAGCCCTGCAGCAGAAGCGCGTAAAGCGCGACCACGCTTATTGCGACGCGTTTCGTCGCCGAGGCTTGGCGCAAGCTAGTCATTAAAACAGTGTATCATGGTGATTTGCTATTGCAATGGATCCGGTCCTCGGTCCGGGCTTCTATTGCGCTAGCCAAGGGCGGCGTGTTGACGCGGCCTCGCCTATTTGGAGCCCAACGCGTCGTTTGGGAGCGGCGTTCAATGGACGTTTGAACCGGTCGCGGAGCCGGCCGAAACCTCAGGCTTTGAAAAATCCATGGTTCCAAGCCGTTGCACGGCTTCCTTGACAAGGGGATCAAGCCCATCCCCGCCATGTTCCAAATGGATCAGGATCTTCTTGCGCATGCTCGGATCCCAGAACTTGGCGAGATGATCCGCTATGCCGACTGCGGCTTGGTCATGCTTTTGGCCGGCGAAGAACTTGCCGATCTGGTTGGCCATATAAATAAGCTTGTCAGGCGACATGATGAGCGGCTCGATCAATAATGCGTTCGGGATGGGTGAAGACTTCAAATTCATTTCCGCGGGCGACCGCGACAAGCGTGATCCCGCAGGACTTGGCCAAACGGATTCCAGCCGCCGTCGGGGCCGAAATGGCGACGACGACTGGGGCTCCGAGCCGCGCCGCCTTTTGGATGAGCTCAATCGAAACCCGACTCGTCAAGAGAATGAGGCCATGCGCGGCCGATAGCCCGCCGACGGAGAGCGCGCCGACCAGCTTGTCGAGCGCATTATGCCGACCGACGTCTTCGCGCAAGGCCACAAGGCCTTGCGACGGGGTCCAGAATCCGGCGGCGTGAACCGCATGGGTCTGGCGATGAAGGAGTTGCGCGGGCGAGAGCGAAGCCATGGCCTCGATGACCGCGCGGCTGTCAAATCGGCGGGCCCCGGCGACCAAGCGCGCTGGCCGCATCGCCTCGGCGAGGCTCTCGATGCCGCAGAGTCCGCATCCCGTTGGACCCGCCATGCTGCGTCGGCGCGCCGAATAGGTCTTGGCGCGGCCTTCGGCCAGCCAAAGCCGCAATTCGACGCCAAGCTCGGTCGGAACAATATCAAGGCTTGAAATCTCGGCCGGCTCTTCGATCAGCCCTTCGGTCAAGGCGAAGCCAAGCGCAAAATTCTCGAGGTCTGCCGGCGTCGCCATCATCACGGCATGGGTCGCGCCATTCACCGTGAAGGCGATCGCCGTCTCCTCCGGCGCGGCGCGGAGAAGGGCGAAGAATTCGTCCCCCCGATGCGCCACGCAAGACACGCTTACCGCAGCGGGCGGCGGCGCACCGCGAAAAAAGTCCTCATTCAGCAGGTCTTCGCTCATTCCGCCGCTTCGACTGTATGGATGACGCGACGGCTTTGCTCGGCCTGTTCGCGATATTGCTCCTGCCAATCCGTGGGACCATTCGAGCGCGAGATCTGCACCGCGGTCACTTTGAACTCGGGACAATTGGTCGCCCAATCGGAGAAATCGGTCGTGACGACATTGGCTTGGGTGTTTGGATGGTGGAAGGTCGTATAGACCACGCCCGGAGCGACCCGATCGGTGACGAGCGCGCGCAAGGTTGTCTCCCCGGCGCGGCTATGGAGCTTCACCCAATCGCCGTCGCGGACGCCGCGCTGCTCGGCGTCATGAGGGTGGATCTCGAGCCGATCCTCTTGATGCCAAGCGACGTTTTCCGTCCGGCGCGTCTGCGCGCCGACATTGTAATGGCTGAGAATGCGGCCGGTGGTGAGCAGGAGCGGGAAGCGCGGCCCGGTCCGTTCGTCGGTCGGCACATATTCGGTGATCACGAATTTGCCTTTGCCCGAGGCGAAGCCGCCGATATGCATGACCGGCGTGCCGTCGGGATGCGCTTCATTGCACGGCCATTGGACCGAGCCCGCTTCGTCGAGCCTGGCGTAGGAAACCCCGGCGAAGCTCGGCGTCGTGTGGGCGATCTCATCCATGATCTCGCTCGGATGGGCGTAAGTCATGGGAAAATTCAGCGCCTTGGCCAGCGCCATAGTGATTTCCCAATCGCCGAGGCCGTTCTTGGGGCTCATGACCTTGCGCACGCGTTGGATGCGGCGCTCGGCGTTGGTGAAAGTCCCGTCCTTCTCCAGGAAAGTCGAGCCGGGAAGGAAAACATGCGCGTAATTCGCGGTCTCGTTGAGGAAGAGATCTTGGACGACGACGCATTCCATGGCGGCCAGGCCGGCGGCGACATGGTGGGTGTCGGGGTCGGATTGCAAAATATCCTCGCCCTGGATGTAAATGCCTTTGAAGGTTCCTTCGACGGCCGAATCGAGCATGTTCGGGATACGCAAGCCCGGCTCATTATCGAGCGGGACGCCCCAGAGGCTCTCATAGATGGCCCGGGCGGCATTGTCCGAGACGTGCCGATAGCCCGCGAATTCATGCGGGAACGATCCCATGTCGCAGGCGCCTTGCACATTGTTCTGGCCGCGCAGCGGATTGACGCCGACGCCAGGGCGGCCGAGGTTCCCGGTCGCAAGGGCGAGATTGGCGATCGCGAGCACCGTGGTCGAGCCTTGGCTGTGCTCGGTGACGCCGAGGCCATAATAGATCGCGGCATTGCCGCCGGTGGCGTAGAGCCGCGCCGCCGCCCGGATCAGTTCGGCCGGCACGCCAGAGAGCTTGGCGACCTCTTCCGGGCTATTGCGCTGCTCTGAAACGAAGGCGGCCCAATCCTGGAACTCCTCCATGTCGCAGCGCTCGCGCACGAAAGCCTCGTCGACCAGGCCTTCGGTGACGATGACATGGGCGAGCGCGGTGAGCACCGCGACATTCGTGCCGGGCTGCAGCGCCAGATGATAATCCGCGGCCACATGCGGCGTGCGGACGAGATCGATCCGGCGCGGGTCCATGACGATCAGCTTCGCGCCTTGGCGCAGCCTTTTCTTCATGCGCGAGCCGAAGACCGGATGGCCATCGGTCGGATTGGCGCCAATGACGAGAATCACGTCGCTGTCTTCGACCGAGTCGAAATCTTGGGTGCCCGCCGAGGTGCCGAAAGCGGTCTTCAATCCGTAGCCCGTCGGCGAGTGGCAGACCCGCGCGCAAGTATCGACATTATTATTGCCGAAGCCGCCGCGAATGAGCTTCTGGACCAGATAAGTCTCTTCATTGGTGCAGCGCGAGGAGGTGATGCCGCCAATGGAGCGTTTGCCGTAGGTCGCCTGAATGCGCTTGAACTCGGAGGCTGTGTGATTGATCGCCTCCTCCCATGAGACCTCGCGCCAGGGATCGCTGACCTTGGCGCGAATCATCGGCGTCAGGATGCGGTCCCTGTGCGTCGCGTAGCCATAGGCGAAGCGGCCCTTGACGCAGGAATGGCCATGATTGGCCTTGCCGTCCTTGTGAGGAACCATGCGGACAAGCTCTTCGCCGCGCATTTCGGCCTTGAACGTGCAGCCGACGCCGCAATAGGCGCAGGTCGTGACGGCGGAATGTTCGGGCTGTCCGATCGCGATCAGCGATTTTTCGCTCAGCGTGGCGGTTGGACAGGCCTGAACGCAGGCTCCGCAGGAAACGCATTCCGACTCGAAGAAAGGCTCGTCCTGACCCGGCGCGACCCGGCTCTTGAAGCCGCGTCCATCGATGGTCAGCGCGAAAGTTCCTTGCACTTCCTCGCAAGCGCGGACGCATCGGTTGCAGACGATGCATTTCGCCGGGTCATAGCTGAAATAGGGGTTCGACTCGTCCTTCGCCTCGGCGAAATGATTGGCGCCGTCGTAGCCGTAGCGGACTTGGCGGAGGCCGACCGCGCCGGCCTGGGTCTGCAATTCGCAATCGCCATTGGCGGCGCAGGTGAGGCAGTCGAGCGGATGGTCGGAGATATAGAGCTCCATCACGCCTTTGCGCAGCGCTTTCAGGCGCTCGGTCTGCGTCTTGACGACCATGCCTTGCGCGACCGGCGTCGTGCAGGAGGCCGGCGTTCCATTGCGGCCCTCGATCTCGACGAGGCAAAGACGGCAGGACCCGAAAGCCTCCAGCATGTCATTGGCGCAGAGCTTGGGGATTTCCGTGCCCATCTCCATCGCCGCGCGCATGATGGACGCGCCTTCAAGCGCGCGCACCTCGACCCCGTCGATCGTAAGTGTGACTGTCTTTTCCGAACGCGGCGCGGGCGTTCCGTAATCGATCTCGGTGACAAGAGCCATGGCCGTCTTCCTTATTCTGCCGCGATCGCCCGCGGAGCGAAATCTTCCCCGAAATGACGCATGGCGCTCAGCACCGGATAGGGCGCGAACCCGCCGAGCGCGCAAAGCGAACCGAATTTCATCGTTTGACAGAGATCTTCGAGCAGCGCGAGATTCTCGGCCGTCTTCACGCCGTCCATGACGCGATCGACGACCTCGACGCCGCGCGTCGAGCCGATGCGGCAGGGCGTGCATTTGCCGCAGCTCTCGATCGCGCAGAACTCCATGGCGAAGCGCGCCATTTGCGCCATGTCGACCGTATCGTCGAAGATGACGAGGCCGCCATGGCCAATGAGCCCATCGCGCGCGGCGAACGCCTCATAATCGAAAGGCGTGTCGAAATAGGCGCGCGGAAAATAAGCGCCGAGGGGACCGCCGCATTGCACCGCCCGCACCGGCCGGCCGGAGGCCGTCCCCCCGCCGATCTCCTCGACGATCTCGCCAAGCGTGAGCCCGAACGCCGTCTCGAAAAGGCCGCCATAGCGAACATTGCCGGCGATCTGCAGCGGCATCGTGCCGCGCGAGCGGCCCATGCCGAAGCCGGCGTAGAATTCAGCGCCGCGATCAAGAATTGTCGGAGCCGCGACCAGCGAAAGGACATTGTTGACGACGGTTGGCCGTTGAAACAGCCCCTTATGCGCCGGCAATGGCGGTTTCGCCCGGACAATGCCGCGCTTGCCTTCCAGGCTTTCGAGCAAGGCGGTCTCTTCGCCGCAGACATAGGCGCCGGCGCCCATGCGGATTTCGATGTCGAACGAAAGCCCCGAGCCCTTGATGTCAGGGCCGAGATATCCGGCCTGGCGGGCGAGGATCAGCGCTTCCGAGAACGTTTTAGCCGCATGCGGATATTCGGAGCGGCAATAGACATAGCCCTTGGTCGCGCCAACGGCGACCGCGCAGATCGTCATGCCTTCGATCAAGGAGAAAGGGTCGCCTTCGACGATCATACGATCGGCGAACGTGCCGCTATCGCCTTCGTCGAAATTGCAGACGACGTAGCGGCGATCCGCCGGTGCGTCCGCCACGGTTCTCCACTTGATCCCGGTCGGAAATCCCGCGCCGCCACGGCCGCGCAAACCCGATTTCGTCACTTCCGCGATCGTCGCCGCCGGGCCAATCTCTATGGCGCGCGAAAGTCCGCGCCAACCGCCATGCGCGGCGTAATCGGACAGCGAGGTCGGATCGATTACCCCGCAACGGGCGAAAGTGAGCCGGGTCTGGCGGGCGAAGAAAGGATGTTCTTCGGGCCTGCCGATGCGCAGCGCATGCGCGCCGCCGGTGCTGAAGCCGGCGTCGAAAAGCGATCCAACGTCGGCCGCCGCTACTGGGCCGTAGCCGATCCGGCCCTCGCCACTCTCGACCTCGACCAGAGTTTCGAGAAAATAGGCGCCTCGCGAGCCGGTGCGGATGATTTGGACGGAAATCCCGCGCGCCTCGGCTTCGGCGGCGATCCGAGCCGCCACCTTATTCGCGCCGACCGCTAGGGCCGCAATGTCTTTTGGTATGAAAATCCGCGTCATAGGCCGCGCGCCTCGTCGATCGCTTCGTTGAGCGCGGCGGCGTCGAGCCTGGCGATCGGCTCGCCGTCGAGCAAGGCCGCGGGAGAAGACGCGCAAAGGCCGAGGCAATAGACCGGCTCGACCGTCAGCTCGCCGTCGCGCGTCGCGCCATGCCAATTGACCCCGAGCTTGGCGAGGAGACCAGCCGCCAAGGCTTCGCTTCCCATGCTCTGGCAAGCCTCGCCCCGGCAGAGCTTGAGAATGTGCCGCCCGGCCGGTTCATGCCGAAAATCATGATAAAAAGTGATCACCCCATGCACTTCGGCGCGGGACAGATTGAGCGCCTGCGCGATAAGCGGGGCGGCCTCGGCGCTCACATAGCCGAATTCTTCCTGCAAAGCGTGAAGAATTGGGAGCATTGGCCCCTCAAGCCCAAGGTGATCATTGACGATTTCCTGAGCTCGGTCGACATTCCAGGGAGAGCCCTCAAGCATCCGTTTCCGCCCAATTCTTTTTGCCGCAGTTAGACCGTGCGACGTTCAGCCACAAAGATCAATAAAGGAGTCTCGTTGGTTGATAGGGACTTTCTATCATCCCATCTTGATCAATAGGCGAGCGCCGTTAATCGGGCAGGGCTTGTCGATTGGCTTCGGCGACAAAGGCGCGCAAAATCGGCGTCATGGGTTCGCGGCGCGGCAGGACAAGCCCGATTTTGTGAACCTCTTGCGGCTCGACGATGGGAATCGAACGTAAAGGTTCGCTGAGCCCGAGCACGGCAGCGAATGTCTCCGGCAGGATGCTCGCCCATTCGCCGGTTCGGACATGCGAGAAAAGCACCACGGTCGAATTCGATTCGAGCATGGGCGTCGGCGGCGCGGCGTCAGAATTGGCGAGCAGGCGGTCGATGATGCGGCGGTTCTGCATATCCGGGGTGAGGAGGCAGAGCGGAATGCGTCCGACTTCGGCCCAGGTCACGCTGGCGCGATCGCCAAGAGGGCAGTGGGCGGAGGTCAGCAGCCGATAGCGTTCATGATAGAGCGGCACGGTCCGGATTGGGCCGAGCGGCTCGTTGTCGAGGTAAGTCAGGCCGGCATCGATCTCAAGATCATCAAGGAGCGTCAATATCTTGCGTGATGATTCTCGAGAGTATGGTGAAACGAACGCCGGGGTGCTTCGCCCGAAATGGCGTCGTAAGCTCGGCGATCTTCCCCAGCGCCGTCGGCACGGCCGCGAGTTTCAAATGTCCGGCGAGCGCGGCGTTGGAGGTCCGAACGTCTTGGCGCATCGCCCGCGCGTCGCTGACGATGCGCTTGGCCCATTCGAGCACGCGCTCGCCCTCGGCGGTCAGGCCATGAAAACGCGAGCTTCGGTTGACGAGAAGAACTCCCAATATATCTTCCAACTGCTTGATGCCCGCCGAAAATGTCGGCTGGGTCACGCCGCAGCTTTCCGCCGCCCGGCTGAAGCTTTTCTCGCGGGCCAGCGCCATCAGGTATTCGAGTTTGTCGATCACGCCGACTCGCCGCGACGATCGAGGCGGAGTCTTTCCGCGCGCAAGGCGGCCTCGCGGCTTGCGAAGGCGGTGATAAAGGCGGCGTGGCTCCAGGCGAGGCTTTTGGCCGAGGCCGGCGCCCCTGTCGTCTGGTCGAACTGCTCGGCGAGTTCTCCCGAAGCGGGCGCATAGGCCTCGACCGTCGCCATGAACATATCCCCCCGCCGGCGCATGGCCTCAAAAATATTGGCTCGGCGTTCAGGCGCCAGAGTCCCCAGAGGCAGCGGCGTATTTTCCATCAAATTCGCGCCAAGTCGATGCAGAATATCTTGATTTTCCGGCGTAACAAGGATCGCGGCCCCCGTCGCCACCGCTTTCGCGAGGCCGAAATAGAATTGGGCGGCGCCGAGCGTGGCGAAGTAATAGGCCCCGCCGCTATAATAGCGGTCGCCCGCATAGCGGCCCATCGCCGGAGCGCGGCCTGCCGCGCGCGTCCGATTGATCGGGTAGGCGGCGTCGAACAGGTCTTCGAGCTTGGCCAGCGTGGCCAGGGCCCTGGGATCGAGGACGCTATGCGGCCCCTCCGTCCGGTTGGCATGGATGACCGCGAGAATCGTCGCGATGTCGAGATTCTTGTCCGAGGCGCCGCCGAGGCGGCTGCGATAGAAGCCGTCGGCTTCGCTCCAATGCTCGTCAAGGCTCGCCGCGATCTCTTCCGAAGCCTCGCCGAAGGCGCGCGCCAGGTTCGCCTCGCCGGCCGCGCGGATCCAGCGCGCGCCCTTCTCGAGCGCGGCGCATTGCACGAGGCGCGTGTAATAATGGCGACCCAGCTCCTCTTCCCAGATGTCGAAGCTGGGATCGCGCCAGCAATCGTGGAGGAAGGCGAGATCGCGTTTGACGAGCATTTGCATCGCGGCGCGGGTCTTGGCGACCGCGTCGAGCTCAAAAAAGCGTAAAACCGTAAGCGCGCGCAAGGCCGGGCCGTCATGCTGCGGCCGCGACCATTTGATGATGTCGAGGGTTCCGTCGGGATTGAAGCGAGGCTCGCCAAGCGCTCGTTCGCCTGTAATTTGAGCCAGATCGCCGTCGGTTCGCACATATTGGAGGAAGAAAGGCTCGATCTTTTGGCGGAAGTCGCCGGCGCCGCGCAGAAACGCGCGCCCGTCGAGTTCGCCGAGCTTCAGGCTGAAGCCGACGAAATCCTCGAAATGACTGACCCCTTCCGCGCCAACCGTTCCGGCCACGATCAGGCGGCGCAGCGCGTCCACGACGATCGCGGAGTCGCGCGTCCAATGGAAGAAATAATCCGGGTCTGGATCATAGGCCGCGATGACGGGGGAGGCGAGCACCGACCCTCGCGACGGCTGGATCGTCTGGCCGAAGCCTGACCGCGTCTTGACCAGATGCGTCGCCGAAATGCTGCGCAGCAAAGCCGCGGCGGACATGGAATATTGCCGCGCGAGCCAGTCCTCCGATAATGGCGGAGCGGCTTGCGCCGCATTCTCCCGAGCAGATGATCCCATTTCCGCTACCCCGCGCTCGCAATCAGAAAGCTAGAGCATGTTCCGGCGCACATGCTCTAGCCGAAATGCGGACTTTCGAATCCGAGCCGCGCCAAGCCGGTCCGCACATCCGGGTCCGCCATGAATAATCTCCACAGAAGCGCGGTCCGATAATTCTCGATCATGATGACGATCGGGCCTTGGTCGATCGCGAGATAGGTCCTTGCATACCAGTCCTGACCTTCGCTGAAAGCGTCGACGAAGCCGAAGCGGCCCCAGATCCTGTCGCCGAGACCATCGTAGAAGTGGCGCAAGGCGCGCATCGCTTGCTGCGGTGCGTAGGGGAAGCTTGAAAGCGCGGCGGTCGGCGAGATGACGCCGGTGTCATTGTCGGGGGCGTGCGCGACATAGCCCGCTGGGTCGTCGCTCGCCGTGAGGCCCCAGGCGCTTGGGCCATAGCCTTTGTGGCGATTTGGATTGCGGACGCAATGCTCATAATTGATCAGCGTGTGCTGGATGTTCTGTTCAAGATAAGCGGCGTAGGCGTCCTTCAGGCCGCGCGGATCGAGACCGCAGAAAGAATAATGGCAGAAAAAAAGTGGTCCGCCGAAGTCGGGACCGAGCGGCAGATCGAGGTCGTAAAAGCGGCGGCCGTTGAGAAATCTCCGGCTCTGCGCCCAGCCATTGTGATAGACGGCCGGATCGATCGCGAAGGTTGGCGAGGCGGCGGCGAGCACATAGGTGATCAGGCATTCGTTCCAGCCTCTTACGTCGGCGTCTAGGCTCCAGCCGTGATTGGGGCTCCAATGCCAGGTCAGCGCGTTGCGTCCGTTGCGGGCGTGCCAGCTCCATTCCGCGTCGCGCCAAAGCCAGGTGATGCGGTCTCGCAGGCTCCTCTCCCGAGCGTCGTTGCGGTCGAAATATTGGCGCGCGCATAAGAGGCCCTGAAACAGAAATGAGGTCTCGACGATATCGCCGCCGTCATCCTTCCGGCCGAAGGCGACGGTCGCCCCAGTCCGGCCGTTCATGTAATGCGGAAAATGTCCATGATAGCAGGGCGCCCGGGTGAGAAGAGCAAGCATGGCGTCGAGGCGGCCGGCGGCCTCGGCCCGCGTGATCCAGCCGCGCGCCGTCGCGACGATGATCGCCATCACGCCAAATCCCGACCCTCCGATGCTGACCAGATCGTCATCTGGATCGGCGTCAACCCCGGTTCGATCCCGCGCAAGGCCGCTCGCCGGATGGGCGCCTTCCCAGAAGAAGCGGAACGTCTGCCGCTGGACGAGATCGAGCAGCGCCTCGTCCGATGACCGAGCGTGAGGTCGGCTGATCTTTTGATAGATATCGGACGGCGACATTGGCTTGACGATATTGGAGTTTAAGCAGCGCCCCGCGGAGCGATCAGGCGGCGGCCTTTTCTTGGATTGTCCGAGCGGATTTCGGCGCGCTCGCGCATGGCGTCAGGCGCAATCCTTCCGGATCCTTGGTCAGGTGAAGGATGCGCGTGTAGAATCCGTCCGGCGCGTCCTGCCGACCAATGCTGACGAGGGTCGCTCCAGCCAGCTCCCGGCGAAAAATATCGATGACGATGCGGCGGCTGTTCTCGTCAAGCCTGCCTATGGCGTCGTCGATCAGGACCCAGCCCGGCCGATGGAGCAACAGGCGCGAAAAGGCGAGATTTTGCAGTTCGTCCCCGCTGAGTTCGGTTTCCCAGTGCGCGACGCGGTCAAGCTCCGGCGACAGATAAGAGAGCCGCATTCGCTCGAGCGCGGCCTTGAGTTCGCCATCGCTGAACGCGGTCGAAGGGGCGGGAAAAGAAAGGACGTCGCGCAAGGCGCCTGGCGGGATGTAAGGCGGCTGCGACATGAAGAACATGGTCTCGCGCGGCGGCAGCAGGATGCGGCCGGACCCCCAAGGCCACAGGCCGGCGATGGCGCGGAAAAGATTTGTCTTGCCCACTTTGGCCGCACCGACGATCAGAACGCGCTCGCCCGGCGCGATCGAGATATGCGGCTCGCTCAGCGCGGTGCAGCCGGCCGGGGAGGCGACTCCGAGATTCTCAAAGGTGAGCTTGCCGTCGCTGGCTTCGACCCGCTCGATCTGACCAGTTCGTTGGCCGAGCCGGTCCATCTCGGCCAACGCCTGGCGGAAGCTCGCGACGCGAAGGAGCGTGGCGCGCCAATCGGCGATCGAGCTGAAATTGTCGATGAACCAGCGCAGGGCCTGTTGAACCTGGTTGAAGGCGCCGACCGCGACCATCAGCCCGCCGAGGGAAAGATCGCCGCTGAAAAATCCTGGCGCCGCGACGACGAATGGCGCGACAATGGCGAACCATCCATAGCCCGCGGTGACCCAGGCGAGCCGCGTCGCCGCGCTCACAAGCCGACGCATCATCGCGATTACCTGATCGATCTCGCTGTGCAGATGGTCTCTTTCGCCCTTCTCGCCAGCATGGATCGCGATGCCATTGGCGTGTTCGTTGACTCGAACGAGCGCGACGCGGAGATTGGCCTCGCGGGCGTAGCGCTCGGCGTTGAGGCGAATGAGCGGACGCCCGACGAGCCAGCTCAGCCAAGAGGCGGTGCTTGCATAAAGGAGCGCGCACCAGACCATGTAGCCGGGGATCGCGAAACGCCATCCGTCGAGATTAATGATGATGCCTCTCGACAGGATCCACAAGACTCCGATGAAGCTCGCGAGAAGCAGCGTCGCTTGGAGCAGGCCGACGCCAAGATCCGTCGACAATTCGGTTAGGTGGCGCACGTCTTCATGAAGGCGCTGGTCGGGATTGACGCCAATTTCGCCAGCCCCGGCGAGGCGAAAGGCGCGGTTCGGTTCGAGCCATTGATCGACCAGATCGCGCGTGAGCCCTTCGCGGAGCTTCATCTTCGTCGTCTGATTGAGCCAGGTCTGGGCGACGTTCAAGATCAACAAGCTGCCGCCGATCACCGCGAAAACCGCAAGCTGATACAAGAAGGCCGCTAAGTTCTTGTGCGAGAGCGCATCGTAAAAAGGCCCGTTCCAGGCGTTGAGCTGGATTTGGCCAAAGGCCGTCGCGCCGACGACCAAGCAGAGGCCGACGCCGAGGGCGATCAGAGGGATCCGATCAGACGAGGCCATGAACGCCTTGCCCATGATGCGAATTTGAGGCGCAAGCTCGTCGGCCGGCGCCGGCCATTTCGCCGCTGGTTCTGAGATTTGGATTGCTTGTTCCACGATCGCGCTCGGTTTCATTTGCGAAGCAGTCATCCTAGCATAGCCCGCAACGCGCATCGCGTCGGTTTGTTCGCGGCGCGGACGGATGGCCTTTCTCTTTTGCCGAACGGGCGCAGGCGGTGACTTGAATCGATAGGCTCCTCGCCGCCATGACGCTCGAGGAAAAGCTCGGCCAGCTCAGCATGGCGGCGGCGCCATTCGCGGTCACCGGGCCGGTCCTGGCTGGCGATGTCGCCGAAGCCGTGCGGGTGGGGCGCATCGGCAATATCCTCAATCTTTGGGGCGGCGAGCGCGTCCGCGCCATACAGCGCATCGCGACGGAGGAGAGCCGCCTAAAAATCCCGCTCCTGATCGGCTTCGATGTTCTGCATGGGCATAGGACCATGTTTCCGATTCCGCTCGCCGAAGCGGCGACCTTCGATTCGCGCCTCTGGGAACTTAGCGCGCGGGCGGCCGCGGTCGAGGCGGCGCGAGACGGCGTTAACATGACCTTCGCGCCAATGCTCGACATCGCGCGCGACTTGCGCTGGGGCCGGATCGCCGAGGGGCCGGGGGAGGATCCCTGGGTCGCCGCCGGATTCGCCGAAGCCAAAGTCCGCGGCTTTCAAGGATCGAGCCTCGCCGCCGGCGACGCGATCGCGGCGACGGCCAAGCATTTTTGCGCCTATGGCGCGGTTTTGGCGGGTCGCGACTACGCCCCAGCCGATGTTTCCGAGCGCCTCCTCCATGAAGTCTATCTGCCGCCCTTCGCGGCGGCGATCGCCGCCGGCTGCGCCGCGATCATGCCGGGCTTCAACGACGTCAACGGGATTCCCATGACGGCCCATGTCGCCTTGCTGCGCGATTGGCTGCGCCGCGAGCATGGTTTCGAAGGGGTCGTCGTCAGCGACTATAATGCGATCGCGGAATTGTTGAACCATGGCGTCGCCGCCGATCTCGCCGAGGCCGCGGCGGCGGCGCTCGCGGCCGGCGTCGACATCGACATGATGAGCGGCGCTTATGTCGATGGCCTGCCGGCGGCGATCGTACGCGGACTTGTCAAGATGGATCAAATCGACGCCTCGGTCCGGCGCGTGCTCGCCTTGAAGGAGCGCCTCGGCCTCTTCGACGATCCTTATCGGCGGGGAGCGCCATCGTCGCGCGGCCCTCTCGAAAACGCGGCCACTCGTGAGCTGGCGCGCGACGTCGCGCGGCGCGCGATCGTGATTCTGACCAATGACGGAGTCTTGCCGCTTTCTCGGGGGCTGCGACGAATTGCCCTCATCGGTCCGCTTGCCGATGCGAGCGCGGAGATGCGTGGTCCATGGCCGGCCGCTGGAGCGGCCGACGGTTGCGTCACTTTTTATCGCGCCTTGGCCGCCGCGCTGCCGGATGCCGAGATCGTCCTTGAACCCGGCGTCGGCATCGATGATGACGATGGCTCCGGCGTCGCTCGGGCGCTGGCCGCCTGTCGCGGCGTCGATCTCGTCTTGTTGTGCCTTGGCGAAGCCGCCGCCATGAGCGGCGAGGCGGCGTCTCGGGCGAACCCGGGGCTGCCCGGACGTCAAGCCGAGCTCGCGAAGGCGGTCCTTAACCAAGGCGCGCCCGCCGTCGCGCTCATCTTCTCCGGAAGGCCGCTGATCGTCCCGGCGCTGGTCGAAAGCGCGCGGGCGGTCGTCGCCGCATGGTTTCTCGGCGCCGAGGCTGGTCCAGCGGCGGCCGACGTCCTCACTGGCGCTTTCAACCCGACGGGGCGGCTCCCGGTCACTTGGCCGCGCCATGTCGGCCAAGCGCCGATTTTCTATGCCGTGCGTCCGGCGGGCCGCCCGGCCGATCCGAACAATCCTTACAGCAGCAAATATCTCGACGCGCCGGCGGAGCCGCTTTTCCCGTTTGGACATGGCCTGTCCTACAGTCGCTTCAGTTTGGCGAATCTGCGCGCAAGCCGCCAAACCTTCAAGCTGGGCGATGAAATCCTGGTGAGCGTGGAGGTCTTGAACGAAGGGCCAGTCGCCGGGGAGGAAACGGTTTTCCTGTTCGCGCGCGACCTTGTCGCGAGCGTGGCGCAGCCTCTCCTGCTACTCAAGGGACTAGCCAAAATCGCGCTTCGAGCGGGTGAAAGCGGAACTGTCGAATTTCCGCTTCCAGCCCGTTCGCTCTGCATTCTCGACGCGGACCTTAGACCTCGCCTCGAGCCGGGCGAGTTTCATCTTTCCGTTGGGCCGAGCGCCGAGCCGCGACGGCTCACGACGATCTCGCTACGCGCGCTGCCCGAGTAACGGCCTTGCTGGCTCGAGCTTCGCGTTGCTCGGGGCTTGCGCGAGCCGTTGAAGCCGTCGGCGCAGATGGCTCACGGCCTTCGCCATATGGCGATCGACCGTTCGAACCGACACGCCGAGCCGCTTGGCGATTTCGGCATGGGTCAGTTCGTCGATTCGGTTGAGCAGAAAAGCTTCGCGGCAGAGCGGCGGAAGCTCGTCCAGGGAAGCGCGAAATTGGCGCAGCTCCATCGCCCCTTCGACGGTCGCCTCGGGACTTGCCGCATTCGCGCCGAGGCCGAGGAATTCAATCTCGTCTTCGGCGTAGCGGGAGCGCGTTTTCGACTTGCGCGCGGCGTCGACCGCGAGATTGGCGGCGATGCGAAAAAGATAGGCGCGCGGATGTTCGAGGGCGGCTATCGCGCCTCGCTGGAGCAGGTGGAGATAGGCGTCCTGGACGACGTCCTCCGCCTCCTGACGCCCCACGCGGCGGCGGGCGAACCCATGCAGCTCATGCGCATGAGCTTGATAGAGGCCCTTGAGGACCGCCTCAGGCGCGTCCATGGACCCCTCCTCCCGCGCTATCGCGCCCTCGAACGCCGGCGCAAATCAAGGCGAGCGCAATCGCGCCGCCTTTCAACTCGAAATGCAACATTGGATGACCCTTTTGGTGAAGGCTGGGCCGTAATCGGCGCGCGACGCCTTGCAAACTGGAATGGGGGAGACGATTTGTCGCGGCGCTCGTGCGGCGCGGCGCCTCTGCGGGATCGACTTCGGCGCGCGCGCGAAACTCGCGGCGACCTGTGCTCCTCATCGGACAGGATGAGCGGCGCGCAGGAGCGTCGACGGGAGCCGCGGCGAGTTCATGAAGACCCGGGCGGAGAGGCGAGTGTTAGACGTCTTGGGGAGGGCCGCGCGCGCCAAAATAGAATTTGAGCGGGGGACGCTCGGCGATCTGGGGTGCTTGATCCCAGATGAAGGACACGCCGGAGCGCGCTGGGAAAACCGCGATCGCGGCGGCGGTGGCGATATAGGCGCAGTCGCATGCCCCTGCGCACGCCAGGATGCAGCATAGTCCGACGTGATGATGGCCCCCGCCGGGCGCGCCCGACTGAGATCCGTCGTCGGAGCAGACGACGCCGGCGGAAAGGTCAAAGGCGGCGACAGGTCCGGCCGAAGCGAAGATCGCCTGCAGCAAAAGCGCGTAAAGCGCGATCACGCTAATCGTGACGCGCCTTGCGACCGAGCCTTGGCGAAACCATCCCATGCAATCAACTCTAGCATGTGGAGCGGCTATTGCAACGGAGCGTTCTTAAGCGGGCGCCGTGAAACTGAGCACGCGATCGGTCGGAAAATCATACAGCCTGCCGGTCGGCGACCAGTCGGGCAAGCAGAGCGCGACGATTTTTGGCGCAAGTTCTTCGGGCGTCCGCAAGACCATTGGGTCTTCGCCGGGCATGGCGGCCGCGCGCATCCGCGTGCGCAGCGGCCCAGGATTGACGGCCATGACTTTGACCGCCGAAACATTCGCTGTCTCCGCCGCATAGGTGCGGACCAAGGCGTCGACCGCAGCCTTGGAGATGGCGTAAGGCCCCCAATAAGGCTTGAAATTCGCAGCGTGGCCGGCCCCCGACGAGAGGAAGACCGCGCGCCCGGCCTCCGCCGCGCGGAGCAGGGGATCGAGCGAGCGGATAAGCCGCCAATTGGCGGTGACATTGACGGCGAACACATCGTCCCATTGTTTCGGCTCGACATGGGCCAGCGGGGACAGGGGGCCAAGCACGCCGGCGTTGCCGACGAGAATGTCGAGCTTCCCCCATCGCTCGAAGATCGCCGCGCCGAGACGGTCGAGTGCGGCGAAATCCTTGATATCGCAAGGCGCGAGGGTCGCCTCGCCGCCTTCGGTCCGGATCGCGTCGTCGAGCTCCTCAAGCGCGCCCTGGGTGCGAGCGAGCGCGATGACATGCGCGCCGGCCCTGGCGAGCTCGATCGCGACCGCGCGGCCGATTCCGCGCGACGCCCCCGTCACCAGGGCTATGCGGTCTTTAAGCAGAAGAGACATCAGGAGCGCGTGTTGCCCGAGGGAACAGGATGATGCGCCTAACCGTTCAAGCCGGCGCAAATGTCAGGACAGGTCGGAGCCGAGGCCGTGCGGCAAGGCCCGTCAAGCAAAACTCCGAGGTCCCTCGCACAAAAGCGCTGGAGCCGCCGAGACCATCCTCTAAACGGCTTCCGCGAGGAGCGAAAGCTGAGTCTTCGCTTCGCCGCTGACGTCGGTGAGATGGGTGGGGTAATCGCCGGTGAAGCAATGATCGGTGAACTGCGGCCGCAGCGGGTCGCGGGATTTTTCGCCCATGGCGCGGTAAATTCCCTCCACCGACAGAAAGGCGAGCGAATCGCAGCCGATATAGGCCCGCATCTCCTCCAGCGTATGGGTCGCGGCGAGCAGCTTCTCCCGTTCGGGCGTATCGATTCCGTAATAATCCGGATGGGTTATCGCCGGCGACGAGATCCTGAAATGCACCTCGCGCGCGCCAGCGTCGCGCATCATCTGCACGATCTTGACCGATGTCGTGCCACGCACGATCGAATCGTCGATGAGCACGATGCGCTTGCCGGCGACCACCGCGCGATTGGCGCTGTGCTTCAGGCGCACGCCCAATTCGCGGACGGATTGCGTCGGTTGAATAAAGGTCCGGCCGATGTAATGGTTGCGGATAATGCCAAGCTCAAAAGGTACGCCGGAAAATTGCGCATATCCGATCGCCGCGGGGACGCCAGAATCCGGCACGGGCACGACGACGTCGGCGTCGATCGCCGCCTCGCGCGCGAGCTCCGCGCCCATCGCTTTGCGGACATCGTAAACCGAGCGTCCATGGACGATCGAATCTGGCCTAGCGAAATAGATATATTCAAATATGCAAGGCCGCATGGGGCGCGGCGGAAAGGGCCTGAGGCTCTCGACGCCCTCTTCGGAGATGACGACGATCTCGCCATTTTCGATATCGCGGACGAATCGCGCGCCGATTATGTCGAGCGCGCAGGTTTCCGACGCGAGTATATACCGCCCGTCGAGTTCGCCGAGGACGAGCGGCCTGATCCCCAAAGGATCGCGGGCGCCGATAAGCTTCTTGTTCGACAAGGCGACGAGGGCGTAGGCGCCTTCGAGCGCGCGCAGAGCCTCGATGAAGCGGTCAAGGAGGCGCTGACGCCGGCTTCGCGCGACGAGATGTAGGATCACCTCGGTGTCGGAGGTCGATTGGTAGATTGCTCCGTCGCGCACAAGCTCGCGGCGCAGCGTCAGTCCATTGGTGAGATTGCCATTATGGGCGACCGCGAAACCGCCTGAATTCAATTCGGCGAAAAGCGGCTGGACATTGCGCAGCACCGTTTCGCCCATTGTCGAATAGCGAACATGGCCAATAGCCGATTCGCCAGGCAGGCGTTCGATGGTGGAGGCTTTGGAGAAATGCTCGCCGACCAGGCCAAGCCGGCGCTCGGAATTATATCGGCAGCCGTCAAACGTGACGATGCCCGCCGCCTCTTGGCCGCGGTGCTGCAAGGCGTGCAGCCCGAGCGCGGTGATCGCGGCGGCCTCGGGATGGCCGAAAATACCGAAGACTCCGCATTCCTCGCGCAATCGATCGGCGTCTAAATCGAAATCCTCCCCATCCGGCGAATCGAAGGAAGCCGCGTCAAGGCCCGATTGCGAGTCTTCCGCAAAAGCGTTGAGGCCGAAAGTCTTTCGGCCTGACGACTTGGAGTCTGAAGTTTCGGGGTCTGTCGACTTTGGGCTGCAACCGGGACCATGTCCGCCGTTGACCTCGTTACCCATGAATCGTCTCCCGAAAACGTCCTCGTCGAGCCGTGGAAAATCGTAATTCGCCTTGCGGTGGACGATCGCTTGCGTCTTGGACCCTGTGCGTGAAGCAAAGCGCGGGCCGAAGCGGCTGACGCAATGCCTACATAATCGCTTTCGCGCTGAATGTCAGCCTCGTCGCGGCGATTAAGCTAGAGTGTCGCGGAAGATTCTCCACAAACTCGCGGGATCATGTCTTTTTCCCATTCCCGGCTTTTTCTCCGGGCGCGGCGGGCGCGGCCTTCGGCTCCACATCGGAATCGGGGGCCGGCTCCTCGGACGCCGGGCCGCCCTTGGGTTTCTTCAGCTTGGCCAAGAGCCCTTCCGGGTCGTCCGGCAGGAGCGCCATCAGCTGATCCCCCGTCGCTTGCAAAAGCGGCCGCATTCGCGCGGTCTTGACCCATTCAGGCTGTGTTTTCTCTGGAACGAGCCAGTTGAAGAAGACAAAGGCGATCACGCAGAGCAGGAGGCCGCGCGCGGCTCCGAAGAGGAAGCCCAGCGAGCGATCGAGCGCGCCGACTTTCGAGTCGAGGATCGCGTCCGACAATTTGACCGTAAGGATCGAGACGAGGATCAGGGCGGCGAAGAAGACCGCCGCGGCGGAGACGCCGAGAGCGGCGTTCTTATTGCTGATGTGAGGAGTCACATAGGGCAGGACATAGGGATGAAGATAATAGGCGGCGACGGCCGCGCCGCCCCAGGACGCGATCGCGAGCACCTCTCGGGTGAACCCACGCAACATCGCAAGGAAGGCCGATATGAATACGACGACGATCAAGCCCAGATCGAGATAGGATGGCATTAGCTTTGGCCCTTCGCGCCGCAAGCGTGAAATCGGATTTGCCGCGGGCGCCGTTCAAGCGCCGCGAAAATTGTTTGTCCGGCGCGCCTCCAAATCGAACGGATTTATCCGAACAAAAAGGACTCGCTCGAATTCCAACGCATTGGAGCATGCCGGAATAGGACTTAGGTCGATCTCTTATTTCAATTCTTTATGTTCCCGGTCTTATAACGACGCCTGTCGCTTCCGTCACCCTGCAAAGAAAAAGCTCGCGAGCGAGTCTCGGCGGCATTGCCGGGCATATTTGCTTCGACGTCGGCATTCGCTCGCATTCAAGCGCGGCTGCGCGGCGAGGCGGATTTATTCGGTCCTGGTTTGCTCGCGGCGATGTCGGCGACGAGTTCGGAGATATGCCGGCAGGCCTGGACCTCGAGGTCTTTGGACGCGGCGTCGCTTTTTTCTCCGCCTGACTCGGGCGATGCTTGCGGCCGCGTCGCGCGACAAAATCCGAGCTTCGCCGCTTCCTTGAGCCGCGCATTCGCATGAGCGACAGGCCTGATCGCGCCGGAGAGCGCGATCTCGCCGAAGTAAACCGCGTCGGATGCGAGCGTTCGACCGGAGAGAGAGGAGACGAGGGCCGCGGCTGCGGCGAGATCGGCGGCGGGCTCGCCCACCCGCAAGCCGCCCGCCACGCTGAGATAGATGTCATATTGGCCGAGCTTCAGACCGGCGTGCGCCTCAAGAACGGCGAGGACCATGGCGAGCCGCGCGGTGTCCCAGCCAACGACGGCGCGGCGCGGCGTCCCGAGCGAGCTTTGCGCGACCAGGGCCTGAAATTCGACGAGAAGCGGGCGGGTTCCCTCCATCCCCGCAAAAACCGCCGCACCGGGGGCGGCTGCGTCCCGCGCGGAGAGAAACAAGGCCGACGGATTTGCGACCTCGGCGAGCCCGCGCCCGGTCATCTCGAAGACGCCGATTTCGTCCGTTGGGCCGAAGCGGTTCTTGACGCCGCGAAGCAAGCGAAGGTCGCGGCCGCCTTCGCCTTCGAAGGAAATCACGGCGTCGACCATATGCTCGACGACGCGCGGCCCAGCGATCTGGCCGTCCTTTGTGACATGGCCGACGAGAATCACCGCCGCGCCCGTCGCCTTGGCGAAGCGGATCAGCGCCTGCGCCGCGCCGCGGACCTGGCTGACCGTTCCCGGCGCGGACTCGACGAGCGGAGTCCACATGGTCTGGATCGAGTCGATGACGACGAGGGCGGGTCGCGGGCCTTGGCCGAGCGTCGCGACAATATCGTCCACATTCGTCTCAGCCGCGAGTTCGACAGCCGCCGCCGCGAGGCCGAGGCGCAGCGCGCGCAGCCGCACCTGATCAACGGCCTCCTCGCCGGAAATATAGACGACGCGCCGGTTCTGCGCGGCGAGCGCGGCGCAGGCCTGGATCAGCAGGGTTGATTTGCCAATGCCGGGTTCGCCGCCGAGCAGGAGGACCGAGCCGGGGACGAAGCCGCCTCCGGTGACGCGGTCAAGTTCGGCCATGCCTGTCGTGATGCGCGGCGGCGCTTGGCGGTCCTTTTCGGCGAGGTTCGAAAGATTGAAGACGCGGCCCTTGCGGACGCCGAGCGCGGCCTGCGCCGCGATCCCGGAGCCGGCGCTCTCCTCGGCGATCGAATTCCACGCGCCGCAGGATTCGCAGCGGCCTTGCCAGCGCTGACTCCCCGCGCCGCAATTCTGGCAGACGTAGGAGAGATGCGGCTTGGCCATGTTCAGAACCTGGTGTAGCGGCGATAAAAGCGCCGCCCCAGATGGGTCAGGATTTCATATCCGATCGTGCCCGCGCGGGCGGCGAGTTCATCGATGGTGATCGTAGGCCCGACCAGCTCCACCATGTCGCCGCGCTGCGCATCCGCCACGTCGGACACGTCAATGACCGTGAGGTCCATCGAGACGCGGCCGACAAAAGGACAGCGCCGCCCCCTGACCAGCGCTTCCCCGCCTGGCCGCGCGCCGCATCCGGTCGCGGCGTGGGGGATTCCATCGGCGTAGCCGGCGCTGATCGTCGCCAGCCGCCGCGACGTTTTCGCGGTCCAGGCTCCGTCATAACCGACGCTCTCGCCGGGCGCCGCTTCATGGATCTGAAGGATGCTGGCCTCGAGCCGGACGACGCTGCGCATCGGATTGGCGCGACCCGGAGTCGGATTTCCGCCATAGAGCGCGTAACCCGGCCGGACGAGATCGTAGAGGGGGCTTTTGTCCAAAAAAACGCCGGCCGAATTCGCCATTGAAGCCGGGATGTCGAACCACGGCGCGCGCAATCGCTCGAATCGCTCGATCTGCCTTACGGCGTCCGCCGCGTCGCCATGGCCGGTCCAGATGAAATGGCTGAGCATGAGCGAGATGTTGAGGTGCTGGGTCAGTCGTGAGGCGGAGTCGAAATCGATCGCCTTGAGCCCGAGCCGGTTCAACCCGGTGTCGATCTGCAGCGCGGCGGGAAGCTGACCGCCCTCGGGCGTCCAGGCCCCGGAAAGAGCGGCGAACTGCAGCCACTCCTCGATTTCGGGGAGAGAGCCCAGGACCGGACGAAGGCGGTGGTCCGCATAGGCTGGCGCGGTTCCAGGAAGGAGCCCATTGAGCACGTAAATCACCGCGTCGCGGCAGAGCGCGCGCAGACGCCTGCCCTCGAACACATGGGCGACGAAATAGGTCTTGCAGCCGGCGGCGTCGAGCGCCTCGGCGACCGGCTCGATTCCGAGCCCATAGGCGTCGGCCTTGACCACGGCCCCGCATTCGGCGGCGCCGCAGACCGCCTGAAGCGCGCGCCAATTGTCGCCGATGGCCTTAAGGTCGATGCTGAGGACCGCGCCAGCCTCCAGGCGCGCGACGTCCGAGCGCCCCGCCGTTCTCATCGATGCTCCGGCAAGGCGTCCTCGCGCGCAAGATTGGAAAACCGAGTCATCTCCGCCTCGAAGGCGAGCTCGACCGTGCCGGTCGGACCATGACGCTGCTTGCCGATAATGACTTCAGCGCGGCCATGCACGCGCTCCATGTCGGTTTGCCAAGTCAGGAATTCCTCGGTTCCTTCGCGCGGCTGCTTGTTGTTCAGGTAATATTCCTCGCGAAAGACAAAAAGCACGACATCGGCGTCCTGCTCGATCGAGCCAGATTCGCGCAAATCGGAGAGTTGTGGGCGTTTGTCGTCGCGGTTTTCGACCTGCCGCGACAATTGCGACAACGCGATGACCGGGACGTTCAATTCCTTGGCCAGGGCTTTAAGGCCCGTCGTGATCTCGGTCACCTCCTGCACGCGGCTATCGCCGCGGGTTTTCGAGCCGCCAAGCAATTGGAGATAATCGATGACGAGAACGTCCAGACCTCGTTGTCGCTTGAGCCTTCGCGCCCGCGCCGTCAATTGCGCGATGGAGAGGCCGCCAGTCTGATCAATATAAAATGGGATGGTTTGCATGTCCCGCGCCGCCTCGGCCAGGCGGTGGAACTCGTGCTCGCTAATGTCGCCTCGGCGGATTTTGTAGGAGGCGACGGCGGCCTGCTCGGCGATCACGCGGGTCGCCAATTGCTCGGACGACATTTCGAGCGAGAAAAATCCGACGATTCCGCCATTGACGGTTTCCGCAGTTCCATCAGGCTTTGGCCTGAATTCATAGGTCTTGGCGATATTGAAAGCGATATTGGTCGCGAGTGCGGTCTTGCCCATGCCAGGGCGGCCCGCGACGATGACAAGATCAGAGGCTTGCAGGCCGCCCATCATCCGATCGAGATCCGTGAGGCCGGTCGCGATCCCGGACAAGCGCCCGTCGCGTTCGAACGCCTTCGCCGCCATGTCCACGGCGACCGTCAGGGCGTCCGAAAAACGCTGGAAGCCGCCTTCGTAGCGGCCGAATTCGGCGATCGAATAGAGCTTGCGCTCGGCCTCCTCGATCTGATCGCGGGGGGTGGCGTCGACCGGCGCGTCATAGGCCGCGTTCACGATATCCTCGCCGATGAGGATCAGGTCGCGTCGGACCGCGAGATCATGGATGGTGCGGCCGTAATTCTCGGCGTTGATGATGGTCGTCGCTTCGGCGGCGAGGCGGGCGAGATATTGCGGCGCGGTGACGCCGCCGAGATCGTGCTCGCCAAGAAAGGTCTTCAAGGTGATCGGCGAGGCGAGCTTGCCGGCGCGGATCAGCTGGGAGGCGATGTCATAAATGCGCCGGTGCACGTCCTCGGAGAAATGCTCCGGCCGGAGGAAATCGGAGACGCGATCGAAGGCGTCATTATTGACGAGGATCGCGCCGAGCAGCGCCTGTTCGGCCTCGATATTATGCGGCGCGAGGCGATAACGCGCCTCGGCGGAGGCGCTTGCGCCATCAACGAAGCCGATCCTCTCGGCGAAATGGTCAATCGAGGACATTGGACTTTCTTGGATCGGCGCGACCGCGGCCGGACGCCGAATCGGTTCGGAATTGAACAGTCTTTGTGGCACGATTGGACGGCGAATTGGAGGCTGTTATCGCCGATGGCGAAGCCTGTCCCGCTGATCCCGCTATCCACATGGCGCGAAAATATTGCGAAAAAATTGGCTGGACACCGGGGCGCTTTCGTAAGCGCGGCGGTCGCCGCGCGCGCCCTCTCGCTTCACGCCAATTCCTTCAGTTTCTTCGCCGCGCGGGGGGCGAAATAGGTGAAGATCGCGTCGGCGCCGGCGCGCTTGAACGCGAGAAGGCTCTCCAGCATGGCCTTGTCGGCGTCGATCCAGCCCTGATTCGCCGCCGCCATGATCATGGCGTATTCGCCGGAGACCTGATAGGCGAAGGTTGGCACGCCGAAATGGTCCTTCACTCGGAAGATTACGTCGAGATAGGGCAGGCCGGGCTTCACCATGACGATATCGGCGCCTTCCTCGATGTCTTGCGCGACCTCGCGCAGGGCTTCGTTGGAGTTCGCCGGGTCCATCTGATAGGTGCGCTTATCGCCGACGAGAATGGCGTTGGTGCCGATGGCGTCGCGGAACGGCCCATAAAAGGCCGAGGCGTATTTGGCGGCGTAGGCGAGGATCTGCACCGCTTCAAAACCCTGCGCGTCGAGGCCGGCGCGGATCGCGCCGACGCGTCCGTCCATCATGTCGGAGGGCGCGATGACATCAGCGCCCGCCCGCGCCTGGTTTAACGCTTGCTCGACGAGGACGGCGACCGATTTCGTCATTCGGGATCTCTTCCCCGCGCAAGAGCCCGTCATGGCCATGGCTCGTATAGGGATCGAGCGCGACATCGGTGATGAGCCCGAGCTCCGGCGCCGCCCGCTTGATCGCGCGCAAGGCGCGGCAGACGAGATTATCCGGGTTCAGCGCCTCGCTCGCCGTCTCGTCGCGCAAAGCCGGATCGGTGTTGGGAAAGAGCGCGATCGCCGGAATGCCGAGCTCGGCGGCTTCAGCCGCGGCGCGCGCGGCCTCATCGATCGATAGGCGCGCGACTCCGGGCAGGGACTCGATCGGCTGGCGCAGATTTTCGCCTTCGCTCAGAAAGATAGGCCAGATAAGATCCGCCGCCGACAGCGTATTTTCACGCACCAGGCGACGCGACCATTCGGCCTTGCGGTTGCGCCGCAGCCGTAAGCCGAGATCGAGCCGCGCCGGTTTAGCGGTATGCGGACGAGACGCCGAAGATCCTGCGAGCCCCTCCCGGATTGGATCGGATTTCGGCTTGGAGGTGAGCGGCCAAATCATGCGGGATCCTCGAACGCGCGCGGCCTTTCAGTAAGCTTCGCCGCCCGGCGTTGCAAGCGAAGGGCGCGCCGCCATGGGATAAACGGCGCGCCAATGTCGCTTGAGCGCGATGGCGGGCCAAGGCAAACTGGGGCCAGGGACGATATGTCCGATTCGCCGATGGATGGGACTTTTATGACATCGCCCGCGCAGACGATCCTTATGTGCCCGCCCAATCATTTCGAGGTCGCTTACGTCATCAATCCGTGGATGGAAGGGCAGTTCGCCAAGACCGATTCCGCCTTGGCGCACCGGCAATGGGACGATTTATGCCATGCAATAGGGCAATATGCGAAACTGGCGTTGGAGCCGCCGCAACGGGCCTTGCCGGATATTGTTTTCACCGCGAACGCGGGCATCGTTCTCGGCAAGAAGGTTATCGTCAGCCGCTTCCGCAGCCTGGAAAGACGGGGCGAAGAGCCGCATCATCGCGCTTGGTTCGCCGAAAACGGCTTTGAAATTCTCGACTGGCCGCAGGATATTCCCTTTGAAGGGGCCGGCGACGCCTTGTTTGATCGGGGCCAGGACTTGCTATGGGTCGGGCATGGCTTCCGCTCCGACGCCGCCGTGCCCGCGCTTTTGGAGAAATTGCTGGGGCGCAAGACGGCGGCGCTGAATCTGGTCGATCCGCGTTTCTACCATCTCGACACCTGCTTGTGTCCCTTGGCGGGGGGATATCTGCTGTATTTTCCGGCGGCCTTCGATGAAAACTCGCGCGCCTTGATCGAGCGGCTCGCGCCGAAGGACAAGCGCATCGCGGTCGAGGAGGCCGACGCCTTGAAATTCTGCTGCAACGCCGTCGATCTCAATGGTCATGTCTTTATGAACGACGCGTCGGAAAATTTGCAGAGCCGTTTGCGCGGCGTAGGCTTTATCCCGATCATTACGCCGCTATCTGAATTCATGAAGGCTGGCGGTGCGGCCAAGTGCCTGACGCTCAAGCTGGTTGAAAGCTAGACCATGCGCTAGCCGCGCGGAAAACGAAGTGAGGCGATCATGGGGCTGCTCGTCGATGGCGCATGGCGCGATCATTGGTATGACACCGCCAGTTCGGGCGGCCGGTTCCAGCGCGACGCCGCGAAATTTCGCAATTGGATCACGCCTGACGGCGCGCCTGGTCCGTCCGGGCAGGGCGGCTTCAAGGCGGAGCCAGGGCGCTATCATCTCTACGCCGCCTATTTCTGTCCCTGGGCGCATCGGACCTTGATATTTCGCGAGTTGAAGGGACTTGCCGGCCTCGTCTCGGTTTCGATCACCCATTGGCTGATGCGCGAGAACGGAATTGCATTCGCCGAGGGCGACGGCGTCATCGCCGACCCGATTCATCACGCGCATTTCCTCTATGAGATCTATCGCGCCGCCGCGCCCGACTATACGGGCCGGGTCACTGTGCCTGTCCTGTGGGACAAGGATCAGCGGACCATTGTCTCCAATGAATCCTCCGAGATCATTCGTATGTTCAATTCGGCCTTCGACGGCGTCGGCGCCGTCGACGGCGACTATTATCCTGAGCTTCTGCGCGACGAAATCGACGGGCTCAACGCGCGAATCTATGATGCGGTCAATAACGGCGTCTACAAAGCCGGCTTCGCCACCACGCAAACCGCCTATGAAGAGGCGGTCGGCCCCTTGTTCGCGACCTTGGATTTTCTGGAGACGCGCCTCGCCGACCGCCGCTATCTCTGCGGCGAACGGCCGACCGAGGCCGATATCAGGCTTTTGACGACGCTTTTGCGTTTCGACATCGTCTATGTCGGCCATTTCAAATGCAACATCAGGCGGATCGCCGATTACCCAAATCTTTTCGGCTATGTCCGCGATCTTTATCAGACCGGCGCGATCGCCTCGACATTCCGTCCCGATCATATCAAGCGGCATTATTATCAAAGCCATCTGCAGATCAATCCAACCGGGATCGTGCCGGTTGGGCCGGACATCGACCTTTCCTCGCCGCACGGCAGGGGATGAGTTTCGTCGGCGCGGAAGCGTCTCGGCCTAATTGGCCTTTCGACCTTTCCGCAGCGCAATGCCCTTCACGATCGCGCTGGGGCCGAATTTGGCGCGAACCGCGTCGATCGCTTGGTCCTCCGCCTTCTCGCGCGCGAGATCCATATCCACGAGATCGCCCTGATCGGCCTCCGCCGCCGGACAAAGGTCGCTCGCGCCAATTCCGATGAGCCTGAACCGCGCGCCCGATCGCTCGCGCGCAAGCTCCCACGCCAGAAGCTCCCGCGCCGGCGCGAAGAGGCGCTTCGGCAATTGCGTCGCCGCAAGGCCCGAGAGCGTGCGGGTGCGGATTTTGAAATCGGCGGTCTTCAATTTCAAAGTGAGCGAGCGAGTGGCGAACCCCGCCTTTTTCAGGCGGGCGCTGAGCTTCTCGCAGAGCCGGTAGAGGATCGGGGCGAGATCGTCGAGGCCGGCGAGATCGCTTTCGAATGTCGTCTCGGCCGAGATGCTTTTGGCCTCGCGTTCGCTGCTGACCTTGCGCCCGTCGATCCCCTGCGCGAGCCGCCAGAGGCGGCGGCCCTCGACGCCATAGCGGCCGGCGAGGATCGCCTCGTCGCTCGCCTGAAGATCTCCCATCGCGCGGTATCCGTCGCGCGCGAGCCGCGCCTGCGTCTTGGCGCCGACGCCGGGAATGAGGCCGATCGGCCGCGGCTTCAGAAAGTCCTGCGCCTCCGTCCGTCCGATGATGGAGAAGCCGCGAGGCTTATTGAGATCAGAGGCGATTTTAGCCAGAAATTTGCAATAGGAGAGCCCGATCGAGACGCTGATCCCGATCTCCGCCTCGACCTTGTTGGCGAAACCCGCGAGGACGCGCGCCGGGCTCGCGTGATGCAGCGCCTGCGTGCCAGCGAGATCGAGAAAGGCTTCGTCGATCGAGACGGGCTCGACGAGAGGCGAGAGCTCCGCCATGAGGGCGCGAATTTGCCGGGCCGCCCGGGCGTATTTCGCCATATCCGGGGCGATGACGACGGCCTCGGGGCAGGCCTTCAGGGCCTGGAACATGGGCATGGCGGAATGGACGCCATAAGTCCGCGCGACATAGCAGGCGGTGGCGACGACGCCCCTTTTGCCGCCACCCACGATCACCGGTCGATCGCAAAGCGCCGGATTGTCGCGCTTTTCGATCGAGGCGTAGAAAGCGTCGCAATCGACATGGGCGATGGACAGCGCGGCGATCTCGGGATGAGCGAGGAGCCGCGGTGAGCCGCAGGATCGGCAGCGCGCCGTTCGCTTCGGCTGCGACGCCAGGCAATCCCGGCAAAACGCCTCACCGAACCGCGCATCCATGGGCGTTGCTAGGCGACTTCGGGCGGCGAAAGATAGGCCCTGGCCTTTGCGACCAGGACCGGATCCTGGCCGGCGTTCGCCGCGAAGGCGAGTAGCAGCGCCTCGTCAGCGGCGAGATGGTCGAGAACGCTGGCGAGAAATGCGGGCTCGGCGGCGGTGGCGCGCAGGTTCTCGCCGGTGAGGCCGGACAGGGTCATGAAACGGTCGAGCCGGGACGGCTCCGCCGCGAGGAAGGTCAGGGCGTCGATGGCGATGGATTCCGCCGCCTCCCGGTTGAGTTGCGGCGATTTGGGCCGAGAAGTTGGAATTGCTCCATTTTGCATGACGCCGATTTCCCTTTCGTCAAGTTCTATCCTTTAGAAGTCCGAAGTATGATCGGACCGCCCCGGGTGGGGATTGTCCGCCGCCGGCAAGGGCGGAGTGGGTGCATCCGATGCAAAAAAGCATTTTGATCGTAGAAGATAATGAGTTGAACATGAAGCTGTTCAACGATCTTCTCGAGGCGCATGGCTATAAGACGGTGCAAACGCGCAGCGGCATGGAAGCCCTGGACCTCGCCCGCCTGCACAGGCCCAATCTCATTTTAATGGACATTCAATTGCCGGAAGTGTCCGGGCTGCAGGTCACGCAATGGATCAAGGAGGACGAGTTCCTGCGCCATATACCGGTGATCGCGATAACCGCCTTCGCCATGAAGGGCGACGAGGAAAAAATCCGGCAGGGCGGATGCGAGGCCTATCTCTCGAAGCCGATCTCGATCGTCAAATTTCTCGAAACCGTGCGCAATTACCTAAGTGAGCAATAGGGCTCAGTAAAATGGCGCCTGTCTGCAATATGCCTTCGTCCCAGACTTTCGCTTCGATGTCGCCGCCCTTCCTGAGTTCATCGCCGATCTTGCCGGCGAGCGTAAGCGCGGCGGATGAACTGCCGATAAAGACGCGCGGCGAGGGCTCAGCCTGGGAATGACTGGGCTGGCGGCGGGACATGCTCAATTCCTCCCGGCATGAGCGGAGCGCCTATAGCGCGAACGCCTTCCCAAGGCGTTTCGCTGGCGTTTTGCAACGCGAACCGAGATTTAGGTTAACAAAAGTTCACGCATGGGAGGTGAACAAGCCGATTGCATTTTCCTCGCCGCGCGTTAACGTCGTTCCGCCGCGCCGTGATGAGATCCGGCGGCATGGAAGAGGCGCCTTAAAGAATGCCTCAACCCTGCCTCTGCGCATGATCATGCGCAGTCGGCGACTTGACTATAGAAATACCCTGCGGAGTGCTCAGGTCCGCCGCATCTCCTGGGTCCGTAGGGTTGGCCGGCGCGCAAATGGAATGGAGTGGCCTCCTCGAAACGCCATTTGCCGCCGGCCACCTTCGCGAGGCGAAGGCAAATAGGCGGGCAGAGGGGGCGCGAAGGGTCCCGGCGGCGGCTTGTCGTGGCTCAACCGCTTAGAACGCGCCTCATAATCCGGCGCATTTATCCGATCAAAAAGAACGCGCTTAAATTCAAAGAGCTGGAACAGGCTCTTTCTCACACGACGACAAGGTCCGCCGCATTGGCGAAGGCGGCGCGTTCCTGAATAAAGGCAAAGCGCGCGTCCGGCCTGGTTGCCCATCAGGCGCTCGACGGAATTCGCGGTGCCTTTTGATCCTCCGGGAGCACGACGACCGCAGGAGACGTGCGTTTTTTGCGGGTCCATCGTCGTTTCCTTGAGCTGCGCTGGAATCATTTCGCCCAAGCCCTTGAACCGGCTGATCTCGATTTTTCCTTTCCGGTCAAGGTCTTTGTATCAATTTCGTCGCGATGTGCTTTCGTCGCGGGCGTAGAAATGCTGCGCGCCCTGGGTCAGCCGATAAAGCGGCGGCACCGCGAGATAAAGATGGCCGGCCTCGATGAGCTTGCGGCATCTGCCGGTAGAAGAAGGTGATGAGCAGCGAGGCGATATGGGCGCCGTCCACATCGGCGTCGGTCATGATGATCACTTTCTCGTAGCGAAGGTCTTCCTCTCTGTAATGCGAGCCGATGCCGCAGCCGAGCGCTTGAACGAGATCGGCGAGCTGCTGGTTGCCGGCGAGCTTGTCCTGCGTGGCGCGACGCGACGTTGAGGATTTTGCCGCGCAAGCGGCAGCACCGCCTGATCGGCGCGGTCGCGCGCCTGCTTGGCCGAGCCGCCGGCGAAATCGCCCTCAACAATAAACAGTTCCGATCCTTGCGGCGGCATTGTTGGTGCAATCGGCGAGTTTGCCGGGCAGCCGAAGTTTGCGCACGGCGGTCTTGCGCGCGATGTCCTTCTCCTGGCGGCGGCGAATGCGTTCCTCGGCGCGCTCGACGGCACGAAGTCGAGGAGCTGTTGGCCTGCGTCGGGGTGCCGGCGAGCCAGTGATCGAACGGGTCCTTGATCGCCTGCTCGACGATCCGCTGGGCCTCGGCCGTTATCAGGCGGTCCTTGGTCTGGCCCTGGAATTCCGGCTCGCGGATGAAGACCGAGAGCATGCGCCGGCGGCTGTCATCACGTCGTCGCTGGTGATGGCCGCGGCGCGCTTACCTTGTCCGATGCGTTCGGCGTGATCCTTCAAGCCGCGGCCGAGCGCGGCGCGCAGCCCCGCTTCATGCGTGCCGCCGTCGGGCGTCGGGATGGTGTTGCAATAGGAATTGAGGAAGCCGTCGGCGTCCGCGGTCCAGGCCACGGCCCATTGCGCCGAGCCGTGCCCGCCGGTTTTTCCCGAGGTGCCGGAAAAGACGTCGGGATGCACGAGGGTCGCTTGCCGGCGAGTCCTGCGGCGAGATAATCTTTCAGACCGTCGGGAAATGAAACGTCGCCTCGTCCGGCACGTTGCGCGGTGCCGACGCAGCAGTTCCGGCGCGCAATGCCAGCGGATTTCGACGCCGCCGAACAGATAGGCCTTCGAGCGCGTCATCTTGAACAGGCGCGCGGGCTTGAAAGCGCGCCTTGGCGCCGAAAATCTCCGGGTCGGGCGGAACCGGACTTTGGTGCCGCGCCGGTTCGGCGCCTTGCCCGCGTCCTGCAATTTGCCTTTGGGTTTGCCGCGCTCGAAAGCCATCCGATAGAGCTTCTGGCCCGCGCGCGACTTCGACCTCCATACGTTCGGACAGCGCGTTGACGACCGAGACGCCGACGCCATGCAGGCCGCCGGAGGTCTCGTAGGCTTCCGGAGTCGAATTTGCCGCCGGCGTGCAGCGTGTCATGATCACTTCGAGCGCGGATTTGTTCTTGGAATTTCGGATGCGGATCGACCGGAATGCCGCGGCCATTGTCGGTCACGGTGACAAAGCCGTCGGCCTCATAGCTCGACCTCGATACAGTCGGCGTGGCCGGCAAGCGCCTCGTCCATCGAATTGTCGATCACTTCGGCGAAAAGATGGTGCAGCGCCTCCTCGTCGGTGCCGCCGATATACATGCCCGGGCGGCGGCGAACCGGCTCGAGGCCCTCCAAGAACCTCGATGGAGGCGGCAGTATAGCCGACTTCTCCGGGCGTCTCGACGCGCGTCGCGCTTGATTTGACCGCCTCGGCCTTGGCCGGTCGGCCGCTTTTGCCGTCGCGAGAAACGGGGGCCTGTTTTCGCGCCGAATTTCCGAAAAGGTCGCCGCCGCCGTTTGCCATGAGACTTCCTTACGCGCTGATTTGTTCAGGCGCAGCTTATACTTGATTTGATCACAGGATAGAACAAAACAAAAACACCGGCGGCGGTTGCGACGCGGCCAAGGAATTGAGCCTTTGTCGCTTTATTGGGCGACTGCGCCGTTCAAAGGAAATCTTGGGCTCCAGCGCGGCCGGCGCGACAAATCTCGGCCGTGAGCCTTTCCGAGGCGGCGGCCTAATTCCGCGAAGCCGGTCCGGCGCGGCCTCGATCGAACCCGCCAATCGCATTCGGCGGGCAGGGTCCAAGACAGACACGAACACCCAAAAGGGCGACGAAGCGATCTGAGCGAGCCGTGCGGATGCGAAAGGGGCCTGCCGCATGCGCCAGAAAAAACGATCCCGGACTGTCCGTCCGGGATCGCAAAGGAGCGGCGCTAGTCCGCTTTGCTCAATAGGAATAATACATATCGAACTCGACCGGATGGGGGGTCGTCTCGAAGCGCAGCACGTCGATGGTCTTCAGCTCGATATAGCTATCGATGAAATCATCGTCGAAGACGCCGCCCGCCTTGAGGAAGGCGCGATCCTTGTCGAGATTGCCGAGCGCCTCGCGCAGCGAGCCGCAGACGGTCGGGATTTTCTTCAATTCCTTCGGCGGCAGATCGTAAAGATCCTTGTCCATCGCCGCGCCGGGATCGATCTTGTTGAGGATTCCGTCGATGCCCGCCAGCAGCATCGCCGAAAAAGCGAGATAGGGATTGGCGGTCGGATCGGGGAAACGAACCTCGACTCGTTTCGCCTTCGGATTGGTGGCGAAGGGAATGCGGCAGGAGGCCGAGCGATTGCGGGCTGAATAGGCGAGCAGGACCGGCGCTTCATAGCCCGGCACCAAGCGCTTGTAGGAATTGGTCGAGCGGATTGGTGAAGGCGTTCAGCGCCCGGGCGTGGCGGATGATGCCGCCAATGTAAAACAGGCATTCCTGGCTCAGATCGGCGTATTTATTGCCGGCGAACAGCGGCTTGCCGCCTTTCCAAAGCGATTGATGAACATGCATTCCCGATCCATTGTCGCCGAAGATGGGCTTCGGCATGAAGGTCGCCGACTTGCCGTAGCTATGGGCGACTTGGTGAATGGCGTATTTGTAGATCTGGAGATGATCCGCCATGGTCGTCAGCGGCCCGAATTTCAGGCCGAGCTCATGCTGCGCAGACGCCACTTCGTGGTGGTGTTTCTCCACCTTCGCGCCCATCTGGGCCATCGCGGCGAGCATTTCGCCGCGCATGTCCTGCGCCGAATCCTGCGGCGGCACCGGGAAATAGCCGCCTTTGGTGCGAATGCGGTGGCCGAGATTGCCGCCCTCATAAGGCGTGCCTGTATTGGACGGCAATTCCGAGGAGTCGAGGATAAAGCCGGTGTTATAGGGATCGGTGGTGAAGCGGACATCGTCGAAAACGAAAAACTCGGCCTCGGGGCCGAAATAGGCCACATCGGCGATGCCCGACGAGGCGGCGAAGGCTTCCGCCTTTTTGGCGATGCCGCGCGGATCGCGACTATAGGGCTCGCCGCTGGCGGGGTCCAGAATATCGCAAATGATCACCAAGGTCGGGCGCAGCGAAAAAGGGATCGATCATCGCCGTGCTCGGATCCGGCAGCAGGGTCATGTCGGATTCGTTGATGGCTTTCCAGCCTGCGATCGAAGAGCCGTCGAACATCACGCCTTCGGTGAAGGTGTCGTCTTCGATCATCGACACGTCGAAGGTGACATGCTGCCACTTGCCGCGCGGGTCTGTGAAGCGAAAATCGACATATTTGATGTCATTATCCTTGATCGATTTCAGCACATCTTTGGCGGTCGTCATTTCTGTCCCTCATGGTCTGAATGAATGTCGTGCCCGGTGGGAAAACCACTAGAATCGCGCGGCCTGACGACCGCGGCAGGTCAAATCGCGTCGGGTCCGGTTTCGCCGGTCCGAATGCGGATCGCGCCTTCTATATTTGAAATGAAGATTTTTCCATCCCCGATTCGCCCAGTCTGCGCGGCCTTGCGAATCGCTTCGGCGGCGGCGTCGACGAGGCTATCGAGCACGACCACCTCGATTTTGACCTTGGGCAGGAAATCGACGATATATTCGGCGCCGCGATAGAGTTCGGTATGGCCCTTCTGTCGGCCGAAGCCCTTGGCTTCAGTGACCGTAATCCCGGCCACTCCCGCCTCCTGCAGCGCCTCCTTGACCTCATCGAGCTTGAACGGCTTAATGATTGCCTCGATTTTCTTCATCGGCTCTTTTTACATTGGACGATCGCCGCCGAACTCGGCCTCGCCGAAAGTGCGGAGAACCATAAATTCGGGTGTTTTGACCGGCTCTTAGCATCTGCTGAGCAAAATCGCCACGCAAAAGCAATAAAAGAGACATTTCTTTTCTACGTCAGAGCGCAGGCGACAATATGTTCCGCCTCCGGCAAACCATGGGGAAAGCTTCGGGTCAAAACCGTCCGAGAAACCCGCCGGCCCACGCCAGCCCCTCCAAGGTCTTCACCCAAGGTCGCTTCAGTTTCGGCGGCTCCGGATCCTGCTTCGTCAGTGGATCTCCAAATTGGCTCAACGCGCGCGATCACCTGGATCGTGCTGGCGCTCGATGTTCATAAGCATGATGCAAACGCAAACGTCTAGCGACTCCTAGGAAGAATTCAGAAGACGCGCCTACGCGGGCGCCGACCTTTTGGCCCCTCGGCCCCGCGCGGCGCGGTCCGGTCGCGGCATCTTGAAACAGGGCTGATCAATTGGGATGAAATATCCAGAAATAAGCAAGAAAAGGCAAGGGCGGGGCTTGCGTTTGGGGGTCGCGGCCGGCGGCAGTCTTTTGTCGCGCGCCACTCTCAGGCATGACGGTTTTCGGCGTTAATCAGAAAACTGCCTTCGCCGATAGAATATAAAGTCGATCGAATAAAAACCCGTCCCGCGCATAGGCCGCGGAACGGGTCAAAGCCGGTCTTGTCAATGGAGCTGATTAATCGATGGTCTCTAGAATGTCGCGGCGTTCGCGGGCAGGCTGCGGCTTGGCGGCCAATTCCACAAGCGTCACGCCAACGCCGGAACCAAGCAGCTGCAACGAGATTTCCTTGCCGTTGCCGAACTTAACTCCATCGCGATAGGCGCCGTGCTCGAGGCGAGCGAAGACGACTTGCTCGCCGGCATGAACGCCGAGACGAGTTTGCAAATCGCTCGAGATTCCTTCGAGCTGGAGCTTGGTGTCATATTGGACGCAAACCGCCGTCGTGCAATCGCCGGGGGCGGCAAGGCCAATGCTTCCCGAAGGAAAGCGGGTGGTGACATATTTCTCGGACTCGCGTGCAGGCCGAGAGGCGTACATTTCAAGCGAATAGTCACACATGAGTGTCACTCCTAAAGTCTCGAGACGGATTTATCTCCCTCCAAGCGACTCGATCGCGCCAAGGGCAAGCCATGGCTAGTCTCGGCTTCGAAGCTGTGTAAGGAGAAGGGTCGCCCCCAAGCAGGGGGTCAGCGTGGAAGCCTCTCAGGGCCTGCTGGCTCGATCCTGAAGAAAACGCTAGCGCGGGCCGGCGTTGGATCAAGCTCCGTCCGACGATTGTCGAACGATCCACTTAGGCTGCAAATGCGCGAAACAGCATAAGGTTTCGAAGCATCAGCGCTTAGAAGGTATGCTAGCGCAGCCTCTTGCCGCGTCAAGCGTTTTCGCTGCAGGCCACCGGTTTTTTTGCAGTCGTCGGATGATATGTTGTCTGTCGAGAAACTTTATCCGTGAGCGAACCGACTCAACCGCCTTGCGCAATTGGCAGATCGGCCTGCGCGCCCCATTCACTCCATGATCCGTCATAAAGCGCGACGCCGCTTTTTCCGATCGTCTCCAAGGCCAAGAGAAGGATCGCGGCGGACACGCCCGAACCGCAGGTCGTGATAATGGGTTTTGCGAGATCAACTCCCGCGTCGGCGAAGGCGGCCTCGACCGCGTCGGTGGGCTTTATGCAGCCTTCCGACACGACCTCGCGCCAGGGCACATTCCGGCTCCCGGGAATGTGCCCCGAGCGCAATCCCGGCCTCGGCTCTGGCGCATCGCCCCTGAACCGCGAGGCGGCCCGCGCGTCGACAATTTGGGCGGAGCCGTTCTCGCTCGCGCTCTTCACTTTTTCGGCGTCGACGACCGCGCTGGCGTCGAAGCGCGCGGCGAATGGCCGGGGCGGGCGCGCCACGCTTCCCGCCTCCAGCGGCCGCCCTTCCGCCCGCCATCTTGGCAGGCCGCCGGCGAGGATCTTCACATCCGTCGCGCCAAAGACGCGCAGCGTCCACCAGACCCGCGCGACGCCCAGCAAGCCAGACGCGTCATAGACCACGAAGCGCAAGCCGTCGCCGAGACCGAGCTTCTCCATCGCCTCCGCGAAGGCGTCGGGCCTGGGCAGCATATGCGGAAGCTGGGTCGCATGATCGGCGATGGCGTCGATGTCAAAGAAAACCGCGCCCGGAATATGCCCCGCGAGATATTCGGCTTTCGCATCGCGGTTTTCGTCGGGCATGAAAAACGTGCCGTCGACGACCGCGACATCGGGCGCATCCAAATGCTCCGCGAGCCATGCGGTCGAGACGAAAAACGCAGAATCCGCGCTTGTGTTCATGCCGGCAGCCCTTTCGCCGGGGAATTTCTCGCAATGTGGTTCGCCGCGAGAAAACCCGATCCAAACCTGCGCCATGTTTCATATTTGGCTGGAGCCTGTAAAGGCTCGTCGCGCCGCGGCGAAGCGCGGCGCCTTCGCGATTCATTTCATTGTTGAGGAGCCAATCACGGCGCGCCGCCTTCGACCGCGCCCCAGGCGCTCAAAACGTTCTCGATCCAGGGCCGCTGCGGCGGGATGCGGACCGCCTGAGTTAACGCGCCGCAGATATGGCCGTTCTCTCCCTTGGCCCAAACGGCGACGGCGACGAGAATTGGCGCTTTGGCGGCGAAGACCGGGGCGCCTGAATCGCCGGTGCAAGCGCCGAGGCCCTCTTGGTTTGGATCCTTGAGCCAAAGAAGTATCGCGGATCTTGGCCCACTCGCCACAAGATTTCCTTCCCGTAAAACGCCGCCGGTCCGGCCCGAGCCCTCGTCGGCGACGCCAAATCCCGCGATGCGAAATATTTGTCCGATCTCGGCCGAAGCGGACTTCGAGAAACTGACCGGCGTGAACGAGTCCGGAAGTGGTTCGACGAGACGCAGAAGGGCGAGGTCGATCGAAATCAGGCGCCGCCGGATGGCGTCGGGCCGATACCCCGGATTAATTGCGATCGACGCCACGTCAAGAAGGGTCGGTTGGCCGCTGGCGTCGCGGAAAAACACCCGCGCGTCGTCCGGACTGGTCACGCAATGCGCGGCGGTCAGGACAATGTTGCGCGCGATCACGCTGGCGCTACAAAAGCTCGCGCTGGAGCCATTGCGGTTCAGCACCGTCACGACATAGGGTTCGAGTTCGGGGGCCTCGCGCGCCGGGCCAACCAATGCCGAAGCGGCTTTCGGCATGAGTGCGATCATCAGGCAAGCCAACGCATGGCTCAGACCCAGCCTTCGACGCGCTCGATTGGAGGTGCCGAATCTGCTCGATTGAAAATGCGCGCTTCCGGCCATAATATTCATGGGGCGTTCATTTATGCGGCGCCAGCCTCGAATAATGAATTTTTTCATTTTGGTCCTCATTGCGACCGGCTTCGCCGCCCGCGCCGAGCCGGCGCGGCAGCGGATATGTTATTCGACCGCGGAGACGCGCGACAAGATTGTCTCGCTTGGACTTTTCGAGCCTTTTCATTTGATGCGGAACGTCGCGACAAAGCTCCAGGCCGAGGCGATCGGCGCCAAGCTTTGCCGCTGGAGCGAGGATTTCGTTTATGAAATCAGTTTGCTGCGCCATGACGGGCGCATCCTCCATATTTCCATCGATGCGAAGACTGGCAAGCTCGTCGGTTCGAAAAACGAAGAATAGCCGTCTTCATTCAAGCCGGGATCCCGCATAGTGCGCCTGCTCGTGGTCGAGGATGACAAGGATCTCAATCGCCAGATCGTCGCGGCGCTAGAGCTCGCCGGCTATGTCGTCGATCGGGCCTTCGACGGAGAAGAGGGTTGGTTCCTGGGCGACACCGAGCCTTATGACGCGGTCGTGCTCGATCTCGGCCTGCCGAAGCGGGACGGCATTTCCGTGCTCGCCGACTGGCGCAAGGCTGGCCGAACGATGCCGGTCCTGATCCTGACTGCGCGCGACCGCTGGGGCGACAAGGTGCAAGGCTTCGACGCGGGGGCCGATGATTATGTCGCCAAGCCCTTTCACATGGAGGAGATCCTCGCCAGGCTGCGGGCGCTCCTGCGGCGGGCGGCGGGCCATGCGTCGAACGAGCTCACCTGCGCCGGCGTGAGCCTCGACGCGCGCGCCGGCAGGGTTTCGGTCGACGGCAATCCGATCAAGCTCACGTCGCATGAATATCGGCTTCTCTCCTATTTGATGCATCACGCCGGGCGGGTGGTGTCACGCGGCGAAATCGTCGAACATCTCTATGATCAGGATTTCGATCGCGACTCCAACACGATTGAAGTCTTCGTCGCGAGGCTGCGGAAAAAGCTTGGCGTCGACATCATCCAGACAGTGCGCGGATTGGGCTATCTTCTCGCCGCCCCGGATTCGAAAAACGCGGATTTGAAGGACCGGGTCGGCAAAAGCGACGCGCCGAAAACCAGCTGAATTCATACGGCGCTTCATCTGAACCCACCCATATTTTCCGGCCATGCAAAAGCCGGCTCGGCGACGACAGATGCGGCCAAGCAGAAACGCGGATCTCAATGTCGACGAGGACCGAGCGATTCACGCGGCGAAACGCTGCAAGTTAAAGATCAGCGCCGGCTCCATCGCGGCGCGGCTTTTCCTTTCCGCCGCGATTTTGAGCTTCGCGATTCTTCTCATCGCCGGGTTCGTTCTATCGACCGTCTATCGCCGCGGCGCCGAGGATAGTTTCGACGAGCGCCTTGGCGTCTATCTGCGCGCCCTCGTCGCCGATATCGCGACGCCGGGCGAAGCCTCCCGCGTCGATCCAGAAGAGCTCAGCGATCCTCAATTCGAGCTGGCCCTATCCGGCTGGTACTGGCAGATCACCAGATTGGACGGCGAAAAACCGCGGATCAGAAGCTCGCGCTCTCTCTTCGCCGCAAGGCTGCCTCGGCTTTCCGAGCAAGGGGTCGAAGCCGGCCTGGGCGGAGCCCGCAGGGGCTATGTGAAAGGGCCAGACGATCGCCGCTTGCGCATGCTCGAACGTATTATCGACGCGGGCGACGACGGAATTTACCTTGTCCAGGTCGCGGCGACCACAAAGGACCTCGACGCGCAGATTGCTCGTTTCGAGCTCGACCTCGTCATCGCCTTCAGCCTGCTGGCCCTCGCCCTCATCGGCTCCTCCGCGATTCAGCTCCGCTACGGCCTGCGGCCGCTGCGCCGCTTGCGCCAGGGCGTCGCCGCGATCAGGCGCGGCCAGAGCGAGATGATCGAAGGCGATTTTCCGCGCGACATCGCGCCGCTCGCGGGCGAACTCAACCTGCTCATCAGCGCCAATCGTGAGGTCGTCGAGCGGGCGCGCACCCAGGTTGGCAATCTCGCCCATGCCTTGAAAACGCCGCTGAGCGTCATCATGAACGAAGCCGCCGTCGATCCGAGCGCTCTGGCGAGCAAGGTCGAGGAGCAGGCCATGATCATGCGCGATCAGGTCGCCTATTATCTCGATCGCGCGCGGGCCGCCGTGCGCGCGGGGACGCTGAGCGGGGCGACCGAAGTCGCCCCAGTCGTCGAAGCCCTTGTCCGAACTTTCGAAAAAATCTATGCGGCGCGGGCGATCGTTTTCAGCGTCGCCGCGCCGGCCTCCATTCGGTTCCTCGGCGAGCGCCAGGACCTCGAGGAGATGATCGGCAATCTCGTGGACAATGCCGGGAAATGGGCGGCGAGCGCGGTTGCGATCAGCGTCGCGGCCGAGCCCGCGCCGGACGCGGCCGAACGCCCGTTCATACGGGTCACGATCGATGACGATGGGGCTGGACTGGCGGTCGAGCAGCGCGAGGCGGCGCTGCGTCGCGGCGGGCGGCTCGACGAAACCAAGCCGGGATCAGGCCTCGGCCTCTCTATTGTCGTCGATCTCGCGGCGCTTTACGGCGGCTCTCTGGCGCTTGGCTCCAATCCGCAAGGCGGGCTCCGCGCGGAGCTGCGGCTGCCTTCGGCGCAAACCGAGGCCGCGCTCGTTTGACGCTGCCGCAAAGGCCCTTTGCAATGGGCGGGGCAACCCCTATTAAGAGGCGCATGCTGTGGCTGATTTTCACAATTTTGACTGGATTTGCCGTCCTGAGCATCCTTTGGCCGCTCATGAAGACGCCGCGCGGACCCTCGCGCGGCGCGACGGAGATCGCGCTGTACAAAGCTCAGCTCGCCGAGATCGACCGGGACGCCGCGCATGGGTTTGTCGCGGCGGAAGATGTGCAAGGCGCGAAGGCTGAAGCGGCCCGGCGCCTCATGGCGGCTGACGCGCCCGCGGAACAGGCGCAAGCGGCGCAGGGCAGCCGCGCGGGCGTCGCCGCTTTCGCCGCCGCGCTCTTCGCGCCCGCCTTGGCGGTTGGACTTTACTGGGTCATTGGCAATCCCGCCCTGCCGGACCTTCCGCTCGCCGCCCGCGTCGAGCCGTCGTCCGCCCGCGCTGAAGTGATGGCCGCGGTCGCGAAAATCGAAGCGCATCTCGCGCAATATCCCGACGACGGGCGCGGCTATGAAGTTCTTGCGCCCGTCTATCTTCGCATGGGCCGCGCGGATGACGCCGTCCATGCCTACGCGGCGGCGCTTCGCCTGCTCGGCGAAACTCCCGAGCGGCTCGCGCGCTACGGCGAGGCCCTTGTCTACGCCGCGAACGGCGCGGTGAATGACGAGGCGCGCCAAGCCTTTGAAAAGGCCTCGGCGAAGGATCCAACGCTCGCCAAGCCGCGCTTTTTTCTCGGTCTCGCCGCCGAGCAGGACGGCGATATTTCTCGCGCAAGGGAAATATGGAGCGCGCTTGTCGCCGAGTCGCCGGAAAACGCGCCTTGGACGCAGGCGCTGCGCGAGAGGGTCGCCGCGCTGCCCGCCGGCTCGCCGCCGCCGCGAGGCTCGTCGGTGGACAAGCCGAACCTCGCGGCGAAAATTCAGGCCCTGCCGGCGGCCGAGCAAGCAAGCGCCATTCATGGAATGGTGGACCGCCTGGCCTCGCGCCTCGCGCAAAATGGGCAGGACGTCGACGGATGGCTCCGCCTTGTTCGCGCCTATGCGGTCTTGAACGAGTCCGACAAGGCGCGGGCGGCTTTGAGCGACGCCAAGCGCAATCTTGCCGGAGACGCGACCGCGATCGCGCGGATCGATGCGCTCGCGCGGGAACTCGGGCTTGAAGGCTAGCAGCATGACCCGCAAGCAACGCCGTCTCGTTTTGATCGCCTCGGCGGGAGCCGCGCTCAGCCTCGCGGTCGCGCTGGTTCTGCTTGCCCTGCGCGACAATATTGTCTTTTTCTACGGGCCGAGCGAGCTAGCGCAGAAGGCGCCTGGCGTTGGCGCGAGGCTTCGGATCGGCGGCCTCGTGAAGCAGGGCTCGCTCCGGCGCGAGACTGGAGAAAGCGTCCGCTTCGTCATTACGGACATGAAGCAGGAGGTCGATGTCGCCTATGTCGGTCTGCTGCCCGACCTATTTCGCGAGGGCCAAGGTGTCGTCGCCGAGGGAAGCCTTGGCGACGACAAGGTTTTTCACGCCGACAGCGTGCTCGCCAAGCATGATGAGCGCTACATGCCGCGCGAGGTGGCCGACGCCCTGAAGAAACAGGGCGTATGGAAAGAAGGCGCGCAGGACGCCGCCGCCGGCAAGACGGAACCGGCCAGCGCGGTTCGCCAATGAGGCGCCGCAAGTGGGGGTCGCATGATCGTTGAAACCGGCCATTATGCGCTTGTCCTGGCCCTGGCGCTCGCGCTCGTCAATTCGGTCCTGCCGGTCTGGGGCGCGGCGATAGGGGACCGTCGCCTCATGGCGGTCGCGCCTTCCGTCGCGATCGCCGGGTTCGGCCTCGTGGCCTATGCCTTTTTCGCCTTGACCTACGCCCATGTGGTTTCGGATTTCTCGCTCGTCAATGTCGTCGAGAATTCGCATTCAGCGAAGCCATTAATTTACAAAATCACTGGCGTCTGGGGCAATCACGAAGGCTCGATGCTTTTATGGGTCCTGGTTCTCTCTCTCTTCGCCGCGGCGGTCGCTGTTTTTTCGGGCTCCATGCCGGAGGAAATGCGCGCCAATGTGCTCGCCGCGCAATCCTGGATCGCGGCCGCTTTCCTGTTGTTCATTCTCTTGACCTCGAACCCGTTTGCCCGGCTCGCCGAGGCCCCGCCGGAAGGCGCGGACCTCAATCCCTTGCTGCAGGATCCCGGCCTCGCCATTCATCCGCCACTGCTCTATCTCGGTTATGTCGGGCTTTCGATTACATATTCCTTCGCGGCGGCAGCCTTGATGTCCGGCCGCATCGACGCGGTCTTCGCGCGCTTCGTGCGGCCTTGGACCCTGATCGCCTGGATTTGCCTGACGCTTGGCATCGCCATGGGCTCGTACTGGGCCTATTACACCTTGGGCTGGGGCGGCTTCTGGTTCTGGGACCCAGTCGAGAACGCCTCGCTGATGCCCTGGCTCGCGGCGACCGCGCTCCTGCATTGCACGGCGGTCATGGAGAAGCGCGAAGCCCTGAAGATATGGACCATCTTCCTCGCCATTCTCGCCTTCTCCCTTTCGCTTCTCGGAACCTTTCTAGTTCGCTCGGGCGTCTTGACCTCCGTCCACGCTTTCGCGAGCGATCCAATGCGCGGGATCTTCATCCTCGCCATTCTGGTGATCTTCATCGGCGGATCGCTCGCGCTTTTCGCGGTCCGGGCAGGAGGCCTCAAGCAGGGCGGGCTCTTCGCGCCGGTCTCGCGCGAAGGCGCGCTGGTCCTCAACAATCTGCTTCTGACGACATGCTGCGCCACTGTTTTCGTCGGCACGCTCTACCCGCTGGCGCTCGAAGCCTTGACCGGCGAGAAGATCTCGGTTGGCGCGCCCTTCTTCAATCTGACTTTCGCGCCTTTGTTCATCCCGCTCTTTGTCCTGATGCCAATCGGCCAAAATCTCGCCTGGAAACGCGGCGATCTCGTTGGCGCGGCGCAGCGGCTCGCGGTCGCGATCGGCGCGGGCCTTCTCTGCATGGCCGTTTTCGCGGCGTGGCGCGGCGGCCCCGTCGTGAGCGTCGCGCTTTCGGGCCTAGCGGTCTATGTGATCATCGGATCCTTCGTCGATCTCGGCCGGCGCCTGTTCGCTGGCGGCGCCTCTATCGGGACCGCCGGCCGGCGGGTCTTGGGCCTGCCGCGACAGGCGCTTGGAACCGCTTTCGCCCATGCCGGGATCGGCGTCACCTTACTGGGCCTCGCCGCGACCGGCTGGGGGGCCGAGAAAATCACCGCCTTGAAGCCAGGCGATAGCGTCGCGATCGGCCCTTACGAGCTGACCTTGGAGAGCGTGTTTCCACGCGAGGGCCCAAATTATTCCGAGCTAGTCGGAAAGACGCTCATTCGCGCGAATGGATTGACCAAGGCCGCGATAGAACCCGCGACGCGCTTTTATCCGACCCGCAAAATGAGCCGGTCTGAAGCCGGCATAGCGACTCTCGGCCTTGGCCAAGTCTATATGAGCATCGCCGACCAAGCGGCGAACGGCTCGGTCAACGCCCGAATATTCTGGAAGCCGCTAGTCGCCTTGATCTGGATCGGCGCCTTGATCATGGCGTTCGGCGGCGGCCTTTCGCTCAGCGACCGAAGCTTTCGGATCGGCGTGGCGCGCCGCGCCCGCCGCTCGGCCGCGCTCGCGCAACCAGCCGAATGACTATGTTCGCGCTCCGGCTCGCTCTTGCGCTTCTGCTCCTGTTCCCGCCGCTCGCGGCGATGGCGGTCGAGCCGGATGAAATCATGAGCGATGCAAAGCTTGAAGCGCGCGGGCGGGCGCTCTCGGCGGAATTGCGCTGCATGGTCTGCCAAAACGAGTGGATCGACGAATCTCATGCCGAGCTCGCGCGGGACTTGCGCCTCCTCGTCCGCGAGCGTCTTCGGGCGGGCGATAGCGATGAACAGATCCGCGCCTTCCTGGTCCAGCGCTACGGCGATTTCATTCTCCTGAAGCCGCCCTTCAAGCTCACGACCTGGCTCTTGTGGGGAGCGCCTTTCTTGGTGCTCGCCGCAGGGGCGGGCGCCATTATTTTCGCGGTCCGCCGGCGCGGTCAAGGCCTAGCCTCAGCCGATCCCTTGAGCGAAAGCGAACGCGTGAGGCTCGACGCCGTGCTTGATAAAGACAGCCGGTCATGAGCCAATGAGCGGCGCCGTCAGCGCGCGCAGCTTGGCAGGGCGGCAAGCGCCTCTCGGCCGAGGACGGCTTGGCCCTTTGGCCAGGTCCAGAAATCGGCTTGTCGCCCCATCGCATCCGCGAGACGGCGCCGATAGGCCTCTTTCGGCACTTCGATTGCGCCAAGAGATGCGAGGTGCGGGGTGACGAATTGCGTGTCGAGCAGGCTGAACCCGCCGCGCGCCAAGCGCGCCGCAAGGTGAATCAAAGCGACTTTCGAAGCGTCGGTCTTGCGGTGAAACATGCTTTCGCCAAAGAAGCCCGCCCCGAGACGCACGCCATAAAGGCCGCCGGCGAGCTCGCCCTCGCTCCAGGCTTCGACCGTATGGACCCGCCCCATGTCGAACAGCTGCCGATAGAGCTGCTTGATGCGCGCATTGATCCATGTCTTGTCGCGACTCTCGTCGGAGCGGGCGCAGGCGTCGATCACCGCGTCGAAATCATGATCGATCCTGATCTCGAAACGATCGGAGCGGATGGTCTTCGCGAGACTTCTCGAGACGATCATTCCGTCGAGAGGAAAAATGCCGCGAAGCTCCGGATCGACCCAGAACAGATTTGGGTCGTCCGCGCTCTCGGCCATCGGAAACAGCCCGATCGAATAGGCTCGAAGAAGAATGTCGCAAGTGATTTCAAATTGATCGCGCGCGCGGCTCATGCCGCGAGACTGGGCTTTGCTCGAAGCCTCGTCAACCCCTGCGCATCGGTGGGGCGCGGCCATCTGCTTGACCCGGCGTTCGCCGCGATTGCTCTAGCGATAGCTATGCAACGGCTTCGCCGAGCTGAAAAATCAAGGGAGCAGGCGCGACAGAACTAGGTTTTGAACCGACACCAGATCACATGCGCCCCAGGTCGCATGGGGGCCGCCTCCCAGCCGCGTCGCCGCGTAAGCCTCGGCGAGATCGCCATCGGCCTCGTGAAGGGCCGCGAGCGCGCCGAGCCTTGCCAGCCATTCGGCGATGAAGCGGGCTCGGCTTTCGGCGTCAGGCCTGCCGACGCTCTGATAAATCGCATTGGCCGCGGCGCGTCCGGCGGCGGCGCCAGCCATCGCAAGCTTGTCGATCACGCTGTCCGCCGCCGCGCGGTTCTGGCGCATGGCGCGAAGGATATCGAGCGCCATGACCGTTCCCGACCCCTCCCAGATCGCGTTCAGGGGGGCCTCCCGATAGAGCCGCGCCATCGGCAGATCCTCGACATAACCGTTGCCGCCGAGACATTCGAGCGTCTCGTAAATGAATGAAGGGGCGGATTTCGTGGCGAGATATTTGACCGCCGGAGTCATCAGCCGCGCATAGGCCGCTTCGTCTTCGTCGCCGCGCGCCCGGTCATAAGCGCGCGCCAAGCGAAACGCGAGAGCCGTGGTCGCTTCGCTCTCCAGAGCGAGATCGGCGAGAATCGCGCGCATCGCCGGCTGCTCGACCAGACGGCGCTGGAAGACCGAGCGATGCGCCGCGTGATGCGCCGCCTGGGCGAGGCCCATGCGCATTTGCCCGGCGGCGGCGACCGCGCAATCGAGCCGCGTCAATTGCACCATGGTGATGATGGTTCGCACCCCTTCGCCTTCGGCGCCGACGCGTTCGCCATAGGCGGCGTGAAACTCGACCTCGGCCGAAGCGTTGGAGCGATTGCCGAGCTTATCCTTGAGACGCTGGAGCCTGAGCCCGTTGACGCCGCCGTCCGGGCGAAAGCGCGGAAGAAGAAAGCAGGTGAGCCCGGCCGACGCTTGCGCAAGAACAAGGAAAGCGTCCGACATGGGCGCCGACAGAAACCATTTGTGGCCGGTGATTTCATAATGTCCGCCATGCGCAATCGCCTGGGAGATCGTGGCGCGCACATCGGTGCCGCTCTGGCGTTCGGTCATGCCCATGCCGAGCGTCGCCGCACCTTTCTGGCCCCAAGGCTTGACGCCGCGATCGTAGCGCCGCGAAAGAATGCGCGGGAGCCAGGCGTCGCGAAGCGCGGGAGAAGCGGCGAGCGCCGCGACGGCGGCGCTGGTCATGGTCAATGGACAGAGATGCCCGGCTTCGACCTGGGTCGCCATGTAGAGCCGGGCGGCGCGCTCGGCGAATTGCGCAGCGCCGGTTTCCCATGATGAGCAATGCAGACCGGCCGCCATGCTCTTTTGCATCAAAGCGTGATAGGCCGGATGGAATTCGACAAGATCCGCGCGGTCGCCCGTGGCGTCGACGATATGGAGGCGCGGCGGATTTTCATTGGCGAGGCGACCAAGCTCGAACGTCTCCGCCGAGCCGTAATCCTTGCCAAAGGCGGGCAGATCCGTCGCGCTCGCGTCGACGCCCGCCCGCGCCAGGGCGTCTTGAAGCGGAATATCGCTCGCGAAGAGATCGATATTCTCGAACGGCGGCGTCTGGTTGAAGGATGCGGCTTCAAAACCGCCAGCGACTTCCGCCATTGCCGCCTCGCTGTTCGCTCGCATTCGCCACATTGAAGATTAGGGCGGATGACAGCCGCGGCAAGCTGTTTCCGCAGCGCTTGACGGCGCTGTGCAAGAGGCGGTGACCCTTAGGCGAAGCGAAGCAGGATGTCGCAGGCTTCAGCTTCGATGAGGCGGCTAGGGCGACGCCCTTTGCCGGACGGGTTTGACCAGTTCGCTGAGATCCGGCTCTCCGCAGCGCGCGAGCATGGCGTTGCGCGCCTCATCGCGTAATCGCAGGACCGATGGAAAATCGGTCCCTGAGGGCATGATCGGGTCGGCGATCTCGACGCTGATCGAGCTTCGACGCGGGAACCATTGGTCTGCGCGCAGCATCGATCGCGTTCCCCGCAGGACGCCAGGGTAGACCGGCAGACTTGCTTCGGCCGCCGCCTTGAAGGCGCCGAGATAGAAGTCGGAAAGGCCCGCCCTGCGCGTGAACGCGCCTTCCGGGAAAAAGACGAGGACGCGGCCGCGCCGGGCGGCCGCGATCGCGATCTCGGCGTCCGCTAGGCTTGCCGCCACATCATAACGCTCGACGAACAAGACGCCCAATCGGCGCAAGAAGGAGCCGACGAAAATCTGCCTGCCGAGTTCGCTCTTTGCGACGAAGGCCGGCTCTCCCGGCAAGAGCGCGGCGAGGACGAGCGCATCGACATAGCTCGCATGATTGAAAACGAGGACCGCATCGCTGCTGGGAACGCGCTCGACGCCCTCCATGCTGACGCGACCGCCAATCGCGGCCAGGATCATTCCGGCGATCCTTCGCAACGCCGCCCAACGCCAGGCGAGTCGAGGAAGCGCCATGACGGCGAGCCAGCAAAGCGGAACGCCACACGCCATCACGCTCCACCACCATGCGGCGTAAAGAACCTCTCCAAAGAGCCGGCGCAGGCGCTCTAGCTGCGCGCCGAACCCTGCAAGCGATAGGCGAAGGATCTGCCATCGCAGGCTGGCTCGGGGCGCGCCAGTCCGCCCGCGCTCGTAAAGCTCCTTGGCGGCGCTGCGCCTGAGCTTGCCGCTCGACGTTTTCGGCGCCGTCCCCGGCGAGGCGAAAACGATCTCGTCGAGCGGCGCTCCGACGATCTCGCTTGCGACCTCGTTTGCGAGGGCTTGCAGCGCGGCCCGCGCTAGGGCCTCCGTTTCAGCGGTCTCAACCAGGACGACGATGCGCTCCGTGCCAGAGGCGCGATCGGCGACGCCAAACGCGGCGACGCCGCCCTTGCAGACGCCGGGAATTTCGCCGACCGCCGCTTCGATCTCTTGAGGATAAATGTGCTGGCCGGCGCGTATGATGATGTCTTTGATGCGGCCCGTGAGGTAGACGTCGCCGCCGGCTATGTAGGCCCGGTCGCCGCTGTCGAGCCAGCCATCGTGCAAAAGCTCGCGCGTCTTCGCCTCGTTGTGGAAATAGCCTGAAGCACCCGAGGGACCGCGAAACTCGAGCCGCCCCTCGCATCGCTCGCCGACTTCGCAGCCGATTTCGTCGACGATGCGAATCTCATGGCCGGGCAGGGGCTGGCCGCAAGCGACAATCTCGATCGGGTTCGGATCGTCGGCTCGCGCCGGCAGCGCGAAGCCGCGCCGGCCGAGAGCGGCGCGGTCGACGCGATCGACGAGCGGAGGGCGCCCGAGCGGCGGAAAGGCGAGGCCCACGGCGTTCTCGGCGAGGCCATAGGCGGGAGCCATCGCCTCGGGTCGGAAGCCGTAGCGCCCGAACCGAGCAATGAACCGGCGCAACGTCTGGACATTGACCGGCTCCGCTCCGTTCGCGATCAGGCGCAGCCGACTGAGGTCGAGGCCCCGGAGATCGTCATCGTCGATTTTATTGAGGCAGATCTCAAATCCGAAATTGGGCGATGCGGACAGAGTCGCGCGAAAGCGATGCATCGCCCAAAGCCAATTCTCCGGGCGGACAAGAAAGCTCAGCGGCGACATCACATAAAGCGGGGCGGCGAAGTAGAGACATCCGAGCCAGGCGCCGATGAGCCCCATGTCGTGATAGAGCGGGAGCCAGCTGACGAAGACGTCCGCCGAACTCGCGTCCATGGCTTGGCCCATCGCGCGGATATTGGACAAGAGGTTCGCGTGGCTCAAGGTCACGCCTTTCGGGTCGCCGGTGCTGCCGGACGTATATTGGATGAGCGCGATCGATCCGTCATTCGGCGGCGGCGGCGGCGGGGACGAGGTCGGCGCGGAGAGGCTCGCGACGGTCTCGATCGCGCCCAGGCTTGGCGCTTGGGCTCGGAGCAGACCCGCCAGCCGCAGAGCCTCGGGCGTCGTGACAAGCATGCTGGCGCCGGCATTGCGCAATATGCCGGCCTGGCGCCGCAAATGCTCTTCGATTTGTGAGAGCTGCATGGGCGGATAAATCGGCGTCGGCGCGGCGCCTGCGTAAAGAACGCCGAAAAAAGCGATGAAGAAATCGAGCCCCGTCGGCAGCATCAAGGCGACGCGATCGCCGGGCCTAACGCCGCGTCCAATCAGGCCCGCCGCGGCGAGGCGCGCCGCTTTCGCGAGCGCTCCATAGGTCAGCGTTCCAATCTCGGCGACGTCGTCTCGAAGGACCGTCAAATGGCGGCGATCCGGATGTTGCGCGGCGTGCCAGTCGAGAACGTCGGTCAGCGTCTTGGCCTCCGCCGGAGCAGACGACGCGGGCAATGACAGAGGCGTCGCCGATTCGGCATGCGCGAGGCCGCGATCCTGCGCCGCTCGCTCGAGCGCATGAAAGAGATCGCCAAGGGTCTCGGCCGCGCCAACAGCCTCGACCGGCAGACGCGCCTGAAAGGCGCGCTCGATCCGCAAGATCAGTTCGGCGCGGCCAAGGCTATCGATCCCAAGGTCGCGCTCGATCCGACTCGAAAGCGAGACATTGACGAATTTGCTTCGTTGCGGGTGAAGCTCGCGGGCGAGGCCGCGCGCGATCGCGAGAAGATCTTCGGCGGATTCATGCTCCGCCGCTTTTGCGCTTTCGCCAGCTTTGCCGAAGGGGTCATTCACAGGAAGAAGCTAAACGTCGCTTGAGGCGGAGATTTGATTTTGATCAAGTCGGCGCCTGGACGACGGCGGTCATGAGGCGAATGGCGGCGCGAGCCAACCGGCTCCCTGCTGATCCTTATGCGGCCGAACGACCAAAACCGAGCAATTGGCGTGGCGCACAATCTTCTGCGCGTTCGAGCCGAGAAGATAAGTGCTCATAGAGGGATTATGCGATCCGACGATGATGAGATCCGCGCCCCATTCCTCAGCTTCCGTCAAGACCTCGTCATAGGGGGACCCGGTGCGTAGAATAAAGGAAAATCGGCTGGCCGGAATATTGGCCTTGTTGGCGAGGTCTTGAAATAGGGAGGACACGGCGTTTTCCCGCTCGACGCTAACGCGAGGCGGCAGGAATTCCTGAAAGCTATAGGGGATTTCAGGAAATACATGGATCATTCTGACCGCGCCGTCGCTCAGGGCCGTCAACTGCGCGGCGAGAATGACGCCGAGTTCGGCGATCGCCGGTTCGGCGGCGTCGATCGGCACGAGGATTTTCCTGAACATGCGCTTTCCTCCGAGCGTCGGCTCGCCGCCATGGCTCGCCGCCCGCTTGAGAAAAGCTTTGTTTCAAATATCAGGCGTTGAGGCAGATCATCGCGCGTTCGATTTGAAGGATTTCGCCGGCGCCGGAGCAGGCGAGCGCCATTTCGCTCCTCCAAATGAGCTGGCTCCGTCCGAATCAGGACGTCAATGAAATCCGGACGGTGCGGGTGGTGGAGCCACGCGGAATCGAACCGCGGACCTCTTCAATGCCATTGAAGCGCTCTCCCAACTGAGCTATGACCCCGAATAAATTAGATAGTCCTCGGCGTCCGCTTGGGTCGGACGTTGGCGATTGAGGCTCCGTACCGGAACTGGCCCGCGAGGAGATGCGGCGGCTGTATAGCGTCAACCGCCTTGCTTCACAAGCTAAACATCAGCGTTCTTCATCATCGTCGTGGACATCGTCGATCAGATCGACGACATCGTCGCCATCCTCTTCCTCTTCCTCAAGGAAAGTGTCGTCGGCCACTTCGATCTCGACATCATCGTCGGCTTCCACCACGATCTTGTCGTCGCCGGCGTCGGCGTCCTCGAGCGAGATCAGGTCGGGGCTGACGACGGTTTCGACGTCTTCGTCATCGGCGGCCGCGGCGTGTTGCGCCGCGCGCGACAGCGGCGCGGCGTGAAATACCGCGCCGCATTTCGGGCAGATGATCGGGGTCCGGTTTAGATCAAAGAATTGCGCGCCGCATTGTTGACATTGATGTTTATTGCCAAGCTCTGGTTTCGCCACAGACTTACCTCTTGCACTGACATAGGGGCCCTGGCTCAGGCCGCCGTCGCAGAACTGTGCGGGTCCGGTTAGTGATGCCGAGCGCGCCTGTCAAATGGAAGTTGCGCCGCGCGGCGGCTCAGATGACAGGGGGCCGGCCATCGTGTTACCAGCGCTGCGGCATAGCGGCGCAAACTTCAAGGTATCGGCTTGTCTTCACCCCAATTTTCCTCCGACGCGACGCTGATGGAAGCCGCGCCGACAAGCCTCTCGGCGCGGGGATGCGGCCCCCTGCGGGGCCGGCTCAAGCCGCCTGGCGATAAGTCGATTTCCCATCGAGCCCTGATTCTCGGTCTTCTCTCGATCGGCGAAACAGCGATTGAAGGCCTGCTCGAGGGCGACGATGTCTTGCGCACGGCCGCCGCCTGCAGGGCGCTCGGAGCCGAGGTCGAACGTTTGGGCGAAGGGCGCTGGCGCGTCCGCGGCTGCGGAATAGGCTCCATTCTGGCGCCTCGGGATCCGCTTGACTTCGGCAATTCCGGGACGGGCATGCGCCTGATGATGGGCGTCGTCGGCGGTCATCCCATCACAGCCTGTTTTGACGGCGACGCCTCGCTGCGTAAGCGGCCGATGCGACGGATTCTCGATCCGCTCGTCCTGATGGGGGCTGAAGCGCTGTCGGAAGCCGAGGGGGGACGCTGTCCGATCCTGCTCAAAGGCGCAAGCGAGCCGATTCCGATCGTCTACCGTCCTCCTGTCGCCTCGGCTCAAATCAAATCGGCCGTCCTACTTGCGGGCCTGAATTCTCCCGGGCGCACGACCGTCATTGAGGCGGAGGCGAGCCGCGATCATACCGAGAAAATGCTGAAGCATTTCGGCGCGGAGATCAGCGTCGAGCCGCTCGGGGCGCATGGCCGCACCATTGTTCTCGAAGGCCGGCCGGAGCTGCATCCGGCGCCGCTGATCGTTCCCGCCGATCCGTCCTCCGCCGCGTTTCCCTTGGTCGCCGCGACGATCGCGCCGGGGTCGGATATCGTCATCGAAGGAGTGATGATGAATCCGCTCCGCACCGGCCTGCTCGCGACCTTGCTCGAAATGGGCGCCGACATTGAAATTCTCGACCGCCGCGACGAAGGCGGCGAACAGGTCGCCGACTTGCGCGTCCGCGCGGCGGCGCTTAAGGGCGTCGACGTGCCGGCGGAGCGCGCGCCCTCGATGATTGACGAATATCCAATTCTCGCCGTCGCCGCCGCCTTCGCCTCGGGCGAAACGCGCCTGCGCGGGCTGCATGAATTGCGGGTCAAGGAATCGGACCGCCTGGCCGCGATCGCCTATGGATTGCGCGAAGCCGGGGTCGAGGCGCAAATTGTCGGCGACGATCTGATCGTCGAGGGCCGCGGCGGCGAGGTGGCCGGCGGCGGCGAGGTGAAGACGCATCTCGACCATCGGATCGCCATGAGCTTTCTTTGCCTCGGCCTCGCCTCGCTACGGCCGATGGCGATCGATGATTCGCGTATGATCGCGACAAGCTTTCCAAGTTTCAGGGCCGAGATGGAGCGACTGGGGGCGAGGTTTGCATGATCATAGCCATCGACGGTCCCGCCGCATCCGGCAAAGGCACGATCGCGCGCCGTCTCGCGGAGCATTTGCATCTGCCGCATCTCGACACCGGGCTTCTTTATCGGGCGACGGCGCGGGCTCTGATTGAGCAGGGCCAGGATCTTTCCGATCGCCTGGCCGCCGTCGCGGCTGCGCGCGGCCTGGCGCTCACCGATTTCAACGAGGCCGCCCTGCGCGGTCCGGGCATGGGAGACGCCGCGTCCGTCGTCGCCTCAATCGCGGAGGTGCGCGCGGCGCTTGTTGAAATGCAGCGCAGCTTCGCCCATCGTCCGAGCGGTGCGGTGCTCGACGGACGCGACATTGGCACGATCATCTGTCCGGAAGCGCGCCCCAAGATTTTTGTGACGGCGAGCGCCGAGGCCCGCGCCACGCGCCGCGCGCTCGAGCTCAAAAGTCGGGGCGAGAAGGTCGAATACGCCGCCGTGCTCGAAGAAATTTGCAAGCGGGATGCGCGCGACAAGGACCGCGTCGCCGCGCCATTAAAAGTCGCCGAAGACGCCGTGGTGCTCGACACGACGAAGCTCGATGTCGAAGCGGCGTTCAAGGAGGCCCTCGCGATCGTCGAGTCCTCCGTCAGCGGCGACGCGCTCGCGGCCCAAAGCGCCGAGTAAAACATTTTCCGATTGGATGGATTCATCCGATCCGACAAGCGTCGCCGCTATTCAAAGAATTGGCGCATTACGGAAAGCCGGTCGAGTTTTGAAGGACATACGCGCGTTGCAAAGGCGAATCCATCATCATGGTCTCGACGCCTGAACATCCCGAAGACGTCCAAGATTTCGCCGTCGATCAAATCCGACGCCGCTTGCTCGCGCCAATGGCTGAGCAAAGGACAGCGGCGCGGGCCGAGCGCCGGTTTTTGGCGGCATTGGCGGCGGCCTCGCTCCTCTTGCATGGCTTGATCTTTTTTGCGCTTCTCCGTTTTGAGCGCGCGCCCGATGTGGTTCAAGCGGCGAATGAGATTCCGGTGGAGGTCGTCGTCGAGCCTCCCGCGACGCCGCAAAGCGCCGCGCCGCAGCAGCCCGAAGCGACGGAAAAACCTAGCGGGCCGGAGACGAAGGCCAGCGCCAAGAGTGAAACGGCGCAAAAGCCGGAGCCGGTTGCAAAAGCGGACGCCCAGCCGAAGCCCACCGTTGAGCCCGAACCCGCTGAGCCTAAAGCCGCCGCGCCGCAAAAAAGCGGCGCTGAGGAGAAGACTCGATCGGCCGCGGCCCCGGCCAAAGAACTTGCGCAAAAAAGCGCATCTTCGGATAAACGCGCGGCCAAGGCCGGCGAGGCGGCCAAACAGACGAGCGTTCAAGCCCAGCAGTCCGCGCCGACAGGTTTTGCGCTTCCTTATGATTTGGGGCCGCCGATTTTTCGCGCCGTCGCCGTGCCCCTTCCGGTCGAAGGCGGCGATGAGGCGATAAGCTATAAGGTGATCGTATTTGGCCTGCTGGAGCGGGCCAAGCACTATCCGGAGACCGCGATCGCGCGCGGCGCCCGAGGCGCGGCGGTGGTTGAGTTTTCTGTCGATGACGCGGGGCAAGTCACAAGCGTCTCATTGCTCCAGTCGAGCGGAGAGCCTGATCTCGATGATGAAAGCGTCGCGCTGGTTCGCCGCGCGGCCCCGTTTCCCGCGCCGCCGGAGGGCGCGCAGCACAGCTTCGCCGCCCAAATCAACTTTGGCCTTCGCCAATGACCGGCGCCAATAATAGGCGAGGCCGCCTAGTCCATCGCTCCGCCCAGCTCTGAAGCCAGCCGACGGGCTCGGCTGAGGCAAGGACGCCGCCCTCGAAACAATCCGCGCCGATCGACGGCGCCCGCCTGAAAGGCCGGCATGGCGCGGGCGTGGCACTGCGGGCACTGGCGCAGGGGCGGACCCGACGTCAGCGCCCGACCAATGAGACCGAGGCGGGTGGGGTCGGCGGCAAAGGCGCATGTCAACGAGAAGGCGTCGTCGCCGAGCAGGCGCCCGGAAACGTTGAACGCCGTGAGGGCTTGCGCGCGTGTGATGATATTCGGAGTGCCCCCTTGAAAGAATGGTCGAGGCCGGCCCTTTGGTGGGCGAGGGAAAGCTCGCCGCTCCGCTGACCGAGTAGGTCTGGGAGGACATGGAGGATGCTGGAGCGAATTGGAGGGCGGTGAGACATCTACGGCGTCTAGGCTCCAACGTGCTAATTTTCCGCCGATGAGAATGCTGGGCGGATCCTCAGGCGGGCGCGGGCCCTCGGTTTTTTCAAGCCGTCAGTCTTGGCGCAAAATGGCTATACTTCAAATCTCTTGCCAGCTAAACAGGCGGAACGTCGTTCGAACCAGTTGCGGCGGGGATTTAGGCGTCGATTGCTCCGCAGCGCGCCGCCGGGCCGCCCGCGAGGCGGAACGTCTCCCGCTCGCGCGGCATTCGGAGGACGCCAAGGAGGAAAAACGGATGAAACAACTGATTTTCGCATTGGGCGTGGTGGGCGCTCTCGCGCCCACTTTGTCCCAGGCGCAAGTAAAAATTGACATGACCAAGATCACTTGCGGCGACGTTCTTGCGATGGCGCCAGACGATCAAAGCGATTTCGCCGCCTTTATGAGCGGGTGGTTCGCCCAAAGAAACGGCCGCACCTTCATCGATCTCGGCTTGTTTCAGAAGAATGTCGCGAGCGTGATGAGCTGGTGCCAATCGAACAAGTCCGAGTCGGTCATGGCGGGACTGCAGCGCGCCAACGAGAAAAAATAACGAGAGATCGAGGGAACGGATGACACGCAAACTGGTTTTCGCCGGCGTTTTCGCCGCGCTCTCTGTGGCTGCGGCCGCGCCTGTCTCGGCGCAAGTCACAGTCGAAATGTCGGAAATAAGCTGCAAGGACTTCGCGGGTTATGATGACGCCGCCAAGGATTTCATCGTCGAATGGATGCGCGGCTACTTCATGGCCAAGCGCAACCTTACGGTGATCGACTCGGCTTACGTCAAGCGCAATTCAGAGAAGATTTTGCGCTATTGCAAAAAGCTTCCGAAATCGTCCTTGATGGATGCGATTCAGAAGAACGCGCGATAAGGACGGAGGCCCGGCCTAGCGGCCGGGCCTCTCCCACATTGAGGCTTCGAGGGAAACGCCGATGACTTCCAGGCGCGACGTGCTTTGCAGTGCCGCGGCCATGCTCGGGGCCGCCGCCGCCCCAACTCTTGGCGGCGCGGCCCAGGCCGACGCCGCCGGCGAGGGATCCGCTCCGGCCATCCAACGGCGGCGATCGAAGCGGCCCAATTTCCTGTTTATCTTCACGGACCAAGAGCGCTATTGGCCGAAATGGCCGGTGGGCCTCGACTTGCCAGGCCATGCGGCCTTGCAGAAGCGAGGCGTCACTTTCCATAGCCATTATTGTCCCGCGACCATGTGTACGTCGTCGCGAAGCGTCATGTTGACCGGCTTGACGACGCCCAACAATGGCATGTTCGAGAATTGCGACGTGCCCTATGTCCGCAATCTCTCTCCGGACATTCCGACCTTTGGACATATGTTGCGGAAGGCGGGATATTACACGGCTTACAAGGGAAAGTGGCACCTCAATCGGAAGTTCGACGCCGAAGAGCCTGACCGTCTTTTCACACAGGAAATGGAGAAATACGGCTTCGCGGATTATTTTTCGCCGGGCGACATCATCGGCCACACGCTTGGCGGCTACCAGTTCGACCATCTCGTCGCCGGCAGCGCCGTCACCTGGCTTCGGAGAAATGGTCAGCCTCTCTCGGCCGACGGCAAGCCCTGGGCTTTGACGGTCAGCCTCGTCAATCCGCACGACGTGATGTATTTCAACACGGATGCGCCAGGGCAATCCGTGCAGGACACGGGCTTTCTGATGATGCGCGCGGCGCGCGCGCCAGATCATCCTCTCTACAAAGCAAGCTGGAATGCGCCGCTGCCGGCAAGCTTGTCTGAACCGTTCGACGCCCCCGGCCGACCCAAAGCGCATGGGGAGTTTCTGAAAGTCTGGGACTATACCCTCGGTCATATCCCTTTGGAGCCAGACCGCTGGCGCCGTTTCAACGACTATTACCTGAACTGCATCCGCAGCGTCGACCATCAGATCAATGTAATCTTGACGGAACTCGACGCGCTTGGCCTTTCCGACAACACGGTGATCATCTTCACCTCGGATCATGGTGAGGCGGCCGGCGCGCATGGCCTTCATGGCAAGGGACCATTCGCGTATGAAGAGACCATCCATCTGCCGCTTTATATCGTCTACCCGGACGTGAGCGGGGGACAGGACTGCCAGGCGTTGACGAGCCATATCGATCTTGCCCCCTCGCTTCTGTCTCTTGCCGGGGTCGAGGCGGGGCGCATCGGCGACTTCGCAGGACGTCAACTGCCCGGAAAAGACGTTTCTCCGGCGCTTTCCAATCCGCGCGCCGCAGGAATCCATGCCGTGCGCGACAGCATCCTCTTCACCTACAGCGGTTTGGCGACGAATGACCACGAGGTGTTCCGGATTAACGCGGAAGCGAAGATGGCCGGCAAGAAGCCGGTGATTGAGCTTTTGAAGGCCGGCTATCGACCGGATATGAAAAAGCGCGGTAATATGCGGACCGTCTTCGACGGGCGCTATAAATTTTCCCGCTACTTCGCCCCCGTGGACCACAACCGACCCAATACGGCCGATGAATTGTTCAAGTGGAACGACGTCGAGCTCTTTGATCTCGAAACAGATCCAGGCGAGGTCAGGAATCTGGCGAACGATCGGGAGGGCAACGCCGACCTCATCTTGGCGATGAACGGCAAGCTGGAAGGGATCATCACGGCCGAGATCGGAGTCGACGATGGGAGAGAGCTGCCTTATATCCCAACGATCGACTGGACGATCACAAGAGTTGATCTCTAGCTGCATTTTCGGCGATTAACGGGCCGCTGACGCCATCCAGCGCGAACAACGCGGCCTGTCGCGTCTTGCGGCCAAGGCTATTTCGCGCGGCGAACAGCTGCCTTTGAGCCGCGCCGGGTTTGTGGACAGGCCCATTACGGAAGCTTTGTGTAAAGCTACGCCTTCGCCCATGGCCATCTTGGTTAGCCGCTGTTGGCGCTGACCAACCCCTCGCCTGGCAAAAATCAGCCTCGGCGAGAGGCCGCGCTAACCATGTCGCGCAATCAATTGCTCATTACCAGCGCCCAATAGACTTTATAGCGGGTACCTGGAGCGTAGGCCGTCGCTATGCCGATGCGGCGCATTTGTGGATCGAGCAGATTGGCGTTGTGGCCGGGAGAGCGACGCCAGCCGGCCATGACGTCCGCTAACGAAAAGTAGCCGGCGGAGACATTTTCAACAGCTGTCTTGTGCTGAAAATTCGCGGCTTCGAGGCGCCTCCTAAGATTGCCATTGACCTCATGGCTCAATAGATCCCGCGCCGCCATGGCGTTGGCCTGAGCTTGCGCGAATGTCTGCAGGAACGGATCAGGTTGAACGACGGAAAGAGCATGTTCACGCCGGTATTGCGAGATCGCGTCGGCGGCAATAGTCGGATCGACATGCGCCTCGCTTGCGGCGCGTTCGCGCGGCGTCATTTCGCTCGGCGCTGGCGGGACCGGTTTTTCAGCACAGGACGTAAGCAGGAGACTCATGATAAGAAAGAACGTGCGGAGCATTTTCGCCTGGATCTGGGCTGTCTCTCCGGCAAACGACGAATTATCGCCTGCGTTCCATCTCGTCGCAAGCTGATCCATTCCGAGATCCGTTCCAATTGCTCCAAGGCGGTAAGTTCGGCCCGATGAAGGTTCTCCGCGATCTCTCATCTACGCGCCTGCTCGTCCAGGGCCCTCGGCGGCGCAAGCAGGGCGATAGAGTTCGACCAGTTCGCGTCAAGTGAAGGATTGGGTGAAGCGCCCGCACATGACGCGAGCCTATCGCTTATGGAAAACTGGCGATGACTATCGAAGCAATTTCTCGCGAAGAATTCGACCGATTTCACGTCTCCCGCGGGTCTTTTCCTTGGGTCGACGAGCGCGGCTGGTTTCGTCTCGCCGCAATTCTTGGCGTTTTAATCTTCGACGCAGTTGATGAGAACTGGTCCTTTGTGGTCCTGGTTCCCGACGCCGTTGGCGGCTATCATGGCGGCGATCGCGGCACAAAATTCGAGTCTTCCGAAGACGCCATCGCCGCACTGCACCAATCTATGCGCAAGCAGATGTATCTCTGAAGGCGCCGCAATTGGGCTTGGCCGGCCCCGCGCCGAAGCGCTGGCGCCGCTAACAAAGGCTCGGGCGCGGCATGTCCTCAATCAAGGCAAAGTTCCCTCGTAAGGCTCGACCCTCCTGCCGGGCGCCGCCGCCAGATCCCTGCACGAGCCAAATCGTCCCGTCCAGGTCGATCCCGACGCTACAGCCCGGCCTGGCGGACTGGGGGCGTGAAGGGCTCGATCAATATCTGCTTCAGTGAAGCGGGCGGGTCGGCGGGACATATCGGATTTGTGGCAATCGGGCGATCACGTTCGCCACAGTTCGTCTGAATTCGCGAATTAGTTGGGGACTGTACGGGGGAGCAGCAGAGTCCACTCGGCAGTTTCCATCGCTATATCAGATAGATAGCAAGATGTTTGGTCGGAGTGAGAGGATTTGAACCTCCGACCCCCTCGTCCCGAACGAGGTGCGCTACCAGGCTGCGCTACACTCCGACGCGCGGCGGAAATTCTCGACCAGCCGCATCCTGATACGCCGCCTTATAGCCGCGCCGTGCCGCCTTCGCAAGCGGCCGGGCGCTCGGCGCGGCTATATCTGTTGTCGCCGCAAATTCAGGGCAGTGCGAGCGCCACGAATCGCACCTCTCCCTGCCCATTGGCGACGAGAAGCAGGGCCGATTTCTTGCCGCCGCCTTTCAGCGTCTGCAATTTCTTGGCTATGTCGGCCGGCTCCTTGATCGGCTCTTGATTGATTTCGACGATGACCTCGCCAGGCTGGATATGTTTGTCGGCGGCGGCCGAATTCCGGATCGACATTGGTCACAACGGCGCCCGCCGCGACGCTGTTCTTGATCGCAAACTTCTGCCGCAGTTCGTCGGTGAGGCTGGAGAACTCCATCCCAAGCGCTTTCTCCACCGCACCTGCGCTCGGGCTCTTGCCAGTCTCGCCGTGCTTGATCGCGGCCTTGGTCGGCTTCTCATTGTCCTCAAGCCGGCCGAGCTTGATCGTTTTCGTGATCTCCTTGCCTTGCCGCAAGACCACGACATCGACAGTCTTGCCGACGGGCGCGGAGGCGACGATCTTGGGCAGATCGCGGGATTCCTTGATCTCGACGCCGTCGAACTTGATGATGACGTCGCCGGCCTGAAGTCCCGCCGCCTTGGCTGGACCCTTATCGTCGGCGCCGGCGATGAGCGCGCCGCGGACCGAGCCGAGGTTCAAGCTTTCGGCGATCGTCTCGTCGACGTTCTGAATGCGCACGCCGAGCCAGCCGCGCCGCGTTTCGCCGAATTTCTGCAATTGCTCGATGACCGGGATGACCGTCGCCGCCGGGGTGGCGAAGCCGATGCCGATCGAGCCGCCGGACGGCGATAGAATCGCCGTGTTGATGCCGATTACTTCGCCCGCCATGTTGAACAGAGGCCCGCCCGAATTGCCCTTGTTGATGGCGGCGTCGGTCTGGAAGTAATTGTCATAGGGGCCAGAATTGATATTGCGGTTGCGCGCCGAGATGATGCCCGAGGTGACGGTTCCGCCGAGCCCGAACGGATTGCCCACAGCGACGACCCAGTCGCCGACGCGCATTTTTTCGCTGTCGCCGAATTTCGCGGCCTTGAGCGGCTTGTCCGGCTTGACCCGCAGAACCGCGACATCGACCTTAGAGTCCTTGCCGAGAACCTCGGCCTTCAGCTTCTGGCCATCGGTGAAAATCACAGTCACCTCATTGGCGTCGGCGATGACGTGATTATTGGTGATGACGATGCCGGACGGATCGATGACGAATCCAGAACCGAGCGAATTTGATCTGCGCTCGTGTTGATGCGGATTCGGCGGCTCCGCGCCGCCTTGCTGGCGGCGGCGAAAAAACTCCTCAAACAGATCATCGAATGGCGTGCCCGGCTCCAGTTGCGGAGCGGCGCCGGCGTGTTTCTCATCGATGGTTTGCGTTGCGGAAATGTTGACCACGGTGTCGCTCACTTGGTCGGCGAGATCGGCGAGCGATTTAGGGCCGCGGGCGAAAGCCGGGGCGCGGATAAAGATAGAAGCGCGCCGCCGACGCTCAGGACCAAAGCATATGCAAGCGCGCGGGCCGACTGGATGACAGCCCGCCGCGGCGAAGCCGCGTCAAGCGCTGGCGGCAGGGAGGCGAAGCGAAATTTCGCGAACAAACCCATAAAAATGATCTCCTTCGATCGACCGCGCGACACAGGCTTTAGCGCCGCTAGGTCCAATCGACTCGTGGATTGAGGGCGCCCGATTGGCGAGGTCCCACCGTTGGTACAGAACCGGAAGCGCGACCGGGCGGAGGCCGCGCCGATGAAGTCGCGTTGCGAAATCAATTATCTCGGCGGCGAACGCGAGGCGCCGAAAGTTTGATCCGCCGCAGCGCTTTCCTACCGTGCGATATTTATGGATTCTATCTTTCTCTTCAAGGCGAGGCAATCGGCGGCGGCGATCTCCGATCGACCCGCTCGGGCGGTGCGGGCCTCGGAACCTGCGTCCGTCGCTTGCCGGGCGGAGCTTTTCAAAGGGCTCGTTTCACATCGCCCTCGCCGCCTCATTCGGCGAGGGCCTCGACCCGCTGCTTAGGCAGGCCGGTGTCCTTGTCCATCGCGGCCGCCAGGAGGGCATGGTCATGGTCGGTCTGCGTCGGCATAGGCCATGGCGAAGGAGGCGAGGGCTTCGTCGAAGATTTGGGATTTTCCCATATAGCCGGCGAATAGGGCCGGGTCGCCGGTGCGCGCATGCGCCCGCGCCAGCGTCCGGCCGCACAGATTTGCGTAGGCTTCGAGGGCCTTTGCTTCGATGACCTCGCCAATCGAGCCGAGCCGGCGGTTCTTGAGCCGCCGGACGTAAAACTGCCGGTTCGTCTTCGGGTCTTCCGTCCAGCCAAGAAAGAGATCGCTCGCGGCCTGAAGGCAGCGTTGTCCCTCGACCACGCGGCGGCCCTGCTGGCGGAGGTCCGCCGGCGGCGCGACGATCTTTTCGAGAACCGAATGCAGCGCTTCCTTGACTTGTAGGAACATTGGCTCGTCGTCCGGCGTCATGAAAAGCCCGATGGCGCAAAACGTGCCGACGCTGCCGACGCCGACAACCTTCATGGCGAGATCATGTAGCGCATAGCGTTCGATCAGCGCGCGCCGCTCGGGCAAGAGCGTGCCGCGATAGTTCGAGAATGCGGCATGGGCATGAATTTTTTGCCCTTTTTCGGATTTGCCGTCGAAATGATAAATCAAGGGCGGATTGTTTTCGATGCGCGCCACGCCTCCGTCCGCCGTTGTGAGATGAGGGAAGTTATCATCGGCGGCGAGATCCTTTTTTGCTTTCACCAAAGTGGAGAGAAGCTTGTCGCGGAGCTTGGCGTCGTCGATGCGCTTGACCTCGCGTTCAATTTCCATGCTCGTGTACCAGACTTCGAGCGGGCTTTTCTCGGCGAGTTCGAGGATAAATTCGCGATAGGATTGGGCGGCGGCTTGGGCGAGCGCGCGCGCCTTTTTGTGTGTTTCTCCGGCGTCCAGGGCGGCCACCGCCACGCTCGCGACGAGCCGCTTCAAATCGACCGTGAAGTCGACGCCGGGCAGCGTCTCGTCGAAATCATTGATGTCGAACAAGGCGCGCCCTTCGGCGGTGGAGAAAGCGCCGAAATTCATCAGGTGGCAATCGCCGCAGGCTTGGACATGGGCGCCCATGTCCGGGAATTGCGCTAGATCCCGCGCCATGACCGCGGCCGCGCCGCGCAGAAATGTGAATGGCGAGGCGACCATGCGCTTATAGCGGATCGGCAGCAATTCGGGGATGCGCTCGCTATCGGTTTCGGCCAAAATCGCGATGGGATCGCGCTCCGACGCGGGCGGGCAATCGGCATGGGCTTCGCGCGGCGTCTCCAACCGCAGCGCTTTGCCGGCGTCATAGCGCTCCGCTCGCGACGCCTCGATCCCCGGATGACTGTTTTTTCCCGCCTTTGTCATGGTTGCGCTCCAGCTTTACATGAGGGGGCTTTCGCATTCGCGAAGGCCAGGGATGCTGCGCCAATTCCGTTTGGCCGGCAATGATGATGCGCGCGGCGAAGGCCGGCTCCGGCCTATCCCTGGAAGGGGAGATTTTTCGCCTCTCGGCCCATTGTGAACCTTTAGTCTTCTATCGTAATGTCGAAGCGTCATAATTCCGCCGCCGGGCGTCGTCCGGCGCGCAATCCCCACTAGGCTCGGCTCCCAATGACAGACGAAAATCCTGAGAACTGGCGCTACTTCGTGTCCTACACGGGGGTCAAACTTCCGGTGAAATTGGTCAATCCGCTCGAACTTGCCGATTTGAATCATCGCAACACCTATATTCGCGCTGTTTTCGACCCCGAAGAGCGGCTGTTGGGGTTCGAAAAAATGGTCTATGGCGAAGTGGAGATCTGGCACCACTACGAATATGACACGGCCGGCGTTCTGCGCCGCGCCGAAATTTGCATGGATGGCGACGTCACAGAAATGCTGTTCAATGAAAGCGGCGTTTTGGTCTCCGCTTGAGTTTATCGCGCGGCGAGGGTCTCATGATCGTTTCAACGACCAATGAGGTGGCCGGGTTCAAAATTATCCGCCATCTTGGGCTCGTGCGCGGCATAACGGTGCGTTCGCGCAGCGTCGTCGGCAATTTCGTCGGCGGGATTTAATCCATTTTCGGCGGCCAGATCACTGCCTATGCGGAACTCGCCGAACACGCCCGCCAGGAGGCCTTCGACCTCATGTGCGCCCACGCCAACCAGGGCGGCGCCAACGCCATCGTCGGCATGCGCTACGACGCCAATGACATCATGGACGGCATTACCGAGGTTCTCGCCTATGGGACCGCGGTCTGGGTCGAGCCGATCGGCGGCTGAGCGTTCGCGGCTTTGGCGTGGCGCTGGCGGCCTGAACCATTGCAAGGGAGATCGCCAAAATGGCGGATGCGGCGGAATTGCCCTCGATCATGGTGGAGGGGATGCTGGTAACGCCAGCGGAGACCATTTGGCGCGCCCTGACCGAGCCGGAGCTGATCGCGCGCTGGTTCATGCCGAATAGTTTCGCCGCCGAAGTTGGCCATAAATTCGTATTCCGCAGCGCGCCTATCGGCGATTGGGACGGCGTGTCCGGCGGCGAGGTCCTCGACGCCGATCCTTTCTGGCGGCTCCGCTATACCTGGCGGGGCGGCTCGCATGAGCTGCAGGGCTTCGGCCATTACATTGACACGGTGCTGACCTGGACGCTCTCGCCTTTGCCGAATGGAACCCATGTGCGGCTGGAGCATAGCGGCTTCACCGAGGATTCGGCGGCGGTCCACGCGATCATGAACAGCGAAAACGGCTGGAGCGCGGTGGTCAATCGATTGGCGAAGGTTGTGGTGGAGTTGGACGAGGCGGATTAAACGTCGTCCAGGACCCAAAACGATCCTATATCTGTTTTATCGACGTCGGCGGCGTTCTCACGCACCGGGGGTTCCCTCGTCATGCGAACGAGATATGATCGCTCAAACGTGCAGCTGCCCCGGGCGCCATGCTCTCGACGATCGTTTTTTGCGAAGACGCGCCTGATCTGGCCGGCCTCGACCGGATCGAGAGCCTCGCGCGGACGCTTGGCTCGCTCATCACGGCTAATGTTGAAGGACTGCTGCGCGATGTCGCGATCGCCGGGCCGCGCGGGCAGGGGCTCGACGCGCTCGCCGATCACGCCGGCTGCGGCTTGATCGAGGCCGAGGCGGAGGCGGACTGGCTGCGCCGCGCGGTCGAGGCGGCGCATGGCCCCGATCTTTTGTTGCTTCGTTTCGGCCACGCGCCGGAAGCGGGGTTCATCGAAGAGGCTGGCGATTTTCTGGCGCGAGGCGGCGGCCGAGGCCCCCGCGCGTCGCGGCTCCACGCGGCGCCGCAAACTTTCGTCGAGCGTCTTTTCCCGGATTGGGCGCCGCTCGCCGGCCTCATTGCGCCGCGCGACCTCTGCCTCGCCGCGCCGCTGGGTCGATTTCGGGCGATCGCCGCCTCCGTCCGCCCGGCGGCGACCTTGCGCGTGCGGGCGCGTCGGATCGGCTGAGCAGCCCCCGATTACCGCCGGAGATCAAGCCTCACTGGGCGCAACCTCACTGGGCGCAACCTCACTGGGCGCAACCTCACTGGGCGCAACCTCACTGGGCGCAACCTCACTGGGCGCAACCTCACTGGGCGCAACCTCACTGGGCGCAACCTCACTGGGCGCAACCTCACTGGGCGCAACCTCACTGGGCGCAACCTCACTGGGCGAATGTGTTGCAGGAATTGACTTCGCCCGACTTGAGGCCGGCGTTCAGCCATTGCTGGCGCTGCGCCGACGAGCCATGGGTGAAGGAATCGGGCACCACATAGCCTTGCGACGTCTGCTGCAAACGATCGTCGCCGATCGCCTGGGCGGTGGCGATGGCTTTCTCGACATCGCCGGGTTGGAGGATCTGATATTTGCGATTGGCGTTGGCGGCCCAGACGCCGGCGAGGCAATCGGCCATCAGCTCGACGCGCACCGACAGAGCGTTCGCCTGTCCCTTGCTCGACGCGCGCGCCTGCGCCGCCTGGACCTTTGGCAATATGCCCAGCAAATTCTGCACGTGATGGCCGATTTCATGGGCGATGACATAGGCGTAGGCGAAGTCGCCGCCGCCGCCGAGCTTTCGTTTCATGTCCTGGAAGAAAGACGTGTCGAGATAGACCTTCTGATCGTTGGGGCAATAAAACGGCCCCATCGCCGCCCGCGCGCCGCCGCAGCCGGACCGTGTCGAGCCGCTATAGAGCACGAGCGTGGGCTTGACGTAGCGAATGCCCTTTTGCTCTGGTAGGATCTCTGACCAGACATCCTCGTTCTCGGCCAGAACGGCGGCGACGAACTGCCCCATCTGATCGGACGGCGCTCCCGCCTGGCGCTGCGGCTGTGGCGCGGGCTGCGAGCTTTGCGCGCTATGGCGCACGCCATTGACCAGTTGCGCGCCGCCGATCAAAAGCCTCGGATCAATGCCGAGGGCCCAGCCGATGAGGCCCAAGACGACGATCGCGCCTATGCCGAGACCACCGCCGCCGCCGCTGAACGCCGGGCCGCTCGGCCCGCCGGACAAGTCGCCGCGTCGGTCCTCGACATTATCTGAGCGGCGATAATCTTCCCATCTCATGCTCGGCTCCCGGCTCTTCGTCTCTGAGCCTCAATCACAGCGCTTGCCTTCAGGACAGTCTTCAGCGGATCGAGCGCCCGCCGACCTTTAAGCCATGTTTGGCCGCATTTTCAAACGGTCTCTCAGGGCCGGAGAGGTTTTCGGGAAAAATTCGCCGGCGGTCACAAATCATCCCCTGTCCTCGGAGGGGGGACGCAGATGTTTGATCTCCTTGGCGAGCAGCCGCAAGTCCTGCCAGGCGAGCTTTTTTTGCGACGGCTGGCGCAAAAGATAGGCTGGATGCAGCGTGGCGATCGCCTTGATCGTCTCCGCTCCCGCCGCATAATCGAACCAGCGGCCGCGCAGGCGCATGATCCCCTCCTTGCCGCCGAGAAGCGTCTGCGCCGAGGCCGCGCCGAGGCAAACCAGTATCTTGGGGTGGACCAGCTCGATCTGCCTGCGCGTGAAAGGCAGGCAGACCGCCGTTTCGAGCGGCGTCGGCGTGCGATTGCCTGGCGGCCGCCAAGGCACGACGTTGGCGATATAGACCTTGCTTCGATCGAGCCCTATGGCAGCCAGCATCTTGTCGAGCAATTGCCCGGCCCGGCCGACGAAGGGGATTCCTTGGCGGTCCTCGTCGGCGCCCGGGGCTTCGCCGACGAACATGATGTCCGCATGCGGATCGCCATCGCCGAAGACGAGCTTCGTCGCGGTCGCCTTCAAGCCGCAGCCTTCGAACTTCGAAAGCCTCTCGCGCAAATCGTCCAGGGTTTGCGCCGATGCGGCGCTGTCGCGCGCGGTTTGCTCAAGCGCGTTGGCGGCGAGCGCCGCGGCTGGCTCGCCACGCTCGCGGGGCGGCGCCGGGGCAGGCTCGCTCGGCGGCGCGACGGCCGGGCGTGGCTTGTCCTCCTTGCGCGGAGCCATCGCCGCGGCGCATTCCGCCAAGCGATCATGCGGCTCCGCATCGACCGCCATATCGACGCCCATGGCGGAATACCAACGCAAAAGCTCGATCAAATCTTCGACCATGGCCGTGCCGGCTCCAGCATGCGCCGAGGCGCGTCGGGCGATTGAAGCGAAGACTCATATCGTATAGCGCTAGAGCGCTTCCCGATCAGATAGAATCATCTGATCGAAAAGGAATCGCTCCATTTCAAAGAGTTGGAGCATGTTCTGATCGAAAAAGTCGGTCAACTTTTTCGGAACATGCTCTAAGCGCCCGACGCCCAGGCATGGCTACGTGCAAAGGACTCGAAACGATCATGGCCAAGGAAGCACCCCGATCGCCGCCGCGCGAAACCATGGATTTCGATGTCGTCATCGTCGGCGGCGGGCCCGCCGGCCTCGCCGCGGCGATTTGCCTGAAGCAGCTCGCCGCCGAGCTCACGGTCGCCGTCCTTGAAAAAGGCTCGGAGATCGGCGCCCATATCCTTTCCGGCGCGGTGATCGATCCCCGATCGCCCTCGACCTTCTCCTCCCCGATTGGCGCGAGGATCCCGCCCGGCCGTTGAAAACGCAGGTGACGGACGATCGGTTCTATTTGCTTGGCCATGCCGGCGCGCTGCGGCTGCCCAATTTCGCGCTACCGAAACTCATGCGCAATCACGGCAATTTCATCGTCTCGCTCGGCAATCTCGCGCGCTACCTCGGCGCCCGAGCCGAGGCTTTGGGCGTCGATATTTATCCGGGCTTCGCCGCCGTCGAAGCTCTTTATGGAGCGGCAGGCGAGGTCATCGGCGTCGCCACCGGCGACATGGGCGTGGCAAGGACGGCAATCGCAAAGCCGGGGTTTGCCCGCGGCATGGAGCTGCGCGGCCAAATATACGCTGTTCGCCGAAGGCGCGCGCGGCTCGCTCGCCAAGGAGCTGATCGCCCGTTACGGCCTCGACGAAGGATCGCGAGCCGCAAAAATACGGCATCGGCCTCAAGGAACTTTGGCAGGTCGATCCGGGAAAGCACGAGCCGGCCTCGTGCAGCACACGTTGGGCTGGCCGCTCGACAGCACACCGGCGGCGGCTCGTTCCTCTATCATTTCGAGGACGGTCTCGTCGCCGTCGGCTTCGTCGTCCACCTCAACTATCAAAATCCGTATCTGTCGCCGTTCGAGGAGTTTCAGCGCTTCAAGACGCATCCGATGGTCGCGCGACACATTCGAAGGCGGGCAAGCGGATTTGCTATGGCGCGCGCGCGATCACCGAGGGCGGCTGGCAATCGGTGCCGAAGCTCGCTTTTCCCGGCGGCGCGCTGATCGGCTGCGCGGCGGGCTTCGTGAACGTGCCGCGCATCAAGGGCAGCCATAACGCCATATTGTCCGGCATGCTCGCGGCCGAGCATGTCGCGGCGGCGCTCAGCGAGCGGCCGCGCGCAATGACGAGCTGACGCGCTACGAAGAGGCGTGGCGCGGTTCGCGCGATCGGCCGCGATCTGTGGCGGGTGCGCAATGTCAAGCCGCTATGGTCGAAGTTCGGGACCCTCGCCGGCGTGGCTCTGGGCGGCCTCGACATGTGGACCAACACGCTCGGCTTCTCGCTGTTCGGCACGCTCGGGCACGGCAAGCCGGATTACGCCAGCCTCAAGCCCGCGGCGAGGTGCCAGCCCATCGCCTACCCGAAGCCGGACGGCAAGCTCACCTTCGACCGGCTGTCGTCGGTCTTCCTGTCGAACACCAACCACGAGGAAGACCAGCCGGTCCATCTCATCGTGCGCGACCCGGCCCTGCAGAAATCGTCGGAACACGAGTTTATGCCGGTCCGTCGGCGCGCTATTGCCCGGCGGGCGTCTACGAATGGATCGAGGAAGGCGGCAAGGCCGCGCTACGTCATCAACGCGCAGAACTGCGTCCATTGCAAAACCTGCGACATCAAGGATCCAAAGCAGAACATCAACTGGGTGCCGCCCGAAGGCGGCGGCGGCCCGAACTATCCGAATATGTAGTCTGCCGCGATCGATATTGCGCGAAGCCCCGCGTCAGGCGTCCTTTGGACGTGGTGCGGCCGCCCGCGCGAGCCTGTCGTTGATCGCCTCGCCCAATCCATCGCGGGGAATAGGCGCGACTCCTATGCGCGTCACGCCAAGCGCGTCGAGCTCGCGCAGCAAGGCGAAGAGGCTCGCCGCCGCCTCCTTGAGATCGCCGCGCGGCGACAAATCGCGGATATAGGGGCCAATTGGAAAGCGCCCGCCGAAATCCAGGCCCGCCTCATTGGCTTCAAGCTCCGTCGCCTCGAGGCCAAGCTTCGCGCGCGGCGCATAATGCGAGGCGAGCGCGCCGGGGACAGGATCTCGCCCGATGGCGCGGCTTCGGCGAGGGCGAAGCCGAGCGCGTCTTCAATTGCGCTACTGGCGACGCCGCCCGGCCGCAGCAGCGCGGCTCGTCAAGACAGGAGACAATCGTCGAACTCGACGCCGACCGTCGTTGGGCCGCCATCGATGATAAGATCGATGCGGCCGCCCAAATCGGCCTGCACGTGCGCGGCCGCTGTCGGCGAAACATGGCCGGAACGATTGGCGGAGGGTGCGACCACGGGTTTGCCGAACGCCATGAGGATGGCGTGGGCGACATCATGGTCGGGAACGCGCAACGCGATGCTGTCGAGCCCGGCGGTTGCGAGTCGGCGACCGGACAGTCCGCGACCAACGGCAACACCAGCGTCAGCGGTCCAGGCCAGAACGCCTCGGCGAGGCTGCGCCGCGTCGTCGGCGAAGACGCCTTGTTCCCGTGCCGCCGCCAGGCTCTCGACATGCGCGATAAGCGGATTGAAGACGGCCGGCCTTTGGCCGCGTAAATGCGCGCGACCGCCGCGTCCGAGGTCGCGTCGGCGCCCAAGCCATAAACGGTCTCGGTCGGAAAGGCGACGAGTCCGCCGGCGCGCAAGGATCCGCGCCGCTTCGTCAATGGCCCCTTGGTCCGCCGAGAGGCAGGGCGCGGCCGCCCGATGATCCTTGCTCATAAGTCGAATGATGCTCCACCGCGCCGCCGCAAGGCGAGGGCCTTCATAAACGAGGCATTGCGCCGTACATATCTGGTGCGCGTGGATTGGCTCGCCGTCAACGGCGGCCGCAGTCGCGCGAGCCCGGCTAGAGGCGGAGATTGATCGATGAGCTATCGCGCGCCCGTTTCCGACATTCTCTTCGCCATGACCCATGAGGCCGGGCTCGCCGAGGGACTAGGCGATGGTTTGTATGCCGATCTCGCCGATGGATTTGCCGAGGCGACTTTGCGTGAAGCCGGCAAATTCGCCGAAAACATGCTGGCGCCGCTGAACGCGTCGGCGACAAGAAGACGGCCAAGCTGGATCGGCAGCGTCACCACCGCGCCGGGCTGGCCCGACGCCTACGGCGCTGGACGGCGGCCGGCTGGAACGCGGTCCGGCGCCCGGCGACTTCGGCGGCCAGGGCCTGCCGGCGCTGCTCAACGCCGCCTGCACCGAAATGTGGAGCGCGGCCAACATGGCCTTCGGCCTCTGCCCGCTGCTGACCTTGGCGCGATCGAGGCGCTGCGATGCCCATGGCAGCGAGGAGCTGAAGAGCACTCTATCTGGAAAAGCTCGTCTCCGGCGAATGGACCGGCACGATGCAGCTCACCGAGCCGCAGGCCGGCTCCGACGTCGGCGCGCTGCGCACCCGCGCCGAGCGCGCCGCCGACGGCAGCTATCGGATCACCGGCGCCAAGATCTTCATCACCTATGGCGAGCACGACATGACCGACAACATCGTGCATTTCGTGCTGGCGCGCCTGCCGGACGCGCCGGCCGGCACGCGCGGCATTTCGCTGTTCCTGGTTCCGAAATTTCTGGTCAACGCCGACGGCTCGCTCGGCGCGCGCAACGACATCTGCGCGCGTCTCGCGTCGAGCACAAGCTCGGCATCCACGCCTCGCCGACCTGCACCATGACCTATGGCGACCAGGGCGGCGCGATCGGCTATCTGATCGGCGAGGAGAACAGCGGCATCGCCTGCATGTTCACGATGATGAACAGGCCCGGCTCGGCGTCGGCCTGCAGGGCGTCGGCATCGCCGAAGCGCGCCTATCAGCAGGCGCTTGCCTTACGCGCAGGAACGCCGCCAGGGCCGCGCGCCAGGCGAGACAGGGCGAGGCGATGAGCGCCGATCATCGCGCATCCCGACGTCGAGCGCATGCTGCATGACGATGCGCGCGCTGACCGCCGCGGCCCGCGCCATCTGCTTCACGACCGCTGCGGCGATCGATCGGTCGCAGCGCGCCAACGACCCCGACGAGCGCAAGGCCGCCGCTGACCGCGGCCTCGCTGCTGACGCCGATCGCCAAGGCCTTTTCCACCGACATCGGCAACGAGGTCGCCTCGCTCGGCGTGCAGGTCCATGGCGGCATGGGCTTTATCGAGGAGACCGGCGCGGCGCAATTCATGCGCGACGCGCGCATCACCCCGATCTACGAGGGCACCAACGGCATCCAGGCGATCGACCTGGTCACCGCGCAAGCTCGGACTTGCCGGAGGCGAGGTGGCAAGGCGCGAGATCGACGACATGCGGGCGGCGCTGGAGGCGTTGCGAAAGACAAACGCCGAGAGCTTCGGCGCGCTTCTCCCGCGCCTGACTGAAGCGGTCGAGGCTCTGGAGCGCGCCACCGCCTTCATGTGGAAGACCTTGCAGACGCAGCCAGAGGATGCTCTCGCCGGAGCCGCGCCCTATCTGCGGCTCTTCGCCCTTGCGCGGGGAGGAACCGCGCTCGCCCGGGGCGCGCTCGCCGCCCTTCGGCTTGCGAGCGATGGCGAATCCGATCCGGCCTTGGCGGCGCGAATCGCGACCGCGCGGTTCTTCGCGGAACATGTCGCGAGCGAAGCTGGCGGCCTCGAACTCTCGGTGCTCCATGGCGCGGGCTCGGTCAACGCCGGCGCCTTCGCGCTCGCGCAATGACAGCGCCTTTGGAGCCGGGCGGCGCGGCCGCGAACCCCACCCAGAACGTCAAGCTCGAGCGCGAGGGCCGCGTGCTGCTCGTGACCTTCGACCGGCCAGACAAAATGAACGCCATGACGAGCGCCATGTATCTGGCCGCGACGCAGGCGCTTGACGACGCGCAGCGCGACGAGTCCATCGGCGCCGTGGTTTTGCGCGGCGCCGGCTCGACCTTCAGCGCCGGAAACGACATCGCCGATTTTCTCGAAGCGAGCGACAAACCCGATGAGGTCCCGGCCTTCGCCTTCATCAAGGCCCTGGCGGCCTGCGAAATCCCGCTGGTCGCCGCCGTCGAGGGCGTGGCGATCGGCGTCGGCGCGACGATGATCCTGCATTGCGATCTCGTCTATGTCTCTCCGGGAGCGGTCTTTCGGCTGCCTTTTGTCGATCTCGGCCTTGTTCCGGAAGCCGCGTCCTCGCTGCTCCTGCCGCGCCGGGTTGGCCTCGCGAAGGCGAGCGAGCTCTTGCTGCTTGGCGCGCCATTCGGGGCGGAGGAGGCTGTGCGGCTTGGTCTCGCCAATGACGTCATTGCCGCCGGCAAGTTGAAATCCTTCGCCACGGAGCAAGCCGCGCGGATCGCCGCCAAGCCGCGCGCCGCGCTCGCCGCGACCAGGCGGCTCATTCGCGGCGACCGCGACGCGATTCTCGCCCGGATCGACGAAGAGGCGCGTCTTTTTGCGCTTGCGCTGCGATCCGATGAGGCGCGCGCCGCCTTCGCCGCTTTCCTTGCGAAAAGGCCCGGCTGATCCGTCTTGAGAGCCGTTTCTCGTTCAGGAGCATGTTTTGAACGAGCTCTATCGCGCGAGAACCTCGACATCGCGGTCTAGGGTGGAGACGACGGTGAAAGTGGTCTGATAGGTCTTGTTGTCGTGCCGCGCGATCGCGACATATTCGCCCTCGGCCAGGACCAGCGAGGGAAAGGCGCCGATCATTTCGCGGATGACGTCGCCGCCTGGGGTCAGGATCGTGAAGGCGGTGTTGGCGAGCGCCTCGCCGCCTGGGCCGCTAACGAGCTTCAAGGTCATCAGGGCGGCGCGATGACGCAAGGCGGCGTCGGTCAATTTCCCTGCCTGAACCCGAAGATCGGCGCTGACCACGGAGTTCGTCGGGTTGGGCGAGCCATTGCTCGCCGCATCGAGCAAGGTTGAAACGACATGGTAATTGCCTTCGGGCAGGCCGATCGTGTCGCCGGTCTTGGCGTTCGCGACGATGAGCTTCGCCTCCGAATTGTCGCGCTCGGGAAGATAGATCGAAATCGAGGATCGCGCCGGCGGGATCGGCGCTTCGCCGAGCTGCCCAACGATCCGCAGCGCTCCGGCATTGAGCACCAGCCTTTCGCTCACGCCCTTGCCGTCGATCGTGACGCGCTTCGTCGCTCCGGCGAGCCCGAAGGCGGCATGGACGATGAAATTGCCGTCATGGAGCGAGAACACAGGCGTCGCCTCCGAGGATTGGGCGACAAGCTTGTGGTTTCCATCGAGCTCCGCTTTTTCGTCGAAGATACGCCATTGCAGACCGGACCGCACTGGCAGGGCGTCCGAGGCGCCGAGCGTGGCGGAAAGATGCAGTATCGACGATGGGGCGTCGGCGGGAGCGGCGTCGAGGCCATTCGGGGCCGGCGCTAGGTTTGAATTTGCCGGTTGGGCGATTTGCGCTGAAGCGAATCCGGAGACCAGCAGCCCAAGCAGGACGGCTGCGCGGGCCTGTCGCGCAAAAAAGAACGCCGAGGAGCGAACGCCTCGCATGGGCGATTTCCTCGCCAAGCTTACTCTCGGTTCCGGTGCAAGACGCTGGAGACCGCCGCCGACAGATTTGTGAAGGACAAGGGATGGAAGCTGAATTGGATCCGATGCCGCCCGGCCGGCGTTTCGACGCCGCGAAAAAGAATATTGGCGCGAAGCAGCGGCTCTTGGACGCCGTCAACGCGCGCTTCCCAGCCTGGATAAAAAAGGTCGTGCAGCACAACAACGCCAGCTCTATCGGCCGCGACATCGATTTCGACTGAATTGTCGCTATATTTGACGATCTCAACCTTGGCCTTGGCAGGCGCTTCATTCGCTTGGCCGAGGACGCCGGCTGAGCCTTCGCCCGAAGGCTCGCCCAAGGAACGCCTGGGCGCCCGGCCGACCGAAACGAAGCGGAGATCGCCCAAGCTCGCCTGATCAATCAAGGCTTCGCGGGTCCAGTCAAAATCCGGCAGGGCATGGTCATCGAGGACCTCATCGCCGTCCACCGGCTTGATCTCGGAGGCGAAATAGGCCCGCGGCGCCGCCTTGCCGAGTTTGTAGACATACATTTTGTCGCTCGCATAGATCAAAACGGCCTTCGGGCGCGGGACTTGGCGCGGCAACTGGATCAGTGGACGGTCGAGAACGAGATATTCGAGGCCGAGAAGCGCGGCCAAATGACATTTATAGCCGCGAAACGTGCCCGGAAAATGGCGCAGATTGGGATCGCCGGCGTTATCTCCCGGCCCAACCGCGCGCTCGTAAACGTCGATGCGCAGGGGGTTGTAGCCGATGGTGTTTTCGAGCTTCAACACCATCGAGGCGTTTTGCCACGGGCCGCCGAGGCCAAGGATCTCAACGCGCGGCTGATCGCCTTCGCGCGCCTTGGCCGCCAGTTCGCGGCGCAGGACCTCGACGCCGGCGGCTTCGCTGGGCTTCATGTCGGCGAATACGCTGTAGCGCTCGGCCGGCTCCGCATTAAGCGCGGAGGCGGCGTTGCGCCAAAGGATTTCGCCGGCGCTCAGCAGAACGAAAAGACATGCGGCGAGGGCGCGGCGCGGGCGCGCCTTGAGCCAGTATAAGAGCGCCGCCCCGGCGATCGCCAAACCGCCGGCGAGGCCCAATTGGCACAGCGACGTCGTCACGCGGCCTTCGCGCAACGAAAAGGCGAGGCCGGCGCCAACCAGAATTGCGATCGCCAGCGCGGTCGCCGCCGTGAGCGATAGTGCGAGCCATTTCGGCAAACGCCGGACCGGCCGCGGCAAGCCAACCTCAACGTAACGATGCAAAAGAAAGCCGGCTCCAAAGGCGAGCGCGATATTGACGATGAAAGTCGCGTCGGCGGGCCGGCGATAGAGCGACACCCCAGGGATCCGGTCGAAAGCCAGCGCGAAGAATGGGGTGTAGCGGCCGAGAGCGTAAAGCATGGCCGCGGCCAGGACGATCATGAAAAAGCGGATCTGGCGGGAAAACAGCCGACCTCCGCTGAAGCCATGCCAAAGGACGAGCAAGATCGGCAAGGTGCCGATGAAGAGATAGTCAACCGCGCGGTCTGTCCAGTCGGGTTGAGACATGGTCGTATATTCGGGGCCCCAATAATCATAAAGCTGATCGAGGGAGCCAAAGAAATTTGGCGCCAGAAACGTGATCAGATTGACCGGAGCGAGCGATCCCGCCGCGGCGACGCCATAGGCGATTCCTGGCCGATTTGAATCGGCGAGAAACTGCATGGTCAGCAGCGCAGGAGCGAACAGGATCGCGCCGATGAGTCCGCAGCCGACCGCCAAGACGCCAGCCCGCGCCCGCAAATAGGCCAATGCTTGGCCGGAATGGAGCGCCGAAAAAACCAAGCGGCCAACGAGAACCATGCATAGGAGAAAGGCGACCTGATCGCGGCCTAGCGCCATCAACGAGGCGAAGACGCCGAACAGACAAGCGAAACGGTAGGAGAGGCGCTCAAGCGCGATTTCGAGGCACCAGAACGCGGCCGGAAAGAATGAATAGGAAATGATCATGCCCGTATGTTGCAGCCGCGAGGACGCAGCGCCGCCGAGCATGAAAATCACCGCCGCGAGCGCCGCGCCGGCCGGATGCCAACGCCAGCGTCGGCAAAGGCCTAAAACGCAAAATCCGCCAAAAGCGAGATGAGCGAGGATGACTGCGTCGAACAGCTGCATCGAGGCGTTCGGCGCGAAAAGCGCGAAAAGCGCCATGCTGGGCGTGAAAATCAGCGATTGCGGATCGGCGATCGAAGGGTGGCCGGCGAAATGATAGGGGTTCCAGAGCGGGATCTCGCCGCGATGAAAAGCGTCGCCGAGAAAACGGAACATCGGATAGAAATGGTTTTTGGAATCCCAAGGCACGACGGTCCCGCTGAAGAGCCAGCAGGCCAAGGCAAGCGCGACAAAAGCGGCGAAGCAGGCGCCTGCGATCCAGACCGCCTTGGGCGTCCATGCGGGCGCCCGCGCCCGTTCCGCCGCTCCTGAAATAGCCGAACCATCGCGCGCATGGCCCAAGCCGGAGGCGGCGGGGCAGTCGGCTGTATCCAAAAGCGACATGGCTAATCCAGGATTGCAGGGTCCAAAGGGGCGCGCTTAAAAAAGCGCAGATTCAAGGCGAAATCATGCGGCGGCCGGCGGCGGCGGAATTGGGAGGACGGCGGACGCAACGCCAGCGTCTGCGAACGAATCTTGCTTTGTCAGCGGGAAAGCGCAAGGGTTGCTTTACTATGAATTCGATGGAATTTAACGTTTGTATGTGGCGGTTCCCGATCCGGGCCGAATTGCGCCGCCCCAAGACAGGGACTTGATCCGAGCTCGCCAATAGTTTCAATAACCTGGAAAGCTGAACCCTCCATGAACGATACGATCGCGCTTCTTGCGTCTCGGCGTTCGGCGCCGGCGGCGACTTTGTCCGAACCCGGCCCGAACGCGGCTGAAATCGACATTTTGCTCAAGGTCGCCGCGCGCGTTCCTGATCACGGCAAGCTCGCGCCATGGCGGTTCATTGTCTTCGAGGGAGAGGCGCGCGACCGTGCCGGAGCCATTGTCGCCGAGCTTTACGCCAAGGCCCATCCAGGTAGCGACGCCGGGCGATTGGAGACGGAACGAAAGCGCTTTTCGCTTGCACCGCTTGTCATCGGCGTGGTTTCCCGCGCGGCGCCGCATGAAAAAATTCCGGAATGGGAGCAAGTTCTCTCAGCCGGCGCCGTCTGCATGAATCTGATCGTCGCGGCCAATGCGCTTGGCTTCGCCTCGGTGTGGCTTTCGGAATGGTATTCCTATGACCGCGCCGCATTGGCGCGTTTTGGCCTCGGCGACGCGGAAAAGATCGCCGGCTTCGTCCATATTGGTCGCGCGCCGGGACCGCGCGAGGATCGCCCGAGGCCGGCGCTTGCCGATATCGTCACGCGGTTCTAGCTCAGCGAAGCGCTGCGGTCTCGGCGAGGCCAAGCAACCTATCCGGCCCAGGCGGCGCAGGGCGACTGGCAGAACTCGGATCGGAAGTCACGCGAGACCGTCACGGATCCAAATCAGGCGGCCTCGCTGAGTTTGCCCCGGCTCGATCTGAAGATCCGCCGCCAGAATGTCTTTTGCGTTTCCGCTTCCTCAGCGATTTTGGCGCGCTGATCGGTCAAAAGTTTCACCGCGCTGGTTTGATCCTCGATCAATTTCAACAGCCGGATGCGTTCCTCCTGCCAGTTCTGCGACATGCGGTTGCGATCTTCGCGCAAATGCGCCCGGTCGGCATCGAGATCCGAGATGCGGCGCTCCTTCTCAGCCAAAAGATGCTTCAAGCCGGCCAGCTGAATCTCGAAGGCGGCCGAATAAGGAGCCGATTCTCCCTGGCCCTTGCCCGGTTTCCAATCGTTCGGCGAGGGTTCGTAAGGTTCGGGCTTCGAGGTTTTCGGGAACACACGGAAAAGCTCCGCAGGGTCGATCTTATAGCCTGCCGTCCCTTTTTCCGTGTAAGACAATTTGCCGGAAGACAAGGCTTTTGAGATTGTCGATTTGGCGACTCCGGCCTCTTTGGCGGCCTGCCCAAGACTGAAATACATGCGAGTTTCCAATCGTTCGCGTGGATGTTTGGAAACTCTTTCGCAAAACACTTAAGCAAATATTAAGCGAAATCTAATATTGACGTTGGGGAGGTTGAATTAATATATACTGCAGCGCTATAGCCATTGCGGTCCGGCCTTCCCCAAGACGAGCGCGCCGCATCGCGCGACGGTGGGGCTTCGCAAGGTCGGCTGCGTATCGGAAAATCGCCTGCGTTTGAACCGCGGCGGAGGGCCCGGTATGACGCTCGAACGACGGAAGCGGCGAAAATCTTCCCGCCAGGTAGGGACGACACGTAGAATTTCGGTCGGGTTCGGCGGAAATCGAACTCCGTTTCTTGTCGTCAGTCAGGATCGGCCGCGCCAATTCGCGCGCCGTCGGCGCGGCGAAGGTCTTGATCCCGCCTGATGGCCCGGTCAAATAGCTTGAGAGTGGCGAAAAGCGCTTCGCCGATCGCATGCGACGCCGGCGCCGTTCGGCTCCGCGGCGCGCCCGGTGACTTTTTGGAAAAGCGAATGAAAATCTTGTTGATTGCTCCCGAGCGTGGGACGGCGATGCAACGTCACGCGGCGCTTCGAAGACTTGGCCACGACGTGACGGCCGTCGACGTCTTTCAGGTTGTGGAAGATCTGAAATTGCCGCGGGTGCTGCTGGCGCAGGTCTATCGTTGGATCTTCAAGACAGGCGCGTTTGGTCTCGGTGGAGCAGTAAGTCGTTATATTTCGTCGAAGGTGCGGGGCGCGGCCTTCGATCTGGCCCTTGTCGACAGCGGCGAACTTCTCGGCGCCGAGTCGATCATGGCATTGAAGAAAGCGGCCAGGGTCGTCGTCAATTATAATCCGGATAATCCCTATGTTTCGAGAGATGGGCTGAGATGGCGCCTGTTCCTGCAGGCGCTCCCTTATTATGATCTCATTGCGACGCTCAGGATCTCCAGCGCCGAGGCGGCGAAGCGGGCGGGCGCGCGGCGCGTTCTCCTGATCAGGTTCGCCGCCGACGAAGTCGTCCATCGACCGATCGCGTTGAGCGAAGAGGATCGGGCGCGGTTTAGTTCTCCGGTCGTGTTCGTCGGCACTTGGATGCCCGAGCGCGGACCCTTCCTATTGCGGCTTGTCGAGCGCGGGGTCCCGCTGCGCATTTACGGTGACCGCTGGAATTTGGCGCCCGAATATGGCCGCCTGCGCGAGCGCGTCTTCCTCGGCGGTCTTGAAGGCGAGGACTATGTCAAGGCGATCCGTGGCGCTTCGATCGCGATCGGCCTCCTGTCCAAGGGAAATCAGGATCTGCACACGACGCGCAGCCTCGAGATCCCCGCCATCGGAACGCTGCTTTGCGCGGAGCGCACGAGCGACCATCTCGAAATGTACAAGGATGGCGAGGAGGCCGTGTTTTTCGACACCGCCGACGAATGCGCGGACCTTTGCCTCGCGCTACTCGCGCGGCCCGATCGAATTGAGACGATCGCGGCGGCGGGGTTGAAGCGGGTGTGGCGAAACGGCGATTTCAATGAGAAGGTTCTAACCAAGATGATCGAAGCCGGCATGAATGCGGCGGAAAATTAACGCCAGCAGACAACTCCGGTTGCCGAGTCCGGCTGCAACTCAGGAGACAAATTAAGATCGTGACGGTAGACTGGACGCGTCGCCCCAAACAGACCCGCCTTCGACATTCCCATGAAAATCCGCGCCGACTTCTCCCAACGCGTCGCACTCCACCTCCACGAGGCCGAATGGACACCTTCGCCGCAGGCTGGGGTCCACCGGATCATGCTCGACCGGATCGGCGAGGAAATCGCCCGCGCCACAAGCTTCGTGCGCTTCGACCCCGGCAGCTCCTTCCCTTTTCACGAACATGGCGGCGGCGAGGAGGTTTTTGTCATCGACGGCGTTTTCGAGGATGAATATGGGCGCTACCCCGCCGGAACGTATCTGCGTGACCCGATTGGTTCGTCCCATTCGCCCTTCGCGAAGGACGGCTGCACAATCTTTGTAAAGCTCTGGCAGTTCGCGCCGGGCGATCAGACGCGCGTCGTCATCGACACCGCGTCAGCCGCTTGGGAGCCGACCGAGACGCCCGGCCTGAGGATAAAGCCGCTGCACAGTTTCGCCGGCGTCTCGACCTCGCTTCTCTGCTTGGCGGCTGGCTTGCGCCTCAATTGGACTTCTTCGATCCGGGCGGCGAGGAAATCCTCGTTCTTGACGGCGCCTTCCACGACGCCGAGAGGGAATATCCGAAAGGCTCCTGGATTCGCGACCCTGGCGGATGCGCGCGCGCCTTGGTTTCGCAAGACGGATGCGTGCTGTTCACGAAGACCGGACATTTGCCGCCTGACTTCGTCCAAGGGAAAAATTTCGCGGCAGCCGCCGGGCGATGAAACTCCGCCGACGTGATCTCCGCGTCAGCCAGCCGCGCCGCGCGCCTGCTCCTGTCCACGCCCGCCTGTGGTTTTGACGACATCGGTCAATTGCTCGATCCCGGCGATCTGGATCTGCGTCGGGGCCGGCGCGGCCGAGATAAAAAATCCTTCCGCCTTGAACTTCTTGAAGATCTCGAAGTGAAGATCGCTGCGGACCCGGTAAATGCCCTCGACGTCGGCGACGAAAAGGGACAGCTCGAAATCGAGCGTGCTCGCCGACATTCCGATGAAGAGGATTTGCGGCGCGGGGATCTTGAGCACGAGATCATGCGCCTTCGCGATCGCCACCAGCACTTCGCGAACCCGCTCCGGATCGGCGGTTGCGGAGACCGTGAGAGGGATCACGAGCCGCCCGGTTCGATCGCCTCGCATGAGATTCTTCACCACGCCGCTAACGAGGCTCGCGTTGGGGATGATGACCTGGGAGCGGTCGAAAGTTTCGATCTCGGTGGAGCGGACATTGATGCGGCGCACGAAGCCTTGATCCTGGCCGACCACGATCCAGTCGCCGACGCTGACCGCGCGCTCCCACAAGAGGATCAGGCCGGAGACGAAATTATTGACGATCGACTGAAGCCCGAATCCGATGCCGACCGATAAGGCGCCGGCGACGAGCGCGAGTTTCTCGACGCTCAACCCGAGGTAGCCGAGCGCGAGCCCCGCCGCGACGATAAATCCAGCATAGCCGAGACTGGTCTTGATGGAGTTGCCAAGCGCCGGATCGAGCCCGGTATGCGGCAATAGGCTTTGGTCGAGCCAGCGCAACAGCGCGTGGGCGGCGCCGTAGATGAAGCCGAAAATGGCGATCGCGACGACAATATTGACTGGAGAGACGGTTACGTCGCCAACCTTGAAGCCGAAAAACGCGGTCCGCATATCAAATGGCACATCGGCCGATTGAATGCCCCATGGCTGGAGCGCGAGAACCACAGCGACGCAAATAAGCGCTAGCCGGATCGCGCCCGAAAGCAGGACTCCGAAAAGTTCGAGCGAGCCGGGTTCGACGCCGACGCTCGCGACAAGCCAACGCCCCAAATAGGTCGTGGGCTTGAAGCCCGCGGTGGCGGCTTCGTCCACGAGAACCGCCGACATGTACAAGAGCGCGGCGACGGCGCTGACCCAGAGCGCTTGGTCGAGGAGAAAGCTCGCAAGGGTGGGATAGCCGACGAGGACAGCGCCGAGGACCGCGACGCCGGCGAGCCATGCCGCGATGCGCAGAAGGCCAAACCAATTGCCCTTCCGCGCGACGCGCGGGCCGAGACGATCGTCGGGCGCGGCGCCAAGGCCCCATAAGCCGCCGCCGAGGACGACCGCGGCGGCGGCCACGCCGACGCCGCGGGTCGCGACCGAGAATGGCAAGGATACGTTGAGGATGTCGTTCATGGCTTCGACAAGGCGCGTCGCCGAAATGATGCTCGCGACGGCGATGCCGACCTGAACAAGCCGCCGGCTCACCGCGTCGCCGAGGTTTGGCAGACGCCAAGCTGGGCGCGTCGGGGCGAGCAGGCCTATTGAGATTCCGGCGGCTAGGGCGACGCGCAGGACGCCAATCCAGAAGGCGTCGCCAAACGGCCGCAGCGGCTCGCTCGCCAAACCGAAGGCGTCGAGAACCGCGCCGAGGCCATAAATCAGGGCGATTGGGGGCAGGGCGATCACCAAGGCGACCCACCACGCTCCAAGGATCTTGAGATAGCGGCTCGGCGCCTCGATCGCCGCGCGGCGCGAAAGCACCCGCCCAGCAAGAGCGGCGAGCACCGCATAGATCAGCGCGGTGGCCGCGAGCCCGCCCCAGAAAGCCTGCATTCGCCAGCCGTCGAGGCGGCCGTTGATCAGCGCGATCCAATCGCTGAAAAGCGTCCGCGTCGCCGCGAAATTGGCCGGCGCTTCAAGCCAAACATTCGTCCAAAGCGACGAATTTGCAAGGCTCGGCGCCTGCTCGAACAATGAACTGGCGAACAAGGCGCGCTGCCGCGCCGCTATGGCGCCGCGGATCTGGTCTGCCCTGACCGCGAGCAGCCGAGCCCGTTTCGTAAGTTCGTCGGCGTCGTTGAAGCTTTTTTGTTGGTTGGCGCGCTCCGCCGTCACTGTTGGGTTTTCCGGCGGAGCCTTATCGTCTGGGGCCGCTCCCAATTGATCCAGGCGGGTCTTGAATTCGGCGAGACGAGGCGCGAACTGGTCGATCGCGCCGTTAAGCTGATCCGCGATGGGACCGACTTGCTGCCGCAAGGATTGCAGATCGGCGTCGGTCAAATTGCGGCGATCTAGACTTGTCTCGACCTGCTTGAGCGTAGCATTAATTTTGTCGAGGTCGGCTCCGGTCGGCAATTGTGTCGGGGCGACCGTCGGTTGAGGAGAGGCTGCGGCGGGCGAGAGCGCGCGCGGCGACGCTGGAGCGAGAGCGCGCGTCTGAGCCTGCGCCGACGCCGGACCATTCAAAAACAGCGCGGCGAGACAAATCGCGCAGGCAAGATATTTCGACACGGCTTTCCCTCGGACTAGTCGACCTCTTTTGACGCCGATAGATCGGCGGCGCGGCCTTTAGAGCATGCTCTTAAAAAAGTTGATCGACTTTTTCGATCAGAACATGCTCCAACTTATTGATCTGAAGCTAGTTCTTATCGATTGGACGATTCCATCCAATCGGAAGGCGCTCTAGCGATTGCGCCTGAGATTGGCGATGGGGATCGGCTCTTGAGACTCGCCGCCCGCCACCTGCGGCGGGTACAGATGCGAAATCCCGCGGTAGTCGTCGACGCGGAAGATTCCCTCGCGCGGGGTCTCGGTCAGGTAATTTGGGCCGATCGGCGCCTTGCCGTGACCGCCCGGAAGATCGAGCATGTAGGCCGGCTGGCATAGGCCTGACAAGCTGCCTTGCAGCCGCCGCATCAAGGCGCGGCCTTTGGCGATCGGCACGCGAAAATGCGCGGTGCCCGGCGCGAGATCGAGCTGATGCAGGTAGTAGGGCTTGATTCGGGTCTCGACAAAGGCCCGCATCAGCGCCGCGAGCGTTTCCACGTCGTCATTGACGCCGGCGAGAAGCACGGTCTGGCTCAGCATCGGAATTCCGGCGTCGATGAAGCGCGCGCAGGCGGCGCGCGCGCGGCGGCGATAATTCGCGCGGGTGATTGGCGTGCAGGGCGACATAGACGGTCTTCCTGGTCCCACGCAAGCTCGCGATAAGCCGATCCGTGACGGCGTCGGGATCGACCGCTGGGACCCGCGTATGGAGGCGGACGATCTTCACATGATCAATCGCGTCAAGCCGCGCCATGATGTCCTCGAGCCGGCGCGGCGACAGCATGAGCGGGTCGCCGCCGGTCAGGATCGCCTCCCAGATTTCCGGATGCGCGGCGACATAGGCGAAGGCGGCGTCGAGCGCCTGCGGCGAGAGAAACGCCGGCGCGCCGGGGCCGACGATCTCTCGGCGAAAGCAGAACCGGCAATAGACCGGACAATTATGCAGGAATTTCAGCAGAACGCGGTCCGGATAGCGGTGGACGACGCCTTCCACTGGGCTTAAGGCTTCGTCGCCGATCGGGTCGGCCCTCTCGTCGAGCCGCGCGGAAAGCTCGGCCGCGTCCGGCACGAATTGGCGCGCGATGGGGTCGTTTGGGTCGGCCGCGTCGATCAGGCCGACAATCGTTTCGGTGAGCCCAATGGCGTAGCTTTCGCCGATCCGGTCGAGTTCGCCGCGTTTTGACCTTGGCGCAAGTCCCGCCGCGATGAGATCAGCGGCGCCGCGGAGCGCCGGCCCAGCCCTTTTCATGCCGGGTCGGCGCTTTGCGCCACCGGTGTCCAGATCACCTGCTCGATATGGGTCGCGCCGGTGGCGAGCATTACCAGCCGATCAAAACCGAGCGCGACGCCGCAGGCCTCCGGCATCTCCACGAGGGCGGCGAGAAAATCCTCGTCGATCGGGTAGGCGTCGCCGTAAATTCTTCGCCGCTCGGCCATTTCCGCCTCGAAGCGGCGGCGCTGCTCGGCTGGATCGGTCAATTCACCGAACCCATTGGCGAGTTCGACGCCGCAGGCGTAAAGCTCGAAACGTTCGGCGAAGCGCTGGTCTCCCTGCAATTTCGCCAGCGCCGCCTCGCTCGCGGGATAGTCCATGAGGATGGTCGCCTGGCCATGGCCAAGGTTCGGCTCGATTTTTTCGCTCAGGATTTTGCTGAAGACATCGGACCAGCTGTCGTCTTCGACGATCCTGATCCCTCTTTTGCGGGCCAATTCGGCGAAAGCGTCGCGGTCGGGCGCCGCGCCGTTCATGACGGCGAGGAGATCAATCCCAGCATGCCGATCGAAAGCCTCCGCGACGCTCAAGACCTCCGGCTCGGCGAAGGGGTCGGCGAAATGGCCGGCATAGCTCAAGTCGCGGGAGCCCGCGGCCGTAGCGGCGTTGGCGAGAAGGCCGGCGCAATCCTCGAAGAGCCTCTGATAGGGCTCGCCGGCCCGATACCATTCGAGCATGGTGAATTCCGGATGGTGAAGCCGGCCTCTTTCTCGATTTCTGAACACGTGGCCAAAGGCGAAAAGCCGCTCCTCGCCGGCGGCGAGCAGTTTCTTTGCCGCGAACTCCGGCGAGGAATGGAGATAGAGCCGCGAAGTCTTCCCGCTCGGGTCCACGATCTCGGTCGCGAAAGCGCTGATATGGGCCTCATTCCCCGGCGAAATCTGGAGAATCGCCGGATCGAACTCGATGAAGGATTGCGACGCGAAAAAGGATCGCGCCGCCTCGACCATCCTGGCGCGCGCCTTCAAAAAAGGCCGCCGATCGCGGTGAATATGCGGTCGCCACCAGGGCGACGGGTTGGGCGAGGCCTTGTTCATTGTGCAATTTCGCTTGAAAAACCACCCGGAAGACGGCTAGCGAAGAGCCTCGACCGGGCGCTTGCTTCGCTCGCTTAGGCTCACCGGGCCCGAGCGCCTCGCGGCGGGCGGCTCAGCGGGACCGCATCGTATAAAGGAAAGCCAGTGAAAGTCATCGCCAGTTCGATTCGCAAGGGCAATATCATCGAGCGGGAGGACGGCCAGCTCTATGTAGTCCTGACCGCGGAAAGCTTTCATCCCGGCAAAGGCACGCCGACGACGCAGATCGACATGCGACGGCTCTCCGACGGCGTGAAGACGACAGACCGCTACAAGACAACCGAGCAGGTCGAGCGCGCCTATGTCGAGGACTCGAATTTCAACTATCTCTATCAGGACGCCGACGGCTACACGTTCATGAACGCCGAGACCTATGATCAGATCATCGTCCCGCCCGACGTGATCGGGGATCAGGCGCAATGGCTGCAGGAAGGCATGACCTGCGTTCTGTCGATTTTTAATGGCGTCGCCGTCGGAATCCAGCTTCCGGCGCGCGTCACGCTCGACATCGTCGAAACCGAGCCAGCGATGAAGGGACAGACGGCGTCGTCGTCCTATAAGCCGGCGAAACTCTCGAATGGCGCGCGAATCATGGTGCCGCCGCATATTTCGTCGGGCGTCCGGGTCGTCGTCCAGACCGAGGACGGCTCCTATGTCGAGCGCGCCAAGGATTAGATAAGCGCCGCAATTTCGGCCGAGGGGAGGCAAAGGGAGCCGCGCGTTAGAGCATTTTCAAGCGAAGTGGGCGCCGGTTCGCGTGAAGAAAATGCGATAAAACACAAGCTTAGAGAATTTTTTGATTCCGTGGAATCGAAAAAAGCTCTAGCGGCGTCCTTCAAGCTTCGCCTCGATCTGCTGCAATAGAAGGCGGATTGCGGCAGGTTCGGTATGGGCGGGGGGCAATTCAAAGGTTTTCCGCAGCTTGGCTCCAAGCTGGGCGTCAAAAGACTTCTCCCGCGCGCGGCCGACGTGAGGCATCTCGAACTTGCTTTCAAGCAGCAAGTCCCCGCATACGCCGCCGTCTTTCAGCATCTTATTCATCGGAGCAGTTCTTCTTCGCCATTCATGGCCTGAATACTGATGATTGATATTGACCAAACTACGGTTTCGGCATGGCGCAGTTTGCTTGCCTCGCCGCATATGTGGCCAACCACACGCTGGCCATTGAACTTGGTAAACGTTATTTTGTTCCGTGCTTAATATTGTTGCAAAAACTTGCCTGGACCGGGACGCGCGCCTGAACAGAGCGCTCCCTCTGTCAAAGCCGACATGCGGCTAAATCCATTCTGCCCCTTCTTTGCCTCGAAGCCCGGAGGCGCGCTCGCATCTCCCCACAATTTGACCGCGCCGACTATCTGCACTGGACCAAGCGCGTTTCTGCGGCAAATCGCCGCGCATGGGAAAGCGAAAATGACGAGGCGTGAAGCATCGGCCGTAGTCGACAAATTCTTCGACAAAGCGAGTGAGGCAAATCCTCTCGCGGCGCCTGAGATGACAAGGCGTTCCGGACTTTAGGTCAATAATAGAGCCTCTTTTTCGACCGAATGACAAAGGTTATCCACGAAAAGCGCAGGGATGGCGGAGGCGCTTTCGTCGCTTACGGGCTCTCGAACTCACGCAGAACTCTGAGAACAGCTTTAAGATTTTGCTTTGATGCGCTTTCTTGACCAAAGCGAGCTCCTGCTTCGGGTGAAAATGCTCTAGGGTCCCAATGATTTCGGCCAAACAAGAGGAGTCACTGACTGTGTCAGACCCGACCGCGCTCAGCGCCGCATCCACTATAGCGATCGTCGGCGCGGGTCAGGCGGGAGGCGAGGTCGCGACGCTGCTCAGGCAAAATCGGTACGAGGGCCGCATCATTCTTTTCGGCGACGAGCCGCATCTGCCTTACCAGCGGCCGCCTTTGTCCAAGGCCTATCTAGCCGGCGAGATCGGTTCCGATGCGCTGATCTACAAAGCCGCCATAGCCTATGAGAAAGCCGACGTGGACCTGAGGCTCGGCGTGCGTGTCAAGGAGATCGACAGGATGGCCAAGCGGCTTCTGCTCGATGGCGGCGAGCAGGTCCCCTATGACAGGCTCGTCATCGCCACCGGCGGCCGCGCCCGCCCGCTCGATATCCCTGGCGCGGATCTCGGCAATATCTTCTTTCTCCGCAACATAGCGGACGTCGAGGCGCTGCGGCCGGAGCTTGTCGCCGGACGCCGACTGGTCATCGTCGGCGGCGGCTATGTCGGGCTTGAGGTCGCCGCGGTTGCGATCAAAAAAGGCCTTGCGGTCACAGTTCTCGAAGGCATGCCGCGGGTGCTCGCGCGGGTCACGGCGCCGGAGCTTTCGGCGTTCTACGAACGCTTTCACCGCGAGGCCGGCGTCGACATACGCACGGGGATCGTGGTCACCGGATTCGAGGCCGGGCCGGACGGCGCCCGCGTCGAAGCCGTGCTATCCGGCGCGGGCGAGACGATCGGCGCCGATCTCGTCCTCATAGGGATCGAACTCGTGCCGAACACGGAGCTCGCCGAGCGCGCCGGGCTTGTCATCGATGGCGAAATCGTGGTCGATCACCAGTCGCGAACCAATGATCCCGACATTTACGCGATCGGCGATTGCGCGATGCATGCAAATCATGGGTTCCTGCAGCGAAAGATCCGGCTTAAATCGGTTCCAAACGCGCTTGAGCAGGCTCGCGCGGCCTCCGCCGCGATCACCGGCAGACCGATCCCGCCGGCGGTCGCGCCCTGGTTCTGGTCTGACCAATATGAGCTCAAGCTGCAAATGGTCGGTGTCTCCGACGGCTATGAGACGATCGTGATCCGCGGGACGCCGGAGAGCGCGTCTTTCACCGCCTTTTATCTCAAGGACGGGAAAGTCATCGCCGCCGACGCGGTGAACCGACCGGGCGAATTCATGGCCGCCAAGCGGTTTGTCGGAGAGCGCATGACGCTCTCCGCCGATGATCTCGCCGACAAGTCCGCGCCCCTCAAGAAACTGATGGCCGGCGCGGCGTAAGGATCGGTCCGATCCCAGGAAGGGGACCGGAACGCGGCGGCGTGGCGGGCTGGAGGCACTATTCCGTCGGTTTGGCGGCGGCCGGGCCGGCCATGCGCGAGGGCCGCGTCATCGTCTCGAGCTTGAGCAATTCGCCAAGTTGCGTCTCGGTCAAGAGTTTCTCGTCCAGAATGACTTCGGCCACGGTGCGCCCTTCGTCAAGCGCCCGGCGGGCGATGCGGGAGCAGGTCTCATAGCCGAGTACGGGCCCAAGCGCGGTCACGAGGCCGATGCTGTTTTCGACAAGGCTGAGGCAGCGCGCGCGATCCGCCTCGATGCCGTTCACGCAACGCCGCGTCAGCGTGTCGATCGCGGCGGTCAAGGTGCGCACCGATGTGAGGATGCAAAAGCCGATCGTGGGCTCGAAGGCGTTGAGCTGGAGCTGGCCAGCCTCGGCGCACATGGTCACCGTCAGATCATGGCCAATGACGAGATAGGCGACCTGGCTCACGACCTCCGGAATCACCGGATTGACCTTGCCCGGCATGATCGAAGAGCCGGCCTGCATCGCCGGAAGGCGAATTTCGCCAAAGCCCGCGCGCGGCCCCGACGAGAGCAGGCGGAGATCATTGCAGATTTTGGAAAGCTTGATCGCGATGCGCTTGAGCGCGCCGGAAAACAGCACGAAAGCGCCCATATCCGACGTCGCCTCGATGAGATTGGGGGCGAGGATCAAAGGCTGGCCGGAGAGACGCGCCAATTCGACCACCGCGAGCGAGGCGTAGCGCGGATCGGAATTGATGCCGGTGCCGATCGCCGTCGCGCCGAGATTGACTTCGCGAAACAGCGCCGCCGCCTCCTGCAATCGATCGATGTCTTCCTTGATGGTCGCATGATAGGCGTCGAATTCCTGGCCGAGCGTCATGGGCACCGCATCCTGCAATTGGGTGCGGCCGATCTTGAGCACGTCGGCGAACTCCACCGCCTTGGCCTTGAACGCGAAGGCGAGCTCCTGCAGGGCCAGCACCAGCGGGGTGGACGCGAAGATCACGGCGAGGCACAAGGCGGTCGGATAAGCGTCATTGGTGGATTGCGCCATGTTGACGTCATCGATTGGATGCAGCGCGGAATAGTCTCCGCGCCGACGGCCCATGAGCTCAAGCGCGACATTGGCCACGACTTCATTCGCATTCATATTGGTCGAGGTGCCAGCGCCGCCTTGCACGGCGTCGACGACGAATTGACTGAGAAAACGCCTGTCCTTCACAATGAGCTCGCAGGCGCGCTCGATCGCGTCGGCCTTTTCGGCGGGCAATTGGCCGAGGCGCCGGTTGGCCCGCGCCGCCGCCTGCTTGACCAGAACCAGGGCGCGAACGAGATCCGGGAAATGTCCGATCGGTATTCCGGTGATCGGAAAATTCTCGACCGCCCGCAAAGTATGAACGCCCCAATAGACGTCGGCGGGGATTTCAACGTCGCCGAGGAGGTCATGCTCTCGCCTTGTCACCGGCCGGGCGCGCTCTGTCGCGCGCCCAGCGACAAGCGCTAGGTTTACCGGCGTTTCCTCTTGGGGCGGGACAAGCCGCTCAAGCGTATTTTCACTCATGATAAAATCCATTCAAGCGTTTGCGGGCTGGGCGCGGCGCGCCATCAGACCAAACAGCCACGAATATTGGTCCCAGGAGACAAGAAGATTGCTAAGGAATTGAAAGCGCCCACGAGCCCGAGCCGACTTTTCGCGCCCCCACCAAATTTGGTTGGACCGCACGACGGCGCGAAGAAAGCTCCCGCCTTGTGGTAAACCCAGCGCGGCGAAAAACAGTGGAGCGCCATTGATGCAACGCAGCAAGAGATATGTGATCCTCGTCGCCGGCGGCGTCCTTTTTTCAGCGCCGGCTTTCGCACAAGACATGATGCGCAATGTCGATCTCGCAAGCCCTATGTTCACCAAGGCTGAGCTGACGCGGGAGGAGGTCGCGGCCGTGACGAAGGCTGGCGGCGGAGGCCCGCCGGACTTCTCAGGCAAGAGCCTCAATGGCCTCGATCTGTCCGGCCTCGATCTTCATGGCGCTAATTTTCGCGCGGCGCGCTTAAACAAGGCCAAGCTCTCGGGCGCAAATCTCGATGGGGCTTCGCTTGACCAAGTCTGGGCCTTGGAGGCTGATTTCACCAACGCGAGCTTGAAGAAGGCCAGTCTCTTCGCGAGCCAGTTGCAAGGCGCGAAATTCGACGGCGCCGATTTCTCGGGCGCGCGGGTCGCCGCCGATCTTTCCCGCGCCAGTTTGCGCGACGCAAAGTTTAAGGACGCGGATCTCGCCGCCGACATGAAGAACCAGTCGATGGGTCTCATGCGCGCGGTTTTGAAGTCGGCCGATCTGCGCGGAGCAGATTTCGAGAACGCCAACCTGGCCCGCGCGGATCTGCAATTCTCTAAATTGTCGGGCGCGAATTTTCGCGGCGCGTCGCTCGCCGGGGCCGAGGCCGGCGGCGCGGATTTTCGCGGCGCGATCCTCGATCATACGAATGTGGGCGAGCTTGATTTGTCCTCGGCGCGCATAGATGCGGCGCAGGAGAAAGCCTTTGCGGGGGCGAGCAACCTGCAGCGGGCTTTCAAAGAGTGACGCCTCCGAGCGGCCGAGGCCTATTTTCGCCTTAGCGCCTCGCTTAAGGCGGCGGCGAGCGCGCCTTTGGATGCGGGCGGCTCCTGACGCGCCGCGTATTGGCGCAAGTCCTTCCTGCCTGCGCGCCCCTTTTCAGGTGTGGCGGGCGCGGCGCTTGGGGACTCTTCCTTGCGCATGGATAAAGCGATGCGCTTGCGCTTTAGGTCGACCTCGACCACGCGCACCGTTACGACGTCGCCCGCCTTCACCAAGGCGCTCGGGTCCTTCACGAAGCGGTCGGCGAGTTGCGACACATGGACGAGGCCATCCTGATGCACGCCAATATCGACAAAGGCGCCGAAATTGGCGACATTGGTGACCGTGCCTTCCAGCCTCATGCCGGGCTGCAAATCCTTGATGTCGTGAATTCCCTCGGCGAATGTCGCGGTCTTGAATTCGGGGCGGGGATCGCGGCCGGGCTTTTCGAGTTCGCGCAAAATGTCGCGCACCGTCGGCAAGCCGAAGCGGGCGTCGACGAACTGCGATGGATCGAGCGATTGCAGCGCCGCCGCGTCGCCCATGAGAGAGCGAAGGTCGCGGCCGCATGCCGTCACGATCTTCTGCGCGAGCCCATAGGCTTCAGGATGCACCGAGGACGCGTCGAGCGGCTCCGATCCGTTAGAAATCCGCAAGAACCCGGCGCAAAGCTCAAACGCGCGGGGGCCGAGCCGGGGAACCGCCAGAAGGTCGCGCCGGCTTGCGAAAGCGCCTTTCTCGTCGCGCCGCACGATAATCGCGTCGGCGAGCGACGGGCTGAGCCCCGACACGCGCGCAAGCAGCGAGGCCGAGGCCGTGTTGAGATCGACGCCGACCGCATTGACCGCATCCTCGACGACCGCGTCCAGCGAGCGGGCGAGGCGGGCCTGATTGACGTCATGCTGATATTGGCCGACGCCGATCGACTTAGGCTCGATCTTCACGAGTTCGGCAAGCGGATCCTGCAGTCGGCGGGCGATCGACACGGCGCCGCGCAGCGACACATCGAGATCGGGCATTTCCGCCGCGGCGCAGCGCGGACGCCGAATAGACCGAGGCGCCGGCCTCGCTGACGACGACCTTGCGTCGGCGCGGAGCGGGCAGGGCTGCGAGCATGTCCGCCACCAGCCGCTCGGTCTCGCGGCTCGCCGTGCCATTGCCGATCGCGATCAACTCGACGCGGTGCTTGCGCGATCAGCCGCGCGAGTTCGGCGCTGCGGCGCCGCGCACGTCATTGCGCGGCTGGAACGGATAGACGGTCGCGGTGTCCAAGAGCTTGCCGGTCGCGTCGACGACCGCGACTTTGACGCCGGTGCGAATGCCGGGATCGAGCCCCATGGTCGGCCGCGCGCCGGCCGGGGCGGCGAGCAGCAGATCCTTGAGATTGCGGGCGAACACCTTGATCGCTTCGTCCTCGGCGCGCTCGCGCAGATCGGTCATCAGGTCGAGCGACGAGGTGGAGCGAAAGCTTGGCCCGCCACGCCCAGCGCGCGACGTCGAGCAGCCAGACGTCCGCCGCGCCGCCCTGCAGAGCGACCCCATAAGATTGCGCGATCATCTGCTCGACAGGCTTGACGGCGGAGGCGTTGTCGGCGTCGATTTCGATATCGAGCGATAGAACATCCTCGTTGCGGCCGCGCAGCATGGCGAGCGCGCGATGGCTGGGCGCATTCGCCCAACGCTCGGCATGATCGAAATAGTCGGAAAACTTCGCGCCGGCCTCCTGCTTGCCGTCGATCACCCGCGCGCGCAGCATGCGCGTTGGCCTTGACGTAGCTCCGCAGGCGCCCGACGAGCTCGGCGTTTTCGGCGAAGGTTTCGGCGAGGATGTCGCGCGCGCCGTCGAGCGCCGCTTTAATGTCGGGAACCGAATTCGCCGAAAGAAATGACTTCGGCTAGCGCTGCCGGGAATCGGCGGCGCGATCGGCGAGAATGGCCTCCGCCAGGGGCTGAAGTCCGCGCTCGCGCGCGATTTCGGCGCGGGTGCGCCGTTTCGGCTTGAAACGGTAGGTAGATATCCTCAAGCTCGGCCTTGGTCGCCGCCGTCGGCGATCTTCGCCTCGAGCGCTGTCGGTCAGCTTGCCTTGGCCGCGGATCGATTCGAGAATCGCTCGCGCGGCGCGCCTCCAGTTCGCGCAAATAGGCGAGCCGCTCCTCCAACAGTCGGAGCTGGGTGTCGTCGAGGCCGCCCGTCGCCTCCTTGCGGTAGCGCGCGACGAAGGGGACCGTCGCGCCGGCGTCGAGCAGATCGACCGCGGCCTTCACCTGATCGCGCCGGCCTTTGATTTCTAAAGCTATCGTTTGAAGAATGCGGTCTCCGCCTGGGCTCATTCGGGTGTCGCTGGTTTGATTCGAGGCCGCGACGATAGGCTACGCCGGACAAGAAGCCAAGAATTGGCGTTCATCTCGCCGCCTCCTTGCGCTTGCGCTCGGCCGCACTATAGTGCGGCGCGTTCGCGATGAGCAGCAGCGCCGGATCTCGCTTTTGGCGGGCCGGCTGGGCGAGCCAAGGGGCGGACGGACATATGTCCGCCTGCGCGAACTTCTGGAGGGGTGGCCGAGTGGTTGAAGGCGCACGCCTGGAAAGTGTGTATGCGGGAAACCGTATCGCGGGTTCGAATCCCGCTCCCTCCGCCATCTGCGATCGTCAGATGATCAATTCGGTTTGACCGCCTCCAGTTAAATTCCACAAACTTTTATGTCGCGCTCGGCTTTTGAACGTCGCCCGGCGCAGCCTGCATCCCACGGGCGCACGATCCTCAGCTGTTCGGTCAAGTTTAATCGTACTAATGACTCTTGTTCGAAGAGCGGTCGAGGAAACATCATTTCACAATTTGAGTATGTTTTCTGGCGTCAATGCGAGCCCGGCTTTGGTCTGCCCCTTGGAGCCAGCCGAAACTTCGCACGCAAGCCCGCCTTTTGAACAGATGACAACTTCGACGGCGGCGGCGCGAGCGCATAGGTGCGCGCCTTTAAAAGATCGGCCAGCGTCTGGCGATCCTTGACATGGGCGATCTCTTCAAATGGGATTGGAGCGCCAATAGCCGTGCGCAATGTCGCGCCGATCCGCGTCTTCACTTCCCGGAAAATCAGGGAAATGCGGAGAGTTGGGCTGATATGGCTGGCGATCTGGAAAAGCCGGCTATTCTGGCCATCGAACCAGACCGGCGCAACGCTCGCCTTCGATCTTTGAATGAGTTGGGCGACAAAGGGCTGCCAGCGCGCATCGACAGCCGGGCGGCGGCCAAGTCGATCCGGCGCCGTCGACACCGCGCCGGCCGGAAACACGATGACCGCGCCGCCTTTATCCAGCTGAGCTCGCGCCGCTGCGCGTGATTTGAGATTGGTTTCGCGCGAGTCGGGCGAATCCGAAAAGTCAATCGGCAAGACGAAGTCCCGCACTTCCTCGGCGCGCATGAGCACCGCATGCGTCAGCACGACAAAGTCTGGTCGCACCTTTTGCACGAGCCAAGCGATCACGATCCCGTCGAGCACGCCATACGGATGATTGGCGACGATGACCAGAGGGCCGGTGCGCGGAAGGCGCGCCAGAGCCTCTTCGTCATAAAGAACGTCCAGCGCCAAAGACCGCACGGCCGCCGCCCAAAAGCTTTCGCTTGGACGCGGATGACGACGGTTGGCCAAGTAAAGGCGCTTCAAGGCGGGCTGGCCCGTCGCCTTTTCCACCAATCGGATCAGCTGGCGTTTGACGGGCGGATCCGTAGGCGCCGCATAGCTGAACAAATAATCGTCCATCGGAATCGGTTAATCCGCGCATATGACTGATTGATGACGATGACGCTTTTGCTTTCCGCGCTCAATCTATGGTCTCGCCTCACAATCACATGGCATTGGCAAGTTGGATGCCTTCCGCCCACGAAGGAGGGTGTTTGGTTGACGCGCGCGATTATCGTGCGACGCCCGGCGTGGCCTCCGCCGCCGGCCGCCGGCATGCGCCGAATTTGGTCCGCGGAGCGACCAAGGTCAAGGCAGCCGCATCAGCGGCTGTCCAACGCGGATGATGGCGCTCTCTCGCACATTTTCACACAATGTGAAGCCCTCGGGCGCGAAAACGATGATCGTGGATCCATGCTCGAACCAGCCCATTTCTTCACCCTTGCGAAAGGCCGCGTCGCAGGCGATCACGCGGGTCCCGCGGCGCTCCGGATTAAGCAGACCCTCCAGGAAGCGCAGCCTTATGCTGGCGACGAGTATCGCCGCGACTGGAGCCAAAGTAATTAAATGGCCCGTTTTCGTTAGCCTCGCGCGCAGCAAGGCGCGCTCGTTCTTGCAAAAGAGCTTTTGGACCCTCTTAAGGGCGACGGGATTAACGTTCCAGACGTCCCCGGAAATATAAGTCGCCTGCTCAACGCGGCAGTCATGCGGCGCGTGGAAATGATGATACATGCTTGATGTCAGCCGCAGCGTGACGTAGCGCCCATTGCGGTAAAGATCGACAAGATCCGCGTCGACGAGAAATTCTTGCAGCGTGTATGAAAATCCCTTGATCTGCATCAGCTCCACGCCGTCGATCGCGCCGCATGCGCCGACGATGGCGTCGCAGGGGCTGACAAGCGTCTGGGGATCCGAGTTGATCGGCCGAGCGCCATCCTTGAGCTCTCTGACGAAACAATCATGCAGACTCGCAAACCGCGACTTCTTTGCTTCGCTGAGGTCTAGATCGGCGAAGAGACGCCAGATGCCGATGGATGCGTCGCGCACCATCGGCTGCTCGATTTTGCTGAACCAGCCCATGAAGCTTGTCGCGAGGCGTCTCGGAATCCTGTTGGTCAACAGAAAATTGAGGTCCTCTTGCTGGGTGACTTGTGCGATAAAAGTTCGAATTGTCATGATGCGGTAATTTCGCCTAGTTAGGTCGCGGATCGATGAACTCTCAGTATACACTTATCGCGCTCTATGCGCTTGGGGCGACGGCATTGGCGACGTCGCTGGTGAAACTCAAAACGCGGCTCGAGCTGTCGAAGGCGAAGCACAGGTCCTTAACTGGCCATTCGCGCATGGCGCGTCGCGTCGCCTCGCTTGTGCCGTTCTATGAATATGGCGAAGAGCGATTCTTTTGCTGCGACAATGCGCCTGATGAGGTGGCCGCGAGCAGGCGCGCCGGATTCATGCGCCTTGCGAATTTGTCGGAAGATCGGTTCGTCAAGACCGTCCGGCTGACCGAGGAGGTCAAGGACTCTATCTCCGATCTTCAATTCACCGAAGTCTACCGCGTTCCGTTTCAATTCAGCCAATTCGTGCGCGAACATATCAAATCCGGGGCGTTCCTCCAGTCGTCTTCCGGAGTGACTCTCACCGATCTCGACGGCAATCAATTCTACGACCTCACCGGGTCCTATGGCGTCAATGTCTTCGGCTACGACTTTTACAAGGACTGCATCGCACGCGGATCTCAACGCGTAGGCGATCTCGGCCCTGTCCTTGGCGGATATCATCCGGCGATCGCGTACAATGTCCGTCGGCTCAAGGAGATTTCGGGATTGGACGAAGTCTCGTTCCATATGTCTGGAACCGAGGCGGTCATGCAGGCCGTGCGCCTCGCCCGCTACCACACCCGCCGGTCTCATCTCGTCCGTTTCTGCGGCGCCTATCACGGTTGGTGGGGCGACGTTCAGCCAGGCGTCGGCAACCCGGCGCCCGCGCATGAGACCTACACGTTGAAAGACATGTCCGAAGACGCGTTGCGCGTGCTGCGCAACCGACGCGACATTGCCTGCGTGCTCGTGAATCCGCTGCAGGGGCTGCATCCGAACACAGGCGCGCCGTCGGACTCCTCGCTGGTTGACAGCGCCCGAAGCGCTCATTTCAACAAGCAGGCTTATTCCGATTGGCTACGACGGCTTCGGGCCGTCTGCACCGAGAGGGGGATCGTGCTTATCTTCGACGAAGTATTTGTCGGATTCCGGCTCGCGCTCAGTGGGGCGCAGGAATATTTTGGCGTGCGGGCCGATATTGTCACTTATGGAAAGACCCTCGGAGGCGGCCTTCCGGTTGGCGCGGTTTGCGGCCGCAGGGATTTGATGAAGCGCTACCGCGACGATCGTCCTGTGGATATCTGCTTCGCCCGGGGGACTTTCAACTCCCACCCTTATGTGATGGGGGCGATGCATGAGTTCCTAGAGCGGATTGAGCGAACCGATGTTCGTGATCTGTATGCCAATCTGGATGCTGTGTGGAATGATCGGGCCGATCGGCTGAACCGGCGTCTGCGCGACCATGATCTGCCGGTTCAGGTCGCCAATATGTCGTCGATTTGGACGATCACCTACACGCGGCCATCGCGTTACAATTGGATGTTGCAGTATTATCTGCGCGCCGAGGGACTGGCGTTGAGTTGGATCGGAACCGGGCGCATTATTTTCAGCTTGAATTACACCGACGCGGATTTCGACGCGGTCGTCGAGCGCTTTGTCGCCGCGGCCAAGACCATGCAGCGCGACGGCTGGTGGTGGTCGGATCCAACGGCGACGAACAAGTCGATCAAGCGGGGAATCCTGCGCGAGATGATCGCTTGCCGCTTCAGGCCAAATTGATGCTCCGCTGAACCGTCGGTTGGACGATGTCAGCGGAGCTGGCCTCTTATACGTGTTGTTCGGGCGTCGCCGAAGAGTTCGAACAACTCGCCGCGCAGCAGATAGAGCGGCGCCATATGGTAGAGCTTAATGTCGTGGTAAGGATCGGTCAGGATTTTCGTCAACCACACGAGCCCGGTCTGAACGTCCCTGACGAAGAACAGCTGGACGGTCCGGAATATGAGCCCGGCGGCGGCGATAAATAGCCAGATCTGCGCCATTTGCCGCACGAATTCGCCAGCGTTGGCCGCGGGGCGAAAAATGCCAAACAGTGTGCTGTTGAAATAGAGCAGAAGGGGCGAAGCCGCCCAAATCGTCATCAGAACAACCTTGCGCTTCAGATTGTATCCGACCTTGACGGCTTCCTTATACTCATGCGTCGCATGGTTCACTTCATCATAGCCTTTCGGCTCAAAGAAGAAGTGACCGATTTGGCGAGTCATCATCGCGGCGAGCCAGCCGGCTAGCGCCGCCGCAACGGGGTTTGTAAACACGAGCACATAGGCGCACAGGAAACTGATCGCGCTGACCAAGTGCAACGCCTGGTTGATCCGGCTATGATGATAGTAGCGATGATCGTCCCACCGCTGTGATCTGAGATCCTGAAGAAAGCCCGTCATTTCCTCCCCACTCTATGCTTGTGTGTCCACGTTCGCTGTTTAGGCATGCGACATGACAGTTTGGCCACATCCACCTTACACAGCCATTTGACGAAATAGATGCCGCGACAGCCGCGCTCACCCGACGGTCTGCGCCTCCAGCCGACCGGCTTGCGTCGAGGCCGTTCCAGCCTTTCCGAAGCGGATCAGCGAGAAATGCCCGAAAGGCGGCATGGAGCGCCGTTCGATCACGCGCACCGCGTCCCGCCCCTGCACCCAGCGCTCATAGCGCCCCCAGGGGAATTCCAGCCGCCAACCAAGGAATCGGGTAAGCGGGGTGAGCCATTGTTCGATCACCCGCCGGGGACCTTTGTCCGCGCCAACGCGACTAACCAGCACGATCTCGCCGCCGGGCTTGAGAATGCGCATGAATTCGTCGAGGGTCGCCTCGGGGTTCGGCACCGTAGTGACCACGAGTTGGGCGACAATCACGTCGAATGAGCTATCGGGGAAAGCCATGCGCTCCGCGTCCATGACGGAAAGGCCCTCGACATTCGCCAAGCGCAGCTCCGCGACCTTTTCCTGCGCCTTGCGCAGCATTGGCTCGGAAAGATCGACGCCGACGAGGCGGGTGGAGCGCGCATAATCCGGCAAGGATATGCCGGTTCCGATGCCGACTTCGAGGACGCGTCCGCCGACCCGCTCGGCAGCCTCGGCAGCGGCCCTCCTTGCGCGCGCGAACAGGGCCCCAAAGACGAAATCATAGATCGGCGCCCAACGCGCATAGGCTTTTTCGATCGTCTCGTTGTTGAATTCCGTCCCCATTACTCCTCCATATTCCCCTTGGGTCGGGGACAAGACCCAGCCGCCGCGAATGGCCGGCTGTTCGGGTTCGCTTTAAACAATACGCGGCTTGCGCGCGTTGCCGATCACCACTTGGTTGATATGCCTGATAAATTGCCGCGCGCTGTTCTCCCACGAGCGGGTCAGCGCGAAGGCGCGGCAGGCCTCGCGTGAAATGCGCAGGGCGCCGAGACAGGCCGCGCGCAAGTCGTCGCTGAGCACGCCGATCGGGTTGTTGCCAATGACGTCTCGCGGGCCGGTGACTGGAAAAGCCGCGATCGGCACGCCGCTGGCGAGCGCTTCGAGCTGGACGATGCCGAATGTGTCCGTCCGGCTCGGAAACACGAAAGCATCCGCGGCGGCGAGATGCTCGGCCAATTTCCGGTTTTCCAAGAGGCCGAGAAATTTCGCTTCGGGAAACCGGCGGCGCAACTCCGCCTCCTGAGGTCCCTCGCCGATGACGACCTTGGTGCCAGGAAGATCCAGGGAAAGAAAAGCTTCGAGATTTTTCTCGACCGCAATTCGTCCGACGCTCACGAAGATCGGGCGCGGAAGCCCAAGATCAATCGCATGCTCCGGGTTGAAAGCGTCCGTGTCGACGCCGCGAGTCCACATGCCGAGATTTTTGAATTTTCGCTGCGTCAGCTCCGACATCAGGGAGGGAGTTGACACCATTGTCGACCGTGGCGGCCGAATGGAAATGCCGCAGCACCGCGTAGGACCAATCGTCGGGAATCGGAAGACGCGCCGAAATATACTCCGGGAATCGCGTCGTGTAGCTGGTCGTGAACGGCAAGCCATGCTTCACGCAATAGGCGCGCACCACGTGGCCGATGGGACCTTCCGTCGCGATATGAATCGCGTCCGGCTCGGCCTTCTCTATGCGCGACGCGATCTCCCGCCGCCCCGGCAGGGCCAAGCGCAAATTCGGATCCGTCGGGATGGGAAAGGACGGAAATCCCTCGGGCGAGAGAAAATCAATCGTGACGCCCAGGTTGCGCGCGCTGCGGGCGAGCGAGGTCAGCGTCCGCACCACGCCGTTGACTTGGGGATGCCAAGCATCAGTTGCGATAAGCACTCTCATCAGCCGGCGCGCGCCTTATCCACTATGTCCCCCTCGAACCAAATGGCGTCCGGATCGTGACAGGTGAGAATTACTAAGTTTGGCGCTGCGACGCGACCAAGAGTCGACGCGCGTAGCCGAAGAAGCGAGGAGTTGACCTCGGTCTCGGCAGCCGAGCGTCTCGCGGACGCCGTCGCCGAATGACAGGCGACAGTAATTGCAACTTCATGTTTCAACCGTATGACGCTTCTGCCCGAGCCGTCGTATGCGGAAACACGATCCAAAAAGGGTCGCCACGGCCTCCACGCGCGCGACCGAAGCGCGCCCCGCCGCTTTCGCGCGCCCCGACGAAGCCCGACAGAATCGGCGCGACGCCTTATGACAATCCAAGGGGGCAGCTCGGAGTGAGGCGGCTGGCAAAGCGCAGATGCGAAAGAATCGAGCCAATTTTTCGAAGGCGAGCGCGAGGGGACTTGCGGAACGCACGCCACATATTGAAATGCAAATCAGCTGGGAAAATAATTCCGGGCCGCCAGTTGGTGCTTCCCCGGCGCGGCCTGCCGCCGCAATTGGATGTGAGCTTGCGCCAATTCCGGCGTTGCGACAGGCGCCAGAATGAACGCTCGATTTGCCGGGCCGTCCCGGAATAGCGTCAAAATAAGCGACGCCTGATCCGTCGCCGCAGATTCCAAGTTAGAAAATGAAGTCTTTCACCGTAATGACCGTATCATTTTGTCAAAAAGCGCGCTTTTTCGATATTTTCCGAGCCTTTACGCCATCCACGGACATCACAAAACGCCTGTGCGGCGGAGACCGCCGGCTATGGCCAGAGGCTCTGGTCGTTTAGCCGAAGGAGCCAGCTTGGAAACGCTCGCATGGGCGCGGCGCCAAGTGTTAGGGTTCATTTTTAGCCGATTCTCAAAAAAATCTTGATAGGTCTAAAGTACATATTCTCAGTTGGGCGCGGTCCACGATTCGGACCGCGTCGGGAGGCCTGGATGGAGTGGCGCCGCCGCCGGAAGGATGCGAGGTTGCGAGAGCGCTTGTCGTCAAACTGTTCGCAATTGACGCCAGGCCGCCGACCGCATTCGGGTTGCCTCCGTCGGTCCTGCGGCGGAAGCGCTTCGCGGCTGCGCATTCTTATTACAATCATGGCGACCGCGCTCGTTTGGCCGAGCCAGGCATTCGCCGGAACGAACGCCGCCGGCAATCTATTTAGGAACGGGGACGTCGCGGCAATTTCGCTGATCGTTGGCCTTGTACTCTTTTCGACCTTGACGGCGCTGCTCCATCTCACCGCGCGTCGGCAATGGACGCGGCGCGAGTCGGCGCTCAATATCGAACTCGCCGCCCTGCGCGCCAAGCTCGATCGCGCCGAACTTTTTTTCGCCGCCGACGCGCAGATCGTCATGGCTTGGGCTGGCCGAAGCGTCGAACCCGTTATCGAAGGCGACCTTTCGCTCGTGGCGGACGCATCGAACCCACGCCGCGCCCTGGCCTTTGGGTCCTGGTTGCCGCCGGACGCGGCGCAAAGCCTTGATGCTTGCGTCGCCAGGCTGCGCGAACGCGGCGAATCCTTCGAATGCGCCCTCACTGGCTTGAGCGGGCGCCAGCTCGAAATTGAGGGCCGCCCGATAAACGGCTTCGCCGTCTTGCGCATAAGAGATGTTTCGGGCGAGCGCCAAGAGATCATGCGTCTGCATCAATTGCAGGCGCGCACGCTGGAAGAGGTTCAGGCCCTATGGACATTGCTCGACGCAATTCCCAATCCGGCCTGGGTACGCGATGGCGATGGCCGATTGAGCTGGGTCAACGCCGCCTACGCCCGCGCCGTTGAAGCCAAGGATCAAGCCGCCGCGGTCGCCCAAGGCGACGAGTTGCTCGAAAGTCCAGCCCGAGACGCGAGCGCCGAAGCCCGCGCCGCGGGCTTGGTCTGGCGCGGGCGCGCTCCCGCGGTCGTCGTCGGCGAAAGGCGGATGCTTGATATCGTCGACGCTCCGGCGGGCGGGGCGTCGGTGGGGATGGCGATGGACGTGTCCGAGATCGAATCCATGCGCGGCGCGCTGGATCGTGAGATGCAGGCGCATTCGCGCACGCTTGACCAGCTCTCGACCGCGGTTGCGATTTTCGATCGCGCCCAGCGGTTGGTCTTTCACAACGCCGCCTATCGCCAGCTCTGGGCGCTCGACCCGGCTTGGCTCGAGCAGCGCCCAACCGATTCGGAAATCCTCGACCGCCTGCGCGCCGCGCGGCTTCTCCCTGAGCAGGCGGATTTCCGCGCCTGGAAGGCCGGCTTGCTCGGGGCCTATCAAGCGCTCGAGACGGAGGAGCAGGCTTGGTATCTGCCCGACGGGCGCACGCTGCGCATTGTCATCAACCCCAATCCCCAGGGCGGAGTCACCTATCTTTTCGACGATGTCAGCGAACGCTTCCATCTCGAGTCGCAGTTCAACTCCCTGATCAGGGTGCAAGGCGAAACTCTCGACGCGCTCAAGGAAGGCGTCGCTGTCTTTGGCAGCGACGGACGCTTGAAGCTTCACAATCCGGCCTTCGCGCGGATGTGGACACTTCGATCCCGATCAACTCGGCGACCAGCCCCATATTGATCGAGTGGCGCGGATTTGCGCGCCACTGTTTTCGGACGAGGCGGCCTGGAGCGCGCTCCGCGTCGTTGTCGCCGGCCTGCAGGATCAGCGCATGGGATTCGAACGCCGGCTTCCCAGGCGCGACGGGTCCGTGCTCGATTGCGCGGCCGCGCCGCTGCCGGATGGCGCGACGCTTCTCACCTTCACCGACGCCACCGCCGGCGTCAATGTCGAGCGGGCGCTGACCGAACGCAATCAGGCTTTGATCGACGCCGAGAAACTGCGCAATGATTTCGTTCATCATGTGTCCTATGAACTGCGTTCGCCCTTGACCAATATCATCGGCTTCATTCAGCTTCTGGGCGATCCTGCGGTCGGGCCGCTCAATGGGAGGCAGCTCGAATATGCCGGTTATGTGATGAAATCCTCGTCGGCCCTCCTCGCCATTATCAATGATATTCTCGATCTCGCCTCGATTGACGCTGATGCGATTGAATTGTCGCTTGAGGAGGTCGACGTCGCGCAAACGATGCAGGCGGCGGCGGAAGGCGTGCAAGACCGGCTCGACGAATCGAAGCTCACGCTGCGCGTCGTCGTGGCGGATGGGGTCGGCGCCTTCATCGCCGACGGCAAACGAATCAGGCAAATTCTCTTCAACCTTCTGTCCAACGCCATTGGGTTTTCTTCGCCCGGGCAGATGGTCGAGCTCGCCGCGATGCGGCGCGGCAGCGAGATTGTCTTTAAGGTCAGCGACCGCGGGCGCGGCATTCCTCCGGAAATCGTCGAACATGTGTTTGAGCGCTTCAAGACCCATACGGCCGGCTCCCGCCATCGCGGCGTCGGGCTCGGCCTTTCAATCGTCCGATCCTTCGTCGAGCTTCACGGCGGCCGCATCGTGATTGAGTCGGAGGCGGGAGAAGGAACGACCGTCGCTTGCATCTTTCCAGCGGAAGGTGTGAAGCTGGCGCCGGTTCAGTCGGCGCAGGGAGCATGAGCGCAATGGCCGGTGAGGCGTCGCGGCATGCCGCGTCGGAATCGATCTGGGCGCGAGATCTCGACGATGAATCGCGCATTCTCGCGCTCGCAAAGGATGTCGCCGATTTGGTCGAGCCGGGCGATCTCGTGACCCTTTCCGGCGATCTGGGCTCGGGCAAGACGACATTCGCGCGCGCGCTCATTCGCTTGCTCGTCGGCGAACCGGATCTCGAGGTTCCCAGCCCGAGCTTTGTCTTGATGCAGATCTATGAGAGCGCAAGCTTTCCGATCGTCCATGCCGATTTCTTTCGGATCAAGTCAGCTGACGAATTGCTCGAGCTCGGCTGGGAAGAGGCTTGCGACGGCGCGCTCGTTCTTGTCGAATGGCCGGAGCGAGCCGAAGCCGCCCTCAAGGCGGACAGGCTTGACATGAGCTTCAGCCTCGACCGAGACCGCGGCGAGACCTTCCGCGCCGCGACCTTGACAGGGATCGGCGCTTTCGCCGCGCGGCTCGCGAAGGCGAAGGCGATCCATGAACTCCTCGCCCTGAGCGGCTGGAGCCGCGCCGAGCGCCAGTACATGCAAGGGGACGCGTCGACGCGGGCTTATGAGCGCTTGGTCAAGTCCAATGGCCAAAGCGCGGTTTTGATGATCTCGCCGCCGCGGCCGGATGGGCCGCCGCTCCGCTACGGCAAGCCCTATAGCGCCATCGCGAGACTGGCCGAGGATATAAGGCCTTTTATCGCCATTGATCAGGGCCTGCGCAAGCTTGGCTTCTCCTCCCCGCAGATCATCGCCTATGATCTTTCCGCCGGCCTCGCCATTCTGGAAGACCTCGGCAGCCAGCCGATCATCGAGGCGGAGGGCGTCAGCCAGGAGCGCTACGCCTGGGCCGCGACGACCCTCGCCGCCTTGCATCGCGCCAATCCGCCTGACAGCGTGCCGATAGAGGGCGATGAAACCTACCGCATCCCAAGCTATGACCTTGATGCGCTTGCGATCGAGGTCGAGCTGCTTCTCGACTGGTACGCCCCGCATATCGCCGGCGCGCAGCTCGCCTCCGGCGTCAAGGCGAATTTCGTCAATCTTTGGCGCAAGACGCTGCAGGACATCGTCGCGGCGCGCGCGACCTGGACCTTGCGCGACTATCATTCGCCCAATCTGATCTGGCTGCCGGACCGCGAGGGCGTCGCGAAAATCGGCTTGCTTGATTTTCAAGATTGCGTCCTCGGCCATCCCGCCTACGACGTGGTCTCGCTGCTTCAGGACGCCCGCGTCGACGTGCCCGATCTCATCGAGCTGAAGCTGCTCAGTCATTACGCCCGCTTGCGGCGCGAGGCCGATGCGGATTTCGACATGGCTGAATTCGCCCGCGCCTATGCGGTTCTCGGAGCGCAGCGGGCGACCAAGATCCTGGGGATTTTCACCCGCCTCGACCGGCGCGACCGCAAGCCGGATTATCTCCGCCATTTGCCGCGGGTCGAAAGATACCTGATGAAAGATCTCGACCATCCGGTTTTGGCGGATCTCAAGATCTGGTATGAGACCCATCTGCCGCGGATTTTTAGTCTGGCATCCTGACCGCCGCCCAACTGGCTTCGCCATGTCCTCTTTCTCGCCCGCCAAAGCCATGGTCTTCGCGGCTGGCCTCGGCACGCGGATGCGGCCGTTGACGGATCGGATCCCCAAGCCGCTCATCAAAGTGGCCGGCAAGCCGATGATCGACCATATGCTCGACCGATTCGCGGCCGCCGACGTCGAGACGGCGGTCGTCAACGTGCATTATCTCGCCGATCAGATCGAAGCCCATCTCGCCGCCCGCGCCGCCCCAAAAATCGTGATTTCGGACGAGCGCGGCAAGCTTCTCGATCAAGGCGGCGGGATCGGCAAGGCGCTGCCGCTGCTTGGGTCCGAGCCCTTCTTCGTCTGCAACACCGACGCCTTCTGGGTCGAGGGTCCAAGGGACAATCTGCGCCGGCTCGCCGCCGCCTGGAACCCCGAGATCATGGATGTTCTGCTTCTCGTTGCGGCGACCACGGCGAGCGTCGGGGTCGACTGGCCGGGGGATTTCCTGCTGGCCTCGGATGGCCGCCTGACCCGGCGCGCCGAGCGCGAAGTCGCGCCTTTCGTCTACACCGGCGTCGGAATCCTCAAGCCCGAGCTTTTCGCCGACGAGACCCGTGAAATCTATCGCCTCGCGCCATTCTTCTTCGACGCGGCGGAAAAGGGCCGTCTGTTCGGCCAAAGGCTCGATGGGCTCTGGCTCCATGTGGGCGTTCCGCAGGCCGTCGAGGAGGCGGAGCGGACGATTATGCGGAGCGTGCTGTGAGGGGGCGGAAGCGCGCGGCCATTGCCCTGAAATTCCTGATGCACGCCATAAGATCAATTTTCGTTCCCTAGTTGTTCTTGCGCAAGACGGCGGTCTCGGCTAAGCTCTCGCGGGGCTGGAAGATGGAGCCGGCCGAGGGGGCGTCATGGTCGTCAGGGTCGCGACGGTCGCATTCGAAGGCATCGAGGCGCGGCCGGTCGATGTGCAGGTGCAGATCGCCAATGGCAATGTCGTCTTCACCGTCGTCGGCCTCGGCGACAAGGCGGTGGCCGAATCGCGCGAACGGGTCCGCGCCGCCTTGAACGCCTCCGGCCTCGCGCTGCCGGCCAAGCGCATCACCGTCAATCTCGCCCCGGCCGACCTGCCGAAAGAGGGCAGCCATTATGATCTGCCCATTGCGCTTGGCGTCATGGCGGCGATCGGCGCGATTCCAGCCGACGCCTTGCTGAATTACACGGTCCTGGGCGAGCTCGCGCTTGACGGCACGATCACCGCCGTCGCCGGCGTCCTGCCCGCGGCCATGGCCGCCAATGCGCGGGGTCATGGACTGATCTGCCCGCATGACAGCGGCCCGGAAGCCGCCTGGGCGGGGCAAGAGATCGACGTTCTGGCGCCGATTTCCCTGATCCAGCTCGTCAATCATTTCAAGGGGACGCAGGTCATGGCGCGGCCGCGTCCGGCGATGCGCGGGGAGGCCGGCGCGCTGCTCGACCTGCGCGACGTCAAGGGCCAGGAAAGCGCCAAGCGCGCGCTCGAAATCGCCGCGGCCGGCGGCCATAATCTCCTCCTGAACGGGCCGCCTGGCGCGGGCAAATCCATGCTCGCCGCGCGGTTGCCCTCGATCCTGCCGCCTTTGTCGCCGCGCGAACTTCTTGAAGTGTCGCTCATCCATTCAGTCGCCGGCGATCTCGCCGGCGGCGCGCTGACCGATCGAAGACCGTTTCGGGCGCCGCATCATTCGGCGTCGATGGCGGCTCTGGTCGGCGGCGGGACGCGGGCGCGGCCAGGCGAAATATCCCTTGCTCATCATGGCGTCCTTTTTCTCGATGAGTTCCCCGAGTTTCAACCGCAAGTCTTGGACAGCTTGCGCCAGCCGTTGGAGACCGGAGAAGTCGCGATCGCGAGGGCCAATCACCGCGTCGTTTATCCGGCCAGGTTTCAGCTCGTCGCGGCGATGAACCCCTGCCGATGCGGGCATGCGACGGAGCCGGGATTTACTTGCAACCGGCAGCCGAACGCGCGCTGCATCGCGCAATATCTCGCGCGCCTTTCAGGTCCCTTGCTGGACCGCATCGATCTCCATGTCGAAGCGCCGGCGGTCACCGCAGCCGACCTGATGTTGCCGCCGCCGGCCGAAGGCTCGAAGGAGGTCGCGGCCCGCGTCGCCGCCGCGCGGGCGATCCAGGTCCGTCGTTACACCGAACTCGGGCTGCCAAGCGTTTTGTCGAACGCCGCCGCGCCCGCGGCCGTGATCGAGACGGCGGCGCAGCCGGATGCCGGCGGCCTCGCCTTGGTCAGGGAGGCGTCCGATCGGCTTCATCTTTCGGCGCGGGGATTTCACCGCGTGTTAAAGCTCGCCCGCACGATCGCCGATCTCGACGCCGCCGAGAAAGTCGGGAGCTTTCATCTCGCCGAGGCGCTTTCGTATCGGATCGACTCGACGCGGCAGGCGCGCGCCGCGTGAGCCAGCCGCAAAATGGAACGACGTTGGATCGCGGGGGCCACAATGTAATGGGACGTCGAAGCATCCCCTCGAAAATCAAACTGATTCTACTTAATTCCAAATGCTCCAAACGAGGTAATGCTAGACGCTTACATTACAAGCTCATTTATTGGGTCGATAAACAATGACGTGAAAGTGAATTCGAAGTCAGCGAATCGCTCAACCTGCTGTGCAAATGGCGCAAATCGGCTGCCTGATTGAATATGGATAATTTCCAAAAAGAGCTGCGCCTCATGAAGATGACCAATAACACAGTCCTCATCACCGGCGGATCGTCCGGCATTGGACTCGAACTCGCCGCCGAACTCCTGAAGCGCGGCAACACTGTCATTGTGACCGGCCGCGATCAGTCAAACCTCAACTCAGCGCGCGCGAAAGCGCCCGGCCTGAACACAATCCAAAGCGACGTGAGCGACCCCAACGCCATTCGCGATCTCTGCCAAAAGGTAATCGCGCAATACCCTGACCTCAACGTTCTGGTGAACAACGCCGGGATCATGCGGAAGATCAATCTGCATCAGACCAGCTCGGATCTGAAAGACGTCACTCGCGAAGTCGAGATCAATCTGAACGGCCCAATCTGGATGGTCTCGCAATTCTTGCCGCATCTGAAGAAGCAGAAGGCGTCCGCAATCGTGAACGTCTCGTCGGGACTGGCCTTCGTCCCGATGGCGATCGCTCCCATCTACAGCGCATCGAAAGCGGCGATTCACGCCTATACTCAGGTGCTCCGGGCGCAGCTCAAAAACACGAATGTCGCTGTGTTCGAATTGGCGCCTCCGGGAACGGAGACGCCGCTTTTTCGCGGCGACTTCAGCGATCACGACGTTGGCGGCGTCAAGCCCATGTCCGTAGAAACGCTGGTGAAACGGGCGATCGACGGGATCGAGAAGGGCGCACCGGAAATCCGGCCCGGTCTCAGCAACCTCCTCAAGATCATGAGCCGCATCGCTCCGAACTTCATCTTCAAGCAGCTCAGTCGGCCCGTCGACCAAATGCTTGCGGAGTTGAAGGACTAGCGCGCCTCCCCATGGAAAAAGCTAACGATTTACAGTATATGACGGCGAGATTGACTGGCTTAGTGACAGGTGCTCCGGTTAATTCTGGATATGGAGTACGTCGCCCCTTCAAGCGGCCGCGCGACATCAAGAGGACAGTTTCTAGTGGTAAATCTAACCGATATGCGCTGGCGAGTGACAGACGATGCAAGACCAATGGCCGGGGCGAGCGAGTTGGCGAGCGCGTGCAGGCAAGCCGATCAATTGCGCAATTGGCTAATCGCGAAAGCGCTGCCGCTTTGGGCGACGGCGGGCTTTGACGCAAGGCGCGGCTGTTTTCACGAGCGTCTGGATTGGGCGGGCGAACCAGTCCGCTCTGTCGCGCGGCGCGCCATGGTCCAGGCCCGACAAATTTACGTGTTCGCGCATGCGGCGCATCTCGGCTGGTTTCCGGAGGGAGCGAGGCTTGCCGAAACCGCCATGCGCGCCCTCTTGAGAGATTTTCGCGATCGACCCGGCCAATCCGGCGGCTTCGCCTTTTCGGTTGACGGCCATGGCGCCATCGTCTCGCAGAATCGCGACGCTTATGCGCATGCCTTCGTTCTCTTTGCGATCGCCTGGCTTTATCGGTTAAACGGCGATCAGGACCTCATCGCGATCGCCGACGACACGATCGCCTTTATCGACGCGAAGTTGGAAGATCCTGTCCACCGGGGCCTTTTCGACAGTTTTCCTGTCGTCGATCGCGGCAAGCGGCAGAATCCTCACATGCATCTTCTGGAAGCTTATCTCGCGCTGGAGGTTTCAGCTCCCGGCAGAGGCTATCTCGAGCGCGCGCGAAAGCTAGTTGAGATCTTTCAGACCCGCCTATTCCACGCCGAGCCTGGCGTCCTCCTCGAATATTTCGCCGAGGATTGGAGCGATCATCCAGACCCGGCGAAGCGACGGATTTTCGAGCCAGGCCATCATTTCGAATGGATTTGGCTGCTGCGCGAATTCGAAAAACTGTCTGGAGAGAATCTCGGCTTCTGGATCGAGCGGTTGGCGGTCAGCGCGCGCATGACCGGCATTGATACAACCGGGCTCGTCTTCGACGAAGTCGCGACGGATATGACGGTCGTGAAGCGGTCGCATCGCATTTGGCCGCATGCGGAAGGCGCCAAGGCGGCGGTCGCGCGGCATTTGCTCGGCGACGAAGACGCGCCGCGCTTCGCATCGACAATGGTCCGCGCCTTGCGCGACCACTTTCTTGATAGGCCCTTCGCAGGGGGCTGGATCGACCACATTGGGGCGGAGGGCGCTGCGCTCGTCGACTATGTCCCAGCGAGCTCGCTATATCATATTTTCCTGGCGGCGGCCGAATTGGCGCGCGGCTTTCCGAGCGAAGCGAAGGCGTCGGCATAACCATGGGGCCTTTACGGCTTCCGCGATCGGCTAAGCGGGATGCGCCGCGGGAATGAGATTGACCGGACACTCGAGGCGTTGGTTCGCCGAGCAAAGTCAATATACCTGTTCAGCAAAACAATGTTAACGCGGCGTTCGGACAGATCGGATGGTTGTTTTGTATAGACCTCGATTGGAAACTGGGATAAAATTGTCATAAATTCAAATTATCACTTTGCCATCATTCACCGATCATATAACGCCGGGGCTTTGCCGATCATGTCTGTTGCTCGCAAATCGGATCTTGGCGTGTTGAACTTTCTCGATCGCTTCGCGAATTGCCGCATCGCCGTCATCGGCGATCTGATCGTGGATTGCTATCTTCAAGGCGACGTCAGCAGGATCTCGCCCGAGGCCCCGGTGCCTGTCGTTCGTTCGCTTTCAGAAAAATTGGTTCCTGGCGGCGCCGCCAATGTCGTCGCCAATCTCGCGACCCTTGGCGCCTTTGTCCATGTCGTCGGCTTGACGGGATTAGACGAGGCCCGCGAACAATTGATCGACAGCTTGCGCGACCACGGCCGCATTAATGTATCCGGCGTAATTGGAGTGGCCGGCCGGCCGACGACTCGGAAGCTGAGGGTCCTTGGCGCGCATCAGCAGATCATTCGGATCGATCATGAGGACACGTCTCCCTTCGATCGTTCGATAGAGGATCGCGTGATCGAGGCGGCTTTCGCGGCGATCGAGTCCGCCGCGATCGTCATTCTTTCCGACTATGGCAAAGGCGTCCTTTCGGACCGCGTCCTTCGCGCCGTCATTGACCGATGCGAGGCGACGAATAGGCGGGTCCTGGTCGATCCGAAGCGCACCGATCTTTCCAGCTATCGCGGCGCCTCGATTTTGACACCGAACCGGAAGGAATTGACCACCGCGACCGGCTTGCCCTGCGAGACCGACGCGGAGGCGTTGGCGGCGGCGTCCCGCGCGCAGGCGGTTTCAGGCGCCGACATTCTTCTGACGCGTTCGGAAAAAGGCATGTCCTTCTTCCCGGTCGAAGACGCGCCGATTCATCTCGCCACGGTGGCGCAGGACGTTTTCGATGTGTCCGGCGCTGGCGATACCGTGATCGCCGTCTTGGCGGCCGGCCTAGCCTCGGATCTTTCGATCCGGGACGCCATGAAGATGGCCAATCACGCCGCCGGCATCGTTGTCGCGAAAGTCGGCACCGCCGTCGTGACGCCAGAAGAATTATGCGCGTCCTTGGCGGCGGAGATGGCTTCGGCTTCGGTGAATGACGGGCGCCAAGTCGATATCGCCGAGGCGGTCGCCTTGCGTTGGGCCTGGGCGAAGGAAAAGCTGACCGTCGGCGTCGCCAACGGCTGTTTCGATCTTCTGCATCCAGGCCATATCTCCCTCATCCGGCAAGCGGCGGAAACCTGCGACAGGCTGATCATGGCGCTGAACTCGGACGCCTCGGTCCGGCGCTTGAAAGGGCCATCGCGCCCCATCCAGGATGAAAAAGCGCGCGCCACGGTCATTGGAGCGATCAAGGGCGTTTCGGCGGTCGTCCTTTTTGAGGAAGACACACCTCTCCAGCTTCTGGAGGCGCTGCAGCCGGACATTCTTGTGAAAGGCGCCGACTATACCGAGGATAAGGTCGTCGGGGCGGAGCTCGTCCGGGCTCGCGGCGGCAGAATAGTGTTGGCGGATCTGTCGGCGGGCCATTCGACGACCAAACTGATCAAGACCGCCGAAAAACCGCTTTCGGTCGGGTCGAAACCCCAAGTCGGCTCGAAACACGAGGTAATTTCCGCCGCGGCGGGTGGCGGCGCGCCAACGCCCTGATTTCTTCGCGCGCCAGACCGCAAGGGGGTGCGTCCCGGGCATTTTATTAAGTCTATCCAATGACGCGCATTGCGCCAATTGTCAGCCTCGGGGCCTCACGCTTGGCGCAAACGCGAGGGCGCGCGAAGACAATGTTAATCGGAAGCGCTTAAGGCTGGCGCGCGCGACGTTCGAGGTTTGATCCGAATCAACGCGCAAGCCTCATGTCTAAAATAGAAGCGAAGATCAGGCCGCATAAGGCCTTGCCGTTGGAGTCGCTCATGTCCTACGCTAGCTTGATGGTCCATCTTGATCTGGACTATCGCAATGATGCGAGGCTCAAGATCGCGGCCGACCTCGCCGAGAAGTTCAACGCCCGCATCATCGGCATCGCCGCTCAAGCTGAAGTCACCCCCATTTATTACGCCGACGGCTATAGCTCGGCCTTTATCGCCGAGCGCGATCTCGCCGACATCAAGCAGCGCATGTTGCAGGCGGAGGAGCGCTTTCGCGCCGCCCTCTCCGGGCGCGTCAAGGACATCGAGTGGCGGACCGCGATCGAAAGGCCCGCGCCATTCATCGCCGAGCAATGCCGCGCCGCCGATCTCATCATCGTCGGGAAGACCGCGAGCGACGAGAGGCTCGATATTAACAATCAATTCGACGCGAGCGATTTAATTGGACGCGCCGGACGTCCCTTGCTCCTCGTCCCGCACGAGGCCGAGACCTTGAAGGCCGAGCGGATTCTCATCGCCTGGAAAGACACGAGCGAGGCGCGGCGCGCGGTTTTCGACGCTTTGCCCCTCCTTCGGCTGGCGCAAAACGCCATTGTCGCGGCGATCGACGAAGATAATGATCCCGCGGCGGCGAACCGCAATGCCGCCGATGTGGTTTCTTGGCTCGGCCAGCATGGCGTCAAGGCGGCCGCTAGGGTGGAGCCCTTGCGCGGACGCGCGGCGGAGCAGCTCGAAAAACTCGCGGCGGAGGAGGGCGCGGACCTTCTCATCGCCGGCGCCTATGGCCACAGCAAGCTGCGCGAATGGATTCTGGGCGGCGTCACGCATGATCTCCTCAAACAGACAACGCGCTGCCACTTGCTCTCCCACTGAGTCCCTCGGCGAGGGCGCTCGGAAAGATCCGCGATGCTCGCCATGGTCTTGCATAGGATCGGAGCGCCTCTGGCTTTCGAGGAGGCGCCGCGACCCGATTCCCGGCTGCGGCGAACTGCGCGTTCGGGTCGAGGCTTGCGGCGTCTGCCGAACCGACCTTCATGTCGTCGATGGCGAGCTGCCGAACCCCGTCCTTCCGATCATCCCAGGGCATGAGATCGTCGGACGCATCGATGCGCTCGGCGCCGGCGTCGACGGGCTCAAGATCGGCATGAGGGTCGGCATTCCCTGGCTCGGGCATACTTGCGGAGTTTGCGCCTATTGCGCGGCGGCGCGCGAAAACCTTTGCGATCGTCCGCTGTTCACCGGCTATACGAGAAACGGCGGCTATGCGACCCATGCCGTGGCCGACGTGCGTTTCGCTTTTCCTTTGGACGATTGCGGCTCCGCCGCCGCCCTTGCGCCTTTGCTCTGCGCCGGCCTGATCGGCTGGCGTTCGCTCGGCTTCGCCGGCCCCGGCAAAATCCTCGGCCTCTACGGCTTTGGCGCGGCGGCCCATATTGTCGCGCAAGCGGCGCGAATTCAGGGCCGCACGGTTTTCGCCTTCACGCGCCCCGGCGACGCCAGCGCGCAAGCTTTCGCCTTGCGGCTCGGCGCGGCCTGGGCCGGCGGCTCCGATGAAAAACCGCCGCAACCGCTCGATGCGGCGATCATTTACGCGCCCGTCGGGGCCCTCGTTCCCGCAGCGCTTGAAAATGTCCGAAAAGGCGGCGTCGTGGTCTGCGCCGGCATTCACATGAGCGATATCCCGAGCTTTCCCTATCGCTTGCTCTGGGAGGAACGCCAGATTGTCTCGGTCGCCAATCTCACCCGCCAGGATGGGATCGATTTTCTAAGCTTCGCGGCGCAGGCCGGGATCGAGACTTGGACCAAGGCCTATCCGCTCCAACGCGCGAATGAGGCCCTGGAGGATTTGCGGGCGGGCCGGCTCGAAGGGGCGGCCGTGCTTCTGCCTCCGGATCCCGCAATGCTCAGCCCTTGATCACATGGAGCGCTTGCTTAGCGAGCGCCTCAAGCGGAGCCGAAGCATCGAGCCGCCGCCATTCGACGTCGCCGATCGCCTCCTTCGCCTGCGCCGCGACGATGGCGGGCGTCGCGTCCGAGGCGTCAAGGCGCCGGTTCGCGACGCGCTCGGCGAGCAGGGCGGTCGGCGCCTCGAGCCAAAGACCGGTGAAACGGGCGCCCGTCCGGCGCGCGAGTTCGGCCTCGGCCAAGCGCTCCTCCTCTTTCAAATGGGCCGCGTCGATCACCACGCTTTGGCCCGCCGCGAGTCCGATCGCCGCCAGATGACGCAAGCGCGAATAGGTCTGAGCCGAAATTTCCGGTCGATAAGCCTCGCTCGGCAATCGCTCCAATTCGCCGAGGTTGAACAGGCGCTTGCGTTCGACATCGCTGCGCAGATGGACGGCTCCCGGGGGGCGTCCCACAAACGCGGCGAGCGCGCGCGCAAGCGAGCTTTTGCCAGTCCCAGACAAGCCTCCGATCGCCGTCAGCGCAATGACGCTCGGCTCCAAGAAGGAGCAGGCCGAAGTGAAATGCCGCCGCGCAAGCTCGACGCCCGCTTCGCTTTTGTTGGGCTCGAGATTGACGACTTTTGCGCGAATTGCGGCGCGTAAGGACAGAAAAAGCGGCAGCGCGGCGAGGCCTTCAACCTCATTCTCCACCTCGTCACAGGCCGACAAATAGCGGTTGAGCAGCAAATTGGCGCCGCGATGCAACCTGCGCGTCCAAAGATCCATAAGCAGAAAGGCGAGATCATACAGAATGTCGCAGGTCGCGAGCGCTTCATCGAATTCGATGGCGTCGAACAGAACCGGCGTCGCATCGATCATGACAATGTTGCAGAGGTGCAGATCGCCATGACATCGACGCGTCCGCCCTTGCGCCTCCCGCGCCGACAGGAGCGTCGCCGCCCGCTCGAAGGCGCTGACCATGCCGCGGCGAAGCTCCAGAGCGGCGCGCGGTGGAAAAACATCGGGCGAAGCCGCAAGAGAGTCCATGGTTTCGTCAATCTGACGCTTAAGCGACAGGGTCGATTGTTTGCCGACGGCGACGGGCGCGCGCCGATGCGAGGCGATCACGACATCTGCGAGCTTGGCGATGATGTCGAGACCGAGTTCGCCGCGCTCCGCGAGGTGATCAAGGGTGTGGCTTTCATCGAAGCGGCGCAGATGAACCGCCCATTCCTCAATTGCGCCGCCATCGCCGAATTTCAACCGGCCCGAGTCCCTGCGGATCGGAATGACGCCGAGATAGAGGTCCGGCGCATTAGCCTTGTTGACGGCGAGCTCGCTTTCGCAGGCGCGACGGCGCTTTTCAAGCGTCGAGAAGTCCATGAAGGGAAAGCGCACCGCCCGCTTGACCTTGTAGACATCGGGGCCGGCCAGGAACACCGCAGCGCCATGGGTATCGATTTGAATCACCGGCCCGGCGAGCTTATGCGTCGCGGGGTCGGCGAGGAAGGCGAATATGTCGCGTTGGTCCTGAGCGGGCTCAGCAGCCATGACCGATCCCCCATCTCGGCTAGCGGGCTAAGGGTCACCCAATAATGAAGCGCAGCTGACCTATATCAGCGCGGCGCGGCGCGGCGTCGGACATGATCTAACTACAAACGGCGTCATTCCACGCCATGATGCAAGAGCCAACGCGGCGATGCAGGCAAGCGCTTTTCCCAGCTCGCGGACCAAATCGGCGAAAGTCGTCCTTGTCGACGACGACCTTCCTGTTCTGGGATCGCTCCAATTCCTGCTGAACGCCGAAGGCTTCGACGTCGACGTGTTCGACAGCGGAGCGACGCTGCTTTTGCAGCCGGCGCTCCCGGAAAAGGGCTGTTTCGTCATCGATTATCACATGCCGGAGATGAACGGATTAGAGCTGCTTGGGAGACTGCGAGATCGCCGCTCCATTCTCCCAGCCATCCTCATCACCGGCGACCCCGACCGCTCGATCGAGCGGAAGGCGGCCCATGCCGGCGTTCTGCTGGTCTTGCGCAAGCCGCATCTCAGCGATGGTCTGGTCATGGGAATTCGGAAGGCGTTGGGGGACCATTAAAGAGGTCTAGATCAACGCCACATGACGGCCGCGTCCCGCACCCTTGCGGCCCCTGCTCCGCGCGGCCGCCTATCAAAGCTGAAACACATAGGTTCCGGGCGCATCGGCGAGACACTTTCCGTCGGAGAAGGGCGGCGGACTCTGGTCCTCCGTGGACAGCGCGGCAAGCCATGCGGCCCATTCAGGCCACCATGAGCCATCATGATAATCGGACTGTCGCAGCCAGCAGTCAGGGGCGAGATAATGGTCGTGGTCGCCTTTGCGGCGCACGCGGTAATGCCGCCCTTTGTGGCCTGGCTCGGAAACAACGCCGGCGTTATGCCCGCCGGAAGTGAGCAGGAAGGTGACGTCGGCGTCGGTCAGCAAATGAATTTTGAAGGCTGAACGCCATGGCGCGACATGATCGGTTTCCGTGCCCACTGCGAAAATCGGCGCGCGAATGTCGTTCAGCGCGATTGGACGCCCTTCCGTCTCGAAACGACCTTCGGCAAGATCATTGTCGAGAAACAGGCGGCGCAAATATTCCGAATGCATCCGATAGGGCAGGCGCGTGGCGTCGGCGTTCCACGCCATCATGTCGGTCAGGGGCTCGCGTTCGCCCATCAGATATTCATGGACGGCCTTTGACCAGATCAGGTCCTTCGAGCGCAAAAGATGGAAGGCGCCGGCCATTTGCCCGCCGGGCAGGAAGCCTTCGCTCCGCATGAGGTCCTCAAGAAAGCTGACTTGGCTTTCATTGATGAACAGGGTGAGTTCGCCAGCTTCTGTGAAATCGAGCTGAGCCGCGAAGAGCGAAATGCTTTTCAATATGTCGTCGCCGTCGCGCGCCATGGTCGCCGCCGCAATCGACAGAAGCGTGCCGCCGAGGCAATAGCCGACCGCATGGATCTTGCGACCGGGCAGAATGGCTTTGACCTGCTCGATGGCCGACATGACGCCGAGCTGGCGATAATCCTCCATCGAAAGGTCGCGGTCGGATTCGTCCGGATTGCGCCAGGAGATCATGAAAACGGTGAAGCCCTGGGCGACGAGATAATGGATCAGGGAGTTGCCGGGCGAAAGGTCAAGAATGTAATATTTCATGATCCAGGCCGGGTACAAAAAGGATCGGCTCGGCCCTGACCTTTTCCGTTTGCGGCGCATATTGGATCAATTCGATCAGCCGATTGCGATAGACGACCTTGCCCGGCGTCGCCGCAACCGTGCGACCAGGCTCGAACGCCTCGGCGCCGGCCGGTTTGGCGTTGGCTTGGAGCCTCGACCAATCATCCATCAGATTGGCGAAGCCATTGACCAGATTTGCCCCGCCAGCCTCAAGGGTGCGGCGCAGGACGACCGGATTAGTGAGGATGAAATTGGATGGGGACAGCATGTCGAGGAGCTGGCGCATGGTGAAGGCGACGACGTCTTCATGCTGCTTCTTGACGCCGGTAATCCCGGTTGTCGCATTGTGCCACCACTGCTGATGCAGCAAAAATCCTTGCGACAGCAGATAATAGGGCCAAATACTCCAGTCCTCCGCGATAAAGCGCCGATCCTGCGGCAGCGGGGCGAGGCCCAGCGCCGAGCGGCGGCTCGGGAAAGAGGTCGCCGCGATCACGCCAAAACGGGCCGTTTTGCGCGCCGCCTTGCCGACAAGCTGCATCTGCTTTCCGGGCGAAAGCGCGAGATGAACCCCCCAATCGGCAAAAGCCTTGCCGAGGGCCATGGGAGAAACGCCATTCGTGACTTTGGCGAGCATTCCGTGGAAAGCATGATCGACGAGGGTCGCGGCGGCGTCGAGCGGATCAATCTCCCTTGTCTCGACGCCGCCGGGCGTGGCGGATAGGGCAGGCGGCGACGCCGGCGGGATCTGTTTCGCGTCTGCTGGAAGATCGCACGGGGGAGTCTGCGCGATTTCGGCGCTGGCAAGAGGCTCGATGTCCGCCGCGCCCCGACCATCGCGCACGGAGCTGGTTTGTTGCGCAAGATCCTGCGGCATTCGGGCTGTTTCCCTGTCGATCCGAAAGTGAGGCGCCGCGCGCGCTCGCGCCGCCGTATCTTTGTCGCCGTCGCGCGTCGGGACGACGCCAAGGCCTTCATTCTGGCGACCCGCCTCCAAGGCTTGAGCGCGGGCCCAGAGATTTTACAACGCCGCCAAGCAAGCTGAATTCACTTAAATAAAATAGCCGAAAATTATAACATTTAAGACAATTGCTGGCGCGCAAGGCCACAATAACGCACCGCGACGTAAAAGACCAAGGGCCGCGCGAGCGCAGCGCTACGGTTTAGCCTTTCCCAACTCTTTGCGGAGGCCGCGACATCACGCTTTCAGCTTGCGGCCGCTCGATCCGCTTGTTACTCGAAGCGCGTTCGCTTTGGCGAAGCCTTACCCCCATCCTGTCGCCGGAGCGAACGCTAAGACATGACCGAGCCGCGCCGATCCCCCGACTCCGCCCAAGCAAGCGTCTTGGGCGCGCGTTTCCTCATTGTCGAGGCGCGTTTCTATGACGATATCAGCGCCATGCTCCTCGAAGGCGCGCGGCAGGCTTTCGCCGAGGCCGGCGCGACCTATGATCTCTTCAGCGTGCCGGGGGCGTTGGAAATTCCGATCGCCATGGCGGTGGCGCTCGATGACGCGGAGGCGCAAAACCGACCCTTTGCCGGCGCTGTGGCGCTCGGCTGCGTCATTCGCGGCGAGACCTATCATTTCGAGATTGTCGCGAATGAGAGCGCGCGCGCTTTGATCGAACTCGGCGTCTCGCGGAAACTCGCACTGGGGAACGGCATTCTCACCGTTGAGAACGACGCGCAGGCGCTGGAGCGCGCGAACCCGAAGAGGGGCGACAAAGGCGGCGACGCCGCGCGCGCCGCGCTCGCGCTTCATCGGCTGAAGCTCGAGATCGGCGCGCTCTGATGGCCCATGCCGATGGCCGCTCCGCCGCCCGCCTCGCCGCCGTTCAGGCCCTGTATCAAATGGAGGTGACGGAGAAAGGCCTCAACGAAATATTCGCCGAGTTCGAATCCTTCTGGATCGGCGGCGAAATCGAAGGCGAGCGCTATAAGGCGGCCGAGGTCGCCTTTTTCCGCGACATTCTGACCGGCGTGATCGCCGACCAAGGCCCGATCGACCGGCTCATCGACAAGACCTTGGCCGAAGGCTGGCCCTTGGCCCGCGTTGACGCGGTCCTGCGCGCGATCTTGCGCGCCGGCGCCTATGAATTGAAGAAGCGGACCGATATTCCGGCCCGCGTGGCGATCAAGGAATATGTCGATGTCGCCGGCGCATTTTTCGGCCGCGAGGAGGCCGGAATGGTCAATGCCGTGCTGGACGGCCTCGCCCGGCGCCTGCGCGCCGAGGAATTCGAGCCGCGGGCATGAGCGAGGGGGCGTCCGCTCGATCTGCGAAAGCAGCCACAGATCAATACATAATATGATCGGATACAACTCATCGCGCGCCGGCAAACGGTGCGGACTTGATTGGGACAGTCGCGTTGGCCGACGCTGGAGGCATGACGAATGAGCGGCTTATTGCGCGAATTTGGACCGGGCGTCTGGATCTGTGAAGGTCCCGTCGTTCCGTTTGTTTGCGGTTTTCCCTATCCAACCCGCATGGCCGTGATCAGATTATCCGATGGCGGCCTCTTCCTGTGGTCGCCCGTTGCCCTTTCCGCCGCCCTCCGGCGCGAGATCGACGCGCTTGGGCCCGTTCGCCACCTTGTCTCGCCGAATTTCTTGCATCACCTTTTTCTCGGGGAATGGCGGTCCGCTTATCCCGAAGCTCGCCTCTACGCCTCTCCAGGATTGCGCAAGCGGCGAAAGGACCTCGCCTTCGACGCGGATTTGGCGGACGCGCCTGACTCGGCCTGGGCGGCGGACATCGACCAGGTCCTTGTGCGCGGCAGTTTAGTGATGACGGAAGTCGTCTTTTTTCATCGCGCGAGCCGCGCCGCGATCTTCGCCGACCTGATCGAAAATCTTCCGCGCGACTGGTTCAAAGGTTGGCGCGGCGTTGCGGCGCGCCTCGATGGAATCATCGCGCCCGATCCAGGAGCCCCGCGAGAATGGCGCGCAACGTTCCTCGATCGCCGCGCCGCGCGGGCCGCGCTCGAACGAATTCTCGCTTGGCCGATCGAGCGCGTGTTGATCGCCCACGGCGAATGTCCAACCACAAATGGCTCAGCTTTCGTTCGCAGGGCGTTCGCATGGCTGCTTAAACGTCAAGCGTCTCACAACACGGAACAGTCGGCCTTGTGATTGCCACGGGTCCGATTGCGGGGGTCGCTCGTCAGAGACCTCCGCATGCGGACGTCTGGAGACCGATGAATTTTGGCGCAACGCGTTGAGTGGGAGGCCTATGCCCCGCCCGTCGGAAGATGAACTGATCGCCGCATTTTTCGCACCGCTCGCCGGACCCGGGGCTTTTGGTCTGCGCGACGACGCGGCGGTTTTCGCGCCGCCGCCTGGCTGCGATCTTGTTCTGACCAAGGATCTCCTGATCGCTGGCGTACATTTCTTCCCCGATGACCCTCCCGAAGCAATTGCGCGCAAAAGCCTGCGAGTGAACCTGTCGGATCTCGCCGCCAAGGCCGCCGAGCCGCACGGATTTCTTCTCGGCCTCGCTCTGCCAGAGGATTGGACCACGGATTGGCTGGGAGCGTTCGCACAGGGGCTCGGGGCGGATGCGGCTGCTTATGCCTGCCCGCTCTTGGGCGGAGACACTGTGAAGACGCCGGGGCCGCTCGCCTTATCTGTGACCGCGATCGGAGTCACGCCCAAGAGTAGGATGATTCCGCGCGGTGGAGCGGCCGCCGGCGATCTCATCTATGTGAGCGGGACGATCGGCGACGCGGCGCTGGGATTGAAGCTGCGTCTCGACGCGGCGGAGGACCGGCGTTGGACCCGCGCCGCGCGCGCCCAGAGCTTGGCCTATCTCGCTGATCGCTACCTTTTGCCGCAGCCGCGCTTAGTCTTACGCGACGCCCTTCGCGCCCATGCCCATGCGGCCATGGATTTATCCGACGGGCTCGCCGGCGATCTGACCAAAATGTTGCGCCTCGCGGATCTGACCGCCGACATGTCCGCCGCCGCTGTTCCGCTGTCCGAGGCCGCGCGCGAGGTCCTGGCGCTGGAGCCGACGCTCATCGAGACCATCCTCACAGGCGGCGACGATTATGAAATTCTCTGCGCGGTTCCGCCCAAGCAAGGCGCGGCTTTCGAGGCCGCGGCGGCGAGCGCTGGACTTAGCGTCAGCGTCCTAGCCACGGCCGCGCCGGGCGCCGCGCCGCCCGTATTCAGAGACGCAGAGGGCCGGGAGTTGGTCTTCGGCAAGGCCTCATATCAGCATTTTTAACTGGCTTGCATGATCCCGCGCGGCCGCGATTGCGCGGCGCAATGCTTTCTGCAAAGGTTGTCGATCGGGCTGGAGCGGGCGGTGTCGTTTGAGCGCCGCCTTGCCGGGCAAGCCGCCGCCGGGCGCCGACAGATTATGCGGCAAAACAAGACGCTGCGACCTTTTCTTGATCCGATTGATCAGGCAAGGCCGTAAAGCTGAAAACAACAATTCAGGGTAGGAAACGATGCATTTGATTTGGCTTATCATCCTGGCTGGACTTTTATCAATCGTTTATGGCGTCGTAACGTCGGCCAAACTGCTCGCCGCCGATCCTGGCTCGGCGCGGATGCAGGAAATCGCCGGCGCGATCGCGGAAGGCGCGCAGGCCTATTTGAAGCGCCAATATCTGACGATCGCCGGCGTCGGAATCGTGATTTTCCTAGCTTTCGGCTTATTTCTCTCATGGACCATTGCGGTTGGCTTCCTGATAGGAGCCGTGCTGTCCGGCGCCGCCGGCTTCATCGGCATGAATGTGTCTGTGCGCGCCAATGTGCGAACGGCGCAGGCCTCCGCGCAATCGCTCGCCGCCGGTCTCGATATTTCGTTCAAGGCAGGGGCCGTCACCGGTCTCCTCGTCGCCGGGCTCGCCCTGCTTGGCGTCGCGGTCTATTTTCTCATTCTCACCGGGCCGCTTAAGCATGCGGTGAACAGCCGCGAGACTATCGACGCTTTGATCGCTCTCGGATTCGGCGCCTCCTTGATCTCGATCTTCGCCCGGCTCGGCGGCGGCATATTCACCAAAGGCGCGGATGTCGGCGCCGACCTTGTCGGCAAGGTCGAGGTCGGGATTCCTGAAGACGACCCGCGCAATCCGGCGACGATCGCCGACAATGTTGGCGACAATGTCGGCGATTGCGCCGGCATGGCTGCAGATCTATTCGAGACCTATGCGGTCACCGTCGTCGCCACCATGGTGCTCGCCTCCATCTTCTTCACTGGCCAACCTGTTCTCGTCTCCGCCATGCTCTATCCGCTGGCGATCTGCGCGACTTGCATCGTCACCTCGATCGCCGGCACCTATTTCGTCAAACTCGGCGCGAATAATTCGATCATGGGCGCCCTCTACAAGGGCCTGATCGCGGCCGGCCTTCTCTTCATCCTCGGCCTCGCCGTCGCGACCCAGTTCACCATTGGCTGGGGCGAGATCGGCGTGGCGAACGGCGTCGCGATCAAGGGCTCGCATCTCTTCGCCAGCGGGCTCATCGGGCTTGTCGTGACCGGCCTCATCGTGGTCATCACCGAATATTACACCGGCACCGGAAAGCGCCCCGTCGTCTCGATTGCCCAGGCCTCGGTGACTGGGCATGGCACCAATGTCATCCAGGGGCTTGCGATCTCGCTCGAAATCAACCGCGTTGCCGGCGCTTGTCATCATCGGCGGCATTATCGCGACGAGCCAGCTCGCCGGGCTTTTCGGCACGGCAATCGCCGTCACCACAATGCTCGGCCTCGCCGGCATGGTCGTCGCGCTCGACGCATTCGGACCCGTGACCGATAACGCCGGCGGCATAGCCGAGATGGCTGGCCTGCCCAAGGAGGTTCGGCGCGTCACCGACGCGCTCGACGCCGTCGGCAATACGACGAAGGCAGTGACCAAGGGCTATGCGATCGGCTCGGCGGGCCTCGGCGCCCTGGTGCTGTTCAACGCCTATAGCCATGACCTCGAATATTTCACCGCGAACCCAGATCAGTTTCCCTATTTCAAAGGCATAGGCGCGGTCTCCTTCGACATCTCCAATCCTTATGTCGTGGCCGGCCTGATCTTTGGCGGCATGATCCCTTACCTTTTCGGCGGCATCGCGATGACGGCGGTCGGCCGCGCGGCGGGGGCCGTCGTGGAGGAAGTGCGGCGCCAGTTCGCTGAAAAACCCGGCATCATGCAGGGGCTGGAGCGTCCCGACTATGGCCGCGCGGTCGATATGCTCACCAAGGCTGCGATCAGGGAGATGATCGTGCCCTCCCTGCTGCCGGTTTTGGCGCCGCTTGTCGTTTATTTCGGCGTGCTTCTCATCTCCGGCTCAAAGGCTTCGGCCTTCGCCGCGCTCGGCGCCTCGCTGCTCGGCGTCATCGTCAACGGGCTTTTCGTGGCGGTCGCGATGACCTCGGGCGGCGGCGCTTGGGACAACGCCAAGAAGAGCTTCGAGGACGGCTTTATCGATAAAGACGGCGTGCAGCACTTCAAGGGCGGCGATGCGCACAAGGCCTCGGTCACCGGAGACACCGTCGGCGATCCCTATAAGGACACAGCCGGTCCCGCCGTGAACCCGGCGATCAAAATCACCAATATTGTCGCGCTGTTGCTGCTTGCTGTCCTCGCGCATTGAACGGGAGTGGAAGCGCAAGGTCCATGGAGCAAAAGACTTGCGGACTGCGCGCAGGGGCGTACGCCTGGTCCGAGGCTAAGTCCCGAGAGCGTAGTCTTTATTTCGCGAATCACGCGTCAAACCGCGCCTCGGGACCAATCCGCCTTGGCCCAGACAAGCCTCAGCTGAATTTCAGCAGGTTGAGGAACATGCCTTTCAAGAAGGTCGATTCCGCTCCGGCCGTCGGCGTGGTGCGGGAAACGAAATCGAAAAGCTTACCATCCTGCATGCCGTAATTGGCGACGCGCTCGACTTTTTTCGCCTTGGTGAAATAGATCGCGAAAACGCGCTGGTCGACGACCTTGGGCTGCATGAATTGAAAGCCCCGATCGGTCGTTTGAGTTATATAATACCAAGCGTCGCCGCCGACTGTGGAGGTCGTCGTCGGCGTGCCCAAAAGGACCAAAATCTGCTCCGCCGAAGCGCCCGGCTTGACCTGATCTATGGTCCTCGCATCGAGCTGATAGCCGTGGACAACCGTGCCATTATACCCGAGGCAGCCGCCGAGCCCCAGCGCGAGCGCCCCAGCTAGGGCGAGCCTCGCGCCCGCCGACCGCAATCCCAAGGCGCGGATTTTCAAATCGCTGAGGACTGGCGCATTATCGAACAGCATTTTTCAAGCCTCCGGCGTGGCGCGCGATTGCTTCGCCGCATAATTTTATCCAATAGGCCAGCGCCTTCTCGAAAACCATTTTAGCGGCCCAATCCTAACGTTTGGTATTCGCGCCCGAGGCCAAGCCCGCCTCGGCGAAGCCCGCTCCCGTGCCGTCATTCGCCGCGAGGATTTTGTTCTGGAGCCGCGCATAGCGGTTGCGCCGTAGCTGGGGGATGCCTAACTCCCCGCTATGCGAAATGCAAGCTCGCCCTGGAACTGGCCCTATTTCGCGCGTGTTTCGAAGAATTTGATCGACTTTTTCGTTCCAGGCGTGCTCCAACTCTTTAAATCTTGAACGGATCCCTTTCGATCAGATGAACCCATATGATCAAAGGGAGCCGCTTAAAACATGGCGCACAGGCGAGAGCCCCAGCTGAAATGAATTTAGGAAAATCGAAGTTGAGCGGCAGGTTTGTTGGGCTCTTCCGCAGCTCCGACAATCGAATATTGATTTATCGCCTTCACGGCGAGATCGTGGCGGCGGCCCGCAATCGCGCCTTGTTCACCGATTATGAGATCGAAGATACATTCGAAGGCCGGTTCGAGGCCATCACCCTTCATGCGGTTCTCGTGCTGCGCCGGCTCAACGCCATGCCATGCCCGGCGCCCGAAATGGCGCAGGATCTCGTTGACGCTTTGTTTCATCATTTCGAGATTGCCCTACGGGAGCTGGGCGTCGGCGACATCGCCGTGCCGAAACGCATGAAAACGCTGGCCGAAGCCTTCGTCGGCCGAAGCGCGGCATATGAATTCGCGTTGAGCGAAGGGAGAGACTCGCTTGCGGCTGCGCTCGCGCGAAATGTCTACGCCAATCGCGCGAAGCCGGACCGGCTTTTACGCTATGTCGAAGCGACGAACGTTGCGTTGGGCAGGGCTCCGCTGGAAGCTTTCAGCATTGGGCCAGCCCCATTTCTGGAGCCTTCGGCCATCATTTGAAGCGGACGCCGGTTTTGGGTCGGCTTGATTGGGCTTCACGGACAGTCCGAAAAGTAGCCGCGCGCGGCTCGAATTGCATTCAGCGGCGAGCGAGATCCAGCAAGGTCTTGGAATTTTCGTTTTCGTCTTTGCAAAAAAGCGGAAAATCGCGCAAAGGGCTAGCGCCAAAGGACATCGGCCATTCCCGCTGCTGGCATAAGGAGGCGGCCGCGATGAAATCAAAGAGCGAGCTCGGTTCAAGATCCCGCAAAACCGACATCGGCAAGCCGGAGCCGAGCCGGCAAACGCAGGATTTTTCCCATCCGCTGGCGGTCGACGAGATTCCAGACGCTGGGCTTGATATTTCGCTGCGCGCCGACGCGGGCGAATGTGCTGCGATCGCGCGCCGCTGCGGCCTGGTCGCTGTTGCGAATCTCGAAGCCGATCTCATCGCGACAAGGCTCGCTAGGGGAAGCGTCAACGTCCGCGGCGTTACACGCGCGCGCGTGACGCAGACTTGCGTCGTCAGCCTCGATCCTTTCGAGATCGAGGTCCGTGTCGACATAGACTTGGATTTTGCGCCCCCCGCCGAGGCCGCGAGAGCATTTGGCGACGCCGCCGCCGAATTAGACGTGGGAAGCGCCTCGGCCGAGGCTTTTGGCGTGAAGCGCGATCCGCCGGATCCGATCCTCGACGGGCGCATAGATCTCGGCGGCTTAGTCGAAGAATTTCTGATATTGAGCCTCGATCCTCATCCACGCAAACCCGGAGCGCGCTTCGGCGAGGCTGGCGTTTCCGGCGATCCGGTTGAAAACGCGTCGCCTTTCGCCGCCTTGAAAAAGCTCAAGGGCGAGGCTTGAGGGTGGGGCGGGGAATTCGCCAAGAAAACTGGGTCTTCACGGCGCAAAGGCGGAAACACACAAAGAAACGCGCGGGTAAGCGGCGTTAGTGGAAAAAAAGCTTGAACAAAAGGGATTTCCCAGTGTTTACCCATGATTGCGGTGGCCAACCGGCTCCGAACGCGTCAACGGCGTTGTCCCATGCTGCGGCGGGGGTAGGGGGATGCTGGCGTCGTGCTAAAGGAACAGCGCTTGGATAGGTCAATATCGGCTCGATCTGCAAGGACGCTCCAGAAGCTGGCAAAAGTCGGCGGCGTAGGTCTGTCGAAGCTAGGGCGGCGGAAACGCGCCTAAGTTCAAGCCGACGAAACTTGGGCGTCGCCGGCGCCGCCTGGGGCCATAATCGAGATGCGCATGATTTTAAGCACAAATGTTAAAGCCGTCGCCTCCCCGTTTCTGCGCCATGGCCGGCGCCGGAAACCATGAAACGGCCTTCTTGGCAGCGCCAAATTGGCGCGTTTGTCGGCTGGAGCGCGCCGCTGCGGGATTTTCCGGAAAAACGGCCGATTTGGAAGGCTTGGCTTCAAAGCTCGCCGGTCGCGGCCTCTTCGTCGCTCCGGCCTTTTCTCGCGGTCGAGATAACGCAAACCCGCGAAATCCTTTATCCCCGATAATGTCCCCTGGCGGCGACCACGCAACTCGGCGCGTCGATCCGGAGTTTTCGAGTTTATGATTGTGATGAAGCCAGTTCGCGTCGCGCTCGACGCCATGGGCGGAGATCACGGGCCGGAGGTGATTGTGCCCGGCGCCGCTCGCGCGCTCGAACGACGGCCGGACATGCAGTTTATTTTTTTCGGCGAAGAGGCTCTGATCCAGCCGCACCTGGACGCTTGCCCGAAGCTCGCCGCCGCCTCGGTTTTGCATCATACCAACGTCGCGGTTCGAATGGACGACAAGCCGAGCCAGGCCCTGCGCGCCGGGCGGCGGGCGTCGTCGATGTGGCTTGCGATTGAGGCCGTAAAGAAAAATCAGGCCGATGTCGCGGTTTCCGCCGGCAATACCGGGGCGCTGATGGCGATGGCGAAAACCTGCCTTCGCACGATGCCCAATATCGACCGGCCTGCGATCGCGGCGATCTGGCCGACCGTCAAGGGCCGCACGATCGTCCTTGATGTTGGCGCATCCATCGGCGCCGACGCCCAGCATCTCGTCGATCTCGCGATCATGGGCTGCGCCATGGCGCGTATTGTCCTCGGCGTCGAGCGACCGACGGTTGGCCTGCTGAACATAGGCGTCGAGGAGATCAAAGGGATCGAGGAAGTCAAGACCGCGTCCCGAATGTTGCGTCAAACCGCATTGCCAAACCTCGACTATTTTGGCTTTGTCGAAGGCGGCGACATCGGCCGGGGCGCCGTGGACGTTGTCGTGACCGAGGGCTTCGCCGGCAATATCGCCTTGAAGACGGCCGAGGGCACGGCAAATCAGATGGCGCAATATCTGCGCGAGGAGCTCGGCCGCGATTTTATGTCAAAGATCGGTTATCTCTTTGCGCGGCGCGCCTTTGCGGCCTTGAAGACGAAAATGGATCCGCGCAACGTCAATGGCGGCGTGCTGCTCGGACTTGAAGGGGTTGTCATCAAGAGCCATGGCGGTTCGGATGTGATCGGAACCGCGGTCGCGATCGAAATCGGCTACGCGATCGCCAGGCACGAACTTTGGGCAAGATACGCGCCGCTCTCGCCCTTGCGCATGATGGACAAGCTCGGGCGCCGAAGATCCCAGCGGCTGACGAGACGGAAACGGCGCGGTCGGCATCTTAGGGACTCTGCTTTTCATGGATCATTCGCAGTGACTGAGGCAGCGCAAGGCAAGCTTCGCTCCGTCGTTTTGGGACTCGGGTCATATCTCCCCAAGCGTATCGTCAGCAACGCCGACATCGAGAAGGTGTTGGAGACGACCGACGAATGGATCGTGCAGCGGACCGGCATCAGGCAGCGCCACGTCGCCGCCGAAGACGAGCCGACCTCGCAGCTCGGTCTTCACGCCGCTAAAGCAGCGCTCATCGACGCCGGCGTGGCCGCCGCCGACCTCGATCTCGTGATTGTGGCGACCTCGACGCCCGACTTCACGTTTCCCTCGGTAGCGACCCAGATTCAGGCGGCGCTTGGAATGACTCAAGGGGCCGCTTTCGATCTCCAGGCGGTCTGCTCGGGCTTTGTCTACGCCTTGGCTACGGCGGACAAATTCTTGCTTTCCGGCTCGCACAAGCGGGCCTTGGTCATTGGCGCTGAAACTTTCTCCGACTCGTCGACTGGACGGATCGGGCTACATGCGTTCTCTTCGGCGACGGTGCCGGCGCCGTCGTGCTCGAAGCGCGGCATTCGAGCGGAACTACGCAAGATCGCGGCGTGTTGACCTCCCATCTTCGCTCAGACGGACGCCATCGAGACAAGCTCTATGTCGACGGAGGGCCCTCTACGACGAGAACCGTTGGGCATTTGCGCATGGCGGGTCGCGAGGTGTTTCGCCATGCGGTTGGAATGGTCACGGACGTTGTCGCCGAAGCTTTCCTCGCCACCGGGACGACCGCCGCCGACCTTGATTGGTTCGTGCCACACCAGGCCAACCGGCGCATCATTGAAGCATCCGCCGAAAAGCTCGGGATAGCGCCCAGCAAAGTTGTCATCACCGTCGATCTGCATGGCAACACATCAGCCGCCTCAATTCCCCTCGCCTTGGCGGCGGCGCGCGACGATGGCCGGATCAAGCAGGGCGATCTCGTCATGATCGAAGCCATGGGCGGCGGCTTCACATGGGCGTCCGCGCTGATCCGCTGGTAAGGTTGAAGCGTTTGGTCGAACGCGCAGGCAGTGTCTCAGTTTGAATTTCAGTTTTCGGCACGAAGCTGACTTTATGTTCTGACCATTTGGGGAGTTATACAGCCCTGCAATGATCGCCCCAGAGATTCATTCATATTGGATTGACGCCTCCTGCCGCGAAAGTGCTGCCACGGACGAGGGTGCGCGCTTTCCATATTGGAGCTTTACCAAGACGATCATGGCGATCTGCGCCCTGAGACTTGGCGAAGAGGGCGTGCTCGATCTAGACGCTCGCCTGAACGGTCAGCCCTATAACCTGCGACAGTTGCTGAGCCATAGGGCGGGTTTGTCGGACTATGGACGAATTGCCGAATATCATCGCGCCGTCGCCGCACATGAACGGCCCTGGCCGCGCGAAAAGGTGATCGAAAAGGTCCTGGGAATGGGCCAGCTATTCTCTCCGGGCGAAGGCTGGTCATACTCCAATGTCGGCTACATGTTTGCCAGAGACCGACTGGAGGACGTCGCCGGTACAGGCTTCGGCCGCCTTGTATCCGAACTGATCTGTCAGCCACTCAGACTGGAAAGTATTGAACTCGCGGAGACACGGGAGCAATTTTCCAAGTTACACTGGCCGGCGGCGGCACAGTACGACCCAGCTTGGGTCTATCACGGCTGCCTGACGGGAACAGCCCGCGATGCTGCAGCCGTGTTACATGCGCTTTATTCCGGCGACCTGCTCCGCGCTGCCGCGCTCGAACAAATGCACGAGACATACCCGCTTGGCGGGGCGATTGCTGGTCGGCCCTGGACGGCCTGTGGTTATGCCTTGGGCTTGATGAATGGGACCATGGCCGAGGCTGGGAGAGCGATGGGCCATTCGGGAGGCGGTCCGTTCAGTGTGAATGCTGTCTATCACTTCCCGGATCGGAGCGAACCGATAACTGTCGCGTGCTTCAGCGATGGTACCGACGAGGGCGTGCCGGAGCATGAAGCCGGTAGATTGGCCGTAACTAGATCACCGCTCCATTCCGCGACCAAGCCGCTGCCGCAATGACGGCGAAGGGCAAACGTCCACCCAAAGCGGAATTCAAACTGAGACACTACCAACGCGCAAGACGCCTTGATTTGATGTGAAATTTGTTCCAGACTTCCGCTGCTAGCGCATTGGACGCAAGAATGATCCACTAAATATTGCGCGCGGACGGACCTATTCCTACAGAAAGTTCCGATATATCTTAAACGAAAATGGATTTGCACTATCGACAAGAGATGGCTTAGCCCTATCCGCCGGGTAGAAGCCATCGGTCGGAGCCGCGCCGCCGGCTTTGATGCGCTGCGCTCAGGACGCTCACGCTCAGGTTTTTTGATTGGGCATGAACGAACCCTTTTTTGAGATTGAAGAATGACCAAATTCGCAGCCCCATCCGCTGCAGGGGAGCCTGACGCGCGGCGCGCCGAGCCGATCGATGATTCCGTGGCTCAGCTCGGCCCACGCACGATCACGCGGGTGGATCTAGCGGAAGCCGTCTATCGTTGCGTGGGGCTGTCGCGCAAGGAATTGGCGATCCTAGTGCAAATGGTTCTTTCCGAGCTGGCCGACGCCTTGGCCGGGGGGGAGACCGTCAAGTTGTCATCCTTTGGGTCGTTTGTCGTGCGGGCGAAATCGGAGCGAATTGGGCGCAATCCAAAGACCGGGATCGAGGTGCCGATCACGCAGCGCCGGGTCATGGTGTTCAAGCCATCGAGTGTGCTGAAGGCGCGGATCAACGGACACGCGGCGGCGCCCGATGTGGCCGACTAGCGCATTTTTTGGCTTCGACGGTTAAAGCCGATTATATGCGAAACACTCCGCGCGCAGAGGCGGCGCTGTCATTAAGATTTGGCGAAATTCGATCGTCGCCGCAGGCTGACTGGCATAAGCGCCATCTTCGCTCGACGCCCGCCAGAACCCGCCGACGCCGCGAAAGCGGGCTCAACGCTCGTAGGGAGCTTCAACGAAATTGTCTGGAGCGCGTGCAGGATGGAGAAAAGCGCGGAAGCCTTTCGAACGATCAGCGAGGTAGCTGAAGATCTCGATCTTCCGCAGCACGTTCTTCGTTTCTGGGAAACGCGATTTTCGCAAATCAAACCCCTGAAGCGAGCCGGCGGCCGGCGGTTCTATCGTCCGCATGACATTGAAGTTCTGCGCGCGATCAAGAGGCTTCTTTATGCGGAAGGCTACACCATCAAAGGCGTGCAGCGGCTTTTGAAGGAGCAAGGCGCGCCGGGCGGTCGCCGCCGCGAATAATGGCGGCGCGCATCTTACGCCGGAAGCGTGGAGCGTCGCGGCCCCTACGCTCGTGGAAGCAGCTTGGACGGAGGATGAAACTCAGCTTGGCTCCGATTCGGGCCAGCTCGAAGTCGAATTTCAATCCGGGCCGCAAATCGAGACCGCGACTGGGACTTCAAACGCCCGCGCCAGCGCGGGAGGCGGGAGCGATCCCGCGGCGCGGCCGATCTGGCCGAGCTCGATCTTGGCCGAGGACGCGGCAAAGCTCCGCGCCGCCATGATCGAATTGGATGAGTGCGAACGCATCCTTGGAGCCGTGCGCCGTGTTTGATCGTCGCGCTTGGATGACGCGCGACGAAATTGGCAAGCGTTGCGCGCCGGAGAGGCTTTCTCTATAAGTGCCTCGTCGGAGTGTAGCGCAGCCCGGTTAGCGCACTAGTCTGGGGGACTAGGGGTCGTGGGTTCGAATCCCGCCACTCCGACCAGCCGGCTGCTCGGGCGACATGGCCGCTCCCGCCGCCAGTTTATCCTGACCACAGACGTGCGGAGGCCACGCCGAGCTGGCCAATCGCCAAGCAAGGACGCTTGTCTTGAGCGGTTTTGGGTTTAGTTTGGGAGTGGAGCCGCCGCGCCGATAGGCCGGGCCGTTTGTTTTGATTCTTGGCCGAGGCGCCCATGAGGAATTTAAAAAAGCAGCTTGATTGCTTCGATGCGCTTCCAGCCCCCCTCAGAACAACTCTGGCCAACGCCGCATTCGATTGGGACGCCGGGCTGATCGCAGCAGCCTTGGAGCTTGGCGCGGCCGCCGAGGCAATCATCGCGCGGATTTTGGAAGACGAACAGAGGCGGCTTCCAATCGACGCCTACGTCATGTACGGACCGGATCATCCGGGCGCGGCGCGCAATGTCCAGGCGAACTGGCTAAGATACTACCATTACCCGGCGAAGACAGGCTATTGGTGGAGCCGCTGAAGCCGTGGCGTCTTTGATCGTTTCCGTCACGAACGCGCGCGATAGCGGCTTCGCGCGCCAAGGAACGCAAGCGGAGCAGCTACGGACCAGGACGATGGCTTCACATTCTCGGCGGCCTCGGGCCAGAACTCGGCGCCGTTCTTGCTCACAAGCTTTTCGCCGAATAAACCTCGTGGAGGCGACCGAGCAACTCGTCCGGGACGGGCGAAGAGGCTTTGGCGCGGCCTCAGATCAAATGGCTTCATTCGATCTGTGTTGGGCTTAACCATGCGAGGCAAATCGGGTCACGGGGATGTTCGAATAGCCGATAGACCTGGCTTGAAGGCGGGGTGGGGCAGGTTCTGAACGCCTGACCTCCGAAGGCGCGAATATGGGAAACTGAAAATGTTCGAAGGATGGCTAATTCAGGTGACTTCAGGGAACCCCGCGGAAGGGGAGCAGGACGTGGCGCTCTATGCGTCCTGGGTGCCCAAGGAGGATGACGCGGTCTTGAACGTAATCAAGACATTTAATCTGACCGACGACCATATCGTCTCCATGGTCATCGATCTGCCGAAAGAGACCTTCGAAAAGCTCGGCCTGAAGCCAGGCGAGGCCGGTCCGTACAAAGAGGTCGAATAGGCGAGCATCGAGCGCTTGGAGGGCGGATTTCGCCGCTTTCCGTAAGTTACGGCTTTAGCGTGCGGTCGCATCCAATCGCGCGGCGAGTCAGATGGTCTTGCCGCGCCTCGCGAATGTTTTTATCGGGGCCCAATCTTTTCGCGGATTGCTGGCGCGCCGACGGAATAAAGTCATTGCCGTCGGATTTGATCGCGTGGCTCGAACCGGCGCTGCAATAGGCTCGCAGCGCGTGGTTCTGGTTGAGACTATCCGTTGGTCGCCGTGAAATCCAAAACGACGAAATCAAAGAACTTCACAATGTCGTAGGCTGCACCTTTTTCTTTAAATTTCTGGTTCTGCACCGTATAGCTCGCGAGGCTTTTCTGCGTCCCCTTATCGATAAACAGAACTTCGTAGCTGCCATTGCTCAAATCATCGAGGGTAAAAGCCTCGATATCCTTGCCGCTGATCTGGAATTCTAACCGAGGTAAAGCCACGTCTCGCCTCCAAGCGTCGATATTGAAATCACGCGCGACATACACCAGCTTAGCGTTACGCGCCAGAGCATATCGCAAGAAAATATCGTGCGACTTTACTCTTTTAGCTCAGGATGGCTTCCCAATCAAAATGATGTTTGCTTATTCGTTCGCGCTGGCCTCGACGCTGAGCTTGTTCAAAAGCGCTCCTGGCGTCTGTATCGCGGTAAGATCGGATAGGCTGAGACCGTCGGGAGCCGCCGCCACCAAACGCAAGGATTTCGGATTGGCGATGAATTTGATGAGCGCGGCGCCAATGGTTTGCGCCGCGGGCGCGTTCTCCAGCAGCACCGGCAGGAAGACGATCGCCGCTCTCGCATAGGTTTGTCGCATTTCGTCAATCGACTTATGTTGACGCTCCGCTTGCGCTGCGATCACTTTGTCGAAAAGCCCGGCGTTCACTAGCCGAACGTCGAATTTTTTCAAGAGCGCGTCCAAGGCGGCGACGATCGCCGCCGCGTGATTGGTCGAAAAGAGATTTTTTGCGACATTGCTCAAAAGACCGGAGATGCGCACGCTTCCCATATCGGCGCCTTCGAACGCCAAGGTCGTGATCGCGAGCTCCTGTCTCGCTTCATCCCAGACGATGGCGATGCGGCTCGATAGATCGAGCTGCGAATAGCCCAATGCGCGAAGATCCTTCAAGGCGCCGTTCTTCGCCTCGTCGAGGCGAAGCGTGAAATGATCGAGAGCGGCGTCGAACTTGATCGCGGCGCTGTCCTTGTCCTTTTCCTGCGATTCCCGAACCTCCAACCGGCCTAGCTTGAACGCGCCGTGGAAGCCTTCGCGGCCTGCTTTGGCGTCGGCTATCTCGCCGTCAAGCCTGGTCGCGACGAACTCGGCGAAAGGACGCTGCGCGGCGTCGTCATCGCTTGAGGCGGATATCGCGGATGCCCTGCCCAAGCTCGCCAGGTCAAGCTGGCGAATGGCGAGCCCCTCGAATCCTATTTTCTGCATTTCCGTCGCAAACGCCAAATTTTGGATATTCACGGCATCGATTTCTGCCCCGTGGAATTGCGTTATCGCCACATGCCCGATCGTAAGATTCGCCGGCGCGTCGGCGGTGCGCATGGTCAGCCTCACATCGCTTGCGTCCATTTCGTCGACGGCGAGCGAGTCAGAAATATCCGCATATATGGCTGCGACGCGCTTTTTGCGCTCGAGCGGAATCTGCTCGCCGCCCATCGCCTCGATCCAAGGCGCGCGCCATGGCCGCCCCCTGACGCCGTCTCCCGTCAGGGCTCCTGCGCCGAGGTCAAATCCTGTTTTCGCATTTGAAAGATGAAATCCTTCGATCGCGAAACTTTGGCAGAGAGGCGTCTCCGGCTCGGCCGGATCATCTCGCCTTCCGCTCATGATTCGCGCCGCCAGGATAAGGTCAACCGCTTTCGAGGTCATATGGCCGTAAGCGCCCTCCGCGTCGCCCAATTCTGGATCCGACATGGAAAAGCTCGCGCCATCGGCGCTCGCAGCTGCGGCCTTGCCGCGGACGACGTCGGTGAGCCGGATGTTTCGATAAACAAACCTTTGGTCGAAAGGCGTGAATTTTGACACGGAGATCAGTTCGGGAATCGCTATCGTTGCGGCGGAAATCCTCCCGATCCTTTCGCTGATCGGCGCTCCGCTGCTGGAATCGAGAATTTGCGCGAGTTCGACAGCCGAGAGAGAGGTTCCAGAGAGTTCAATTCGGCGGATCTTGAAACTGGCCAGCGCCGTCTCGATGGTCACATCCTCGGCGCTTGCAGCATGCGCGTCGGCGAATGCAGGGACGCCCGGGAAAAGGGCCGGCGGCGCGGCCCGCAGCCGAAGCGCGCCGACATGAATAGATGCTCCCGCTTCACGCCAGGTGAGCCCGAGGAGGCGGATTTCGCCGCGCCAGGGATCCGCGATGATTTTATCGGCGGTTAAAGCTTTCGCATGATCCGCGATCGCGGCGAAAACCTGCCGCTCCGAACTTCGCGCGACAAACTCGGCCGCCGCGGCCGTGAGCCCGGCGCAGGCGCATAGACAGAGGCTGGCGCGGCGAGCCGCCTTCCAACGCATTCGAGCCTCATGAGCCGGCGCAACATGCCGTGACGGTCATAGCTTTCGACGATCCTATCACGAAACCGAATGACGTTTTCGCCACGCGAGCCGAATGATTCCGATCTGCGTTGGCAAGCGGACGGGCATGACGGCGTCGGCTTTGCGACGCGGCCATATCTCGCGCCTCGCGCGCATAGCGGCGGGAAAAGCGCCCCGCCGACGCCGACTCAGACAAAAGGTGAAATAATCAACCCCAACGATGGCCGCTGGCCCGCCACCGCAGGGATCGGTTGCAAAAAGCGTCACTTCCGCCTTGCATCGACCCTAGACGGCGAAGCTCGAGCCGCAGCCGCAGGAGGCGGTCGCCGCGGGATTGCTGATCTTGAACATCCGTCCCATCAGGTCGTCGATAAAGTCGATCCGGCAACCGCGCAGAAATTCCAGCGAAACCTGATCGACCAGCACGGTCGCGCCATCACGCTCCAAGACGAGATCGTCCTCGGCCCGTTCGGTCGTGACATTATAAGTATAAGTGAAACCTGAGCAGCCGCCGCCGTCGACGCCGACGCGCAAGACCGAACCAGCGGGTTCGGTCTTCAAGATCTCGGCCACGCGCCGAGCCGCGGCTTCGGTCAATTCGACAGGGGCTTCGAGTGCGACTTCGGTCATTTTGAAAACCTCGGATAGGAAATCTCGCCCAAAAGGCAAGCAATTTCTGTGCTAGGGCGGGACCCTTGCCCCATTCTTGAATAAGGAACATATGTCGCAAGCCCTGCGGCCGCAATGAGCCGCGCCGGGGAATTGGATTTTCATGCAAGCCTATGCTTTTCCGCCGCCGCGCGCGCCCTATGCCGCGGATGCGGCGCGAACGCGCGGACGCCTGATCGACGAGCCAAGTTCGCCCACGCGGACGGAGTTTCAGCGCGATCGCGACAGAATCATCCATTCAACGGCGTTCCGCCGGCTTGCCCATAAGACACAAGTCTTTGTTCCGCACGAAGGCGATCATTTCCGCACCAGGCTTACTCATTCGCTCGAAGTCGGCCAGATTGCGCGCGCGCTCGCCCGAGCGCTCGGCCTCGACGACGACCTCGCCGAGGCGCTTGCCCTCGCGCATGATCTCGGCCATACGCCTTTCGGCCACACCGGCGAGGACGCGCTCGACGAATTGATGCGTCCTTACGGCGGGTTCGACCATAATGCGCAAGCGCTGCGGATCGTAACCAAGCTCGAACGGCGTTACGCCGGGTTTGACGGTCTCAACTTAACTTGGGACACGCTGGAAGGTCTGGTGAAGCATAATGGGCCGCTGCTGGAGGCGAAGGGCGGACCCGTCGGGCGCTACGCCAAACGCGGACTGCCCGTGGCGCTCATTGAATTTAACGCCGTTCAAAATCTCGAACTCGCCCGCTTCCCAAGCGCCGAAGCGCAGGCCGCCGGGCTCGCCGATGACATCGCTTATAATGCACATGACATCGATGACGGCTTGCGCGCGGGGCTGATTGATTTTTCGCAAATCGCCGAGGTCGATTTCCTGCGTGACCTCGGCAGCGAAATCGAGTCGCTCCACCCTGGCCTAGAGCCGGCGCGGGTCATTCATGAGCTGGTTCGCCGTCTCATCACCCATTTCATCGAGGACGCGATCGAGGAGAGCCAGCGGCGGATCGCGGCGAGCGGAGCAGCCAGCGTCGAGGCGGTGCGCGGCCATGACCAGCCTTTGATCGGTTTTTCCGTGGCGACGACCAGCGTCGACAGGGTCGTCAAAAGCTTTCTGCTTCAGAACATGTATAGGCATCAGCATCTGATCCGCATTCGCGACCAAGCAGCGGAACTGATCCGAAATCTCTTTCCGCGATTTTTTGAACAGCCTCGGCTCATGCCCGAGGAATGGGCCGAGGCGGCGGCGCGAATTGGCTCCGACGAGGCGCGGCGCGCCCGCCTCGTGTGCGACTATATCGCAGGGATGACAGATCGCTATGCGGTCGCTGAACATCGCAGGCTTTTTGACGAGGCTCCGGATTTGCGTTAGAGCGCAGGCCTTGTCGAGGCCTTATCTGCCTCTCTATCCGGCTGTTTTAACGCGCCTTATCCGCATGGTCCGGGGCCAGGCGACCTTGAACGGCTCAATTCCCGGCGCCGACGCTGACAACGCTGCGAAACAGGCGTGGGTCGGGACGCGGGGTTTTACCTGGATGGAAGCAAGGTTGTCTGAATGAACCTTTTTGCCGAGTTTCACGACCGCATCGCCGCGGTCCTCCGCGGGATCATCGCCAGCGGACGCTTGCCGGACGATCTCGACCTCGGCCGTTTTGTCGTCGAGCCGCCGCGCGACCCGTCGCACGGGGATCTCGCCGCCAACGCGGCCATGGTCTACGCCAAGGAGGCGAAGGCTTCATTCGCCAATCCGCGCCAGCTCGCCGTCGAGATCGCTGTCGCGCTCGCCGAGGATCCAGAGGTCGCGGAGGCCGAAGTGGCCGGACCCGGCTTCATCAATATTCGCCTCAGACCGGAAGTCTTCGCGCGCGTCCTAAGGGCGGCGTTGGAGCAGGGGTCAGACTATGGCCGGCCCGCAATGGGGAGCGCCGTCGGGCTCAAGATCAATGTCGAATATGTCTCGGCGAACCCGACCGGCCCCATGCATGTCGGCCATGGACGCGGCGCGGTCTTTGGCGACGCTCTTGCCAATCTGCTCGAATTCGTCGGCCATTCGGTGACGCGCGAATATTATATCAACGATGCCGGCGCCCAAGTCGACGTCCTCGCCCGCTCGGCGCATCTGCGCTACCTTGAGGCGATGGGCGAGCCGATAGGTGAAATTCCCGAGGGCCTCTATCCAGGCGACTATTTGAAAAGCGTCGGCGCGACGCTGGCGCAAAAATATGGCGACGCGCTCGCCGGCCGCCCGGAGGCCGAGTGGCTCGAAAATGTCCGCGCGGTCGCAATCGACGGCATGATGGCGATGATCCGCGACGATCTCGCCGCGCTCAATATAGAACATGAGGTTTTTTTCTCGGAGCGCTCCCTCACCCTAGGTTCCGAAGGCGATCAAGTCGCCGCTGCGATCGCTGATTTACGTCGGCGCGGAACTCGTCTACGAAGGACGCCTTGCGCCGCCGAAAGGACAGGCGATCGAGGATTGGGAGGATCGCGAGCAGGTCTTGTTCAGGTCGACCTCATTCGGCGACGACGTCGATCGGCCCTTGCTGAAGTCGGATGGGTCCTACACCTATTTCGCGTCGGACATCGCCTATCACAAAGCCAAGATCGATCGCGGCTATGCGATTTTGATCGATATCTGGGGCGCCGATCACGGCGGCTATGTCAAGCGGATGCGCGCGGCCGTCGAGGCATTGTCCGAAGGCTGGACGAGCCTCGACGTCAAGCTCTGCCAGCTGGTCAAATTGATGCGCCACGGCGAGCCGGTGAAAATGTCGAAACGCACGGGCGAATTCGTGACCTTGCGCGAGGTGGTTGATGAAGTCGGCGTCGACGCGGTGCGCTACATCATGCTTTTTCGTAAGAATGACGCACCCTTAGAATTTGATTTAGCGAAAGTGATTGAACAATCGAAGGACAATCCGGTCTTCTATGTCCAATACGCCCATGCACGGGCGAAATCCGTATTACGTCAAGCAGTTACGACAATTTCGGGCATTGATATCACAATCGAGGCGCTGTCGGCGGCGGATCTTGGCTTGCTGGAAGACGAAGGGGAGCAGGAGCTTATCAGGCTGATTGCGCAATTTCCCCGAGTTGTGGAGGCCGCTGCCGCCGCGCATGAGCCGCATAGAATCGCATTCTATCTCCATGATCTGGCGTCAAGCTTGCACTCGCATTGGACTCGCGGCAAAGATCAGCCACAATTACGATTTCTTAATGAAGAACAGCCAGATTTAACCCTTGCGAGGCTGGCTCTAGTAAGAGCATTGGCGACCGTACTGGCGTCTGGCCTCGGCGTTTTGGGCGTTGGTGCGCTGGAGGAGATGCGATAGGCCGCCTCGGTTCGGCGTTAGTCGATTGGTTTTTCAGACAGTCGCCCCAGGTCGAAGTTTAGACGCTGATCCGCAGCAGCATTTTCACGAGCGCGTTCCGTTTTACGTTTGGAAAATGCGGCGAATCTAAAGGTTGGAGCTGCTTTCAGATCGGATCTGCCAGCGCTCTAAAGGCTTGTCGGCGCTAGAGTTTGTCGGCAAGGAGCAGCGTCCGCCACGCGCATTGTCCCAGGGGGCGATGTCTGAAGCGGGCTCCACAATCGCGACGACGCGATGGCGGCGAAAAAGGCCATTGGCGCGAACGCGGCAGGAGGTAGAAACAACATGCGCGAGCCCGGAGCGAAACGGCGTCCTTTGATCGATTTAGAGGAATTTGAAAGGCGTTTGCGTCAGCCGAGCTCCACAAATCGGAGAGATGACGATCCGCTCGTCGAACTTGCGCGTCTTCCCGGCGGACGCGAGGATCCCTACAAGACGGTGTTTGAGCCTCGCGCGCCTCAGTTAGAGCAAACGTGGGACGATAGCGCGCTCCAGGGTCACTATCCTCCCGAGCGTCTCGACGCGCCTGAGGATCTGTTCGGCGGCGATTTCGCCGCGATCGAAGCGGGCTTGCTCGGCGCGACGCGGCAAGATCCAGCGCCCTCCCACGCCGAACTGGACGAGGCCCACCTGTTTGCCGGCGCGGACCTTGGATCGGCTTATTGGCCGCATGAGGACAGCAGTGAATTAACACAGCCGGGCGAAGGCGGCGATGACGAGATCCGGTCTAAAATACCACTTTATCTCATGGCGGCGACCATAGTTGTCGGAATTGTCGGCATTGGAGCCTGCTTCGCCTTCAAAGGGAGCGCCTCCGGTCCGCGCGAAATTGCGACGATCAAGGCGGTCGACGGACCGGTCAGGATTCAACCCGACGCCTCGGCGGGCGCAGATGCGCCGAGCCAGGAGGCCTCTATCCTCAACAGGTCCCCGCAACCAACGCCGGTCGCCCTTGTGAACAACGCGGAACAACCTGTTGATCTGTCCCAAGCCGCGGAAAAAGCCCCGCATGATCCTGGATTGAGTGGCGTCAGGCCACGCTTCGATGATGGATCGGCCAGCGGGGCCGCGAGCGTTCCCGTGCCGCCGCCGCCCGAACCTTTGCAGGCGCGCGGGCAAATTCAGCGTGAACCGCTCAGCATAGCGGCTTTGATCGAACCGAAAAAAGTGAAAACCGTATCGGTTCGACCTGACGGCACAGTCCTTCCAAACGACAGGCCGCCACCGATCCCGGCCCAGGCGCCGACTTAATCAGGGGGGCATTTAACCACCGACCCAAGCAAGGCCGCGACCCCAAAGACGACCGCGCGAGTGGCGACGACCCCCAAACTCGCCACCGACGCAGGCCAGGCTTCCGCGGCCGCAAGCGCCGCCAGACCCAAGCCGGTGCAAGTCGCCGAGGCCACGCCGGGCGTCGCGCCCGCCAAGACCGCCCAAGCGACAAATAGCGGCGCTTTCGCCGTGCAGCTCGCTGCCCCCGGATCGGAGCAGGAAGCCCGCGACATCCAGATCCGGCTCATGAAAAAGCTCGGCAATGAATTGTCTGGTTTTCATCCGGCGATACGCAAGGCCTCTGTTGGCTCCAAAACGGTCTATCGCGTCCGCGTGCCCAATCTGTCGCATGACGAGGCCACGGCGCTGTGCCAAAAGATTTCAAGGCGGCGGCGGCGCTTGTTTTGTTGCTAAGAACTAATGCGACGAACGAGCTCTGATTTCGAAGCCTCTTGCGGACCATCGAATTTCGGCGGTCATGGAGTCTCGGTCTGAGTTTGCCTAGCCAAACGCCAGGCGGCAGGCGGAGCCAGCGTCTGCTCTCCGGCCCGCTGCGTCCCGGCGGAGGTCACAGCGCTCGATAAGCTTGTGGAAACCTGGAGCTGACGTGAAACCCTTGTTGCAGCGCATGTTTGAACGCGGCAAAGTTTAACACCGGGCGGCGCCTGGCGAGGGAGCGCTGTCCATTGGATGCGGGTTTTGAGCAAGATAAGGTCGACGGCAGGGGCGAAGCGGCCTTCGTGGTCGATGTTGAAGGCTTTGAGGGTCCGCTTGATCTCCTGCTTGATCTTGCTCGCCGACAGAAGGTCGATCTCCACAAAATCTCGATTCTGGCCCTGGTCGAGCAATATCTCGAGTTTATCGAGGCGGCGCGAAGCCTGCGTCTGGAGCTTGCCGCCGATTATCTCGTCATGGCGGCTTGGCTGGCCTATTTAAAGTCGCGTCTGCTGCTGCCGCGCGCCGAAAAAGGCGCGGAGCCCGCGGCCGAGGAACTGGCCGAGGCGCTGCACATGCGGCTACGCCGTCTCGAGGCGATCCGCGCGGCCGCCGAGGCGCTTGTCAATCGACCGCGCTTGGGGCGGGATGTCTTTCCGCGAGGGCGGCCGGAGAGATCCGATGAGTCAGGCGCGCCGCAATGGCGGGCGAGCCTCTACGATCTTCTCTCCGCCTATGCGCAAAGGCGCCAGAAGCAGACGATGACGCGCGTGACGATGAAGCGGCGCTTTGTCTGGTCGTTAGCGCAGGCCCGCGGCGAACTCGAAAAATTGGCTGGGCGCGCGCTCGACTGGACTGTTTTGGACTCTTTCCTTCTTGCTTATGTGGCGACGCCTGAAGTTCGCCGGACCATACGCGCCTCCGCGCTATCCGCGTCTCTAGAAATGGCGCGCGAAGGCGTGATCCTGATCCGGCAGGATGAGGCCTTCGCGCCGCTCTGGATCAAACGCAAGTCGCCGGCGGTTGCGCTCGTTCCACCTGCCGCTGAACGCTTGTGAGCTTGGCGATCCGATGCGGCCGATCGGATCGAAGTGAAATCGCTTCAATTTAACGAGTTGGAACATGGTCTCAATGCATGCTCCAAGTCGGAATGGGGGATCAGGTGGGAGAAGTCACGAAGCTTTTTCGTGAAGGCGACAGCAATCGGCCTTCGCAGGAAGGACGGAGTGAGATCGACGCCGGCCTAATTGAAGCCATGCGGATCGCCGAGGCGCTTCTCTTCGCCGCGGCCGAGCCGCTCGCCGAGCAGGACATCGAGAAGCGCATGCCGCGCGGCGTCGCGGCGGCGGCGGTTCTGGCCGAGCTGCAATCCGCCTATGGCACCCGCGGCGTCAATCTTGTGCAAGTGGGCGGCAAGTGGATGTTTCGCACCGCAGCGGACCTCGCTTGGCTGTTGGCCAATGGAGTGGGCGAGCCGAAGCGGCTTTCGCGGGCGGCGCTCGAAACTCTTGCGATCGTCGCCTATCATCAGCCGGTGACGCGGGCTGAAATTGAGGATATTCGCGGGGTCGCCATTTCCAAGGGCACGCTCGACGTTCTGCTCGAAACCGGCTGGGTGCGCCTGCGCGGCAGAAGGCGCGCGCCGGGCCGCCCAATCACTTATGGAACCACCCAGGCCTTTCTCATCCAATTCGGTCTCGAAGCGATCACCGACCTTCCAGGACTTGAAGAGCTAAAAGGAGCCGGCCTGTTCGACGGCCGTCTTCCGCAAGGATTCGGCGTCCCCCAGCCGTCGGACTCAGCGGAGCTCGCCGCTGACGAAGACCCGCTGACCGATGAACCAATCGAGGATCTCGGATCTGACCTTGCGGAGCCGCAAGGCGAAGGTCACACGGCCGAGCCTGAGGAGCCAAGCGGCGACTAAGGCCCCCCATACGGGGGTTGAGCAGCCCCCTCCGCCCAACCTTCAGATAAAGTCGGGCTTGATGGAGGGCTTGCGCACGGTCCATTCCGGAATTGGCAGATTTTTCGAACGCAGGAATTCGGGATTGAAAAGTTTCGATTGATAGCGCGCCCCGGAATCGCAAAGGATTGTCACGATCGTATGGCCCGGTCCAAGATCCCTGGCGAGACGGATGGCGCCGGCGACATTTATACCTGATGAGCCGCCGAGCAGAAGGCCCTCGTGTTCGGCGAGGTCGAAAACAATCGGCAGCGCTTCCTCATCGCTGATCTGATAGGCGAGATCGATCGGCGCGTCCTCGAGATTGGCGGTGATCCGGCCTTGCCCTATACCCTCGGTTATGGAGGAGCCTGTCGATTTCAATTCGCCGGCCGTGTAATAGGAATAGAGCGCCGCCCCCAATGGGTCGGATAGGGCGATCTTGACATTGGCGTTCTTGGCCTTCAGCGCCATGGCGACGCCAGCAAGCGTTCCGCCCGTGCCAACCGCACAGGTGAATCCATCGATCTTGCCGTCCGTCTGGGCCCAGATCTCAGGACCGGTCGTGTCCAGATGGCCTTGGCGGTTGGCGACATTGTCGAATTGATTGGCCCAGATCGCGCCAGCGGGATGCTCCTTGGCGAGTCGTTCGGCGAGCCGACCGGAGAGCTTCACGTAATTGTTCGGATCGGAATAGGGGACGGCCGGGACTTCGATGAGTTCGGCGCCTTGCAGACGCAACAGGTCTTTTTTCTCCTGGCTTTGCGTATCGGGGATGACGATCACAGTCTTGTAGCCAAGCGCGTTGGCGACCAGGGCGAGGCCGATCCCGGTGTTGCCCGCAGTGCCTTCCACGATGAGGCCGCCCGGCTTCAACGCGCCGCGCGCGACCGCGTCCTGGATAATGGAGAGGGCGGCGCGATCCTTGACGGATCCGCCCGGGTTCATGAACTCCGCCTTGCCGAGAATATCGCAGCCGGTTGTTTCGGACGCGCGCCTAAGCTTGATGAGAGGCGTCTTGCCAATCGCCTCGATCACGTTCGCCGCTGAGCTCATGAAATGCAGTCCTGTAATTTTGTCGACAAACTATAAAGCCGGCGCAAGCGCCCTGTCGAGCCATCAAGCCTCATGCCAATCGACTTTCCGTGCGGCGGACAGTCCAAACGCGGCCGGGCCCGGCTGGCGCTCAAGCCAGCCGGGCCCGCCTTGCTTCGACGATAGGAGGCCCTATTGGAACCGGCTTTAGCGAGGCTCGCGATAGAGCAGACGGCCGACAAGGCCGGCGATCACGGCGCCGCCGATCGGAGCCGCCCAAAAGAACCAAAGCTGCTTTATATAGGCCGCGCCGGCGAAAAGCGCTGGACCCGTGCTTCGCGCCGGATTGACCGACGTGTTGGTCACCGGGATCGAGATGAGGTGAATGAGCGTCAAGGCAAGGCCGATCGCAATGCCCGCGAAACCCGCAGGCGCGTTCGGCGAGGTAGCGCCCAGAATGATGAACACGAAGAAGAACGTCAGAATAGGTTCGATGATGGCGGCGGACTGGAGAGTGTAATGTCCAGGGCTCAAATCGCCATAGCCATTCGCGGCGAAGCCGCCGAGGACAAAGCCGGGATGGCCTTCCGCTACGAGCTTCAGAACCGCAGCCGCCGCGATCGCGCCCAGCACCTGCACGATTATATAGGGCAGCACTTCAAGCGAGGAGAACCGGCCCGCGGTCCATAAGCCGACAGTCACGGCGGGATTGAAATGACCGCCGGAAATATTGCCTACAGCGTAGACCCCTGTCAGCACGGTGAGGCCGAAAGCCAAAGCGACGCCCGTGAAGGCAATTCCCAACTCGGGGAAGGCGGCCGCGATCACGGCCGAGCCGCAGCCGCCGAATACGAGCCAGAACGTGCCGAGGAATTCTGCGCTTATGCGCCTAAGGAATGCCATGCTTTCAACCCCTCAAAAAATGAACCGGTTTGTTGGCTAATCTATTTGTTGATCGACCCACTTGTTTTGCGACGATTGCGCGTTGCGCCGCATTCGATATCGATAGAACGCGTGAGCAGGAATTGTCCCGCCAGAGGAAAGCTAAACGCAAGACCCCCGCACCTAGCTCCGATTGAGTTGAATCGATATCATATATATACTTTATGCTGAACCTCTGCCATAGATTCCGATCATCGCGTTGAATGGCGTCACGATCCGCGCGTCGGCGGATTAGCGTGGCCCCGGCAAGCGGATGATCCGGCATGGATCCCCGGCTTTTCCCTCTGACGCATGGGGCGGGCGGATGACGAGGCATTGCGCTTGCGCAAGCAGCCCGAGGAGAGACGAATCCTGAGCCCTGAACGGCTTAGCCGCCGGCAAGCCGGTTGCGCTCGGGGCCAGGGTTGCGCGTAAATAATCCTGACGGCCGTCATTGGCCCGCACGGCTTCGGCAAGCACGGCCGGCTCGCTTGGATCATCATCGGCCTTTGGATCGCCGGACATCGCCCGCACCAGAGGCGAGAGAAAGAGCAGGCCCGCGACAATCGTCGAGACTGGATTGCCCGGCAGGCCGAGAATGGCCATCGGCCCAAGCCAGCCATGGATCAAGGGCTTGCCCGGCCGCATGGCGATGCGCCAGAAGCCAAGCTCCATTCCCTCCTTGGCCAGGGCTGGCTTGACGAGATCATGATCGCCGACCGACGCGCCGCCAAGCGTCACCAGAACATCGGCTTCGACGTTGCGCGCCGCCCGGATTCCAGCTTCAAGAGCGGCAAGCGAGTCGGCGGCTATCCCAAGGTCTATCGGCTCTCCCCCGGCGCCTTCGACGAGCGCCGCGATGGCGAAAGAGTTCGAGGCCACGATTTGATCCGCGCCAATGGCGCCGCCTGGGGGCGCCAGCTCGTCTCCGGTCGCGAGTATTCCGACGCGCGGCCGTCGCGCGACAATGAGCTCAGCGTGATTTATCGCCGCCGCCAGCGCAATTTCGGTGGGGCCAAGCCGCGCGCCCCGCAAAAGCAAAGTCTGCCCCTCGACAAAGTCGAGTCCCTTGGCGCGAATATGCCGGGCTTCCACGACGCCGCGCAAAGGCTCGATGACGCCGGCTTCGGCGCGCGCGTCCTCCTGCATGAGGATCGCGTCGGCGCCCTCGGGCAGGGGTGCGCCGGTAAAGATCCGCACGGCTTCTCCCGCGCCGAGCCGACCGGCAAAGCCATGCCCCGCCGCGCTCTCGCCAATCTGCTTCAGCTTCACCGGCAGTTTGGCGAGGTCGGCGGCGCGGACGGCATAGCCGTCCATGGCCGAAACGGCTTTGGGCGGCTGGGTCCGTCTTGCGACAAGATCTTGCGCCAAGGTGCGGCCGAATGCGCGCGCCAGCGGGACGACCTCAAGGGGCCGATCCTGGGCCACTGCCGAAAGGATGCGCGCGCGCGCCTCCGCCACCGAGAGCTGCGGCTCGGCATTCATTGCGGCGAAATCCCCTCGCGCGTCCAATCTCCGGACTTGCCTCCCGTCTTTTGCAACAGGCCGATCGCGTCGATTCGCATGCCTCGGTCCACCGCCTTGAGCATGTCATAAATGGTCAGGCAGGCGATGGAAACCGCCGTCAGCGCCTCCATTTCGACTCCCGTCTGACCGGCGACCTTCGCGAGCGCGCGCACCCTAACTCCCGGTAGGGTAGGGTCCGGCGCGAAATCGACCGCGATCTTGGTCAGCAGCAAAGGATGACAAAGCGGGATTAAATCATGGGTTTTCTTGGCGGCCATGACGCCGGCGATGCGGGCGGTCGCGAAGACATCGCCCTTCTTGGCGTTGCCCGACAAGGCAAGCTCCAAGGTCGCCATTCCCATGACGACGAGGCCTTCCGCGACCGCGACCCGTTCGGTCGCCGCCTTGCCCGAAATATCGACCATATTGGCTTCGCCATCAGCCGAAAGATGAGTGAGCTCGGGCATGAGGCGCCTCTTTCTTCGAAGATAGGACAGGCGGCCTGAGCGTCCTCAAGGCGACCTGTGCTCAGGCTTTTCATGCTCCGCCGAGGCATGTGGCGGCGCCCCAATCAGCAGATCGCGCGTGGCCGAGGTCACGTCGTTCTGCCGCATGAGGCTTTCTCCAACAAGAAATGTCGAAATTCCATGGGTTTTCAGGCGCAGGCAATCCTGATGGCTGAAGATGCCGCTCTCACTGACGACAATCCGGTCCGACGGGATTTTTTCAGCGAGCCGATTGCTGGTCTCGAGAGACGTCTGGAATGTGCGCAGATCGCGATTATTGACGCCGACGAGCCTTGTCTCGAGACGAAGCGCGCGCGTGAGCTCCGCTTCTTCATGAACCTCGACGAGAATGTCGATCGAAAGATCATGCGCGGCGCGGGTCAAGGCGCTGGCCTCAGCGTCGCTGACGCAAGCCATGATGATCAAGATGCAGTCCGCGCCATAGGCCCGCGCCTCATAAACCTGATACGGATCGAAGAGGAAGTCTTTACGTAGACAGGGTAAATGCGTCGCGCGCCGCGCCGATTCGAGATCCGTGAGATCGCCCTGGAACGAAGGATTGTCGGTCAGCACCGAAAGGCACGCCGCTCCGCCGGCTTCATAGGCGCGGGCATGCGCCGGCGGGTCGAAATTGGTTCTGATCAAGCCTTTGGACGGGCTGGCTTTCTTGATCTCGGCGATCAAAGCGAAATGCCCGGTCTTGTGCTTGGCCTCGATGGCCTTCAAAAAGCCGCGCGGCGGATCGTGATCGTGCGCCTTCCGCGCCAAGGTCTCAAACGGCATCCGCACCTTGGCCTGCGCGACTTCGCGTCGCTTATAGGCCTCTATCGTCTTCAAGATGTCCGTCATAAGCTTCGCCTTGTCGCACTGGCCGAGGAAATTGAAGCGCCGGATTCTCGCGCGGAGCGGTTCGAAACTTTTATGAGCTTGGCGAGGGTTTCGGCGGCTGCTCCTTGGTCTATGGCCGCCGCCGCCAGAACCGCGCCCTCTTTCAAATCAGCGGCTCTTTCGGCGACGACGAGCGCCGCCGCCGCGTTCAAGACCGCTATGTCGCGGTAAGGCGACCTGGCGCCGTCAAGCACCGCCCTCAGCGCGGCGGCGTTTGTGGCGGGATCGCCCCCGGTCAGATCGGCGAGCGACGCGCGAGGAAGTCCGGCGGCTTCGGGGGTGATCTCGAACGAGCGGATCACGCCGTCTTCAAGCGCAGTGACGAAACTCGGGCCGGTGGTTGTCGCCTCGTCAAGGCCATCCGCGCCATGCACGAGCCAGACCCTCTCGGACCCGAGCCGGCGGAGGACCTGCGCGAGAGGCTCGAGCCAGCTCGCCGCAAAAACTCCGAGCAGCTGTCGCTTGACGCCGGCGGGATTGGCGAGCGGCCCGAGCAGGTTGAAAATGGTCCGCGCACCGAGCTCGGCCCGCGCCGGGGCGACATGGCGCATCGCGGCGTGATGGGTCTGCGCCATCATGAAACAAATGCCGGCCTCCGCAAGGCAGGCGGCGGCCTCCTCGGGCGGGAGGCCTGTGCGGACGCCGAGCGCGCTCAAGACATCGCTTGCGCCAGACCGCGACGAAGCGGCGCGATTGCCGTGCTTGGCGACTGGCGCGCCACAGGCGGCGACGATCAACGCCGCCAGCGTCGAGACATTATAGGTGCCGTGCCCGTCGCCGCCGGTTCCGACAATGTCGATCGCGCCAGCCGGGGCTTCGACACGCAGCATTTTCGCCCTCATGGCGGCGACGGCCCCGGTGATCTCCTCGACCGTCTCTCCACGCACCCTTAGGGCCAACAGGAAGCCGCCAAGCTGGGCCGGCGTGACCTCGCCCGAAAAAATATGATGGAACGCAGTCTCGGCCTCGCCCTCGGTCAGGCTCGACCCCGTCGCGACCTTGGCGATCAGCGGCTTGAACGCGTCCATGTCAACCCTCAATATGACAGACCCTCAGTGGCCGGTCCGCCGCTTGGTCTCGTTCCATTGCGCCGCCAGAGCGAGGAAATTGTCAAAAATCCGCAGACCATGTTCCGATGCGATGCTTTCGGGATGAAATTGCACGCCATGCGTGGGAAAACGCTTGTGCGAAAGCCCCATCACCAGCCCGTCGGTCTCGGCGGTGACCGCTAACTCCTCGGGAAGCGTGTCGGCGCGCACGACCAATGAATGATAACGCACGGCTTGAAAAGAACCGTTGATGCCGCGAAAAACCGTCTCGCCATGATGGTCGATGGCCGCCATCTTGCCATGGACGGGCGTTGGCGCGCGGATCACCTCGCCGCCAAAGGCTTCGCCGAGGGCCTGATGGCCAAGGCAAACGCCAAAAATCGGGACCGCCTCGCCCGCCGCCTTGATGAGATCGAGACAGATCCCGGCATCGCTCGGCCGGCAGGGACCAGGGGACAGCACAATCGCGTCCGGCGCGGCGGAGAGGATCTCCGCGACGCTCGCCTTGTCGTTGCGGCGCACCGTGACCTCAGCGCCAAGCGAACCGAGGCAATGCACCAGGTTCCAGGTGAAGCTGTCGTAATTGTCAATGAGCGTGATCGCGGTCATGGGCGTATTTCGTCCTCGCGCAGCTTTTTGGGCCGTGCCGGCGGCGAGGTCAAGGCGCATCCCAAAGGACGCCGAATTGTCCTGGAGCTCCGTCATCCCCTGACAGGCAAGAGTTCAGAGACGTTAATAAATAGATAAGACCCGGCTTGTCCGCGAAAATTCAACCCGAACTGTATTAAAGTATCGAATCAAGCGAGCTCAAATTACCGATTTGAGGCAGTCTCTTGTCGATCGTAGGCGCTTGCCGGATAGCGCGCTTTTGCGCTGTATTACGCGATTTGGTCGCCCAGCGCGAAGACCCGCTCCGCCGCCGCGATATACTGATCGCGGCGTTCCTCGATCTTTTCGACAGGGGAGGGACGGTGGTGATTGGGCGGCCTCGTGCGGCCATAGACTGTTCCGTTCAGCAGCTTGTGGCTTGCGATAATATTGATCAGGCTTCGCCTTACGCTCCCGTCGCTCCGCTGGCTCCAGCGCCCGGCGTCGCTGATCAACGCATGAGCGAGATCAGGCGCCGCGTGCAAGGTGTTTTCACTGAAGCGGATGATCGCGCCGCCCGGCGCCGCCACGACTCCGCGACGCGAGAATTGCTCGATGAAATCCACTGGAGAGACGGCCTTTTGCGCCCGGCTAATGCGCTTTCCCATGACCTGCGGCGCATAGAACTCGGTGCCCAAGGCTTCAGGGTCGGCCTCGTCGCCGGCATCGATCGCGGTCGCGACGTAGATGACCATTTTGCCTTCGCTCGCGTGCCGGTGAATGCGATCGAATAGTAAAGGCTGGCCGCGTCCGTAGGTCGTGCGAAAAAACTGGAGGCTGACTTGGCACTGGTCCGCCACGGCCGCGCCGGCGTGGCGGTAGAAATCGTCGGCGATCAATTTCGTCGTCGGCAGAAGAAACGCCAAATTGCCAGGAACGCATATGGCGTCGGTGTCCTGACCTTTGATCTCAAAGGCGCCGACGTTATAATCTTCGCCGGCGACGAAATCCGACAGATTAGGAATAAATCCGACAATTTCGGGAAGATCACGGTCTGAATCCAGAAATTCCCGCGCCGTGTTTGGCTGGCGTCCCGCGCCGTTTAATGCGGCCCCAGGGGCTCCCGCTGAAATGATCAAGCCATCCGTCGACAGGTCGGAATATTGGATTTTCATCGGCGACGGGCCCGGACCATGCCAGCGCCGCTGGGACTGACGCCGGTTCAGAAGTTTGAATTCCGGCCGCCAAGCAAGATTTTCGCCTTTTTTGCTCTTTTATTGCCCGCGCTTGGCTTTGGTCGCGAAACGGACTGCCTCCTCCGCGGCGCGAAACAGGGCTTGCGCCTTGTTGACGCATTCGCGCTGTTCATAGCCTGGGTCGGAATCATAGACGATGCCGGCGCCGGCCTGGACATGCATGGCTCCATCCTTGACCACCGAGGTGCGCAGGATGATGCAGGTGTCCATCTCGCCAGAGGCGCCGAAATAGCCGATGCAGCCGCCATAGACTCCGCGCTTGTCAGCTTCGAGTTCGTCGATGATCTCCATCGCGCGAACTTTCGGCGCGCCGGAAACCGTGCCGGCCGGAAAGCCGGCGCAAAGCGCGTCGATGACATCATGCGCAGGGTCGAGCGCGCCTTCCACGTTCGAGACGATGTGCATGACATGGCTGTAGCGCTCGACCACGAATTTTTCCGTCACCTCCACTGAACCGATCCGCGCGACGCGTCCCACATCGTTGCGGCCGAGATCGAGCAGCATCAAATGCTCGGCGCGCTCTTTTTCATCGTCAAGCAGATCGCGGGCGAGACGTTCGTCCTCCAGCTTCGTCTTGCCGCGCCAACGGGTCCCCGCGATCGGACGGATCGTCACCTTTCCCTCGCGCGCGCGAACAAGAATTTCAGGGCTGGAGCAGACGATCTGGAAGGAGCCAAAATCGAGATAGCAAAGGAATGGCGAAGGATTGACGCGCCGAAGCGCGCGATAGAGCGAGAAGGCCGGCAGAGCAAAAGGCGCCGAAAAGCGTTGCGACAGCACGACCTGAAAAATGTCTCCGGCCCGAATATAATCCTTGGCCCGCTCGACCATTTCGTGAAAGCGCTTTTCGGTGGTGTTCGAGCGCGGCTCGCCCGCCGCGAGATAGGGATCGGCGCAGACGGCTTCATGCGCGAGCGGCCGTTCGAGCGTCTCGACGACAGCCTCAATTCGCTCGATCGCGCGGTCATGGGCGGCGCGAAAATCCAAGTCGGACTCCGGACGCAGCGGCGTCACGACAAAAATCTCCTCCTTCACGGCGTCGAAGACGACCATGACGGTCGGGCGCATCATCACGGCGTCGGGAGTTCCAATCGGATCGGCCTTGGCGGGGCCAAGACGCTCCATCTGGCGGACCATGTCATAGCCAAGATAGCCGAACACGCCAGCGGCCATCGGCGGGAGATCTTCCCGCTCTTCGATCCGCAATTCGGCGATGAGGCTTCGCAGAGCCGCGAGGGGCGGTTCGGCGCAGGGCGCAAAGCTCTCCGGATCGATGAGCGCGCGCCGATTGATCTCCGCCTTGTCGCCAATGGCGCGCCACAGGATATCCGGGTCGAGGCCGATCATGGAGTAGCGCCCGCGGGTCGCGCCGCCTTCGACCGATTCGAGCAGAAAGGCGCCGCTGGACCGTCCCGTCGAAAGCTTCAAAAAGGCGGAAACCGGGGTTTCCAGATCGGCGATGAGGCGGGCTGAGATAAGGCGCGCCTGACCCGCCTCATAGCTTTTCGCGCAAGCTTCATAGCTGGGTTCGAACATCGAATCGCGCTTGCTCAATAGGCGTCAGGAGAAGCGCCGACCGCAGCGGCGAATGCTTGCATGTTGATCTTGATCCCGAGACTGTCCTCGAGCTTGGCCAGATATTGCGTCACGACATCGTCGGCGAACCCATCCTTGAGTTGGCCCGATATGGCGACGAGATCCGGAGCCTTGAAATCGACGGGGGGAACCGACGCGCCGACGACCTGGAACAGAACGCGGCCGCCGTCCTCCATCCGCGCCGAGCCCGCGCCGCGCGGGCCGACATTGAAAATCTGCGCGACGACCGCGGGAGACAGACCTTGCGGCGGCGGCGCGCCGCCGCTTCGTTTCACGTCTGTCACGTGACTGACCGCGAGATTGCCTTCCGCTGCGGCTATCGCCGCGATCGACTCGCCGGCCTCAAGCTTTTTGACAAGCTCCACGCCTTTCGCCGCAAGATGTTTCGCGGCTTCGTCGTCCCGCCAGGCTTTTTCAACTTCGCCTTTCACTTCGTCGAAGGTCTTTTGCCGGGCCTTGTCAATGTTTGCGACTTCAAACCATTGATAGCCGCCGTCGCCGACCTTCAATGTGTCATTGTCGACGCCAATGTCGGAGCCGAAAGCGGCTTTCAGCAAGGCCTGGCGATTTGGCAGGTCCGCAACCGGCGCGTCTTTCGGATCGACGCCGGCCATGTCGACCGCGGCGATGGCGCGCGGCTCAAGACCCGCGCTTTTCGCCGCTTCGGTCAATGTCTTGCCGGACGCGCGCTGGTCCTCGATGGCATCGTGAAGGCGGACGACCTCAGATTTGGCGCGCTGCACGGCGATCTCGCGCTTGAGATCGCCGGCGACCTCGGAGAACGGCTTGACGGTGGAAGGAACGATCTTGCTAACCTGTAGAAGGACAAAGCCGAATGGCGCCTTGATTGGCGCGCTGACCCGGCCTTCGGGCAGCGCGAAGGCGGCGTCGGCGACGGCCTTGTCGATCATGCCCTCGCGCGTCACGAGGCCGAGGCTCGCGTCCTTTGACGTCAAATTCTTTTCTTTCAGAAGGTCGTCGAAGCTCTTGCCGCTGTCGAGCTTCGCGCGGGCTGCGGCCGCCGCCGCCTCGTCGGCGAACACGATCTGCTCGATCGCGCGTTTCTCCGGCGCGCCGAACCGCTCCATCTTGACCTCGTCATAGCGCTTTTGCGCATCGGCGTCGGAGACGCTTTTGGACTTTGCGAGCTCCGCGGGGGTCAGCGTCAGGACCACGAGGCCGCGATATTCGCGCGTGCTGTAGCTCGGCTCGCGATCTTCAAAATATTTCTTGAGCGCCTCAGGAGAAGGGTCCGGCGCGACGCCCGCCGCCGAAGCCGGGAGAATGACATAGTCGACATTTCGGCTTTCCGTCTGATAGCGATGGATCGCCTCCAGCATGGCTTTTGGCAATTGCAGTCCATGCGTCAAGGCGTCGGTGATCTCTTGACGCAAATAGAAGGCGCGCTGCTCGCGCACGAAGCCCTTTTCGGTCAGGCCATTGTCGCGAAGCACCTCTTCGAAGCGGACGCGATCGAACCGGCCGCTGGGTCCTTTGAGCGCCGGGTCATTGGTGATCGCCTTGGCGATCTCCTGGTCGCCGATGGCGAGGTCGAGCGCGCGCGCCTGTTGATCGAGCGCCGCATTGCTGATGAGGCGGGACAACGTCTGCCGGTCAATTCCGAATTGGCGCGCTTCTTCATTGGTGACATTGCGCCGCGACTGCTGCTGCAGCCGTTGCAGCTGGCTCTGATAGGCGCTGCGGAAGGCTTGGACCGTGATCTCCTCGCCGCCCACCTGCGCCAGCTTGTCGGCGCCGAAGCCGCGGAAAATATCGCCTATGCCCCAGATGGCGAAGCTCAAAATGATCAGTCCCATCACGACCGCCATGATGGAGCGGCCGATCAAGCCTTGCGTTGCGGCGCGCATTCTTTCGAGCATGTCGAGGAGGTCTCTTTCGCGAGGGGAGCTTGCCGGGCTATTAGAAAGTCGGGCGGGACTATAAGTAGGCGGCCCCGCGCATGCAACGCGGCTCCGACCGCCGAAATCGGAAACACATTCATGCCAGATAGACAAGTTTCATCCCGGCTGCGCCCGCTCGTCGCCGGGAATTGGAAGATGAACGGCTTGCGCGAGCATCTCCCCGAGATCGCCCAGATATGCGTCGCCGCCGCCGCCGGCGGAGCCGGCGACGCCGAGCTCGTCATTTGTCCGCCGGCAACCTTGCTCATGGCGGCGGCGGCGATCTGCGAGGGCGCTCCGGTCGGGCTTGGCGGTCAGCATTGCCACAGCGAGCCGAGCGGTCCATTCACCGGCGATATTTCAGCCCAAATGCTGAAGGACGCTGGCGCATCCTATGTGATTCTCGGCCATTCCGAGCGCCGGTCCGGACATCATGAAGGCAATGAGAGCGTGCGGGAGAAAGCCGCCGCCGCGTTCAAGGCTGGCCTGACAGCGATTGTTTGCGTCGGCGAGCTGAAGGCCGAACGAGACGCGGGCGAAGCTTTGCCGGTCGTGGGCGCGCAATTGGCGGGCTCGCTCCCGCCTCACGCGGCGCCGGCGAATCTCGTCGTCGCCTATGAACCCGTGTGGGCGATCGGCACTGGCTTGACGCCGACCCCGCATGACATAGCCGAGATGCATCGCTTTATCCGCGCCCGGCTCCACGAACATTTGCCGGGGCGGGGCGACGGGGTACGGATCCTCTATGGCGGATCGGTGAAGCCCGCCAATGCCGCGGAATTGATGCGAGTCGAGAATGTCGACGGCTCCCTCGTCGGCGGCGCCAGCTTGACGGCGAAGGATTTCATGGCGATCGCCGGGGTTTATCGTGGCTCCAAGCAAGCCAGATAAAGCACGTCTTTGAAAGTTTTTTCGATTTTTCCATTCCGCCATGCTTCGGCTTTACCAAACTTGCTTGGATCCTTTCCGATCCGAGGCTTCGATCCGATCGAAATGGGCTTTGTGCGACAAAGGCCGCGTCCGCCTTTATCGGCTAGCCCCGCCGCCTCGTCCGGTATAAGAACCCTTTTCAATTGGCGAAGCGCTTTGGCTTGGAGCGGGCGCGTCGGAGCCCACTGGCCTGGCGTGGTAAGAATTGCTCCTTAAGTTGACGCCAATGAACAGCCTCCAGGCCCATATCCGCCGAAAATGGTCAGGATCAAGGGCGAGGGAAGGGCCGTCGCCTGGACAAAAGGCGACGGATTAGACAAATAAATTAGAAAAATGGCCAAACTGGCTGGGTAAAATAAGGTAGAGAGTTTTTCATGCAATCGATCTTGATCGTCATTCACCTCATGATCGTGGTCGCCCTCGTGGTAACCGTGCTCTTGCAGCGTTCAGAGGGCGGAGCCTTGGGCGTTGGCGGCAGCGGTTTCATGACCGGGCGCGGCCAAGCCAATGTCCTAACCCGCGCGACGGCCATTCTCGCCGGTCTGTTTTTCGCCACGAGCCTCGGTTTGACCGTTCTCGCCAAGCTGACCCAAGCGCCGACATCTATCATCCAGAGCGCGACGCCAGCGGCCCCGGCCGGCGAAGCGCCGGCGCCGGCGCAAAACAATCTGCTCGATCAATTGAAACGTCTGGAGAACCAGGCCCCGACGGCGCCGGCCGCAGGCCAGCCCAGCGCGCCAGAACCGCCGCGCGGCAAATAAGTCCGGCGCGCTTTATATCGCTTCTAATTGTCGGCTGTCGGCGACAATTATGTGGATGACGCAGGGGAGAGTCTGAATCGGCTCCCCAAACGGCCGGAAACAGGATAACCTTCAGGGCCCATGGCGCGGTATATTTTCATCACCGGCGGCGTGGCGTCCTCGCTTGGGAAAGGGCTTGCGTCGGCGGCGCTCGGCGCCCTGCTTCAGGCGCGCGGCTACACCGTGCGCTTGCGCAAGCTAGATCCTTATCTCAATATCGACCCGGGGACGATGAGCCCCTATCAGCACGGCGAGGTGTTCGTCACCGATGACGGCGCCGAGACTGATCTCGACCTCGGCCATTATGAGCGGTTCACCGGCCGGCCGGCGGTGCGCGAAGACAATATCACGACCGGTAGAATCTATCAGGAGATCATCGCGAAGGAGCGGCGCGGCGATTATCTCGGCGCGACGGTCCAGGTCATTCCGCATGTGACGAATGCGATCAAGGATTTCGTCCTCAGCGGCAATGAGGGCGTCGATTTCGTCCTAGTCGAGATCGGCGGCACGGTGGGAGATATCGAAGGCCTGCCTTTCTTCGAAGCGATCCGCCAGCTCGGAAACGACTTGCCGCGTTCGCACGCGATCTACATCCATCTGACGCTTCTGCCCTATATCGCGAGCGCGGGCGAGCTGAAGACCAAGCCGACCCAGCATTCGGTCAAGGAATTGCGCTCAATCGGCATCCAGCCGCATATACTGATGTGCCGCACCGAGCGCGAGATCCCACGCGAAGAGCGGCGCAAGCTCGGCCTCTTCTGCAATGTGCGCGAAAACGCGGTCATAGAGGCGCGCGACGTCTCCTGCATCTATGACGCGCCGCGCGCCTATCACGCCGCCGGCCTCGATCAGGAGGTTCTGGCCGCATTTGGAATCGAGCCGGCGCCGAAGCCCGACATGAGCCGATGGAACGCGGTCATGGAGCGCATCCACAATCCGGAAGGCGAGGTCACGATCGCGATCGTCGGCAAATATACCGGGCTCAAGGACGCCTATAAATCCCTGATTGAGGCTTTAACCCATGGCGGGATCGCCAATCGCGTCGCGGTGAAGCTCGATTGGATCGAGTCGGAGATCTTTGAAGGCGCCGATCCGGCTCCGCATCTCGACCATGTGCATGGCATTCTTGTTCCGGGCGGGTTCGGCCAGCGCGGCGCGGAAGGGAAAATCCTTGCGGCGCGGTTCGCCCGCGAACGCAAAGTCCCTTTTTTTGGGATCTGCTTTGGCATGCAGATGGCGGTGATCGAAGCGGTGCGCGCCTTAGCCGGCATCCCCGAAGCCAATTCCACTGAATTCGGCCCCACCAAGGCGCCGGTCGTCGGCCTCATGACCGAATGGATGCGCGGCAATGAATTGCAGATCCGCGCCGCCGAGGGCGACCTCGGCGGAACGATGCGGCTTGGCGCCTATCGCGCGATCCTCGCGCCCGACTCGAAGATCGCGGGCATTTACGGAAAGACCGAGATTTCGGAGCGGCATCGGCATCGCTACGAAGTCAATACCGCCTATCGCGATCGCCTAGCCGACAAGGGCCTCGTCTTCGCCGGCCTGTCGCCGGACGGGCTCTTGCCGGAGACGGTGGAGTTCGTGGACCATCCCTGGTTCATCGGCGTGCAATTTCACCCCGAGCTGAAATCGCGGCCCTTCGAGCCGCATCCGCTTTTCGCGAGCTTCATCGCCGCCGCGCTGGAGCAATCGCGGCTGGTGTGACCGGAGCCGGATTTTTTCGGCGCAGCGGTCAGTTCATCCGATCCTCGGGCGAGAGCTTGAGCACCAGCCGGCAACCATCGTAAAGCTCAAGCGTCCGTCCGTCGGCAAGCCCATGCGCCAGCTTGATTGCTTCTTCGTCGTGTGCGCACTCGAGCGATCGCGATTTTTTGATGCGGCCTTGCTCGTCAAGGAAGAACAGGCGGTAGGAAGCTGGTTCGGCAGGACAATCCGACGTCATGAGGCCCATGGCTCCGCGCGCGATTTTGCCAAATTTACGCAAAAGCAAGGCCAAGGCCTCCTTGAACACATTCATATCACGGCTTAGTTAGCGCCTAATTCTATCGTATCGACAGGATTAATGGAGATAGATATGGAGCTGCGCCAACTCGGCCAAACCGACCTTCGCGTCTCGGCGATCTGTCTCGGGACCATGACCTGGGGACAGCAGAATACCGAGGCCGAAGGCCACGCCCAAATGGATTACGCCCTCGATCGCGGGATCAATTTCTTCGACACGGCGGAAATGTATTCGATCCCGCCCAACCCCGAGACGCAAGGCTCGACCGAGCGGATCATCGGCTCCTGGCTCCAGGCGCGCGGCAAGCGCGACAAGGTGATTTTGGCGACGAAAGTGGCGGGCCGCGGCCAGATGACATGGCTGCGCGGCGAACCGACCGAGCTCAATCGAAAGCACATATTCGCCGCGATAGACGGGTCTCTGAAGCGGCTGCAAACCGATTATATCGACCTCTACCAGCTACATTGGCCGGATCGGCCCTTGCCGCTTTTTGTCGATCAGACCACGACCTTTCGCGGCCTGCCGCCGGGCCCGGAAAACCCGATCGAGGAGATCGTCGAGACGCTCGACGCTCTCGTGAAGACTGGTAAGGTCCGCCATGTCGGCCTGTCGAACGAGACGGCCTGGGGAACCATGCGCTTCCTTCATGCCGCGGAAGCCGGCAAGGGGTCGCGCATCGTCTCGATCCAGAACGCCTATCATCTCCTCAACCGGACATTCGAAATCGGGCTCGCGGAAATCGCCTTGCGCGAAAAAGTCAGCCTCCTCGCCTATTCGCCGCTCGCACAAGGCTATCTCACCGGCAAATATCAGCGCGGCGCGCGGCCGCCCGGCGCGCGGACGACGTTGTTCGATCGCGGCCAGCGCTACGAAAAGCCGGGCGTCGAGGCGGTGATCGATGAATATCTAGCCCTAGCCAAGGAATTCGGCCTTGATCCCGCGCAACTAGCCTTGGCTTTCGTCACCTCCCGGCCCTTCGTGACCTCGAACATCATCGGCGCGACGACGCTCGAGCAATTGAAGACCGATATCGATTCGATCGATGTGAAGATCCCAGCCGATTTGGAGAAGCGGATCGACGCGATCCATCAGCTTCGCGGCAATCTCGCGCCTTGACCCTGGGAGGCTCCCTAGCCGCGCCCGCGATAGGGCGGCACAGCCTGATCCGGAACCCAGGTTCCCGCCGGCAGCTCTCCGACCGCCCAAAACACGTCTATGGGAATGCCCCCGCGCGGATACCAATAGCCGCCGATCCTGAACCAGCGCGGTTCGAGCAAAGCCACGAGGTCCTTGCCGATCCGCAAGGTGCAATCCTCGTGGAAGGCGCCGTGATTGCGAAAGGACGTTAAATAGAGCTTGAGCGATTTCGATTCGACGAGCCATGCGCCAGGCAAATAATCGATCACGATCAACGCGAAATCGGGCTGTCCGGTCACCGGGCAGAGCGAGGTGAATTCGGGCGCGGTGAAACGGGCGATGTAATTCTGCCCTTCGTGCGGATTGAGCACGCGCTCCAGCGTCGCCTCGTCGGGCGAACGGGGCGCATCGACGCTCTGGCCGAGCAGGCTCGCGCCGGTATGAAATTTGACCATGCAGGGCCTCGAAAAATGGGGCGGGGGCCGGAAATGCTTACCTCGAAGCCATTTTTCGCCACTTGGCCTCGATCCGCGCCGTAATTCCTTTCACCCTTGCGTCATGCGCGGCCCAAAACGCGCGACTCACTGCCGCGGTCCGGATACGCGGGCCGCGTTTGGCCGCCTGCGGTCTCGGCGGAAGCGAATCGAAAACCATCGGTATCGAGACGCCTATCGCAAATGGGGAGTTGATGGCCGCCAAATGCGCCCGCGCGCGGCCGCAATAGGTCGCTGAGAGCGGCGACATGACCTCTTCCCCATGGCCAGCGCGATATTTCATCAAGGCGCGGCAGAGATCGCCATTGGCCAGACGCCAAGCCTCGGCGAGATAGGTCACGCCAAGGCGAATATTCACTTCGGGCTTGGCGAGTTCGGCCAGATCGCCCTTAAATCCGAGCATGGCGGCGGTGCCTGGAAGGACTTGCATGAGCCCGATCTCGCCGGCGCCGCCAATGACGGTCGGATCGTAGCCGCTCTCGATCGCCGCGACCGAATCAGCGATGTCTGGCGGCAAACCGTTTTTTTCGGCTTCCTTTTTCAGGAGCGCGCGATAGACGTCGCGGGGGCCCGCCGTCTCTGGCGCGGCGGTGGCGCGCTCGTTGAGTCTTGTTCTCGGCATGAGTTTGGCTCTGATCAAGCGCCTTCATCGGCCTTTGCGGCGGGATCGGCGGATCGTTCGCAGGACTATCCGGCGCGGCCGCGGCCAGCGTCACGAAGCCGGCGCAGAGAACGCCTATAATGACGAACCCAATGGTTTGCCCTGGCCGCACGTAACGCCCTTTCGACTCGGACCCGGGGAATTTAGCTCTGAAAAGTTTTAACGAGGACTTGTTCGGAGCTACCGAAGGCCTTTTTTCTGGCCCGGCTTCGTCGTAAACAGCTTACCTCAACCGTCCCAATTGCAAAAGGAACTCCTATGACAGCGATCATCGACATTGCCGCGCGTGAAATCCTGGACAGTCGCGGCAATCCCACGGTCGAGGTCGAAGTCACGCTGGAAGACGGATCGTCCGGGCGCGCGGCGGTCCCTTCCGGCGCCTCGACGGGCGCGCATGAGGCCGTCGAGCTGCGCGACGGCGACAAGAGCCGCTTCGCCGGCAAAGGCGTCTTGAAAGCGGTCGAAAGCGTCAATCGCGATATTTTCGAGGCTTTGAGCGGTCTCGACGCCGAGGATCAGGGCAAGATCGACGCGGCCATGATCGCGCTCGACGGCTCACCCAACAAGGCCAAGCTCGGCGCCAACGCCATTCTCGGCGTGTCGCTGGCCGTCGCCAAAGCCGCCGCCGATGTGTCGGGCCTTCCGCTCTACCGTTATATCGGAGGCGTGCAGGCGCGGGTTCTTCCGGTGCCGCAAATGAATATCATCAATGGCGGCGCGCATGCCGACAATCCGATCGATTTTCAGGAGTTCATGATCCTGCCTTTGGGCGCTCCTTCCCTGCGCGACGCGGTCCGCTGGGGCGCGGAGGTCTTTCATGTTCTAAAGGGGGCGCTGAAAAAGGCCGGCCACAATACGAATGTCGGCGATGAAGGCGGCTTCGCGCCGAATTTGCCATCCGCCGAAGCTGCGCTGGATTTCTTGCTCAAATCCATTGAGGACGCCGGCTTCAAGCCCGGCCAAGACATTGCTCTTGGGCTCGACTGCGCCGCGACCGAGTTTTTCAAGGACGGCAAATATGTCTATGCCGGCGAGGGCAAGACGCGCTCGCTCGAAGAGCAGGCGCAATATCTGGCCAAGCTTCTCGCGGGATATCCGATCGTTTCGATCGAGGACGCCATGTCGGAAGATGATTGGGAAGGCTGGAAGGTCCTGACCGATCTGATCGGCGACAAGGTTCAACTCGTCGGCGACGATCTTTTCGTGACCAATGTCGAGCGCCTGGCGGAGGGCATAGCCAAAGGCGTTGCCAATTCGATCCTGGTCAAGGTCAATCAAATCGGCACCTTGACCGAGACGCTCGCGGCGGTCGATCTCGCCCAGCGTTCCGGCTATACCGCCGTCATTTCGCATCGCTCCGGCGAGACCGAGGATTCGACCATCGCAGACCTCGCCGTCGCCACCAACGCCGGCCAGATCAAGACGGGCTCGCTGTCGCGCTCGGAGCGGCTCGCCAAATATAATCAGCTGATCCGGATCGAGGAGGAGCTCGGCTCGCAGGCGCGCTATGCTGGGCGGGGCGCGTTCAAGGCCCTGATGTAACGGCCTGTCAAGGGCTTTTGGAGGATTGGCGCCGCGGTGGCCAAGGTTCTTGCGTGAAAACCTCTTGCAGGGTCGCGCGCAATGACCTTGCCCTCGTTCGACTGGCGGACGATCGCGACTTTTGCGGTCTTCGCCTTGACCTATATCGGCGTCGCTCTCGGCCGAATTCCTGGATTTCGCATCGATCGCGCTGGCTTAGCGCTCCTTGGCGCGAGCCTAATGATCGCCCTCGGCGTGTTGAGCCTCGAGGAAGCCTTCAAGGCCATTGATCTCGATACGATCGCCTTGCTCCTGGGCATGATGGTCATCGTCGCTCAATTGCGGGTCTCCGGCTTCTTCGAGCTTGCAAGCCGGTTCGCTATTCAGCGCGCGCATGGGCCGCTCGCGCTCTTGGCCGCCCTTGTCATCGTCACCGGGTTTTTCTCCGCCTTTCTGGTCAATGACGCGATTTGCCTCGTGATGACGCCGCTCGCGATCGAAGTCGCCCGCGCCTTGCGCCGACCCCCGACGCCCTATCTGCTGGCTGTCGCGATGGCGTCGAACGCCGGCAGCGTCGCGACCTTCACCGGCAATCCGCAGAATATGATCATCGGGGTCGCGTCACATATTCCCTATGCCGAATTCGCGGTGCGGTTGGCTCCGGCGGCTGTAGTCGCTCTCGCGCTGACGCTGTGCCTTATCGCCCTATTTAATCCCACAGAATTTTCGATGCCTTTTTCGGCGGCTCCAACACCGCAGCGAGCGCGTCGGCATTCCCGCCAGCTTGGCAAGGGCCTGCTCGTGAGCCTTTGCGTGGTCATTGCGTTTTTCCTTGGCGTTCCGATCGCCAAAGCCGCGATCATCGGCGGCGCGATCCTGCTTGTCTCGCGTGAGGTGAACCCACGGAAACTTTACGCCGGGATAGATGGTCAGCTGCTCTTGATGTTCGCAGGTCTATTCATCGTCGTCGCCGCGGGAGAAAAAATGCTGCTCTCGCCAGAAATCATGGGGGCGGTCGAACGGCTTCATCTTGAAAACACTTGGATCCTAGCCTCGGCGACGGCTCTGCTTTCTAATCTCGTCAGCAATGTTCCCGCCGTGCTCGCGCTGAAACCCTTCATCACGACTTTCCCGCTGCCGGATCGCGCGTGGATGGTCGTCGCGATGAGCTCGACCCTCGCCGGCAATCTGACCCTGATCGGCTCTGTCGCAAACCTCATTGTCGCCGAGCGGGCCAAGGCCGCCGGGGTTAAAATCTCGTTTCTCGACCATTTGCGGATCGGCCTGCCTTTAACGGCGCTCAGCCTTGCCTTTGGAACATGGTGGCTTGCTCGTTAGACCCTACTGCGTCCAGTGGCGTTAACTCATCGCTAACCTCGATCGGCGACTTTGCGCCATGGTCACCCACAGGCGCCTTCGCGCGGTTCTCTATCCGCTTTTTCTCTACTGCGTCTCGGGCGCGGTCGCCGGCTATTTCATCTGGCATGCGGTCAACGGCGAGCGCGGATTGAAGACCAAGGATGAATATGAGCAGCGCATAGCAATGCTGCGGGAGCAATTGCGCGGCCTGAAAGAGGAGCGCGCGATCTGGGACCACAAGATCGCCTTGATGAACGGCGCGGCCATCGACCGCGATCTCCTCGACGACGAGGCCCGCTCGCTGCTCGGACGCGTCGATCGAAATGATCTGATCGTCTTCCTGCCGAAGTCGGGCGCGGCTCTCCCGTCGCATGGCCGGAGGTCCGAAACGTCGCCTTGACCAAATTGGCGGCGCGCGCGGAAGCGCGTTTCATTTGCGCGTCATGATCATGGAAGGGCGGTTTGGCCCGCGACATGACGATCCATAATCTTGCGACGCATCTCGACGCGGCTTTTAAAGCTCGCTTTTACAGGTGAGCTGCGCTATTTTTTCGTCGCTTCTCAGTCTTTTCGCCCGCTCTCGGGGGCTCTCCATGGCCGCTGCACCCTCCACCGCCCGCGCCAAAGCCGCGCCGCGGAAAAAGCCGAGCTTGGATTCGAAGATCCCCGCCTTCACCAAGGAGGATGAGTTCGCGGCGTTTCGCGAAATGCTGCTGATCCGACGCTTCGAGGAAAAGGCCGGCCAGATGTATGGCATGGGCCTCATCGGCGGATTCTGCCACCTGTATATCGGGCAAGAGGCGGTGGCCGTCGGCATGAGAATGGCGGCGAAGGAGGGCGATCAGACAATCTCCAGCTATCGCGACCATGGCCACATGCTAGCCTGCGGCATGGACCCCAAAACTGTGATGGCCGAGCTGACCGGCCGGCGGGGCGGAGCCTCCAAGGGCAAAGGCGGCTCGATGCACATGTTCTCGAAGGCGCAGGGCTTTTTCGGTGGCCACGGGATCGTCGGCGCCCAGGTTCCGCTCGGCACCGGGCTCGCCTTCGCGGATCAGTATCGCGCCAATGGCAATATATCCTTCACCTATTTCGGCGACGGCGCGGCGAACCAGGGCCAGGTCTACGAGAGCTTCAACATGGCCGAGCTCTGGAAGCTTCCCGTCATCTACATTATCGAAAACAATCTCTACGCGATGGGTACTTCGGTCGCGAGATCGTCGGCGCTGACCGATTTTTCGAAACGGGGCCAGTCCTTCAACATTCCCGGCGAGCAGGTCGACGGCATGGATGTGCGCGCGGTGAAGGCCGCCGGCGACCACGCGGCGGAATGGTGCCGCGGCGGCAATGGCCCGATCATCCTTGAGATGCAAACCTATCGCTACCGTGGTCATTCCATGTCCGACCCGGCCAAATATCGCTCAAAGGAAGAAGTACAGAAAATGCGCGAGGAGCATGATCCGATCGAGCAGGTGCGCGCCCGCCTCATCGCCGGCAAGCAGGCGAGCGAGGAGGATCTCAAACAGATTGACGCCCAGATCCGCGCGATCGTGGCCGAAGCCGCCGATTTCGCCACGCATGATCAAGAGCCTGATCCGGCGGAATTGTGGACGGACGTGCTGCGCTGACGGAGCGGACGGTTTCGAGGGCCCAATATGGCGATTAATGTTCTCATGCCCGCGCTTTCGCCGACCATGGAGCAGGGCAAGCTCACGAAATGGCTGAAGAAGGAAGGCGACGCCGTGCGCTCGGGCGACATTCTCGCCGAGATCGAGACCGACAAGGCGACCATGGAGGTCGAGGCCGTCGACGAAGGCACGCTGGCTAAGATCCTCGTGCCGGACGGAACCGAAAATGTAGCGGTCAATACGCCGATCGCGGTCATCGCCGGCGCCAGCGAAGACGCCTCGGCCGCGGCGCCAAGCCACGCCGCTGGGAATGGCATGGACCTCGGCGCCAAGGGCGAGGCACCGCCGCGCTCGATCGCCCATGCGGCGCCCGCGGCCCTGGCGGCGATCCCTAGCGGATCCGCGGCGTCCGACACAGCGGAATTTCCGAAAGACGCGGCCATGATTTCTATGACCGTGCGCGAAGCGCTCCGCGACGCCATGGCCGAGGAAATGCGCCGCGACGACAGCGTCTTCATCCTTGGCGAGGAAGTCGCCGAATATCAAGGGGCCTATAAGGTCACCCAGGGTCTCTTGCAGGAGTTCGGCGCACGGCGGGTCGTCGACACGCCGATCACCGAGCACGCCTTCACCGGGCTCGGCATAGGGACGGCGATGGCGGGGCTACGCCCAATCGTCGAATTCATGACCTTCAATTTCGCCATGCAGGCGATGGATCAGATCGTCAATTCCGCCGCAAAGACGCATTACATGTCGGGCGGCCAGATGATCTGTCCAATCGTCTTTCGCGGTCCGAACGGCGCGGCGGCGCGGGTCGCGGCGCAACATAGCCAGGATTACGCCGCTTGGTATGCGCATATTCCGGGCCTGAAGGTTGTCGCGCCCTACACCGCCGCCGACGCCAAGGGCCTGCTGAAAAGCGCCATTCGCGATCCGAACCCGGTGGTCTTTCTCGAAAATGAAATTCTTTACGGCCATATGTTCGACGTCCCGAAGCTCGACGATTTTCTGGTGCCGATCGGCAAGGCCCGCATCGCCCGCGAAGGCAAGGACGTGACCATCGTCTCCTTCAGCATTGGCATGACCTACGCCCTGCAAGCGGCGGCGGAATTGGAGAAGGAAGGGATCGACGCCGAGGTCGTGGATCTACGCACGCTGCGCCCCATGGACAGCGCGGCCATCATTCGATCCGTCAAAAAAACCGGCCGCTGCGTCACAGTCGAGGAGGGCTGGCCTCAGTGCGGAATCGGCGCCGAAATCATGGCGCGGATCATGGAGGAGGCTTTCGACTATCTCGACGCGCCGGTCGCGCGGATCGCCGGCCGCGACGCGCCCATGCCCTATGCCGCCAATCTCGAAAAGCTCGCGCTGCCGACTGTCGCGGAGGTCATCGCCGCCGCGAAGACGGTCTGCTATCGATAGGGCGCGCATGGCCGAACCGACGAATGAACTCATTGTCGAACTGCTTCGGCGCATCCAGTCGGATGTCTCCGACCTGAAGGCCGACGTCCGCGAAATCCGCGGCCGCGTCGGCAATTTTGAATTGCGGATGGCCCATATGGAGCTGCAGATCGCCGAGCTTTCGGTCAGGATGGATCGGCGTGACGAGCAGATGGAGCGTATTCTTCGCCGGCTCGAACTCGCCGACCAGCCACGATGAAGTGAGCCGTCCATGCCCGTAAACATTCTGATGCCCGCGCTTTCGCCGACGATGGAAAAGGGCAATCTCACCCGCTGGCTCAAGAAGGAGGGCGACAAAGTCAGGTCCGGCGACATACTCGCCGAGATCGAGACTGACAAGGCGACCATGGAGGTCGAGGCGATCGACGATGGCGTGCTCGCCAAGATCGTCGTTCCCGACGGAACCGCCGACGTGCCGGTCAATGACGTCATCGGCCTGATCGCGGGCGAGGGCGAGGACGCCAAATTTGTCGCCTCACAAGGCGTTTCGCCGCAGTCCTCTGCCTCGGCGCCTTCAATCGCCGCTCCGCCGCGCACGGAGCCCGCCGAAAACGCGCTGGCCCCGGCGCCGATGGCCGCGGACTCTCTCAACGGCGAAACAGGCCCCCGGATTTTCGCCTCGCCTCTCGCCCGCCGCATCGCCAAGGACTCCGGGCTTGATCTCGCCGCCCTTAAAGGCTCTGGGCCGCATGGCCGCATCATTGAGCGCGACGTCAAGGCTGCCTTGGCGCGGCCTTTGGCTCCTTCTCCTTCCGCCCAGGAGACCCTGGCGCCAGCGACCCCCATGATCGCGCCAGCGGCCTCGGACGAGCTCGTCAGATCCTATTTTGCCCCCGGCTCATTCGAAGAGGTCCCGCATGATTCCATGCGCAGAACAATCGCGCGGCGCCTCGTCGAGGCGAGCCAGACGATACCCCATTTCTATCTGACCCTAGATTGCCGGCTCGACGCGCTCTTGGGCTTGCGCGCGGCGATCAATTCCGCCGCGCCAAAAGACGCGGACGGTCCACCGGCTTATAAAATCTCGGTCAATGATTTCATCATCAAGGCGCTGGCGCTGGCGCTCATCCGCGTTCCCGACGCCAATGTGAGCTGGACCGAATCCACCATTCTGAAGCATCGCCGCGCCGATATTGGCGTGGCGGTCGCCATCCCCGGCGGATTGATCACGCCTATCGTTCGCGCGGCCGAGAGCAAGACGCTCTCCGTCATCTCCAATGAAATGAAGGATTTCGCCGCGCGGGCGAGAAGCCGCAAGCTGAAGCCGGCGGAATATCAGGGCGGCTCGGCGGCGGTCTCCAATCTCGGTATGCTGGGGGTCAAGAATTTCTCCGCCATCATCAATCCGCCCCAGGCCTCGATCCTCGCCGTCGGCGCGGCCGAGCCGCGCGTGGTCGTGAAAGACGGCGCGCCGGCCGTCGCCACGCTGATGAGCGTGACCCTTTCGACCGATCATCGCGCCATCGACGGCGCCCTAGGCGCGGAGCTTTTGGCTGTGTTCAAGGATTTGATCGAAAACCCGATGGGGATGCTGGTCTGAAGCTGATCGCCGCCTGCAGGCGCGGCGCCCCCAATTGACGAAGAGAGAGCGCGGCGCCTTGGCTAGCCCCTACGACATTCTCATCATCGGCGGCGGACCAGGCGGCTATGTCGCGGCCATTCGCGCAGCGCAGCTCGGGTTCAAGACCGAAATCGTCGAACGCGAGCATCTCGGCGGCATTTGCCTGAATTGGGGCTGCATCCCGACCAAGGCGCTGCTGCGCACGGCGGAAATTTTCCATTACCTGACCCACGCCAAGGACTATGGCCTCACCATAAACGGCTCGGTCGGCTTCGACCCGGCGCGATCGTGAAGCGCTCTCGCAGCGTTTCGGGGCAGTTGAACAAGGGCGTCGAGTTCCTGCTCAAGAAGAACAAGATCGACGTGATCTGGGGCGAGGCGACGATCGCCAAGCCCGGCGAAGTTTTGGTCGGCGCCTCGAAGAAGTCGCCCATGCTGCCGCAGGCTCCGCTCCCCAAGGGCGTTCTTGGCGGAGGCGCCTATGAGGCCAAGAATATCATCATCGCAACCGGCGCGCGGCCGCGCGCGCTGCCCGGCCTCGATCCGGATGGACGGCTGGTCTGGACCTATTTTGAGGCCATGGTTCCAGACAGGTTTCCTAAATCGCTTCTCATAATGGGCTCGGGCGCGATCGGGATCGAATTCGCCTCTTTCTACCGGACGATGGGCGCCGAAGTGACCGTCGTCGAAGTCCTGCCGCAAATCCTGCCTGTCGAGGACGCCGAGATCGCCGCCATCGCACGGAGACAGTTTGAAAAGCAAGGCATTAGGATCCTCACCTCAACCAAGGTGACGAAGATCCAGAAGGAGTCGGATGGACTGGTCGCCACGGTCGAGGCCGCCGACGGGGCGACGCAGACCCTTGCCGCGGCACGGATGATCTCCGCCGTGGGCGTCATCGGCAATGTCGAAAATCTCGGGCTCGAGGCGCTCGGCGTGACGATCGAGCGGGGAATCATCAAGACCGACGGCTTCGGGCGGACGAATGTCGCCGGCCTCTACGCCATCGGCGACGTCGCCGGCCCGCCCATGCTCGCGCATAAGGCCGAGCACGAAGGCGTGATCTGCGTCGAGGCGATCAAGGGGCTTGAGCCGCATCCGCTCGACAAGGCGATGATCCCGGGCTGCACCTATTGCGCGCCGCAGGTGGCGTCCGTCGGCCTCACCGAGGCCAAGGCGAACGAGGCCGGTTATGAGCTGAAAATCGGCCGATTCCCCTTTATCGGCAATGGCAAGGCGATCGCGCTTGGCGAACCGGACGGGCTTGTGAAAACCATCTTCGACGCAAGGACTGGCAAGCTTCTCGGCGCACATATGGTTGGGGCCGAGGTCACGGAACTGATCCAGGGCTTTGTCGTCGCCATGAATTGCGAGACGACCGAAGCGGAGCTGATCAATTCGATTTTCCCGCATCCAACCCTTTCGGAGACGATGCATGAAAGCGTGCTCGACGCTTATGGACGCGTGATCCATATGTGACGCGAAGGTCATACGAGGCTGAGATGATGGCTCGCTACTGGACTCTGGTGTTTCCGCTCGCCTCCGCATGTTGGGCAGTTTCGTCGCCGGCTGTCGCCGAGACGCCGAATTTCGCGAATGTCCTCTCCGCCGTCACCCTGGATTTCGCTGGCGACGGCCGGCAGGATCGCGCGGTCCTGGTCCAGAATGCTGACGCTAGCGCCGATCTCTATATCTATCTCGCCAAGGACGAGGCCGGGTCAGAATCCGTTTTGACGCTTGCGGAGCTCAAGAAAAGCCTAGTCTTCAGCGGAGCGATGTGGGGTCAGCTTCCCTCGCTCGACGTCAATGGCAAGGGATCATTGCTGATTAAATCGGAAAATGAAGGCGTCGGCCGGGACAGATGGTCCCAGGTTTTGACAGTGGTCTATCGCAACAAGGAATTCCTCATCGGCGGGGTCGCTTATTCCGCGAGGGACACGCTCGATCCCAAGAGCGGCGGCGCCTGCGATCTCAACCTTCTCTCGGGCAAGGGACTTCGGAACGGCAAACCGGTCGAGGGCAAGACTGCGCCGATCAAGCTCACAGATTGGTCGGATGAAAAACTGCCGAAGGAATGCAAGTTTTAACCACACTTTGACGATCTGGGCGTTCTACGCGCGGCTTTAACGTCGCTACCTCAGTTTGGCCGCCAGTCATCGCCGACCTTGTGATAACGCTTCTTGACGGCCGCCCAGGCGATCCGGAAGGCGATCTCCTCTTGGCGCGGCTCGCCTTCATATTCATCATAGGCGTTGTTGAACGCGGCGCGAAATATATCCTGCGCATGTGTCGGCAAATGATCGCGGACCGAGGGAGGCAGATCATCGTTGCTCGAATAGGGCAGGGCAACCCCCGGCGCCGGCGAATTGAGGCAAGCTCACTCATTGTCGGGCAAATTCGCCGGCGGTCAATCGCGCTTCGATTGATGCGCGGCATGAATTGGGAGGTGAAGTTCTCGCCTTCGCTCCCCACGTTTAAAGGGCGCAAAAAATTTCCGTTCGAGCGCGGATCCTGTCCGCCGCGCGGCTGTGGAGAAAACGACTGATGGCGTCAAACTCCGATCTGCTTGGCTTGAGCGGCAAGCTCGACCCGCCGCGCCACCCCGAGAAGGCGCATCGGCCGGATCAGCCCGCGCCGCGTAAGCCCGCCTGGATCAGGGTCAAGGCGCCGGGCTCGCCGCAATGGGCCGCGACGCGGAAGATTGTCAAGGAGCATGGCCTCGTCACCGTCTGCGAAGAGGCGGGCTGCCCCAATATCGGCGAATGCTGGGAGAAAAGGCACGCGACCTTCATGATCATGGGCGACACCTGTACGCGGGCTTGCGCCTTCTGCAATGTCAAGACCGGCCTGCCGCGCCCGCTCGACACAGACGAGCCCGCCCATATTTCTCAAGCGGTGGCCAAGCTCGGCCTCGCCCATGTCGTCATCACCTCCGTCGATCGCGACGATCTCGCCGATGGCGGGGCAGGCCATTTCGCCCAAACGATCGCTGCGATCCGGGCGGCGAGCAGCGCCACGATCGAGGTTCTGACCCCAGATTTCCTGCGCAAGCCGGGGGCGCTCGAAACAGTCGTCGCCGCCAAGCCGGATGTGTTCAATCACAATCTCGAAACCGTCCCGTCGAAATATCTCGAAGTTCGTCCAGGCTCCCGCTACTTCCATTCGGTTCGGCTGCTGCAGCGCGTCAAGGAGCTCGATCCGGACATGTTCACCAAATCCGGGATCATGGTCGGCCTCGGCGAGACGCGCAACGAGGTGCTGCAATTGATGGACGATCTGCGCGCGGCGGATGTGGATTTCCTGACGATTGGCCAATATCTGCAGCCGACCAGGAAACATCATGCAGTCGCGCGTTTTGTCGCGCCGGAGGAATTCACATCTTTCGCGAGCCACGCGCTCGCTAAGGGCTTTCTTCTGGTTTCGGCGTCGCCCTTGACCCGCTCCTCTCATCACGCGGGCGAGGATTTCGCCAGGCTGAAGGCGCAGCGCGAAGCCTTGCGGCAGATTCGTTGAGCGGCTAGAGCAGTCTTTAACTTGAGCCTGCTTTTGGCCGGCGCGGCGCGTGAGCATAAAGCGCGCATCTTCAATTCTCATTCTGTGACGCCGCGTGCCTTCCTTTCAAACCACCCACCGGGTCCGCCATAGCGCGGCCGAGATGTTCGACCTTGTGTCCGATGTGGAGACCTATCCGCAATTCGTGCCGCTCTGCCTCGCCTTACGCGTGCGGCGGCGCAAGGAGGATCAGGGGATTTTGACGCTGATCGCCGATATGCAGGTCGGCTATAAAGCCATTCGCGAGACATTCACGAGCCGCGTCTCCTGCGATCGGTCCCGTCTCGGGATTCTCGTGGAATATATAGACGGCCCCTTCAAACATCTCGAAAACCGCTGGATTTTCCATGAGGAGCCCGGCGGGAGCGCATGCGTCGTCGAATTTCACATCGACTATGAGTTCCGCAGCCGCGCGCTCAGCCTTCTCATGGGCGGCATGTTCGACGCGGCGTTTCGAAGATTCGCGGAAGCTTTCGAACGGCGCGCCGATATCGTTTATGGCTCCGCTTCGTGAGATTCAGCCGGCGGCCTTGAAGAAGAGGTCGAGCGCCAGCAGAACCGAAGCGCGGCGAACGGCGCCCCGCCCAATATCGCCAAAGCGCTTTTCCACGGCGGTGACAGCGCCGGTTTTGCGCCCATAGGCGAAATGAACGAGACCGACTGGCTTTGCCGCGGAGCCCCCGCCAGGACCTGCGATCCCCGTAATCGAGACGGCGGCGTCGGCGCGGGAACGGGCCAGGGCGCCGGCCGCCATGGCTACGGCGACCTCGCGGCTAACCGCGCCATAGGCGTCGAGCAGACCCGAATCGACGCCAAGGCATTCGATCTTCGCGGCATTGGAGTAGGTGACGAAACCCCGCTCCAAAACCATGGACGAGCCGGGGATTTCGGTGATCAGGCCTGCGACAAGGCCGCCAGTGCAGGATTCCGCTGTGGCCAACGTCAGACCTGCCGCACGATAATGCGCTATGAGCGTCGCAGCCCTGCCTCGCATTTCGTCATCGAACATGAGGCGGCTCCGCCAGCTGATGATTAAAGCGGCAAGCGGATAGTTGCTATGGCGAGCGAGGCTATGCCTTCCTCACGGCCAGTGAAGCCGAGCCGCTCCGATGTCGTCGCCTTGATCGCCACGCGGCCAACCGGAATATCCATGATCTCGGCGAGGCTGGCGCGGATGGCGTCGCGATGCGGGCCGACCTTCGGCCTTTCGCAGACGATTGTCGCGTCGACATGGGCGATCATGCCGCCCCGCGCGCGCACCTTCCCGGCGGCGGCAGAAAGGAAGATCTTCGACGCCGCGCCACGCCACTGCGGATCGGAGGGTGGAAAATGGCTTCCAATGTCGCCGTCGGCCAAAGCGCCGAGCAAGGCGTCGGTGATCGCATGGCTTAAGACATCGGCGTCGGAATGGCCGAGAAGCCCATGATCATGCGCCACTTTCAAGCCGCCAAGCCAGATATGGCCGCCCGGCCCGAATGCGTGCACGTCATATCCCTGTCCGGTCCTTATGTCTTGAAGCTCACGGATCAATCTCGCCTCGGCGAGCGCCAGATCCTCGCTGCTGGTGACTTTCATATTGGCCGCATCTCCCTCGAAAACATGGACGCGATGCCCGGCCCATTCGGCGATTGCGCCATCGTCTGTGAGCTCGTTTTTCCCCGCCGCCGCCGCCTTGCGGTGCGCGTCAAGGATTAGATCGAAGCGAAACGCCTGCGGCGTCTGAACCGCGCGCAGCTGCGCCCGCGGAGGCGTGGCGATGACGCCGCTCTGCGAATCAACCTCCTTGATCGTGTCGGTGACTGCGACGCCCGGAATCGCCGCGCCATGGGCTTTCGCGGCGGCGACCGCCCGCGAAATCAATTCTTCACTTGCGAAAAGCCTTGCGGCATCATGAATAAGAACGAATTTTGGCGTGTCTACGCGGTCTGAACACAAGGCTTCGAGCCCGCTAAGGACGCTCTCCTGACGGGTCGCGCCGCCGTAAGCAGGGTCTTTCAGCCGCATCGCCACCGCCGCGTCGAGGCCAACGAGACTGTCCTGATAAAGATCGAGGTCGTCAGGATGGATGACGGGGAGAATGATCGCGTCGGGAGCGGCGCGATAAATCGCGCACAGGCTATGCGCCAGAAGCGGGCGGCCGGCGAGGCTTCGATATTGTTTCGGACGCCCTCCACCGACGCGGGACCCGCGCCCAGCCGCGACAACGAGAACCGCCAAGTCTGAGCTAACTGTCATGGCGCGCGCTTGAGCTCGCGTGATGGAAAGGCGGTCTTTATCTCTCTTGTTTGGGGGCGTTCGTCAAATTTACTTGTGTCATGACGCTGATTTAAGCAGAATTCCCATTGTCGCAGCGCACAAAATGATTATGATCTGGGCATGAATGAAGTTGCTGAGAATTTGAGCGGCCTATTTCCAGTCAGCGATCTGAAAATTGGAGCGCTTCGGCTGGGCGGACGCGCATTTCTGGCGCCTATGTCGGGGGTGACCGATCTCGGTATGCGCCGGCTGGCGGTGCGTTTCGGCGCCGCGCTCGCGGTCAGCGAAATGGTCGCCGCCGATCAATTCGCCAGGGGCGACGCCGTCAACAGACTCAGGGCGGAGGGCGCCGGGATTGATCCTCACGTCGTGCAGATCGCAGGGTGTGAGCCTTACGCGATGGCGGAGGCCGCCCGTCTGGCGCAGGACATGGGCGCCGCGATGATTGACATCAACATGGGCTGTCCGGCCAAGCAAGTCACAAATGGCTATGCCGGATCTCATTTGATGCGAGACCTCGGCCTTGCCGTTGAGCTGATCCGCGCCACCATCGCGGTCGCGAGCGTACCGGTCACGCTCAAGATGCGGCTCGGGTGGGATGAGGCGTCGATGAACGCCGCCGAACTCGGCAAGAGAGCGGAGGAGGAAGGAATTGCGATGTTGACGGTTCATGGACGCACGCGCCGCCAGTTCTACGCCGGGAAGGCGGACTGGGCGGCTATTCGCAAAGTAAAGCAAACCGTCTCAATTCCCCTGGTCGCCAATGGCGATTGCGCGAGCGTAGCCGACGCGGTTTCCATGTTGGCGCTATCAGGCGCGGATGCGGTCATGATCGGCCGCTCCGCAGTCGGTCGGCCCTGGTTCGTCGGCGAGGTCGCGCGTTCTCTGGCGGGAAATCTTGACGGGCCCACGCCGTCCCTCGCAGCTCGCAAGGAGGCCGCGATCGAGCATTACGAAACCTTGCTCGAAATCTTCGGCGCGGAGCAGGGATTGCGCCATGCGCGCAAACATCTCGCCGCCTATGCCGATTGGTCCGAGGCCGCAGGCGCCCATGCTTTGCGGCGGCGGCTCGTCACCAGCGATTGCCCAAAGACCGTCAAATCCGCATTGGGCGAGCTATTTGATCTGCCTCGGACGGCTGAGGCTGCATGACCATGACATTCTGGAATTCATTAAGCGACGCAGCGGCGAAAGCGACCAATTCATCTCTTTCTTCCAGTAATCCGTGGAATCTTTTGAACGCATTGCCACATTCCATCCTCGCTGTTCTGCCGAATGGTGCGATCGCCGACGCAAATGCTGCAGCGGAGGCGTTTTTCGGCATGAGTCGGACGTCCTTGCGGCACCAGACGCTGGTCGACCTCGTCCCGATTGATTCTCCTCTTGTCTCGCTCATCGACCAGGTCAAAGCCCGCGGCGGCGCCATCAATGAATATCGCGTCGATCTCGGCCTCGCGAAGGCCGGCGGCGAGCGCTTGGTCGATATTTTCGTGACGCCTTTGCCCGACGCCGTCGAGGGAGTCGTCGTCATGCTGCAGGAGCGCTCGCTCGCCGAAAAGATCGACCGTCAGCTAACCCATCGCGGCGCGGCGCGATCGGTCGCCGCCATGGCCTCGACGCTTGCGCACGAGATCAAGAACCCTCTGTCCGGCATCCGGGGCGCGGCGCAACTCCTCGAGGCCGAAGCCAGCGACAGCGATCGCGCCCTGACCCGGCTCATCTGCGAGGAGACGGACCGGATCGTGAAGCTCGTCGATCGGATGAGCGCCTTTTCGGATGAACGGCCGATTGAACGCGAAAGCGTCAATATTCACGAAATACTCGACCATGTAAAAAAAGTGGCGCAGGTCGGCTTCGCCCGCCACATTTATTTCCGGGAAAATTACGATCCGTCGCTTCCACCCGTTCTCGGCAGCAGGGATCAACTCATCCAAATCTTCCTGAATTTGGTCAAGAACGCCGCCGAAGCCATTGGCGAAGAGGCGGGGGAGGGCGAGATCGAATTGTCGACCGCCTTTCGTCCCGGCGTGCGCTTGCAGCTTCCCGGATCGAGCGCGCCGGTCAGTCTGCCGCTCGAGTTTTGCGTTCGCGACAACGGGCCTGGCATTCCTGAACAAGTATTGCCCTGTCTATTCGACCCATTTGTCACGACAAAAGTGTCGGGAACTGGCCTAGGACTTGCTTTGGTGGCCAAGATAGTTGGCGATCATGGCGGCACCATCGAATGCGAAACAAGCCCACGCCGCACCACTTTCAGAGTTCTCATGCCGATGTATGCGCCTCGCGAAGGGCGAGGCGGGCCGCGCCGCTGAATCTGGAGTCTCCCTTGGTTGAAGCGAACGCGGGGCTCGATTGTGATCATGCCGCGGCGTAGCGGAACGCGAGCGCCCGAGGCAGACTTATCAAATGCGAGATCCGTCCGCGGAGGGCGACGCCGCGCGCCGCCCCAATACGCGCGGTTCCAATAATGGAGAAAATCGCTTTCGAGATTGAGACTGCCGCGTCGATTTCGCAGCCACCCCTTTAAACCCATGGCCGGCGCGAGACCGCGCAATTTGTCCACGCCAATTTTCCGCCTGCAGGAGACGCCTCGTGATGGCTACCGGAAATATCCTCATTGCTGACGATGACACAGCCATTCGCACCGTCTTAAGCCAAGCTTTGTCGCGAGCCGGCTATGACGTGCGCACGACTGGCACGGCGGCCACGCTCTGGCGCTGGGTGCAATCGGGCGACGGCGATCTCGTCATCACCGATGTGGTCATGCCGGATGAGAACGCTTTCGAGCTCCTGCCCAAAATGAAGAAGCTGCGGCCCGACTTGCCGATCATCGTCATGAGCGCGCAGAATACGTTCATGACGGCCATTAAAGCCTCCGAGCGTGGGGCCTATGACTATCTGCCGAAACCATTCGACCTCAGGGAGTTGGTTTCGATTGTCGGGCGCGCCATGAGCGAGCCGAAGACTCGGGTCAGGGCGGAGCGCAATGAAGAACTGGAAGGGATGCCGCTCGTCGGCCGTTCTCCGGCCATGCAGGAGATCTACCGGGCCTTGGCGCGGCTCATGCAGACCGATCTCACGGTGATGATCACCGGCGAATCCGGCACCGGCAAGGAGCTGGTCGCCCGCGCGCTGCATGACTATGGCAAACGGAAGAAAGGCCCATTTGTCGCGATCAACATGGCGGCGATTCCGCGCGATCTCATCGAGAGCGAATTGTTCGGCCACGAAAAAGGGGCCTTCACCGGAGCCAATCAGCGGTCCGCCGGCCGGTTCGAGCAGGCGGAAGGCGGAACCCTCTTCCTTGACGAGATCGGCGACATGCCGATGGAGGCGCAGACCCGGCTCTTGCGCGTGCTTCAGCAAAGCGAATATACGACGGTTGGCGGCCGCACCTCGATCAAGACCAACGTGCGCATTATTGCGGCGACCAATAAGGACCTGCGCATTCTGATCCAGCAGGGCTTATTTCGCGAAGATCTATTCTTTCGCTTGAATGTCGTGCCTTTGCGCCTGCCGCCATTGCGTGAGCGCGCCGAGGACATCGGCGATCTCGCCCAGCATTTTTTCGCCCTGGCGGCGGCCGAAGGCTTGCCGTTGAAACATATCGAGCCCGATGCGCTCGATCGGCTGAAGCGCTACCGCTGGCCAGGGAACATCCGGGAGCTTGAAAATCTTACCCGACGATTGGCGGCCCTTTACCCGCAGGAGACGGTCACGGCGCAACTGGTCGATGCTGAACTCTCTGTGGACGCGCCCGAATTCAGAGTCCGGCTTCGCAGCGCCGGCCTTCGGAGCCGCTGGCCGAATCCGTGACGGCGAGCAAGGCATGACGCTCGCAAACGCCGTGGAGCAACATCTCTCCGAGCTGTTCCGGGGGCACGGCGATAGTCTGCCGCCCCCAGGCCTCTACCATCGCGTCCTGCGCGAGCTCGAATATCCATTGATCTCCGCGGCGCTCGCGGCCACGCGGGGCAATCAAATCAAGGCGGCTGAACTTTTGGGCTTGAACAGAAATACGCTGCGCAAAAAGGTCCGCGACCTCGACATCAGGTTAATGCGCTCGCCGCGATAAGACTTATGCGCCCTTTGCATTCTGACACACGGTCCGCCTGTCGATGCGGAGAGCGAGCTGCGCCTCCAAAGAAGCACGCCTTCAATTTACGCAAATTAACTTTTTGGCATGAAAAGCAAAAATCGTAGCCCCTAAAATGTCGTATTTATGCAACAGTGTGATAAAAGTGCAACCGGCCTCTCTCTTTTTCTGAATTGCTGATATATTACAATTTTTTCGTGATAGCCAATGAGCGGCACGCAAATGGCGCCAAACCCTTCGGTCGGAGCGAATGGCGAACGCCGGTTCACCATTCGCTTTGGTCCTGTGGCCGTCGTTCTGGCCTTGGTCGTCGCGCTGGTCAGCTTTCTTATTTTTGCCGACTACACGCCGATTGCGCCGACTTCCGGCGTCCTCCTGGGGCTGTTTCTCGCCAATGTTTTCGGCATTCTCCTGGTTTTCTGGGTTGTTCTCGCCGAGGCCTACGCACTGTTCAAGGCCCGCCGCGCCGGAGTGGCGGCAGCCCAATTGCACATCCGGATTGTTGGGCTTTTTTCGATTATCGCGGCCGCGCCGGCCCTGCTCATGGCCGGGGTGGGCTCGGTTACACTGGACCGCAGCCTCAACCCATCCTTCATGCAGGACGGGCGAGGCTTCGTTGCGAACACGATCGACGCCGCGCGCCTGTTTCGCGAAGCCCAATGCACGTCGTTGTTCCAAGAAGCGCGGCTCACAGCCATCGATCTTGACCGCGCCAAGCTCATGTTTGAAGTTGATCGGCCGCTGTTTCGAGACTTTTTCGGGTCGCGGGCGAGCGCCCTCGGATTCACCGCGGCGGCGCTGCTGAAGTCCAATGGCGAAACGATCGAGAAAGTTGACACCGGCGCCCTGTTTGGAAACGCTATCGTGCGGCCGGACGCCAGCGATTTCGCCTATGCCCAAAAAAGCAACGAGCCTTCCTGCCTGATCCTTGATGAAGGACGAACTTTCGTCGTCCTGCTCTCGCTGGCTTCTTTCCAGGACACTTTTCTCTACGTCGCCAGGCCGGTCGATCCTTTCACCGTCCAGTTCGCGCGCTCGGCGGCGAAGCTCGTCGCGCTTTACGACGGTTTCGACAGACATAGGCGCAGCATCCAGATCGCTTTTGCGACGGTCTTCGTCTTGATCGCCTTGATCATGCTTTTATCGGCGACCTGGCTCGGGCTGTCTTTCGCCAATCGCCTGGTCGCGCCGATCCGGCGCCTTATCGCGGCGGCCGACCAGATCTCCTCCGGCAATCTCAACGTGCGCGTGCGGGTAAGCAAATCCGAAGGCGATCTCGGCCATCTGGGCGAAACCTTCAACAAGATGACGTCGGAATTGCGCCTCCAGCAGAACCGCCTGATCGCGGCGAGCAATCTTATCGATGAGCGGCGGCGATTCACCGAAGCTGTCCTTTCGGGGGTGCCCGTGGCCGTCGTTGGCGTCGGGCCGAAAGGCGAGATCACCGTCCTGAACGCTTCGGCCGAGCGCCTGATCCCGCAAGCCGGAGAGGGCTCCGCCGGCGTCGTCGGACAGCCGCTCGAAGTGGTTCTGCCGGAGATCAAGGGCGTTTTCGACGAAGCGCGCTCTGGCCATGCGCGCCTGGCGCAAGGACAGATCTCGCTTGATCGCGAAGGACTTGAACGGCTTTTCAATGTGAGCGTCACAAGCGAGCCGACTGAGCGAGCCGATAAGAGCTACATCATCACCCTCGACGACATTACCGATCTGGTGACGGCGCAACGAACAGCCGCCTGGGCGGACGTCGCCCGGCGCATCGCCCATGAAATCAGGAATCCGCTGACCCCAATTCAGCTCTCGGCCGAGCGGCTGAAGCGCAAATACGGCCGTTTGATCCTCCAAGATCGTGATGTTTTCGACCAATGTACGGATACGATCGTGCGCCAGGTCGATGACATCAAGCGCATGGTGGACGAGTTTTCGGCCTTCGCGCGCATGCCTAGGGCGCGGGTCGAGCATGACGATCTCGGCGAATGCGTGCGCCGCGTTCTTTTCCTGATGCGCGTAGCCCATCCGGACATTGTGTTTGAAGAACATTTGCCCGATCACCTGCTCCATGGGCGCTTTGATCGGCGTTTGCTCGCGCAAGCCTTGACCAACATCGTCAAGAACGCAATTGAAGGGATCGCCGCCCAAGCCGAACAGGCGAGCTTCGAGGGTCGCGTTTCGGTGAAGCTTTCCGTGGGCGGACAAAGCGTAACGATCGATGTGATCGACAATGGCAAGGGCTTTCCTCGCGAAAACCGCCAAAGGCTCCTTGAGCCCTACATGACGACCCGGGCGGAAGGAACGGGACTGGGCCTGCCGATCGTCGCCAAGATCCTCGCCGATCACGGCGGCGGCCTCGAGCTGCGCGACGCCCCGGATGGGCGCGGTGCCTGGGTCAGGCTCTTTTTCCCCTGGAGCGATGAGAACTGCAATATTTCGCGGACGCGCCGGACCCCGCCGCCGCAATCGCGGCGCAGCAAGGATCGTGAGGAACTCCATGGCGAGCGATATCCTGATCGTAGACGACGAAGCCGACATCCGCGATATCGTGTCCGGGATCTTGTCGGATGAAGGCCATGGCGCGCGCACAGCGAAAAATTCCGACGAGGCGCTCGCCGCCATCGAGGCGCGGCGTCCAAGCCTCGTCTTTCTCGACATCTGGCTGCAAGGTTCGCGCCTCGATGGACTACAGCTGTTGCGGATCGTCAAAGAGCAGAATCCCATGCTGCCAGTGGTCATGATCTCCGGCCACGGCAATATCGAGACCGCGGTCTCCGCGATCAAGCTCGGCGCCTATGACTTCATCGAGAAGCCGTTCAAGGCGGACCGGCTTGTCCTTGTCGCCGAACGCGCGCTCGAGGCGTCACGCCTCAAGCGCGAGGTGATCGACCTTCGCGCCCGCGCTGGCGCGGTCAACCGGATTATCGGCAGATCAACCGCCATCAATCAATTGCGTCAAGTGATCGAGCGCGTTGGGCCAGCTAATTCACGGATTCTCATTACCGGCGCGCCTGGCTCGGGCAAGGAGCTCGCGGCGCGGACCATTCATGAGGCTTCGGCGCGTGCGAATGGGCCGTTCGTCGTCATCAATTCCGCGACGATCGCGCCCGAAACCATGGAAATGGAGCTTTTTGGCATTGAGGGCAAGGAGGGCCGCAGCCGGAAGGTCGGTGCGCTCGAAGAAGCCCATGGAGGAACGCTCTATTTGGATGAGATCGCGGACATGCCGAAGGAGACCCAAGGCAAGATTCTCCGCGTGCTCGTCGAACAAAATTTTCTCCGCGTGGGCGGGACCACCCGCGTCCATGTCGACGTCCGCATCCTGTCCTCGAGCTCGCGCGATCTGGCCGAACTCATCGCCGACGGATCTTTTCGCGAGGATTTGTTCCATCGTCTCGCGGTCGTGCCGATTCGGGTTCCTTCTCTTTCGGAGCGCCGCGAGGATATCTCTGAGCTGATCTCGTTTTTCATGGAGCAGGTCTCGGCGACGACCGGAATGCCGCGCCGCGCTATCGCCGATGACGCGATGGCGGTCTTGCAGTCGCATGATTGGCCCGGGAACATCCGCCAGCTGCGCAACAATGTGGAGCGCTTGATGATTTTCGCGGCCGGCGACCCAGAGGCGGAGATCACCGCCGACATGTTGCCAGCCGAAATCGGCGCGCTGGTCCCTTCGACGCCGAACGGCGCCGGCGGCGAAAAGTTGATGCGGCTCCCCATGCGCGAGGCGCGGGAGGTTTTCGAGCGCGAATATCTCGTCGCCCAAATCAATCGCTTCGGCGGAAATATTTCGCGCACGGCCGAATTTATCGGCATGGAGCGTTCGGCCCTGCATCGCAAATTAAAGTCTCTCCGGGTAGATTAGCCTAGAGCCAATTCCGAAAAAAACTGACCGACTTTTGCGACCAGAACATGGTCCAATTTTTTGATTTTGAGCGATTTCTTTGCGATCAGATGAACTCGTCTGATCGGAAGGCGCGCGAGCGGCCCTCGGAGCGCTCCGCCGCCAGGAACTAGAAATCGACGGACGTAGTTGAGGGCGGGCCATGCCATGTTCGAGAAAGGCTGCATGCGTTGATAATTTGGTAAGCTCTATTTATTCGATATAATTTTTCTTAAGTCGGCAGCTTGAATCAGATTGCAATTCAAACTATTAAATCGGACCGTAGTTTGGACAATCTGAGGCAGCCTGTAACGATACGCTTGAAGGGTGGTCTGATGCTTTATAGGCTGTACATATTCATTAGAGACACTACCAGAAAGTTTCCCTTATTACATTTTTATGTATGGAGATTGCGTCGGGCGATCTGGCGATTGCAGAGTATTCGCGATCCAAAACGTCCGCTCGTCCCGGCCGGGCCGGTGCTTGCCGAGGCGATCCGCGCCGGGCGTCCCCTGGCGGCAGGAAAAATTGGCGTCGGCGAATTGAGAGGGCTTAAACATTTCTTGAAGCGAACGCAGGATATCCAGAAAAAGCGAGAGCCCACACCTTATCCGCGCTATACATCCGACACATTATTTCTGAATGCCGGCGTTTTTCCGCAACGTGACGACGTGTTCGACAAATTCGGGGCGATCTTCAAAGAATCCGTAACAGAAATGGATGTATTGGTCTCATGGGAGCTTCAGGGGGAATATAAGGTATTTAATACTTTGGCGCCTTTGGCTACATTGGTGCCATGGGGAAGCTTGGACGCCTTCCTGGCCAAGGAGCCTTGGACCTCGGCCCTCGAAGGCAAGCGCGTGTTGGTCGTTTCTCCCTTCACCGAGACCATTCGACAGCAATATGTTCGGCGGACGGCTCTTTGGCAGGATAACCGCATTTTGCCGGAGTTTACATTGCTGACGGTTCAGTGTCCGTTGAGCGCCGGTATAGCGCCGCCGGCCCACCCGGATTGGATGACTTCGCTCAGCGACTTGAAAAGGCAAATGGATGCAGTTGATTTCGACGTCGCCTTGATCGGCGCCGGCGCATTTTCCTTGCCGCTCGTGACGCACGCAAAAAAGCACGGCAAGATCGGTATTCACTTGGGCGGGACGCTCCAAGTCTTGTTTGGCGTCTATGGCGGCCGTTGGAAAGACAATAAAGAGTTCCAGCATTTCATTAATGAAAATTGGGTGCGGCCCAATCAAAGTGAAACGCCGCCCGAGGCTCACAAGATTGAAAACGCCTGTTACTGGTGAGGCGCGTTCAAGCCACGCCTCCGCCGGCGTCGCCCTGGACCGCGCCACCCGATTACGGATTGAGAAATGAGGATCGCGAAAGCAAATCGGTCCTGCCCTTTCACACAGGGCATAGCTCCGACTGGATCGGCGCGTGACCTCTGAGTTTCCTTCAAACTTACCGCAAGTCTCACCAAAATCGGTCTCCCATCGCGACCTCTTCATGGCCTTCTTCAAACTTGGCCTCGTCGGTTTCGGCGGCGTCGCCGGCTGGGTGCGGCCGATCATCGTCGAGGAGCGCGGCTTTCTCAATGAGCGCGAGTTCGCCGAATGGCTTGGGTTCGCCAGCGTCCTACCTGGGGCCAACTCGGTCAATCTGGCCGTCATGCTCGGAGATCGTTACCAAGGCGCTTCCGGCGCCTCGACGGCTCTGCTCGGCCTGGTTTTAGCGCCGGTCATTATTCTCATCGGGATCGTTTCGCTCTTTGATCAGTTTGCCGACCAGCCCGACGTGAATCACGCGCTCGGCGGGGCGGCCGCGGCGACAGCTGGGCTTGTGATCGGCAACGCCTATAAGATGATCGGCGCGATCCGCTCCAATGTCCTGGCGATTTTTATCGCCGGGCTGACTTTCGCGGCGGTAGGGATTTGGCAATTTTCCCTTGTCGCAAGCTTGGCCTTCATCGTGCCTCTGAGCCTTGTCAGCTTCGCGGCGTCCCGGCGGCGGCCCTGATGCCGTCAGTATTGGCAAAGCTCGCCGCGACCTTTTCGCTTTTGTCGCTCGCCGCGGTCGGTGGCGCGAACGCAACGCTTCCGGAGATCCATCGCCAAGTCGTCGACATATTGCATTTGATGGACGATTCGACCTTCGCCAAATTGGTTGCGATCGCTCAGACCGCGCCCGGTCCTAATGTCATCGTGACCAGCGTGATCGGATGGCATATCGCCGGGTTCGGCGGTCTCTGCGTCGCGACCCTGGCGATGATTTTGCCATCCTCTTTGGTCGCGTTCGGCGCGGGCCGGACAATGCAGCATTTTTCCTCCAGCGCGGCCATGTCGCTTGTCAAAAAGGCGCTGGCGCCGGTTGCTGTTGGGCTTATGTTCGCAAGTGGATTTATCATGGCGCGCGCGGCCGACCATGGCGGCTTGACGATCGTGACGACTGCCGGCATGACCCTGCTCGTCACCCTTACGAGGCTAAATCCTCTATTTGGGATTGCCGCTGGGGCGACACTGGGGCTGGTGTCCGGCCGGCTTGGCCTTTCCCTTTGAATTGTGGAGCGCGCGGGTGAGCAGGATCGCCTATGTCAACGGCCAATATGTTCCGCACTGCTACGCCAAAGTGTCGATCGAGGATCGCGGCTATCAATTCGGCGACGGAGTCTATGAAGTCTGCGAAGTCTTTCAGGGCGCGTTGATCGACGAACAGCGCCATATGGACCGGTTCGCGCGCTCGCTCTCCGAATTGCGGATCGGCGCGCCCTTGGGGCAGGGTGCGTTGTCACTTATTTTGCGCGAAATCATCGCCCGAAACAAAGTCGCGAATGGCTATGTCTACGTCCAAGCGTCGCGCGGCGTAGCCCCGCGCGACCACGCCTTCCCTCCGATCTCCGTGCATCCAAGCCTTGTCGTCACAGCGCGCCAGATTAATCCCGAGAAGGGCGAAATAACCGCGCGCAAGGGAATCAGCGTCGTTACGACGCCTGATCTCCGTTGGAAGCGGGTCGATATCAAGTCCACTTCGCTCCTACCTAATGTTTTGGCGCGGCAAACGGCGAAGGAGGCCGGGGCCTCCGAAGCCTGGTTCATCGATTCCGATGGAATGGTCGTCGAAGGCGCGGCTTCGAACGCCTGGATTATCGCTCGGTCGGGACAGATCATCACCCGCCAGCTTGATCACTCCGTGCTGCGCGGCGTCACCCGAACGACCCTGATTGATATTATTGCGGCGCTTGGGCTCGGGCTGGAGGAAAGAAAATTCAGCCTCGAAGAAGCCTTCGCGGCGCAGGAAGCCTTTATCACTGGCGCGACGACGCTCGTCACGTCCGTGGTGATGATCGATGGGCGCAAGATCGGGGCAGGGACACCAGGACCGCTCGCGCTAAGGTTGCGGGCGATTTTTCATGACAGGGCCGCGAGAACATTCTAGAATTCTAACGATAATCAGATAGTCACATTTTTCAAAAAATTTGCCGGCGCTATCCTACAAAGAACTAGCGCGCCGCTATCGGCCGCTTCTATATGACCCAAGCTCCAGCACAAAGCGCAATCCGGTCACTTGAACAGGAGCGCGACCAGCGCCGGCCAGGGCGCCAAAAACATAACAGGATTTCACGATGGCGGCAGAACGGCCACAAAACCTCCAAGACACTTTTCTGAATTTTGTGCGCAAGAACAAAGTTCCGTTAACAATATTCCTGGTCAATGGCGTGAAACTCCAAGGCGTCGTCACTTGGTTTGACAATTTCTGCGTGCTTTTGCGCCGAGACGGGCATTCTCAGCTCGTTTATAAGCATGCGATTTCGACAATCATGCCTGGGCAGCCGATTCAAATGTTCGAAGCCGGCGAAGAGGGCGGTCCAACCGGCCTCTAAATTGCTTTTCTCAAAATCAGATATTTCAGTGAAAATCGCCGCTTAGCCACCATATGTGCATTGTGGCCAGCGGGACGCCTCAGGCCTTTGGGCGCACCAGCACGGCCTGCCACCTTGGATGATTAGGAGAGAAAAAGATCGCAGTTCAAGCGACGACCGTGAGTTTTTCGCCCAGCGACGCCGAGGAGCGTGCGCTTGCCAAGCGCACCCGGGCGCTTGTTGTTGGTCCCTATGTTAGCGACAGATCGAGCCGGAACGTCGCGCCATTCACCCCGCCGCGGACGCGCTCGTTTGACGCGCGGCTAGCGGAGGCCAAAGGCCTGGCTGAAGCAGTCGATCTCCAAGTCGTCGCAGAAAAAAATGTCCTCCTCAGACAGATTCATCCGGCGACCTTCCTGGGCAAAGGCAAAGTCGCCGAGATTGCCGATCAGACGCGCGCGGAAGACATTGATCTTATCATCATGGATTGCGCCCTTTCTCCGGTTCAACAGCGCAATCTCGAAAAGGCCTTTTCGGCAAAAGTTATCGATCGGACCGGACTGATCCTGGAGATTTTCGGCCGTAGGGCGCGAACGCGGGAAGGCGCGCTCCAGGTCGAGCTGGCCCATCTGGCTTATCAAAAGTCGCGGCTGGTCCGCTCTTGGACCCATCTCGAACGCCAGCGCGGCGGCTTCGGCTTCCTCGGCGGCCCTGGCGAAACACAAATCGAGACCGATCGCCGCCTTATTCAGGAGCGCATGAGCCGTATCGAAACCGAGCTCGAGGGCGTGAAGCGGACCCGGGGCCTGCACCGCAAGACTCGTCGCGCCACGCCTTATCCGATCGTCGCGCTCGTCGGCTATACCAACGCCGGCAAGTCAACTCTGTTCAACCGTTTGACGCACGCCGAGGTTCTCGCGGAAAATATGCTGTTCGCCACGCTTGATCCGACTTTGCGAGGCGTGGCCCTTCCACATGGCGGCGAATTTATCCTGTCCGACACGGTTGGATTTATATCCGAGCTGCCCACGATGCTCGTCTCGGCGTTTTTGGCGACTCTTGAGGAAGTCATCGAGGCCGACGTCATTCTGCATGTCCGCGATATCGCCCATGAGGACGCGGAGGCACAGCTCGCCGACGTCGAAGCCGTTCTTGCCGATCTCGGCGTCGATCCGGCCAGCGACCGACGCTTGATGGAGGTTTGGAACAAGGCGGATCTTCTCGGTGAGGACGCGCTTGCCACGTCCCGCGCTGGCGCAGGGCGCAGGCCTTCGAAAGCTAGGCCAGTCATCGTTTCGGCGCTCACCGGGCAAGGGCTCGACGAGCTCCGCGCCGCGATCGAAGCGCGGCTCGCCATCGGCCGGGTCGTTTTCGAGGTGGCGCTCGATCCCGTCGACGGCCAAGGCCTGCATTGGCTTTATGAAAACACAGAAGTCCTGCGCAAAAACATAGCGGCGGATGGCGCGGTCCATCTGACTGTCCGCGTGGCGCGGGAGCGCGCGGAGCCGGTCAGGCGCAAGTTTTTTCCGACCGCCGTCGAACATGCGCGCGGCTAGAGCAGCTTCGAAGTCCGTCGGATTCGAAACGCCAAGCTGCTTCTCGCGCGCCTTGGCCTCGGTCCAAAGCGCCTCCATCTCGTCCAGGGTCGCGGCGCCAGGCGCGACGCCCTTGCCAGCCAAGCGCTCTTCGATATAGCGGAAACGCCGCTCGAACTTGGCGTTGGCTCGGCGGATGGCGGTCTCCGGATCGGACTCGACATGTCTTGCGAGATTTGCGATGGTGAAAAGCAGGTCGCCGATCTCGTCCACAATGGCGTCGGGCTCGCCGGCCGCGAGAGCGGCTTCAATTTCGGCGGTTTCCTCGCGGATTTTGGCGATCACCAGACCGGCCTCATTCCAATCGAAGCCGACGCACGACGCTTTCGACTGCAGTTTCACCGCGCGGGTCAAGCCGGGCAGGGCGAGAGGAACATTGTCGAGCAGGCCATTCGCCGAGCCCGCGCCGCCGACGTCATCACCAATCCCCCTTCGCGCGGCGTCCCTCGCGGCTTTTTCTTCCGCCTTGATCCGCGCCCAAAGCGCTTTGACGTCCTCTGCGGATCGGCCTTCGGCTTCGCCAAACACATGCGGATGGCGACGGATCATTTTCTCCGTGACCGCCTCGACCACGCCACCGAAATCGAAGGCTCCGGCCTCCTCGGCTATTCGAGCCTGAAAAATCACCTGAAACAGAAGATCGCCAAGTTCGTCTTTCAGATCCGCCATGTCGCCGCGCGCCACGGCGTCGGCGACCTCATAGGCTTCCTCGATTGTAAAGGGAACGATGGTCTCGAATGTCTGTTCGAGATCCCAGCTGCAGCCCAACTCTTGATGGCGCAAGGCCGCCATGATCTCAAGGAGAGCGCAGATATCGCGCGATGGCTGCATGGGGCGACCATCATCGCGCCGACGAAAGGAAGGCTGATGCTCCCTTTCGCGCGCTGGACTGAATTCGGCGTCGTTCTCGCTCAATCCAGCGAAAGCGACAGAGCTTCGCGCCCTTTTGGCGTGTCCACAACCTGCATCGTCACCGGCTGACCTTCCGCGAGATGCTGGACGCCCGATGGCCCGAGAATCGAAATATGGACGAAGACATCCTTGCCGCCGTCATTCGACTGCACGAACCCAAAGCCCTTGTTGTCGTCGAACCATTTGACTATTCCGGTGACGGAAACGGCCGTGGACGGGTCTGGGGCGCGCCGCTGCGGCCGAGGCGCATCGCCGAACGACCGCGGCTGCGGCGCTCTTTCCGCCGCTCCCGCCGTATCGACCTCAAGGACCCTGGTCACCTGGGCGCCCTTGACGCCATTGCTGACATTCACCTTCAATTTCGCGCCGGGCGGAACGGTCTCGTAGCCCGCAGCCTGAAGCGCGCCGATATGCAGGAAGGCGTCGCCAGTCCCATTGCCCAATTCGACGAAGCCGAAGCCCTTGTCGCCCTTGAACCATTTGACCACGGCGTCGATCGCGGGCCCGCTCAACGGCGCTCCAAGCTCGGGTCCGCCGCCGCCCCCGCCAAAGGTCGCGCGTTGCGGGCGGCTCTGCCGTGGCGGATCGTAGGGTGAGGGCCCGTCATCGTCGAAGCCGCGCTTCTTGGGTCCCCGGAAATCTCTACCTTTGCTCATGATGTGCCTACTCGTCTCCGCCTATAACCGCCCCGGCGCCATTTGCCCGCCGACGCCATCCAATTCCGCCGCGGCAAACTCAATCGTATAACGCCTACGCCAAAAGGCCGGCAACCCGCGGGCGCCAGCCAAATGTATCAAAGATGGTATTCGCTATGAATGCCGATTAGCCCTGTCCCGTATCAAATATATCAACTGTTCGTCGCCTTGGCTAGACGCATCGGACCAGTTTAGAAACGGTCCATGCCGAATAAAGCCTCGGATTTTTGGCAACGTTTAAGCCTGGGACACTTGATTCCACAAGCCCAACCTTGACCAAGCTAATTCGCATAATCAATATTATGGAACATAACGAAGCGAATCGGGCGCAACCCCGCGCATGGGCCGGCGCCACGGTCCGAGCGTCCGCACAGCTTTAAATAAACGCTTCAACTGAAAATAAACGCTTCAACTGACAATTCGCATCCCATCGAAGGCCGGCTCGACATTCGGCGGCAGCTCGCTCTTAAGGCGGGCGAAGTCGAGGTCGGTATGCATATTGGTGAGAATTGCGCGCTTGGGCTGCAGCTTTGCGATCCAATCCAAGGTTTCGGGCAAGGAGAAATGACTGGGATGCGGCGTATATCGCAGAGCGTCGACGATCCAAAGGTCGAGCCCTTCGAGAAAAGCGCGGCTTTCCTTGGGGATGGCGTTGAGATCGGGCGAATAGGCGATGTCGCCGAAGCGGAAACCCAGAGCGTCTATCTCGCCATGTTCGAGACGAAACGGCAAGGCGGCGATAGCGCCGCCGGGCCCATCGATCGTAACCCGACTCGCCGGCGTAGAGGCGATGTTCGTTCAGCAGAGCCGGATATTGGCTTCCTGGCGGCGTCTCGAAAATATAGCTGAAGGCGGCGCGCACCGTGGCGGAGGTCGGCGCGTCCATATGAATGTTGATCTTCCGTCTCGCCATAATGACCAAAGGCCGAACGTCATCCATGCCGTGGATATGGTCGGCGTGGGCGTGCGTGAGCAATATCCCATCAAGACGCGAGACATTCAGCGCCAATAATTGCTCGCGAAGATCCGGCGAAGTGTCGACGAGAGCCTGAGTCTTCGCTCCGGTGGCGTCCGTTTGCTCGAGTAGGATCGAGCAGCGGCGGCGACGGTTTTTCGGGTTATTCGGATCGCAGGCGCCCCAGCCTTGTCCAACCCGGGGGACGCCGGCGGAAGAGCCGCAACCGAGAATGGTGATCGCAAGGCTCATGCGGCCTCCTCGCGGCCGAAGCCTGGCGGCGGCATTTTGTCGAATAGGCGCAGCGTGTTGGCGGTTGTCGTCGTCGCCAGGCTTTCGGCGGATACACCTTTCAAGCCGGCGAGAACCTCGGCGGTCGCGGCGACAAAAGCCGGCTCGTTGCGCTTTCCGCGATGGGGAACCGGGGCTAGAAACGGCGCATCGGTCTCCACCAAGAGCCGATCCATTGGCACGGCGCGGGCGATGTCGCGGAGTTCGTCCGTCTTCTTGAAGGTCAGCACGCCGGAAAAAGAAATATAAAGGCCAAGCGAGAGCGCCGCCTCCGCAAGCATCCGCGACGAGGTGAAGCAATGGAGAAGCCCTTTGAAAGGCCCCTTCCCCATCTCGTCCTTCAGGATCGCTGCGACATCGGCGTCGGCGTCGCGGGCGTGAATGACGATCGGCAGGCCGGTTTGCCGGGCGCGCGGCGATATGGGTGCGGAAAACACGCTCCGCGAGATCGCGCCGGACCCGGTCGTGATAATAATCGAGGCCAGTTTCGCCAATGCCGACGCATTTTAGGTGTCGCGCCAGATCGACCAAACGATCCAAACTCGCTTCGACGCCTTCATCGGCGTGATCCGGATGGTCGCCGACCGTGCAGAATACGTCCGGATAGGCCTCGGCGAGCGCGGAGATCGCCGCGAATTGATCGATTTGCGTCGAAATTGTGATCATGCGCTGGACCCCGGCGGCTCGGGCGCGCTCCACGACGGCATCGCGCTCCGCCGCGAAATCCGGGAAATCGAGATGGCAATGGCTGTCGATCAACATGGGTCGGCTCAATTATTCGAATGCGTCGCTTGGCGCGATCGCATGGCTCAGGCGCGTCCCCCGTCTTCCGGCTCGACATAGCGCGGAAAGATCGGCGACGGCGGCGGCAAGGGCGCGCCAGGCGCGAGCGCTTTCGCCGCCTCCGCTTGGTCAAAGCCGCGCGCATTGGGGGCGACGTTCAAAAGATCGAGAAGCCTCGCCATCGAAGTCGGCATGAACGGTTGTGTCATGATCGCGATTATACGCAGGACTTCCGCAGTTACATAGAGAATGGTCTGCATCCGCTCAGGATCTACTTTGCGCTTGATCCAGGGCTCTTCCGCCGCGAAATAGCGGTTGGCCTCGGCGACGACGCGCCAGATCTCGGCCAGGATAGCATGCAAGGAATAATCCTCCATCGCCGCGCGCGATTTAGCCGGGAGCGCCGCCGCCTGTCCGAGAAGCGCGAGATCGGTCTCGGTCAATCCCGCCGGGACAGGCAATCTCGCGCCGCAATTCTTCTTCGATCATCGACAGGGAGCGTTGCGCGAGATTGCCGAGATCATTGGCGAGATCCGCATTGATGCGGTTGACGATGGCCTCATGCGAATAATTGCCGTCCTGCCCGAATGGCACTTCGCGCAAAAAGAAATAGCGGAGCTGATCGACGCCGTAATGCTCGGCCAAGGCGAAAGGATCGATCACATTGCCGACCGATTTCGACATTTTCTCGCCGCGATTGAATAGAAAGCCATGGACGACAATCTGCTTCGGAAGCGGAAGACCGGCGGACATCAGGAAAGCCGGCCAATAGATGGCATGAAACCTCGTGATGTCCTTGCCAATGACATGAGCGTCCGCCGGCCAAAATTTCGCCCGCGGCGCATCCGGATCGGGAAAGCCGGTCCCGGTGATGTAATTCGTGAGCGCGTCGACCCAGACATACATCACATGGCGCGCATCGCCTGGGATGGGAACGCCCCAGTCGAAAGTCGAGCGGCTAATTGAAAGATCGTTCAGGCCGCGCTCGACGAAAGCGACGATTTCATTGCCGTATTTGTCGGGCGTCACGAAATCCGGCCGGTCGCGGTAGAGCGCGAGCAACCGGTCCTGATAGGCGGAAAGCCTGAAATAATAGCTTTCCTCCTCGACCCATTCGACCGGCGCGCCGGTCGGCGCGAGGCGCGCGCCATTGGGTCCCTCGGTCAGCTCGGATTCATCGAAAAAGGCCTCGTCGCGAACCGAGTACCAGCCCGGATATTTCGACAGATAAATGTCCCCGGCCGCGGCCATCCTGGCCCAGATTTCCTGCGCGGCGGAGCGATGGCGCTCCTGCGTGGTGCGGACGATATCGTCGGCGGGAGCGCAAAGAGCGTCGCCCATCGCCGCGAACTGAGCCGCGGTGCGGTCTGCGAGTTGCTGCGGCGTCAGACCTTCGCGGGCGGCTGTCTGCTGCATCTTCTGGCCATGCTCATCCATCCCCGTGACGAACAGAACGTCATAGCCGTCAAGCCTCTTGAACCTTGCGATCGCATCGGTTGCGATCCGCTCATAGGCATGCCCGATATGAGGCGCGCCATTGGCGTAAGGAATAGCGGTCGTGATGTAAAAGCGGGGGCGGGCGGACATTGGCTAGCAGTCTCAGGTTCGCGCGCGGCCGCCGCCGACGGAAGCATTTCCATGCCCCCGAGCGGCGTTACTATGAAGAAGCCCGAGCCGCCGCCGCCAGATCGGCGAAAATTGAGAAAACGAGAGGGCGCCTGTCGAGGTTAAGGGTCTCAATCTCGCGCGCCGTCGCGGCCACTTTTTCCCATACCTCAGCGTAAGGCGCAAGACGCCGGACAGACAGGCCCTCCCCCGCTTGCGCGCGGCGACGCACCCTTGCGTCAAGCCAATCCAAAACGGCGACGAGCAGCGTCTCGTAATCATCGCTGGCGTCGCGCGGCGCGACGCGATCGGCCAAGGCATGGACCTGTCGCCAATCGACCGCCGGCAGAAGGTCCAGCATGCGGCGAAGACCAGCGTCGAGATCGACGCCGCCGCGGCTGAGGAGACGCAAGACATCATGCACCGAGCCTTGGCTGCGCGAGATCGAAGCCTTCACCTCCGCTTCGCCGCTCTCAGACCAGGGCGCGCCAAGCGCCGCCACAACTCGCTCGAGATCAGCGGATCCGAGCGGTCTCAAAGCGATTTTGGCGCAGCGCGATCTGACTGTGGCGAGCACCTGGTTCGGCCGCTGCGCCACGATGAGAAAAAGCGAACGCGGCGGCGGCTCCTCGATCAGCTTCAAGAGCGCGTTGGCGCCGGACGCGTTCAGGTCCTCGGCGCTGTCGACGATGCAGAGGCGATAACCGCCGCGACCGGCCGCCTGCTGGAACATGTGAATGGCGCGGCGCACGTCGTCGACGCGAATGTCGGTGAAATGCTTCTTGGTTTTCTCGTTCCAGGCCCGCCTCAAGAGAAAAAGGTCGGGGTGAGCGAGCGCGGCGATCTGACGGGCGACAGGATCGTCTTCGGGCACGAAAAGATCCGGCGCCGATGAGCAAGCGCCGCCCGCTGGCTGCGGATTGGCGAGGAGGAAGCGCGCCAACCGCCAAGCCAGCGTGGCTTTGCCGATTCCTGGCGGTCCGCCAATGATAAAGGCCTGCGGCAGGCGCCCGGATCGATAGGCATGAAGGAGCTCGCATTCAGCTTCCGCATGACCAAAAAGCGCATAGGTCTCGCGCGGATGCGGCGCGTCGGCGTAACGATCCGCCTCTGGAGCGGCGTCCTCCGCCGAGGAAGCCTGCGGCCTAGGCGCCAAACATCCGCTCCGCCGGGACAGGCCGGGACAGAAGCCGGCGAGACACCGCCTCCCAGATTGCTTGCGCCACATCGCCTTCCGAACAGGAGGCGTCGATCACGACGCAGCGCGCGGGTTCGGCCGCCGCGATTTCGAGAAATGCAGCGCGCAGGTTCTGATGAAATTGAAGCGCTTCATTCTCGAAACAATCGAGCGGTTCCGCTGGAGCGCGCCGACGCGCCGCGCGGGCGAGCCCCTCCTCGGCGGGAAGATCCAGAATCAAGGTGAGGTCGGGACGCAAACCATCCAAGCTCACACGCTCGAGGGCGCGCAGGAATCGTGGATCCACGCCGAGCGCGCCTTGGTAAGCGCAGGTCGAGTCCGCGAAGCGATCGCTCACGACCCAGGTCCCGGCCGACAGGGCGGGCGCGATGGTCTGGTCGATATGGTCGATCCGCGCCGCCGCGAAAAGGATCGCCTCCGCGGCAGGACCAAGCGGTTCGACAACGCCGGACAGAAGCGCTGTACGCAGGATTTCAGCACCTGGCGATCCGCCCGGCTCCCGCGTCCCGATGGCTTCGACTCCCGCTTGCCGCAAATGTTCCAGTATAAGCCCGATCTGCGTCGACTTGCCCACGCCTTCGCCGCCTTCCAGCGTGATGAAAGATCCACGCTTCGACGCCGGATAGTCTTGAGCCGGACCCTCATTCATTTTTCTTGATGACATATTTGCGAAACAGAACCGTGGCGTATTCAAGCCCGGCATCCATCGCGCGGCGCTGCAGCGAACCCACCTCGACGGCAGAAGCCGTTTTCAAGGGCAGATCAAGAACTTCGGCCGTCCCGCGCATGATCTTCAGATGCGCGACCTGCTTGCCGGCCTCGATGGGCGCGATCAAAGGGCCGTCATAGACGACGCGGCCGGTGAATTTCTCGTTTCCTGTCCGCGGCGCGAGAATTTTCACTTCCGTATCGGCGACGAGCGGGACCTCCCAAACGTTGCCGCCATAGACCTTGGCGCCGCCGATTGTCTCGCCGGCTTGAAAAATCGTCCTAGTGTCGAAAGACCGAAATCCCCAAAGGAAAATCTTGCGCGCCTCTTCCGCGCGCTCCTTGGAGGTAGCGGCACCGTAAAGACCCAGGATCAGACGTTGGCCGTTCTGCACCGCCGAACCGACAAGCCCATAGCCGCTTGCGTCAATATTGCCGGTCTTCAACCCGTCCGCGCCGAAGTCCATGGTGAGAAGCGGGTTGCGGTTCGACTGCTTGATCTTGTTCCAGGTAAAATCCTTCTCGCCAAAATATTTATAAAGCTCCGGGTAGGTTTGGATGACGTGATTAGCCAGGAAAACCATGTCCCTGGGGCTCACCTTCTGCTCAGGGTCGTCCCTGCCCCAGGGATTGGTGAAGGTGGAATGGGTCAGTCCGAGCTCGCGGGCGCGCTTCATCATAAGCGTGGCGAAAGCGCCCTCCGAGCCGGCGACCCCTTCCGCGAGCGCGATCGCCGCATCATTGCCCGAGACGATCACGAGGCCGCGGATCAAATCCTCGACCCTGACGCGACTGTTGAGGGCGGCGAACATGCTGGAGCCGCGCGCCGGCGCGCCACCGTAACGCCAAGCGTTTTCGCTTATGAGAAATTCATCGTCGAGTTTCAGGCGCCCTTCGGCGATCTCATGAAAGACAAGCTCGGCCGTCATGACCTTGACCGTCGAAGCAGGGACAACGGGCGTGTCGGCGTCCTTCTCGAACAGCACGCTCTTTGTGTCCGCGTCGATCAGGATCACATGGGGAACATTGGTTTGAATCGTTTGGCCGCGCGCGGCGTGGACGCCGGCGGCCAGGAGCATTGCAACCAAGCCGAGGCGAATCGACGCGGCGAACCGTGAAGATCGGAAAACCAAGAGTTGAGCGATCAAGCGAATCCCTTCCACTGCATTGAGCCGCCGCGAAAATCAGCTCGTCTCAATCATAAAGAATCCGCGCGCGCAAAGCCCGCGAGAACTCACTTGAAAGTTCGTCAAGCTCGTCTTGGCCGGGCCCCGCGATCGAGGGGAACCGCTTTGGCGGCGCATAGGACCCTGCACTGGAAGCGGCGTATTTTCAATGGCGCGCGGCGACGATGTCAGCGTAAATTGGCTTGCCGCGTCTTCGCGGCGATTTGGCCGCGGGCGCCGGCGCTCGTGGCGAGATCGAACGGCCGCGCCGGGGGTAATGGCGCCGTTCCCGCGAAAGGCCGGCTAACCGGAACCGGAACAGCCGCCGAGGCTTCGCCGCTTTCGCCGCGCGCCGCTTCGGCGGAGGCTGTTTGCAAAGGCGCGCCTTCGGCGAGCATGACGCCGCCTTGGCCGGTCCCGCCATCGAGCTTCGCCGGCCCGTCGGTCCGCAAAGTCGCGATCAGCTTGCTGTCATCCGATCCTTCGAGACCGGCCGGACCCAGATATTCGACCTTGACCCGCGCGGTGCCTGCGCCGTGGAAGTCCAGGACTTCGGCGGTTTTGCGCGACACATCCATGATTCTGCTTGAATCGAAAGGGCCGCGGTCATTGACGCGCACGATCATCGAATAATGATTGCGCAAATTCGTGACTCGCGCATAGCTCGGCAAGGGCATGGTCGGATGCGCCGCCGAGATTGAATCAATGTCATAGACCTCGCCATTGGCGGTGCGCCGGCCATGAAAGGCGTCGCCATACCAGGACGCCCATCCAACCGCGGCATATTGTTTGGCGCTCGGATAATATGTGTGGCCTGCGACCGAATAGGGCTTGCCGACCATGTAGGTTCCGCCCCCGCGCGGCACCGGCTCGCCATAGGCGACGACGCGCGGGCTCGCTTGGCCGTAGATCGAGGACGGGAAATATTCTTTTGAATGGGCGACGCGCTGAGGCCCAACCGGCTGTTGCGCGCATCCGCCAAGGCCCAAGGCAGCGCTTCCGGCAAGTCCGACGATGACGCGGCCGCGCCGCGCGCCGGACTCGACGCAGCTTGAACAGAACGCCAAAGGATCGGCTAAGAAAGCGACGACAGGATGCGATCGGAAACGCCAAAGCTGTCTGACCCGCATCTGGTTTTCCTTTCGATTCCCAATTTCGGCCCTCGCGTGGGCCCGCGGCCACCGCAAGCCAATGGCCCCGATCACCCGGGCTGACCTTCGCATCGCATCGGTTGCCGAAGGCTTAAGGCCATGGCAAGGCTCGCCAGCAAGCCCCAGAGATATTGAGAATCAGACTTAAATTTGGCGCTGATTTTGCGCGAATGAGCGGGTCGCGCCGGAGATGACAAAGAAAACCCATTGAAAATCAGATATTTCTACAATTATGCAACAGTTGGCATAAATCGCGCCTTACGACGGTGGATTGACCGCAAAGCGACAATGCGACAAGCTTCTATAGCAAAAAGGGAATAGCTTTTCGCTTCCGTGCTTCAAAATGCAACATTCACCCTTAAGGATTGAGCATTAAGGCCGCCTATGCCCCTCATGGATATATTCAACCGTCCGGCGGCCGCCCGCCGGCTCTTGATCTGCACGGGGCCCTGCTGCAACAGGACTGGCGAAGCGCAGATCTTCCTCGACGAGCTGCGGACGAAACTCCTCGCCGCTGGTCTGGACGAAGAAATGGTCGGCGAAGCTTCCTGCGTTCGCCGCTCCTGTCTCGGCAAATGCACCGGCGAGCCCTTGGCCTATGTGGACCCGGAAGGCGTCTGGTATCACAAACTGTCGGGCGACAATCTTCTCCTCATTTTGCGTAGCCACGTGCAAAATCGGCGGCCGGTGCTCGACCTGATCCTAAACGAGGACGCCTGAGCGCGTCGCCGATTGAGCGTCCGGCATTGCTCATTTGTTAAATGAGTTAAATTATGAAACTCTATGTGTTTCCGATAGAAATCCAAAAAACTTGGCCCGCTTGATGGTCCCTTTGATCTCTCTGTGGAAAGGTCAACCGCGGAGGCGGCGCGCGATCTCGAGACACTCGGCATCGTCATCGATTTCATCCGCATGGTCGCGGCCGGCGTATCCCGCTACAATGGCCAAGCCATTGAGGAACTCGAGCAATCTGAACTCCTATGCTGGCGAATGTTTCGCGGAATTGAAGGAGAAGGCGCCGGAGGCGGCGGCGCGACTAGCAGATCTTACCGTGGATTGCAGCCGCCTGTCCGAAGCCATGAAAAACCATCCGATTTGGCTTCTCGATCGGGCGATTCTGCGCACCCTCCCCGGCGCGGATTTCATTGATTGAATTCAGCCTGCCCGCAGCGTCAAGCGGCGTGTATTGCGGGATAAATGCGGGTCGGCGGACAAGAAGGCATTCAGCCGGACGCCCAAGCCGGCGACATCCTTCGTCTCGCATTCCCAAACGATCAGCACATTCCAACCCGCGGCGATGAGCGCCGCGCCCACCTCGGCGTCGCGCGCCTTGTTGCGGGCAATCTTGGCGCGCCAATAGGCGGCGTTTGTCTTCGGCGCGCGATCACCGCGCTTGCAGTCATGACCATGCCAAAAGCAGCCATTTACAAAAATGACCTTGCGGCGCCCGAGAAACACCAAGTCGGGGCGGCCAGGAAGGGTCTTATCGTGGAGGCGAAACCTGAAGCCTAAGCGATGCGCCGTGGAGCGGACAATCATTTCCGGCCGCGTGTTTACTGACTTCACCGCGCGCATGACAGCGCTCCGCGCAGGGTCAGCGGCCGCCGCTTTTGGCGCGGGGCCTAGCGCAGGATTTGGCTCCTGCCCCGTCATGCGGCCGCCTGAACGGATGCGCCTTGGCCCGCAAGGATCGGCTCCAGCAAATGTTGGGCGAGATGCCGCACAACCGGAACGACGACACCGTCGCCGGTGAGATGATAGGCCTCGTTGTAATTTTCCGGCAATCTGTACTCATCCGGCAGGCCCATCAAACGCGCGGTTTCGCGCGCCGAGATCAACCGGGATTTCACGCTGTCGCCTTCGACGATAAGCAGCAATTGCCGGCTGGAGCCTCCCGCCGGCGTGCGGAGGCACCCAGAGAGGTCATCGAAGCGCACTTCCGCCCGCTGGACCTTGGCGCCCGTCGCATCAAAGCGCGTGCGTCTATAGATGCAGCCGACCATGCGAGGCCCGGCCAATTTGGCTTTTTCAACCTTTAAACGATTGACGTCGCTCATGAGCGCAAGAAGGCGTTGCGTTTCGGCCTTTGTGCGCCAGGGGACGCCGGTTGGCTCGTCTTCGATCAGATCCGAAAACCGGATGTTACGCGCGGCGGGCGCGGCCATGCGCCACCAGAGCCAGGATTGTTTGATGCGCCGCGGCAGCTCCTCGAACGCCTCTTGGAGCGTGCGCGGATGCCAAATGGAGGGCGCGGACGCCCGCACCGAGCTGGGAATTTGCAAATTCTTGCGGACCCCGACCACAAAAAGCCTCGGACGCGATTGCGGCACAAACAGCGCCGCATCGATAATGATCGCGCCAAAGGCATATCCGGAATCGTGGAAATATCCGCAAATGGCTTCGAAATCGCGGCCCTCGTGCGAGGTCAGGGCGCCATTCACATTCTCCAAAACGATGAGATCGGGGCCGCGGCCATCGGCGATCAAGCCGTTCATCACCGCCCAAAATGCGTAAAAAGTCCCGCTCCGGGAACCTTCCAACCCAGCTCCTCCACCCGCCAGGGAAAGATCCTGGCAGGGAAACGACGCCCAAGCCAAATTGGCCTTCACCTCGGGAAGGTCCGAAGCGATCAACAGCCTTACATCAGCGGTTTTAAGTTCCGCCGAGCCCCAATTGAGACGGTAAGCGGCGCTTTTCTTTTGATCCAAATCATTGGCGAAAAGGCATGTCCACGCGGGACCCAAGCCGGCCCGCGCCATCCCGCCGCCAGCGAAGAATTCAAAGAAAGTAGGCGCCAAGATCGTCTCCCGAGGCCAATATGCGCCCGGTCGGCCGATTCGGAAACCCTCGGATGGAAACTGCAGGAAAATCCCTGGTTTAACGGCGACCCAGGTTAGGATAGCTCCCGCAGCCCGCTGAAATCCCCGCCTTCAGCCCTGCGCTTTCACTGGCGGACATGAAAATCGCTCCATTAATTCTTGGATGCGCTTGTCCAATGCGGTCAAGGCGTCCGCAAGATGCTTCTGGCCGTTTTCAAGACTTTCCACCTTGGCGGATAGTCCGCGAATTTCGGAAATGAGATCAGCGGCGTTCAGGGCGGTTTCATGCGTCGTCGTCACGCCACCGTCGGCAGCCTGCCCCTTATCCACCTGCGATGTAGATGCGCGCTCGGTCTTTTCGAGGATTTGCGTCAAGTCCGCCCCGGATAGATGCGCCATCTTCAACGATTCCAAAGTCGCGGATGGCATTGGCGGCATATCGCCACCGTGCGGCTCCGAGCGCGGCGCGAGCGCTTCCGCGATCATCCGGAGCGTTTTTGCGGTCGGATCTTGTTCTGCAGCCGTTTCAGTGCTCATGCGCGAATTCTTGTTTCTCGGAGGATCGCTCGCTAACTCCAGCGCCGGCTCTGCGGGAAAACAGAGGCCGGATGTCGTCGAAGAGCTAGGGTCCTGCGTCGCCGCCGCATCGCCTGAGCCAATGAGGGACGAGCCTACGAATGATTGTTTTTGCTGGCGGCCCCGGCAGGGTTCGAACCTGCGACCTGCCGCTTAGAAGGCGGCTGCTCTATCCAGCTGAGCTACGGGGTCAACCCTGGGTCGTCCCGTGGTCAATGGGTCCATTGGCCGAGACGGCTGAATTTGAAATTATCCGAATAGGACAGGATATTGCGCGGGCTCGGCTTGTGCTCCTCGACCCGATAAGCCAAGCCGTTCCTCTCGGCATAGGCGATCGCCTCCTCCTTGTCGCCGAACCTCAGCCGCACCTGGCTTTTCATGTCGCCGGAGCTTGTCCAGCCCATGAGCGGCTCGATCCGGCGCGGCTCCTCGGGCTCGAATTCGAGAACCCAAAGCTTGGCCTTCGCCGAGCCGGATTGGGTGGCGGTTTTGGCGGGGCGATAAATCCGTGCGGTCATTGCGGCATCCAAGATTTCGAGCATAGCCTTGATCGACAAAACGCGATGCGCATCGCATGGCCAGCATGGTCGGGGCAGCAGGATTCGAACCTGCGACCTGAAGTACCCAAAACTTCCGCGCTACCAGACTGCGCTATACCCCGCATGATTGGCCAGAACTCTGTCGTCGCGCCTTTCGCTATCACGCAGGCTCGGCGCAAACAAGTTCGGCCGGGTCCGCCATGTCTCGATCCGAGGATGGCCGCGTCGCTGGAGACCGGATGGTCACTTGAGATTGGCTGGCGCCTTGGCGAAAGCCGGATGACGCAGCGTATCGCCGATCTTCAAGCCGATCTTCGCCGCGACGCCGGCGTTGACTTCGAGAACGCCATAAACGGGAGCGCCGGAGGGAATGATCTTTTCCGACAAGGGCTCGGCGTTTTCCGCTATGCCCACCACCCTGCCCGACTGAGCAATGAAAACCATGTCGAGCGGCAAATATGTGTTCTTCATCCACATTGCGATCGGCCGCTCGTCATCGAAAATAAACAACATGCCGCGGTCCTGTGGAAGAAACCTCCGAAACATCAGTCCGTGCTGCCGCTGCGGCGCGGTGCGCATGACCTCGACCGAAAATTCATGAATCCCGCTGGCGGTGACAAGCCCCAGCGATTCGAGCCCTTCCCGCGCCTCGGCAGGGTTCGTTTCGGGGGCGGCCGGGTTCGCGCCCGCCAAAAGAATTGCGCAAATGACGGTTGCGATGGAGGCCCATGCCGCAGCCCCCTTGGCCTTGCGCCGGCGCCGCCCGATCAATTCCGCCAAATCATTCGCCTTCTCACGTCGCTCGCCTTTTCAGATCGCGGACCTATCGGGCGCATCGGTTTCGCCCTTCGATCTTTCGCCGACGCCCTCGCGCCGGCGCGGCGAACAAAGCTCCGCTAACGCGAAAGGTCAATGTGAAAGTGGCGCGGCGGCGTTAAGCAGCCGCACTTCGGCCGCCATCAAGCCCTTTGGACCATCGCCAAACCGCGCGAGCAGGCTTTCTCCCGGCCGTAGTTCGGCGATCCCATAATGGCGCAGGGTTTCCATATGAATGAAAATATCCTGCGTTCCATCTCCCTGAGTGAGGAAGCCGAACCCGCGCGCGCGATTAAACCATTTCACCACGACAATCTCGAAACGGCCCGCCGAAGCGACCTGAACATGCGTGCGAGGAGCCCGCCATTCACAATGATTTACGGCGGTCGACGCATCCAACGAGATAATCTTGAGCACTTGGAGGCCCTTGGCGCGGCGAATTGCCTCGCAGACCACGCGCATTCCTTCCTGCGCCGTCTGAAAGCCATCCTTCCGCAAGGCCGTGACGTGCAAAAGTACGTCAGCGCCGCCATCGTCAGGCACAATGAAGCCATAGCCTTTGCCGCTATCGTACCATTTGACGTGGCCAGAAATTTCGACGAGCTCCAGAGCTTCGATGCGCGATGGCTGCGCGGCGAAATCAAGCCGAAGCGATGCGGGAATTTTCTCGTCCAAGGACGCCTCCCCTAATGGCGCATGGCCGCCACGCCGCCCCAACGCTTAAGCTTTATCTTGTCGATAAAGAATCACGCCCGAGCACGGCCGACCTAATTTGAGGATAGCATTCACTTGTCACAGCAAAAGCTGCGACGGCCCAAGAAATTGTGGATGACGGAAAAAACAACAAATCTGTGTCGCTTTGGTAACGTTTAGGCGGGGATTTGAGCGCTCTCAGACGAGGCCGCCTTCCAGAGTCGCCCGAACCAGCTCAGCCTTCGCTGCCAAGCGCTCTGTGCCTTCATATCGAGCGATCATGTCGCAAATGGCTCCAGAATGTCGCCGATATCGCCCCGCAAGACCAGATCGGCTTCAAAATCAAGCGGTGTCGCCTCGCCGTTCACGATGACGAGGCGGGCCTGGTGCTGCCGGGCCAAGGACGGAAACGAGGCGGCCGGATAAACCACGAGCGATGAGCCGATCGCAAGAAAAAGATCGCAATTGATCGTCGCCTCTTGCGCGCGCCGTAGTGCTTGCGTCGGCATGGCCTGGCCGAAGGAGATGGTCGCCGACTTCACCGGGCCGCCGCATTCGCCGCAAGCGGGCGCCGCGCCAGTGGCCTCAAAGTCACGGCGAATATCGGCGAGTTCATGCCGCAATCCGCAGGAAAGACATGACGCATAGGTTCCATTTCCGTGCAATTCGATAATGCTTTCCTCGGGCGCGCCCGAGCGCTGGTGCAAATTATCGATATTTTGCGTGATAATAGTTGTCGCCTTGCCGCTCGCGACAAGATTGGCGAGCGCGTAATGGCCGCGTCCTGGCTGCGCCAACGCATAAATATCGTCCAGCGCGAACTTACGCCGCCACGCCTCTTCGCGCATCAAGACGTCTGACATGAAGAGGTCGAAATCGACTGGCTTGAATCTCATCCAAGGGGAATTCTTTGAACGAAAATCCGGCACGCCGCATTCCGTTGAGATGCCCGCGCCGGTAAAGGCCACGATCCTTGACGCTCGGTCTATTGCGCCGCGCAATGCGACGCGGGCCTCTTCGACATGCGTCAAAATCACGGAAACGTCCTCCACATTGATCCGCCAGGAAAGCGCGCAGCGGCCAGCCGCTTGGCGAAGGCCATTACGTTAATGCGCCGGCTTCGTCATCGCAACGCGCGCCCGTTCGGCGCCCCAACTTAGAGCCTAGGGCTTATCGGCCCGCCTGGAGGGCAGTGCGCGAGGGGACAGATATTCGAGCCCAGCTAGACAGAATGTCCGAAAAAATTGTATCAGCGCATCGCTTCCCCCTCATGAGAAGATGGTTTGACCTGCCTATGGCAAGAAGGTTTCGCTTTCCCTGGCGCGTTGCGGCAATTCCGCTCCTGCTTGGTCTTGTTCTGTTCATGGAGCTGAAACATCCATTTCCTCATTTTCGGCTGCTCACCTTTGCCGTTGTTTTCTTGCTTCTTGCCGACATGGCTTCGCTGGCGCGAGGCAAATCGCGCGATGTGCTGCTCGTCCTGGCGTCGCTCGTCTTTGGACTCAGCGTCATCGAGGGCGGCGCTCTTGTTTTGGAGCCCAAAACAGGGACCAACGTGACGAAGGGCTTGTCGGCTCCACGACCGATCATCGGCTGGGGACCTGGGCGCATGGGCAGCTTTCATGCCGAGAAATGGGATCCGAAAACTCATGAGGCGATTTACAACGTCGATTACACCATTGACGCCAATCTCCTGCGCCGGACAAAATCCTGTGAGACAGGTCCGACGATTGTTTTCTTCGGCTGCTCCTTTACCTTCGGCGACGGCGTTGCTGACGCGGACACGCTGCCGCAAGCCTTTGCGGATTTGCTCGAACCCAAGGAGCGGGTTCTCAATTTCGGATTCACCGGCTACGGTCCGCAGCAATTTCTGCGCGAGATGGAGACGGGGCTTTTCGACAGCGTCATCGGACCGCAGCCCAAGCTGTTCGTCTTCTTGACGGCGGCGTGGCACGCCGAGCGAACCGCCTGCAAATCCTATTGGACCGCCCGCGCGCCGCTTTACGCGCTCGAAAATAATCAAATCGTTTTCAAGGGCGTTTGCAATGAAGGGCCGAGTTTGTGGCTTCGGGAATGGCTCGAAAACACGGCTCTCTATCGTGTGGCGATAGAGCCCTACCGGCACAGACTCACACATGACGACATTGATCTTTACATCAGGATTCTCCTCGCGGCGGTGGATCTCGCCAAGACAAAATACGGCGTGTCGACGCTCGTTCCCTATCTCAGGGTGGACGAAAACTACTTGCGCGGGACCGGCCTTGACGATGACGCCATCATTAAACGCCTGCGAGATGGCGGCGCATATGTCGTGGATGCATCTCTCGCCAACGAGGCGGCGGCGGGGGCGGTCATCACCATCAAGGGCGACGGCCACCCGACGCCCTTCGCCAACCGCGTCAGGGCCATGCTGCTGAAGGATTATGTCGCGCGGCGGATGGACGCCGTCCTGGCGTCGCGCCCGGACTGAACTCGATCCTGCCGCCGTCCCGCGTCATAAGCGCAAATTGGAGTTCAAACTCGCCAATGGCCGCCAAGCTCTCCGTCGCCCTTCGCCTTGTGGCTGCGCCAATCTTGATCGCGCTCGCCATATGGACCGAGATTCGACATTCTCCTGATTATTTTCGACTGCTCAGCTTTGTTCTGGTTTTTTGTCTTTTGGCCGACCTGGCTTCGCTTGCACGCGGCGGATTGCGCGACCTCCTGCTCGCCGCCGCCTCGCTCGCCCTGGGCGTCAGCGCCCTAGAGGGGATCGCTTATCTGGTCGAACCACAACAGATCATCGTCTCGACCGACGGATATATGATCCGCCGGCCGGAGATTGGCTGGGGACCCGAGCATCCGGGGCTTTTCCATTCCGAAAAAATCGATCCGAAAACCGGCGCTCTGATCTACAGCGTCGGCTACACGATAGACGCCAATTTGCTGCGTCAGACCCGATCGAGCGAGGCGGATCCCACTGTCGCGTTTTTCGGCGATTCGATGACCTTCGGAGTGGGCGTGAATGACGCCGATACCCTGCCGCAGGCTTTCGCCGACACATTGGGTCGCAAGATCCGCGTTCTCAATCTCGGTTTCACCGGCTATGGACCGCAGCAGTTTCTGCGCGAGCTCGAGACCGGGCTTTTCGATCCGGTCATTGGGCTGCGGCCGCAACTGTTCATTTTCATGACGGCTCCCTGGCACGCCGAGCGCACCGCCTGCAAAGTCTCATGGGTGTTGCGCGCGCCGCGCTATGCTCTCGATGATGGCCAAGTCCGGTTTAAAGGGCCTTGCCATGACGGCATTGGCCTGGCGCTGCGGGAATGGGCCTGGAACTCGGCGGCCTACCAGATGTTCATGGCGCCGGTCTGGGCCAAACTCACGCATGACGACGTCGAGACTTATATCAAAATCATGCTCGCCGCGGTGCGTTTGGCCAAGGAGAAATATGGCGTGCCGACCCTTATTCCTTTCCTACCCGCGGCGCAGCATTACCTTCTGGGCACCGGCTTCGACAATGAGGCCATCATGAAACGCCTTCAAGAGGGCGGCGCGATCGTCTTGAATGTTTCGCTCGACAGGGAGGAAGCGGCCGGGGCCAAGATCAGCATTGAAGGCGACGGCCATCCGACCCCGCTCGCCAACCGCCTCAGGGCCGCCGCCCTGAAGGCTCTCATCGAGGCTCGCGCGTCCGACTTGCTTGTTTCTAGACAGGAGCGGACGCGTTAGCGCCTGCTAGACAGGAGCGGACGCGTTAGCGCCTGGTCCACGGCCCGACTGCAATTCCTGGCTCCAAGCGTCGGAAAAATTCGGCCCGGACTTCATAACGCTAATCGAGCTCAAAGGCGCTCTTATAGTCGCGGGCGAGGCCTGGATTCTGTTGTTCTTTATGCAGAATGCAGTTGCCGACCGCAAGAAACTCGATTTCGGTGCCCATGAAGCAGCGAAACGCGTCCTCCGGCGTGCAGACGATCGGCTCGCCGCGCACATTGAAGCTCGTGTTGACCAGAACCGGGCAGCCGGTCAATTGCTCGAACCGGCTGATCAGCGCATGATAGCGCGGGTTGGTTTCCTGATGGACGGTCTGGATGCGCGCCGAATAATCGACATGGGTGACCGCCGGAATGTCCGAGCGCGGCACATTCAGCTTGTCGATGCCGAAAAGCGCCTGCTCCTCCGCCGACATCTTGCGGCGGCGCTCTGATCTGCACGTCGGCGACCAGCAGCATGTAGGGCAGAATCGGCGTCGAGCTCGAACCAGTCGGCGACGTGCTCACGCAGCACCGACGGCGCGAAGGGGCGAAAGCTCTCGCGATATTTCACCTTGAGATTGAGCGCCTTTTGCATGGTCGGCGAACGCGGGTCGCCGAGGATCGAGCGATCGCCGAGCGCGCGCGGACCAAACTCCATCCGGCCCTGATGCCAGCCGACCGCCTGCCCGCTCGCGAGCGCCGCGGCGGTTTCCTCGATGAGCGCGTCGTCGTCGACCGTGGCGAAGATCGCCCCTGCGGCCTGCAGCCGTTGCTCGATATCGGCTTGCGCGTAGCTCGGCCCCAGATAGGCGCCATGCATGGCGTCTGGCCGCGTTACGGGCCGAACAGCGCCGGCGGCGCCGCGATTTTCGTCATAATAGACGGCGAGCGCCGCGCCGAGCGCGCCGCCGGCGTCGCCAGCCGCTGGCTGGATGAAAATTTGGTCGAAGCGGCCGTCGCGCAGCATCTTGCCATTGGCGACGCAATTGAGCGCGACGCCGCCGGCGAGGCAGAGATTGCGCAATCGGTTTCAGCCGCGAGCGAGCGCGTCAGCCGCAGCACGACCTCCTCCGTCACCGCCTGGATCGAGGCGGCGAGATCCATGTGGCGCTGGTCGAGCGGTTCGTCGGCGCGGCGCGGCGGCCCGCCGAAAAGCGCGTCGAAACGGCGATTCGTCATCGTGAGCCCGGTGCAGTAGGAAAAGTAATCGAGGTTCAGCCGGAAGGAGCCGTCCGGCTTCACGTCGATCAGATGGTCGAAGATAGCCTTTGCGTATTTCGGCTCGCCGTAAGGCGCGAGGCCCATCACTTTGTATTCGCCGGAATTGACCTTGAATCCCGTGTAATAGGTGAAGGCGGAATAGAGCAGCCCGAGCGAATGCGGGAAATGGATTTCCTTGACGATCGCCAGGGCGTCGCCCTGGCCGAGCGCCGCGGACGTCGTCGCCCATTCGCCGACGCCGTCCATCGTCAAGCACCAGCGCCGATTGGAAGGGCGAGGGAAAAAAGGCCGAAGCCGCGTGCCAGAAATGATGCTCCGAAAAGCGCAAGTTTGCCTTGCTCGCCGAGCGCCGGGGAAATCGCCGCTGAGCTCGCGCAGGAGAAGATCGCGCTGAAACAGCTTTTCGCCGATCCAAAGCGGCATCGCCTTGCGAAATGAAGCGAAGCCGCGCGGCGCGAAAGCGAGATAGGTTTCGAGCAGCCGCTCGAATTTCAGAAACGGCTTTTCATAGAAAACGACGCGATCGACCGACGCGCCGGCAGGCCTCTGGCTTCCTCAGGCAGTAGTCGAATGGCGTTGGCCGGAAAGCTCGGGTCGTGCTTCTTGCGGGTGAAGCGCTCTTCCTGCGCCGCGGCGACGATCTCGCCGTCGCGGACCAGCGGCAGCGGCGCTGTCGTGATAGAAGGCCGAAATGCCAAGGACGCGCATCACGGCCCGATCAGAACAGCGTGTAGATGAACGGCGCGATGACCGAGCCTTGGCTCAGAACGAACAAGCCGCCGAAGATCAGAAAAAGAACCAGCAAGAGGAATCAGCCAGAATTTTTTTCGCGCGCCCAAGAACTCAAAAAGCTCGGCAAATATCGACATCGGCTCTCCTCAAAATTGTTTTGTCAACGTGCCTTGCGCCGGACCCGGCGGCCGCCGCTCGATCCAATAGGTCTCGTCCTCCGGCTTGATCTTCAAACGGAGCAGATCCTCGCCATTTTTGCGCAAGAACCAGCCCAGTGGGACGACCGCGCCAAAAAACAAAACCCCCATGACGATAGGATTGACGATTTTGTTCAAGGCGAACCCGAGCCTGAACCAGGCTCGGTTGAGAGGCGTCAGCCAATGCGGAACCAAAATGGCGGCGGCAAGGCACAAGACGGACAGGACCAACAGCGGCCATTTCGGCGGCTCGGCGTGGCGCAGCAACGGCCAAGCGCCCAAGAAGGCGAAAATTGCGCTGAAGGTCAGGCCGAATTTTCGATTTGACCCGATGGCGACCTTGCGGAAGCTCTGAACCATTTCATGTGTTTGCATGACACTCCGTCGTTAGTTGCGCCTGCGCCTCATCAGAGGGGCGACATCTAAGCAGGTCTGCAAAACCTGCGCAAACTTTTTCAGATCCAATTTGATTCGGCGCTTCGAATTTGCGCGCGCTCCGATCAGGCGGGCTCCGGCTCATCCTCGGGCGGAATCGTGCCCAGAAGAGTATGCAGGGCGTCATAAGGATCCTTGGCTTCCATAAGCGCACTGGCGACTCGCACCGCCTTGGCCCCCAATTTAGCCATTTTTTCAATGTCATCGAGGCATTTTATGCCGCCCGAAGCGACCGCCAAAGTTCTGTCCGCGGGAATTTTCGGCAACAGGCGCTCGTTCACCGTTGGATCGATTTCGAGAGTTTCAAGATCCCGACCGTTGACGGCGATTAGAGTCGCGCCTGCGGCAAGAGCCAATTCGAGCTCGGCCTCGTTGCGGACTTCGACATAGGGGTCGAGCGCAACCGATTGCGCCCGCGCCACGAATTCTGTCATCTGATCGCCGAGAATGCTCG
>CAWHIP010000017.1:0-37917 GCA_963829515.1 uncultured Alphaproteobacteria bacterium
TCCGCGCTCACAGCCGACTACAAGATCTGGAACACGGCTTTGCACGCCTCGACGGGCACGATCATCGGGCATGACTAGAGAGAGCATGCTCCAAAAAGCTGATCGACCTTTTCGATCGGAACAGGCTCCAACTTATTGGTCTGGAGCGCTTCCCGATCAGACGAGTTCATCTGATCGGGAAGGAATCGCTCATTTCTATCCTTCCCCCAGGTTCGCGATCGCGACCCGCTCGCTCAAGCCGGGTGGGGCGAAGCCGAACACGCGGCCGTAAAAATCGAGCTCGAGTTCAAGAACGCGGCGCAGCGTCTCGGCCTTGCGAAAGCCATGACCTTCGCCCTCGAAAAGGTAAAAGGCGACCGGAAGGCCGCGCGCTTTCATCGCCGCGACCATGGTCTCGGCCTGATTGGGCGGCACCGTCTTGTCCTCCTCGCCCTGGAAGAAAATCACCGGGCAGGAGAGCCGGTCGAGGTGATGAATCGGCGATCGCTCGACGTAAAGCGCTTGGCGCTGCGGGAGCTGCCCGATGAGCCGGTCGAGATAGCGCGATTCGAATTTATGCGTATCCCGCGCGAGCAGCGTCAGGTCGGCGACGCCATAAAGGCTCGCGCCGGCTTTGAAAAGCGTCGATGAGGTCAAGGCGGCGAGCGTGGTGAAGCCGCCGGCGCTGCCGCCGCGAATGGCGAGCCTCGCGCCATCGACGAGGCCGCGCTCGACAAGATAGGTCGCCGCGCCGCCGCAGTCCTCGACGTCGACGACGCCCCATTGCCCGTCGAGCAGGCGGCGATAGGCCCTGCCGAAGCCGGTCGAACCGCCATAATTGACGTCGACGACGCCAAAGCCCCGACTGGTCCACCATTGGACGTTCAAGTTGAAATGATTTGTCGTCATGCTGGTCGGCCCGCCATGCGACAGCACGATCAGCGGCGGCAATTCGCCGGCGGGGGCTTGGAAGGCCGGGTTCCGCGGCGGATACCAGAATGCGTGGCCGGCGCCGCGGCGGGTCGGAAAATTGATCGCCTCGCCAAGCGAGATCTGCGCGGGCGACAGAACCGCGGGCGCCGCCGCCCGCACGATGCGGGGCGCGCCGCCCTCGATTTTGTTGGCCACTACGACCGCCGGCGGCGCCGTCGGGGGCGTCGCGATATAGGCGAGTCCGGCGCCGAGCGGCCGCGGACAGTCCTGAACCTGGCCAATCGCGAGCGGGTCGATCTGTCCCTGGTCGATCAGCGCCGCCGTCCTGATCCCCTCCCGCACGATAGCGGCGATCATCCGGCCATCCGGCAGAAAATCATAATAGCGCTGGCGAAACACCCAATGCGGCCCGCCGATCTCGGCCTCGACCGGGGCCACAGCAATCGCCGCCCCATCCGCCAGCGCGTAAATGTTCCACCACCCGGATCGGTCGGAGCAGAAATGCAGGCGCCCATCAGGCGACCAGTCCGGTTGGGTGATGGCTTCCGGCGTCTCGCCCGCGACGAGGCGCGCGGCGCCAACCGCCCCGTCCGGCGAGACCTCGGCGACATAAAGCCGCGTGCCATCCCATGGCATGTCGGGATGATCCCAGGCGATCCAGGTGATTTGATCGCCATTTGGCGATAAGCGCGCCGAGCTCAGGAAATCGGGGCCCTCGATAAGGATCGTCTCAACGCCAGTTGGATCGAGCGGCAAGGCGACGATGGCGGCCTTTGGATCGCTGGGCGGGCGCGAGCGATGATCCTCGCGCACGGCGAGCACGCGCCGGCGCGCCAGATCAAGCTCGAAATCGGCATAGCGGCAGCTCTCGGGCGTCGGGATTCGCCGCGGCGAGGCATCGGCCTCGATAAGCCAAACGGCGCCGTCGGCGCGTTCGCTATAGACGATGACGCCAGAGGCGACCGCATAGGCGCCGCCGCCATATTCATGCACGCGGCTGCCGACATTGGCCGGCGCGGGCGTCAGCTCGTCGAGCCCTCCATCGGCTCGCAGCCGGCGCAGAACCGAGCGCCCGGCTTCGGCCGGCCGGGCCTCGAGCCAGTAGAGATCTCGCCCGTCAACGAAGAGGGAGCTTAGCCCAACCGCCGCGGCGGTCATGAGCTCGACGCTCACCGGAGAAATCCAGGAGCCGAAAGAGGCGATTGTCGCGCTCATGTCCGGGCGGCGCAAGAAAGCCGCGCCTTGACCGGCGGCTTCGATGGGGACGCATTAGCGCGGATGAATTTCATAGGCCCATTATGGGCCGGGCGTAGGCGCGGGCGCAAGCCGCCTCGGCGCGGCCCATTTCTCTCGCGGGCCGGCGCCATCCTCTTGGCGGGAGGGCGCCGTATTCCCGCGTTCCGGCGGCTTGCAGAGGTTTTCCCCCGCGGGAAACCACGCGAGCCGCCGAGCTCTCTCTATATCAGGCGGAGGCCTTGCGGCACTCTTCCGCGCATTTCTTGCAGGATTCGCCGCACTCTTTGCATTCGGCGATGTGAGGAAACTTCTCACATTCCTTCTGGCAGTCGTTGCAGATCATCTCGACCACCTTGGCGAAATGGCCGGTGTGGGGCGAATTGACCGCGGCGAGCGTTTGCAGCGCGCCGCAGGCGGCGATGACCTGATAGGTCGCGTCCGTGCAGCCCGCCATGCTGGTATCCTTCATGCCGAGCATGCCGAGGCAATGCCGCATGCAATCCTCGCCAGTTGCGACGCAGTGACCCGCCGCCTCTTGGAGGCTTTTGAACTTCGGCGGATGCATCATGGGCTCTTCCGCCGCCTGTGCAAAGGTTGGCGCGGTGGCCACAACCGCGGCGGCGGTTCCGACGGCGGCGATGAATTCGCGACGCTGCATGGTTTCCTCCTCTTAAGGATTTAAGGCGCTACGCCCTGAACGCTGAAGATCGTTTATAGTTTCAACATTTGGCAGGGTGTGAAATTATTAGTATGCGTTGGAGCGGGCTTATTCAAGAGTAGCTCGCAAATCATTAGACCGATTTGGCCAAAATTCATTTTATATTTATTTGATGGAATAGGCATATTTATTATTGGCGCGTCTGCGGGGTGACGAAAATTTGTAAATGTTATTTGTCTGGAATAAATTTGACCCATGAAGCCGCTTGGGACAGGCGCTTGGCGCTTTCGTCGTCGATCAGGCTTGTGCTTCGGGCGCCTCGCCCGCGAAATCATGGTTTGCGGCGCCGGTCGCGAGCGCGACGGAGAAGCTTCCTCGCCCAAGCGGGCTCCCGCCCATCGATTTGCATGAAGCAGTATCATAATGTATATTGATGTCGCGGCTAGGGTTCTTGCGTCCCGGATTTTTGCGTCTCGGATTCTTGTCATGTCCAGGGGTGGGCGGATCAACGATGGAAATAATTAGGACAAGAAATTCAACGCGCCGCGACCGGGGCCTCGGCGAGACCGGGGGTCATTCGAAAGCGCGCCTCGCTGTGGTGCTTGGCACGAATGAGATTGCTTCGGCGATCGCAGTATTTCTGAGCCGGTTTGGCCGCGCGGTCGCGCTGACGCACGATCCTTTGGCGCCAGTGATCCGGCGCAAGATGGCGTTTCACGACGCGCTTTACGACAATTCGCCTCTGATCGAGGCGACCGCGGCGGCGAGAATCGAGAGCGCGAGCGAGCTTTTCGAAATTGCCTTACGCGAGGATCGGGTCGCCGTGACCAGCCTCGGCCTGACGGATTTGCTCGTGCTCGGCCCGCTCGACATCATCGTCGACGCGCGCATGCACAAGCGGGGGGTCATGCCGCGGCTGCGCGGGCTGGCCAGAGTCACGATCGGCCTCGGGCCGGGCTTCACCGCGCGCGGAAATTGCGATGTCGCGATCGAGACGCGGCCGGACCGCGCCGGCCTGGTCCTGCGCGAAGGGACGACGGAGCCGCAAGACGGCGCGCCGAGCCTGCTCGGCGGCGTCGGAGCCGAACGCTTCGTCTATACGGATGCCGCAGGGCGCTGGCGGACCGCCCTCGATATTGGCGCGCGCGTCTTCAAGGGCGTCGTCCTCGGCCATCTCGATGGCGCGCCGATCGCGGCACCGATCGACGGCGTCTTGCGCGGCCTCGCACGCGATGGGGCCGAGATGCCGGCGGGGGTCAAGCTCATCGAGGTCGATCCGCGTGGCCGCGCCTCGAAATGGACCGGTATCGACGATCGAGCGCGCGCGATCGCCGAAGCGACCGTGAGGGCGGTCATGCTTTGCGAGAGCGAGCGTATTTTATTCGAACCTCATTCCCGCCTTCTTACGGATTGACGAACAGGGTCATGACGCCGCGTGAACCGGTCCGAATTGCAACATGTTGATAAATTTAGGCTGCGCCGGGCGCAGCTCGTCTGTTCAATAGGGCTCGCCGCTCCCATCTTTAGGACTTGCGCCTTCGCGGCCGCAAGGCATGAAAGCGCGGACGGAAGGTGGTGTGGCCGTCTCGCGTATTTTCCAACAAGAAGGTGACTGATTTTTTCGATCAGAATAGGCTCATACTGTTCGAATTCGAGGGATGTATTGGCGCGGCGCTCTGAGTGCATGCATTTTGCGCGTCGGACCGACTATGCCTTTGGGCCTTTGCGCCGGCCGCGCCGAGGCGAAAGAGAAAATTTCGTCCCACTGATTATGTGCGACATCGATCGGCAAGCATAAAGGACGCTTCATGCAAAGGACCAAGCGGCAAACCGCCTATGTCACCATCCATCTCAATCTGCCGAACGGCGGATCCTTCGGGCCGGAGGATCTCGCCTTGATCGATACGATCCGCGTCGAACGCTCGATCATTGGCGCGAGCCGCGCCTTGGGCTTGTCCTATCGGAAATGCTGGCTCAGCGTTGACGCCTTGAACCGCACCTTCGAAAGTCCGGTGGTCGCGACTTTTCCAGGCCGGCGCGGCGCCGGGGCCGAGATTACGCAGTTCGGCGAACGGCTGGTCGCGCTCTATCGTTCGATTGAGCGCCACACCTCGAATTCCGCGAAAAAATCCGTCGACGAAATCACCGCTTCGTTGGATTGGTCTTTCGATCCAAAGGCCAGGGTCGCGGCCGCGGCGCGAGATTCGGCTTGAGCTCGCGTCCCGAAATCGCGACCGCCTTGATCATCACCCAGGCGCCGACGCCCGGCGCAAGGGCGAGCCGCTCGACCGATTCGCGCGTCACGAGCGCGTGCAAGCGGGTTCTGCCCAGATTGAACGTCACCTTCACATAGGGCGGCGCGAGATAGGAAAGCTCCGCGATTTCGCCGGGGAGCCGATTGGTGATCGACACATCCATTGGCCGCGACAAGGCGATTGAAACGTCGCGCGCATCAATCCGGACCGTGACGCCCGTGCCCGGCGCAGAGTCGATGAGCGGCACCCGCAATTCGCCATCCTCAAAAAACAGCGTCGTCAACGCCATTTCGTGATCGTGGTGAAGCACCCGCGCCGGAAGCGCCGTCTTGAGGATGGGCCGAATGGCTCGCTGTTTTGGAACTTCCAACATTTTCTTCGCCGGAGCCTAGCCCATGTCTCGAGACGATGTGAACGACTTTTTTGGGCTTGCGGCGGCGCCGGCCGACGGGGAAGGCGCGGCATTCCCAAGGAATTAGGCGGGATGGATCACCTCGATGCGGACGGCGACGTCGAGCGGTTTTCCCCAATAAGGCGCCGAGGTCACAAGAATATCCGCCCCTGCGGCAGCAAATTCCGCGCCATTGCCGGCGTTGACGCCCCCCGCCGCCGCGACGAGGGGGCGGCGAGCGTCCCCGTCAAGCGCGCGCCGAAGCGCGGCGATTTGCGTGGGGTGAAATTTTTCCGCCTGAATCACGTCGGCTCCCGCCTTGCTGAAGGCGATCGCCTCCTCGAGCGAGCCGACTTCAACGACGATCTTCTTCTCGGCCGCCTCGCGCCGCGCCAGAGCGATTATTTCCGCCTCCGTCAGGCCGGACAGGAAGGCGCGATGCTCAGCGAAAATCAATATGGTTTCGGACAGGCCCAGACGATGCGGCGTGGCGCCTCCGGCGAGGACCGCTTTCACCGCCATCAGCTTGGTCCCTGGGGCGTTCTTGCGCGTGCAGGCGATCGAGACGTCCGGCGCCACGGCGCGCGCGGCGTCCACGATGCGTCGGGTCGCCGTCGCTATTCCCGCCGCGGTCTCGATAAGGTTCTGCGCGATTTTCCATGAGCGAAGCAGCGCCGACGCTAGCCCGGCGGCGGTAAGTATGGCCGCGCCCGGCGCCAGAGCCGCACCCGAGTTCGCGTGCAAAACAACCTTCGCGCCAGCGCGCTCGATGATTCGCGCAGCCTCTTCGACACAGGCGGCGACCATGGCGTCGCGCGCCGAAAAGCTCATGCGGCCGGGCTTGGCGCCGACGCCAAGAACATGCGTGGTGAGATCAAGAAACGGAACGTCATCGGCCAGAAACTGATCGAGAACGGCGTCCGGTAGTAGGGGCAGATTCAACGGGGTCTCCGGATCGTCCGGCCGCGAGAGCGCCAATTCGGGCGCTTTTCGATCGGATGGACTTAAATTCGTGAAAAAAGGAACAGCTCAAGCTCTACAAGTTGGAGCATGTTCCGATCGAAAAAGTCGAGCAAGTTTTTTGGCGCGGGCGCTGACGCGGCTTCTTGTCGAATAAACGCGCAAGGCTCCGCGATGACGCGCGGCGTCGGTCTGGATCGCGATGAAGCGTCGCGCATGAAGCGGATGAACAAAGTTTATTATGGATCTGCTCTAGCCCGGCATCCGCAAGGAACCTATGTACAATCCAGCCATGATCAATGGCCACAGAACCTCGGCTCCGCGCCCCCGCGCCGGAGCTTTCGTTTTCGAAAGGGAACCGTCATGAAAATTTCAGCCCGCAACTTCCTCGAAGGCACGATCAAAGAGGTTCACAAGGGCGCGACCACCGCGCATGTCGAAATTGAGATCAAGGCGGGAGTCGTCACCGCTTCGATCACGAATGAATCGGTTGACGAGCTTGGGCTGGTGAAGGGCAAGAAGGCGCACGCCATCATCAAGTCCTCGGATGTGATGATCGCCGTCGAGTAAAGCCAGCCTTCGCCCAAGCCGAGCTTCGTCGCTGTCGAGCATGCAAGCGTCCGCCATAGTTAGCGTCAAGTTATATATCGTTAGGTATATCCTATAAATAAGTAGAAAACGCCGAACCATGGCGAGGCCGATCCTGGCCTCGTCCGAGAGTTCGCCGAAAAGTGCGTTTGAGCGTCCGCCAACTCACGCGCCTTGATCAGGATTTAGGCGGCGCATGCCCAATTCTAAGCATGTCCTTGGCGTTGGTGGTCAGGCCCCCTTAAATCTTGTCGGATAGGATCGCGAGCACCCAAGGAAGCCGTACTTCAATGCGCAGGCTGTCGGGCTTGACGTCGAGCTGCGCGGTGATGGTCTGGCCTAAAGCCACGACCCTCACATCAGCTCGATCGCCGGTCCACGCGACCTCGGAATAGGCCAATTTGTCGAGATACTCGTGGCGCAAGAGGTTGATGCGCTCCGACACGCGCTTTTTCGCGGCTTCGACGCCGAGATCATGCGGCAGGCTGACGATGATCGATTTCGACATGGCGCTCCTCCAATTTCGTCCCATCTATACATTATCGCCGCAAGCTGAAAGAGCGCCGGCGCGGGTCAAGGCTTGGCGTCATGTCTAGCCTTGGGGAGCGGGCCGTGCTCCCCCTTGTTTTCACGCTGCGCCGCAATGATGTAGAATATAAACAATTTCGTTCCGCCATTGCTGAAGGAAACCGATCATGTCTTCCGCCCCAGCCCGTTCGAACGCCGCCGTCAATCTTCACGTCGAAGGCATGGCCTGCTCGTCCTGCGCCGAGCGGGTCGAGAAGGCGATCCTCGCCACGCCCGGCGTCGCCTCCGCCGCGGTCGATCTAGCGGGCAAGCGCGCGGCGGTGACCTTCTCCGGGCCGCCTCGCATCGATGCGGTCATGGCCGCGATTGGCGCGGCCGGCTATGAGACCGAGATCGAGAAAGCCTAGCGCAAAGGCGAAACACGGAATGGCGAAGGCGGGAGCCTCGAACCGGCTCCGGCTTCGATAAAGGATGCGCCAATGTCTTCTCTCTCCGCTCCATCAAAAAAGCCCGCCGCCGTCAGCCTTCGCGTCGAGGGCATGGAATGCGCGTCCTGCGTGGCGCGGGTCGAGAAGGCCATCGCCGCCGCGCCCGGCGTCGCCGCCGCCTCGGTCAATCTCGCGACAAATCGGGCCGACGTTATTTTTTCCGGGTCTCCCGAATTAGCAGCGGTCGTCGCCGCGATCGGCAAGGCCGGCTATGGGACTGCGATTGAGACAGCGCGATTTAATATTGAGAAATTAAATTGCGCCTCCTGCGTGAGCCATGCCGAAAAAGCTTTCAAGAGCGTCGCCGGCGTCGTCGAGGCCAACGTCAATCTCGCCGCCAAGACGGGGACCGTGCGTTTCCTCAGCGGCGCGACGAGCCCTGACGCGCTCGCCAAAGCCGTATCCGCGGCGGGCTATCCGACACAAGAGATCAAGCCGGACGGAGGAGCCCAGGCGCGGCCCGACGCGGGACGGAAGGAAGCCGAAAGCCTCTCCCGCGCGCTCATCCTCGCTCTCGTGCTTACCGCGCCAGTCTTCGCGCTTGAAATGGGCGGCCATATTTTTCCCAGCGTCCATGATTTCGTCATGGCGACGATTGGAATGCGGGCGAGCCGGCTCATCCAATTCGCGCTCACCGCGCTTGTCCTCTTCGGTCCTGGCCGGCGCTTCTTCACGGCGGGATTTCCGGCGCTCTGGCGCGGCGCGCCCGACATGAACGCGCTGGTCGCCCTCGGCTCCGGCGCGGCTTTCGCCTATTCAACGGTCGTCACCTTCGCGCCGGACCTGCTTCCAGCCGAAACCTCGCATGTCTATTTCGAAGTCGGCCGCCGTGATCGTGACCTTGATCCTGCTTGGCCGCAGCCTCGAGGCGCGCGCCAAGGGGCGGGCCGGGGCGGCGATCCAGCGGCTGATTGGGCTCAGGGCCGAAAACCGCGCTTGTGGCGCGCGGCGGCTCCGTGGTTGAGGTTCCGCTCGAAGAGGTGACGGTCGGCGACAGCGTCCTGGTCAAGCCCGGCGAAAAAGTGCCGCTCGACGGGCAAGTGGTCGAAGGCTCTTCTTTCGTCGATGAATCGATGTTGACCGGCGAGCCTCGGCCAGTCGCCAAGGGCGTCGGCGCCAATGTGGTCGGCGGCACGATCAACTCGACGGGAAGCTTTACCTTCAAGGTCGAGAAGACCGGTGCCGACACTGTGCTCGCCCAGATCATTCGCATGGTCGAGGAGGCGCAAGGCGCCAAGCTGCCGATCCAGGCGATGGTCGACAAGGTGACCGCCTGGTTCGTCCCGGCGGTGATGGCGGCAGCGGCTTTGACCTTCGTGATCTGGCTTTGGTTCGGGCCGCAGCCGTCCTTGAGCTATGCGCTCACCTTGACGGTCGCCGTGCTGATCATCGCCTGCCCCTGCGCCATGGGCCTCGCCACGCCAGTGTCGATCATGGTCGGAACCGGCCGCGCGGCGGAATTGGGCGTCCTGTTTCGCAAGGGCGACGCCTTGCAGACTTTGTCCCGCGTCACGGCGATCGCGCTCGACAAGACCGGGACGATCACAAAGGGCCATCCCGAGCTCACCGATTTTCTCGTCGCGCCGGGCTTCGACCGCGCTGAGGTTTTGGGCCTCGTCGCCGCCGTCGAGGCGCGCTCCGAGCATCCGGTCGCGGTCGCCCTTGTCGCCGCGGCTGAGCGGGAGGGGGTCGCCCGCAAGCTGGCGGACCACGCCGGCGATCCCGAGACGATTGCTCCCGTGGCGGCCGCGTCCAGGCGCTGGTGGCCGTTCGCCTCGCGTGGGGCGAAGCGCAATGGCGAAGGCAATGGCGAGGGCAATGGCGAGGGCAATGGCGAGGGCGCAAAAAAATTCGCCGCCACGCCCGGCCTCGGGGTCGAGGCCGAAGTGGACGGGCGTCATGTCGCGGTCGGGGCCGATCGCTTCATGGCGGCGCTGGGCGTCGATATCGCGGCCTTCGCCGAAGCGGCGACGCGATTTGGCGAGGCGGCGAAATCGCCGCTCTACGCCGCCATAGACGGCCGGCTCGCGGGTTTGATCGTGATCGCCGACCCGATCGCCCCAGGCGCCCGCCAGGCGGTCGCGGCGCTGCGCGGGCAGGGGCTCGAAATCCTCATGGTCACGGGCGACAATCGGCGGGCGGCCGAAGCGGTCGCCAAGGCCGTCGGGATTGAGAAGGTCGTCGCCGAAGTCCTGCCCGAAGGCAAGATCGCGGCTTTGGATGGGCTCCGCGCGCGGCATGGCGCGATCGCGTTCGTCGGCGACGGCATCAATGACGCGCCGGCGCTGGCCAAGGCCGATGTCGGCATTGCGATCGGCGGCGGCACGGATGTTGCCATCGAAGCGGCCGATGTCGTCTTGATGAGCGGCGACCTCATCGGCGCGGCGACGGCGGTGGCGCTGAGCCGAGTCACCATGCGCAACATCAGGCAGAACCTGTTCTGGGCGTTCGGCTATAACATCATCCTGATCCCGGTCGCCGCGGGCGCGCTTTATCCGGCTTTCGGCATTCTCCTGTCGCCCATGCTGGCGGCGGGCGCCATGGCCTTTTCCTCGGTCTTTGTCGTCACCAACGCGCTGCGCCTGCGGCGTTTTTCGCCATCGTGGCGGGTCTCCACGCCGCGCGCCGAAGCGCGGGGCTTGGCGGAAGCGCCGGCGGAATAGGGCGAGGACCTTTGCGCGAAGGTTCTGTAGATTGAAAACACAGTGCTTTCATAGTAAAAAAAATAATGAAACCCTCCGCCGCCCTCGAATTGCACCGCGAAGAAATTCGCTGGATCGTTGAATCCAACAAGGGGCTAAACCCCCGTGTGTTCGGCTCCGCCTTGCATGGCGACGACGCAGAGGGCAGCGATCTCGATTTGCTGATCGACCCAGGCCAAGGGCTGGGGCTGCTTGGCGTCGCCAAAATCGCCTTGGCGGTTGAGGAAATCACAAAAGTCCGAGTTGATGTGAGAACGCCGGGGGATCTGTCGGACGCGTTCCGCGCCCAAGTGGTGGCTGAAGCGCAGCCAATATGAACGATAAAAAAGACTTAAGAATACAGGATTATCTTCGGCATATCCTTCAAGCGATAACCCAAATTGAAACCTATTCGGCCGGCGTTGACCAGCCGGCGTTTTTTGCAAGTCCGCTTCTTTAAGACGCGATCATACGGAACGTTGAGATTATCGGCGAAGCGGCCAACAACATTTTGCGGCTGGACAGCGAGTTTGACAAAGACCACCCGGACATGGAGCTTAAGGCAGCCTATGCGATGCGAAATTCGCTGTCTCACGGCTATTTTCGCGTTGATCCCATTCTTGTCTGGGGAACCGTTCAAACCGACATCCCTGCTTTGAAAAAGCAGGTCGCGGATGTGTTGAAAAACTACACCATGCAAAAGAACGATGGCTCCAAACTAAATCCGTGACGTGGCATGGCGCTTACGGCGCGGTCTTTGCGCCACGGCTCCGCAAAAGTCCTTGGCTGAAGCGTAATCAGCGGGGCTAAAGTTCGCTCCCAATTCACCGCCGCGACGTAACCTGAGCCGCCTTTTTCTCACACGGATAGGACCGGCCGGCGCTTTGTGCTAACAGGCGGCTTCCATAGGCTCCCCGCGTCCCTCGCGGCCTTTCTTCAGACCCGCTTCGGCGCGGACCCCATGCGGCCGCATCCGCTTTCGCAGGACATCGCCATGCCGACCGAGCTTCGCCGCGCCGTCCGGGCGCTTATTTCCGTGTCCGACAAGACCGGCCTCATCAATTTCGCGCAAGGCCTCGCCGGCCTCGGCGTCGAGCTTGTCTCGACCGGCGGCACCCATAAGACGCTCGCCGATGCGGGCATCCCGGTCAGGGAGGTCACGGATCTGACCGGTTTCCCCGAGCTCCTCGATGGGCGCGTCAAGACTTTGCATCCGAAAGTCCATGGCGGGCTTCTGGCGATCCGGGGCAATCCCGAGCATGAAGCGGCGATCCTCGCGCATGGCATCGCGCCGATCGATCTCCTCGTCGTCAATCTCTATCCTTTCGAGGCGACCATCGGCCGGGGCGGCGATTTCGCCGAATGTATCGAAAATATCGACATTGGCGGGCCGGCGATGATCCGGGCGGCGGCAAAAAACTTCGCCGATGTCGCCGTCGTCGTCGATGTCGAGGATTATGGCGCGGTCCTCGAAGAATTGAAGACGCAAGGACGCGGAACAAGCCTTGAACTGCGCCGCAGGCTCGCGCAAAAGGCTTTCGCCCGCACCGCCGCCTATGATTCCGCGATCTCGAACTGGTTCGCGGAGGCGATTGGCGAGGCCGCGCCGGCCTATCGCGCCTTTGGCGGCAAGCTCACTGAGGCCCTGCGCTATGGCGAGAATCCGCATCAGGCCGCCAGTTTTTATCTCTCGCCGCAAAGCCGTCCAGGCGTCGCGACGGCGCGCCAAATTCAAGGCAAGCAGCTTTCTTACAATAATGTCGGCGATACCGATGCGGCCTTCGAGCTGATCGCCGAATTCGATCCGGATCGCACGGCCGCCGTCGCCATCATCAAGCACGCCAACCCTTGCGGCGTCGCCGAGGCGGCGACATTGCGCGAGGCCTATGAGCTGGCGCTGCGCTGCGATCCGGTGTCCGCCTTTGGCGGCATCATCGCGGCCAATCGCAAGCTGGACGCGGCGGCGGCGGCGGAGATCGTCAAGATTTTCACCGAGGTCATCATCGCGCCGGACGCCGATGAAGCGGCGATGGAGATTATCGCGACCAAGAAGAACCTGCGTCTGCTTCTCACCGGCGGCCTGCCGGATCCGCGCGCGGCGGGCCTCTCCTATCGCCCGGTCGCGGGGGGCATCCTCGTCCAGAGCCGCGACAACGCCACCGTCGACGACATGGATTTGCGGCTCGTCACCAAGCGGGCGCCGACTGAGGCGGAATGGCGCGATCTCAAATTCGCTTTCCGCGTCGCCAAGCATGTGAAGTCCAACGCGATCGTCTACGCCAGGGGCGGCGCGACAGTCGGGATTGGCGCGGGGCAGATGAGCCGCGTCGATTCATCGAGAATCGCGGCGATGAAAGCCGCCGAGGCGGCCGCGGCGAGCGGATTGGCGGAAAGCCTCGCCAAGGGCTCCGTCGTCGCCTCGGACGCGTTTTTTCCTTTCGCCGATGGGCTCCTTGCGGCGGCCGAAGCGGGCGCGACGGCCGTCATTCAGCCCGGTGGCTCCATGCGCGACGACGAGGTGATCAAAGCCGCCGACGCCGCCGGCCTCGCCATGGTCATGACCGGAGTGCGGCATTTCCGCCACTGAGACGAATTTTTCGGCGCGTGTTTTGCGTCACCGCTGGTTCATCTCGAACCCGCCATATTGCTGAACTAGACGGTTTTTTCGGGGGGATATTAAGCCGGGGGAAACTTTCCGGCATTACGGTTTGCAAGGTTTTCGGAGACGGGACAATGCGCATCAGCTCCACCGACATCATCGAAGGCGGACGCGTCCTTTATGCAATCGGCAAGATCAAGGCGGCTTCCGCTTGGCATGCCGCGAACGGTTCCTCCCTGCAAGGCGATTGGCGCGAACTCGCGCTGCGTGAGCTGATCCGCCGGGCGGAAGATATTGACGCCGACGCGATCATCGGCCTCGATTATGAGACCGACGAAGTCGTTCCGGTTGACGAGAGCGGCGTGCGCCTCAGCCGGGTTCTCGCCACCGGCGTCGCGGTCAAGCTATCTTGCGCGGCGTAAGGGCGAAGCTGGGATCAGTCTTGCTCCGCGCGTTGATCGAATTTCCGTCGCGCCTCCTCGATTTCCGCCATGTGAGCCAAGGCCCACGAGCCCAGCGCTAGGACAGGGTCGCGCAGCGAGCGGCCGAGATCCGTCAATTCATAATCGACTCGCGGCGGGATCGTCGGAAATACGGTCCGGGTCACCATGCCGTCCCGCTCCAGGCCTTTCAACGTAAGCGTCAACATTCGCTGCGAGATGCCGCCCACCATCCGCTTGATCTCATTGAAGCGGCGCGGGCCGTTTCCCAGCAGCATGACAATGAGCACGCTCCATTTGTCGCCGATGCGCGCGAGGATCTGGCTCACCTTGCGGCAGTCCGTGTGGTCTGGCGGTCGATCCGAGACGGTCACTTCGCTGTGCTCCAGTACCAAAAATGTGCCTCCTTGCGCCGTCTAAGGCAAGTCACCTATTTAGTCCAGGTTACAAACCTATACTAAAGGTGGACTGAATGAAGCTGCTGCACATAGACTCGAGCATCCTCGGCGCAAACTCTGTCAGCAGGCCTGTCGCCGCTGCCGTTGTGGAGAGGTTGCGTCACGCCAGGCCCGATCTCGATTTGACCTATCGCGACTTGGCCGCCGCCCCTCTTCCGCATGTCGCGCTGGCGAACCTGCCCGGAGACCATCCCCTCGCCGCCTTGGTCGCCGCCTCGGAGGACAGGGCCATGAGCCAGACCGTGCTGGACGAATTCCTCGCCGCCGATATCGTGGTGATCGGGGCGCCAATGTATAATTTTAGCGTTCCAAGCCAGTTGAAAGCCTGGATCGACCGCATTCTCGTTCCCGGCAAAACCTTTGCCTATGGTCCCGAAGGCCCAACTGGGCTAGCCGGCGACAAGCGCGTGATCCTTGTCGTCTCGCGCGGCGGCCTTTATGGCGCCGGGGCCCCATTCGCCGCGGCCGAGCATGTGGAGACTTATCTTCGCACGGTGTTCGGTTTCATCGGGGTCGCAAACCCAGAGATCATCCTCGCCGAGGGCGTCCAATCCGGGCCGGAGCAGCGCGGCAAGGCGCTCGAAGGCGCATTGCGGATGGCCAACGCGCTCCGCGCCGCCTGAGGCGTCGCGAGGCCGCCGAATTTTCGAACGTCGCCGGGGCCTTGCGAGCGGAGATAGGCGCCGGTCCGGCGCCCCAGCGCTGGGGCGCGGCGCTTATCTCGGCGCGGCCGCGGAATTGACCGATTGCGTAAAGGCGTCGACTTCATCGTTATAATGTTCGCGCGTCAGGGGATCGACGATAGCGACCGGCGCCGTCACGACCAGGCTCGCGGCATGGCCGACAGAAGCCGCCGCGCCGGCGGTCGTCGCCATGATCCTTTCGCCAAGGCCGACGCGCGAATCCGTCAGCGTTTGGCCGGAGGCGAGAGTTTGGCTGAGAATCTCGACGGCTTTTGGATTGTCCGCATAGGTGCCGTGGTCGAATTTGTCGCCCGCTCTGAAGGTCGACAGATTGACGACCTGGATCTTTTCGCGCGCGAGATCGGTCTTGATGGGCTCGACGCTGGGGTCGACGGCGCCGAGCCTCGGGCCGCCCCAAAGTTGTTTGGAGAGCGCGAGCGCGCGATCGTTCTCAGACAAAAATAGAATGAAATTCGGCCGATCCGGCCCCATCGTCGCGATCTGCTCGCGGGCGAGATCGACGTCGACGTCGGGCGCCGCGAGGAGAACGGTGCGGATTTTCGCCGCCACCCGTCCGTCGCGGATCGCCATCTGGCGCAGCGCTTCGAGCGTCACCCAATTGCCCATCGAATGAGCGAGCACGGTGACTTCGCTCACTTTCGGATTTTTCGCGAGCCAACGCAGAAGGTCTTCGAGCGCGTCGCGCGAATAGCTCGAGCTTTCCCGGTCATAGCCATAGGCGAGGACGCTGCCTTTCGACGGCCAGGTGAACAGGACCGGGACAAAGTCGTCGCCGCTGCCGGTGTCGTGGACAATTTGGGCGAAGCGGAAAACCGCGTCGTCGAAACGATTGTTGAAGCCATGGACGAAGACGAGAGCCTGCCGTTTGGGCGATTTCTGCAGCAAGCGCGAAAATTCGGCGATGGCAGCTTTCTTGTCGACAATGTCGGCCTTGAGGGTCACGAAATCCGTCGCCGGATTGCCTGGAAGCTGTTTCGGCCATTCGACCTCGCCGACCCGATGCACGCTTGGCGGCGGGATCGACACAATAATGTCGGCGAATCCGGGGTCCCGGCTGCGATAGCCGGAAAACATTTCGCCCGGAGAGTTGGCTTTCAGCCGCGTCGTTGCGACGACCATTTCGACGGGGGTCGCGCCGGGAGCGCCTTCGGCGACAGGCGCGAGAAAGCCTCTCAGGTTGCTGGAGCAGGCGCCAAGGCTCAGCGCCGACAAGGCGAGCGCAAGGGCGCCGCCAAGGCGCAGGCGCCGATGGGAGCCCATCGAATGGCGTGAAGCTTGGACAGGATTTCGCCGCAACCCATTTCCAGACAAGATCAGACCCCTGTCGCCCAAATGCACAGCCGCCGCTTGGCGGCGCGGCGTCATCGAGACCGGAGGCCGCGCGCGCACGTCGTCGGCCATTTCGCCCGGAAATGGAACCAAACCGTGACTTTATTAAGTGCAAATCGTCAATATGGGGTGAAGGAGTTCACATGGCGCTGGCGGTTGACCGGGACCGCTAGGAATAGGCGCGCTCGGGAGGAACTCTGCGCGGTGAGGCCGTGGCGCCTCGCTCCGCCCCGTTTTGGCCTCATCTAGCCAGGGACATGCCGCCGCCGTGGCGCATGAGGTCCTGCAGGGTCGCCGCGTCGACTTCATCCGTCCACACTCGGAAAGTTTTCAAGATATGCGGGCCAAAAGAGGTCACGAGCGGAATGTCCGTCGCGTCGCGTCCGCGGGCGACGGTGATGCGGCCGATGCGCGGCGTATTGTGGCGCGCGTCGAAGGTGAACCAGCGGCCGTCGAGAAAGACCTCGAACCAGGCGTTATAGTCCATGGGCGCGGGGTCGGGCGGCACGCCGATATCGCCCAAGAAACCATTCGCGTAACGCGCCGGAATATTCATGCAGCGGCAGAAGGCGACGGCGAGATGGGCGAAATCCCGGCAGACGCCGACGCGCTCCTGATAGGCCTCAAAGGCGGTGCGGGTCGCGCGCGCGTGTTCGTAGCCGAAAGTCAAATGATCGCAGACGAAATCACAGATCGCCTGGACCCGGCGCCAGCCGCGCGGGCTTGAACCGAAATGGCCCCAGGCGGTATCGGCGAGCCGGTCGGTGTCGCAATAGCGGCTGCCGAGCAGAAACACCAAGATTTCATTGGGCAATCGCTCGACCGGAACCTCGCTCGCGTCAAGCTCGACGGGATCGGGCAGTCCGCTGTCCTCGATAACGGCGTCGGAAGTGATCGTAAGATCGCCGGCGGGCGCGATGAACCGCCGCACGGTATTGCCGAATGTGTCGAGATAGGTGGCTGTCGGAATAGCTGGGGTCGTCGTCGGCGGGTTTTCGTAGCGCAGCTCCTGCGAGCGCTCGCGATGCGCGTCGAGGAGGCAAACCATCAAAGTCGGCTGCGGGCAATTGAACGCCAATTCATAGCCATATCGTATGAGCATGATCCGAATTCCGACTTCTAGGGCGTGGTCCGATCGAAAAAGTTGACTAGCTTTTCCATCAGAACATGCTCCAACTCTTTGATTCTGAGCGGTTCTCTTTCGATCGGATGGGTCCATCTGATCTGGAAGCGCTCTTGGGAGGTTCACACTCGGCGCGAACAAGCTTTGATCGTGCCGAAGCCAACCGTCCGCCTCTGGTTTGGTTCCAAACCGATGGCGTCGGCTGGCTTCAGCCCTTATAGGCGACGAGCAAGGCCCCGCACGCGATCAGGAGAACGCCGAGCCAATTCGGCGTCGACAGGCGCTCGCCCAGAAAGGCGACGCCAAAGACGGCGACGAGCACGGTCGAAAGCTTGTCGATTGGCGCGACGCGGGCGGCGTCGCCGAGTTTTAGCGCGCGGAAATAGCAGAGCCAGGACGCGCCGGTGGCGAGACCCGAGAGAGCAAGGAACAAATAGGCGCGCCACGAAATCGCGTCCAGCGGCTGATATTGCTTGGTCGCGGCGAGGATCGCGGCGACGATGGCCAGGATCACCAGCGTGCGAATGAAGGTCGCGAAATCGGAATTGACGTTTTCAACGCCGATCTTGGCGAAAATCGCCGTCAGCGCCGCGAAGCTCGCCGAGGCCAGGGCCCAGAACTGCCAGGAGCCGAGCCACGGCTTCATGCCGGTCAACTCTCGCTCGCGGCGAGAAGCTGCGCCTGATGATGGGTGACCAGCGCGTCGATCACTTCGTCCAGAGCCTCTCCGGTCATGACTTTGTCGAGCTTATAGAGCGTCAGATTGATCCGGTGATCGGTGAGGCGCCCTTGCGGAAAATTATAGGTGCGGATCCGTTCCGATCGATCGCCCGAGCCGACTTGGGAGCGGCGGTCGGCGGCGCGCTCCGCGTCGAGCTTCTGGCGCTCCATGTCATAGATGCGGGCGCGCAAAAGGCCCATTGCGCGGGCTCTGTTCTTGTGCTGCGAACGCTCGTCCTGGACGAAAATAATGGTTCCGGTCGGAATATGGGTGATGCGGATCGCGGACTCGGTTTTATTGACGTGCTGGCCGCCGGCGCCTTGCGCCCGCATCGTGTCGATCTTCAGATCCGCCTCATTGATGTCGACATCGACTTCCTCCGCCTCCGGAAGCACCGCGACAGTCGCCGCCGACGTATGGATGCGCCCTTGCGTCTCAGTGTCCGGCACGCGCTGCACGCGATGCGCGCCGGACTCGAATTTCAGCCGCGCGAAGACGCCGCGCCCGGCGATTTCGGCGATGATTTCCTTGTAGCCGCCGGCGGTCCCCTCGCTCGCCGACAAAATCTCAACGCGCCAGCCCTTGCTTTCGGCGTAGCGCTGATACATGCGGAAAAGATCGCCCGCGAAAAGCGCGGCCTCGTCGCCGCCGGTTCCAGCCCGAATTTCGAGAATTGCGCTTTTCTCGTCCGCCGCGTCCTTGGGCAGAAGCGCGAGCTTCAGATTTTGCTCAAGCTCCGCAAGCCGCTCTTGCGCCGCGCGCAGCTCGTCCTCGGCCAGGCCGCGCATTTCGGCCTCGGTCGCCGGATCGGCCAGCATGGCCTCGAGGCCGGCGATTTCTTCCGCCTGCGTGCGAAATGCGCGGATGGCCTTCGCGACCTCTTCGAGCCCGGCGAGTTCGCGCGACAGCGCGACGTAAACGGAAGCCTCGGGCGCTTCGGCGAGGCGGGCGGAGATTTCCTCGTGGCGGCGCAGGATGAGATCGAGCTTGTCTTGCGGCAACATGATTTGAGCGGTCGAGAGGAAAAGAAAAGGCGAAAATCAAGGGGTGGGCGAATCGACTTGATACTAGCGATGGCGTCGTCGCGGGGATGGCGTCGTCGCGGGGATGGCGTCATTGGGGCGTCGATTCTCAAGCCCCGCCAACGCGAATTATAAGGCCCCGCAATCCGAGCCGATGTCAACGGACCAACCAGGCGGCCCGGGCAAAAGCAAGAAAATTGGATATTTATCAATTACTTAATGGCCAATGCGGAGGGGCTTGGCCCCGCGCGCGGGGCCCGCCGGCGGAACTTAGCCGCCGGCATTGCGAATTTCGTTCATGGCGTTGGCGCAAGGTAAGAGCCGCGAAATGTGACTAAAGTCAACAGCGCATTCGTCCAGCACGGCCTCGGCAAATCTCCGGTCCATCGTTCGTCGGTGATCTTCTTAAAAAGGGTCCCGACTGGCGCCGATCGGGACCTATCGCTTCGGCTTGCTTCGAATGGTCTACCCGCGCGTCGTCGCTGATCGGCCCCCGCGTTGCGTGTTTGCGCTGGCGAGAGCGTCAAAACCTGTAGCGGACGCCGCCATAGATCGCCCGCCCGTTACCCGGATAAAACACCTCGGTGTTCGCCACGCGGGCGTCCGTGATCGTGCCGAGGTCGCTGATGTAGTGCTGGTTGGTCAGATTGCGGGCGTCGAGATAGACGGATATGCCCTGCGGCAGGGTGAAGCCGGCCTGCACGCCGAGCAGCAGATAGCCAGGCGCCTCCAGCGTATGCGCGTAGTCGACATATGCGCCGGCCGGAACCCAATCCAACGACGGCGCGACATAAAGACCATCCGGCCGCCGGTAGGACAGCGTGGTTCGCAAGACATGGACGGGAATGCCCGCGAGTGGGTTATTGCCGTAGACGGGGTCGTTGACGAACGAAAAATCATTCCAGGTCCAGACTTGGAGCAGCTTTAAAACGTCACCTGCTCCAGGGCCCGACAGATCGCGCAAAAGATCGACGCTGCCGGCGAATTCAATGCCCTGATGCAATGTATGGGGCGCGTTGAACGTATTGGCTGGGATGCCCGTGGCGCCGCCGACTGTGTATTCCAGCAGCTCGTCGTGCAAATCCGAGCGAAAAGCAGTGAAATCCCAGGTAAATCTGTCCCAGCTTCCGCGTGTGCCAATCTCTCCGGTCCAGGCCTTTTGCGCGGCGAGAGGCACGAAAGTCGGCGTGATGGGATTGAAGGTTTGGGTCAGATCGATGAAATCCGGCACGTCCTGGCTGGAGGTGATATTGGCGAAGACTTGAATGTTGGGACGCGGGAGCCAGATTACGCCGGCCTTGGGAGTAATCCCATTGTAGGTTATTGAATTGAAGCTGTAGTTAGGATCAGCCGCGAGGCCGCCGAAGTCGGTGTATTTCCGGCTGTCGCTGAACACCTTGGCGCCCGCCATCAGGGCGACTTCTGGGGTGACGAAGAAGCGATTTTCGGCGAAACCTTCATAATTTTGCGCATTCTGCCATGCTCTCAGCACCTGCGTGGTTTCATAGCCGTCATAATTCACGTAGCGATTGTCGCTCCCCTGTCCGCCGTAGATGCGCGCCCCGATCGTCAGCTCGTTGCGAAATCCGCCGATGTTGGTTTGATTCGTCAAATGCGGCGCGACGCCCCAAGTATAGCCCTCCTGATCAAGGACGAGATAGATCGGGTGGTTGAGCGCATTGTGAATAATCCAGGCGTCGATGTCGATTCGACCGAGGTCGGTCAAGAAGGTTGTCTTGTCCGACAGGCGCTGATTGAACACATTGCGCGATTGGTTGCCGCCATAGCCGGGATAGCTCGCCGCAAGGCTCGCCATTGTAGGATTGTTCAGCGCTTCCGAGAGGCCCAGCGTTCCGGGAAGCAGCTGCTGCGTATAATAGGCGCCAAAATAAAGCCGCGTTTCCGCTCCTTGCGCGAAGCGATAGCCGATGTTGCCATTGATCATCTCGTAGTCTGATGTTGAATGATCGCGGAAGCCGTCGGAATGCGGGAATGTGCCGTTGATGAGAAAGTCGAAATCGCCCATGATTCGAGAGACCTGCACCTGGCCTCGAATGGATCCGAAACTCCCGCCGTCAATGGCGATAATGTCGGGGGCGAGCGCCGTGTAGGCGGTCGGGGAGACAAAATTGATCGCCCCGCCCAGGGTCGACGTGCCGAACAGGAGCGCGTCCCCGCCCTTGTAAACCTCGATCGAACGGAAATAGAGCGGATCGACTTGATAGAAGTCGCCGCCGCCATCCGCGTAGTTCATCGGAATGCCATCCTGCAGCAGGTCGAGGCCGCGCAGATGATAGGGGCGGGCGAGGCCCGATCCCCGAATCGAAACGCGGAGCTCCTGCCCATAGCGGGTTGCGGTATAGACGCCGGGAACGTCCTCCAAGGCGTCATGCAAATCGTCCACGTGGCGGGTTTGGATTTCTGGCGTGTTGGCGTCGACGAAGGCGACCGATCCGACGGTCTGGTCGAGCTGCTGGCGCTGCTCGGCGACCGAAGGAACCGTGAGCGAGCCGCCCGATCCAGGCGCAGGCTCAGAGGCGGCGGCAGGCGCCTGGACGGCTTCGACGTCAACCGTCGGCAACGCGACTGCGGCGCCATATTGGCCTGTTTGATTTGCTTGTTGGGCGCTGGCGGCGGACGCCGCGAGGAGAACGGCCCCGCCCGCTAACGCGCAGGCTGATTTCGAGGAGAACATGGGAACGCCTTTCAACGGGCCGGGCCGCAAAGGGCGCGACGGCCTCGGGATCGAGACAAAAGATTGATTCGCTCGCCGTGCGCGCATTTGCGAGCCCGCGTCCGGCAAGACGCCTGTCAAGGTTCGTTAGGATGAGCGCGGGGTTCGAGAGCAGCCCTTAAGCCGATCCCACGACCCTCGCGAAAAACCGCGCTTAAAGCTCTTGTGGGGGGCCGCGCGCGGTGGAATGGGAGGCGAGGCTCGGCCGAGCGCTGAACGACGGTCCTGGCGCGAAAACAGCAACGGATCCGCGCCGACCGAGAAAGCCGGCGGCCGCCGATGCGATCGCCACATAGGCGCAGGCCGCGGCGGCGCAAACTGTGAGGCAACACCCGAGATGTTGACGATGATCTTGGCCGAAAGGCGTTTCAGGAAGCAAACCGTCGCGAGCGCAAGCAACGCCGACGTCGAGGCCGAAGGCGGCGGCTGGCGTTGCAGCGACGACAAAAGCCTGAAGCAAAAGCGCATAAAGCGCGACAAGGGCGACCGCGCCGCGCTTGGCGAACGAGCCTCGGCGCATCCTTTCCAAGACTTTATGGCCTGGCATCGGCGCGACCGGTGGGATCGATGACGATCGTCTCATGTTTGGCCGCCTCGGGGCCTTGATTCGAATTGGAGAGGAACCCCAACGGGCGCCTTTCGATCAGAGTTGGCGTGAGGGTGTGACAGCGCTGGAGCGATCACGCCGAGTGGTCATGAAGGACCGCGATCATTGCTTAGGCATATGATGTGGATCTGCGGGCGAATGGCCGCCCGCGGCGTCCATCTCCACCAAGCCGTCGAAGCGTGAGAATTGAGCCAGCCGCGCTGGAGCGAGCCCGGCTTCCGCGACGGACAAATTCGCTGCGAGCGACTTGGCCTGGGCTGTCGCGACGCCAATACTTTCGAGCGTGGCGCTTTGCTTGAGCGCGTCGCCGCCGCATAGAATGATCGTCCAGACGCCGTCCTTCCGACGAAGCAGCGCCCGTCCGCCCAAGTCATTCTGGCTCCATCCCGCGATCGCGACATCATCTTCGACGACAATAGGATCGACCGTCAGCGGCGCTTCCGGCTTGTCGAAGGTTTTGACGAGGAGTTGACGGATTATGGCGGCCTCGAGCCCGTCCTGCGCGATCGCGGAAGCGGGGAGGGTGAGCGGGAAGAGCATGACTAATGCGAATAACGTGGATGTTGCGCGGAATCTCATTTCGCCCCCCTAAATCGTCGCTGCGGTTGTCGGCATATTTCGCTCAGTCGCGTCGCGGACCCAGCGTAGCGTCAGGAGCAGCTGGGCGGGTCGCCCCGCGGCCGTCCCGCTCGCCATTCCCGACGCCGATTCGGTTGTTAGTTGGTAACCTACTAACATAAAGCTGACAACGCGCAGTTCAGGCTAGCGCAAGGTTTCCATGTGGCCGTTGCAGATGAGACACAGATGCGCATAAGCTCCGCCGGCGATCCGATGGGGCGGCCGCCTAGGCAAGTCCGCGACCCAGGGCCGGGTCGCGTCGCCAAACCCTCCTAGAGAGCGGAGAGGCGCAATCCGGCGAGAAATCCCTCGATCGCCGCGCCGACGACTTCCGGCTGATCTTTCATCGCGAAATGGCGGGCGTCGCTGATCAGCAAAATCGACGCGCGCGGGGCGTTGGCGAGAAGACCCGCGTAGAAGGTTCTCATCTCGGGTTCCGACAAGCCGCTTTTATAGGAATTGACGGCCGCCAGGGCCAGCAACGGTGCCTTCAGCCGGCCGAGTTCCGGGCGCAGATCGGCCGGCAGCATCTCCATGACATAGTCGGCGACGGCGCCTGAGTCGCTGCGCGCGGCGTGGTCCGCCGCCTGCGCGGCCTGCGCCGGATCATTCATTCGCGCGGCGAAAAAGGCTTCCAACACGGCGCGAAATTTTCCAATATCCATCTGCGCGGCGAATGGCTGGGAAAGCCTTTCGGCGGCGGCGCGCCGGACGCCTTGGTCGGCATCCGCCAGCGGCGGAAAAACCGGATAGCCGTCGACCGTAACCAAACCGCCGATGAGCGCCGGGTGTTCAATGCCGATCCGAAGCGCGATGAAACCGCCGAGGCTATGCCCGACGAGGAGCGGCCGTTCGAGTTGGTTTTCGGCGATGAGCCGGGCGGCGTCGGCGACGACCCGATCGATGATCGGCCCCGCCGCCGCGGCGCGGCCGTCGAATCCGGCGAGAGTTAGGACATAGACCGTATGCGTGGGGGCGAAACGGCGAACCATTTCGGTCCAGCTCCAGATCCCTCCAGCTAGTCCGGGGATGAAGATCAGCGGCGCGCCGGCGCCTCGCCGCTCGGCCCATATCACGCCGGTCTCGATTGCGGCGTCGGGCTCTGGAAGCGGGGACCCTTCGTCGAGCGACAAAGATCGAGCTTTGCAAGGCTGGATCGGCAGGGCCGCCATGGCGATGCCGGGCAAAATTTCGCGGCGGGTGAACGGCATGGCGGAACTCATCTGGCTGAGGGCGGCCCTCGTCACGCGGGGCCACTTGAAAACAGATGGTTGGTAGCCTACCAATCTAAAAACGGCAAGGCCTCGGAGCCGCGGCGACGCCGAGCCAAGGAGCGCCTGAGCATCGCCGCCGCCGGCCGTTCTTGGTAGATCTCCAGCGGTCAGCGGAGCAAGGAGCCCGAAGCAGTGAAGGCCGACGGAAGCATAAGACAGCGCATTCTGGACGCGGCCCTCGACATCGTCGAAGCGCAGGGGATCAAAGCGCTAACGCAGCCCCGGGTCGCCAAAGCGGCGGGCCTGCGTCAATCGCATCTCACCTATTATTTTCCGCGCAAGGCCGACCTCGTCGTGGCGCTGCTGCAAAGCTCTCATGATCGCGCGGCCGGTCCTCTCGCGACGCAAGGCGCGCCAAAAAATTGGGAGACGCTCATGGCGTTTCTCGAAGGCCTTATGTTCGATCCGCATCGAATGCGCTTTTTCCTTGGAATCATTCATGAGGCGAGCGACGAGCTTGAGCTGCGAAGCATTCTCGCCGCGCACGCGCGGGGACTCGCGGAACTCGCGGCGCCTATCTTCGGTCGCGTCACCGATGATCCCGACGTGATCGCCTTCATTGATCTGTTGCGCGGCGTCGGCTTGCGGATGCTGCTCGAACCCGATCAAAGCGCGCTCATCCGCCCAGATGTCGAGGCACTGGCCGCCAGATTCGGTCTAAGCAGGGGTTGACGCGTGAATCAGCTCAAAACATTGACCTCTCATTGGCGTCAAGGTCATCAATAACGACAAGCAAAATCAATTTGGAGCGCCTTTGATCCTGCGCCGAAGAGTTCGCCATCGGAGTTGACAGCGCCCAAAGCGCCAAGTTTTCGCCGCCAGCCGATGCAATCTTTGCATGCTCTCCCCTTGGTTGGTCTCCATTCAGACTCGAAGTTTCTTGGCGTGATCGCTGCGTCCAAACCGTTTTATGTCAGTGCAACCAACGGACGCCTGCACAGGAATCCATTGGTAGGAGCAAGCTCGCGCGGGAGAACCCCATATGAATTCTTCTTCCTAATTTAAAGCCGCCTGGCTCGAAGCCGCGTGGCCGCCGTATTCGTGGTGGCCATCTTCATTTTCGCGCCCTTCACTATGGCGCGCCTTCCGTGCATTTTTTGTGGACGACGCGGCGTCGGGAAAGCTCGACATCGCGGTTCGCGACTATCGATCAGAACATGCTCCAACTTATTGATCTGGAGCGCGACGGAAGCGAATATTCCCTCGCGCCGAAGCAAATGAATTCATAGGCAACTGGGCTTAACGCTCGCTACGCTACACGCAAGTGAGGCATCCCCTTGACGTTCAGCAATTGTGTTCGGGACCACGCGGGTCGGAGCCGCGCGGCCAGCGAGCCCCGATCCCGGCGGCTTCCGCGAGAGCGTAATCCATTCAGATTGATTTGGATCACTGACTTTCGCGGACCATGCTGGAGGCGCGGCGCCCGCGGCATCATCGTTGGAGAGAGGAAAATGAAGAACATCACGCTGCTGGTCGTCTGGTTAGTCATGAGCTCCCTTCTCACTTTGCATGCCGAGGCGCGCGAAGGTGTGGTTAGGGGGCGCGATCGCTGCTTCGTGGGCGTCGGCCCCTATTTCATGAGCTACAAAGGGTACCAGCTGGAAACGCAATCCTACACGCCGTTCTGTGTCGACGTGCCAGCCGCCGGCCGCACGCTGATTGTTCTCGATGTGGAGCAAAATTCCGGAGGAATGGGCTTCACTTCGGACTTTTACAATGAGCTGCGAGACATGGCGATCGACTTTCGTATTCTTCGCAATGTCGGGCAAGCGGATGACGAAGACAACGTGGAGCAAAACACGGAGGCCTATTTGCCGCCAAAAAAATATCCGATGGGAACGCTCCAGTTCGAGCATATTTTCACAAGGACCGGCAATTTCATCGGCTTGGTCTCGGCGCGCGACTATCATGGCCGTGTTTTTGTCTCACGCTTTCCTTTCACGGTCGGACCGACATTCGGCGCCTTACCCTATGTCGTCGGCGGCCTCGTCCTGGCCGCCGCCGCCGTCGGATTTTTCCTCGCACGTCGTAGGACAGCGGCCTTGTCAGGAGCCTTTTGAATTGAGAATAGAGAACTTTCCGCCGATTTAGCCTTTGATCTGGGACTGCTTCATTCTCTGTGGCGGATTTGATCGGAGGTTCGGCGAGCCTATAGCTTTCACGGGCCCATTGCTAAGAAGCTCGCGCTGTAGGTAAATGGAGCCGCGTTCCGCCTCGCAAACGAGTTTGCTTACGAACCGATCCGGTCGGATCTCGGCGCGGGTTGGGCTTCAACCTCGATTTGAGGGGCCAGCCGTGCGCGCAGCGTCACTCTTGTGATTTCATATATTTTTGCTCGATTACACGTCTCCGCGCAGACGTCTCATTTAAGTTCAACGGCGGTCTCCATACCGGAATCATTCGAGGCAACGCTTTCTGGCTGCGCGAATTTTTCCGCCTCGATCAACATTGCTCCCAGCGCGCCATTTTTCAAATGATTGTGAAGTCAAATTCCAATTATGGCTCGTTCGGCCTTTTTTTGACGTTAAACAATCAATAGTTTAAAGCCCATGACCTCTTGCCGATCGGCATTTAGACCTCGCGCCGAATGACGCGGGCGTCCGCCGAGCGTGGTAAGATTTAGTGGATTTCGGGAGCGGATCCATGCGGCAGAGCGCAATTTCCTTGGCTGACCTCATTCTTGTTTGCCTCAGCTTCGCCGGGTCCGTTAGATGCGGCCAACCAGTCAAAATCAAAACTCCGAGCGCACCGAATGCCTGCGACGAGGCTCGGCAAGAAAAGTGAGCGCGCGCCGTTTCGACATTGTCGCCAAAGCCAGAGCGCTCCAGCGCGACGGCAAGAAATGGCGCGGCCGCAAGCTGGGCTGGCTCATGACGAAGAAACAACAGCGCAAGGATCGCGACGCGACGATGCGCATCGGCGCCTTTGGGGGCAAGGATCTTATTAAGCGCGGCGTGTCACGCTACGATCTGCGCGATCCCTATCACATAGCGATCGATTTGAGCTGGAAAGGCTTCGCTCTTTCCTTTATCGTCATCGACCTCTGCATCAATATTTTCTTCGCGTCGCTTTATTTCGCGTCGCCTGGCTGCATCGCAAATGCAAGGCCGGGATCTTTCGCCGACGCCTTCTTCTTTAGCGTTGAGACCTTGGCGACGGTCGGCTATGGCGTCATGGCGCCGGCGACGCTGTACGGTCACGCGGTCTCGGCCGTCGAAATCGTCTCCGGCATGGTCTTCACCGCGATCATGACCGGCCTTTTGTTCGTTCGATTTTCAAAGGCGCGGCCAAAAATCCTGTTCGCCGATCAGGTTGTCGTCACCACGCATAACTGCTCGCCGACCTTGATGGTGCGGATCGCCAATGGGCGGCTGACGCTGCTCACCCATGCCTCGGCTAAGCTCGGCCTGCTCTTGTACGAGCACAACGCGGAAGGTCATGCGTTCCGCCGCGTGCACGATCTCGCCTTGTCGAACGCGAGCATTCCCTTGTTTCCATTGACTTGGACCATGATGCATGAAATCGACGCCAACAGCCCGCTCGCCGGATATGACGCCGAACGGTTGGAGCGATGTTACGCCCAACTGTTCTTGACCGTCGAGGCTCGCGACCATGCGCTCAGCGCCTTTGTCCACGACCTACGAATTTATAGCCATTCGGATATTCTCTTTGGAATGCACTACGCCGACGCGATCACCATCGACGACCAGCGGCGTTCGATCGCGGACATCAGCCGCTTGAGCCTGCTGGAGCCGGACTTTTCCAGCGCTACGTGAAGCCTGACCCTGGCGCGTCCTCGATCCAGTCATGTCGCTTCACGTCGAAGCCCGGCAGTGTCCGCCAGACTTCAAAACATGAATGATCCCGCTGATGACCCGGCGATCATCAACGCGCGGCTTCCCGCGGGTATCGATCGGAAGATGTCGCGCAAGTTTCGCAAACTGCCCGTCCGTAAGCCAAAAGTGGTCCCAATTCATCGCTGCTTCCTTCCGGAAGCCGCAACTCACAACTCGCCCGCTACACCAACCATTTTATGGGTCTCAGCCCTACCATGCTCCCGGCATAAAAGCCGCCCGCCTCGTCAACGCTTGCTCTCTTCTTCCCACCATGAGTAAAGAGACCATTTCTTTACCTCAAAAGGGTCTGGAAACGCTTCTTGCAAATCTTTCCGCTCTCGATAAATACGTCGTAAGCGCGCATCAATAGGAACGCCATTCGAAAAATCTCCGTAGGCGAAACAATTCAACGCTGGATCACGGTGGCCATTCTCGATGAGATCGAATGCGTACGCATCCCACAACTCAAGCGCCTCATATTGGTCGGCAGCATACTTGAGCAGGACGCCCCTCCCGTCGCCGCTGTCATAGCCAGTAAAATGGTAAAAGCGAAGAGGGCGGTCGCCAGCGCAAATGGCCCCATCTGCTCGCCTGCTTATTCGCCGATGATGGATGTTCCATGTGGCGACATTGTACCCTCGATCGCGCACAATGTGCAAGCGGTCGAAGAGGCCTGGCGCAAGATCGATCCAACGCTGATCCGTGAACAGGCCTTGCGAGAAGTCAGCAATGCAGTACTGCTGAAGTCGCCGCGACCACCAATCCAAAAAGGCGCGGCCTTGTCCGCTACACCGTGCGGCGAAAAAGCCAAGGTTATAAACTCCGTGTAGGAGAGAGCAGATTTCATTGTCGATGATCGCGCCGGCCTCCTCCTCCGGATCCAAAAGATGCGGCGTGACCAGAATATCGTATTGATCCAAAAGCTCGTCCAGAGGCTTTAAAGAAGCAAAAATCTTTATATCGGGGTCAAGGTACATTATACGATCCGTGCCGAAAGCGTCGGCCAAGGTTTTCGCGGCGGTTCCTTTAACGGCGGTGCAAAGCTCTACGAGAGTATGTCCAAAAGCCCACGATTTCCAATTTGGAATGCCAAGCCGATCGAGCGTCCAGACACTATCAAAAGGCTCAATTAAAGGATCGAAATTCTCCGGCAGCGTGTCGCACAATATTACATGAAGTTGCCACCCAGGATTGTGGAGCTTCAGAGAACGTGCAAGCACGCGCGCCTTTGGGAGATAATTCTTTGTAATTGACGTATACACTAGCATCAGATGATTGCCTCCACTGCGCCTTCGCAGTAGGTCTCCCGCCAACATTGCGAAATCGTCTCATAGACATCCTTTACTGAAGAGGCAATCGGCATCGCCCGTCCTTTGTCATAGTTTCTGATGCGGTTCGCCTGCGCGCCGAGATCGAAACAGACAACAGGTAACTGCATATCCATTGCTTCTCCAAGTGTATAGCAAAAAGTCTCCGGTACTATAGAACCAATGAAAATCACGTTAATTCCGCTAAATTCGATGATATGAGGTAAATCCTTGACGTCATAAGCACCATGGACACGAACGAGAGGGTCGAGTTCGCCAAGAGCCTCGCCAACCACAATAATCTCGGCCGGACTTTTCGTTTCAAGAATATATCTGGCGAGCTGGTTAACTATTGTTATACCTTTTGCATATTGGAGCGTTCCCAAAACACCAATAACAACACGCCCTTTATTTAAAGGCTTGGCCGGACGCAAACGGATCGGCAATTCATGTGGAACAATATTTTTAACTTTCGGTCGCAACTGAAGAGCTCGTGAAAGAATTTGCTCCCCGCTTTGGTCAAAAAAGCGAACCTCTTCACTGAGATCTAGGAGCGCCTGGGACTGGCGCCTCCATCCACTCAGGGAGAAAGCTTTGCGCCAGTTGGGATCGATATTGTTGTTTGTTTCCTGGCAAGTTTTGCACTTATCCGCGCCCAGCGCTGGGATGCCGCAATAACGTTGCTCCGCGTCCAGCAAGTGTTGAGAGGGGCAGGCTAGGTGAAAATCGTGCACCATCAACCTTATAAACGATTGACGCATTACTTTGGCTCGTTCTAACGCTGCTATAATGCCGCCAATCTGCAGGTCCAGACTATATAGCGAGTTGACAATAATTTCGCGCGCATTGCAGCTATCGATGGCTGCCGCCATCGTGTCGCCGGCGCCGGCTGTGAGAAATTTGGTTTTGCCTTCCTTGACTTGTTGGAACGTTGGGGCGCCAAGAGTTGTATCGAAGTAAAGCCTGACAACGGTCGCCCCAGACTTCGACATATTTTTTTAATTCATCTCTAGCGAAATTATTCGCTCCGCCGCCGATGTTGTGATCAATAATCAGCACGTCGGTCTCAATTGATTCGGAGACGCGCCACATCCCTCGCAAAGGGTCGAAATCCCCGTCGCCGCGGACAAAAGGTCGGATTTCCAAGCCCGCGCCAAGCGCTAGAGCCGGAACAATGCGCTCGACCGCATGCGCCAAGGTGCCGTCGTCATGCATTGCGTTTTCAAGCGGAAAGTCAGAGACGCTCAGCCTCAACTGTTTGAATCGAGACATGATCTCTCCTCGCGCCCAGAACATCGAGCCCGATGGGAACGAAGAAAACATAAGAGGATCGACTTCATCAAAATTGATCCCCAAACGACTGAGCAGGCATCTTACGTCCTTTTCATTGCCGCCCAGACGCATGAAGGGTTGGACGGGCCCGTAAGTCGCCGGATAAAGTATTCCGAGATTTTTATCGTCTTTAAAATTGTTCAATATAGCCGTAACGGTTTGCTTAGAACCTAAAAGGTTCTCGAGTAGATAGTTCAGCCACCCCGATAGATCGCTATTATGAGGCGATTTCTTGGTATGCAAATGTAAAATTAGGTTATATCTTTCTAGCTCTTGGCCATAGACGACGACAAAGGGTGCGACGTCGCGCCCACGGTTCTCTACGGTCCGCGTGGTGATTTGGCGCACATGCTCAATGTCAGCGAACGCTTGCTCTATCTGATTGCGATAGCGTTCATCAGTTATAGATATAAATAGATCAAATGGAGTTGGCATGTTCCTGACAAAACCCGCCATTATATGCGCCATATCTGGATAGAATATATGAATTTGTACGGCAACAGTTGCTTTCCATCGAACTTCGCCGCCAAAGAATCCAGACGCCTTCCTCGCATATCGTTTGGCTTGAATCCAAAATGGTCTTTTACGCGGCGGCGCGCTCTCAGTCGAAGCTTCCGAGGCGAGAGAGGCCACGTCCATCAGGCGAAAGCATATTTCGGGCGGCTTGGCGCTTGTCCGCCTACGACAGCGGTCCAGGAAGGCGGCGGTAGGATCATTTCGTTCCCGCGCGTTTGCTGCATAGTGCAGTTTAAAAACGCGCGGACTGAAGAAGGGCCCCGGTTTGAATTCAAGGAAGCGCCCAAGCCTGAGGAAATGCAGGAACGCCGGCATCGTAGGGTCGATACGCTCGCGGTAATGTTTCAAATACCAGGCGGGATCGAAGACAAAGTTGGGCTTGCGACCTTCGGCCATGCCAGATGTCACAAAGTGGACCAGAGGGTTTATTTCTTCAAGCGCTATGTCTTTATAGGCGGAAGCATACCAATCCGTTTGAAAGTGGGGGTGTGGATCGCGGCGCTCTCCGGCCCCGTGCAGTATATAATGGACAAGAGGATTTACCCCGGCGCGTCTGATGTCCGGATAGGTATCAAGATACCATGAAGCTCCAAAAAGCGGATGTGGATCAAGGCCATCGAGCGCGCCCTTTTCAACGAAATGAATAAGGGGATTAGTCCGCGTTGCGCGTATTTCTGGATTGTTGTGCACATACCATTTCGCGTCGAACAAGGGATGAGGGTCGACGGCGGCGTGGTCCGCTAAGTGCAGATAATGAAAAAAAGGATCGGTACGGGCGCGATGATCTGCGCAATTCTGGCTATACCAAGAGGCGTCGAATAACGGATGTGGGCTTCGGCATTCGTAGCGGCCAAGATCGAGAAAATGAAGCAACGGATCCACGCCAGCACTTGCGACATCCTTGTGGGTGCGCAAATACCAGTCGCCATCGAATAAGGGGTGCGGGTTGCGGCGACCCATGCTGCCAAACAAGATATAATCCACAAGCGGATTTCGCTTGGTCCTATAGGTCAAGCCATACCAAACAACGTCAAAGAACGGGTTGGGATTTAAGCCGCGCTTCCAACCAACTTTCAAAAAATGTTCAAATGGATTCTGCGCGACGCCGTATGCGTTTCTATACCACTCGACGTCAAAAAATCTGGCGGCTTGGATGGGCGCGCTTTGGGCGCGATGAAGGATCCAGAGGATGCGTTGTGCGGCGGCGGCAAAACCAATCCGAACCTTGTCGAAACCCATGGACATTCGTTGAGCCGCGTATCCGCAGGGAGTTAAGTCGGTGAAGCCTGTCTACCGCACGGCCTTGAGAAGTCAAGATTGACTTGCGGCGGAGTTGCGTTTGGATGTCAGATGGCGACCTTCTGGTACGCGCGCGTTGTTTTCCGATTTTGGGCGGGATTTCCGAATCAGGTGAACCATGCGATTCCTTTATCGTGACAGCTATGGAGGCAGGATATGGCGAGGGCTAGCCCCAGGATTTGCGCGATCGCGTGATTGATGCTGCTTTGGCGGGAAGCCCGGCGCGTCACGCCGCCACGCATTTCGGGGTTGGGGAGGCCACCGCAATCGTCTGGGTGCGTCGGGCGCGCGCGAGGGGAGAGCGCTTGGCGCGCAAACAGGGACAGCCTCGGCGTTCCAAACTTGACCCGCACCGCGTATCTGCTCAGTTTGATAGAAGCGACGCCGGAACTGACGATCCGCGAACCGCGGGGGCGGCTTTTGGCCGACCCCGAGGTGAAGGCAGCCGGCTCGACGGTCTGGACGATGGGCGACCGCGGCGGCCTGACATTCAAAGAAAGACCGCCCACGCCCGCGAACAGGACCAACCGGACATTGTGAAACGGCGCCAAGACTGGTTCGACAGCCAACTCGATCTCTTTCCCGAACGCCTCGTCTTCATCGACGAGGCGTGGGCCTCCGCCAATATTGCGCGCAAATGCGGGGGGGCGCCCAAGGGCGAAGGGCTGCGCACCAGCATTTCTCACGGCCAAGGAAAACGACGACCTTCGCCGCGGAGCTTCGGCTGACCGGCATGGTTGCGCCGATGGTCGTCGACGGGCCGATCAACGGCGCGACTTTCCAGGCCTATGTCGATCAGGATCTTGTCCTGGAATTGAAACCTGGCGATATCGTCGGGATGGACAATCTCGGCGGCCGAAAGGCCGCCGGCGGATAGTTGCTTCATCTTCCGCCCGACAGCCCCGACTTTAATCCGATCGAGAACGTCTTCTCGAAACTCAAGGCGCTGCTCCGAAAGGCCGCTCGACTGGCTACGGAACACGATCGGAATACCCTGCCCGCCTTCACGCCAAAACAACGCGTAAACTCCTTCGCAGCAGCCGGATATGAACCGGATCAAGCGGAAGCTGCGCTAGGGTGAGAAAGAATTGCGTCACGGGCATCATTCCGTATTCCGTATGAGAAGCGAATAAACTATATTTTACTATAGGTTTGCGCATTTTCTATGCTTAGAAAGTCACTATCTTGACCAGCTATAGGCCGTAGAAGGCGATTTTTATCCTTGTGGCTCCTCGTAATGGGTAAGCACAACCACCAGCGGCTCGGCACGCACGCGCCAAATTTAATCTTGGCTAATGCGCCTCATCATCTATTCGGAGGTGAACCAGTTTCAGCCGATGGGGCTTCTTCGCGCTTAGATCTATGGGACTGGATCGGGCCCAAACCCATGGATGGCTCCACGCAGCGCAAAATTACCCCCTGTTTTTCTTCGACAGTCATCGGTTGATGTGCTCCAATGGCATTGGTCGCGTATGTACTCAAGCGCCCCTATACGGTGGTCGCGAGTTTGATGCTTTTGTGCATTTTAGGCGTCGGCGCCGCGGTGCGCATGCCGGTCGATATTTTTCCGGAAATCGATATCCCGGTCGTTAGCGTGGTTTGGACCTATAGCGGGATGAATGCGACCGATATTCAGAACCGCATCCTCACCTTACACGAGCGGCAACTCGCCTCCCTTGTTGACGACATAAGCCGCATAGAGGCCACAAGCTACTATGGGGTCGGCGTCGAGAAAGTCTATCTGCATGAGGGCGCGGACGTCACGCGGGCGGTTTCGCAACTGGCCAGCAGCGCCCTCGTCGTTCTGAAATACATGCCGCCGAATATCACGCCTCCGCTCGTGCTTCGATATGGCGCGACAGACGTGCCGATCATCCAACTCAGCCTTTCGAGCAGCTCCTTGCCAGACGCCAAGCTGAACGATCTTGGCCAGAACACCATTCGCCCAGATCTTGCGGTCGTCCATGGGGCGGAAGTCGCCTTATCCCTATGGCGGAAAGCCGCGCGTCATCATGGTCGATCTCGACCAACAGGCGCTCGACGCGCGTGGATTATCTCCCTCCGACATTGCCCAGAGTCATTCAACAGCAAAACGTCATCCTGCCCTCGGGCGACGTCAAAATCGGCAGCAAGGATTACACGCTCGCGATGAACAGCAGTCCCGACACGATCGCCGCCATAAACCAGTTTCCAGTGAAGGAGGTGGATGGCCGCGTCGTTTTCATCCGCGACGTCGCGCACGTTCACGACGGCTATCAGATTCAAACCAATTCCGTCGCCGTTGATGGTCAGCCCGGCGCATTGATGATGGTTCGCAAGACGGGCGGCGTCTCGACCCTGGCGGTGGTCGATGGCGTGAAGAACGCGTTGCCGGAAATCAAGAAGCTTCTCCCGCAAAGCGTTAACGTCAAGGCGCTCTTCGACCAATCCGTCTTTGTCAAGGCTTCGCTCGACAGCGTGCTGATGGGGGGGATGATGGCGGCCGGATTGACGGCGTTGATGATCCTGCTTTTTCTCGGCGATTGGCGCTTAACGCTGATCATCCTCGTCTCGATACCGCTGTCAATGATTACAGCGGTCCTGGCGCTTTACCTTAGCGGTCAGACATTGAATACGATGACGCTTGGCGGCTTGGCGCTCGCCGTCGGGATTTTGGTCGACAATAGCACTGTCGTCATCGAGAACGTCGAACGTCATGTAAAGGCGGGGGACCAATTGATCGAAGCCATCGTGACGGGTTGCGCCGAAGTGGGCGTTCCGACCATGCTTTCGACACTGTCCATCTGCATCGTCTTTGTGCCGGTGTTCTTGCTTCAGGGCACGGCCAAATATCTGTTTTCGCCGTTGTCGCTTTCGGTTTGCGCGTCGTTAGTTGCGAGCCTGGTCCTGTCCTTCACATTGGTCCCGGTCTTATTCAACTATCTTATGCGGTCTTCGGTCGAAGGCCATGGTCACGCGCGGCGAGCCGGCCGGGAGGTGAATTGGCGGCGCGCTCCATTCCGCGCCTTTAATCACCGTTTCGAAATGGGGTTCAACCATTTCCGCAAATCCTATCGCGGCGGCCTCGCATTCTGCGTCGCGCGGCCCGGCGTTACGAGCGCATTCTTTATCCTTTTGATCGGATGTTCCTTGCCGCTATTTTTTCAGCTCGGCAGAGATTTTTTTCCACAGGTCGACGCAGGACAAATGCGGCTTCATGTGCGCGCTCCGCCGGCGACCAGAATTGAGGAGACGCAGCGTTATTTCGCGGAAGTCGAGAGCGCCATCCGTCAAATCGTGGGCCAAGATCAAATTGATACAATTCTCGATAATATTGGTCTGCCCTACAGCGGCATCAACATCGCGTTAAGCGATTCAGCGACGATCGGGACGATGGACGGAGAAATTCTTGTTTCACTAAAGCCGAAGCACAGTCCGACGCCGGTCCATGTCGCGGATTTGCGGCGCGAGCTGCCGCGACGTTTCCCCGAATTGCAATTTTTCTTCCAGCCCGCGGATATCGTCAATCAAGTGCTGAACTTTGGGCAGCCGGCGCCAATCGACATTCGCGTTTCGGGACCGAACGCCGACGAGGCCTATGCGCTCGCCCTGAAGATTTCGCGAGACCTCAAGCAGATTCCCGGCGTCGTGGATTCGCATGTCTTCCAGGTTCCTGATGCGCCGGCGCTTGCAATCAATGTGGATCGGACGCTCGCGCAGGAACTCGGCCTTAACCAAGACAAGGTCGTCAAGAATGTCCTCGTGACGACGAATTCGAGCGCCCAAACCCTTCCGAATTTTTGGGTCGATCCGACGAATGGCGTGAGCTATCCTTTGGTGGTGCAGCTGCCGACGTACCGCGTGAAATCGACGAAAGATCTTTGGACCATGCCTGTTAATACCGGAAAGAGCTCCAAGCCGAGCGTACTGCTCATGAATATCGCGCGGTTCGCGCCCGCCAGCTTGCCAATGGTCGCTTCGCAGCTGAACATCAGGCCTGTCTTCGACGTCAACGCAGACGTACAGGGGCGGGACCTCGCCTCGGCCGCCCAGGATATCGAAAAGACGCTGGCTGCGGAACGACGCCCGTCCACAGTGACGGTGACGCTCAGTGGACAAGTGGAAATCATGCGCGAAAGTTATGACGGATTATTTACGGGGATCGCCTTGGCGGTCGTGCTCGTCTATTTGATCCTGGTTATCAATTTTCAGAGCTGGCTCGATCCTTTGATCGTGCTCACGGCCATACCTTTCGCTTTGGCGGGAGTTATCTGGATGCTGTTTCTTACCGGGACGCATCTCAGCGTTCCCGCCTTGATGGGAACCTTGATGTCCATCGGACTGACCGCGGCAAACAGCATTCTCGTCGTCACCTTCGCCAATCAGCGCATGGAGGTCGGTGTCGATGTGACGACCGCGGCCGTCGTCGCGGGTTATACACGGCTTCGGCCCGTGTTGATGACAGCCGGCGCCATGATATTAGGCATGATCCCAATGGCCTGGGAGTAGGCGAGGGCGGCGAACAAAACGCGCCTCTCGCGCGCGCGGTCGTCGGCGGGCTGCTCTTCGCCACTTTCGCCACCTTGAATTCTGTTCCCACGATGTATCAAATACTTCGCTCGAAAGCCCGAGTCGAACGGCGCTTCCTAGCGCCGCTTCCTTCGCGGCCGACGAGCCGGAAGTCTTGCTGCGATGAGTTTTGACGAACAAGGATCGTTATGGCCCCGATGGACAAACTGGACCAGGCGTCAAGCAAGATCGGCGACGAAACTGGCCAATCGGGCTTCGCACCCGGCGCGGGACGAAAATTGTTCTTGCTCGCCACTGCTGTAGCGCTCGCCTTGGCTGGCGGGTTTCTCTTTGTCCACCATCAACGGACAGTCGCCACGGCGCGCTTGGCCCAAGCAACCAAGCAGGACGCGGCGGAAGCGCCGCGCGTCGATGTGGTCGGTGTGGAGGCCGCGCCGGCCTCGCAGCCGCTAGCGCTTCCAGGCGAAACCGCGTCCTGGAATGAGACGACGATCTACGCGCGAGTGAACGGCTATGTCGCTAAATGGCTGGTCGATATTGGCGATCACGTGATCAACGGACAGCTGCTTGCGACGATAGACACGCCGGAACTCGACGCCGAGCTTGTAGCGGCAAAGGCGAAGCTCAATGTGAGTGAGGCTCAAGTGGCGGTCAAGCAGGCTCAAGCGGAATTCGCGAGGACGACTTATCAACGCTGGCGAGACTCGCCCAAAGGGGTCGTGTCCGAGCAGGAGCGTAAATCGACGAGGGCAAGCAGCGCCGAAGCGGTCGCCGAGTTGACGGCGGCCCGAG
>CAWHIP010000018.1:0-57313 GCA_963829515.1 uncultured Alphaproteobacteria bacterium
ATGCGGTGCAGGTTGTGGGGCAGGCAAGTCCGCCGCATCGACCTTCTTTGCTACAGCGACCCCGAGCGCGGCTGTCACCAAGCAGAGGGCGCATCACTTCGTCTTATTGCTCCAGTCGGATTTTGCATTATCCATAGCCGTTCCTCGCGTTGTGAGGAGAGCTTGCTCCGCTACGCACAAATGCTCTGGTCGAGAGAGAATATATAAACGAAACTATGTTGCTAGAGATAGGAAGGCGTTATCCCAGGTTGTTATGTGTTCCAATGCGGTTAATTCACGTCACACTCCGGGCGTAATAAATATTGTAGCTTGAAATAATCTGCAAACAACTTCGGCTTTGCAAGCTTTCTGGCGGTATGTTGCGCCTGTTCAATGTCACGTCTTGGATAACGAGTGCAATCCGCGCACATAGGCGTGAACTTACATCGCTTGCGGGCTGAAACGGCGGGATCAACGCATTTCGGATGGGGCGTTTTCGCTATTCCTTCTGGAAGTGCTGTGCGAATTTGAGGGCAGGTTAGTAAGATGGATTGCCGGGGCCCTCGGGATGAGCTGGATCGGCGCCTAAGCCCATTCGGCCGCGCGTGCCGGACTCGTCGAAGGCTTTGCGATCACAATCGTCGAGCGAAAAGCAGGGCCGCAAGTGCGGGGGGGCTCATCATAACGTTGATATGCGCTCGCGGGCGGCGGCGGATATCTGCCACAGCACGCCTCGGCGGCTCCTGCGGCTGCAAACAAGACTATTGCGCCAAATGCAATGGCTTTCGGTGCTGGATTGTAGCGGCGGCAGTAGCCACCCGGTATCATGCCAAACAACGGAGTCCAAATCATGGTAAGGCTCCAGCTGCAGGATTTCGTCCTTGAAGCATCGCGCCCAAGCTGCCGCTCGCCATGGCGGGATTTACGACATAGCCATACTGAACCGTAAAGTCCGGAATCGACGGACGGCCGCTGTGGGCGGGCGGGCAATCAGGTATATTTGCCGGCGCCGGGAGCATGCGGGCTTTGCGCATCGAGAGCGCCCGGGCCCTGTTCGAATGCCGAGCATGAGCCAAACCAAGACCCGCAGAACTCAGAACACAGAAAGCGGCAAGAACTGTAATTTCGGCGACCTTACCCGTCATATCGCTCTCCAAGTATTTGAGACGATCCAAGTTCGCCGACCGAACCGCATCGCGCAGCGTCGCTAGAACTCAACCTTGCGCTCGCGCGCATTCGCTGCCCGCGCCTCTGATGGACGCCCGCCTCAACGCGGAGCGGACGCTGGCTCGCTTCTCGCGCCCGAACCCGTTTGACGGGCCAATCAATCCGCGACGTTGCCAGGTCCCTCTGGATGGCTGGGAGAGGCGCCAAGGCCCAGGCGACCGCGTGTGCCGGAGCGATCAAAACGAGCGCGATCCCACCGTGAAAGGGCCAATCCTTGGTCCCGGCTTGGATAAAACGCGTAATATTGGTTCGGCCGCGGCGACCGAGGCTGACGATCCCGCGCCGCGACCGCGCCAACGGAGGCGGCCACAACGGCGGCGGCAAGCCAGATCCTGCGCGCATTACGCCCCGCGGCGGCATTGCGCATCCAAATAGCCATGGCATGCTCCAGCTCTTGTCAAGCTAACGAATACATTCGTATCGTCTCCAGCTCGCCTAATAATATAGGCGCTGGATAGTCAAAATCACATAATTTATACATAAAAGTATTTTCATATATATTATTTTATGAACGTTACGTTACGAATTCCAGACCGCGTCCCGAAGAGTTTATGCGGCATTATTGTTCATGATGTAGCTTGACTCCTCGCGAATATATGGCTCGCGTTCGATTAGACGAGTTCCATCTAATCGGAACGGAAGCGCTCTAGCTGTTTGATCTAGATTCTGATGACGCATTCTTGTGGCGAGGCTGGAAGAATGGGGCATGGTCCAAGTTCGGCGCGGTTGCGCCACGACGACCGAGGCGGTCCGTCGAGAGATACAAAATAGTCAAGAGAGGGCGACGGCGCTGGCCAAGCGCTTCGGGATCAATCAGAAGACTGTCGCCAAGTGGGGGAGGCGCGAGATGATCGTAGATCTTCCGACCGGGCCAAAAGGGCCGAAGTCAACTTCGCTTTGCCTTGAAGAGGAGGCGATCATCGTCGCTGTCCGCAAGCGCAGGCAGCAGCCGCTTGACGATGGCCTCTATGCCTTGCAAACCGCGATCCCGCATCTCACGCGATCATCCCTGCATCACTGCCCGCGGCGCCAAGCCATCTGCCGATTGCCTGACTTCGAAGGGAGCAAGCCTGAAAAAATGAAGTTCAAGAACTGCTCGATCGGCTTGTTCCCTATCGACCTCGCCGTGGTCCAGAACGCCGAGGGCAAGTTCTATCTCAATGTCGCCTTCGACCGAACCGGCAAATTCGCCTTCGTCCAATGGGCCAAAAAAGACAGGTAGAACCTCGGACTCCGCCTTCTTGGAGGCTCTGATCGCCGCCGTCCCTTACAAGAATCAACCCCTCTTCACCGAAAGCGGCGTCCAGATTACGTTCCCGCGGCGCTACGCGGATGGCCTGATGGCGAGATGCACGACCCACATGTTTGACATGCGCCGCCGCGACAGCCGGATCGAACATCAGCCGACTAAAATCAAGCATCCCTGGACCAATGGCCAGCCGGTCAAACGCTACCTTTATGACCTTCACGAACAGTTGGAAGCGCGCCTTTCAGACTTCATCATTGCCTACAATTGCGGCCGAAGGCTCAGAACCCTCGCTCCCTACGAACACATCTACAAGCTCTGATAAAAGACCCAGATCGATTCAAATTCGATCCAATCCGCCAGATACCGGGACTACACACCTAAATAGCGCGTGTAATACGCTGAAATTTCAATCGTCCTACTTAAATCCATGTCCGCCCAGCCGCGCAATTCTGGGCGGCCGGGCGGAGAAACGGCGAGCGTCATGCTCTCCACAAGCGATTCAACAATTCTGATTTACTCCGCCGCACTGGCTCTATGTTGCGAGGCCGCCGGAAGTCGCCGTTCGAAAACGTCCTCGTCGGCGGCGAAAAGCTCTTTGATTCGACCAAGGATCTGAAGCGATACGCCAAATATCGCGAGGGCGAACCAGCCAAAAAACACAAACGTCCAATGGAGAGGGGCAACAAATAGCTCCTCCATGTACCAGAAGGTGCACCCCCATTCGCTAAGGGCAGCGCCAGGAAGACACATGAGAGGACCGACGAAGAAAAGAGCGTAAGCGACTGAGTAGCCCCTGTTGGAGAAGGTTGGTAGGCGTGTCCGGGCATACATGAACCCGCCGACGCCTGCGATGATGTAGATAGGGTAGCTGATATAGAATTTTATGATATTCAACGGCGTGAAAGCGGAGTTGCGGATGACCGACTGATGCCATGTTGCGTCTTGCTCACTGAAGTAGCTGGCGCCCCAGTAAATCGCGAGACCATAGACCAGGATCCAGTTCAGCAGGTAGAAGACGCGACGCAACTCTTCGCGCGGAGCGACAGTTGCGAGATCGTTCGGGCGAGTCTTCCAAAGATAGCCGATAAGGCCGAGGAACGAAACGAGTTCGATCGGCTCGAGGATATACAGAACCGTTATCCAATACTTCTGGAACTCTGGAGAAAATGCATCTAGGCCGGCGTACCAGCCGAAGGCCTGTTCGTAGATGCGAACGCCAACGTAGAAGGCGCATATCGCTACGCCAGCGATCCATAAAGGTCTCAGATCAGCTACTGGCCGATCGACGGAAACAATGGCCGCGGCGGGCCTTTGCGCGGTGTCAGTGATTAAGGTCATATCCTATGCCTTTCTTGCTGTCTGTTAGTCGGCGTCCGATCGTGACGCGAATGTGTGGTAAGTTATGTTGTTATATTAATATCTTAGGACTCGAACGCGCAATCTTGGCGCGCAACGTCGACGGCGCGGCGGGCAGCGCCGTCGTGATCCGCGCTCACGAACCAAGACTAGACTTGGAAGGCGTCTCGGAGCGTGCCTGGCGAAGCTTTGCAAAGGACGGGGCCTTTACGCCAGGGTCAGAGCGGAGCTTCTCATTGAATTTGGAAATGAGCGCGGCATTACCGCAATTAGACCTTTTGAGGAGGTCCGCGAGCGGCGAAATAGTATTTTCGCGGCGATCTAGCGCTCGTCTCTCGCGTCCTTGTAAAGACAAGGGCAAAAACAATAAGCGCGGCGAACACAATTGATCCACATATTGCGGCGATAAAAGCTATGTCCGAGGCCGCGCATGCAAGGATACAACAAAGCCCATGGTTGTGACCGAAATCATCCGTGGGCGTCTCCGGAGTGGAGGCGTCTTGGATACAGACGGCGCCGCCAAAAGAATCGAAAGCCGAAATCGGGATGGTGGCGGCGACAAAAGCGTGCAGCAAGACCGCATAGAGTGCGATCAGACCGACGATTATGCGCTTTGCACTCAAGCTTTGGTTCAATGCACCTGTCCCTACAGCGGCACAACATTACCACAATCTATTCAGGCTGTAACCAGTAATTCTAACCGCCGCTGTTTGTAGAGGTCAGCTAGAAACAGGCTGGCATAGACAACTGATATTGCGCGTAAAGCTTGTGTCCAGGATGGTCAGGCGTTCCCGTCGGCGCATCGGCGCGGTGGCGGAGATGAGCAGAATATTCGAAATTCCGCCGCTGACAACAACCAGCGAGGTGGAAGCGCCCGACGAGGGCGTGTCAGTCCAACGTCGTAGGGGGTGGGCTGTGTAAAAACGCTGTGTCGTGGATAGAGCTAGGTCGGTTTCAGGAGACCGTCCATGGGGCGATTTGTTGAGGGGGAAGATGGTAGACGGTCGTTGTTGCTGCCGGACTCGCTGGAGGACTACGTGACCGAAGACAACCTGGTTTGTGTCGTCGAAGCATTTATCGACGAGCTTGATCTTGGGGCGCTGGCCTTTGAAAGCGTCCAATCCGCCGCCTCCCGACTGCTTCTCTGGGACCATCGACTACGTAGCGTGTCGGCAAAATCTAATCTCCGCAGATCGAGAGAAGCGTTCAGGAGAGAAATGCTAGTTCGCTGCGTGCGCTTCCCGGCCCGCAGGAAAGTTCTCCGGGTAGATCTGGTCCTTCGGTACGCCTCTTTTCGCCGTCACGGAGAATGTCGCCTGAATCATGCCGGGAAGACCGCAAGTGTAGATATCAGGGAGAGTTTTTGCTTCGTTCAAACGCCTCGCCAATTCCTCGACCGCCGCTCCGCGGTAGCCGTCCCAATCCGCGTCGGGGCGCATGACAGAAACGTAAACTCGCAAGTTCGCCATCTCGGCTTCAAGGCGCCTCAGTTCCAATAGATAGAACGCTTCATGTTGGTGAGTTACGCCAAAAAAAGTTGGCCTCATGCGGATGCCGCTCGCGCCGCATAAGACGTAGAATCGACGCGACCGGGGAAAGTCCCGTGTCGCCAGCGACAAAATAGCGCGGCCGCAATCCGTTCTCGCGGAAGTTGAATGTTCCAAAAGGCCCTCTCAACTTGACGATCAGGCCAGGCCTCGCTTGCGTCGAAGGAAACTCCGAGATGCGGCCGTTCGGAAGCAGCACGATCGGGAATTCGAGTTGCGGATCCGCGCAAGTCGTCGCCATCGAATGTGAGCCGCAGAGGCCGGCGCCGGGGATTTCGATGTCGAGATATTGACCGGGAAGGAAGGGAGTTCTGAGCCCGGCGCGGCTTTCCGGGTCGAAGGGTTGGATCACCTGTCTGGCGACATTGGAGGAAATTGCTTCAGCCGAGACAATTTGACCCACCCAATCGGTTCTGACCTTTTGACACGAGATGCGGTCGTAGGTGCGGGGCGCTTGGATCAGGAGGTCGCGACGCGGAAAAGATCGGGAAAGTCGCACGATTCCGCTCTCCTCTTCCTTCGGGGCGGAGCTTGAACGCGGTCGTTCGCGGGCTTGTAATCGTCCTCGATGCATTCCGCCTAGCATGTGGCGCGCGCCCGATCCTGAGATGAAAAACTCGATATGAGTCAGTTGCCGAGCTGGCCCTGCAGCCTTGGTCGGGGCCCGCAATTCATCGCTCGTCGTCGCGCCGCGAATCGGTCAAACTCCGGCGCGATGCTGAGGATCATTCATACGGCTGACTGGCACATTGGCCAGACGCTGCGGGGCTTTTCCCGCGACGCCGAGCACCGCGCGGTCTTCGCCGAGCTCGTCGCCTTGGCGGCGGAGCGGGAGGTCGATGCACTCATTGTCGCCGGCGATGTGTTCGACAGCCAGAACCCTGGCGGAGACGCGCAGCGGCTCTTCTACGATCTGCTGGTCCAGATCAACCGCGCGCGCCCGACTCTGACAACTCTCATCACCGCCGGCAATCATGACGCGGCGGGCCGGCTCCAAGCTCCCAGCGCGTTGCTCGAAAATTTCCGCGTCCGCGTCGTAGGCAATATCGAGCGGCGCGACGGCAAGATCGACGCAAGGCGACATCTCGTTCCGCTTGCCGACGCCAAGGGCGAAATCGCCGCCCACGCGCTCGCCGTATCCTATCCGACGGCGGCCTGCCTGCCGCCGCTCTGCTTTCGCGAGCAAACCGGCTCCCCGATCGTTCGCGCCGTCGCCGCCCTTTATGCGGAATTGTTCGAAATCGTCGCGCCATTGCGCGCTGGCCTGCCGATCATCGCAACCGGCCATCTCCATGTCGCGGGCGGGCTCGAGTCGGAAGGCGCCGAGCGGCGCATCCTCATCGGCGGCGAGCACGCGGTTCCAGCCGAAATATTCGCAGGGCGCGACGCCGCCTATGTCGCCCTTGGCCACCTGCACCGAGCGCAAAACATTGGCGGGCCGAGGTTGCGCTACAGCGGCTCGTTGTTCCCGCTTTCCGCGACCGAGCAGTCTTATCGCCATGGCGTCACATTGGTCACGCTCGACGGCGCGGAGCTGCGAACCGAACATATTCCGCTCACCCGTCCAATTCCCTTTCTGCGCCTGCCGGAGCAAGGCGTGCTGAGGCTCGACGAACTTGCCGATCGCTTGGCTCGCCTCGATCTCGATCCGAGCCTGCCGATCGAGCGGCGGCCTTTTCTCGATGTCAGGCTCTCGCGCGAGGGGCTCACCGCGGGCTTTCGCGCCGAGGTCGATCGGATCGTCGAGTGCTTTCCCGTCCGGCTTGTCGATGCGCGCGTCGCCGTCTCCATCGAGGCGGAGCCGGCTGTCGAGGCCGGCCCGCCTCTCGTCCGGCTTGTGGAGCGCGATCCAGAGGAGCTTTTCCGGCGCGCCTTTGAAAAGTGCAATGGTCGACCTCCCGACCCGGCTCATCTCGATGCGTTTCACCTCATTCGCGCGGATTTGTGAACGATGCGCGTCCTTGCCGTTCGCGGCGAAAACCTGGCCAGTCTCGCCGCCCCTTTCGAGATCGATTTTGGCCGCGAGCCGCTCGCCAGCGCCGGACTTTTCGCGATCACCGGCGAGACAGGCGCCGGCAAGTCGACGATCCTCGACGCGATCTGCCTCGCGCTCTACGGCGCCTATCCGCGGGTCGCCAATGCCGGCAATGAAAAGGCGCCCGACCCCAGCGGCAATGACCTGGGCGGCAAGGACCCGCGCGCCCTCTTGCGGCGGGGCGCGGGCAAAGGCTTCGCCGAGGTGGATTTTCTGGCGACGGACGGGCAATCCTATCGGGTGCGCTGGGAGGCCCTGCGGGCGAGAGGGCGGGCCAATGGCTCGCTTCAGGACGTGCGACGTAAGCTTTTTCGCATAGTCGACAACCAACCGATCGCCGTAGGCGTTACTGCCGTGCTCGCCAAGGTGCAAGTCTTGACCGACTTCACCTTCGACCAGTTTCGCCGCACCGTCTTGCTCGCCCAGGGCGAGTTCGACGCCTTCCTCCTCGCCGACAAGAATGAACGCGCCGAGCTTTTGGAGAAGGTGACCGGCACGGAAATCTACGCCGCCCTTTCAAAGCGGGCCTATGCGGAGGCGGAAAGGCGCGGCCAGGCGGTGGGCGGCCTTGAATTGAGACGGGCGAGCATTGGCGTCCTCGACGCGCCGACCCGCGCCGCGCTGATGGAGGAGTGCGCGCAAATCGCCCTCGACGTGAAGGCGACCGCAGCCGCGATCGACGCAATGAAGGGGCGCCTCGAACATCACGCCCGCATTGGCGCCGCGCGCGAAAAATGCGCGCAAGCGGCAAAAACTCATGAAGCCGCCCTGCTCGCGTCAGCCGCGCTCGCGCCCGAGCGCGACCTCCTTGCGCAACTCGATCGGGCCGAGATTTTGCGGCCGACGGCGGCGGCGTTCGCGCGGGCCAAGGACAGCCTCGCCCGCGCCGAACGAGCCCTCGCGGAAGCGGCTCTCGCGCACGGGCGCGCTGGGGACGCCGCCACCGCCGCCGCCGTCGAGCGCGAGAAGGCGCAAGCCTGGGACATCGAAGCAGAAGATTGTTTCAAGGCTTTCGGGCCCATTTGGACGGGCTGCGAACAGCTGGACAAATCCATTGAATTCGCGGCGAAAGAGCATGAAAAGGCGGCCGCTCTGCGTATCGAAGCAGAGCGACGCGCAAAAGAGTCCGCCGCGGAACTCCAGAGCCTCGATGGGCTGAGGGCCACGGCGATCGCTTCGCGCGCGCGGGCCGCGGCGAGCCTGGAGGACCGCCCGGAGCGAGCGATCCTGTCCGACCGCATCGCCGACGTCGAGGAGCTTTTAAAGAAGCGGGGCGAACTCAGGGGCCGAAGCCGGCGAACGCAGGAGGCGAACGCCCGCGCCGTCGAGGAGGCGCGCCGCCTCGGCGGGCTGATCGAAGCGGCGAAATCATCCGCCGATGAGCTGCGTCGCGAACGCGATCGGCTTGACCGCGAATGCGAGGCGCGCGACGCGGCCCTCGCCGCCCTCGACGAGGAGGAGCTGCTGCGGCGCGACAGAGATCTCGGCGATCTGCTCGGCGGACTTGGAGCCGCAGCCAATATGCTCGACCGTCACATTCGCGCGCAGGATGAACGCGTCAGATCCACGGCGGCCTGCGCGTCGGCGATTGGCGACATGGCCCAGGCCGAGGCGGAGCGCGCGGGCGCGCAAATCTCGCTTGGGGCCCATAAAGCGGCGCGCGCGGAGATCATCGCCCTCATCGATCTTGCCGACGTGACCGTTTCGCGGCAAGCTATCGAGCTCCGCGCGAGCCTTGTCGCGGGTGAGCCTTGCCCTGTCTGTGGCGGCGTCGATCATCCGCATGCGGATGATGGCGGCGGCGGAGCCGAATTTGTCGCCCGCATCCTGGCTCGGCGGGCCGAACTCGACCAATTGATCGCGACGGCGGCAAGCGCTGTCGAGCAGGCCGCGAGCAGGTTCGCGGGCGCTAAGGCGCGCCATGAATCCGCGCTTCAACTTGGCGCAACGGCTCTGGCCGATCTACAGGCGAGAGAAGCCGAATATACGGCCGTTGTCGCGGATCTAGACACGCGGCGCGCGGCGCTGGGCTTTGTCGAGCCTTTGGCTCCCGCCGCGGACGGCGCGCAGCCGCCCCTGTTGCGCCTCGCGGCGAAGGTCCGCGCCGATCGGGAAGCACTCGCCGAGCCGCTTGGCCGCGCCGCGAATTTGCGCGCCGATCTCGATATGCTGCGCAGGGCGCTTAGGAAGGCGGCCGCGACTTTGGATCAAAAGATGGAGGCGCTCGCGGCGCAGACCCTGGCGTTTCACGCGGCCGAACTGGAGCGATCAAACGCGGAAATCGGGCTCCGCGAATTGGGCGACAGGCTGGTTTCGATCGATCGCGAGCTGACGCCCTTCCTCCACGCCGGCGCTGTCGTCGCGTCTGATCTCGACCGCGACGCCGAGACCGTCGCAAAGAGATTGAAAGCGATCGCCGAAGAGCGACGCCAAATGGAAGCTGCTTTCGCCGAGGCTGAAAGCTCCCTGCGGGCGCTGGAGCCGAAGCGGGCCGGCACCGTCGAAACGCTTGCGGCCGCAACCGAGACATTGCGGGCTGCGACGGCGGAAGCGGCGATCCGCGCGCGCGATCTGGACAGCGCGCGGCAGGAGCGCGCCGCGCTGCTCGACGGCGAGCCGACAAGCGCCCACCGCACGCGCCATAACGATATGCGGCTTCGCGCGCGGACGGGTCTCGACTCCGCGCGGGAAGCCGAATCGGAAGCGGCGAAGGCCCTGGCCGCGGCGGCTCACGGCGAGGACTCCCAGCGCGCCGCCTGGACCGAAACCGAACTGATCTTCAAGCGATCGGAACAGGATTTCGCCGCCGCCATCGCGGAAGCGGGTTTTACGAGCGAAGGCGTGCGAGATCTGCTCGAGACCGCGCCCGCCGCGCGCGAGGAGCTTCGCGCGAAAATCGCCGCTATCGACGCCGCTTTGCTTCAGGCGGCGGCGAGCCATGATGAAAGACGGCGCGATCGCGATGATCTTCTCGCGCGCGGCGGCGATGAAGAAGACGCGGACGTCCTGACCGCCGAGGTCACAAGCTTGCAGGAAAAGGCCGATACGGCGCACCGCAGGTTCGGCGGCATCGACAATCAACTTGCGCAGGATGACGCGGCACGCGGCAGCGCGGCCGCCCTGAGCCTGGAAATCGAAGCGGCCGAGGCTGATCTCGCGATCTGGCAGGCGGTGAATGAAGCGATCGGTTCGGCTGAAGGCGATAAATTCCGCCGTTTCGCGCAGAGCGTGACGCTCGATCATCTCGTCGCTCTGGCCGATCGTCATTTGGCGGCGCTTGCGCCGCGCTATCGGCTCGAGCGCGCGGCGGCAAGCGACCTCTCGATCCATGTCATCGATCGCGACATGGGAGACGAGAAGCGGGCGGCGCGCAGCCTCTCCGGCGGCGAGCGCTTTCTCGTCTCTCTCTCGCTCGCGATAGCTCTATCCGGGCTCGAAGGCCGCCACGCCTTCGTCGATACTTTATTCGTTGACGAAGGCTTTGGCTCGCTCGACCCGGAAACGCTGGACGTGGCCATCGACGCTCTCGAAACCCTGCATGGACAGGGCCGCAAGGTGGGCGTCGTCACCCATGTCGCGGCGATGATCGAGCGCATCGCCGTCCAGGTGAGGGTGGAAAAGCGCGGCAATGGCCGCAGCGCGATCCGGGTTGCGCAGGCTGGCGCGGCGGCGCTCGCCTGACGCCGTCGGCGCTGGCCCGCGCGGCATCGCCTGCGAGCCTTCCCGCCTCAGCCCGCCGCCGCGGCCTTTTCCGCCGCCGCCGCTGCGGCGGCCGTGCGTTCCTGCGCTTTTTTCTTTGGCAAGCCTTGCTTTGGATTGTTCTGCGGCTCCCGCTTCAGAACGCCTAGACCATCAAGCAATCTGGCCACGCGATCGGTCGGCTGGGCGCCCTTTGCGATCCAGGCCTTCGCCTTTTCCTGATCGAGCACGAGCCGATCGGCTGCGTCCTTCGCCTTCAAGGGATCAAACACGCCGAGGCGCTCGATGAAGCGGCCATCGCGCGGCATGCGCGAATCGGCGACCACGACTCGATAGAACGGCCGCTTTTTGGCGCCGCCGCGCGACAAACGAATTTTCAGGGGCATCACGAGTTCCTTTTCACGAGATTTGAATGGAGGTTAATTGCTGAATTCCACGAGATCGGGCCGGCTTGCCGCGCAATCCAGTCGGCCGCGAATGCGGCGCAAATATTCGCGCGAACACAATCATGAGCGCTACTTCTTCTTCCCAAACGGATTGAAGCCGCCGAGTAAGCCGCCGCCGAGGCCGGGCAGCTTCTCGCCCCCGAGGCCAGGCAATTTAGGCGGATTGGCCAAAAGGGCGGGGGGCGGTCCCGCTGGAAGGCCTGAAGGCGGTTTTGGACCGGCGTTGGCCGGTCCCGCCTGGTTCGACGCGACCTGCTTTTGCAGGGCGGCGAGTTGGTCCGGCGTCGGCTGCGGCATGCCCCCAGTGGGCAACCCAAACATGGAGGCCATCTTGCTCATGGGGCCGCCGCGCTTCGCTCCGCCCATGGATTTCATCATGTCGGCCATCTGCCGATGCTGCTTCAAGAGCTTATTGACATCCTCGACTTTCACGCCTGATCCGGCCGCGATCCGTCTCTTGCGCGACGCCTTGAGAATGTCGGGGCTGCGCCGCTCCTCTCGGGTCATGGACGAAATAATGGCGCGCTGACGCTTGATGACACGATCGTCTATATTGGCCGAGGCGAGCTGCTCCTTCATCTTGCCGACGCCCGGGAGCATGCCCATGATGCCGCCGAGACCGCCGATCTTCTCGACTTGCGCGAGCTGATCGGAGAGATCCTCGAGGTCGAATTTGCCCTTGCGCATCCTCTCGGCGATGCGCTGCGCCTTTTCGGCGTCGATCGACTCGGCGGCTTTTTCGACCAGCGAGACAATGTCGCCCATGCCGAGAATGCGATTGGCGATGCGGGCCGGATGGAAATCCTCGAGCGCATCCATCTTCTCGCCGGCGCCGAGAAGCTTGATCGGCTTGCCGGTGACGGCGCGCATGGACAGCGCCGCGCCGCCGCGCCCGTCGCCATCGACCCGGGTCAGCACGATGCCGGTGATGCCGACCCGCTCATCGAAATTCTTGGCGAGATTGACCGCGTCCTGGCCGGTGAGGCTGTCGGCGACGAGAAGGATCTCATGCGGCCCGGAAGCCGCCTTGATCTCGACCATCTCGGCCATCAGCGCTTCGTCGATATGCGTGCGCCCAGCCGTGTCGAGCAGGACGACGTCATAGCCTTGCAAGCGCGCCGCCTGTTCGGCCCGCTTGGCGATCTGCACCGGCGTTTGGCCGGCGACGATCGGCAGAGTATCGACGCCGATCTGGCGGCCGAGCACCGCGAGCTGCTCTTGCGCCGCCGGACGTTTGACGTCGAGCGAGGCCATCAGAACCTTGCGCTTCATCTTGTCTGTGAGGCGCTTGGCGATTTTCGCCGTGGTCGTGGTCTTGCCCGCGCCTTGCAGGCCGACCATCATGATCGCGACAGGGGGCGCGGCGTCGAGATTGATCGGATCGGCTTCGGCGCCAAGGGTTTCGATCAAGACGTCATTGACGATCTTGATGACCATTTGGCCGGGCGTCACCGATTTGATGACATTGGCGCCGACGGCGCGGGCGCGAACCTTGTCGACGAAGGAGCGCACGACATCGAGCGCGACATCCGCTTCGAGAAGCGCGCGGCGGACTTCGCGAAGCGCGATATTAACGTCAGCGTCGGAAAGCGCGCCGCGCCGCGTCAGCGTGTCGAAAATACCAGAGAGCTTTTCCGAAAGCCCTTCGAACATGCGTCTCGTCCTGTCGCAATCCCTCTGCGCGCAGAGGGCGGCCGCGACCGCGGCCAAATGAGGGAAACCCCTCTAACATAGTCATGAATCAGCGCCGCCGAGTCCCCTGGCCGATGTTTCGCGCCAGACCTGTTTCGCGGCGAGGCGAACAATAATTACGCTCAACGCAAAACGCGCCCGGGGGCGCATTGCGCTGCCGGGCGTTCGCCGCTCGCCTCGAAGGACAAGTCGGCGCGATCGCAATTGAAGACCTCAAGCGGAAGATCCAAACGTTTTTAGACGCCCCCGAGCCAGAAAGTCAAGGAACCGGCCTCAGCGGTAGTGTCTCAGTTTGAAATTTAGCGGCGTTGACCCTTGTCGCCAAGCGTTCCGCCGGGCTCCGCGATCTTATATAAGGGCTTATTGAATTAGCCCACGATCGGAGTCCCGATGCCCAAAGGCCCAAAAGGCGAGAAACGTCCAGCCGACGTGATCGGGAACGCCGTTCTCATTATGAGGATTGCGACAGGCGAAATTGAGGACCCGGTCTCTGCCGCCCCCGCACGCGCCAAAGGGGGAAAGATTGGGGGTAAGCGGAGAGCTGAAACATTATCCCCAATTAAAAGGCAAGAGATTGCCAAGAAGGCGTCATCGGCAAGATGGGGCAAAAAGGAATCTGTGAGGAAAGATTAACTTTTTCCTTGCGTCAGAATTTCTACGGGCGTAGAAATTCTACATGAATGAGATTCTTAGCCCAATCGTTGCTGCGGCGGCCGACAAGATAAAAGCTACCCGCGATCAATTGCTTTCTGAGCGAGCCGCACTGCGCGCTCATCGGCAAGAGATCCTAACGCGCCTTCGTCTGGTCGAGAGGGGATTAGCGGACTGCAAGGCTGCCGCCCGGTTCTTTGGTTTAGATATTGAATTCCCGTCTGATGAAGAAGATGCAGCTGCGGCTTCTCGCCTTGCCGAAGTTGATGTGCGAGCCGCCCATGCACGTGCCCGCGCAGCGGAAATAGCTGCGGAAGCTCAACGAGCGGCGGCTGAGTTGGCAGCGCTAGAACATGCGCGAAGTCAGTTGACCGGCATCAAAGCAAAATCCCCAGAAGGACCTACCGGCCCATCGCCCGCTGCAGAGCCGCGTCCACTTCCTGCTATCCCGTTTCCTCCTGCTCCCCCGCCTGTGTCGCGCCCAACCATTCGGCATCTCATCCTGACTCGGCTTGCGGCAACCGGCGACAAGGGGTCAAAGGCGGCCCCAATTCGGGAATGGGTAGAGACGACGTTTGGGCAACAGATCCATGAAAAAACGATAGGAATGTCGCTCTATCGCCTGCAAAAAGAAGGGCTTGTCCGTCGTGACGGGCATCTATGGTTCCTCGTTCCGCTAAAAGCGGAAACGGAAAACCCCGGCGCTGACACGCCGGGGCCGATTAATCCCGAAACATAGAAAGGAGGCCTGAACCATGTGGAACGTGGCCATTAGGAGGGCTTAATCCGAGTTGGGTTCCGGCGGAGTTTGCTACCTCCGTCGGGGCTCGGCTTGGACCGCATCCTCTTGTTCCCGAAGCTGAACTGGAAGTCTGATGAAGGCGCACAGCACCCGACTGCTAATCGGGAGAGTGTGGGTTCGAAGCCCACCGGGAGCTCTTTTTTTATAGCAGAATTCTCGCGTTTTGCAAGAATAAACTAAGTGAATCAACCTCTTAGTTGATGGGTGGTTAATTAGAATCAAACTGAATAAAATGCTTTACAAAAGTAATCATGATTGCTATTCCTATTTTTATGAACAAGCTCCCTATCGCCACGCGTATCCAAATCCTCAACATGCTCTGTGAGGGATCGTCCATGCGGTCGATCTCGCGCATCACTGGCGTGTCAATCAATACGGTAACGAAGCTCTTGGAAGACGCTGGCGAGGTTTGCGCGACCTTCCATGATGAGCATATGCGCGGCGTGAAGGCTAAGCGCGTTCAGGTCGATGAAATCTGGTCTTTCGTCTATGCGAAGGATAAGAACGTGAGGACCGCGAAGGCTGCGCCCGACGGCGCCGGAGACGCTTGGACGTGGACCGCTTTAGAGGCAGACACCAAGCTTATCGTTTCGTTCTTTGTCGGCGGTCGCGATGGCGAATGCGCCAAATGGTTCATGGACGACGTGGCCGCTCGGCTCGCCACTCGCGTCCAGCTTACCAGCGACGGGCATAAAGCCTACCTGGAAGCCGTCGAGGGGGCCTTCGGGGCGGACGTGGATTATGCGCAGCTTGTAAAGCTCTATGGTGCGTCGCCTGAGAGTTCCAAGGGCCGTTACAGTCCGGCGGAATGCACTGGCATTAAGAAAATTCAGGTCGAGGGGAAACCTGACCCTAAGCACATTTCGACTTCATATGTGGAGCGCCAAAACCTGACGATGCGCATGTCTATGCGCCGCTTCACTCGCCTGACCAATGGATTCTCAAAGAAGGTCGAGAACCATGTCCACATGATCGCGCTTTACACCGTTTGGTACAACTGGCTGCGTATCCATAAAACGCTTCGGGTTACGCCCGCCATGGCCGCTGGCCTGACCGGCAAGCTCATGAGCTGGGAAGACATTATTGCGATCATGGATGCGGTGGACGAACCCAAGAAACGCGGCCCATATAAAAAATCAGCTCACTAAATCTAAGCTGCTTTGCCTAAGCTTACGGTTAAATCGCCCGGTTTAACCTCTCTAACAATTAGATCAATCATCGCAGATACGGTTGACCCAGGGCGATGTTTCACGAGCCTATCAATAATATCTGCAAGTTTATATGTGCCATCTAATGGTATACCAGCTTCATGAAATAGTTGCCGAACACCCTTTATCGTGAACCCAACGTATTTTGGCTCGAACCCTGCGCGGTGGTTTGTTTCGCAAACCGTGAAAAATTCGCTAATACGATGCTCGGTCACGCTGCGATCATGAGTAAGCACACGGATGCAATCCATGTTCTTATCAAAATAAGCTATAGGCCGGAATTCGGTAATTTCTACTCCATCCGGCAAAGTGATCGCTTCAGCTTGTGACACAGCCTCCTCCTATTCAAAAAAAGATAATCATCCGGGCTGCATGGCAGTCCAGATGCGCTCGTCGTAACGAGTTCTCCAGTCGATAGGCGCGCCAAATTCATCTGGATCGGCGGCAACCCAGGTCCAATGATCAATCCAGCCGTATATCTGAGGAAAAGCCTCTACCATCTCGTTCCGTGAGATTGCAACAACAAATACGCAATTGCGAGGTGCCTCCAGATACTCAAGTTCTGGATTGTGCCGAGATCCGACAAGAATGCAGTCGCGAGATTGCGCCCAGCTTGCCGCTAATCTTCCTGGCGCTGCATTGCTATTTTGGTCAACCATCATTCCCCGCCTTAACCCACGAAACAAATGCTGCACACTGATTAACCCAGGGCAAACAACACCATAGAGCTGACCTAGCCCGGCTGATAACCCCCTTGAAGCAAGAGCTACAAGGGCGTCTTTCGTTATGCCTATAACAAGATGGTCATTACGAACTAATGCATGGTTCGAGGTATCCCAAGTCGGCGCTTCGGCGACGTAAACGTTGCCTCCGGGTTGTTCCAAAAGCTCCAAGGCGCGTCCTCTGAAAAATCGAATCAAATATTTATTTGATCTTGATCCCTTTCTTCCTTCGTATCAATTCGAAAGCCCCAGCGGCGGCACCGGTCAATAATTTCAAACTGAGACACTACCGCCTCAGCCCGGCGGTTCAATTGGCCGGCGCCGCGCAGTCCGCCATTTGCCCGGTCGCGCGAACATGCTAAATCGAGGCGCGAACTGCATGAAAGGCCCTTCGCTCTCTGCGGCGGCGGGCGCGTCGCCATGGGTCCCGGTAGCTCAGCAGGATAGAGCAACGGTTTCCTAAACCGTAGGTCAGGGGTTCGAATCCCTTCCGGGACGCCAGTTCGGAACAAAACTGGGCACGCCGCCGCCCGCCGATTTTACCCCCGAGGCTGCGGCGAGCGTTCTGAGCAGACCGCCCTTTGACCTCATGATGCGGACCTCGCCGTCCGCCACCTCGACGCGCTGGGCAGGGGCGCGAAGGTGATCGCGGCGGTAGCGTCCTCCCTTGCCAGTCCTGAGCGTCATGGCTCTCCCGCAATTGGCGCAAAAGCAGATGCCGGTTAGGAGGGTGGGACCGCTGACGACTCGGGCCGGCATGACCTTGGGATTGCGCGAGCGGAGATGCGCCTGCACCCGGTCGAAGGTGGCTTGGTCAATTAGCGACGGAACCTCGACGGTCACAATTTCGCCGATGGGCTTCTGTTCTCGGCTCTTGCTGCGCTTGTTGAATTCGTGGCGACCCGTATAGGTCGTCCGGGTCAGGATGCAGTGAATTTGCCCAATACCCCATAGACCGCCGTCGCGGGTGACGATGCGGCGCTGGTCGAGATGGCTGGCGATGGCTTTGACGCCCATCGGGCCGTTGGCGCCGTCGCCTTCTAAAGCGAGACGATAGATCAGCCGTACGGTATCGGCATGCACTGGATCGATTTCGAGTTTTTTCTTGACTTTCACACCGCGCTGCTCGGCGGCGACCACGCGATAACCGATCGGCGGCCGCGAGCCGTTCCAATAGCCGCGCGACTGGCAATAAGTCTCGCCCTGCCTCTTCTGGTCGGGGATGGAGACATCATGTTCGGCGTGCCGCGCCGTCGAGACGCGCAGATAGAGGGCGGCGCGAAGCGGCAAGGTCATGTCAGCTGGCTCCTTATGCGGTCATCGGCACGGCCCGAATAGTTCATCGAAGAGGTCGCCGAACCACGCCTCGAACACGTCCACCTCGGCGCTTGTGACCGGGACCTGCGCAGGCCAGTCGTCCATGACGGTCCACGTTTCAAGGTCGTGTTTCGGCGGCCGGCCAGGGCGAGGCCAAGGCCCCAACTGGATGTAAAGATCGTCGGGCAAGATGGTGTGTTCGGTGCGACCCGGACGATCGTGGCGGCGAAGGGCGCGCATTCTGGGCATCCCGACAGGATCGCGCGACCAGCCCGAAACCAGAATATCCTAATAATGCGCCACAGTACGCTCGGCCGAGAATCGTAAAAATACTTGCATGGTGCGGGGGCAGATAAGGATTGCGTAGGGAAGAGAAGCCGGTGCGGCCGGTTCATGGCTCATGCCTCCCGTTTGGTCCTGGGAGACACTGCCAGCCCGAGGAAAACGATGACGGCCTGATTGAAGCGCAGGATGTCTTCGTCGTCCAAGCGCCCAATGCGCGCGCCGACCTTGGACTTCGAGATGGTGGTGACTTTGTCCACCATCAGGCGGCAAACGGCGCGTAGCCCGTTTCGCTCGTTCGGCGCGACGGGCAGGCGGAATAACGGCGCGTCGGTTTCGTCGGTGGTGAAGGCGCAGATAGTGATCGAATTCCGTCGCGTCGAAGCTGTCATCCTGCACAATGACGACGGGACGCGGCTTACCAGCGTAATCCTTTCCGCCCGCGACGGTCCAGATGTCGCCACGCCTCATTCATTGCTCCAATCTGAAACCGCGTCGATGAAAGCCTGATCCTCGCGGGCATGGGCGCTCGCCGCGACGGCCAGCGACTGGCGATGCGCCTCCGACCGGAAGGCCGGCGTGCGCACGTCCGGCACCCAAATCTGGATGGGGCGCAATCCCCGCCCACGTAGGCGCTCTCGATGTTCCCGCACCTTCACGCGGGAGGGCTTGGGCTTCGATGCCGAGACCATGACAATCCTCCACAATAACGTTACATGTAACCTATCACGGCCGATGAGGTTTGGCCAGCTTCTTTGTCAGGAAAGGAGCGCTTCGCTTCCTAATCAGCCTTACCTGCTTGGAAAGCCCCTGCCGGACTGGCGACAGCCAGTCAAGGCCGCAAGCCGCGCAGTGGTGGCGCCGAACGCGCCAGCCTTGACGGGGCGCGCTGGTCTGGCCAAACGGCTGCAAGCTTGCAACGCTATCGCCCGATCTCACAACCCCAGTCCCCGCTTTCGGCCGAAATCCCACTCAATTCCACCGCCATCGCGCATGGTCCCAGTGATCTGCTGGCCAATGCGCTTCTCCAGCACCGGTTGCCAGGGCGCCAGACTGAAGCCCAGGCCGCCATCACCAGTGAAGCTCTCGATCATGGTGAAGCGCCCGCTGGCGAGCTGGGTCGAACCGACGAGCTTGCCGCTGACATATTCGCCTGGCTTGGCCTCCTGAAAGGTGAGGCCGCGCTCGGCCGCCATCGCCCGGCCGACGCGGGTGGTTTCGGCGCGCTCCAGCCGGAACAGCAAATCTCCGGCGGCGCGGACTGGTCCGTCTGGCAGGCGGCTGGCATGGCCCATGTCCGCCAGCGCCTGCTTGCGGCGCTCCATCGCGTCCGCCACATCGCGGCCGAAGCCAGCGTCGGCGAGCGGCGTTCGGCTGCGCGAGACCAGTTCCCGGTCGAGCCAGGTCGCGCCATCGCTGCCAAGCTGAGCCTGAAGATCGAGCGTCGAGAGGATGCGGACGGCAATGCCATCGCCGCCGCGGCTCAGGTCGTAGCGCATCCCGCGCTCGCTAATGTCGGCGGGGATGCGCCACGCGTCGGCGTCGATGCGTTCCACATGCCCCGCCCGACGGAAAGCTTCCAGGCGGCGAACATGGGAGCGGACGAAAGCCTCGGGGTCGCGGCCGATGCGCTCGAATTCCTTTGCGGGCCCGCTCCAAATGTGCGCTTGGGCGATAGGCGCCTGCCTCGTCCGTCATGTCGGCGATGTTCAGATCAGCCGCCCTCGGGCGCGTGGCTGTGGCGGCTGCCTCGACGATCATGCAGCGCCGCACATCCTCAATGCGGTCGGGATCGGCGAACTCCAAGCGATGGACCCGGCCGTCCACGCCATCGACGATCAGATAGACCTGCTCGCCCATCTCATCGCCGGCCAGCTGACGGAGCCGGTCATCGGGTGCGTCATCGGCAAAGGGCTGGCCGGCGATGAGATGGACTGGCGATCGCTTCTTCATCCGAGCGCCAGGGCTCAATTAAGCAGCGCTGCTAATTGCGCGCGGCGCAAATATCGCTTGACACCGGACGGGGTGGACAGGCGGTCGAACCGGCGCCGCTTCAGCGACGAACGGAAGCGGGCGATCGTGCAAGAGACCGAGACTCCCGGCGTGAGCGTGGCGCAGGTTTGCCGCCGCCATGGCATAGCCACCAGCATGATCTTCCGCTGGCGTGTCGAATTCGGCTTGAGCGCTCGACAGGCGCCGCAACTGGCGACGGTAGAGTTTGCCGAGGGCGCTGCGAATGAACCGCCAGCGCTCGCCGCTTTGCGCAATCTCGTGCGGCCGCCGGACGGCATGATGGCGATGGAACTGGATGATGGACGGCGCGTCTTTGCGCCCGCGGGCAGCAGTCCGGCCGAGGTGAAGCGGCAACTTGCCAAGCAGCCCGCAAGGAAGGGAAAGGCATCATGATTGTCGTTCCGGCAGGTGTGAAAGTGCATCTGGCGCTCGGTCATACCGATATGCGAAAAGGGCTCGACGGACTTGCCACGCTGATCCAGGAACAGCTGAAGAAGGATCCCTTCTCGGGTCATCTGTTCGTCTTCCGCGGCAAGAATGCTTCGCTCCTGAAGATCCTGTTTTGGGATGGCGCGGGGCTGTGCCTGTTCACCAGGCGCATGGATCACGGAAGCTTTTCGTGGCCGCGCATGGCGGAGCCTGGCGGCGCGGTGACTCTGTCTCCAGCGCAACTCGCCATGCTGATCGAAGGCATCGACTGGCGCGTTCCCGAGTGCGTCTCGAGTGCGTCTGGAGACCGGCGATCGCCGGTTGAAAAAGCGCCAAATCCCGAGCCGTTCAAGGCACTATTGCTTGGAAAACAAGGCGTCTTAAAGTAGAATTGGGCATGCGGCTCGATCTCGAAAACCTGCCCTCCGACGTGGACCTCCTGCACCGTCTGGTGCGCGATATGGCGGCTGTTGGTGAGCGCCGAGACGGTGAGGTCGAACGGCTCACGCTCATCATCAAGAAGCTTCAGCGGGCGCAGTTCGGCCGCCGTTCCGAACGCATGGACGATGATCAGCTGGCGCTTGCTCTTGACGATCTCGAAAGCGATATCGGTCAGATCGAGGAGAGCCATCCGACCACCCTTGCGGAGACCGCAGGCGCGGCGCCGAAGCGCAAGCCGCTGCCCGATCATCTTCCGCGTGAAGAGATTTTGCTCGATGTTCCAAGCGATGCTTGTCCGTGCTGTGGCGGGACAATGCATCGGATCGGCGAGAGCGATTCCGAAATGCTGGATTGGGCGCCAGCTAGGCTCCGTGTGATCCGTATGACCCGCTCGAAATATGCCTGCCGGGTCTGCAATAAAGTGGTACGGGCAGCCGGCGCCGGAACGCCCAATTGCTGGCGGGCTCGCGACGCCGGCGCTGCTCGCCCAGGTGCTCATCAGCAAATATTGCGATCACACGCCGCTCTACCGGCAGTCGCAGATCTTTGCCCGTCATGGCGTCGTGATCGAACGCTCGACGCTCGCGGGCTGGGTCGGCGGCGCCTGCTGGTGGCTCGAAGCGCTGCACGAGAGATTGCGCAAGAACGTCTTTGCTTGCGATCATCTCTTTGCTGACGATACGCCTGTCCCGATTCTCGATCCTGGCCGTGGACGCACGAAGACCGGACGCCTGTGGGTCTATGCGCGTGAGCAAAGACCTTGGGCGGGGCCTGAGCCTCCGGCGGCCGTCTATCTGTTCGCGCCTGACCGAAAGGCCGAGCGTCCGGCGTCGCATCTCGAGCGCATCAAAGGCGTTTTTCATGTCGACGGCTATGCCGGGTTCGAACGGCTGACCGGCGGCGACATCATCCTTGCGGCCTGCTGGGCGCATACGAGGCGCAAGTTTTATGAAGTCGCGCAAGCGACCCAAGCGCCCCTGGCCGAGGAGGCCTTGCGCCGGATCGGCTAAATCTATGCCGTCGAGGCGGAGGTTCGAGGCCAGACTGCGCCATATCGTCTTGCGGCGCGACAAAGCCGGTCGAAGCCGATTGTCGATGCCTTCCGCCTCTGGCTCGAACGCCAACTGCCGCGCGTCCCCGGCCGCAGCACGCTCGCCGAGGCCATGCGCTCGCCCGCTGGGAGGGGTTGATCCGCTTTCTGCACGACGGCCGCGTCGAACTCGACACCAATCCGGTCGAACGCGCGATCCGTCCCGTGGCGCTCGGCCGCAAGAATCATCTGTTCGCCGGCAGCGACGGTGGCAGCGCTCGCTGGGCGATCATCTGCTCGCTGATCGAGACAGCGACGCTGAACGAAATCGAACCATACGCCTACCTGCGTGATGTTCTCACGCGCATGGTCAATGGACATCCAATCAATCGGCTCGACGAATTGCTGCCCTGGGTCTGGAAAGCCGCAAACGCTGTCAATCCATGACATCAGTGCACGCCCCGGACGCTTACATCCTGCTTCAGATACTGAAATCTACTTGCAAAACACGAATACAACACAATCTCATGGACAGAAATATTCTTACAGCAAAGCCATTAAACTTGTCAAAAACATGCCAACGATTTGCAACCGATCCGTCGTCAGAGCGGCGATTTCGTGCGGTCGAAATGCGACCGTACTGTCGTCCGGCACACGCTCTGAATGCTGGTTCTCCGCCGTCTCCGCAACCGAAACGTCAGCCTCGATGCAACAATCAATGGTTTCCAGCGATTGGCAAAGCAAACGATTTCGTCCTTAACGGCGCGAATTCTTCGCGCGGGATTTGATCATAAAGGCGACGTCCTGCACGATCGGATGTTGACGATCGAAAATCAACTGCGCAATCAGCGCGCCGAGTAAATCGGCGGGCCGGTCATCTCCTGAACATCGATGGGCAAATTAGGCGGTTTTCTTCGCCCACATAAAGACATCCGTTACTGTGAGGCGCTTCATCACGTTCGCGCACCAAAACCGCCGCCACAACTAGGCCGTCACCCGCGGCCGTCAATCCGCTGCGATCGGCAAGCCCCGCCGCATTTTTGTAATAGTTGCTCGGCGCCAGTCATGTCGTGAGTCCTTCGGCTGCATCATCAGGCTGTGATTTCTCTGCGAGGACGCGCTGAACTGCTTTCCGTTGCGCATGAACCCGACGAGCGCGCCGTTTGCGCAGCCAGATGATGACGCCGGTCATTGAGAGCATGACGATCAAGATCCCCATGACGCAAACGAAGATCTGCATCGGCAGACCGAAGACTTGCGCCATATGCAGCCAATAAAGCCAACGAGAGATGACCGGACCGGCGGTATCGACGCCGGGGCCTGACAGAGACTTCAACTCTCCCGTGTCGGCGTCAAAGGCGACATGGGTTCCGCCGTCCTTGCTCCAGTCGTCTGAGCTGCGAGCCATGTAAAAATAGACGCCATGCACGCGATCGAGGAACAAGGCCTGTTCGCTGGCTATGCTGAACCCATATTTTGCGCCGGCCTCGGCAAGGAGTTCGCGGCCGCGCGCATAGGCCTCCCGCCAGCCCAAGGTCGGGGATTCCAGCGGTTTTTCGAGTTTGGGCATGTCGTTCATCGGCTCGCGCATATCGAAGACGAGCTTCATGACTGGCGTGTAGACTTGATTGAGATTGAGGGCCACGCTCGACCAGGCGAGGACAAAGAGCATCGGCCAAACCCACAAGCCGCCGGCGCGATGAAGGTCGAAATTGAGGCGGCGCCATTTCACCAGCCAGGCGGGCCTCCAACGGGCCAACCAGGAGCGCTTGTTCATATTGCCTACCGTTGAATCGCGACGCCAGCGCGGCAAGGACAGATAGAAGCCAATGAAACAATCGAGGGTCCAGACCAAGGCGACCACGCCGAGGATGGTCGCGCCAAGTCCGCCTGTGCTCGCGGGAAGCGCAAGGCTGTAATGCAGCCGATAGAGAAATGATAGAATATTTGCCCTGGCGAGCGAAACCTCGCCGAAGGTTCGCTCGCCAAGCTTGTCGCCGGAATAGGGATCGAGCAACGTTTCGTCGGCGGGCAGCTCATAGGCCTTGCTGGTTGCAGGATTGATCCTGGGTTGCAGGAACGCCGAATAGGCCTCGCCGGGGACTTGGCGCAAAAAAATCTGATCGACGCGGGCGCGGGGTTCCAGCGCCTCGGCCCGATCGTGCAAGGTGAACGGGTCGAGCATGGGTGCTTCCCGAACAGCCACAGTCAGCAGCTCCGGGTTCAGCCAGCGGTCGAGTTCGTGGTAGAAGGCCAGCACGCTGCCGGTGAGGCCAACAATGACGAGAAACAGCGTCATCGCCAGCCCGGCATAACGGTGGAGGAGTACCCAGAAATGGCGGGTCATCGTTAGAATTCCGCTCGGAGCGAGACAAGGAAGGTTCTCGGCGCGCCAGGAAAAATGCTGAAACGGTCTGCTGAGTTCGTGTAATAAATCGTATTGAACACGTTATTGACGTTCAGTTGCGCCGTCAGATTTTTCACCCATGGCAGCGCCGCGGGCTGGAAGCGATACATCACCATCGCGTTGGCGACCGTATAGGCCGGCAATTGAAAGTCGTTCGCATTATCGCCCTGGCGTTCTCCTATGATATTAAGTCCGCCGCCCAGGCTTAGTCCCCTGAAATCTCCGCCGGCATCATATTTCACCCACATCTTGACCGCATTGAGGGGGACATTCTGCAACCGATTGCCTTGATTGCCGTTGAGATCTGTTTTGAAACGCGCTTCATCGTAGCTGTAGCTGCCAATCAGGCTCCAATTCTCGTCGATGCGGCCGGCGATGTCGAATTCGGCGCCCTTGCTCTCCACGACGCCAGCCAATTCCGAAAGTTGTGTGCCGGGAATTGTTTGAACGATATTGGTCTTCGTGATGTCGTAAAACGCCATTGTCGCGGTAAGGCGCTTGCCGAAGAACTCTGCTTTCGCGCCGCCTTCCCATTGCGTTCCAATTTGCGGCGGCAAGAGCGGTTGTCCAGGGTAGGGCAACGCATTGGTCGCGCCGAAGGATTTGACGTAATTGCCGTAGAATGACAACCAAGGCGTAGGTTGGACGACTACGCCGAGCCGCGGACTGAACGCCTTGTCGACAGCGTTGATGAACCCGGTGTACGTATTAGGGTCGAAAGCTCCACTCGCCTGCGCGAACGAATTGGGGCTATAGCCGCTTCCATACTCAGCCCAGTCGTATCTGCCGCCGACAAGAAAATGGAGCTTGTCGTCGGCGAAGCTGATCATGTCTTGCGCGTAGACGCCTTCCCATGATTCCCTTTGGAGGGCGTAAACATTGTACGGAGGTTTGACATAACCTGAAAGATTATAGGTGGGGAAGTACATATTGATCGGTCCGATGGCCGGCGCGTATTCGTAGACGCCGCCCTGATTAGGGCCGTAGAAACTTGTATAATCGGTTCCTATTAGGACATTATGTTCAAGCGGCCCGGTCTCGAATTTGCCATTAAGATCTAGATTGCTGCTAAGGGTATTATAGGCGTAGTTGACGTCATAGAGGCTCCATTGGATGACGCCAGTCGTTTCGTCAACGGAGGCATAATCGGTGAGCCTTTGAGCATATTTGGTGTTGGCATAGGCGAAACGATTGGTCACGCTCCAACTCGGAGCGATGTCGAAGGTCCAATCGTAGCCGATAAATTTCCTTTCCTCCCGGCTTGGATTCACCGCCGTGACGGCCGGATCCTGGAGATAGCGGCTGATGGGAATGTTCGCCGGCCTCGTGCCGATTGCCGGAATGGCGGAATCGGCATCCGCAACGTAAATATAGTTTTCATATTCGGCGTCGAGGTTGAACCGGAACTGCTCGATCGGATGATAGGTGACCGTCGGGGCGATGAAGGCGTTCTGGTTCCAGACGAAATCGCGAAATGAATTGGTGTGCGTGTAGTCAAGATTGATCCGGTAGAGCCAAGTTTTGTCCGCAGTCAAGGGGCCGGTGGCGTCCACGGTGGTCCTCGTTAGTCCCCAAGACCCGGTCTGCTCCTGGATCGAATAATAGGGAGCCTCCAACGGACGTTTCACCACGAGATTGACGATGCCGCCCGGCTCGAGCCGGCCAAAAAGCATGGCCGCCGGGCCTTTCAGAACCTCGATCGACTGCAGATTGGCGGTTTCAAGATGGGAGGAGTTCTGCGTCCTCAAGTCGTTCCGGTAGATGCTGGCGTAATCGAACCCGCGGATGTTGAAACCGTCATAATAATTGTCGCCGACCGAATTGACACTGCTAATATTGCCAATGATCGCGTCTTTGACGGAGATGTCCTGCTGATCGTCCATGACCTGGCGTGGCACGACTTGGATCGAACTCGGCGTTTGCAAGATCGGAATGGTGCTCTTCGTCGCTTCGGCCGGGGTGTCGAGATCGACGGTATAGCCGGTGAAACGGCCGCCGAGCCCAGCGCCGGCGACGCTGCTTCCGGGGGCCTCGCCATTCGCCCCGACGCCAGTCGCGGCGACATCGATCTGCGGCAGCGCGACCGCTCCCCCGTCGATCGTCGGAGGCGCTTCTTGAGCGAAGGCTGCGAAAGGATGAAAGGCGGCGAGCATAAGCGCGCCGGCGGACGCGCCGCGCAACAAGGTCGAGCGAAGCATAATATTTCTCCTGATGCGGCGCTTGGGCCGCCGAAACCAAATTGAAGGGGATGCGGCCCGAAAGCCGCGTTTTGGTCCGTCAGGAGAGAGGAGGAGGCGCGCGCGGCGACCAGGAGTTCGCCCACCCAATGGGGCGGCCATCATTATCGCCGGTCCAGCGCCGGCCGACCGACGCGGATGCTTTGGCCATTGGGACTTGCGCATCGGCGGCGCAAGGCGCGTCAAAACTCGACGGAGCGCCACTATCGGAACCGCCGCAGAAAACACAGCATTGGGGACAGTCCCGCTGATCCTTCCCCGGCGGCTCGCCGCCGCCAGCCGTATCGGACCCGCAATTTGCGGCGAATGACGAGGCGATGACGCCGGCCATGGGGTTGCCGCTGGAAAAATTCGATGACGCCGAGGCGAGGACGGCGAGACTTTGCACGAGCATCAGCAGAGCGGCAATGCTTCCAACAATCGCGCGCGCCGAAAGCGCGGAGCGGCGCCACATTCTCATTCCTACGGCCTCCCCCTCCGCCCGATGCTCAAAGCCATCGCGCCCAAATGATCGTCAAAAAGTCGTCGCTGCCGTTCACGGAGATTTGCTAACATAAGAAGCATGAGATGGACGTGAGATCATTTTCTTCGGCAAGAATGCCGCGAGTGTTGCGCATGCGCCACAGTTGTTGCTTTGGGCGGCGCTATTGTTTTAAGTCATCGGCGTCCGGCCGGAGATTGAAGTCATGCATATTCTTATCGTCGAGGATGACGTTGACATCGCACGGCTGATCGCCGGCCAACTTACGCGTTCCAGTTTTGTTCCGCATGTCGCGGCTTCGCTCGCCGACGCGCGCGGCGCCATCGGCGAATGCCGGTTCCCGCTGATCTTGATCGACCGTCGCCTGCCGGACGGCGACGGGCTGTCGCTTGTTTCGCTCATTCGTGGGGCGCAGCTGGACGCGCGCGTCATGATACTCACCGCGCTCGACACGGTCGGCGAAAAAGTTCAGGGTCTCGACGCTGGCGCCGATGATTATCTCACAAAGCCGTTCGACGCCGATGAACTCATGGCGCGGATACGCGCCAGTCTGCGGCGGCCTGGCGGCGAAAAGACGCCGCCCATTGTCTGCGGAGCCCTGTCCTTTGATCCCGCGTCCCGCGTCGTCTTCGTGAAAGGCGAGCCCATCGTGCTGCATGGGCTGGAGCTGACGCTGCTGGAAAGTCTGTTGCGCAATCTGCGCCGGACGACATCGCGCCGCGTTTTGATCGCGGACGTTTACGGCCGTCCCAATAGGATAGCTCACTCCAATGTGCTCGATTCTCTCGTGTCGCGGTTGCGCCGACGCTTGATCATGCTGGACGCGGGGGTCACCATCCATCCCATCCGCGGGGTTGGCTATCTTTTGACCGAGGTCAACGGATGAGGTGGTTATCGTCCCTGACCTTCCGGCTCACCATCCATTTGTTTCTTGGGCTATTCCTTGCTTCCCTTGGCACCTATGTCGTTTTCCTTCTGCTGTCGCTGACCGGCCAATGGTCCAACCACATGCTGTATTGGGATGATCTCGCGCGGGCGCGCGCGCGCAACCTAGTCATCGAGTTCGATCGTTCGCGCGCCTGATGGAAACGTCCAGCTAGAGCCCACGTACGATCTGTGCGCAGAATTGGATCGTACGCCAACATTCCAATTTGGCGCTTTCGACGCCCACACGGGAAGAGCCTTACCAGGTTCATCGGCCTATCTTGTCGCCGCGCTCGCCGGTATTGAACGGATCAACACGCGTGGTGGATTGGACTTCATTATTAATGGAGATGAGGCGTCTAATTTACATGGGGATTTCCGTCAAGAAACAACGCCGATTGGAAGTTTCTATATTGCTATTTATGGCTATAAGTTTCGATGGCACGATATCTTCTCTACCGTATATGTTTTCATGACATCCAATTTCGAGCTTTACGGACCCGTCTGGGCCATCGCGCTTATCATTTGTTGGCTATCCTTGCGCAGGGGGCTAAGACCGCTCCATAACGCCGCACGGGAAGCAGAGCTCATCGACATCAACTCTCTGGATCAACGGATATCGCCGGCGGGTATTCCATCAGAAATCCTTCCGTTGGTCGCGAAGATCAACGATGCGCTTGCGGAGACTCGACGCCGGCGCCGACAAGCAGAGGCGCTTCGTCGCGAATTCGGCGCACGAACTGCGCACGCCGGTTACGATTTTACGATCACGCATTGATGCAATGGAGCGCTCGCCTGTGAAGAGCGAGCTCGCACATGATGTGCGCCGCATGCAAAACATCGTGGAGCAGCTGCTTGTCGCCGTGCGTTTGGGCGGTTATGGCGGTTCGATGGATCTAGAGGTCGACCTCGTCGAGATTCTCGACGATATGGTCGCCGATTACGCGCCGTTGGTGCTCGCCCGTAAGCGACATATTGAATTGGACGCCGAGGAGGAGTCCATCTTGGTGCATGGCGATCGCCGCGCGCTCGGATGTATCATCGCGAATTTGATCGATAACGCGCTGCGGGCCGAGCCGGAGGACGGCACTGTGCGGGTTCGCGTAAAGCCAGGAGCCACCGTTGAAGTCATCGATCACGGCGAAGGCGTCACGCCCGAAGATCGCGAGATGATTTTCGAACCTTTCTGGCGCAAGAGCGAAGCGACGGCCGGAACCGGCCTGGGGCTCGCCATTGTCAAGGACCTTGTCGAGGCGCATGGCGGCCTTATTGCCGTCGTTGACACGCCCGGCGGCGGCGCGACCTTCAAGGTGACGCTTAAGCAACTGCACGATCTGAAAGTCTCCCTTCGGGCAAGTTAAAGCATCGGAAAGGCAAGCCGTTACCCCGCCTGGCGATCGAGGCCAGCGTTTCTCCATTTCCTAAGCTCTACTTCTCCCGGCGGTGCGGAACGGAAGCTGGAGCCGAGAGCCGGAGAGGTTAACGGAAGCGGCGGCGTTTATTTGACACCCTGAAATCGCTCAAGTCTTTTCGACCAAGGGAAATTCCTAGCGAGTGCGAGCAATCATAGTGCTATTGCGTAGACATAGTACTCATCATCGTCGGGCATGGCACGCCAACAAATCAACTCGTTAGGCGATAATAGAAATCTCTGCTGACATATAGCTTCCCTCGTCGGGCAGCTCTAAGGGTAACCGGTAGCTTCCCGCGCTTCTCGTGCGGTTTCACAAACGCGTGATGATTGCTCGGCTTTCTGGCGCACCGTCCCTTTCGCCCGACGCCGCCGAGATCGTAACCGGAACCATTCGCATCCTTCCCCAGTTAGTGAGACGGTACATAGGCAGGTCGCCATGCTCACGCTCTTAATTGGTATCCTAGTTATTGTCGTGATCGGCGCGATCTTGTTTTGGGTCATCGATCGGTTCTGTCCCGAAGCGCGGCTAGGACAGCTTCTCAAGCTGCTCGTGGTGCTGGTCTGTTTGGGAGCGATATTGAACCGGTTGGCGCCGCTTCTAGGGTATTCGCCTCTTTTGTGAAGGTCTGCCGTCTGGACTGAACTCGGCGGCCAAGGGCGTGCATGTCGCCGAGCGAGATGGGAGGGCCGAGGGGGCTGGACATGGCCCGCGGCTAACTGATCCCTTAGTTTGGTTCATGCCCACAAAAATCCTCGGCGGCGCTAAGGCCGCATTCGCGCTGGGCGAGGCCGTTGTCGAACCCGACTTTGGCGAGAGCCAGCGAGCGGGGATCGTCGCGTTCGTCGTTGTTAGGCGGCTCTGATTTTGTCCCGTTTAAACACCTAACCAGCGAAACTCCTAATCCAACGGGGCGAGGCTTGGCGGCGCGCGCTCTAAGACAGTCACCCCTTCGCTGCTGGAGTCGACAAGGTCGAGGCGATTGGGCGTTTCGGCCGAGAGAGTCGCCGTATAGGTTCGCCCGTCATTCAGCTTCACCCAAAGCGTTCCGAAATAATCGATGGAATAGGCGCCGCCGGCAGGAGTCGATGCGTCGGAGGCTTTTGGCGGAGTTGCGCCCGCGAAGCTTACGATGGTCTTGTCCGGCCGGAAGACGATGCGCCACGGCTTGCCGGCCGCTCGCCATTCCCCCACGATGGGTATGGTCTTGATGGCGAGTGCGCCAATGAGCTGGCGGGTTCCCATCGCGATGAGGCTGAGGACGCCCACGGCGCTGAAAATGATGATCATCCGGTTGATCGGCAGGGCCTTGGAGTTGCTCGGTCGCGTCGTTGGTGAGCTCATCGCCATCTCTCATCAGCTCGGGTGGGGGGAGCAGCGGATATATGGATCTTGCGCGGGCCCGGCTCAAGTGCGTCGAAGGATGGCTTCGCCTTGAAGTTAGCTTCAGCTGGCCGTTGACATTCTTCCTCGGCTCGACGACTTGGCTGTCCATCGCGGCGCCACGGCGGAGCCCGTGCGATTGACAGGGAAAATCTGGTCACGCGACAAAGCCAGGTCCCGCGCCGCGGCCCGGTCGGTTTCTTCATCGGCCGACCTAGAGCGCTTCCCGATCAGACGGAATCATCCGATCGAAAGGGAATCGCTCAAATTCAAAGAGTTGGAGCATGTTCTGATCGAAAAAGTCAGTCAACTTTTTCGGAATATGCTCTAAACGCCAGCGACCGCGGCCATGCGCGCCGGCGCGGAGATTTTGAAACCATGTTGCCACGCCGCCGGATCGCCGTTTCGCATCTGATCTACACATCCGGCTTCTTCTTTTTTCTGACGGCGGCCTTCGCCGTCATCGCCATCGTCGCGCTCTCGATGCGCTTCGCCGGGGCGCCTCGGCTGCTTAAAGTCGCCGTCGGACCCGCCGGCGGAGAAAATGCAAAGCTCATTGGCGCGATCGCGAAGCGTCTGGCAAGCGATGGCGCTAATATGCGATTTATTGTCGTTCCCGTGGCCGATCTGGCGCAAAGCGCGGCGGCGCTGGAGCAAGGGCGCGCCGATCTCGCCGTTGTCCGCACAGATGTCGCGATTCCCCCGAATGGCGCGACCGTCGTCGTCTTGCAGAATGACGTCGCGGCCCTTGCCGCTCCGGCTGGCTCCAGGCTCGCCAAGGTGACGGATCTCGCCAAGAAGCGCGTTGGAGTTTTCCCGGCCCGGCCGGCGAACGCCGCGCTTCTCGATGCGATCCTGGCCGAATATGAAATTGCTCCCGCGACCGTTCAACATGTCATGCTGTCCGACAGCGAATTGCCGGCCAGCGTGTCGTCGAAGCGCGTCGACGCGATCCTCGTGGTTGGTCCGCTGCGGGGCGGCGCGCTCCAAGCCGCGGCGGCGGCCTTGGCGCCGCGAAATCGCGCCCCGGTCTTGATTCCGATCGACGCGGCCGAAGGCATGGCGGCGCGAGGTCAGGCCTATCAAAAGGTGGATATACCCGCCGGTTTCTTTCGTGGGGCTCCGCCCGAACCCAAGGACGATGTCGCGACGCTCGCGGTCGCGGTCCGGCTCGAGGCCAGCCAAAAGCTTGCCGAGGAGATTGTGACGGATCTGACCAAGCGCCTTTTCATCATGCGTCGCGCGCTCCAGGCCGATGCGCCGATCGCGGCGGCCATGGAGAAGCCGGATACCGAGAAAGGTTCCGCCGACGCCGTTCACGCGGGCGCGGCCGCCTATTACGGCGACAATGAAAAGAGCTTCATGGATCGGTATGGCGACTGGCTTTACATCAGCGCGATGGCTTTCAGCGGCCTCGGATCGGCGGTCGCGGCGATGTTTGGACTATCGCGGGCGCGGGCGCGCAAAGCCGCCCTGGCGCTGATCGATCAACTGATCGAAGTGAAGCAGATCGCGCATCTCACGATGGACCAGCCTCGTCTCGGCGCATTGGACGCTGAAATCGAAGATCTGTCGACGAAAGGGCTGCGCTTCGCGCGCGACAATAATTTCGACGAGGCGGGCTTGGCCGCGCTGCGCCTGGCGATCGACGAAGCGCGGCGGGCGGTCAACGACCAACGCGACAAGCTGGAGGGAAGGCGCTTGCTGATCGCCGACGCCTCGCTCGCGCGCTCGCCGACGCCGGACCCTGGCGGCGGAGCATAAATTCGCGGCGGCGGAAGAGCGCGCTTGGGTTATAGTGCCGCCGTTCGCCTCGATCCTGGTCTATGTGGAACAGGTTTAAACATGAGCGGAGATCGTATTCATGCCCGATTTTCAAAGCCCGTCGCCCGTCCCGCCCAATGCGTCTTGGTGGCGGCGCTATTTGAGCAGTTTCAGGCAGCAGTTTTTTGGTCGCTTCAATTCACGAGGCGATTGGCTGGTCTTTGCTTTGGTGGCCCTCGCCGTCCTTTGGCTGTCGGCCCGCGTCTTTGTGCTTTTGCGTAAACTTGTCGGCTGGTGATTGGACGGATCCCGCTGGCCGGTCGCAACACCGACGCCCGTCGTCAATCGGGGCCTGTCACGTGAAAAATCGCCTCTGGCGCCGCGTTAATGACATGAGCTTGATCCCCCGGGAAGGCGCCGGCTTTGAGGGAGCCGTGCGCGGCCCGATCGCAAGGGCGCCAATCGATTTCCCCTATCCATTTGCGTCCTTTTGGTTTTGGCGTCGCGGCGATCCGCTCCACGCCCGACAGGGCTTGTATTTATTCTTGTTCGGGCTCTTAGTTTGAAAGTTAAAGGCGGAGGACGCGCATGGAGACCTGGAGTTATCAGCGCAATGGAGCGGTTGAGGGGCCGGCGAGCAAGGATGTGCTCAAGTCTCTTTATGATGCCGGCGAGATAACGCGCCAAACTCTTGTCCGGAGCAGTTCCGCGGGCGGCGAATGGAGGCGCTACGGTGACGTCGCAGGCCTCGCCCCACCGCGATTGCCGCGCGCCGTCAAAAAGCTCTGGCCGTGGTTCCTGTTCGGAACGCCGTTGGCCGCCGGCCTTATCGATGTTTTTCTGATCCAATCCAAAGGACATGAGTTCGTCGAAGCGAACGCTTCATGGTTGAACTTTGCTCCTACCGTGCTGAACATTGCGGCGGTCGCTTTATGGCTGGTTCTGATTGCGCGGGAAATTCAGAAAAAGAACAAGAAGGATAAGGTCGCGGGAATCGCTGTCTGGCTCATTGTGGCGCCTCTCTACCTGACCTTCAGCTGGTGGACGACGGTTCTCGTTTCCAATCTCATTAATGTTCCTCTCGGATTTAGAGTTCCTGAATGTCAAGGCGACATCGCCAAATCCGAAGTCAAGGAAGCTTTTGAGAAGACCGCCGCCAAGTCTGGAAATATTGGGATCAAAGCCATAGCGCTTTCGGACGCGCGCCAACAATGGTTGGCGGGTCGAATTAGAATGTGCGTCGGACAGCTGGCGACGACGAATGCGCAAACTTATTCGGTGCGCTATGCAATTGAAGATCACGGCGCGCGGTTGTTTTTGAGAAGGATGCATGGATTCTACATCAGCCTGCTTGTAAATTGATCCGGCGAGTCAGCCGAAACGGATAAAGCGCCAAGGCGCATGGGTCATGTTAGCGGCTGCGGACGAACACGATCGGACCAGATTTGTCCATGCAGAGTCATCCGCTTTGGAATGCGTGTCCGGCGTTGTTGCGCGCCATGAAAACAGCGCCAGCATTGGGCGTCGCGGACCGGCGCGCAAGATCGTGTCTAAGCCTTGAGGATGCGGGAATTCACAAGTTTGATCCCGCCAAATGCGTATTGTACAGGTCCGGCGTTGGCTATCCTGTCATTTAACATATTAGCCGCCTTGGACCTGTTGTTATAGGGAGCGGGCGCATGTCGCGCCGTGAGCGGCGCGCTTGTCTCCCGCGTGACCTCTCGCCTTGAGTCTTTCACGCTACATCTGTTGTTTTTTACGTGTCGCGACGCCTTCAGGCTTCGCGATCATGATGGGTAAGTTTCGACGGCGTAGGCGTGGCTTCGCCATGGAGCTCAGCGTGAATGTGCTCGCGCGCCGGGCGTCAAATTTGCGCAAGATCAAGCCATCGACGCGCGACAAGACTACAAGGCTAGCTTTCCACGCCTCATATCGAAAGGCATCATGATGACGTTAAGCAGCTCCCATTTCCAGCGTGTGCGATTGGCTGCGGCCGCGGCGGCTTTCGTCGCCGCCTGCGGAGTTGGTCCCGTCAACGCCCAGCAAGGCATGCCCGGGATGATGCAAGGCGGCGCGATGCCGATGGGCCATGACCAAATGATGGGCCATGGGCAAATGATGGACCGCGAAACCATGATGGGGCACGAGGGCGGCGGGTCGGAGGGGATGATGGGCGGCGGAGGGATGATGTGCCATATGAGTGAGCATGTCGATGGCCGTCTCGCTTTTCTTAAGGCAGAGCTTAAGATAACCGACGCTCAAACACCGCAATGGAGCGCCTTCGCCGAGGCCTTTCGCGGAAACGCGCAAAAAATGGGGCAAATGTGCGCGACGATGAAAGAGCATGGCGCCGCCATGATGACTGCGGATTTTCCGGACCGGCTCGCGATGATGGAGCAGCATCTTACGTTGCATCTCGAGTCCTTGCGCGCGTTGAAGGCGGCCGTGCAGCCGCTGTACGCCGTTTTGACGGATGAACAGAAGAAAGCCGCCAATAAGGTCCTGCACGGCCCGATGGGAATGATGTGACGCCGGCGAAGCGCCCGGCGGCCACAGGTTTGACGCTCCGGGAAGTCGCGGAAGCCGAGACGGACATTTGCGAAACGCGCCATTGTTCGGCGGATCCACGTGAAACGCCCGGCGCAAAGCTGGTGGCGGGGCGTTGCGCGGGCTTTGGGACGACAAAAGCCTAAGCCCAAGCGCAGCCGGGACGACGCTAGAAGCGTTCCGGCGCGCTTATCCCTGGGCGTCCTTGACTGAGATAGTTCGCTTTAGCTGCGGGGATCGCCATTTCGGCGGCGTTCTTGCGGGACTGTCTTGCGCAAGTCCGTCCGGAAGGCGCCGCGCCTGATCGCCTGGCTACCAAACGGCGAGGAGGTAAGTAGACAGCGGATAGGCCAGGACAACGCCCATGGCCACGCCGGCGAAAATATCGCTCGGATAGTGGTGGGCTGTCGCAATGCGGGACCAGGCCATGCAGCAGACCAAGGCGACCGCCGAGAGGATCGTGGCGGGCAAGACAAGGACGATGGGCACGAGGACCCCGGATAGGGTCATCGCGTGTCCGCTCGGAAACGAGTGCTCGTCGAGAACGGTCAAGAGCGATGTCAGCCGTGGATCAGCGCGGAAAGGCCGCGGCCGGCCAATGCGCCGTTTGATGAGCGGATAAAGGCAATGGAGCAGGATCGCGTTCAGGCCCGCAAGCGCGACCACCCGAAATCCGGCGCTGCCCAATGAGGCGAAAAGAATCGCCCCGATGATTGGATAAAGCCAGCCATTGCCCAATTTGCTGATGACGATCGCCGAGGAGCGGCCAAACGCCGGACGAGCTGAGCGAGCGATAAACCTCACCGCCGCGAGATCGGCGTAAAGTAGCTTTTCCGCCCAGGCCGCCTTGACGGAGGCCGAGCCGCCAATCGAGGGCCGGGGACCGGGGCGGCTCAATGCGGACAGGCGGTTCCAGAGGATCTCCATGCCTATCCACATAAGGCATTGACACGGCGTTTTCGTGACAGTGGCCAAGCCCATGTCGCGGTCATTGGCGAGCCGCGTTTCACGCCATTAGGATGGCGCGCTCTCCGCATCCGTGACGTTTCCAAGCGGACCAGCCTCATTTAGCTGAGATTCCTTAGACAACCGCCGTCTCCACTCCAAATCTGGCTTGATTTGTTGTCTTTGACAAGCCCGATGAGCCGCCGCACGGTTTGCTTGGATCGGCGCGTCAACACAGGCTGATTTCGCATAATTGGGTCGCCTGCTTCGGCAATTCCGCGCCTGTCGTCTTTTCATATCCGACCACGCGCAGGATCGCGCGAGCCGGGCTCATCGTCACCGCGAGGCGGGTGCAGGGATTGAGGACCGGCGGCGCCACCCACGCGAAATCGTCGCGCGACAATGGCCCGCGCCACCCCGCGAGCGCGTCGCGGCGGGCGCGACATCGCGCGGTCGCCTCCGCCGGAGAGCGGGTGAGGAAACTCGCGCCGCCAATGCGCGCCTCCCACATCCGGCGGCTCGGCTCCCAATCATTGGCCGCGCTCGTCTCGTCCCCACGCGTTTCGAAGCCGGTCTCGGTCCGCTCGATCACGCAGCGCTCGCCCGGCGCGCAGCCGATCAGCGTGTAGATCACCGGCCGAGCCACCGGCGTCGTCTCCAATGCGTGTTTGGCCTCCGCGTAGGTTCCGCAGGTCTCGAAGACTTGGCGCAACGTTTGATCGGGCGGCATGTGGCGGACATTCGCCCAGGTGTGACGCGCGTTCGCGGCAAGGTCATAGCTACGCAGCCAGGCGCCCTGGGTGCGTCGCCGCATCGGGGCCTGGTTGACGCAGGCGGCGAAACGGCGCGGCGCCATCGCCGTCAACGCCCCCACATAGCCAGCCCAGGTGACGTTGAACCATTCGCCGGCGGGACCATGGCCGTGGACGACATCCACATGGCGGCCGAGGCCACGGAACGGCCAATCGAGCGTGCGCGCGAGCCAGGGCGCGCCATCTTCCTCCCGCGCGAGCGAGGTGCAGCCCCATATGTAAGAGGCGTTGAGCAGCCACACGCCAGGAAAGCCAAGCGTCGTCGCGATTTGCCCTATCTCCGACACATAGGGGGAGCGCGATCGGGTGAGCCAGCGCCGCGCGGCGCCATCGAGCGCAGGCACAAGCGGCGCCGCGACACTCGGGAGGAAAGCCAGGCAGTCGTCGCGTAGCGCGCGGGCGCGGGCGGGATTTTGTGCGGCGTGGACGAGGGGACCGCCGTCGCGGACATCAATAACGGGAATGGCTGGTAGGGCGGCGCTCATGGACTTGACCTTAATCGTGGCTCAGGCGCAAAGTTTCAGCGATCAATGCAATGAAACGCTCTGGAGCATCAGACCGCTCGTGCGGCGAGAATTGCATTGCTAATTTCGGGCGCCGTTTTGTCGTTAATGCGAAGCCGCTCGAGTTTGAACTGACTTTCCTGATGTTGTCGGGACGAGGCGCGCTGGCGCCTGAGGCCGCGCGCATGCGCTCTTTGTTTATCGGAGCGCCTTTGCTATCAAGAGCCGCCGCGCGGCGGCCGCAAGGCGTCGAAAAGGAGAATGGTGGCGAACATGACCGAATCCGCAGATCAACGCACGGAAAATCTCTCCGCCCCGCCGGTCGCCGGCGTGGATCCGGCGCGATTTCGCGACGCGATGAGCCGCGTCGCCGCGGCGGTTCATATCGTCGCCACTGGCGGTCCCGCAGGGCTCGCCGGAATCACCGCGACCGCCGTGACCTCGATCACCGTCGAGCCGCCGATGATGTTGTTCTGCATCAATAAAACATCGCCCTCGGCGGCCCGGCTGATCGAGAACGGCGTGTTTTGCATCAATACGCTTGCGCCTTCGCATGAACCTCTTTCGAATATTTTCGCTGGCCGCGGCGATCAAAGGCTCGACGAAAGATTTACGACCGGCGAATGGACCAAACTGACGACCGGCGCGCCGGCGCTCAAGGGAGCAGTCGCGGCGTTCGATTGCCGCCTCGTCGAGGCGAAGGAAGTCTCGACGCATTTTATCATCATCGGCGCCGTCGAGGCCGTGGACTTTGGCCCGGAAGGCGAAAGCCTCGCCTATGTTCACCGCAAATATAGAGCGCTGTGAGGCGAGGGGCGTTGAGGAGCTTGACGGGATCAGCTCTTTTCTTGGCCAGCCACCTTTCTGGGCGCCGTTTTCTTTGGCGCAGCGCTCTTTGGGGCGGCGCTATGGGGCGCTGCTTCTATCATTGTTGATTTTGCTCCGGCCGTCGTTTTGGCGGCGGGCTTTTTACCCAAGCGGGTCTCCTTGGCGTTTTCTTCGCCGGCGCATTTATAGCCAAGCGCTTTTTGGCGCGAGCGCCGCGCAGCGGGCTTTTATGCTCTGTTGGACGCCGACGCGCCTCACGCGGCCGTGACGGGCGATAGGCGCCTGGAAGCTCGTCAGGCGGCGTATCGCCCGCTGACGAAGGCCAAGTAATACGTTACATTAATATGACTGAGGCTCAATTGAGATGCGCGCGGGGCGGGCGATTCTTTTGGCCGGAGCCTTGGGCGCGCGAAATGAGTTTGCCGAGCTTTGCGAAAGCGGAGGTGAAAGGCGATGATCGACGCCAAGAAGATTGAGGCGAAACCCGTCTCGGAAGACTTCGTGAAGCAACTCGCCGGCTACGGCTTGGCGACCGCCGAAATTCTCTATCGATTGCCGGACCATCCGCGTGTATTGCAGGCCTATATTTGGCAGGACTATGATATTGCGCCGGATTTTCCGACTTTGATCAAGTTCTTGATGTTCTGGCGACAGAAGCTCGACGGTCCGCTTCATAGCGTGAGAGTCTGGACATTCGAAGCTCGTCAAACCGGCCGAGATCAGGACGCTCGACGGCGAGTTCAGGCTCCATTGACGCGCGTTTTTTGTGCGAATTCGATCGAGTCAAGAGATGTGATCCGACGTGACCGATGAGGCAGGCCGTCGGCCTGACGCCTATCGGCCGGGGAGCGCGGATTGCTAAAATAGACGAAGCATCACACGGCATTGAAAAAGCGGGGCAATTTAAATTTCTTGGCACCTTCGTCCACGAAGATTTATGACGCGAACTCGGCGAGCTTTTCCCGCAGCTCGGCAATCCGTGCATCTTTCGCCTTTAGTTTCGCCTGCAGGGCTTTTATCTCGGCTTCCAACGCCTTCTTCTCGGCAATTAGTCGCCTTTCCCTGGCCGAGTAGTTCCCATCACCCAGCGTGCGCGCCATCATTTATTTCCAAAATTATGATTGATTCAAAAATAGATTTATGTGAAAAATTGATGTCTGTCTACACCGGAGTTCAGCGTCATGCCCAAGCCAATCTTATACCTTCGCGTTCGCCGAAAGCATCATTCAAAGGTTCCCCGCCTTGCTGGCATGGTGCGAGGCCTGCTTAACAGCTTTGAAGGATATCGCTCGATTTCTGGCCTCACCGACTCCCGCTTCGCTTCACACAAGTACGTGTGCCTTCGTTTTTCTACAGTGGGTAGCGCCGAATCTTTCAAGAACATCGCCGATGTCGTTTTGGGAAAATACATTGAGGTTCAGTTTGCCTAGACCTTGAGCATTCGTCCGGCAATCGGTTCTAGCTACGGCCCGTTGGGATGGTTCAAAAGCGAGCGTCCTGAAACGGTCCCACCAACAGGTGGCAAAGTTCTATTAGATTACAATTGTTCCTGATTTGTTTCACGTGAAACGCCAGCTTTAAATTAGCCGCATGCCTTTCAAGCTGGCGTGGCCGTGCTTGCCGATGATCAGATGATCATGGACCGCGACCTTGAGCGGCTTGCCGACCGAGATGATCTCATGCGTGAGATAGATGTCGTCGCTCGAGGGGGCGGGATCGCCCGATGGATGATTATGCACCAGGATGAGCGCCGAGGCGCTGAGCTCGAGCGCGCGGCGCATGATTTCGCGAGGATAGACGGGGGCGTGGTCGACCGTGCCGATCCCCTGAACTTCGTCGGCGATGAGAAAATTCTTCTTGTCGAGAAAGAGAATGCGGAACTCTTCCCGTTCGAGGAAAGCCATGGTCGTGCGGCAATAATCGACGACCGCGGCGAAGCTCGCCATGGAAGGGCGTTTCTCGATCGATGATTTGGCGAGCCGCTTGGCCGCCGCCTCGACGATCTTCAGCTCGATGATCGCGGCCTCTCCCAATCCGTCGATCTCGCGCAGCCGTTCCGGGCGCGCCGCCACGGTCTCGGCGAAAGAGCCGAACCGCGCGACAAGGGCCTTGGCGATCGGCTTGACGTCGCGCCTTGGCATGGCGCGGAACAGAATGAGCTCGATGAGCTCATAATCCGCCAAGGCGTCGGCTCCGCCTTTGCGGAAACGATCGCGCAAACGCTCGCGATGGCCGAGATAATGCGGCGCGTCGCCGGTCGCGACGGGGTCGCCTTGCGTTTTCGTCATGCGCCGCTCGCGGCGGCGCTTTCATAAGGGGGGCGATGCAGCCCCTTGGGCGAGAGCGTGAAGACCTCGTAGCCGGTTTCGGTGACGCCGATCGAATGTTCGAACTGCGCCGACAAGGAGCGGTCGCGCGTCACCGCGGTCCAGCCATCGGAGAGGATCTTCACCTGCGGCCGGCCGAGATTGATCATCGGCTCTATGGTGAAGAACATGCCGGGCTTGAGCATCGCGCCTTCGCCGCGCCGGCCATAATGAAGAATATTAGGCTCGTCGTGAAACAGCCGGCCGAGGCCATGGCCGCAAAAGTCGCGCACGACCGAACAGCGCTCGGATTCGGCGTAATCTTGGATCGCCGCGCCTATGTCGCCGGTTGTCGCCCCCGGGCGCACCGCCGCCATGCCGCGCATCAGCGCCTCATAGGTCACGTCGACCAGCCGCTGGGCGCGCCGGGCGACTTCGCCGACAAGATACATGCGGCTTGAATCGCCATGCCAGCCGTCGAGGATGAAGGTCACGTCAATATTGACGATGTCGCCGTCCTTGAGCGGTTTGCGGTCCGGCATGCCGTGGCAAACGACATGGTTGATCGAGGTGCAAATCGACTTGCGATAGCCGCGATAGTCAAGCGGGGCGGGATAGGCCCCGTGCGACACCGCGAAGTCGAAGATCAACGCGTCGAGCGCCTCGGTGGTGACGCCCGGCCGCACATATTCGGTCATCAGGTCGAGCGCCTCGGCCGCCAACCGCCCGACCCGGCGCATGCCGGCGAAGGCCTCTTCGCCGTGCAATTTAATATGGCCGGTCCTGCGGCCGGTGCTTTCAACTGCGTCAACAAAGGTCATCGGTCTCTTCCCGCAGGTCCCGCCGCCAATGTAAGCGATTGCGGCGCCGACGCAAGGATGCTTCGGCGCGACTAGGGAAATCGCCGGGGCGCGGGGTTGACCGCAGGGGCAAAGGCGCTTCAGCGAGGCTCGGCCCGCCGGCGCAGCGACACGGGAGCCTCCGTCAAAGAGCCACGTAGACGAATTTATCCTTTTTCAAATTCGGATAATTCTCCCGTAGCGCCTTGGCGATTTTGCCGACGAGCTCCTTGTCGCCGGCGGCAGATGAGCCGACGAAATCGGTCCCCTGGCTCCAGGTCTCCAAATAGCAATGCAGGGTCTCGTCATAATCGGCCCCAGTGGGGTTGGCGGTCTTGTCCTGCAAGGAGGCCACGCCATCCGTGCTCACTTCGAGCCGCCAATCCCTGTCGTCCTTGACCGAGGCGATTAATTTGGCGAGATCGGCATCCGTCCAATCCGCCTTGAGGTCCAACGCCATAATTTCAATCCCTTGTTTTGGCCATGCTGGAGCGTCCACGCGCGGCCGCTTCAATCAGCGGCCTAGCATGCAAAAAACGGGGCAGCTGCTTGGCGGGGCCGCCGGGCGCTGGTCATCCTTGATCGGCATGGGAAACTAGGGCAAAACGCGGCATCCGCGCCGCCGCCGATTTCAGGAGCTCGGAACGCTCCGGAACATGCTCAAGCTTTTTGGCTTCGTCATCCCATGCTGTCACCCTTGCGCGTCGGTATCGCTGGTCTGGGCACCGTCGGCGCCGCCGTCATAAAACTGCTCGATCGACAGTCCGAGGCGCTGGCGAACCGGATCGGCCGCAAGATCGCGGTGACGGCCGTGTCGGCGCGCGATCCCGCCAAGGCGCGCGGAATCGACATTGGGCGGTTCGCTTGGTTCGATGATCCCGCGGCCTTGGCCAAGGCCGCGGACATTGATCTTTTTGTCGAGCTCATCGGCGGCGAGGCGGGCGTCGCCCTGGCGGCGGTCGAGGTGGCGCTCGGCGCCAGCAAATCCGTCGTCACCGCGAACAAGGCCTTGCTCGCCAAGCATGGCATGCGGCTCGCCCAGCGCGCCGAGGAAAAAAACGTCGCCTTCGCTTTCGAGGCCTCGGTCGCCGGCGGCATTCCCATCGTGAAGACCTTGCGCGAGGGACTTGCCGGCAATTCAATCGAGCGCGTCTATGGCATTCTCAACGGCACCTGCAATTATATTTTGTCGCGGATGGAATTGGAGGGCTTGTCCTTCGAGCAATGCCTGAGCGAGGCGCAAAGCCTGGGCTATGCGGAGGCCGATCCAACTTTCGACATTGGCGGTTTCGACGCCGCGCATAAGCTCGCGATCCTGACTTCGCTCGCCTTCGGAACGGTGATCGACGCCGCCTCGATCGCAATCGAGGGTATCGAATCGATCACCCTCGCCGATCTTCAGGCGGCCTCCGAGCTTGGCTATCGGGTCAAGCTTCTCGGCGTCGCGCAGCGCGCGCCGGACGGTATCGAGCAGCGCGTGCATCCGACCATGGTGGCGAAATCCTCCGCCATCGCGCAGGTGATGGGCGTGACCAATGCGGTGACCATTGACGCCGACGCCGTGCATGAATTGACGCTGGTTGGGCCGGGCGCGGGCGGCGAGGCCACGGCCTCGGCGATCGTCGCCGATCTCGCCGATATCGCGCGCGGGGTCCGCTCGGCGCCCTTTGGCCTGCCGGTCGCCTCCCTCACAAAAGCGCCGCCGGCGCCGATGCAACTGCACAAGGGCGGCTATTATATTCGCCTCTCGGTGTTCGACCGACCGGGCGCGGCGGCGGCGATCGCGACGCGCATGGCCGAGCGCGAGATTTCCTTGGAAAGCATCGTTCAGCGTCGCCGCCCCGGCGCGCATGGCGGCTTGCCCGGCGCGAACGGCGAGCCGCTGGGCGCGGTGCCGGTGATCCTGATCACCTATGCGACGCACGAAAAAACCATCCGCCAGGCGCTTGAAGCTGTCGTCGCGGACGGGTTCCTGGCGGAAAAGCCGCAAGTGATCCGGATCGAGAGGGAGTGAGTTTTTGGTCTCGCCTCGCGACGGAGCGGCGGTCGGCCCTATCTCGCTCCGCCGGCGAAGGCCGCCAATTTCTCGCGCTGGGCGGCGAGCGGCTGGGCTTTGTCCGGCATGGCGGGCCCCGCGCTCAATTCGTCGAGGCGAAACTTGGCGACGAGTTCGGGCCAATTCATCGGTTTCACCTTTTAGCGAATGGGTCGCGGCCGTCGCCTGCTCGACCATGGCGGCGTTTTGCTGGGTCAGCTGATCCATCTGATTGACCGCGATATTCACCTCATTGAGGCTGCCCGCCTGCTCCCTGGCCGATGCGGCGATCTCGCCGACAAGTCCATCGACCCCGGCGACGCGATCGATGATCCTCTGCAGCGACGCCCCGGTCTGCCGCACCAGATTGACGCCAACCCCAACCTCGGCCGAGCTCGCAGCGATCAGCGCCTTGATTTCCTTGGCCGCCTCCGCCGAACGCTGAGCGAGGGCGCGAACTTCCTGCGCGACCACCGCGAAACCGCGTCCGGCGTCCCCGGCGCGAGCGGCCTCGACCCCTGCGTTGAGCGCGAGGAGATTGGTCTGGAAGGCGATCTCGTCGATCACGCCAATGATCTTCGAGATCTGTTTCGAAGAGGCCTCGATCTCGCCCATCGCCGACACAGCCTCCTTGACCACGTCGCCCGAATCCTGGGCGTCGGATTTCATCGTCGCGACGACCTTCGCCGCCTCCCCGGCCCCCGCCGCCGTCTGTTTCACGCTGGCCGTCAATTGCTCCAGCGCGGCGGCGGTCTGTTCGAGACTTCGCGGCCTGTTTCTCGGTGCGGCGCGACAGGTCGTCCGAGGCCTGGGCGATCTCCTCCGCTCCGGATTTTATGCCCTGCGTCGCGCGCGCCACCGCGGCGATCGCGTCCCGCAGCCCAGCGACAGCCGCATTGAAATCGACCTTGAGCTGCTGGAACTCGGCGGCGAGTTCGGCGTCGATGCGCGCCGCCAGATCGCCGGCGGCGAGGCGCTCAAGCGATCGCGCCGTCACTTTCATGGCCTCGGCGGTCCTGCGTTCGGCCTCCTGTCGCGCCGTCTCTGCGCGGCGGCGCTCTTCGTCGAGGGCTTCGAGATAGCTTGAAATGGCGTAGTCCATGTCCAGCATCACCGCTTTCAACAGCGCCGACAAGGCTTCCGCCATGCCGTCGGCGCCGCTTTTCGATCTATGCAGCAGGCTTGGCCAATGGTCCTTGACCAGCGCATGGACGAGGCGCTCCGTCACCAACGCGTAGCCGCCGATGTACCAACGCGGTTCGAGGCCGAGGCGGGCATGGGCCTGCCCGATCGCCTTCACCGCCCGGACGTATTTTTCGCCGTAATCAGCCGAGCTGATGATCTCCCAATGCTGCTCCTGGCGGCTTTTGGCGCCCGCCATATGCGCCTCGTCGCGAAAGAAGCGGCGCGTCTCCGGGGTTTTGCGCACTTTGTCGTAGAAAGCCGCCAGCGCCGGGCCGATAGCCTTGCCGATCAGCGGCTTGAGCTCCCGCATCGCCGCTTTCGCCCGTTCGTCGAAATCGATGAAGTCCAACCGTTGCTGCAATGGATTTTGCGTGCTCATGAACTAATCCTGTCAGGTGGCGGGAGAAAAATAACCATCTTGCCAAACCTGATCAGACGTGAGCGGTGGAAATTGCGCGAAGCTGTCCTGTTTGAACCCGAGCCATGCGGGGCGGCCGAGGCCGGGCGTCGGTCCTAGCCTAAAGCCTCGTCCGGCCATTGCAGCGACAGGCCCGGATGGAAAAATGGATCATCGCGCAAAACGCCGAGCCAACGCGACTCGAACCAGCGCCGTTGCTCGCCGGGCTCGCGCGCGAGGCGCGAAGCCGCGAAGCTCGAAAAAGTCTTTTCGGCGCGGCCGAGCCGGACCGCTGGGTCGATTTGCGCCGACCAGCCCTTCTCGGCGAGCCGTAGGCAAAGATCCATGGCGTTATGCTCCGAGGGGAGATGATCGGCGTCGAAGCCGCCGACGAGCATGAATTTTCGGCGCGAGACCGCAAGGCACGCCCTGGGGACGGCCGAGACCTCATGCGCCACTTTATCGCGCCCCAACAGGTCCTCGCCGCGCTTGGGCTGGACAGTTCGCAGCCGACGCATGGCTTCAGCCTCGTCAAGCCTCACGCCGGCAGGCGGAACGCGTCCGCCATAACCAAACAGCCCGCCGCCGACCGCGCCGACATCGCCGAGCAAGGCGCGCGCCACGAGGCGGCCGAGCCAATCCTCGCTGAGAATTTCCAAGCCATCGTCGAGGAATACAAGGACGTCGGCCTTGCGCCTCGCCGCGGCCGCATTGCAAAGCGACGAGTCGTTCAACGGCCCAGAACCGTGCAGAACGCTGACCATGCGATCACGGCGGAATTTTTCGAAAAGCCGCCGCGAATCTGGTTCGACGCTGTCGTCATCGACAATGATTATCGAGAAATTGTCGAAGGCGGTCTTGGTGAAAATGCTCGCAAGGCAACGGCTGAGCAAATGCGCCCGATTGCGCGTTGGAATAATGATCAAGGCCGAAGGATTGCCGGGGAGGCAAATCGTCGGGGCCGGAGATGCGGCTTGCCGCGGCTCGGGTTCTGGCCAAGGCCTTGCGCGGGTCAGCAGAACGCGCCGAAGGGAATGCGGCTTGGCCGCCTCAAGGCGCGCTAGGGCGCTGGCGGGGATTTCGGCTGCGATCGACATAGGCCGGGAGCTCTTCCGTCGTCCAGTCGCCAAGAATTTTCGCCCGTAAAAAGACAGCGTGGCCGAGATAGGGAAGATTGGCCTGTAGCGTTGGGCTCCAGCCTGGCTTCAGCACGGGGACGAGCTTGCGGTCCAGGCGGCGATAATCCTCATCCCCATAGAAAATCTCGCGCGTCGGCGACCGCGCCGCCGCCTCGATGACCGCCGCCAGGGCGAATGAGTAAAGGGCGTCCCCGGCCGCGATCGCGGCGACGAGGGACGCGGCCGGCAGCGCGCGAAGAAAGCCGCCGACCTCGCCGTGCGGGAGTTGATGAACGCGGGGGTCGTCCGGCAGGTTCGCGATCTCGGCGTCGGCGGCGAGAATGACCCGCCAGCGCGGATAGAGTTGCGCGCGCAAGGCCGTGACGAGGCGGGCGAGTTCAGCCTTATCGGCGCGATCCGCGTTGACGACGAGATTGATTTCTGGGCTCGTCGTCCAGTCGCAGCGGGGCGCATCGAGCCTTTCGAGATCGATCGGGCGTCCGCGCCTCTCGCGCCATGCCGCGTAATGCTCGATCGGCGTCGAGCCGGTCGCCCAATCGATTTTGACGCCGGGGTCGCGGTTTCGGCCGATGTGGCGGGCGAGGATCGCGGCTAGCGCCGAGCGCGGGCGGCGGCGCAGTCCCTTGGCGAGGAGAGAGCCCGACGAAATTTTCCGGATTGTCGCCAGCTCGAAATCGAACCGTCCCGGACGATTGGTCGGGCTCACGCTTACGCGAATGGTTTCGGCTGGGATCCGCCCGGTCCAAATCCCGGCCCCGGCGACGGGACCCGGACCGATTTGATCCCGCCATCCGCCGTCGGACATCCAAAATCTGAAAACCGGCCGCGCCGGCTCGTCCCAAAAGCTTGCGCGATAGACGATCTCGACGAGCTTGGCCGGCTCCAGCGCCGCGCCCGCCTCGATCACGAGCCAGGGTTCGCTTGACGTCGCGATAAAGCGGCCGCCTTGAATTTCGACGTCCTTTTCCGGCGCGAGCGCAAACTCCGTCTTTTTCAAGGTGCCTCCCATGCGATTACTCTCCGCCATCCACGGATCTTTGCACGCCGCGAACCCATGACGGCGCTTGCGCTCCAAACCAAGCATGGCAAACGCTCAGTCTGCCCGTTTTGTCGCATCTCTCTGACATTGCATCGGCGTTCGCTTGGCCTAAAAATGCTTTTTTTTGAAAAACACGGGCGTTTGAATGGCCCAAGACGAAAGCATGTTCCGAAAAATTTGACCGCCTTTTTGATCAGAACATGCTTCGGCGCGACGAATTTGAGCGATTTTCCGTTCTGATCGGATCGGCCCGCCTGGCCGGAGAGCGCTTCGACGAATGGGCGCTAGCTTGGAAGCCGGCCGAAGTCGCGGCCTGCGGTGACGGCGTCGACTTCGCTATCCGAAGACAGGAAGCTTGAACCCAGGCCGTGATGCTGATCGACAAAGCCGATCAAGACAGTGACGAATGAGGCCACGGCAAGATCGGGGCCATGGGTTGAGACCGAGGATGCGGATGAATCTTCTACGCCGGGCTATTGTAGTGCTGTTTGGCGCGGCGATCGCCATTGCCGCAGGGCTTGCGACGCTGCCGATTGCCGCGCTTCTCGATCCGGTGACCCGCGACGCAGGCTTTGCGCTGGCCGAGGTCGCCTTTTTTGCGCTGACTCGGGCAAGTCCCGACAATTCGTCGCTCGCCGAACTCGCGGGCCTTATCCATTTCGCATGGACTGCGGTCATGGCCATCTGCGTCATGCCCCTGGCTTTCGCCGTCCTGCTTGGGGAGATCGCCAAGGTGCGGTCATTCTTCTGGTATGCCGGCGCCACAGGCGTGATCGCGGCGTCGACCCCCTGGCTCATTCGGGGAGCGTTTCACACGCAAAGGGCTACCAGCGCCAGCCCCGAGGAGTTGCGCTTCGCGCTTGTCTTCTTCTTCACTGGAATTGTGTCCGGCGCGGTATTCTGGTTTGTCGCGGGCGGCTCTGAAAGCGAGCGACAGGCGGCTTCCGGCTGAGGCGCGCCGGCGCCGCCGCTGAGCTCGACAGGCACTCCGTCCGCCTGCCGCAACTTCTTGGCCTGGCCCGGTTGCGGCCCGCGCGCGGGCGCATTATGGTCCAGCCGCCGGGGGCGACAGCCTTTGAACGAAGCGGCGTTTGGGGCGTAGCCAAGTGGTAAGGCAGCGGATTTTGATTCCGCCATCCGGAGGTTCGAATCCTCCCGCCCCAGCCAATAATTTCAATAACTTATGTGTTCGATAGATCAAGCTATAGTGGGTCGGGGTATCGCCTGGGCATCGCGAAGATTTTGCTTACGGTTCCCCTCGGGCACCCAGCATTCCCTCCCAATCGTAGTCTGCCGCCTGCGCGACGCTCTAGCCAAAACCACAACCCCTCGCCAAGGTTGGGGTCGAGGGTCCGAATCCCTTCGCCCGCGCCATTTGCGTATAAAATTGCGAACACCCTTGCCGATTTGTTCCCCGGCGATGACAGCCTGTTCCAGGCTGGCTTTCGATCCGTGGATTCGGATCACGGTGTCGTCGACATCGATCGCGTCGACGATCGAGAGTAGATAGGCTTTTCGAAAAGTGGTCTCGCCGGCCGTGATCCGCTCGCGCATGAACGCGCCGAACCGTTCAATTTGATCTAGCTCAAGCGCGATCTCGGGGGCAAGCTGAACTTTGATCCGCTCCAGGGCGGCCTTGGCGCGGTCGCGGACGGATTTTAGCGCCGCGAGCCGGTCTCCCAATACTTCATCGATGTCGGTCAAGCCGTCCTCGACCATCTCGTAGAGACGACGCAGTTTGTCGTCGGCCTGGGCAATCTGCGCGGTCAGCACGCTGCTGCGCTCGCGAACCTAGGCGTCGCTCGCGGCGCACTTTTCGGTTAGCGAAGTCAGGAGCCCGGCCAAGCGGTTCGGTCCAAGCAGACGGTCGGCGAGATGAGTTCGTCACCAGCCCGTCGAGCTCGTCCATGGCTATGGAGCGACCTTTACAGCCCACCTTGCCGACGCGGGCGGCGGTGGAGCACGTGTAATAGCGATGCACTTTGCCGCTCTTGGACGTGCCGGTTCGCAGGGTCATCGCTCCGCCGTAGGCGGCGCAGTGGGCAAGTCCGGTCAATAGGATCGGGCCGGTGACGACGCGGGGCGGCAAAACGCGGGGATCGCGGGCCGCAAGACTGGTCTGAACCTTGTCGAAGACGTTCTGCTCGATGAACGCCGGAACCGCGATCTCGATGATCTCAGAGTCGGTCCGTGAACTTCACGCTTGATTACAAAGTCTTCTGAGCATGAGACGGATGGAGGCAAGGTGCAGAAACGCCAGCGCCTTGCGATTGAGGTTTTCGAAGTCCTTGGCCAGCCTTCGGCAGCGACCGAGCCATGAGAAGGTTCTTTCGAACACCCATCGGCGAGGCAGCGCCTCGAAACCTTTGACCGCATCCGAACGCTTGACGATCTCGGTGTCGACAAACGGCAAGGCCTTCTTCTGGGCGTCGCTGAACTGCGGGCCCTGATAGCCGCCGTCTGCAAACAGCTTTTGCAGAAACGGGAATTTCCCGAACATCGTGCGCAGGACGAGAACGCCGCCATCGCGATCCTGAGTGTCGGCAGGATGAACCAGCGCGTGAAGCAGCAGGCCTATCGTATCGACCAGAATGTGCCGCTTCTTGCCCTTGATCTTTTTTCCTGCATCGTAGCCATGCGGATCGATGCGACGCCCCCTTTTTCAGCGCTTTTCACGCTCTGGCTGTCGATGACCGCGGCGGTCGGGCTGGCCTCGCGCCCTGCCGCTTCGCGACACTTCACGTAGAGAGCATGATGGATGCGATCGAGCGTTCCGTCGTATGTCCAAAGATCGAAATAGCCGTAGACCGTGCTCTTGGGCGGCAAATCCTTGGGGACGGCGCGCCATTGGCAGCCGGTCGAGAGCACATACATCAAGCCGTTCACGACCGCGCGCATCGCGACCGTGCGTTTCCCTCCGCCCCGCTTCGCAGGTGGGATCAGCGGTTCGACGAGCGCCCACTCCACGTCCGTCACGTCGCTCGGGTAGCGCAATTTGCTACGATCGTAGCGCGCGCGATTTTCATTCGTCCACATCGGCGGTCTCCGCGAGAATCAGACCGCCTCATTGAATCATAAGAGATTCATCCGATTCAACTTGTCTTCGGACCGACACTCAGTTTCTGGTTTGAGCCGGCCCGTCTTGGCCTCCCGCCGGTTGAAGCTCCAGCGCCCGGCGTAAACGGGGTTGGTCAGGATTTTGTGGACCGCGCCGACGCCATTGCGCGCGCAAGACGAGTCCGCTCGCCGTGCGCGTCCAGGGCCTTGGTCACCTCCTTGTCGGCTTGCCGCCTTTTCGTTCTGGTTCACGACCACGATCACTGGCGCATTGATTGGACGACCAGCTAATTTCCGACGTTTTCCCCGGCCGGCATCTCGCATGATTGCTAGAGATCACTTCGCGTCCGAGGGAGCAGGATTTCACGCGTCTATCTTGCACATAGCTATTCATACCATTACTACCGCTTTGCAAAAATTTGCTGCTCTTTGGCAGGCTTTACTCCAACTGCCGGCGGAAGCTGATGTACTAAATCTGTTGTGCAAGCCCAAGTGGCTGTCGGCGCCCACCGGCGGGAAATGAGGGCTGTCTCCCGTGGGACTGCCGCCCCAATAGCACCAGAGTATGTGCGCCCGACGTTTAGGAGAAGCGTATGACTTCTATTTCGATCCTTCCGTCGTCTTCCCGGCAACGCCGTTAGCATCGTCAGTCTCTCTGTCTTGCTAGCGGGGATCATAGCCATCGCCACGCCGTCTTTCGCGCAGGCGCTGCCGGACAAGGCCCATAGCGTCAGCAGCAAGAAGAAGAAACCGGTGTCAACGCCACACCCCACTCCGTCGGATGCGGCTATGTCTGCTCCATCCGAAAAAACGGGGACGTCCGGGGAAGCTCAACATGCTGAAACTTATAAAGCGCAAAACCCCATCGCCAACCAGATCAGCATTCCCTTTCAGAACAACACGTACATGCGCGCCGGACCGTATCATGAGGCACAAAATGTTCTTTTTGTTGAGCCAGTCATTCCAGTCAAGCTCATCGACGAATGGAACCTGATCACGCGCTCGATACTCTCGGTAGTCAGACAACCCCGAGTTTCGTCCTCGGTCGGTCCGGAGCTTTGTTCCGGCAACATGGTGCCGCGGTTTTACTTTTCACCAGCACAACCGGGCGAGATCATCTGGGGCTTTGGTCCACAATTTTTTCTCCCGACTTCGACCGACCCTACCTTAGGAATCAACAAGTTTGGCGGTGGCCCGGCCGCGGTGGCGTTGATGATCCAGGCGCCTTGGCTCATGGGCATCCTCGTCAACAACGTCTGGGCCGGGACGAGCGGACATCAGCGCGTCAGCAGGTTAACTCTCAACCTCTCGTCTACTACAACATGCCGGGGGGTGGTGCCTGGTCTCGTCGCCGGCCATCACAGCAGATTGGACGGCCCAGAAGGCGAAAGAACGCTGGACCGTGCCGCTCGGCGGAGGCTTCGGCCGGATGTTCAAGATGGGCGAGCAGTCGGTGAATGCGCGCGTCCAGGCCCTTTACAACGTGGCGCGACCATCGGACTACTTCATGAGTACTAATTATGCGGGCTTTGCGCCCCGTTGGAAGGTACAATTCCAAATCCAGTTCCTGTTCCCTAAAACATTATAGCTGATAGATCGCGTCATACTTTACAGCCGGGGAGGGAATCATGCCAGTAAAGCTTCACGAGCTCGCCCTTTTATAACGAAGGATCCGCTGTTTAACTCATTGGACATTCCGCATTTTGCCTGCTTCCGGTTTTTCGGCGTGGGAGGATGGCGCCAAATAGATGCGTGACGGAAATGTAGGGCTTTAATTTTGGACCAATGGCAAAGACGGCGATGATAACGGATATGATCGCGTTCGCTGAGACAACCCGACGCGATCCCTTGGTCGGCGCATTTACCATCATCATGGTAGGCGCGCCTGTAAGTTGGTTACTGTTCAAGCAACAGCCGATATGGCGTGTGATCGTTCAGGTCATCTTTCTGATTTTGCTGACCCTGTTCCTCTTAAGAAATGAAATTGTCCCTTATCAGCCGCCGGATGCGAGCGGCGCCGCCGTACATGACGTCATAGCGGGGACATTGAAGATCGCTTGGTGGCTCTGGGCAGCTTGGTTCCTGGTCGCTTTAACTCGTTGCGTCGTCGTGTTCGAACACCGACCGCGCGAGGGAAAGCTGCTTCAGGATCTCGTTTCAGCTCTAATCTATTTGGCCGCGGTCTTCGCCATCATAGCCTATGTCCTCGATCTCTCAGTCCAAGGTCTGCTCGCCACCTCCGGCGTCATTGCCATCGTCCTCGGCCTGGCGCTTCAAAGCACGTTGAGCGATCTGTTCTCGAGCCTTGTTCTCTGTCTCAGCCGTCCGTACCGGCCGGGTGATTGGATCAATATTGAGGGCGGAATGGAGGGCCATGTTCTCGAACTGAATTGGCGCGCAACGCATGTCTTAACGGCGCGGCAAGATCTCGCGATCGTGCCGAACAGCAATATCGCAAAATCAAAAATCGTAAATGAGTCCTTCTCTACCAGCATCCTTGGAGTCACCGTAGCAGTCCAGCTCATTTCCACAACGTTTCCAGCGAGCGGAATAAGCATTCTAGAACTCGCCGTCCTCAACCGTAAATCTATCCTAGACGCCCCTCGCCCGACCGTTCGGGTTGTCTCGATTGACGCCGCGCAAACGGGATACGAACTCACATTCTTCATCGAGAAGTATGGCTCGGAGACAGCAGCACGAAACGAATTATTCGATCATATCTTTCGACACGTAACTGCGTCTGACGCGCGTCGGGCCTCACCTGAGCACGGCTCATGTCAGGCTTACGATGGAGAGGCCTCGAATTCCACAAGGACAGGACTTGACCGAGTGCTCGACATCATGGCGCTTTTTGCTTCCTTGACGTCAAAAGAGCGAGCAGTAATCGCTTCAAAATTGAAGCAAGCATTTTACGAGACAGGCGAAACATTGGTCGAACCGGGCACCGTGCCGCATTCGCTTTTTATTGTCGGCAATGGCGTCCTTTCGGTCACGCGGAGCCAGCATGGCTGCGGCGAGACCGAGGTGATGCGCTTTGGACCCGGAGATCACTTCGGAGAGATTAGCTTGTTGACGCACGACCAGGGCGGTGACGAAAAAGGCGGCCGCGATCTCCTCCTCGCCGAGGCCTTTTTCGCGGAGCGCCAAAAAGGCGCGGAACTGGTCGAGCGGATGCAGCGGCGCGCGCTGAATAATTTCGGCAGGCGAATCCTCCTCGGCGATTCCGCCGGCGCGGACGATGCAGGAAATCGGCGCGGAGCGGGCGAGTCGCTTTTGTTTGACCAGAATCTCAAGCGCCCGGTAGTGTCGGCGCCAGCGGGAATTTCGAACATGCCGGTTTCCACGCCTTCGGTGTCGATGACCGGACGCACGGTCAGGCTCTGCACGAGCGTGCGCCGGGCGATGTCTTCCGCCAGCTCCTCGATCGAGACGCCGGCCTCGACGCGGCGGACGTTTGCTTGCGAGAGCATAAGCTTGTTGAAGGAATGTCGCGAGAAGAGCTCTGGACGAGCTTGCGAACCGACTGTGACATTTTCGTTCTCCGCGACGGGCCGCCCGGTCGCCTCTCTCGACCTTCTGACCCGCCACGAAAATCCCCTGCACCCTCTTCCTCTCGAGACGCGGCCGCCGCCGCGGATGCTGGCAGTTTGCTGCGGACGCGGAACCGGCAAGACCCACATTGCAACGGCTTTTGCCGTTCAGGCGATTGAGCATCACCGGAAGGAGGGTCGCGCTTTTACTCCACCGTCGAACTCGTCAATGCCCCGGAACAGGAAAAGGCGCAGGGAAAAGCCGGCCAGATCGCCGAGCGGCTGGTCCGTTGCGACCTCGTGATCCTGGACGAGCTTGGTTATCCGCCCTTCAGTGCCTCCGGCGGCGCTTTGCTCTTCCACCTGCTCAGCAAACTCTATGAGCACACCAGTGTCGTTATCACCACCAATCTGAGCTTCAGCGAATGGGCTGGGGTGTCTTCGTTGACACCACAATGACCACTGCCTATGCTCGACCGCTTAACCCATCATTGCCACATCCTTGAGACCGGAAACGATAGCTTCCGCTTCAAGGCCAGCGCCGCAACAACCAAACCCGAAGAAAAAAGCAATAACTTGACCCGCTTTCTGACCATCGAACCATAAATCACAGCCGGGTCAGCTTCTCAGTGAAAAACCCGGGTCAGATCCTCGCAGAAATCGACATGCTGGCCGCACAACCCGGCGCATACCGCACCCGTTTCTTGCGCTTCGTGAAAGTTTGCGCCGCGGCCGGTTTTTCCAGCAACCATTATTACATTGTAGGAACGGACGGGGTCACCGAATAGTCATAAAACCCCTTATTTGTTTTTCTACCTAACCACCCCTTTGCAACCATTTCTTCAAGAAGCGGACAAGGCTTGTAAACCGCCCCCAACCCTTGCTCAAGAACCTGCATAATAGAAAGTACAGTATCCAATCCTATTAAATCCGCCAACTCGCAAGGCCCCATAGGCTGATTTGAACCCAATTTCATCGCGGTATCAATTCCCTTGACGGTCCCAACTCCCTCATACAATGTCTGTATTCCCGTATTGATTTCAGGAATCAAAACCCAATTCAAAATAAACCCCGGAGAGTCCTTCGCCTCCACAACAGTCTTACCCAGCCTTTCCTCGACAAACGTCTTAGCTTTCAAAAGAGTTTGAGGATCCGTTTCTTTACAAGGAATTACTTCCACAAGTCGCATCACGGGAACAGGATTCATAAAATGGATTGATAGAAACCGTTCCGGAATTCCTGAGATATTGGCCAATTCCTAAATCGAAATCGAGGACGTGTTGGTGGCGAGAATAGCTCCTGGCTTCAAGACAGCCGCTGCTTTCTGGAGGATCTCTGCTTTGACTTCCTTGTTTTCCGTCGCCGCTTCGATGATCAAATCGCAATCAGCGAAGTCAGCGAAATCCGATGTGGTCTTGATGCGGCTGAGGGCGTCGCCACCACGCCAGTAAATATTGAGCATCGACGCGTCAGGATTACGATTGAAATCGACCGGCTTTTTTAAGGCCTTAGCAATCGTCGCGACACCCGCCCTCACGCGTTCTTCCGAGATATCATGGAGAACAACATCTATCCCCGCCAATGCGCAAACCTGAGCTATGCCTGAGCCCATAATGCCCGCGCCAATTATGCCAACTTTCTTAAGCATATTTGTCATGATCCAATCTCCGACTTTGGCTTTGACACATTAACGCTCCAAGCTCGCGCGGAAGCTTTTGAAGTTTTTGGCTCAGGCCGCCGCGACCGTCGCCAGGCGTCTATTGATGAGAGTCTTGGCCCGAAACCGCCGATGCGTTGCTCGGCGGATCATGTGGCTTTGCACATTGAACATGTTAGAGACGGCGGCGTGGAGCGAAACAAAGCGCCGAGCTGATCCAGCTGATTTGAATCCTCCCATTTTACGCCCGTGTCGTCCAGCGGGCTGACGCGAATTCTTCACGTGGTTATCGGCGCGCAAGCCGTGCTCATGCCGACTCGAGTTTCCACGAGATCCCGAAAGCTGAGCTTGAACCGGAGATACCCGCACACGCAGAGGATGATGATCTCCTGGTCGAATGGCGGCCTTTGAAAAGATCATATCGGCTCGGCATGGCGGTCAGCCTTCTTCGTGTCGCTTGCTTGCCGGCAAATATGCTCCGATTACGCCGTTGGCGCCAGAGCCTACTGGGGGGATCATGAGACGGACCAAAAGCCTTTCGGACGTTGGAAAGCTTTAATGCCGCCGCGCGGCTAAAATAACACAATGTTCAATTCCGTCTTTATCGCCGCCCAAGCGGCGCTGAAGGCCCGATGGTGGCGCAGACGGTTGTCGGCATCAGTTCGCCAGTGTCGGCGGCGCGCGGGCATTGAAGCGCCTTTCGTAAATTTTCGTAAATTCGGCGATTTTGTTCGATAGTGGCGATGATGGTCGCAAAATTGTCATTGGCGATATCCACGTCGGCGGACTAATACGTCACCTCAAATTTTCTTGCGCCGATCGAACGATTACGCGAATGTTTGGCTTGACCAATCGCGCGGCGAGAACCGCATCAATCGCGCGGCGAGAACCGCGGTCACGTTGGTTCGTTCATCATCGACTGCCAGGAACGCGGCGCGACGTCCGCGCGCCCTAAGAGCACGACTTGAAGATCAACCTCCAGCAACAGGGCCATCCAACAGGTTCAGCGACCCAGAAACCGCCACCGGGGTGAAGCCACAAGATCAATGCCGATGACGCCAGCCTCGAACTCTTTAAAAAGAAGAACAGGATGCAGTCCGAGCCTGCCCAATCCATAGACCGGGAACGCAACGCCGCGATCGTCTCAATGCGTACTGGGCTCTTGTGCGTTCCTCGCCACGGATTGTCATAAATGCCGTCCAATCAGACCCAAGTTTGACCATTTTGACAAGTTGCTGTCGAACAGGACCATATTGGACGATGGATCGGGCCGGCGCGTCGAATGGGCGGTGCGCAAGACACCGTTCAGCGCGCAGATCTATTTCCTGACCAACCCAAGCCTCGCCAGACGCGCCAAGGCGCTCGCCAACTCCTCCCCGCAATGTCGCGGATGATTTGGCCAAGCTCGAAAAAGCCGCGGAATGAGGCCGGCGTGGGCGGGCCGCGCCGCCGGCAGGCTGCGCCGTGCCCGAAAACCTAGCCGCAGCGCTTTGGATGCCTTTTTTCGCCAACGCGGTGTCATCTCAGTGTTATCTGTCCCGCATAGGTTGCCGACACGGCCAACGGGAGCTCAGCGTGACGCGCTCTTAGTGCTTCGAGACATCCGCCCAAGGAGGGGGAGCCCTACCGCTCTGCCCCCGCGTATGCGACACACGACGAATCCTGCTCCCCGCGGCTGTTCGCGCATCGGTCGACGCCGGGCTCCCGGCGAAGGACGCTTCCACGATTTCACCCTGCGGTCTCGTCAAATCCATGATGGAA
>CAWHIP010000019.1:0-4408 GCA_963829515.1 uncultured Alphaproteobacteria bacterium
GCGGCGGCGAGCGATTGGGGCGGACCCATGGAGGTGAAGACGGTCATTCCCGCCCGCGCCGACAGCTATGAGCGCGTCTTTCGGCAGGCCTTTGTCGGGCGTTCCTTGACCGACTGGCGCTCCGGCGAAAAGAGCGAATTGCGCGACATCTTGTCGAAGCCGCGGCTGGAGCGGGCCATCGGAGTCGTCTATCGGCCCGAAACCGAATTATCGAGTCATTATTTCGAGGCGGTCATGGCCGATCAGTTCGACGCCTATGTCTGGTTTGAGCAGACCAACGCGGTGACGCCGCTCGCCGGCGGCCGGCCGCATGGCGCGCCCGACACCTATCCGTTCGGCCTATGAGCGCGGGAGCCGATCCGAGACAAGAGAAGGCCTGCCTCAGCGCGAGGATGAACTCGTCGCCTCAAGCCGCGATGTGACGCCGCCATATATGCCGTCGACATGGCGCCCGTCACTCGACAGAGGGGCGGCGAGAAATTCGATCCATTGGCGACGGCCTGGCTTGACGCGAAGCTCGAACGCCGCCGACAAAGGCTCGGTGGTTTCGGCGACCGTCTCAAAAGGCGCCGCAGGCGCGCGGCGATGCGCGGCGCGAGCAATTTCGAGAGTCTTTTGTCCGGAGACGCCAGTCCCAATATGACAACCGCCTCGGGGCCGGCGTCGGTCGCCTCCCAGTCATTCGTCTCGCCGGAGCGCCGGAACGTGAAAGCAGGAGCCGCGATCGAACCGGGTCCGAGAGCGACATCTTCAGCGGTCGGCATGAGGCGGCCGTCACATTTATGGCGCCAGAATTCGAGCTCGAGCCGCAACAGCGGGTCGCTCGCATCGGCGGAATCGAGGCGATTGAAAAGTCGCGCCAGATGCGGCGGGGGCGGGGCGAGCGTGGTCATGTCTCTTCTCCCTATGCTCGGCCTCCGGCGTTGGTTAAAAGAGGCGGCGATCAACATGAGGGCGCGGAAGGCCTCGCTCCTTGATCTGCGTCAACGCCTAGAAGGCTTGCCGTTCGGATAGACGCATCGGAGCAAATAGCAACCGCTCGAATTCAACTTGAGCGATCGGGCGACTGGATGAATGAGCAAAGCGCGCAGGCCGCGCCCGAGACCTCCCTTGCCGAGAAAGTCAGGTTTCTCGAGAGCCCGGCGGCCTATCGCCCGCGTCCCGCCAAGGTCGCGGCGGAGGAGACTCACATGTCTTGGGTCTTTCTGGCCGGCGAGCGGGTTTATAAGCTCAAGAAGCCCGTGCGCTATTCCTTCCTCGACTTCACCTCCGTCGCGGCGCGTGAACTGGATTGCCGCGAGGAGCTGCGGCTCAATCGGCGGCTCGCGGAAGAGGTCTATCTTGGGGTGGCGCCCTTGACGCGGCGCGAGGATGGCGGCCTCTCGATCGACGGAGAGGGGCGGCCGATCGACTGGCTGGTCGTCATGCGGCGCCTTCCACGCGCGCGTATGCTCGATTGCGCCATAGGCGCCGGCGCCGTCAGCCTGGCGGAGATTGTCCGCGTCGCCGAGCGCCTCGTCGGCTTCTACAAGGGCGCTCAACCGGCCGATCTCGCGCCGGACGCCTATGTCGCCGGCTTCGTGGAGGAGCACGTCCGCAACGCGTCCGTGCTGACGGCTCCGGAATTCGCGCTGGATGGCGCGGAAGTCGAGCGTATCTTGCGGTTTGTCGAGGATATTCTGCATAGCCATAGCGATCTTCTGAAGAGGCGCGTCGCAAGCGGGTGGATCGTCGAAGGGCATGGAGATCTGCGGCCGGAGCATGTTTGCCTTGGCGATCCGCCGGTGATGATCGACTGCCTGGAGTTTAATCGGCGGCTCAGGCTTGTCGATCCGGTCGATGAGCTGACCTATCTTGGCCTTGAATGCAGCCGGCTAGGGGCGAGCTGGATCGAACCCATTCTTTTGGACGTCTATCGCAAGCGCTCCGGCGACGCGCCATCATCGGACCTGATCTCATTCTATCGGACCTACCGCGCCTGCCTGCGCGCGCGATTGTCGCTTGTTCACATTCTGGAGCATGACCAGCGCAAGCCGGAGAAATGGCTGCCTTTGGCCAGGCGATATGTGGAGCTTGCGGCGGCTCCGGCCGTCAATCCTGGCCTTCCAGCAAAAGATTGATCGAATGGCCTTCATGCAGGGCGAGGATCGCCTCCGCGAAGAGCGGCGCGGCGCTGACGATCTCGACGCAGGCCCCAACGAGCCCTTTTTCGAGCCTGAACGCCGGCACTGTATCCGTGACCAAGGTTTTGGCGAGGTCGGGACTACGCAGGGCGCTTGCAGCGTCGCCCGTGAAGAGCCCATGCGCCGCGAACGCATAGGCTTTCTCGGCGCCTCCATTGCGGCAGGCTTGCGCCGCGCGCGCCATTGTGCCGCCGCTGGCGATCAGATCGTCGACAATAAGGACCGTGGCGTTGGCGACGTCTCCGACGAGAAGATTGCCGGTCACGACGCCGGCGCTGCGGCGCTTTTCCATGAAGGCGCCGCCGACCGGCCGGCCGAGTAGGCGTTCGATCATCTCGCGAAAAAGCTGAGCCCGCTTCACGCCGCCCGGGTCAGGCGAGGCGACCACGGCGCGGCCGCCGCCTATGGCCGCGATGGCGCGCTCGGCGAACAGGCGGCGCGAATCGAGGTGGATCGTCTCGCAGCGAAACGCATTCTGAAAGGCGACGACATTATGCGCGTCGAGCGTGATGACGCGATCCGCGCCGACGGCCTCGATGATCTGGGCGATATAGCGGGTCGTCACCGGATCGCGCGGCTTGGTCTGGCGATCCTTGCGCGCATAGGCGAGATAGGGAATGACCGCGGTCACGCGCGCCGCGCCGTTTTCCTTCATTGTCGCGAGAAAGAAGAGAAGCCGGCAGAATTTGTCGTTGGGCGATTGATCGGGTCCGCCATGCAGGCTCTGGACGACATAGACATCTTCGCCGCGCACGCTCACAAGCGGCCGCGCCTTATGCTCGCCATCCTCGAACTCGCGTTCTTCGTGCGCGCTGAGTTCGATCCCGAGTGTCGCCGCGATTTTTTCAGCGAAGGGCCGGGTGGCGTTGAGCGCGAAGAGCTGCATAGCCAAATCCTAGAGCATGTTCTGAAAAAGTTGCTCGGCCTTTTTCGATCAGAACATGCTCCAACTTATTGATCTGGAGCGCGTTCTGATCGATTGGACGAGTCCATCCAATCGGAACGCGCTCTAGCTCGGTCCAGGATGGCCCGATTGAGCTTGCTCCAAACCATCCGCGTCGCCCCGCGCGGTAGGGAAGCGCGCGAGAATGGCGATGACTTCCTCGTCCGTCGTTTGGCGGAAATCATCGTAGAAATAGCCGATCGCGCCGAATATCTCATGATCCTCGATGCAGATGATTTCATCGGCGTCATCGCGCAGGGAGGCGAGCGCGTCGGTCGGGGCGACCGGCACGGCGAGCACAAGCTTGCGCGGATGGCGCGCGCGGATGGCTTGCAGCGCGGCGCGGGTCGTCGCGCCGGTCGCGACGCCGTCATCGACGACGATGACGAGCCGTCCCTTGACGTTCAGCCTGGCCCGCCCGCCAATATAGCGTTGGCGCCGCCGCTCGATTTCGGCGAGCTCGTCCCTGCAGATCGCCTGAAATTCGGACTCGTCGACTTCCGCGAGGCGAATGACGTCCTCGTTGCGAACGATGATCGGAGCATCGCCGTCGACGACGGCGCCCATGGCGAGCTCGGGCTGCATGGGCGCGCCGATCTTGCGCACGAGAATAAGGTCGAGCGGCGCCTGGAGCGCGGCCGCGACCTCCGCGGCGACCGGCGCGCCGCCGCGCGGCAAGGCGAGGACGACCGGCCGCTCGTCCTTGTATTTGGCGAGCCTCGCCGCCAATCTTCGCCCCGCTTCCGAACGGTTCCTGAAGCTCATCCTGGCCTCCTTAGGATTGCGCGCGGCAGGTTCAAAGCGTTGAAGCGGCGACGAGGTGGCGTTGGAACCCGCTGGGAACGCAAAATGTTCTGATCGGACGCGATAGGGTTCGGCACGCGCACCGCATCTTCCGGGCGCAGACCAAACCGTTGGGCCTCGGGATCGCTGAGAAACGAGTAATTATAGACCTCGGTGAAACCCCGGTTGGTCATCAACGCCCGCAGCTCGCGCAGCCAGAGTCGTTTCGGGTCGTCGGGCGGCGGCGCGCACGCCACCATCGGCGGCTCGGGCGTAATGGTGTCGTAGCCCACCATGCGGCCCACTTCTTCCACCAGGTCGTCGGGCACCGCGACATCTTTGGTGGCGCGCCATGAGGGCACCCACACGCGCAGCTTCCGAGCGCCCGCGGACTCGGTCTTGAACTCCAGCCGTTCCAGAATTTCGACCACTTCCGGTTCCCGAATCGCGCGACCCAACTTACGGTCGAGAACATCGAGGTCGAGAGCAATCACCGGCG
>CAWHIP010000020.1:0-30016 GCA_963829515.1 uncultured Alphaproteobacteria bacterium
TTGCCTACATCTACTTCGAAGAATACACGTATTGCTAAACTGACCAAGGCCGACATCGCGCTGCTTCAAAACAAGGCAGGCAAATATGTCGCGGCGGGGGGCCGGGCGGCGCGGCTGCGTTGGCCGGCGCCAAGCTGCCGGCGGACTTGATCGCGTGGGTGGAAGACCCCGAACGACCGGAAGGCCTACCCGATCGTGACTTTACCTGGATGCTCTTCTATGGCAAAGCAAGATCCGGCCAAGGCGGAGGTCCTTCGCAAACTCGTCGCCTATGGATTGACCGATGGCCAGAAGATCGCCGACAGCATGGGCTATATCCCGTTTCCTCCAAATGTCGCAGAAACGGTCCGCGCGGCTTCGGCCAAAATCCAGTAGGCAGGCTCCTTCGGCGTTGCTCCGGCTCTGGAGCAAAGCGCCATGCATGGGATTGCACGCGTGTAATTAAGAGGTCATCTGTGGCGGTCCAGTTTATTTTGCCGGACAGCAAGTCGGTGTCGCAGCCGCCGTCGACTTTAGCTTACATCGTGGATCGCACATTCTTTTTCGCCGCAGCCGCGGGCGCCTTGGCGATCATCGTCCTGGTGGTCTACATCCTCTGGGAGATTGGTGGGCAGGCGCTGCCGGCGATCGGTCGGCAACGGCGCCTCTTTCCTCGTGAATACCCGATGGGACGTGCAAAACGCATCCTTCGGGATTTTGCCGCAAATCTGGGGCACCCTCTATAGTTCGCTGCTCGCTCTGCTGATCGGGGGACTTCATCGGCGTCACGATCGCGATCTTCCTGACGCAGGATTTCCTGCCCCCCGGTATCGCGACGGCCTTCCGCACACTGATCGAGATGCTGGCGGCGATCCCCAGCGTGGTGTTCGGGCTGTGGGGCATATTTGTCGTGATCCCCTTTATCCGCCCAGCAGCCAACTGGCTCCATGAGACCGTCGGGTTTATCCCTTTCTTCCAGACCTCGCTCAGTGGCCCCGGGATGTTGCCCGCGGTCATCGTGCTTGCGATCATGATCCTGCCGACGGTCGCCGCGATCTCCCAGGACGCCATCGGCCTCGTGCCCTACAAGATCAAGGAAGCGGCTTACGGCATGGGCACGACGCGCTGGGAAGCCATTCTGAAAGTCATTCTCCCCACAGCGTCGGCTGGCATCTCGAGCGCTCTCGTTTTGGGTTTTGGCCGCGCGCTGGGCGAGACCATGGCGCTCGCCATGCTGATCGGCAATGCGAACCAGATCTCGCTCTCCTTGTTTTCGCCGGCCAACACCCTCGCGTCGCTGCTCGCCTCGAACTTTCCTGAGGCGGGTCAAATCGAACGCCAAGCCCTGATGTATGCGGCGCTTGTCCTTCTGGCGATTACGCTGGTCGTGAACGTGATCGGAACGCTCATCCTGGTCTGGACCTCACGAAAAATGGCGAAGGCATAATGACGAAGGCGACCAAGGCGGGCATGATGCGCGAAACGACGCGGGCTCCGTCAGGAGCGAGCAAAACGCCAAGCCTGCAGCACAATTGGTTTGAGCTGAGAGCTTTGCGGAATGTGGCCCTTACGGGCGGCGCTTGGCTGGTCGCGGCTCTGGGCGCGTTCCGCTCTTTTCCGTGCTCTATATGTTGATCGTAAAAGGCGGCTCTCGCATCGGCGCGGGCTTGTTCACCGAATTGCCGCCGGCCGGCTTCGAACTCGGCGGCGGCATCGGCAACGCGATCCAGGGGACCCTTATCACCGTCGCGATCGCGTCCTTGATCAGCATCCCGATCGGCATCTTCGCCGCCATATTACCTCGCGGAATTTCGCCCCGACAGCAAGATCTCCGCGACCGCGCGCTTTCTTGTCGAAAGTGCTGACGGGCTTTCCATCGATCCTGGCGGGCGTCTTCGTTTACGCGGCGGTCGTTTTGCTGATGGGCAGTTATTCGGCCCTTGCCGGCGGCGTGGCGCTCGCCGTTCTCATGCTGCCGACCATCACCTTAACCGCCGAGGGCGCCATGCGATGGTGCCGCAGCGGATGAAGGACGCGGCGATCGGAATGGGCTGCACCAACGCGCAGGTCGTCTGGAGCGTGACGTTGCCAACGGCGCTGCCGAGCATCGTTACGGGCGTCATCCTGGCGGTGGCCCGCGTGGCCGGAGAATCCGCGCCGCTCCTGTTTACGGCATTGTTCAGCAACTACTGGGCTTCGAGGCATCACGGAGCCGACGGCTTCGTTGTCCATCCTGATTTACAACTTCTCGAGCATGCCATTCGAGAACCAGATTGAACTCGCCTGGGCGGCGTCTCTGGTGCTCGTGCTGATCGTCCTGACATTCAATATACTTAGCCGGCTCATCGGCCGCCCGCAGGTCTAAGGAGGAATTCAATGTCCGACGCGGAGCTACTGGAAGAGCCGCAGGCGAAAGCCGCCGAAGACGTCGCAATCGACTGCAAGGTGGACAAGATTTTCTATGGTAAGTTTCTGGCGGTCAGGGATAGCAATCGTTCCGATCGAGAAGGGCAAGATCACCGGTTTTATCGGACCGTCCGGCTGCGGCAAGAGCACCGTCCTGCGCAGCCTCAACCGGATGAATGATCTCATCAAGGGCTTCCGACTCGATGGGCGCGTCGAATTTCCTTGGTCAGGACATTTACGCGAGAGGCGTCGATCCGGTGGTCGTGCGCCGCCATATCGGAATGGTCTTCCAGCAACCCAACCCGTTTTCCATGAGCATATTCGACAATGTCGCCTTCGGCCTCAAACTCAACCGCTTCAAAGGCGACATCGAGGAGCGGGTTGAGGATGCGTTAACCCATGCGCGCGTTGTGGGACGAGGTCAAGGACAAGCTGAAGGCGAGCGGTCTATCCCTTTCGGGCGGGCAGCAGCAGCGCCTATGCATCGCCCGGGCCGTGGCGACCCAGCCGACAGTGCTTTTGATGGATGAGCCCTGCTCGGCGTTGGATCCAATCGCGACTCGCCGTATCGAGGAGCTTATGCTCGAGCTCAAGAAAAACTACACGATCGCCCTCGTAACTCACAATATGCAGCAGGCGCGCCGCGTGGCGGACGTGACGGCGTTCTTCTCGGTCGATATTTCGCACGGCGGGCGGACTGGTTATCTCGTCGAGATCGGTCAGACCGACCAGATCTTCGAGGCTCCGGAGGAGCAGCTGACGAAGCAATACATCCGCGGCGACTTTAGCTAATTCCGCGCCTTGAGGATCGCATGATGCTTCACCCAAAAAAGCTGACGGCGCAAACGGCGGCGATCCTGACGGGCGCGTTCTGGATGATCGCAACGCCCATGCTCGCGCCCGCGCGTGCGGAAATGGTTGAACTGCATGGCGCCGGGTCGACTTTAGCGGCGCCATTATATGAGAAATGGATCGACGCCTTCGAGCAGGCGCATCCCTCCATAGTCGTGCGTTACGAGGCTGTCGGCTCTGGCGAGGGCGTCGCCCGCTTCATCGCTGGCGCGGTCGACTTTGGCGCCAGCGACGTGCCACAGGCGTCGTCTCAAACCGCCAAGATCGAGCGCGGCGTGATACAAGTGCCCAGCACGGCGGGAATGGTTGTGCTTGCTTACAATCTCCCCGGGGTGGCCGGCGAACTCAAGCTGCCAAAGGACGTTTACGTCGACATTTTCATGGGTCGGATCAAGACCTGGGACGACCCCAGAATACGATGCAGCTAATCCTGGCCTGTCGCTGCCCGCAAGGAATATAGCAGTGATCGGTCGCCAGGATTCGAGCGGAACGACCTTTGCCTTCACCAGCCATTTGGCCGCCGTTAGCACGCGTTGGAGCGCTGAAGGACCGGGCGTCGGCAAGCTCGTAGCGTGGCCGCAAGGCGCGATGATCGCTCGAGGCAATGAGGGCGTCGCCTCCCGCATTAAAATAAGCGAGGGGTCGATCGGCTATGTCGAATTCGGCTTCGCTCGCCGACTCGGCCTGCCTGTGGCGTTGCTGGAGAACAAGGAGGGTCGGTTTGTGGCGCCCTCGCCAGAGGCTGGCGCCGCGGCGATCAGCGCCTCCGCTGGCCTTGGCCTTGATGGGCTTGCCAAGTCGATCGTCAATCCTCCCGGGGCAGAGGCTTATCCGATCGTCACCTACAGCTGGCTTTTGCTCTATCGGCAATATCCGATTGTAAAGGCGCGCGCGTTGACGTCTTTTGTTTTGTTCGCGCTCGATAAAGGACAAAACTATGCGACTAGATCTCGGATATATTCCCCTACCTCAGTCAGTCGTCGAGCTTGGGAAAGCCGCGGTCGCTCAGATTGACGTCGATACCGGCGCCGCCGAGCCGGCATCCGTCGCTCCAGATAAAACGGTTGTTGTTCCCGACCGAACTCACGTTGTTCCGGACAATGCCCCAATTGTACCAGACAAGGCGGCCGCATCGCCAACCCTGGCCGCGCCTGTCGCGCCTACCACGACCCCACCGGCCCATCCCGACAGCTATACGGTCGGCGCCCGCGAGTCCTTACGCAGCATCGCCGCGAAGCTTTACACAACCAAGTCGATGGCGCGACATAGTGGCCGCAAATCCCGGCCTCGATCCTCGCCGATTGCGTTCCGGTCAGATCCTCAAGCTTCCAGAACCCGCTGGCGAGAGCCGGACGCGCCCATTGACCGTCCGACCCCGAGGCCTTTTCGTTTGGACCCCTGTCCCGCGAGGTTCAGAGGGATGGGCGCCAAGGTCGCGATCGCTTCACCTCTGAGCATTGGTTGCGTTGATCATTCAATTAAATCATTCAGTGATTGGAGCCAATTCGCGCCTATCCCGCTGACGTAGGCTGAGCGATTTGGTTCGTTTTTTCGCCGAATAGCCCGGAGTCCAACGTGAGCGTACTCAATCTCCCAGCGATCGAGTGCGCGCTTCACAAGGTTCAGCGCGCTTTTCCCCAGATCAACAAGGACTTGTTTGATCGACGCGACCCGCTCGATGACGACGTCGTCAGCAACATGCTGGAAGGCTACGCAAAGGTCGATCGCCTTATCTGCACCGGCGTGGACATTTTCGCGATGGGGCAGCTCCATCATTGGCTTGATCTGAACGCCATCGTGTTGTGTGGAGGCGATGCGGCCGTGAGAACGCGCCAGCATCGGCTCATTGAAGCCACCGAAGCACGCTTTTACGAGCAGCCCAACGGCGGAATCCGCGACATCATGGACTGGTATGCCCTTAACGGGAGCAAAAGCGTCTGGCGCCGCGCGGCCGGCGTTTATATCCGGATTTTGAGCGAACCGCAGTTGTTCATCGAGGGCAATCACCGGACTGGCGCACTGATTATGACCTACCTGCTTGCGCGCGAAGGTCGGCCGCCGTTCGTTCTAACCGAGAAGAACGCTCGTGAGTATTTTAATCCCTCGTCAGTGTTCAAGAAGACCAATAAGCACAGCGTCATGATATGGCTCAAGATGCCGGGGCTGACGAGCGCGTTTGCGGACTACCTCAAGCGTCAAGCGAACAAGGCGTTTCTTTCATCGATGGAGTCCCTCTCGGACTTGGGTGGAGAACCAGGATTCCGGAGCGCTTATCTTGGGTAAGGATAAAGACTAATTCGGATGCGGGAAAAACACTGGCCTCGTCAAATTTTGGATGCAGCAGGCCTCAAATTTACGAACTTCGGGCAGAAATCCGCGCCAAGGCCGAAGCCGCACATAGAATAATTTATAATGATCCGCGCGGCGGGGTCGATACCAGTTACGTTCGATCAGGCGGCGCAAGCGGCCCTAGATAAGCTTCGCATCGACATCGGCCCGCCTTTGATCGTGAAATATGGATCGTGCGCGGATCTGAATCCATATATGCGGCGGATTTTATCGTCTCTGTCAGGCGAGAGCGACTACGCAAGTTCCATCAGGCAATTCGGCGGTAGATGGCGCGACGCAGTCTCGTTGAACCCGCTGCTCCATATAACGCCTCATATTAAATGGCGCAGCACAAGGTTGCAAAGTAACGGCTATCTGGCTGATGTCGGCTCAATCCGATCGCGCCGCATCGATATGGAATCTGTGCCGCGCCTGCTTGATCCTGCTCAAGGCGGATCGCATCGATTGGCTGTCTTGTTTCGTCGCCGACGCGGGCAGAAAATCTACGCTGGGAAGATTTCCCGTCTTTGTTCGCGCCGCGGAACCAGGAGGCTTTCATGAAAGCGCTCGTCTATAACGGACCCGGAAAAAAAGCGCTCGAAGAGCGACCCAAGCCCGAAATCAGCGCGCCTAGCGACGCCATCGTCAAAATCATCAAGACCACCATCTGCGGCACCGACCTGCACATCCTCAAGGGCGACGTCCCGACCTGCACGCCGGGCCGCATTCTCGGCCACGAAGGCGTCGGCGTCGTCGACGAGGTCGGCGCCGGCGTCACGGCGTTCAAGCCGGGCGACCGCGTGCTCATCTCCTGCATCACGTCCTGCGGCAAATGCGACTATTGCCGCAGGCAGATGTACTCCCACTGCGCCACCGGCGGCTGGATCCTCGGCAACAAGATCGACGGCACGCAGGCCGAGTATCGTCCGCATTCCGCACGCCGACACCAGCCTCTATCCCATTCCCGCCGGCGCCGACGAGGAGGCGCTGGTGATGCTGAGCGACATCCTGCCGACCGGCTTCGAGTGCGGCGTCCTCAACGGCAAGGTGGCTCCGGGAACGACCGTGGCGATCGTCGGCGCGGGCCCGATCGGACTGGCGGCGCTGCTCACGGCGCAGTTCTATTCGCCGGCCGAGATCATCATGATCGACCTCGACGACAACCGACTCGAGGTGGCCAAGCGCTTCGGCGCGACGCCGTCGTCAACAGCGCCGACGGCAAGGCGGCCGAGACGGTCATGAAGCAGACCGGCGGCCGCGGCGTCGACACCGCCATCGAGGCGGTGGGCGTGCCGGCGACGTTCGAGCTCTGCCAGGAGATCATCGCGCCGGGCGGCATCATCGCCAACATCGGCGTGCACGGCAAGAAGGTCGACCTGCATCTCGAGAGACTGTGGGATCGCAACATCACCATCACGACGCGGCTGGTCGATACGGTGAGCACGCCGATGCTGCTCAACGACCGTGCAGCTCGAAGAAGATCGACCCGAGCCGCCTGATCACGCACCGCTTCAAGCTCGATCGGATCCTCGATGCCTATGAGACCTTCGGCAATGCCGCGAAGACAAAGGCCCTGAAGGTCATCATTTCGACCTGAGAAGCCCGCGCCGACATGCCTTTGCGAATCAACTTGGCAATGCGATGGCCGTCAATAGTCGGCGAAGCATAACCCGGGGCAGATCTATGTTAACGTACTTATATTGCGTCTAAAGTAGACATATTGGGGTCCGGATTGGCGCCGGTCAGACCCCCCTACGGAGGCGTTGGATTTCTCATAATTTCAAGTACTCGCCAGCGCGACGGGTGGGGGGCCATGCCAGCGCCGATCCACATGCCAGCGGCTTGACCGATATGAACGTTTCGCCTTCTGCTTCACGCCGACATCGTGCTCATGGCTCGACGCCGTCGAAACTTCTTCGCCAAGTTGACGGCTGAAGCGTGGCGTGTTCCGCGCGATCATTTATCTTGATGCCGTCGGCAACCGCTTCCTCGCCAAGAGCAACGTCGAGCCGGGGCCCTGTGCCTGGGGCCGCCGATCCCGAAGAAATTTTCGCTGCCGTCAGGCGCGGCCGCGAAACGTTAAATCCGATCCGCTAGCCCCGCTCGATACCGATCTGACCTTGCGGGAAGTTGGCGATCTTCGCCGGATCTATGTTCAAGTGCTGTGCGACAAGCGCAGGCGGCGTGTGCGTCAGCCAATTGGATAGATCGACTTCCTGATAAATCGGAGCTTTGAAGATTGCGAGAAATTGAAGATCGGTCGAGCCCGTATTCTGGATGTAATGCGCCTGGCTTTTCGGCACATATCCGACATCGCCCGCTCTGAAATCCGCCGTTTGGGCGCGCGGCCCGGCATTGTACACCGTCATGCGGCCTTCGCCCTTGATCCAATATTGCCATTCATCCGCGTTCGGATGCCAGTGAATGCGGCGAAGCGCTCCGGGCTTTAGAGTCTCCAGCGCGGCCGTGATCGTCTTGGACACTTTGAACGTGCGGCTGTCAGCAAGATGGACGACGCCGGAGTGATTCTCCTTCACGGGCTTCGACCCGCTCAAGGAAAAGGTGAAAGGGTTCGGCGGCGCCCCGCCGGAACTGACGGCAGCCTGGTCAGCGGCGAGCGGCCCCGGCTCTTCGCCCTGGAAGATCCAGAGATCATGCAATGGGATTGATTTGAAAGTCTCCGCCGGGACCTGGAAATTCTGCGCCAAAATCTCCGGCGGCATGTGGGCCATCAGATCGGTCAACAACAATGTGTTGAATTCGGAGGCGTAGCCGTCGTCGAACACGATGATGAATTCGCAGCCCGTCGGGCCAAGGCCTTCGAGCGAATGCGGCTGGCCCGACGGGAAATACCAGATGTCGCCTTCCTTCACGTCCTGCACATAGGCTTGCCCCAATTCGTCCAAGACGGTCACGCGGCAGGCGCCATTGGTCATCAGGCCCCACTCGGATGCGAGGTGCCAGTGAAGCTCGCGAACGCCGCCGGGGCCAAGCCGCATGTTGACGCCGGATATTTCTTTCGAGATGGGAAAATTATTCGCCGTGACTTCTCTCGCCCAGCCGCCGGCCTGAATCCGCTTGGGCGCGTTATTGAACGACGACCAAAACATCGGCATGTCGCCGACATCCGTCGGCGGTGGATTTTGGAAGGAAGGGAACTGATCGGCGAGCGCCCTATTCCGCGGTCCGGGGTCCGAGATCGCGCCTGGAGTCGAATTGATCGCGCCCTCCGCGGGTTCGTCTGGATTGCCGAAGGCGGCCGCATTGGCCGCCTTGGCGGCGGCGACGGCCGCGCCTCCCACGGCTCCGAAGGCGAGGAGCAAGCGCCGAGACAAAGCGTCCATCTCATTCTCCTTTTTGTTGAGGCTGTAGGATTTTAATTGGGGCTGGCGCGATCGACTTCCCGGGCGATAGATATAAAAGGCCGAAGTTTCGGGTTTGAAGCCAACGCTCGGCCTTCAGTTGGCGATTTCATAGCCGTAATTCGTTTACATATCATCGATTTCGCCACCTCTTAAGCATCGCATGACATCCATTTCGCAAAATGCGCGCACATATCGGCATGCGATCAGGCTGCTCGGCTTTGACGCGATCAAATCCGGCAATGGCGAGGAATAAATCCGAGCCGTGGCGCTCGGGGCCGCATTGGGCGATCTTTCTTGTCGCCCCTTCCTCCGTCGAACTCCAAACGGCCGTCACTCGCCGCGCATTCGCTGAAAACGCTGAACGCTTCCCTGGGCGGCCGACGCCTTTCCCCGATCGCGGCAAATTAACTCCCTGTTCCCGCGAGCGGGGAGTATGTCGACTAAAACAATGATTTAGCGTCGGAAAATGGCGGATCAACCGCTCGGCTCGGGCGAAATTTCGATAATATTCCCTGTTAGCAGGGAATTTGACCTGCAAAGACGGGGTCGCGGTGGGCAGCGTCGTCAGTTCCGACAATCTCCGCAAGTGATTTCGCCCCGAAGAATGCGTCATAACGGCTGATTCTCGCAAGGCGTCAGTAAGGCGACGGGAGAAGGTTGCCGGATATCTGAGTGAAGTTTAGCGCGCTAGGGGAAACGGGATCGCGCCGCATCCTCGCGCGTTTCAACGCGGGTGCCGTGCTCATGGTGACGCGGGCGCCGTCAACGTGGCGTCAGCGAATTAAACGAAAACGCGGCAGGTTGCGGCTTGACCCGCGGCGGCTGCAGAAGCGCTGTGCGCGGCGTTCTGGCGCGGTCCGCCGCGGGCGCGCCTAGGACCGGTCGAAGTAACGGAAGACGAGGTCTCCACCCTGGGCGAAGATGGTGCGATAATGGGATTCCGGCAATTCGCGACGCAGCGAGCTTAACGGCGCGAATAATTGGCGACGACATATTTGCGGATGGTGCAAATTTGGAGTGTCTCAGCGGCGCAGAAATTGCCCCGCGCGACGGCGAGGACAATCAATGACCAGAATCATAGAGGCGACCGATCGCGATCTATTCGCGCAGGTGATGGCCTACGCCAATCGCGCCAACCCCTACCCGCTCTATGCGCAGCTGCGCGAAACCCCCGTGGTCCGAGCCGACGACGGGCTCTATATCGTTAGCACTTACGAAGAAATTCGCAGTCTGCTGTTTCACCCGATGGCCAGTTCGCACGTGGTATCCAGGCCAAGGTTCCCAAGGACCGGCAATCTCTTCAGGGATTGGATTATGAATCCGATCAAGGCGCGCATTACGGAAAAGCATCGCTCCCTGGTGTTCCGCGATCCGCCCGAGCACGACGGCCTGCGCCGGCATATTATGCTCCAATTTACCCCAGAACGGATGCAACGGATGAAGAGCCGAGTGGCCGCCATCATCGATGAACTCATCGCCGGCATGCGCGGACGCCGCCAAATCGATCTCGTCGAAGCTTTTTCTTATCCCCTCCCGGTCGCCGTGATCTGTGAACTATTGGGCGTGCCGGCGCAGGATGAGCGGAAATTTCACGCCTGGTCGAAGTCGCTGATCGTCGGGCTCGATCCGGACCAGCATCTGACCGAAGCAGACATTCACAAACTCGCTGTGGATAACGCCGCCATCAGCGCCTATCTCGGCGCGCTCATCAAAGAAAAGCGCAAGCGGCCCTCCGACGACGTCTTGACCGGCTTGGCAACCTGCAGGGACAAAAAGGCTGGACGGTTGAACCATTTCGATCTCATAGCCACCGCCGTTTCTTTGCTGGTGGCCGGACATGAGACGACAGTCTGTCTCATCAACAATGGCATGCTCACTCTTTTGCGTCAGCCCGAACTTCTCACGCGGTTGCGCTTGGACCCCGACATGGCGCCGCGCCTGGTGGAAGAGCTTTTACGCTTTGACCCGCCCGCTCAATTTATCCGACGAAAGGCGCTTGACGACATCGACATCGCACGCGTTCGCATTCCCAAAGGCGCCATGATGGTTCTTCTTGTGGCCGCCGGAAACCGCGATCCAAAGCGATTTAGCCACCCCGACCATTTCGATCCCGACCGCAAGAACAATCAGAATTTTGGCTTTGGCGCCGGCTCGCACGCTTGTGTGGGCGCCTGGCTGGCGAGAATGGAGACCGAAGCGGCTCTCGCGGCGCTGTCCCGGCGGCTCATCAATCCGAGCCTCGCCGAAGATCCCCCGCCATATCGCTCCACCGCCGTGGTGCGGGGGCCGGAGCGCCTGTTGATCAATATCGAGGGCGTCGCGTGACCCTCACCCGAGGCCGCGCCGCGGGCCTTCACCTTGAGGACTGCGCGAAGCCATTCTCCTCGTTGTGAAAGGTCACCCGCTCGATCGAGCCGACGAGCGTTTCACGGGAAGGAGCGGCGGGGACGGCGGGTTTCAAGGCTCCCTGCCTTTCTTGGAGGCGGACGGGCAGGTTACATCAAACGGCGCCTCCAGTGCGCGTTCAACAGCTTCGTGATTGGGCGCCTCCCTGCGCTATGGCTTCGACTTTGGCTTCGATGTGAGCGCTGTAGACGCTCAAACCCCTTTGCTGCGACTACCGATCTCTTGCCTGAGCTGCAAGCCCCCGAAACTCGTCACCATTCGGTCGAAGTTCTCCCAAGTGACTTGCCCGCCATTGATCATGAGAAGCGGCGCGCGACCGGATCATCCTACAATTCGGAGACGGTTTGAAACGGATAACCCGCTGGGGATCTGTCACGAAGCTCGAAGGCGTCCAAACGAACGATGCTGCCATGAAAATGGACGCGCCGCGGCGGGAACACGGGCCGATGCGCGGAATTTTGTTGACGATTACGGCGAAAACTCTTCGGTGCCGCCGTTTCGTGCGAATTCATGTTATCTTCGCGTGCTCATAAGCTTGAGGGCTGACATGACGACCGGAAAGAAAGTCGCGTTCAACGCCGCGAAGATGCTTGGTGATCCGGAAGCCACGAAGAAGGAAAAGCGGCTTGCGGGCTCTGGCTTGGCGCAAGCCAAGCACAATCCAAAAAGCGTCGGCAAAGGCAGGAAATAGCTTCTTGCAGCTGGCTCGCGGGTCGACTTCTGCGCCGGACGGCGGCGCAGAAGGGCTCGATATCTGTTCGAAAGGCGGCCGCCATAGCCGCCTTCTTGTGGTGCAGGAGGCAGCGGCGCGGGCGGCTCTCGACGAGCAGGGCAGATTAACGAATAGCGTCGGTAATTCGTCCTCACGACCGCTTTTTCGGACACTATCCGTTTTGGACACTGCTCAGGGCGCCTCGATCACTTGCGCGCGGGCGTAGACGATTAGCTTCATGAGTGAGCACAGCGTACAGCGTATCCTTGCTCACATTTCTTATTGACGCGCCAATGCCAGTTTACTCGCCTCATGCTGAAAGTATCCGATATCGGCCCCGTTCTCATCACTGGCTGCTCGAATGGCGTCGGCCGCGCCGCCGCAATAGCGTTTCGCGCCGCGGGCTTCGAAACGTTCGCCACCGCGCGAGATCTCGCCGCGCTGGAAGGGCTGCGCGCCATCGGCTGCCGGACACTCCCACTCGACGTCACGGATGAAGACGCCCGACATGCCGCGGTCGAGGCAGTTGAGAGGCAGTTCGGCGCGGTCGGCATACTCGTGAACAATGCGGGCTACGGCCAGTACGGCCCGATCGAAGAAATATCTCTCGACGACATGCGCCGCCAGTTCGAGACCAATGTGTTCGGCGGGATGCGTCTTTCACAGCTTGTCTTGCCCGCGATGCGACGCGCCGGCAAAGGCCGGATCGTCAATGTGAGTTCGGTCGCGGGGCGGGTCAGCATCATGGGCGGTGGGGCCTATCACGCAGCCAAATTCGCCATCGAGGCCATCGCCGACGCGCTGCGCCCCGAAGTCAAGCCCTTCGGCATTGAAGTCGTGAATGTGCTTCCGGGGCCGATCGCGACGCATTTCGAGGCGACGCTCCTAAAAACCATCCCGGACACCTGCCCCAATAGCCCCTATGCGCCCTTCAAGAAAGGCCTTGCGCGCCGGATGCACGCATTCCTCGCGCCGGGCGGCTTCGGCGTCATGACCGCCGACCATGTCGCCAGAGTTGTTTTCAAGGCCGGCACAGCGTCGCGTCCACGCACGCGCTACAGCATTGGCTTCATCGCCAAACTTGGCCCGTTTGGCCGCGCGCTCGCGCCAGATCGATTGGTGGACGCCGTGACCCGTTTCGCCATCTCGAACAGCGCCGGCTGACGCCCTTTGCGATCGCGCGCAAATATTCCCTGCTATGGCTGCGTCTGCCCAGTTTGAGACGGTCTCAGCGTATATTGCGGATGTTTTATTACTTGGCGTCAACTCGCCCTGTCTATCGGGGGGGCGCTATTCTTTTGACTACCATGTGCAGGCGAAGGGAGCGGGCGGGCGATCACAGCGAAGCTGATGCAGGATTTGCTTCTTTCCAGAATCTATCAGTTGGTCGAATCGGGGCCCGTCGTGCTGCTGACGACTGAGCTTAACGGACGCGCCAACGTTATGACAATGTCATGGCGCATGTTGGTCGCGTTCGAGACGCCGCTCGTCGCCTGCATCGAAAGTCAGGCCGATAACAGCTATGCTGCATTGCCGGCGACCAAGGAATGCGTGATGGCCATCCCGGCCGCGCTGGCGGCTAAAATTACAGCACGACGAACCTCGGTCCGCGCTGATTGGGAGTCAACCCGCCTCTCTGGATGACAGACCGCACGTAAAATCGCGGTTGCCTTCGGAAATTTCATTTCAAATTGCGACAAACGATTTATCGCGCAGCCGGATTCGGCCGGCGCAAACGGGGCATTTGAGCCCGAGATTGATCTTTTTCTTCGCAGCGACCGCGATCTCCGTATCGCAGCGAGGACAACGGCCGAGCCAGGCGCCAGGGGTCCATTTATCGAGCGCGATGGGGATCAGCGCGACGATAGCGACCGCGATCGCAGGCCAAATCCCGTAATAGGAGAAGGTCGCCGCCCCCGCCACAAGGCCTCCGAGCGCGACCAGTCCCTTTATCGAAAACGCCAAAATATAAGTCCGAAGAGAACGGGTCTGATTTGGTCTCTTAGGGTTTGTAAATGAATAGCGCAAAAAGGCGGCGGGACTTGCTAGTCCCTTTGGCTCGATCGTTTCTTCGCTGTCCGTCGACGCAGAAGGCGGCAGGCCTCCGGCGAACAAATCGACACTTGCCTTCCCGCTAAGGGGAGGGGCTGATTTTGCTTCGGGCGCGCTTCGGTCTGCTACCGCCTCCGCGCTATTAGCGGCGCACGTGCCGACCTCGTAAAAACTGGCGTGCAACTGGCTCAAATGGACCATCGATTGGTGCAATATCCCGTACCGCAGGAAACCAGGATCATGGCGGGCTAGACGTAGATATTTCGCCTCGTCGTAATCATCGTCGGCCTCTCCCGAGAATACCTTCAACAACTGCGCCTTGTCTGCGAGCGGTTCGATTAACTCCATCAGAGTTTTATTGATCGAGCGCATATCATGCGTGAATGCGTTGCGAACGCGCCTCAAGCATTTCGAAAATCGGACATAGTCTCTTGGGCGCCTGTTCAATGCGATCAGCCGAAGGACAGAACCTCGGCCCTGGAACTCAATGTCGTCGATGAACGCGGACATTGCGCTGGCGAAGGCGACGTCGCCCTGGCGCATCGTCAAAAGCCGCGACATCAAATCGCGGCACGCCGTCTCATGGAGCGCATCGACCTTAATGAAGAAGGCCCAATCAGACGTCTCGGTATAGGTTTCAACGATGATGTCTTCCCCAATCCCGAAGTGTTGACAAAACCTGTCCGCTTGCCCCAGAAGCAGGGTCAAAGGATCATTTTCGGACAAGGGGCTTTCCCCCTGTCCTAAAATTCCGGCGCGCTCGATGCTAAAAGAGTCGGCCAAAATATTCATGCTAAAATAAGGCTTCAGAGGCCAGTTGGTTCCCCGGTTTGCTTTTTCTTTTTGTCGATTTGATCTCTACGCGCGACCGCCTCTTGCCGCCTTGACCTGCCTCGCACGTGGAATCTTCCGGGCCGAAGGCTAGGTCATCAACTCATTAAACTGCATCCAGATGCGGGTTGAAGCGAGCTTGACGCCGGCGAGGAAATTGTCGGCGCGGTTGTCGTAGCGGTTGGCGACGCCGCGGTAGTGATTGATTTTGTTGAAGAAGCGCTCGACGAGGTTGCGCTGTAGCGGTAAAGCCAGGAACTGAAGGCCGGGACGTTCTTGCGGTTGGGCATCGGCTTGATGTTGGCCCAGGCGCCGCGTTCGTCGAGGCTTTGGCGTAACGCGTCGCTGTCATAGGCGCGGTCGGCGAGAAGAATGTGCCCGTCGGCCAAGGCCTGCGGCATGTCGACTGCGCGGCGCCCGTCATGCGCCTGGCCTTCGGTCAGCTTGAGGTCGATTGGCAGTCCTTCGGCGTCGACGAACGCGTGGATTTTGCTCGTCAGCCCGCCCCGCGAGCGACCCATGCAACGGCATCCAGCGTCTTTTTTTGGGCGTTGGCGGCGTGCTGATGGACCCGGATCGAGGAGGAGTCGATCATCTGGATGTCGCCGTCGTAAGCCTTTGACACGGCTTTGAGAATGCGATCCCAGACGCTCGCTTTGCGCCACCGGTTGAAGCGGTTGACGCAGGTCGTGTGCGGGCCGTAGCGCTCCGGAATGTCGGCCCACGGCGCTCCTGTCCGCAAGCGCCAGCAAATCCCGTTCAGCACACGCCAATCATCGACGCGCGGAACGCCCCTCGGCTTGGCGGCCTGTCAGCGCGGCTTCTCCGTCGCCTTCTTCACCGCCGCCGGTCTCGTGCATCAATTGATGGAGGCGCGCGACGAGCGGCGTCTGCTCAAGCTCCAAGCCCAGCTCGCCGCCGTCAAGCTCCTTATTATCGATGAGCTCGGCTACGCGCCGCTCTCGCAGACCGGCGCGGAGCTGCTTTTCGAGATCTTCAGCCAGCGCCATGAGCGCGGCTCGACCATCGTCACGTCCAATCCGCCATTCGACGAGTGGACGAGCGTGTTCGGCAGCCAGCGCCTCACCGGCGCGCGGCTCGATCGCCTCACGCACCACGTCCATATCCTGGAATTGAACGGCGAGAGCTACCGGCTCAAGCAATCAAAGGCCAGGCGACGGCGCGACCCGCGACCTTCCGACGAGACCGGCGAAGCCGCCGATCCGGAAACTGGCGAGATCATCCCAGCTTCCTGAAAGCCGCGTCCGTCCGGCTGCGAAACCCCGGCCATCTCCGCCGGGCGGACGCGGCGCGTCGAGCTCTGCGCCCACGCCGCAAACTGGCCTGGTTCCGCTCCGCCCCAATGGCCGACTTTTAATCCGGCGTTGACAGTCATTGAGCCAATCGCAATTCACCCGGTCGGGGAAACAGAAGCGTGAGCAATTGCAGCGCGATCCTGGTGCTGGGATGCCCGTCGAATGCGTCAATGGCGCGAAGCAAAGCGCCAAACCTCTTTGGGTCAGTAATCGCTGCACGCGGCGTCGACTTGACCTGCGTCAGTGCGCCCCGCAGGGAGTAGGTCGGATCGATTTCGGCACGGGCGGTGGCGATCGCGAATCTAAACACGCTTCCGATCGTAGATCGGAGCCGACGGGCTGATTCAAATCTCCCGCGAGCTTCAAGGGACTGCAAAACCTTTAGGATAGCCGGAGCTGCAATCTGACCGACGGGCTCGTCTCCAAATGCCGGGTTAGCGAAACTTAGCAGCCACTCAATCTTTGCAATTGTCGCCGCCGACCGGTTCTCGCGCCGCAATTTCGCAATATACTCATCGGCAACGCCATAAAAGGTTGGCGCGTTAGCCTGAGCTTCGGCCTTGCGCTTTTTTTCGACTGCCGGGTCAAGGCCATCCGCCAGCAGGCGCCGCGCGTCCTCTCGCGCCTGACGGGCCCGCGCTAAGGGAATTGTAGGATAGACCCCGATCGCGAGCAGTTTCTGTTTACCGCCGAAGCGATAGGCGAACCGCCATAACTTGGCTCCGGTTGGCTGCAGCCAGAGCTGTAGTCCACCGCCATCCGTCAGCTTCTGGAGCTTTGTTCCAGTTTCGCCCGAACGGCATCTCGCGTCCGATAAGGGCATCGCATCGTCCTCCTTAGAGGCACGACACCAACAAAGGGGGAGGATACCAACCGGGATACCAGCAGCCGGACGCAAATGCCGGGAGCGCGACAAGGTGTTCGAAACCACCCCAGAGCACGCGGGATGACAAAAATCTCGTGGATAATCAAACTATTACGGGGGATATAGCGTAGCCGAGGCGGTGAAAAGATGCTGCGGAGAAGAGGTGAATGGTGCCCAGGGGCGGAATCGAACCACCGACACTGCGATTTTCAGTCGCAGCTGTCTAAATAACATCAATAACTTAGATGTCTAACGCCGAAATTCACGCGTTGAAATGATTAACTCTTCGCCGCCGTTGTCTAACCCTCTTCCTTGCGCTTTCTCGCTATTTCGAGCCCCACTACGAGGGCCTTCGCACCTTCAGGAAGGCGCGCTGATTCCGAATAATGGCGAGCCTGACTCAAAGATTTCTGTCCCAGGATATCGGCGATCGTGCGATCGTCCGCGCCAGCCTCCCGCAAGCGTGTACCGAGCGTGTGCCGCAGGCCATGGATGGTGAGGCCGGGGCCAATCTTGCTGTCTTCTTCGAGTTGCTTTTTGAAGCTGATCCAAGAGGCGTTGAAGCCTGCTTCTGTCCAGGGTGTGCCGCTCGACGTAATGGCAATTTGGAGCGCGTCCGGCCAGTTTTCGGCAATTTTCCCTTTTTGTGGCCTCGTTGGACGTTTTGTAAGCGCAGCTGCGAGTTCGGGATGAATCGGGACTTTGATTGCCACACCACGCTTTGAGGTGCGGACCGTGATTTCCCCGTCCTTAATCGCGGAGAAGTTTACGGCAAGAACGTCGGCCTTGCGCAGGCCTGAAAACATCGCGAGAGCGACCGGCACGAGTAATTGCGGTGGCGCAGCCTCCAGGACAGCGCGGCATTCCTCCGGTGTCCACGGGCGATTTGCGATCGGGTCCGAAGGCGGCTTCCGCAAGCGCTTGACCTTTTGTTCCAGAGGGCTCGTTGCCACGACCCCTTGGTCGACCGCGAAGGCGAAGAGAATGCCTATGACGGTCAAAATATAGTTGGCCATCCAGCGGCCGTGCTTCGGGAGGTACTCTTCGTTTCGAAGCTTCAGGATTTCTGGGCGAGTCATATCCGCCATTTTCACCGCACGTAGCGACTTAAGAATCTTGAAAACTCTTTCATATGAAAATTTGGTCGCGGGCTTTAGCGTATCCCAGCCACCGACCACTTTGTATTGACGAATGATATCGCCGAGGCTGCCTCTTGGCAGATATTGTGGTTTTATCGTGGCTCGTACAGCTTTGAGTTCGTCGAAAAATTCTGTTGTGCCAAAAGGGGCTTCAATCCGCGTCCCGGTCGATCGGTCGTAGCAATACCATTTGCCCTTGGCGCGATAGCGCTTGATGCCCTCAACCGCCACGTGCGCGCTTCCCTTTCGGCCCATCTTCGCCTCTTGCGATGGCAACGAGGTCGACCGTGCCGGTCCTCGCCACTTCTTCGGGTTCGCCGCATATCACGACTATCCGTCCATTGTGGTCAACCTCGACTCGCGCGACAGACTTCCCCGCCTTCTCGACTGCTTTTATGGCACGGCTGATATCGGTCTGACGGAATGGGGTGCGCGCGCGGGACATTAGAGCATCACCGAAAGCAGGCGAGCTTGACGCAGGCGAGGAAATTGTCGGCGCGTTTGTCGTAGCGCGTGGCGACGGCGCGGTAATGTTTGATTTTGTTGAAGAAGCGCTCGACGAGATTTCTGTATCGATAAAGGTAGGAGCTGAACGCCGGGACGTTCTTGCGTCCCGGCATGGGCTTGATGTTGGCGAAGGCGCCGCGGTCGTCGAGGCTTTGCCGCAGCGCATCGCTGTCATAGGCGCGGTCGGCGAGGAGAATCTGCGCCTCGGCCAAAGCCTCCAGCATGTCGCAAGCGCTGCGTCCGTCATGGGCCTGGCCTTCGGTGAGCTTCAAGAGGATAGGCAGGCCTTAGGCGTCGACAAGAGCATGGATATTGGTGGTTAGGCCCCCGCGCGAGCGACCCATGCAACGGGATCGCTGATCTTTTTTTGGGCGTTGGCGGCGTGCTGATGGACCCGGATCGAGGATGAATCAATCATCTGAATGTCGCCAGCATAAGCCTTTGAGACGGCTTTGAGAATGCGGTCCCAGACGCCAGCCTTGCGCCAGCGGTTGAAGCGGTTCACGCAGGTAGTGTGCGGGCCGTAGCGCTCCGGAATGTCGGCCCAGGGCGCACCAGTGCGCAAGCGCCAGAAAATGCCGTTCAAAACCCGCCGGTCATCGACGCGAGGAACACCGCGTAGCTTGTTCGGCAGAAGCGGCTGAATGATTGACCACTCGAAATCCGTCAGATCAAAGCGCGCCATCTCAACCTCCATGATCTCAAGGTTGAATTACGGCTTCGCAATTGGAATTCTTTATGAGATCATACCTATCTCCTCGCAACCACACCACTCCCAAAACCCCTTTTTGGCCTTGGCGGGAACTGGCTCGGGAAAGAGCCTCGGATGAACCAAAAGGCCGGCCGTCGAATTGGCGCAAAGCGGCTCTGGCGCTTCGACACCCCACTTTTCGACGCTCATGCATTCGAGCAAGTGCGGGCACAGAGCGCTGGGCTTTGAGGTAAATCCGTAGCTGCTTGACCGGAGCGGTACCCACCGATTTTCCAGCCAAGTACGATGATGGCGGTTTGCCGGGCGATCGATCGGCTGAGAAGCTGATCGTGGGTTTGCTGGATCACCGCCGCCGCCCTCCCGCAGGGGTTGCGGCCCGTGTTCCGGACTTGCGAGCCTCGGTTGTATTTCGGTAGCCATGCACACGTCTCCTTAGCGGAAACATGAAAGTCGCAGGAAAGTGCGCGAATGGCATTTGTCGCTTTAGCTATTTGGACGTCGCGATGTGCGGGGGAAGTTGCCGGCCGTGACAGAGAGGCGTCGGATTTTGTGCCATTGACCAAGACGAGACCGTCTCAAATCTGGGTGCGACATGGATTTCGGGTCGTTATTGGCCTCGGGAATGAGATGAAGTGGCGAGTTTCGCTGGAGCTAACGGAAGCGGACGGGAGCGCGAGGACGAACGAAGTGGTCGCCGGTCGCAATGTGATCGACAACGCCTCTCCAGAAACCGTCGGGCTGACGCTGGCTGAAGGAAAACTAATTCTTGCCGAATTTGTCGCTGCGGCAGTGCCTACTGCTGGCCCCTCAGCGCCGCGACGCAGCTTATGCCCGACCGTTGCACGCAGGAATACGAGCTTCTTCTCGCAAAAATAGGGAGCTTAGCCGCGTATGGCCACGCGGCGGCGCTAATGACGGAGTTCGTGCCCCTGAACAAGGCACCGGCGATCGAAACGGCCCGCCGGCACTCGGAAAGCACGGTTCATCTGCTGCTCCACCGCCGTATGACGGCCAAATAGCAAATGCCCCCACGAGGAGTTCACTTCATACTCAAGGTTTGAACCGCGGTGATGAACGGCACATTTGAACGGCATCACTTGGCGATCCGCCCGAGGAACTGGCATAATCAAGCCACTGTTTGTCGCCCCCAGGTTTGAGACGGTCTCGTCAAAGGATCAAGCCTGCCCGAATTGCCTTAGTGACGGCGTGGACGCGATTGAGCGCTTGTAATTTGTGCCGGGCGGAATCGAGATGCGCCCTGACCGTGACCGCAGAGATGCGCATCAAAATCGCGGAATCCTCGACTGATTTTCCTTCGGCGGCGCATTCGAGCGCTTCGATCTCGCGCTGGGTGACGCCGTTGAGATCGACCGGCTCCTCCTTCGCATGAAGCTCGTAGGCGCGCTGGTGGGCGTAATAGGCGACGAGGGTTATGTCTCTCATAAGCTGATAGCGGCGCGCGGCCCACTCGCTGTCGCTTTCATTCGACGTAGCGATGAAGAGCGCCCAGAGGCCGTTGGTCGGCCCGCGAACCGGGATGGTCAACCCCTGGCGGCCGACCCCCGCCTCCTTGGCTTCGCCAAAGAGGCGCTTGGCTTTTTTGGTTCGGCGCGGCAGGCGGGCCCAGTCGAGTGGGAGCGCAGACCGGGCGCCGATGTTGACGACCGGGTCGATCGAAATGTAGCGCTGGATCCTGTAATGGGAGATCCATTCGGGGCTATAGGTCGCCGTGACATAGGGATCGCTCAGGCTTCGTCCGGGAAACGAGGGACAAACATAAACGCTGTTGGCAAGGCCGTAATGCTGTCGAATGCGTTCGACGAATTCGTCGAGCGTATGGTGGCTGAGATCGGCTTCGAGCCGAAGCAGCGTTTGCGCGTTTAATCGGTCCAGCGAGAACATATCCCGATCTTGTTCCAAATGACGCATGGATTAAAAGCGGAGGAGGAAATCAGGCGGCCCAAAGGCGCCTGCCTGCCGGAAAGCTTATGGGGCTGGCCCGTACAGAAGCGAACTTTGCGACCTCGGCTGGCGCAGCGTCGCGCGAAGCGTGAGCGCCGTTTGATCGCCAGGTCGGCGAGAGGTGTTCCGGCGCAGGGAAGGTTCAATGGATCAATCCTGCCCGAAGCGCCTTGGCGACCGCGTGGAAGCGGTTGAGCGCTTGTAATTTATAGCGAGCCGAGTCGACATGCGCCCTGACCGTGGCGGTTGAAATGCGCATCAAAATTGCCGTATCCTCGATTGATTTTCCTTCGGCGGCCCATTCGAGCGCTTCGATCTCGCGTTGGGTGACTGCATTGAGATCAAGGGCCGCCTGGCCTTCGTGCAATTCAAATGCGCGCTGATGGACGTAATTCGCGACATGGATGAGGTCTTTCATGAGCTCGAAGCGGCGGGAGCCCCAGTCGCCATCGGTCTCATCCGACGTCACGGTGAAATGCGCCCAGAGCCCGTTTTTAGGGCCGCGGACTGGGATGGTCATTCCTTGGCGGCCGACGCCCGCGTCCCTGGCTTCGCCGAACAAGCGTCGCACTTTCTTGCTGCTTCTCGGCAACTGCGCCCAATCAAGCGGGAAGAGGGAGCGCGCCGCGATCATGTTGACGGGGTCGATGGAGACGTAGCCTCGCGCTCTGTAATGTCCGGTCCATTCTGCGGAATAGGAGGTCGTGATAAAGGGATCGAGAAGGCTGCGCGCCCGAAACGAGGGACAAAGATAGACGCTATTTGAAAGACCGTAACGCCGGCGAATATCTGCGATAAAGCCGTCGAACGTCTGATCGCTGACGTCCTTCTCGAGCCGAAGCAGCGACCGCGCATCCACGCCATCGAGTTGCGACATTGTTCGCCCCGCTATTAATGCTGTAGACGTTGTATATAGCAGAGGCTCAATCGTGGCGGCGTCATGGCGCGCCGCGCCTGGCTAAGTCGCGCCAATTGAAACGAATGCAAGCCGCGCGGGCGTCGAGCGGCGCCAAGGCGATATTTTTCGCGAAATGCTTGTTGAATTGGGATTTCGCCGGCGATTAACGCTCGAAAGCCGCGTAAAATGTCTCGTTAACCATGTGTTAACAATTGTCTCGCGAAGGCGCGCCGCCTGAACCGAGCGCCGCGCTGCGAACGGATCAGGCGAGCAACCTTCCGGCGCAATAGCGGCGAGCGATCGGCGTCAGATGACTTGCGGCTCCGGGGGCAGCGGAGAGAAGCCCCAGCAGCGCGCCCAGGCGGAAAAATGGCGCCAATCGACCATTTGTAGACGCCGCTAAACGACCTTGCCGCGATCCCTCCCGCCCACGCCCAGAGGAGAAAGGCGGCCTCGCGGGCCGTTGGGGGGCAAGGGCAGGGCAGGGGGCTCGAAGCGTTAGGAATGAGGAATCCGCCCGATTGGGGCGATGTCGGTTTTGCTTAAGAACTTCAATTTGAATCGCTGAGCTAAAAGCCAAATGTTCGATTTTAGCTCAGCGATTCAACGCGAGCCTAAATTTAGTATTGAGGTCATTCATCTTTTTAGCCTCATAATCCGGCGGCTTTGGTCAGATTGACGCGGAATTTGTCCCGCCGCCGCTGGTAGCGCCTGGTCATCTCGGCGCTGGCGTGGCCAAGCTGCTTTTGGACATAGCGCTCGTCGACCTCGGCCGAGCTGGCGAGCCCGGCGCGAAGTGAATGGCCGGCGAACTTGCGTTTGCGCTCGCCTTCGCTGAGGTCGCCGCGGACGCCGGCTTCGAGCGCGGTCTTCTGCACCAGCCGCGCGACATGCTTGTCGGTCAGGCGGTCGGCGGCGACTTTGGCCCCAGCGATTCTGCGGAAGAGAGGGCCATGGCTGATCCTCGCGAAGCTGAGCCAGAGTTCGAGGGCGGCGACGGGGCAGGTCGCCTCGGACGAGCCGCGGCCGATCTCGACCTCGCGCCAGCCGGTCTTCCCTTTGATCTGGACGAGCAGGCCTTTTTTCTCGATCGCCGCCCAGCCCGAAGCGTCCTCAGTCTGACCTGGGCCGCAGTCGAGGCCGACAATCTCGCTCCGCCGCAAGCCGCCAGCGAAGCCGACGAGGAGGATGGCGCGATCGCGCAAGCCGCGCAGGCCATGATCGAGCGTCGCCAGCATGGCCAAGAGGTCCTCGGCCAGCACCGCCTCCTTCTGGTCAGGCGGGCGGCCATGCTTGCGACGGATCCCGGCCATGACCTCGGCGATATGCCGGTCGCTCCGGTCGAGGGGACAGCCACGCTGATTGAACTGCCAGGCGAGCGCCGAGAGCCGGCGCTCAATCGACCGCACGGATAGAGCTTCGCCGCGCCCGCCCAAGGCGACGTCCGAGGCGCAGGCGGCGAGATAGAGGCCGATGACTTGCGGGTCAGGGGGGAGGGCGGCAAAGCCGCGGCGGCGGCTCCAGGCCGCGTAATGCCGCCAATCGGCGGCGTAGGCCCGGTTGGTGTTGTCCGCCTTGGCGCCGCGGGCGTATTCCTTCGCCGTCTCGGCGAGCTTTTCAAGATGGGCCGGAAGCCGTGAAGCTTGTTTGGGCGCGAGGGCCAGGTCGCGGGGCGAGCCCTGCGCCGGATCCTCGGCCGAGCCTTTTGACGCGTATTTTCCCGAATCCTGCGCCTCCGGCGGACCAGCCGCCCGGGACGCGCGCCGCTCGCGCCGGCGCGAGGTTCTGGCGCCGCCCCGCGGCCGCGGCCGACTCGTTCGGCGAATCCGCGGCCTCCGTCGGCGCGGCGGCGGGCGCTGGAGGCCCGTTTGGCGGCGTTTTTCCGTTCATTTTGGCCCGTTTTCCCTCATTGTATACGAACATATCACGAACATTTCACCGATTTCGCTGCGTCTCGTTCTGTGTCCGATAATGCAATCTTATCGGACATCAAAACACAAGGACAAGCACGGCGGTTTAAAGGCATTTCACTGGCATAAAACGCCGCCTTGAGGTAAGCTTCGCCATGCCTCCGCGCGAACGAATCATCCCCCTGGCCCCGCCGGCCTTCCCGCCCTTTCCGAGCTGGGCGAGGATTGCCAAAGGTTCCGTCGCGCGGAGCTCGATGGAATGGCAATCCGAGGGGAGGGCCGGCGCCCCGCCGGAAGCGCCAGGGGAGGCCGGGTTTCTCGCCGGCGCCGCGCTCGCGGCGCTCAACCCGATCGCCCGCGCCGAGCATCCCCTCGGTTCGCTCTGGCGCAAGCGCCTGGCGCTCGCCTGCGCCGCGGCCCTGGCGGGGCAGGGCGGGCGCACGGAAGACGAGGCGGCGCTGCGCGACGCCTGGTGTCTGCGCCGCGACGGCGACGATCCGGGCCCCGCCGGCCGCATCCTCGAAGCCTGGCGCGCCTTAAGCGCGCGCGCCGCCCTGCGATCGGAGAAATGGACGCTTTATCTCGCCGCCGCGCTGGAATTGCGACTCGATGACGCGCTCGAGAACGTCGTCTCCGTCGCGGCCAGACTCGCAAAAGGGCGGGGGAGCGCCGTCGCGGCGGCGGCCGAAATCGCCGCGTTCAGCCTGCGCTTCCGGCCGGATTCAGACGCCCTGGCGCTCTGGCTCGCCGACGCCGTGCTGGCCCATCGCCTAAATTGGCCGGCGCCCGTCCCCTTGATCGCAGCGCACATCCGCCCCCGCGAGCTCCGCGCCGCGCCGCGCCAGCTCGACGGCGACGCCGCCTGGTTCGTGGCCTGCTGCCTCGGCTACGCCCGGGCGGCGGCCGCAGCAGCGGATCTTTACGCCGATCTCGCCCGCCGCGCCGAGCGGCTTTTGGCGGTCGCGCCCAAGCTGCGCGGCAAGGACGCCGACATCATGGTGGCCATGCTGATCGGCGAAGACGCGCAAGCCGCCAATTGGGGCGGCGCGCCGGGGAAGACGGCGAGCGACCGCTCGAGCCGCCGGCTGTTCGAACGGCTCGTCGCCCTCGGCGCCGTCCGCGAGCTGACCGGCCGGGCGACGTTCCGGCTCTACGGACTTTGACCGATGGGCCGGCGCGCGAGACCCAAAACCGGCTTCGACGCGGAGCTCGCCGATCTGCCGCCGGAGCTGCGCTGGCGGACCTGGATGGGCCGCGTCGAGGCCGTCATCTTCGCTTCGGCGGATCCCGTCGCGCGGGAGGTTCTTGCGCGAATCGTCGGCCGCGACTGCAATCTGGATCTCATTGTCGCGGACATCAGCGACGAGCTCCGCGGCCGGCCCTATGAGCTCGCTTCCGTCGCCGGCGGCTGGCGGCTCCAAACCCGGAAAGGCTTCGCCGACGCCATCCGCGCCGCTTCAGGCGCAGACGGGGAGGAGAAGGCGCTGTCCCAGGCCGAGGCGCTCGTCCTCGCCGCGATCGCCTATTATCAGCCGATCGCCCGCGCCGAGCTCTCGGAATTTTTCGGCAAGGAGGTCTCCCGCGACCTGATCGGCCGGCTGCGCGCGCTTGGCGTCATCGCTGCGGGGCCGCGCAGCCCGCGGCCCGGCGCGCCCTACGCCTTCGTGACGACGAAAACCTTTCTGGCGCAATTCGGGTTCGAGAGCCTGCGCGACCTCCCCGACATCGAAGCCCTCGAAGACGCCGGCCTCCTCGGCAAGGACAAGCTGCTCGCGGGGGATTTTCCGAGCGGGTTCGCCGCCGGGGACGACGCCGATGAAGACGAAAGAACGGGGGAGGGGGAGGGCGCCGTCGACGGGACGTACGAGTGACGCTCGGGCGCGACCGCCGAGCCGCGCCTGGCGTGGCTGAACCCTTTTTCGTCCAAACGGAACGCCAATCGTGGCCGGTGCGCCAACGCCGATTGAATCGCGCCGGACTTTCCCAAAGAAGGCCTCGCCAATCGAGGCTTCACGCCTTGTTGGGCTCGCCGCCTTTCAGCTGTCCGAAATCGGACGGCCTGCACCCCCGCGACCAATAGGCCCAATCGCACGACACTTTTTTCGGGGTTTTCACGGCGTCACGAAACGGCGAGGGTAAACTTCGCCTTGAGGTCGAGCCTGTTCGGCGATGCGCTGGCGCGCTCCCGACGCGAGCTGTAGTTTGCAATTATGTCGGATGACTTCAAAATCACCCAGCGCACGGTCCAGGCCAATGAGCTCACTTTCGTTTGCGACGAATGCGGTTCGAGCGACGACGTCGCCCTTCTGCTTCATGGTTTTCCCGAATGCCGGTTCTCATGGCGCCATCAGCTCGCGCCGCTCGCCCGGCTCGGTTGGCGCGCCGTCGCGCCGGATTTGCGCGGTTACGGCGACACGAGCCGCCCCAAGGAGCGCGCGGCTTACGAATTGAGCCGCCTAGTGAATGACGCCGCAGCGCTGTTCGATACGCTCGGCGCCCGCCGAAGGCTGCTGATCGGCCATGATTGGGGCGCTGTGATCGCCTGGGCCGTCGCAATCCAGCGCGCCAGCCCGCTCGATGGGCTGATCGTCATGAACGTTCCGCACCCGGACGTCTTCCGGCGCGTCATTCGGCGCTCCTGGCGCCAGCAATTCCGCTCCTGGTATATTCTGTTTTTCCAATTGCCCTGGCTGCCCGAGAAGGCCATGACGGCCGGGCGCGCCGGCGCCGTCGCGCGCGCCTTGACTGGCATGGCGCGAAATCCCGACGCATTTCCGCCGGACGTGCTCGCCCGATTTCGCGAGAACGCGCTACGCCCCGGCGCGATGACGGCCATGATCAATTATTATCGCGCCAACGCCCCTGCCTTCATCAAAGCCCAGCCATCCGAATCCGTGCGCGTCCCCACCTTGATGATCTGGGGAGAGCATGATCGCGCGCTCGGCCTGGAGCTGACCGAGGGCTACGAAAATCTCGTCGACGATTTCACGCTGCGCCGCCTGCCCGAGGCCTCGCATTGGGTCCAGCAGGATGCGCCCGACGCCGTCAATGCGGCGCTCGCCGATTGGCTCGCCGCGCGCGGCCTCGCCTCTACGCCGCTCCAAAACGGGCAAATTGCTAGAGGGTGAGCGGTCCGCATGGCCATGACGGCAATCCTTTTTTCGCGGCGTCGAGGGCCTAAATTCGAAGGCCTTGACAATTTTGCGACGTTCACGTCGTCGATTGATTTTTGGGCCGGCTTTCCCTCAGCCCCACTTTCTTCCCAGGGGTTAAGCAAAGGCACGCCGAACGGCGCAAAATCCTTGACGTTGCGGGTGACGAGAATGAGCGCCCGGGCGAGCGCCGTCGCCGCAAAAAATCCATCCATCACGGAGAGCGCAGTCCCCGTCTTCCGGCTTTCGGCCATCAGGTCGCCCCAACGCTCCGCGACGCCCTGATCGATTGGAAGGATCCGGCCATCAAACCGCGCCGTAAGATCATTGGCGAGCCAGGCGGTCAGCGCGGCGCGGCGACGGCCCTCCTCCAACAGGGCGACGCCGCGCCGGAGCTCGGCGATTGAGGCTACGCTTAGAAAGACGCGATCCTCGTCGACGCCATCGAGCCACGCCAGCACTCTTGCGTTCGGCGTCGGCCGCTGCGCCTCCGACAGTACATTGGTGTCGAGGAGGAGATTCATAGGCCCGCGTCGCGCGGTTCGTCGCACAGGCGCTCGAGATCGAGATCGACGCCGCGGAGCGGAGAGGCGAGCAGAAACTCAGCGAGCGTGCCCTTTCGCAGGGTCTTCCTTCGCCCATTCGTCGGCTGAGACGATCACGGCCGCCGGCTTGCCGTTGCGCGTGATGATCTGCGGACCGGCCTGGGCGCGGTCGACCACTTCGGAGAGGCGCGCTTTGGCGCGGGCGAGAGTCCAGGCGTCGGCAGGCGGCGAAACATTCTCTGGAGCGGGCATGGCGGCCTCCTATGACCAAGATGACTATTATAACCATATGAGACGCCACGCCTCAATCTCAAGACACGCCTCAATCTCAAGAAGAGAGACCGGCAAAAACTCTGTGGCGGCTCTGAGCAATGGCGAACCCGGCCTAGGTGTTTGGTCCCGGGGAGTCATGACGCCAAGCTAAGCCGGAAGGCTGAGGAGGCGTTATGGCAAGCATTCTTCATGGCAGCGCCCGAACAACTCCGCGAGTTCGAGCCGAACTCCAAGCGTCGAAAAAGGCGGCGAGCGTCCTCGCCAAGCGGTATGGGCTGAGCCGGACGACGGTGAACAAATGGCGCTCGCGATCCGGGGCAGCCGATGCGCCCATGGGACCGCGGGACTGTCGCAGCACCGTTCTGACGCCAATCGAAGAAGCCATGATCGTCGCCTTTCGACAGCGGACGCTCCTGCCGCTCGATGACGTCATGGGATGCCTTCGCGACAGCATCCCGAAGCTGGGGTCATCGCAGAATCTTCCCAAAATCGTACGCTAAGGCCTTGAGGCTGGGTTTTCGACGGCGCGGGCTTGGGAGACGAAGCGCGAGATCGTCGCCCGGTGGATATTGAACAGCCGCGCCATCTCGGCGGCGGATTTGCGCCCAGACGCGACGGCTTCGATGATTTCCTTCCTCTGCTCTGCGGTTATCTGCGGTTTCCGGCCGGGAACGCGGCCTTTGTCGCGCGCCTCGCGCAGGCCGGCGCGGGTGCGCTCGCGGATCATCTCGCGCTCGAACTCGGCGAAGGAGCCGAGCATCTGCATCATCATGCGGCCGGCGGGGCCTGACGTGTCGATCGACTCGGTGAGCGAGCGGAATCTGGCGCCCACGGCGTCGATGCGTTCGAGGATGACGAGCAGGTCCTTGAGCGAGCGCGACAGCCGGTCGAGCTTCCAGACGACGAGCGTATCGCCGGCGCGCATCTGATCGAGCAGGCGGTGCAGCTCGGGCCGATCCCAGCTTCCGCCGGAGGCGGCTTCCTCGAAGACTCTTCTTGCAGCCGGCCTCCTTGAGCGCGCGGATTTGCGGCGCGGTGTCCTGGTCGTCGGACTTGGAGACGCGGGCGTAGCCGAGCAGCATGATTGTCGCTTTTTCTGTTGCCAAACGCCGTCTATTTGGCAACAGAATTGGGCAAAACGCAAGCCATTGATTTGCTGACACGTCGCGGCTGCGCGCCGGGCTTGTTGCGCAAACGACCGTTTGCGCAACCGAAAGGGCCGGCCATGAAGAAGCACGAAATCCTCTCGCCGCAATCGCGCGCGGCGCTGTTCGATCCGCCGACGGAGCCGACGGCGATCGTGCGGCATTACACCTTCTCGGCGGAAGATTTGGCGTTGATCCGCGGCGTCGGCGCGCCGCCAATCGGCTCGGCTTTGCCGTTCATCTCGCCTATTTGCGGTTTCCGGCCGTGTGCTCGGCGCGGAAGAAAGCGCCGCCAGCCGACATGCTGGCCTTCATCGCGTCGCAGGTCGGATGTGATGCCAGCCGAGTTCGCGACCTATGCACGCCGCGGCGAAACACGTCGTGAGCATCTTGGCGAGCTTCACGCCTATCTCGGCGCGCGCCCGTTTCAGCGCCAAGACCGCGCGCGCGTTGCTCATGTCGCAATCGAACAAGCGACGGGCTCCGATCGTGGCGACGTGATCGTTTCGGCGATGATCCAACATCTGCGGGATGACCGGATACTCCTGCCTGCAGCAACAATCTTGGAGCGCATCGGGTTGACGGCGCGCACGCTCACTCGTAGGCGCGCGCACAAGAGTCTCATCGAGGGTCTGTCGTCAGAAGCGATCGGTGGATTGGA
>CAWHIP010000021.1:0-135612 GCA_963829515.1 uncultured Alphaproteobacteria bacterium
GCCAAGGACGTGATCCTTCATTGCATCGGCGAAATCGGTTTCGACGGCGCGACGTATCGCGCGATGCAGTTCAACGGTCCCGGCGCGGCGTCGCTTTCCATGGACGACCGCATGACCATCGCCAACATGGCCATCGAAGCGGGCGGCAAGAACGCCATATTCGAATTCGATTCGCGACGGCGGAATACGTGGATGCGCGCGTGAAATTGAACGGCACGAAATCCGCTACGAACCCGTGACGCCGGACAAACAGAAATTCGTCTATGAACTCGTCGTGAACTCGACAAGCTCGAACCGACGGTGGCGTGTCATCCCAAATCCCGGCCAGCGCAAGAAGCAAAGGAACTCGGCCACATCGAAGCTCGACCGCGCCTATGTCGGTTCCTGCACCGGCGGCAAGACCAGCGATTTCGTGGCGTTCGCGCGCGTGTTGCGCGGCAAGAAAGTGACGATTGATACTTTTGGCGTGCAGGCGACGCCGGAAATCGTGCGTGATTTGCAGACAACCTACTGGGGCATCGGCGTGCTGCACGATATTGTCGCGCGGCACGAACTTGATGAGGAAGGTGCCGAGCTTCTTGGCAAGCTCCTCAGCGAGCTCGAGTTCCTTGTCGGTCTGACGCTCGTTGCAAACGAGCGCGCCGAGGCGGACGCCGCCGGAGTTGGCATATTTCAAAATGCCCTTCGAGATGTTGTTGGCCGCATACATGGCCATCATCTCGCCCGACATGACGATGTAAATTTCCTGAGCCTTGTTCTCACGGATCGGCATGGCGAAACCGCCGCAGACCACGTCGCCGAGAACGTCATAGGAAACGTAGTCGACGTCCTCGTAAGCGCCGTTCTCCTCGAGAAAGTTGATCGAGGTGATGACGCCGCGACCCGCGCAACCAACGCCTGGCTCCGGTCCACCCGACTCGACGCACTTGATGTCGAGATAGCCGACCTTCATCACGTCTTCGATCTCGAGGTCCTCGACCGAACCAGCCGCCGCCGCGAGGCTGAGAATGGTGTCCTGGGCCTTGCTGTGCAGGATCAGGCGGGTCGAGTCAGCCTTGGGGTCGCAGCCGACGATGAGGATCTTGTGGCCCATCTCAGCGAGGCAGGCGAGGGTGTTCTGAGAGGTCGTGGACTTGCCAATGCCTCCCTTACCGTAGAATGCAATCTGGCGCATATTTCACTTCTCCATTTGGGCCGTTTTGCTGTTAACCGTGAACCCGGGACGCTCGAGCCCCGCAAGGCATCGATGCGCCATGGCGGCGCGGGACACGACACGTCACATGCCTTAGATAACGGCGACGTATCCCCGCGGCGTCTGTCGCAATCGCCATGCCAGTCCCGCACTAATGGCTAAGAGCTTGAAAAATATGGGGCTGAGTTTGGTTCGCGAGGGTGGCCGGGGCGTGTTCCGATTCCGACACTTGATTTTGGCTGTCACGAACAAAACAGGTAAACCGCCGGCGACGCCGCCGCCGCGGCCGGGCGGCGGCCAATATGCCGGGGGCCGCATGGCGGGCGGGGCCGATGCGGGATAAGGGTACGGAATTTGCTTCCAGACGGGCGGACAGCCCGCGCCAGCATGCATCGCCGGGCGGCGCCGGGCGTAAAAGCTTTTGAACGCGAAACCTTCCGAATGAGGTCAACATGCAGATCGGCGTCGATAATGATCGTAGGGTTGAGAATAAGCGCGTCTTCATCATCGACAATGATGGGATAACCGGGTCGATCCTGCAATTCATGCTTGAGGACGACAATGAGACGCATGAATTCGCCGCCGTCGAGGAGGCTTTCGAAGCGTCCGAGAAAGTTGTTTACGGAAAAACGGAAAAGTCCATCCCTCATCTATTAATTGTCGGCGTGAACATACTCGAGGCGAAAGGCGGCGATGTCCTCAAGGAGATCGGCGAGAAATTTCCTCAGGCCAAAATTATCGTCGTCGCCGACAACGCCGAAGTTCCTCTGGCCAAGCAAGCGCTGGCCAAGGGCGGCGGCGCGCATGGCCTCCTCACCAAGCCGCTCACCGTGGAGGTCGTCCGCCGCAAGGTGGATATGTTGCTCGGTCGCTTGAAGAGCGAATTCGTGCAGCTCGGGGATTTTAATTTCGGCTGATCGCCAACCTCCGATTTTGGGTCGCGGATCCGAGCCCGGCGGCCTGCGCCCCCCCCCGCGCGACAGGCTAGGCCGCGACCGCCGGTTTCATCTTACGGATTGGATCTGATGGCGCATGTCGTCTTTTATGAGAAGCCTGGCTGCGCCAATAACGCCAGGCAAAAGCGGCTGCTCGAATCGGCCGGCCACACGCTGAGCGTCCACGACCTTCTGCTCGAGCCCTGGACCGCGGAGCGATTGCTGGGCTTTTTCGGCGCTAGGCCGATTGCGGAATGGTTCAATCGGGCCGCGCCGCGGATCAAATCCGGCGCGATTGAGCCGGAAAAGCTCGAACTCCGCGCGGGCGATCGCCTTGATGCTCGCCGAACCGCTGCTGATCCGGCGTCCGCTGATGGAGGTTGACGGCGCGCGGGCCGTCGGGTTCGACCCCTCCCATGTGGACGCCTGGATCGGCTTGAGCGATCCGAAGGCGCCCGAGACCGATGTCGAAACCTGTCGGCGCGGCGCGGCGCCCGCCGCAATCAACCCGAGCGGGCAAGGCGGCGCGCCATGACGGCCGCGCCCAATCAAGCCGCAAACGCCGCGGAAGTCATTCTCGCTTATCATCAGCGCACCAAGCACCGGCTCGAGCGATACGCCGCCGGACCTGAAACGCTGGATTGGTCCGAACAGCCCAATCCCTTTCGCGAATATTCGGGCAGCGCCCGCACGCTCCTGCCGCTCAAAGCCGACCGGCTCGCGACGCAATTTTTGGAGATTTACGGCGGCGCGCCGGCCGCGCCGCTCGATCTCGATTCTCTCGGGACCTTGCTGCAGCTCTCCATGGCGCTCGCCGCCTGGAAGGAATATGGCCCGGATCGTTGGGCTTTGCGCTGCGCGCCGTCGAGCGGCAATCTCCACCCGACCGAAACCTATGTCTTGAGCAGAGCCATCGTCGGGCTTGCCGACGGCGTCCATCATTACGCGCCGCGCGACCATAGCCTCGAGCAAAGAGGCGGCTTCTCGGCGCCGGCGGAAGCGCCCGAGGCCGAGCTTTGGCTCGGCTTGTCTTCGATCCATTGGCGCGAGGCGTGGAAATATGGTGAACGCGCCTTTCGCTATTGCCATCTCGATATCGGTCATGCGCTCGGCGCCTTGCGCTACGCCGCCGGCGCGCTCGGCTGGACGACGCAAATGCTGGAGGGATTAAGCAGCCGCGACATCGCGGCGCTGCTCGGGCTCGACCGAGACGAGGATTACGCCGGCGGAGCCGAGAAAGAATCTCCCGATCTGATTGTGCGGATCGGCCCGGCGAGACCCGTCGCCCAATTGGGCGCGCCGGCACCCAACCTGGCCGCCAGTTTGGCGGCCGGCGGGAGCGGCTGGACCGGCCGAGCCAATGTCCTCGACCGCCATCCGATGTATAAATGGCCGGTGATCGACGAGGCGGCGGCGGCGACGCGCAAAATCGCCGCCGTCGCGGAACCGCGTCACTGGCGGAATTTTCCGCCGATCGGCGTGGGCTCGCCCGAGCCGGCGGCGACCGTGATCCTGAACCGCCGCAGCGCGCAGGGCTTCGATCGAACCGCCCAAATGGGCGGCGGCGCGTTTTATCACCTGATCGACCGCCTGCTCGCCCGCGATGTCGCGCCATGGGACGTCTGGACCTATGCGCCGCGGATTCATCCGGTCTTCTTCATTCATCGCATCGATGGTCTCGACCCCGGGCTCTATATCCTGTTGCGCAATCCAGACGCCGAAATGCCGCTGCGCCAAGCGCTTCGCCCGGAATTTCTCTGGAAACGCCCAGAGCATGCGCCGCCGCAACTCGAATTCTATCAACTTTTGTCAGGCGATTGCGTCAAGGCCGCGCGAACCTTGAATTGCCATCAAGCGATCGCGGCGGATGGATGTTTCGCGCTCGGCATGGTCAGCGAATTCGAAAATCTCGTTCGCGGCGAGCCTTGGCGCTACAGGCAGCTGCACTGGGAGGCGGGCCTGCTCGGGCATGTACTCTATCTAGAGGCCGAGACATTGGGATTTCGCGGAACCGGCATTGGCTGCTATTTCGACGACGCCCTGCATGAGATTCTCGGTTTGAAGGACGCGGCCTTCGCGTCTCTCTATCATTTCACCGTCGGGCGCGCCCTGGTCGACACGCGGATCACAACGCTGCAACCCTATGCCGACCGCAATGTCGCAAATAGGACAAATGAGCAGCCCGAGCCTGACGGCGCAAAATTAGGCAAAGTGAGTAAAGGAGAAGCGGCCATGGCCGAGGAAGCCAGTTTCCAGCGGATCGGCGCCGAGGCCGCCCGCGCATTGCTTTCAAGCGGGGAAGCCTTGCTCCTCGACATGCGCGACCCTGGCTCTTACGAGGGCGGCCATATCGAAGGCGCCGAACATGTCACCGAAGCGAATATCTTCAACTTCCTCTCCGGGACGCCGAAAGATAAGCCGGTTCTCATTTATTGCTATCATGGCAATGCAAGCCAAGTTTACGCCAAGACCTTCGCCGACTTTCGTTTCACCAAGGTCTATAGCCTCGACGGCGGCTATGAAGGCTGGAAAAAGGGCCTCTGATCACGCGGGGACCAATGCTTACGGATTTGCGTGAGCCGGTTTGACAAGGGGCGGTTCGCATAGGAGCGGCGCAGTAGGTCATAAGGCCCTATAAATACTTCACATCAATCGTCTCGACGACTTTCTTAACGAGCGCGAAATTGTCTGCGGTAAGCGTATCCTTGCCGTCTATGAATTTCTGGATCAATAAGTCGCGCGCGCGCTTGATCTCCAATTTCAAGATTGCGACATCCTGTTTCAGGACGGCGGTCTCCTTCAGCATTTGCAGATGAGCCTCCGCCTTATGGTCAAAGTCCTTGAGCTTGTCCCAATAGGTTTCGGCGCCGTCAAAGGGACGCGTCGTCGAAAGAATTTTGTATCGGGCGTATTTCTTTTGGGAATGGCTGAATTCGCTCGCCTGCTTCGGCGTGAGACCTTCGGCTTTGAGCGCGCGATAGCGTCGCGTCACAGCGGAAGCTGGGAATTCAGGGCCGTAGGGCTTGATCGAGAGGATGCGCCCTTTGGCGGCGTCGGCGGGACCTTGCTCCGCGGCCTCCGAAGGCGTCAGAGTTTCCGGGCTCGCCGGTTCGCCCGGCGCCATTGGCGCATCCGCCGAATGCGCCGCGGGATCCAAGGCGGCGCGCGGCGTCGAGGCTGGTTGCGGGCCCTGGAATGGCAAGCAGATAATTTCGCTGAAGCCTTCCGCGACTGTCCTGATGAAGGACCCAAATTTGCCAAAGGTGCTCATGCGCCATTCAAGCCTTGAAGAAAAGCGGCGGGATTCCGCCAGTTACGTAAACGCCTGTTTGCGCGACTTCATTCCTCAGGATTGAGAACCTGGAACATTACCTTTCAAAATCTTTTTCTTTTTATCGCATCATTGGCTGGCGAGAGCCGTGAGCGCTGAGAGGCTTGGCGCGCTTTGCGCACATATAGGGGCCTTGACCGAGGTCGCGGCGCCGGATCTATCTCTACGCCAAGCCGATCCGCGACTGGTCGGCGCGCGCAACCTCCAAGCTAATTTGCTCTTTAGTCGGTCTTCGCGGCTTTGGGATGACGGAAGCCGGTCACGCCGTCTTCCCGGCTGTCGCACCCCTATAGATCAAGTCACAGATGTTTTGTTAAGGTTAACATGATTCGGGCTGATCACAGCGGCTGAAAGCCGCTTCAAGCCCGTTGTCCACAAGGCGCGGAACGCATCGAAAACGCAATCCGGCGTCGATCACGGCAAATCGCCATTAGAGCGCGTTCCGATCGGATGGAGACATCCAATCGACAGGAACTCGCTGCAGATCAATAAGTTGGAGCATGTTCTGATCGAAAAAGTCGATCAACTTTTTCGGAACATGCTCTAGCGGCCCCATGCGGCGGGCGCGACATGTCCCGAAGCGTTGACCGCTGTTTCGCGGCGCGCATCCGTCGGCCCTTAAATTTAATTTGGCCCATGCGCTTGAGTGCGTTGGCTCGGAAGGACTCCAAGACGTGCCGGAACTGCCTGAAGTCGAAACGGTTCGCCGCGGCCTTGAGCCGGCGATGGTCGGCGCGCGGTTTGTCGGAATAGACCAAAGGCGGCCTGACCTGCGCTTCCCCTTTCCGGAAAATTTCCCGAAACGCCTGATTGGCCGGCGCGTCGAGGCGCTCGGGCGGCGCGCGAAATATTTGCTCGCTGATCTCGACGACGGGGAAGTTCTTGTGATGCATCTTGGCATGTCGGGATCGTTTCGGATCGAGGCGACCGGGCCTCGGCTCCCTCCCGCGAACAAGGGCGAGGCGGCCGCCAAAAACGCGGCCCATGATCATGTCGCCTTCGATCTCTCGACCGGCGCGCGCGTCACCTACAATGATCCGCGCCGGTTCGGCTTCATGCTGTTGATCCGGCGCGTCGAACTTGCCTCCCATCCGCTGTTCAAAACGATCGGGATCGAGCCGCTCGGCAATGCGCTCGATGCAGCGGCGCTCGCGGCGCTCTTCGCGGGAAAGACGACGTCGCTGAAGGCGGCTTTGCTCGATCAGAGCCTAATCGCGGGCCTCGGCAATATTTACGTCTGCGAGGCGCTGCACCGCGCCGGGCTTTCGCCGCGCCGCGCCGCCGGCGCCCTCGCGCGGAAGGACGGGAGTCCGAGCGAACGCGCCCATGTCCTGGCCGGCGTCATTCGTGAAGTGCTGGAGGAAGCCGTCGCTGCGGGCGGCTCGTCGCTGCGCGATCATCGCCAGACCAATGGCGCGCTCGGCTATTTCCAGCATAGTTTCCGCGTCTACGACCGCGCGGGGAGCCCCTGCCAAAAGCCCGGCTGCGGCGGCGCGGTCAAGCGAATCGTTCAGTCCGGCCGCGCGACATTCTTTTGTCCATCGTGCCAAAGATAAGTCGATCAATACCGGCTCTAGTTATGCGCCACCTTGGCGGACTTACCCGGCTTGAGCGGCGAAGATCCAAGCACCACCACCCTGGTTCCGACCGGCGTGCGGTTATAGAGATCGATGACGTCCTGGTTGATCATGCGGATGCAGCCGGATGACACGCTTTGGCCGATGGTCCAGGGCTCGACCGTGCCGTGAATGCGAAACAGCGTGTCCTGATTGCCCTGCCAAAGATACATGGCGCGGGCGCCGAGCGGATTTTTCGGTCCGCCATGCATCCCGACGCCGCTCTGCAGCTCGCTCATCATTTTCTTGAGCTCGGGCTTGCGCTCGATCATTTCCTTTGGCGGATACCAATCCGGCCATTCCTGCTTGCTCTTGATCGTCGCCTCGCCTGACCAAACGAAGCCTTCGCGGCCGACGCCGACGCCATAGCGGGTCGCCCGGCCGCCGTCCTCGACATGGTAGAGATAATGATGCGCCGGATCGACCACGATCGTGCCGGGCGGCTCCTTGGTCGCGTAGGCGACGTTCGCGCGAACAAAGGCGCGGTTGATCTCGGACAGCTTCACCGCTGGCACAGGAAATGGCTCGCCCGAGACCGGCCCATAGGTCGCGCCGGACTTCGCATCTCCACCGACATCAGCCACGAAATCCGCGTCCGCCGTTTGCGGCGGCGGGAGCTGCGCTGTTTGCACGGCGGCCAGCGGCGGAACCTGGGTGGCCGACGCGTAAGGCGCGGCGGGAGCAGCCGCCTGCAGCGAAGTATTTGGGCTCGTGCTGACGCAGCCGGCAAGGCCTAACGCCGCCGAGACCGAGGCCCCGGCGATGACTGTGCGGCGGTTCACGTTTGACATGGGCGTATCATCCGGGCGGGAGATTGAAATCCAACCCTAGCCGAGATGCGGATGCGGCGATATTGCACGAAAGCCACGGTCGCCGCTTTCTTTGGCGCAAGACACGGACGATCTGGCGCGCGTCCCCAAAAATTTGCCGCCCTCGCAGGATTTTGCGAATGGCCCCCTTGCGAAAACACAGTTTCGATATATCTTTTATTTCGATATATCGAAACTGTGTTTTTGATGATCTTAAAAGGCAACATAAAGGACCAAACCCATGAGATTTCACCCTCATTTTCATGCTTTCGCACATGGCGAAGGGCATTCCCGCTTCGGGGGCCCGGGCGAGCATGGCTTTTTCCAGCGCCACGGCCAACCCGGCGGGCGCAAGCGCATGTTCGAGCAGGGCGACCTTCGCTTCGTCGTGTTGAAGCTGATTTCGGAAAAACCCTCGCACGGCTATGAAATCATCAAGGCGATCGAGGAGCGTCTTGGCGGCGCTTATGCGCCGAGCCCAGGCGTCATCTATCCGACGCTAACGCTTCTGGAGGAAATGGGCGCGATACGCGTGCAGGAGACCGAAGGCCCGCGCAAGCTCTATGCGATCACGCCCGAGGGCGAGCAGCTGCTGCGGCAAAACCAAGCGGCGGTCGAGACGATCTTCAGCCGCATGGCGGATGTCAACGCCAGGCATGGCGGCGGACCCGCGCCGCAGATCATCCGCGCGATGGAAAATCTCCGAACCTCCCTGCGGCTGCGCCTGTCGCACGGCCCGCTCAATCCGGAGCAAATGGCTGACATCGCCAATATTCTCGACGCGGCGGCTAAAGCCGTCGAGGCGAGCTAGGCTTCGACGCCGGGTCGCGCAATGGAAACGGGGGCCAGGAGCCGGCGTAATCTGGTCCCATCGCGGGCCTAGGCGCTCTCCTTCGCCCGGAAGGCGCGCTTGCGCTCGTTCGGGTCGAGGTAGGTCTTGCGCAGCCGGATCGACTTCGGCGTGACTTCGACCAGTTCGTCGTCCTCGATATAGGCAAGCGCCCGCTCCAGAGTCATTCGGATCGGCGGGGTGAGCCGGACCGCCTCGTCCTTGCCGGCGGCGCGGATATTGGTCAGCTGCTTGCCCTTAAGCACATTGATCTCGAGGTCGTTTTCCCGCGTGTGCTCGCCGACGATCATGCCGCGATAGACCTTCCAACCGGGCTCGATCATCATCGGGCCGCGATCTTCGAGCTTCCACATGGCGTAGGCGACGGATTTGCCATTGTCATTGGAGATCAGCACGCCGTTGCGCCGCCCAGTGATCTCGCCCTTCCAAGGCGCGTATTCGTGAAACAGACGGTTCATGATCGCGGTGCCGCGCGTATCGGTCAGGAGCTCGCCCTGATAGCCGATGAGCCCCCGCGTTGGAGCATGGAACACCAGCCGCAGCCGATTGCCGCCGGACGGACGCATCTCGATCATCTCAGCCTTGCGTTCGGCCATTTTTTGCACGACGACGCCGGAATGCTCTTCGTCGACGTCGATCACGACTTCTTCGATCGGCTCGAGCAGCTGCTTGCCGTCCTCGCTCTTTTGAAAAACGACCTTGGGACGGGAGACGCCGAGCTCGAAACCCTCCCGCCGCATTGTCTCGATCAAGATCGCAAGCTGCAATTCACCCCGGCCAGAGACGATATAAGAATCAGACCCCGGCGAATCCTCGATCTTCAAGGCGACATTGCCTTCCGCCTCCTTGTAGAGACGGTCGCGGATGACCCGGCTCGTGACTTTGTCCCCTTCCGTGCCGGCGAGCGGCGAATCATTGACGAGGAAGGTCATGGACAGCGTCGGCGGATCAATCGGCTGGGCCTGCAAGGGCTCGACGACGTCCGGCGCGCATAGCGTGTCGGCGACGTTGAATTTCTCCAGTCCGGCGATAGCGACGATATCGCCCGGCTCGGCTTCGTCGATGGGGGTGCGCTCGATGCCGCGAAAGGCCAGGATCTTGGACACCCGGCCCTGTTCGACGACATTGCCGTTGCGGTCGAGAACCTTGACGCTCTGGTTCGGCTTCACCGAGCCGGCGAATACGCGGCCCGTGACCAGGCGGCCGAGATAGGGATTGGCTTCGAGCAAGGTGCCGAGCATGCGAAAGCCGCCGTCTTCAATGCGCGGCGCCGGGACATGCTTAAGAACAAGGTCGAACAAGGGCGCCATGCCCTCCTGCGGACCCTCCGGGCTCGCGGCCATCCAGCCCTGTTTCGCCGAACCGTAGAGGATCGGAAAATCGAGCTGCTCATCGGTCGCGTCGAGGGCCGCGAAAAGATCGAAAACCTCGTTGACGACCTCGGTGATGCGGGCGTCCGGCTTATCGACCTTATTGACCGCGACGATCGGGCGAAGGCCGATTTTCAGCGCTTTTCCGACCACGAATTTGGTCTGCGGCATCGGCCCTTCCGACGCATCGACAAGAACAATCGCGCCATCGACCATCGAAAGGATGCGCTCAACCTCGCCGCCGAAATCGGCATGGCCGGGGGTGTCGACAATATTGATGCGCGTGTCCTTCCAGGCGATCGAGGTGGCCTTGGCCATGATCGTGATCCCACGCTCTTTTTCGAGATCGTTCGAATCCATGACCCGCTCGGCGACGCGCTGATTGTCGCGAAACGCGCCCGATTGCTGGAGCAGCCGGTCGACCAGCGTCGTCTTGCCGTGATCGACGTGGGCGATAATAGCTATATTGCGGAGATTCATTTGTTCGCCAGTCTTAAGTGAAGCTGTCTCGTTCAAGTTGATTTGGTCTCTAAATCAGAGACGCGGCGGCCACTCGCGCCAAAGCCGCCCGGGCGAACTCTTGCGTCCCGGAGTCCGTGAGCGTTTCTCAAGATGACCGATTATAATATGGGGCGCCGCCTTCGCAGTTGCAGCATCCCTTATACGAAACAGCTTGATTTGGAAACCTCTTATGCGCCGCCTCCGCGAAGTTCTCATGAAGGACGCCGCTTGGCCGGGCGGGATCGCCGCGTCATGGACGGACTGACCCTATTCGGCCTCATCGCGGTTTGCGCGATGCTCGCCGCCTATGCGCTCGAAGAGCGTAGCGCATGGTTCATTCTTGGCTTCGCCTTCGCCTGTTGCCTCGGCTCGATCTATGGTTTTCTGCAGGGCGCCCGGCCCTTTGGGCTGGTCGAAGCGATCTGGAGCCTAGTCGCGCTGCGGCGGTGGCGGGTCTTCCGGCGAAAAGCGCTCCGAATCGACCCTATTCGTTGACAAGGCGGGGCGCGAAGCGGGTGCGGACCGGAGCCTCGAAAAACCGCCGCCGATCGGCGATGGCGTGGCGGACCTGGTTCAAGGCGAGCCCGGTCGCGGCCAGACGGTTGCCGCTCAAGGCATGACTCGCGTCGAGGGCCAGCGCCATGGCCAGAAGCTCGTCGGCTTCGTTTTCGAGCTCATCGAGCGCGTCGAGACGCTCCGCGCCGCGGCTGAGCCTGATGATGTCGACCAGACGCTGCAAGATCCGCTCGAAATCGGCGCCTTGACGGCGGTTGAACCGCGCCACGAGCGCGGCGGCGCCCGTGCCGAACAGGCTGAGGACCATGGCCCCGATATAGATAAAATCGCTATAGGTGTCGAAAAAGCTTTTCTCTTCGTCGTCGAGATAGGCGCCCGCGCCCGGGTGAACCGGCAGGGCCGCGCCCTTGTCGGTCGACGGCGCCTCGATGCGATTCGCCATCGGAATGCGCGCCGCTATGCTTGGCCGCGCGTCGAGCAGGAGCTTCGTCAATTCGGCGACGGTTTCATTGTCAAGGCTATGCCGCGCGACCAGGCGCGTGCTCGCGCCGAGCGTGTCGAGATCGGCGGCGGGTCTCGGCTGCGCCCCGCCAAACGCGCCGCGCGTCACTTCAATCGAATTCAAAGTTCGGCGAGCGCTGCGCGATTGCTTTCGCCTCGTCGATCGGAATGAATTCGGGCGGGCCTTTTCCAGCTTCCGCGACGGCCGCGATCGCAGCCATGCCGATCGGCGATCCAGGCGCTTCAATGGCGAGGATGGCGTCGACCTCGCCATGCGCGATCGCCGCCTTGACGTCTTCGAGAGCCAGCGCGAGCTTCCGGACCGAGCCGGCGGGAACTTCATATTGCGTGAGAATCGCATCGAGCATGCTTTGGGCGCTCGTCTTCCCCGCTTCGCCGCCCAGGAGGACGCCAATTTTCTTGCCGCGCAGATCCTCGACGGCGTGAAGCTCGGATCGCGCCGGCACGATCAAAAGCGCGGCGTTGCGGCGCATGATCAAGACGGTCTGGCCGCTGGCCGGCATGGCGACATCGCTGCGCACGACGGCGAGATCGGCGCGCTGGTCGTCGAGGACCCGCGCGCTTTCCGCCAGCGTGTCGACAATGACAGGCTTAAGCCGAACCAGTCCCGCTCATGCGCGAAGTCTTGGGCGGCGGCGGTGAAAATGGCCTGGTCGTCGCTGTCGCGCATCACCGCGACGCGGAGAACGGTCGGCCGCTCATAGAAATAGACCGCCGAGCCAAAGGCCGCGACTAAGGCGAGGGCGCCGCCAGCGGCGGCAAGTTTAAGAGCGCGCATCCTAGTCTCCTTGGAGCCTGATCCGTCGAAGCGGGACTCGTCCGCTGGAAAACGCGCCCTTGGCCCCCCAAGCCCGAAGCGCTGTGTCAAGCTGGCGCCCGCCGGCCCCGGCGCCTCTCGTCCAAATGCAGCGAACCTTGAAAACAAGGCAGGATCATGAAAATTCTCTTAAATTCACTTATTCGCGCCGCCCTCCTCCCGCGCGCAAAGCGAATTCGCGAGTTCGATTCACCTTCAACCTCTGAAGACATGGCTTCAAGCATGGATTGCGCCAGCCAATAACCTATAGAGAATGCCAACAAGGATTAAGATTCGACTCAAAAGCGGGCAAATCATTACCCTCGAATGCGCTTGAAATTACGCCAATCATCAGGACATGCGCGTCACTCAGCCGCGGCGGCCGACCGATCCAAGGGCGAAGCGCCGACCGATTCCTCGGATGCGGCGGCGGCGAAAGCCTCCCCAATCAGGATCACGCAAGGCCCGGAAAATTCATCGGCTGGCAATTTGCCGGGAAGATCGGCGATCGTCCCCGCGATGCTGCGCTCATCTGGCCATGTGGCGCGCTCGACGAGGATCGCTGGCGTCGCCGGGTCGAGCCCATGCGCCAAGAGCCGCTCGGATAAAGCGCCAAGCGTTTTCCGCCCCATGTAGATGACGCTCGACGCCCGCGCGTCGCAGATGGAGCGCCAATCAATGTCCTCAGGCAGCTTGCCGTCATGGGCATGGGCGGTGATGAACTGGAGGCGGCGGGCCTTGTCGCGCTCCGTCAGGGAAAGCTTCAACGCAGCCGCCGCGCCGAGCGCGGCCGTGACGCCCGGAACCACTTCGACCGGCACGCCGGCGGCCCGCAAGGCCGAGATTTCCTCATTGGCCCGGCCGAAAATCATCGGATCGCCGCCCTTGAGGCGAACCACGCGCCTGCCGCTTTTGGCGAGCGAGATCAAGAGCTCAACGATATGCTCCTGACGACAGGACGGCCTGTAGCCGCGTTTCCCGACCGGGATTTTCTCGGCCTCGCGCCGCGCCATTTCAACGACGCCAGGAGCCACGAGATCGTCGTACAAGACGACGTCGGCGGACTGCAAAATCCGCAGGGCCTTCAAGGTCAAGAGCTCGGGATCGCCAGGACCGGCCCCGACCAAGGCCACCGACCCCATCGCCGCGCTCGGCGCGTCGGCTTCGGTGGCGGCGAGCAGCCTGGCGAAATCAGCCTCCTCGGGTCCGCTGCCCCGCGCGGCGAGCGCCTTGGCGCTGAACAATTCCCAAAATCGCCGGCGGGCCTTGGCCGAAAGGTCGAGATTCTTCAATTTTCGCCGCCAGCCTTTAGCTGCTCCGGCCCAAAGCTTGACCTCATGCGTCAGCATGGCTTCAAGCCGTCCGCGCAGCGCTTGCGCCAGAATCGGCGAGCCCCCGTTAGTGGAGATGCCGATGACCAGAGGCGAACGGTCGACGATCGCGCCGAATTGAAAATCCGAAAACTCCGGCCTATCGACGATATTCGCGGGAACGCCGGCGGCTTGCGCCGCCGCCTTGAACGCTTGGGCGAACTCTTCGGCGTCCTCCGCATCCGCTGCGTCGGCGACGGCGAGCGCCGCGCCGCGCAGATCTTCCGGCGCGAAGCGGCGCCGGACGAGTCGCAGGGTGGAATGGCCCCGCGCAAGCTCGCAAAGGTCGGCGCAGGGATCAGCGCTATAGATTTCGAGAGCGGCCCCGGCGGCGCGGAAAAGTTCGGCCTTCCACAGGGCGGCCTTCGAGCCTCCGGCCAGAACGACCTTTTTGCCCTTGAGGCCAAAGAAAACCGGCACATTGGCCAGCCCCTGCATGAGCGGCCTTGTTTCCTTGTCGCTTAAGCCGAACGGCGGCGCTGCCCTACTCATGGATGCGATTTTGTCCTATCTCCGTCGTCATCGACGCGCGGCGCGCCATGGCAGTAAACAGGTGGAGATCGCAAAGGCAAACCGTAAGTTCAACGCCCTCGCGATAAATCAGGACCTGGACTAAAATCGGCGCTTCTCCGGTTAAGCAATCCAGGCGCCGCCGTAAATCCAGCCGCAAGAGGCATCCCAATTGAATAGATTAGAGCCCAAATTGATGTCGGCGGCTTTCGTCCTCACCGCGTGCTTGGCCTTGGCGGCGACCGGCCCGGCGGCGGCTGACCCCGGCGTCTTCGCGCCAAGCTTCTGGGATCCGCATCATCGGGTTGAAAAACCGGAGGCCGCGGATCTCCACAGCATACGCTTCTTGACCGAAGACGATTATCCGCCTTTCCATTTCACCTCGCCCGGCGGCGCGCTCACGGGGTTCGACGTGGATTTGGCCCGCGCCATTTGCGAAGAATTGAAAATCGCCTGCACGATCCAAGCACGCAGAATTCGACACGCTGATCGACGCGCTCGACGAAAATCAAGGCGACGCCATTATCGCCTCGCTTCGGATCGACGCGCAAACGCGGGAGAAGCTCGACTTCACCGCGCCCTATTACGCGACGCCGGCCCGATTTGTGACGCTGAAGTCCAGCCAGCTCGCCGACGCGACGCCGGAACGCCTGCGTCGGAAAACCATCGGCGTCGAGGCGCATAGCGCGCATGAAGCTTTCCTCGAAACGTTTTTTCCGGACGCGATACGCAAGCCCTACAACTCGCAAAAGGAGCTGCGCGCCGCCCTCGTGAAGGGCGAAATCGACGCTCTGTTCGGCGACGGCGTCTCGCTGAGCTTCTGGCTCCAAGGCGAGGACCCGAACGGCTGCTGCGCCTTTCGCGGCGGGCCATTCCTTGACAGCCAATTCTTCGGCGAGGGCGTTGGAATCGCGGTGAAAAAAGGCAATCCGCATTTGCGCCAGGCGCTCGACTACGCCCTCGCCGCGCTGGCGGCGAAGGGAGCCTATACCGATCTCTATCTGAAATATTTCCCGCTAGGATTTTATTGATTGACAGAACCCCGCCGCCGGCAATTCTGTTCACGCTTGAATGAGGGAAAGCGGCGTCCGCGCCTTGGCCGCCAACCCTATTTTAGATCCAAGCCTTCAAAGGTAAGCTTCCAGCTCCCGCGCCGCCTCTTTCGGCGGCTTCGACAGATTGAAGGCGTTCACGAACCGGCCGCGCTTGTCCATCAGATAGACGACCGCCGTGTGATCGACCGAGTAATCGCCATTTTCGCTCGGCACCTTGCGAACAAACACCTTGAAGGCCTTGGCGGCCGCCTGAGCCTTGTCCGGATCGCCGGTCAACCCGATAATGCGCGGATCAAAATTCTCGAGATAGGTTTTCAAGGTCTCCGGCGTGTCGCGCGCGGGATCGACCGTTATGAAAAGAGCCGCGATCTTCTTGTCCGGCCCAAGCTCCTTGAACACTTCGGAAATGTCGAACAGCGCGGTCGGACAAAAATCCGGGCAATGGGTATAGCCGAAAAACACCAGATAGGGACGCCCTTCGAGCTCCTTATTGGTGATGACGCGCCGATCCTGATCGATCATCGCGAAAGGCCCGCCAATCGCCGCCGCGCTTAATTCCCCGCGCTTGGCGATTCCGCTATAGGCCAAGCTCGCCAGACCCGCGAGGCCGAGCACGAACCCCGCCATAATGAAAGATAGCTGGCGCGAAGCTTTGCGGGAAACCGGACTTTTGGCTTTGGTCATGGCCGCACACCTACCAAAACGAGTTCAGAAATCCAATGCGGCAAAATAAGCTCGAAAGCCCCCCGCCGCAAAGCTGAAAAGCGCCGCCCCGGGCCAATTCGTCATGGAAGCTATAGGCGCGCCCAAACCGCGATCAAGCTTTTTTGAACACTTCCGTCGAGCCTTTGCCGTCAAGGCCTAGCCATGGGGCTGAAACCGGCAGGGCCTACGCTTGTTCGCCGCTCCTTCCGCCCCCGCGCTTGTCGGCGCGACATTTACGTTATAGTGTTACATCTAGATGGAGGCAGGATGAGCATGGCGCAGGAAGACGCCTCGGCCAGACCGGCGCGGGACGCCGGCTTTTCGTTATTTCGCCTATCAGGCTTGGCGCGTTTCGGCGGCGCCTCGGTCTTGATCGCGGGCCTGTGGGCCGCTGTCTATTGGGCGTTGCATTAATGGCTTGGACGGTCGACAAGCCAAAGGGTTTGCAATGAGCGCCGCCATTCGCTTCCGCGATCTGACCCTCGGCTACGACCGCCATCCAGCCGTGCATCACCTCGACGGCGATGTCGAGTCGGGCGCTCTGCTCGCGATCTGCGGCCCCAACGGCGCCGGCAAATCCACTTTGCTCAAAGGCATTGTCGGCGCGCTTTCGCCGCTGAGCGGGGCGATCTCGCTTCCGCTCGCGAAAGCGCGCGACATCGCCTATCTGCCCCAAGCGGCCGATATAGACAGAAGCTTTCCCATCCCTGTCTTCGATGTCGTCGCCATGGGGCTTTGGAAGCGGCGCGGCCTGTTCGGCGGCTTCTCCGCGCGCGACAAGGAGACGATTGGCGACGCCATCGCCGCCGTCGGGCTCGAAGGCTTCGAACGGCGCGCCATCGCGACGCTGTCCGGCGGGCAATTGCAGCGCATGCTGTTCGCTAGGCTCCTCATTCAAGACGCCGCCATTATTCTGCTCGACGAGCCCTTCACCGCGATCGACTCGAAAACGACGGCCGATCTCCTCGATCTCGTCGCCCACTGGCGCGCCGAGAAACGCACCGTGCTCGCCGTCCTGCATGATTTAGCGCTGGTTCGGACGCATTTCCCGCAAACGCTTTTGCTCGCCCGGGAGGCGATCGCCCAGGGTCGAACCGAGACTGTCCTGACCCCGGAAAATCTCCTGAAGGCGCGGTCCATGATCAAGGCTTTCGACCGGCGGGCGCAGGCCTGCGGGCGGGCGGCGTGAGAGCCGGCGGATGTCCATGCTGAGCGACGCCTTGATCTCGCCATTTGTCGAATTCGCCTTCATGCGCCGCGCCCTTGTCGGCGCGTCCGCTTTGGCGATCGCCGGTTCGCCGCTCGGCGTGTTCTTGATCTTGCGCCGCATGTCGCTCACCGGCGACGCCATGGCCCATGCAATTCTGCCCGGCGCCGCGATCGGCTATCTCGTCGCCGGCCTATCTCTAGGGCCGATGACCATCGGCGGCTTGACCGCCGGCCTTGTCGTGGCGGTGGGATCGGGCGTCGTCGCCCGCGCGACGATCTTGCGCGAGGACGCGTCGCTCGCGGCCTTCTATCTGATTTCGCTCGCGCTCGGCGTCACGCTCGTGTCCTTGCGCGGCTCGAACATCGATCTGCTGCATGTGCTCTTCGGCAGCGTGCTCGCCCTTGACGACGCGACCCTCATCCTTCTCGCCTCGATCGCCAGCCTTACGCTCGCGAGCCTCGCCTTTCTCTATCGCGCCCTGGTGATGGAGACGGTCGATCCCGGCTTCCTCGCCTCCGTCAGCCGCGTCGGCGGGCCAACGCAGATCATCTTTCTGGCTCTCGTGGTCTTGAACCTTGTCGGCGGATTTCAAGCGCTCGGCACCTTGCTCGCCGTCGGCATGATGATGCTGCCCGCCGCCTCCGCCAGGCTGATCTCGCGCGACATGACTGCGATGATCGCGATCTCGGCCGCCCTCGGTTTGCTCGCGGGCTACGCCGGACTGATCATTTCGTTTCACGCCAGCCTTCCGTCCGGCCCGATGATCATCCTGATGGCGGGCCTGTTTTACCTTTTGGCTCTGGCCTTTGGACCGGCCGGCGGCCTTATGCGTCGGCGCAAGCCAAGCCAGCATCTCGAAGCCTGACCCCACGAGCGCCAAGGAGGCGCGCGATGCAAAGCAGACGTTATGTTATAACCTCATTTATTCTTGTCCTGGCGACAGCCGGCTTCGGCTTCGGCCTGGCGCAGGCCGCCGATAAGCTTCCCGTCGTCGCGACATTCACCATTCTCGCCGATCTCGCCCGCAATGTCGGCGGCGACCGCGTCGAAGTCGCGACGCTCGTCGGTCCCAATGGCGACGCCCATGTCTATCAGCCGACGCCGGCCGACGCCAAAAATCTTGGCGCGGCCCGGCTCATATTGGTCAACGGCCTCGGGCTCGAAGGCTGGATCGACCGCCTCATCAAGGCGTCGGGCGCCAAGGCGCCGGTCGTTGTCGCGACCAAAGGGGTGCGGCCGCGCGAGATGGAGGAGGAGGGCCATGTCGGCGCCGACCCCCACGCCTGGCAATCGATCGCCAACGCCAAGATCTATGTCGCCAATATTCGCGACGGGCTGATCGCCGTCGATCCTGAGGGCGCGGAGGCCTATCGCGCCAACGCCGCCGCCTATCTCGCCAAGCTCGACGCGCTCGAGGCCGAGGTCGCGGCGGCGATCGCCAAAATCCTGCCGGCGCGCCGCGAGATCATCACGACCCATGACGCTTTCGGCTATTTCGGCGCCGCCTATGACTTCCGCTTCATCGCCCCGCAGGGCGTCTCGACCGAGACCGAGGCCAGCGCCCGCGACGTCGCGAAAATCATCCGTCAGATCAAGGCCCAGAAAATTCCGGCGGTGTTTCTCGAAAATATCACCGATCCGCGATTGGCCCGAAGGATCGCCGCCGAAAGCGGCGCCAAAATCGGCGGCGCGCTTTTTTCCGACGCGCTTTCGCCTCCAGACGGTCCGGCCGCGACCTATATCGACATGATGCGCAACAATGTAAGGGAGCTTTCGGCGGCGCTGGAAAATTAGGCGGCGCCTTCAGCTTGCACCGAAAAGCGGTTAATATCCTTGGGGGTCCTGCTTCAAGGCTTGGATGATTCGCGCCAAAACGGAAGCGGCGCGACGAGGGCGGGAGGTTCGCGTGCCGGAACGCGGCAAGATAACCGCACAGCTCACCCCCGAGCAAAGCGCAACTTTCAGTCAGATTATTCGCGAGCTCATTCGCCACGAAAACGAATTAATCAATCAGCGAATTAGCTGGCTGGTTCAAAGCCAGGGCCTGTCCTTCGCCGCCTTGGCCTTCGCCTGGGAAAAGGCGCCGGTTCTGGCCTACCCTCTGGCTGTGCTCGGAACGGTTACCGCCCTCTCGGCCTGGACCGCAACTTCGTTAAGCAACTTGGCGGTCGGCAAATTGGAAAACCAATGGCGCCGGAGCGTTCCCGAGGATCAACGTACAATCAACCCCGTGATCGGCCTTTCTGGCAAATCAATTGCTGAAGCCGAGTGGCTGCGTCCTTCGACATGGTTGCCGCGCTGGACCTTGCTCAGGCCCTGGACCGCGTTGCCGCCGCTTTTCATCGTGGTTTGGTGTCTCTTGGTCATCGCCAGATTGCTGTCTCCTGCGGAACCGCCGCCGGAAACCAGAATTCTATTTTTATAAATTGAGCGCCTCGCCAGCGCCTTTCGCCGCCGCGCCTTTTCATTTGCGAGCCGCGCCGAACCGCTCCATATAGCGGGGTCAAGTCACATTCTGGTCGGAGCTTTCATGCCGGACGAAAAAATTCCCGTCACCGTGCTCACCGGCTATCTCGGCGCCGGCAAGACCACGCTTTTAAACCGCATCCTGTCCGAGGATCACGGCCGGAAATTCGCCGTCATCGTCAATGAATTCGGCGAGATCGGCATAGACAATGACCTCGTCATCGGCGCCGACGAGGAAGTCTTCGAGATGAACAACGGCTGCATCTGCTGCACCGTGCGCGGCGATCTCATCCGCATCGTCGAGGGCTTGCTGAAGCGCAAAGGCAAGTTCGACGCGATCATCGTCGAGACGACGGGGCTCGCCGATCCCGCGCCCGTGGCGCAGACTTTCTTTGTCGACGCCGATGTGCAGGGCGCGGCGCGCCTCGACGCGGTGGTCACGGTGGCCGACGCCAAATGGCTGGCGGAGCGCCTGAAGGACGCGCCGGAAGCCAAGAACCAGATCGCCTTCGCCGACGTCATCATCCTCAACAAGACCGATCTCGTCAGCCCGGCCGAAGCGGCGGAGGTCGAGGCAGAATCCGCGCGATCAACCCCTACGCCAAATTGCATAAGACCGTGAATTGCGCCGTGCCGCTCGACGCCGTGCTCGGTTGCAACGCATTCGACCTCGACCGCATCCTCGAGATCGAGCCGGCCTTTTTGCAGGTCGAGGACCATCATGACCATGACCATCATGACCACGATCATCACGAGCATGGACATCACGCGCACGCGCATGAAACGCATGGGCTGAAACATTACCACGACGAGGACATGCAATCGGTCGCCTTGTCGATCGACGGCGACGTCGACCCGGACAAATTCATGCCCTGGCTCAACGACTACATTCAGAGAGAAGGCGCCTCGATCCTGCGCTCCAAGGGGATTCTCGCCTTGAAGGGCGAGCCGCAACGGTTCGTCTTCCAGGGCGTCCATATGATCCTCGACGGCGATCTGCAGCGCGAGTGGAAGCCCGGAGAAAAGCGCGTGAGCCGACTCGTCTTCATCGGCCGGAACTTGAAGGAAGACGAGATCAGCAAGGGATTTCTCGCCTGCGCGGCGTGAAACGCCCTCGCCAAGCGAGCCCGGAATTGAACGCAATCCTCCCCAGGCAAGATCATGACTGAGCCGACGGCTTCCCTCACCGGCAATGTCACGCCGCTCGACGCCGGCGCCCCGGTCACGGCGGCGGGCTTTCTCGGCGACACTCCAGCGCTGGCGCTTGGCGACGGCTGCATATTTCTCGCGGCGAAGGGGTCGGAGCAACGTGTCGCGGCGCATCCAGGCGGCGCCATACTCGTGGCCGCGATCGCCGGGCTAAAGCTCGTCACCGGCGGCGATGACGGCCGCGTCGCGCGCGTCGCCGCCGACGGCGCCATCGAAGAGATCGCGCGGGAAAAAGGCAAATGGATCGACGCGATCGCCGCGCGCGAGGACGGCGCGATCGCCTGGTCCACGGGCAAGCAGGTTTTCGCCCGCGACTCCAAGGGCGAGGTCAAATCCTTCACCGCTCCGTCGACGGCGCGCGGCCTCGCCTTCCTGCCCAAGGGCTACCGGATCGCGATCGCCCATTACAATGGCGCGACGCTCTGGTTTCCAAACGCCGCGGCCGCGCCCGAGCTCTTCGAATGGAAGGGCTCGCATCTCGACATTGCGGCGTCGCCGGACGGGCGCTTTCTTTTGACCTCGATGCAGGAGAACGCCCTGCACGCCTGGCGCATCGCCGACAAGAAGGACATGCGGCTCAGCGGCTACCCGGCCAAGACGCGTTCGCTGTCCTGGTCCTTCGACGGAAACTGGCTTGCGACGTCAGGCGCCGAGGCCGCCATAATATGGCCGTTCAAGGACAAGGACGGCCCGATGAACAAGGCTCCGCGCGAGAGCGGCGTCAGGCAAGCCAAGGTGACGAGCGTCGCCTTTCATCCGAACGCGCTGGTCCTGGCGCAGGGCTATGACGACGGCTGGCTGCTGCTCTGCCGCATCCTGGACGGCGCCGAAATTCTGGTGCGCGGCCCCGTCGATGCGCCAGCGGCGATCACCGCGCTGGCCTGGCACGGCTCGGGCCGCCGTCTCCTGTTCGGCGCGGCGGACGGCGCGGCGGGCCTTCTCGACATGCCTGCTTAAAGGGCGAGCGATCCGGTTAGAATGTCTCTTGCTTAGCTTTAATGTCATATCCTGCGGCTAGTCTGCTCTGCCCGCCACCGCCCAAGGCCGATATGACATGAAAATCGCCGATATTCGCGCTCGCGCCTTCGCCATGCCGCTCAACGATCCCTCCTATCCGCCGGGACCGTATCGCTTCTACGACCGCGAATATATGGTAATCTCCTACCGGACCGATCTCGACGTGCTGCGGGCGCTCGTGCCCGAACCGCTCGAGGTGGCGGAGCCGATCGTCAAATATGAGTTCATCCGCATGCCGGATTCGGCGGGCTTCGGCGATTACACCGAGACCGGGCAGGTGATTCCGGTGCGCTTCCACGGCGAGCCCGGCGTCTTCGTCCATTCCATGTATCTCGACGACGACGCGCCGATCGCGGGCGGGCGGGAAATCTGGGGCTTTCCGAAAAAGCTGGCCCAGCCCAAGCTCGCCCATGACAAGGAAGTGCTCGTCGGCACGCTGCATTACGGACCCGTGCTCTGCGCCGTCGGCACGATGGGCTACAAGCATAAGGAGCTCGCGCATGATCCCGTTCTGCGCGCGCTCGACGAGCCGAATTTTGTGATCAAGATCATCCCGCATGTCGACGGCGCGCTGCGGATTTGCGAGCTCGTCCGCTATTACCTGCAGGATGTCACGCTGAAAGGCGCTTGGACGGGCCCCGGCGCGCTTCAACTTTTCAATCATGTCATGGCCGACGTCGCCAGATTGCCGGTGTTGGAGGTGATTTCGGCGACGCATTTCATCGCCGACCTCACGCTCGGCCTCGGCGAGGTGGTCTTTGATTACCTTTCGCCCAATGCGCCAGCTCCGGCGCCCTCTTTTCCGGCGGAGGCCTCGACATGAATGAGATGCGCTCGACCCGCCGAAAGGGACGCAAGGACGATATTTCCGCGATCGCCAGCAGTTATGATCGGGTCGCCCTCGTGCTTCAGGGCGGCGGCGCGCTGGGCGCCTATCAGGTCGGCGTCTACCAGGCTCTCGCGGAGGCCGGCTGCGAGCCCAATTGGATTTCAGGCGTGTCGATCGGCGCGATCAATTCGGCGATCATCGCCGGCAATCGGCCGGAAATCGGTTGAAGAACCTCGAAACCTTCTGGGAGACGATCTCGGGCCGCAAGATCTGGCCTTATACGCCGGAAGGCGATCCGTTCCGCGATTTGCGCAACCAGACAAGCTCGCTGATGACCTTGCTCCTCGGGCAGCCCGGATTTTTCCAGCCGCGCATGCCAAATCCCTGGCTCCATGTCGTGGGGGCCGAAGGCGCCACCAGCTATTACGATTCCTCCGCCTTGAAAGAAACGCTCGAAAATCTGGTCGATTTCGACATTCTGAACGATGGCCGCAAGCGCTTCAGCGTCGGCGCCGTAAATGTCCGCACCGGAAATTTCGTCTATTTCGATTCAGAAAAGCAAAGGATCGGTCCGGAGCATATCATGGCCTCCGGCGCGCTTCCGCCGGCGCTCCCATCGGTCAAGATCGAAGGCGAATATTATTGGGACGGCGGCATAGTCTCGAATACGCCGCTGCAATATTTCCTCGAGCAAGACGAGCATCAATCCTCCCTGGTGTTTCAGGTCGATCTATTTAGCGCGCGCGGCGTCCTTCCCCGCCAAATGTCGGATGTGCTCACCCGTCACAAGGAGATCATGTATTCGAGCCGCACGCGCCAGAATACCGACGCCTTCGCCCGGACGCATAATTTGAAGATGCGCCTCGTCGAGGCCTTGAAGAGAATCCCTCCCGAAGCGCTGCAGCCGGGCGAAAGGGAGCTCATCGCGGAAGGCGCCAATCCCGCCATCGTCAATATCGTTCATCTTATTTATCAGCATAAAAATTACGAAGGCCACGCACGCGACTATGAATTTTCCGGCACGTCCATGCGCGAGCATTGGGAATCCGGCTATGAAGACACGCTGCGCACCCTGCGTCACCCCGAATGGCTGAACCGCTCCTTGGTCTCGCGCGGCGTGACCGTCCACGACCTCCATCGCGAAGACCCGACCTAAAGGCGCCTTCCGATCACATTGGCTCAAACGTAGCGGGAAACGCGCCAAACCAAAGGATTTGGCGCTTGTTCTCGCGCCGGGCCGGCGTCGCCTTTATCCAAAAATGCTCTATACCAAAATGTTTCTCTCCTCGATTCACGTGGGTCGAGGCCAGCGGAAACGTTCGGCGCGGCGACCAGGCCGGTCCGGCGGCATAGAGCAGGGCATGGTCCAAAATCTACTCTCGATCGCGGGGTCTGATCCGAGCGGCGGCGCGGGCGTTCAGGCCGATCTCAAGACTTTCAGCGCGCTCGGCTGCTACGGCATGGCCGTCGTCACCGCGCTCACTGCGCAGAACACGCGCGGGGTCAGCGACGTTCATGTGCCGCCGGCGCAATTCGTCGCGGCGCAAATCGACGCCATCTTCGACGATATAGAAGTCGCCGCCGTCAAGATTGGGATGCTCGCCACCGGCTTCATCGTCGAGGCCGTCGCGAAACGGCTCGCCCATTATAAGCCGCGCTTCATCGTCCTTGATCCGGTGCTGGCCGCGACGAGCGGCGACGCCTTGGCCGCCTCCGATGTCGCCGAAGCCATTGTTCGTCATCTCTTTCCGCTCGCGACCCTGGTCACGCCGAATTTTTTCGAGGCGGCGCGGCTTTCGGGCCATGTGATCGCCGCCGATCACGCCGGCATGAGGCGCGCCGCCGCGCTGCTGCACGCCCGGGGCGCCAAAGCCGTGTTGGTCAAGGGCGGCCATGTGCAGGGCGCGAGCTGCGACGACCTTCTGTTCGACGGCGCGTCGTATAGGTCCTTCTCCGTTCCCCGCGTGGCCACCCGCAACACCCATGGCACAGGCTGCGCTCTATCCTCCGCGATCGCGGCCTATCTCGCCCAAGGCCTCCAGCTCGGAGACGCCATTGAGGCCGCAAAGGCCTATCTGACCGGCGCGCTCGCCGCAGCAGATCAGCTCACGGTCGGCCAGGGCGCTGGGCCCGTCCATCATTTCTTCCAGCTCTGGGCTCGCGCGCCGAAGGACTGAGCGCGCGGCGTGCGTCAGAGCCTCTTAAGCGTTCCGGCGTCCAGTTCGCCGCCGAAATATTTGCGCAAGGCCTGCCGAAAGACCCCATCATCATCGGCCGCGCTCGCGAAGAGGCTCATCGACGAATGAAATTTCGTATCGTCCGGCGCGCCAAAAATTTGATGGATGGACCGCCCCTCTATGGCGTTCGCCAAGCCGGTCGCGCGTCGCAGCCTCGGCCCGAGGATGGGGTGGCGTAAATCAGGCCGCCGCCTCGGCGCGGCCGGAAATCGCAAATCTTTGCGCCATTGGGCTGCTCCCCAACCCCTTGATCTGCGGGAAGACGAACCACATCCAATGGCTTTCCTTGCGACCTTTGGCGAGTTCCGCGCAAGCGGTCTCGAAAACCGGCTCCTGCGCGTCGACGAATCGCTGCAAATCGTAAGGATCGCCGCTCCTTCTCTCCGTCATCGCCCCGCTCCCCTCTTCCGGCCCGGCGACGCGCGGCGCAGGACAATTGACATCAGCGTCGCCGCTTGCCACCTAGCTCCGGCATGAACGCTTCTGATCCGGTCAGCCGGCGGCGGACCTTCGCCATTATCTCCCACCCCGACGCGGGCAAGACGACGCTCACCGAAAAGCTGCTGCTGTTCGGCGGCGCCATTCAGCTCGCCGGCGAAGTGCGCGCCAAGGCCAACCGGCGCCAGACCCGCTCCGACTGGATGGGGATCGAGCGCGAGCGCGGCATCTCGGTCGTCACCTCGGTGATGACCTTCGAATATGGCGGCTGCGTCTATAATCTGCTCGACACGCCGGGCCATGAGGATTTCTCCGAGGACACCTATCGCACCCTCACCGCGGTCGATAGCGCGATCATGGTGATCGACGCCGCCAAGGGCATCGAGGCGCGCACCCGCAAGCTGTTCGAAGTCTGCCGCCTCCGCGACATCCCGATCCTGACCTTCATCAACAAGCTCGACCGCGAGACCCGCGACCCATTCGACATTCTCGACGAAATCGAAAAGACGCTCGCCCTCGATGTCGCTCCCATCACCTGGCCGCTCGGGCGCGGCCGCAGCTTCGTCGGCACCTACGACCTTGAGCGCAAGCTGGTGCGCCGCCTCGACCGCGACAGCGAGCCGACGCCGGTCTCGGGGCCGAGCGACCCGCTCATCGCCGGGCTCTTGAACGAAGCCGATTTCGCCGAGGCGCGCGAGCAGATCGAGCTCGCCAGCGACGGCTGCAAGCGCTTCGCGCGCCAGTCCTTTCTCGAAGGCCATCTGACCCCGGTCTTTTTCGGCAGCGCCCTGCGCAATTTCGGCGTGCGCGACCTGATCGACGCCTTGAAGGATTTCGCCCCGCCGCCGCAGGGGCTGGAGACCGCCTCGCGCATGGTCGACGCCCGCGAGGACAAGATGACCGGCTTCGTGTTCAAGATCCAGGCGAACATGGACCCTAACCATCGCGACCGGATCGCCTTCATGCGCGTCTGCTCGGGCAAGTTGAAGCGCGGCATGAAGGCGAAGCTGGTGCGCACCGGCAAGAATATCGCGCTGAACGCGCCGCAATTCTTCTTCGCCCAGGATCGTCAATTGGCGGAAGAAGCTTACGCCGGCGATGTCGTCGGCATCCCCAACCACGGCGCCTTGCGCATTGGCGACACTTTGACGGAAGGCGAGAATCTCGTCTTTCGCGGCGTGCCGAGCTTTGCGCCGGAGATCCTGCGCAGGGTCAAGATCGGCGACGCCATGAAGGCGAAGAAGCTGCGCGAGGCGCTTGGCCAAATGGCCGAGGAGGGCGTGGTGCAGCTCTTTTTGCCGAATGACGGATCGGGCGCGATCGTCGGCGTCGTGGGCGCCTTGCAGCTCGATGTCTTGGCCGAACGGCTCGCGGCCGAATATGGGCTCGACGCGAGCTTCGAGACGAGCCGGTTCGAGACCTGCCGCTGGATCGCGTCGAAGGCGCCCGCCGAGCTCGATAAATTCATCCGCGCCCATCCCTCCTCGATGGCCGCCGATCTCGACGGCGCCCCGGTCTTCCTGGCCTCATCGGCCTGGGACCTGAAATATGAGCAGGACAAATGGCCGGAGGTCAGCTTCTCCGACATCAAGGATTACCAGAAGGCGGCGTGAGGGGGATGGTTGGGGCTGGCGTTCATCCTGCTCGCGGGGAATGCTATGCTGGAGACATTGTCTCCACATTTCCTCCTCTCAACGCGAGGCCGCCATGCCAAAAGCATTTCAGATCTCCCTGGCGCCGGAAAGGCTCTGGCAGGCGATCAATCCCTTGACCTTCTTTCAACAGGGCGCGCAGCTCGGCTTGGTCAACATCGACCTCGGCCAGACGCCGCATCCCGAGATGGAGCAAAGAATTCTCGACGAGGTCGGCAGCTATGGCCGCCAGCTCGGCCGCATAGGCGACGCGCTCGAAGTGCTGCTCAACCATGTCAAGCTCGACGGGCTGAGCCAAACCGAGCAGGATGCGCTCGACATTCTACGCGGTCAGCTCGCCGAGGTGCGGCAAGCAAAGCAACAGGCTCGGGAAACCCTCACGCCGCCTTCTTCTTCGGCGCGATCAGCTTGCGGTTGATCAGGACTTCGGCGATCTGGACCGCGTTCAGGGCCGCGCCCTTGCGCAGATTGTCGGCCACCACCCACAACACGAGGCCGTTTTCCACCGTCGCGTCCTCGCGGATGCGGGAGATGTAGGTCGCGTCCTCGCCCGCCGCCTCATGCGGGGTGATATAGCCGCCGGGCTCGCGCTTATCGATCACCAGACAGCCAGGCGCCTCGCGGAGAATCTCCCGCGCCTCCTCGGCGCTGATCGGGTTCTCGAACTCGATATTGACCGCCTCGGAATGGCCGATGAAGACCGGCACGCGCACGCAGGTGGCGGTGAGCTTGATCTTCGGATCGAGGATCTTTTTCGTCTCCGCCATCATCTTCCATTCCTCCTTCGTGTAGCCGTCCTCCATGAAGACGTCGATCTCGGGAATCACGTTGAAGGCGATGCGCTTGGGAAACTTCTTGCTCTCGACCGCGTCCGACACGAAAATCGCGCGGGTCTCGGCGAAGAGCGCGTCCATCGCCTCCTTGCCCGCGCCCGAGACCGATTGATAGGTCGACACCACGACGCGCGTGATCTTGGCCTTGTCATGCAGCGGCTTCAGGGCGACGACGAGCTGCGCCGTCGAGCAATTCGGATTGGCGATGATGTTTTTCTTGGAAAAGCCGACAATGGCGTCGGCGTTGACCTCGGGCACGATCAAAGGCACGTCCTGATCATAGCGCCAGGCCGAGGAATTATCGATGACGACGCAGCCCTGCCGGCCGATCTTCGGCGACCATTCCTTGGAGACCGCGCCGCCCGCCGACATCAGGCAGATGTCGGTTCCGGCGAAGTCGTAATTTTCAAGCGCCTTGCATTTCAGGGTCTTATCGCCGAAGGAAACTTCCGTCCCGATCGAGCGCGACGAGGCGAGCGCGACGATTTCGTCGATCGGAAATTGGCGCTCGGCAAGAATGTCAAGCATTTCCCGCCCGACATTTCCCGTCGCGCCGACGATGGCGACCTTGAACCCCATATTCATCTCCATCAAAGAGGTGAGCTTCGACGCCCGGCGCAGGCGTCCGCCATCCGGGCGGGGCTTCGAATCCGAGCCCAGCCGGAGCGTCGCCGGCCCGCCGCCGATCGCTCAGGAACCTAGTTGAATAGGGCAAATGCCGCCGCGCCGCAACGGATCGGCGCCGACGCGGCGCAGGCTGCGCCGGCCATAACATGCGGGCCGTGACAAGTGCGCGCCGCGTCAACATTCGTAAATGCGGCGTTGACGCTAATTATAAAGGTCGCGCGATTAGTAACGCTTCGCGCAATCTTCCTCGCGCACAATGGCGCGCTCGAACATGCGCTCACACTTGCGCGGCGGAGGATAGATGATGCGGCGCGCGGCCTTTCAAGGCGAAGTCTTAGGCGTGGACATCGACGCGCGGGCGCCTTTCGAGGGCAAGCGCCTGCCGTTGTCGCCGGCCATGCGCTCCCGCCGCCTTCTTTGGCGGCTCGGAACCGCCACGCTCGCCGCGGCCGGCCTTGCGTTCGCCGTGGCGCTTCTGGGCGCGGCCCGGGAGCCAGCCTCCACTGGCATGACCTTCGCCGCGACCCCGCCGGCGCCCCCGCCGGCCTGGATTGAGATCTCCCCGCGCCGCAGATTTTCGCGCTTCAGGCGCCCGAACTCGCCGACGAGCCGAAATTTCTTGAGGCGCGGCGGCATAGAACCGGCGGCGGGCGGCAGGATGTGCTCGCCTTCGGCGGAGCGGACGGCGCGCTTCCGCGCTTGCGCCTCACCTTCTATCGGGTCGGCGGGGAAATTGCGCCCGACGCGTCTTTCTTCGTCGCTCTCGCCCGTCGGGCCGCCGAAATGGGACGCGCGATCACGCGCGCGACGCAGCCGACGGCCCTGCGAACACGGCTCGGCGTTTTCGAGGCCGCCAGTCTCGATTTAACCCAGTCCTACGGCTCGGACGCGGCCTGTCTCGGATTTCGAAAATCAACACCGCCCCAAATCTGCGCATCACGGGCTTCGCCTGCGCGTCCGGCCCAGCCAAGCCGGCCCCGTCAAGAACCGAACTCGCCTGCCTCCTCGACCGAATCGATTTTACGCCGGCCGTCAACGACAGCGAGCTCATCGCCTTTTTCGCCGCGCGAGACTTGAATGACGCCACCGCTTGCGCCGAACCAAGACCCGAGGCGCGTCTTGCCCGATCAGCCCAGTCGGATCCGCCTGACGCGGCGGCGATCCAAAAAACGCAAAGAAAAACGCGTTGATTCCTATCTTCTTTGACCCCTGCCGCGAACCAAACCGCCGCTGTGGCGTTACCTCTGCAACTGCAAAGGATCAGCCAAATGCTTTTGAGACCGACTACGGCCCTTCTTTTCGCCTCCACCTTGAGCGTGGTCGCCACCGCGGCCCTGGCCGAGACGCCGGCGCGCCGCCACGTCCAACACCATAAGCATATCACGCCGATCGTTTATCAAGACGAGCGCCCGCCGCTGACGGTCAACAAGCGCAGCTTCCTCGACCCTGGCCCTGTCGTGCCGGTCGGCAGCATGTCCAACTATGTGACCGCCAACACGATCTTCAACCGCACGCCGGATCAGACCTTCGCGCGATCCAAATATGGCAATGAAGAACTCCCCTGGCCGCTTGAGGTCCCAGGACGGCCCGGCCCGCTCATCGAATTCGAGACGCCCGCCTATCCTTATTAAGGGCGCCGCCGGAGCGCGTCCCGAATGGCGCGCCCGGTTTGGACGGACTCATCCGATCGAAACAGGGATGCGCGTGAGTTCAAGGTGCTGAAGCGCGGCTGAACTCTGGCGCGCCGGCGGCAGGGCCGCGCCGCTTTGCTTTCGTCGCCTTCACTTGAAGGCGGATTGGAGCTCGGCAAGGATCGCGTCGCCCATTTGAGTGGTCGACAAAGTCTCCTTGGCGCCGGCGGCGATGTCGGCCGTCCGCAAGCCTTTGTCGAGCACGCCGGAGATGGCTTTGTCTATGCGATCGGCGAGTTCGCCGAGATCGAAGGAATAGCGCAGCGCCATGCCAAGCGATCCGATCATCGCGATCGGATTGGCGAGGCCCCTGCCCGCTATATCCGGCGCCGAACCATGCACCGGCTCGTAAAGGGCCTTGCGAGTTCCTGTCCGCGCGTTTCTTTCGCCGAGCGAAGCCGAGGGCAGCATGCCGAGCGAGCCCGTCAGCATGGCGGCCACGTCCGACAGCATGTCGCCAAAAAGATTGTCGGTGACGATCACATCGAATTGCTTGGGCCGGCGCACCAACTGCATCCCGAGCGAATCGGCGAGTTGGTGCTCAAGCTCCACATCCGGATATTCGCGGGCGTGCAAGGCGGTGATGACCTCGTTCCAGAGGACGCCTGATTTCATCACATTGCGCTTTTCCGACGAGGTGACCTTGTTGCGGCGCTTGCGCGCCAGCTCGAAAGCAACGCGCCCGATCCGCTCGATCTCATAGGTGTCGTAAACCTGGGTGTCGATGCCGCGCTTCTGCCCATTGCCGAGATCGATGATCTGCTTCGGCTCGCCAAAATAGACCCCGCCGGTCAATTCGCGCACGATCATGAGATCGAGCCCATCGACAAGCTCGCGCTTCAGCGACGAGGCGTCGGCAAGCGCCGGATAGCAGATCGCCGGGCGCAGATTGGCGAACAGCGCCATATCCTTGCGCAGCCGCAGAAGCCCCGCCTCGGGGCGCAACTCGTAAGCGACGCCATCCCATTTCGGGCCGCCGACTGCGGCGAGCAGAACCGCATCGGCCGCGTCGGCCCGCGCCATGTCGGCGTCGCTGATCGCCGTTCCATGAACGTCATAAGCGGCGCCGCCGACAAGGCCCGTCTCGATTTCAAAGCCGACAATTCCCTCGCGCGTCAGCCATGCCGCGATCTTCTCGGCCTCGGCCATGATTTCGGGGCCGATGCCATCGCCGGGGAGCACGAAAAGCTTGTAAGTCGTCATGTAGGATTATCCAGACGCAAAGAGTAAGGAGGCGCGAAAGGGCGAACCCCGTCGGCGCCTCGCTGCAAAAAGTTGTTTGTTGCGCTACGCCGCCGCGAGCTGGCGCAGGACGTAAGGTAAAATGCCGCCATTGTTGAAATAGTCGAGCTCGTCGAGCGTCGCGATGCGGCTCAAGAGGGGGACCTTCTTCACCTTGCCATCGGCGTATTTGATCTGCGCCTCCATGGGCTGGCGCGGCTTCAGGCCCTTGCTGAGGCCATGAATGGTCACCTCTTCATCGCCCTTGAGCTTCAGCTTCTCCCAGGTCGCACCCGCCTCGAAGGTCAGCGGCAGGACGCCCATGCCGACGAGATTGGAGCGATGAATGCGCTCGAAGGATTCGGCGATGACCGCGCGCACGCCGAGCAACCTGGTGCCCTTCGCCGCCCAATCGCGCGAGGACCCGTTGCCATATTCGGCGCCGGCGAAGACGACCAGCGGCACGCCCTCGGCCTGATATTTCATCGCGGCGTCGAAGATCGACATTTCCTCGCCATCCGGCCAATGCTTGGTGTAGCCGCCTTCCGGCACATGTCCGTCGGCCGCGCGGCGGATGAAGTTCTTGATCCTTATATTGGCGAAGGTTCCGCGCATCATGATCTCATGATTGCCGCGCCTTGTGCCATATTGGTTGAAATTCGCCTGCGACACCTGTCGCTCGAGCAGATATTGCCCGGCGGGAGACGCCTCCTTGATCGAGCCCGCCGGCGAAATATGGTCGGTCGTGATCTTATCGCCGAACAGCGCCAAGATGCGCGCGTTCTCTATGTCCTTGACCGGCTCCGGCTCGATCTTCAGCCCCTCGAAATAGGGCGGGTTTTGCACATAGGTCGAGCCAATGTCCCACTTATAGGTTTCGCCGACAGGCGCCTTCACCTTACGCCAATTGACGTCGCCATCGAAGACATTGGCGTAGCGCGCCTTGAAAACCTTTTTGGTGACGAAGGCGTCGATATAGGCGGCGATCTCTTCGTCGTCGGGCCAGATGTCCGCCAGGAAGACCGGATTGCCTTTCTTGTCATGGCCGAGCGGCTCGGTCGCGAGATCCCTCGCCACAGTGCCCGCGAGCGCATGCGCGACCACGAGAGGCGGCGAGGCGAGATAGTTCGCCTGGACGTCGGGGCTGATGCGGCCCTCGAAATTACGATTGCCGGACAGCACCGCCGCGGCGACGATTCCATTGTCGCTGATGCTCTTGGAGATTTCCGCCGCCAAAGGTCCCGAATTGCCGATGCAGGTCGTGCAGCCGAAGCCGACGAGATTGAAGCCGAGCTTGTCGAGCGATTTCTGCAGGCCCGAGGCGGCGAGATATTCGGCGACGACCTGGCTTCCCGGCGCGAGCGAGGTCTTGACCCAGGGCTTGACGCCAATGCCCTTGGCGATCGCGTTGCGGGCGAGAAGGCCCGCGCCGATCAGCACGTTGGGGTTTGACGTATTGGTGCAGGAGGTGATCGCCGCGATCACCACGTCGCCATGGCCGAGATCGAAATTCTTGCCCTCGACCGGATAGCGTTTTTCCGCCTCGCCCTTCCTGTTGTATTCGCTTTCGAGCGCGCTTTTGAAGCTCGCCCCGACCGCGCCAAGCGCGACGCGCCCCTCGGGGCGTTTCGGGCCGGCCATGGACGGCTCGACGGCGCCGAGATCGAGTTCGAGCGTCTCGGTGAAAACCGGCTCCGAGCCGCGTGTGCGAAACAGTCCCTGCGCCTTGGCGTAGGCTTCGACGAGGGCGACCCGCGCCGGCGTGCGGGCGGAAGTGGTCAGGTAGGAGAGCGTCTCCGAATCGATCGGGAAGAAGCCGCAGGTCGCGCCATATTCAGGCGCCATATTGGCGATGGTCGCGCGATCGGCCAGCGACAGATGGTCGAGGCCCGGACCATAGAACTCGACGAATTTGCCGACGACGCCTTTTTGCCGCAACGCCTGAGTCACGGTCAGGACGAGATCGGTCGCCGTGACGCCTTCCGCCAGCGCGCCGGTCAGCTTGAAGCCGATCACCTCGGGCAGGAGCATGGAGAGCGGCTGGCCGAGCATGCAGGCCTCGGCCTCGATGCCGCCGACGCCCCAGCCGAGGACCGAGAGCCCATTGACCATTGTCGTATGCGAATCGGTGCCGACGAGCGAATCGGGATAGGCGACCTCGACGGTCTCCGCCTTGCCGCGGGCGGGCGCGTATTTCTCTTTCCGCGTCCAGACCGTCTGGGCGAGATATTCGAGATTGACCTGATGACAAATTCCCGTGCCCGGCGGCACGACGCGGAAGTTGTCGAAGGAATCCTGGCCCCATTTCAAGAACCGATAGCGCTCGCCATTGCGGCCATATTCGAGATCGACATTGGTCTTGAACGCCTTGGCGCTGCCGAAGGCGTCGACGATGACCGAGTGGTCGATGACGAGATCCACGGGCACGAGCGGATTGATCTTCTGCGGATCGCCGCCGAGGCTCGTCATCGCGTCGCGCATCGCGGCGAGATCGACGACCGCCGGCACGCCGGTGAAATCCTGCATCAAGACCCGAGCCGGACGAAACGCGATTTCGCGCTCGCTCTTTCCTTTATTGACGAGCCAGGCGGCGACGGCCTCGATATCTTCCTTGGTGACCGAGCGGCCATCCTCGAAGCGGAGCAGATTTTCGAGCAGCACCTTCATCGAGAAGGGCAGCTGCCCGATGCCCGCGAGCCCGTTTTTTTCCGCGGCCTTGAGCGAAAAATAATGATAGGTCTTGCGGCCGACCGTGAGCTTTTTGCGGGATTTGAAACTATCGAGCGAGGCCATGCGGAATTGTCCCGAGGAAGCAGATGGTGAAATGAAAGAGGCGTTTGACTTATAAATAATTTCTACGGCGAGAGCTACATGGATGATAGACAAAGCCATCATTCATTCGCGGCTAGGCTTCGGTTCATCCCTCATGCGGCTTTCGGCTTGCGACCTCTCCGTCGAACGCGGCGGCCGAATCGTTTTCGCCAAACTGTCCTTCACGCTTGAGGCCGGGGAGAGCCTGGTCGTGACCGGGCGCAACGGCGCTGGAAAATCGACTCTTCTGCGCGCGCTCGCCGGCCTGCTGCCGCCAGCCTCCGGCGCGATTTCCTGCACCCCAGCCTCTGATGAAACGCTGTCCGAACAGGTTCATTACATCGGCCACGCCGACGCGCTGAAGGGCGCGCTGACGGTTGGCGAGAATCTCGAGTTTTTCGCCGCGGCGCTCGGCTCCGGGCGCGGCGGCGCGCCCGCCGAAACGGCGCTCGGCGCGTTCGGCCTCGCCCATGTCGCCGCGCTCCCTTCAGCCTATCTCTCGGCCGGCCAGAAGCGGCGCGCCACGCTCGCCAAGCTCCTTGTCGCGATCCGCCCGATCTGGCTGCTCGACGAGCCGACGACGGCGCTCGACGCGGGGTCACAGCAAATCATGGCGCAGATCATGACGGCGCATCTGGCCGGAGGCGGCATGATCGTCGCCGCGACCCATGCTCGCCTCGAGCTCGCCGGGCGCGAACTGCGGCTCGGGGCCGGCGCGTGACGGCGGAGCCTGTGACCAAATCGGCGCTGCATGCGCTCTTCGTCCGCGAATTGCGGATCGGCCAGCGAATCGGCGGCGGCGCGAGCCTCGGGCTCGTCTTTTTTCTGATTCTCGTCACGCTGACGCCTTTCGCCATCGGCCCCGATCTCGCGCTCCTCGCGCGGATCGCGCCGGCCATTCTGTGGATCGCCAGCCTGCTCGCGACATTGCTCGGCCTCGACCGGTTGTTTCAGGCCGATCACGAAGACGGCTCGCTCGATCTGCTCTTGACCAGCGGCGCGCCGCTCGAACTCATCGTCCTCGTCAAATGCTTCGCCCATTGGCTCTTGACCGGCCTGCCGCTCGTCGCCGCCGCGCCATTCTTTGGCTTGATGCTCGCCTTGCCCGCGAACGAGCTTTGGAGCGTCGCCCTTTCGCTTCTTGTCGGCACGCCCGCATTGACCTTGATCGGCGCGATCGGCGCGGCGCTGACCGTGAGCCTTCGGCGCGGCGGACTTTTGCTGGCGGTTCTGATTTTGCCGCTTTGCGTGCCGGTCCTTATTTTCGGCGTCGCCGCGGCGGGGGCGCCAAGCCAATCGGCCGCGCCTCTGCTCATCCTTGGCGCGCTTACGCTGATGGCGCTGGCAGGGGCGCCGATCGCCGCCGCCGCGGCGCTCCGCCACATGAGCGAATGATGGGAATCCGCCTCGCCGGCGCCCGATTGCGCTCTATAGGCGATTTACTTGCGGCCTAAAAACATTTATCAGGCGTGCATCCAAAAAGCGCAGCTTCCGGCTATCGAGGCGATGATGAAACAGCTCGGCGTTCTCCTGCTCGCGGCCGCATTGAGTTTTGTTGGCGCTGGATCCGGGGCCGAATCGGGGGCTTGGGCGCAGAATGCTCCGGCCCCGAGCAAGAAGTCCCCGGCGGCCAAGAAGGCGCCGGCGGCGACGGAAAAAGCGCCGGCGGCCAGCGAGAAGGCTCCTGTCGCAAGCGAGCCGCCGGCCGCCGCGAGCGAGCCGGATCATCCGGCCATCGAGCCGGCCGCGCTCGCGATCCTCAAAGCCGCGAGCGACAAGCTCGCCCAGGCCAAGACCATCTCCTTCGTCGCGCGCGGGGCCTTCGACGTTCCGGCCCGCAATGGCCAGCCGCTTTTCTATCTGACCCGCTCGGAGGTCCTCCTGGCGCGGCCCAACAAGCTTCGGGTGATCGTCCCCGGAGACGGACCGCCCTCGGAGTTCTACTTTGACGGCAAGGAGATCGCGGTCTTCACGCCCGACTCCGATTTGATCGCGACGGCGAAAGCGCCCGGCACGCTCGATCAGGCGCTGGAGCACATCTATGAGAAGGCCGGGGTTTATTTTCCCTTTGTCGATTTCATCGTCGCCGATCCCTACAAGGCGCTGACGGAGGGGCTGACCAGCGCCTTCGTGATCGGCCAGTCGAAGCTCGTCGGCGACGCGACGACGGACATCGTCTCGATTTCCGATCCGCATGTGCATCTGCAAATCTGGATCGGCGCGGAGGACAAGCTGCCGCGGCTCATCTGGGCGACGGCTGCGGACGGCCCGGACAAGCCGCGCCATTCGGTCGAATTCTCCGATTGGAGGCTCGACGGCGTGGCCGCCGAGGAGACCGATTTCAAGCCGCATCCGACCGCGTCGACAAGGCGCATCCCGTTCGCGCGGCCGGACGCGGAGCCGGCTCCCAAACCTTGATCGCAAACCTAGATCGCAATCCTTGAACAAAGACCGGAATCCACGGCAAGATCCGGATGAACGATCGCCAATGAGGTCAACCGCCATGACTCGCAGTCTGCTTCTGGGCGCCGCTGTTCTGACCGCCGCGCTAGCTCTCGGCGCGCCGCCATCCGCCGACGCCTTTCGCGGCGGTGGATTTGCCGGCGGCGGCTTCCATGCCGGCGGCTTTGGCGGCGGCGGCGCTTGGCACGCCGGAGGTTTCCACGCCGGCGGCGTGGGCGGCGCCGGGGCCTGGCACGCCGGCGGCGTCAATCATGCCGGCGGAGCCTGGGGAGGCACGTGGCATGGCGACGGCTGGCACGCCGGCGGCTGGTATGGCGGCGGCTTCCACGGCCCAGCCGTGGTCAACAGCTATTACCATGGCGGCTGCTGGGGCTGCGGCGCTGCGGCCCTCGGCGTCGCTGCGGCGGCGAGCGCCGTTGCGATCGGCAGCCTCGTCGCGACCGTTCCGGCCGGATGCCCCTATCAAGCCGTCAACGACGTGAATTATTACGTCTGCGGCGGAACCTGGTACCAGCCCTATTACGGCGCCAACGGGCTCTATTACCGCGTCGTGCCGCCACTTTAGACAGGGCGGCAGACAGGGCGGCGCGATTTGCATTTAGGTTTGCGCGAGCCTAGATGGAGTTCATGCAAAATTACGCCAATCCGACCAATTTCCTGCGCCTCGTCAAGGCCGCGGTCCCGATTCTAGGCGCGCTGACCGGCCTGCTGCTTGGCCTCGGCCTCTATCTCGCCTGGTTCGTCGCCCCGCCTGATTATCAGCAGGGCGAGACCGTTCGGATCATGTATCTTCATGTGCCGGCCGCCTGGCTTTCAATGTTTGCTTATATGGTCATGACCTCGGCGGCGCTCGGCACGCTGGTTTGGCGTCATCCGCTGGCCGACGCCGCGCAAAAGGCCGCGGCGCCTCTCGGGGCCGGCTTCACCTTTCTCTGCCTTGCGACCGGCTCGCTCTGGGGCAAGCCGATGTGGGGCGCGTGGTGGGTTTGGGATGCGCGGCTCACCTCGGTCCTGGTGCTTTTCCTGATTTATCTCGGCCTCATCGCGCTGTGGCGGACAATCGAGGATCAAGGCAAGGCGGCGCGCGCGGCGGCGATTTTCACGCTTGTCGGCGCGGTGAATATTCCAATCATCAAATTCTCGGTGGACTGGTGGAACACTCTCCATCAGCCAGCCTCCGTCTTCCGCCTTGGCGGCCCCGCGATCGAAGCCTCGATGCTGTGGCCGCTCATCGTCATGGCGGCGGCCTTCACGCTCCTATTCGCGACCTTGCATCTGCTCGCCATCCGCAACGAGATCCTGCGCCGCCGGCTGCGCCGCCTGTCGATCCTCGCCGCCGACGCCGAGGAGAGGGGCCTGACCTACGCCGCGCCTTCCTTGGAGGCCGCCTATGAGCAGTGACCCGAATTTCGGCTTCGTCATCGCCGCCTACGCCTTGGGCTTCGCCATCGTGGCGAGCATGACTTTGCTGATCTTGCGCGATTATCGGAGCCTGAAACGGGCGCTCGCCCGATTTCCGGCGCGCACCGGCCGCGATCAGTCCACCGACGCTGAGCGTAAGGGCTGGGAATGAACGCGCGGAAATCGGCTCCCTCGAAGCCGCAAGCCGAGCGGCGGCGTGGCTCGCCCCTGCTATATATTCCCTTGATCCTCTTCGCGGCGTTGGTCGGGCTTTTTTTCGCGCGGCTCTTTTCCGGCGACGCCTCGCGACTGCCCTCCGCGCTCATCGGCAAGCAGGTCCCCGCCTTCGCCTTGCCGCCGGTGGAGGGTCTGGCGGATCGACCGGGTTTCTCCGACGCGGATCTTCGCCGTGGCGGCGCAACCCTCGTCAATGTCTTCGCCTCCTGGTGCGTCCCCTGCCATCAGGAACATGGGCTGCTGGTGCGGCTCGCCGCCGATCCAGCGCTGACGCAGCGCGGCGTCCGCATCGCCGGCCTCGCCTATAAGGACGAACCCGCCAATATACGCAGCTTTCTCGGCCAGGATGGCGACCCTTATGCGATGCTCGGCGCCGACCGCAGCGGCCGGGTCGCGATCGACTGGGGCGTTTACGGCGTGCCGGAAACCTTCATCGTCAAAGGCGACGGCGAAATCGCCTATAGGTTCGTCGGGCCGATCACGGAAGAAGCCTACCGGGAGACAATCCTCCCCGAAATCGAGAAAGCGCTGCGCTAAAACGCGCCCTGGATTCGCTTCGACTTGAAGGGAAACGCCGGGCGCATGTTTGAGGCAAGCTGGACTGCATAATCCTTGCGCTCGCAGAGAAGCACGCGGCGCAAGGGGCGGCCATGGCAGGATTGACGAGCGAAAAACTTTCCTATGCGCCGACGGGCTCGCCTGCTCCAAACCAATTGACGATCGCGCTCGAATATTTTCGAGCCGGGCGTTACGACGCCGCGCAAGAGATTTACGCGAGAATTCTCGCGAACGAGCCGGACCAGTTCGTCTGCCTGCACCATCTCGGCCTGATCGCGCATCAGCGCGGTGAACACGACGTCGCCGAGCGGCTCGTCGAACGGGCGATCGCGGTCAAGCCCGATTATGTCGAGGCCCATTCCAACCTCAACGCGATCTATCGCGCCTCCGGCCGGACCGATGACGCCCTGGAGACCGCGCGGCGCGCGATAGCCTTGGACCCGAATTTCGCGCAAGCCCATTCCAATCTCGGCGCGGCTCTCGAGGATCAAGGGCGGCTCGACGACGCCCTCGCCGCCTATCGGCGCGCCGCGGCGCTCAATCCGACCTTTGTCGAGGCCTACGCCAACGCCGCCAATGTCCTGCGCAAGCTCGGCCGTCCACAGGACGCCATCGCGGCCTGCAACGATATAATCGCGCATCGGCCGGACGCGGCGACGCCCTATTTCAGCCTCGGCAATATTCTCCGGGATTTGCGCCGGCCGGGACAAGCGATCGAGGCCTATCAGCGCGCGATCGAACTGCAGCCAAGTTTCGCCCTGGTCCACGCCAATCTAGGCAATGTCCTGCAAGGCCAGGAGCGCTACGAGGAGGCCGTCGACGCCTATCGCGAAGCCATCGCCCTGCGCCCGACTCTCGCCGAAGCGCATGTCAATCTGGGCGCCGCGCTCGACAGCCTCGGCAGGATCGACGAGGCGATCCAAGCCTTCCAAAAAGGGCTTGAGCTCAACCCGCGATTGCTCGCGGTGCGGGCGTGGCTGCATCACAAGCAGCGCTTGATCTGCAATTGGACCGGGCTCGACGCGGAAGAAGCCGAGCTTCGCGCGCTGATGGAGAACGATCCGACGCCGGTGCATCCTTTCGTGATGCTCGGCCTGCGCGCGAGCGCGGCGGAGCAGCTGCGCAACAGCCGCCGGTTCGCCGCCAGCGTCGCGGTAGGCGACAAAGCCTTCACGCATCCAAAGGGAGCGCCGGCGCGCGGCCGGAAGCTCAGGATCGGCTATTTGTCGGCGGATTTCTGCCGCCATGCGACGGCGCTGCTCGCCGTCGAACTGTTCGAGCGCCATGATTCGTCGCGCTTCGAGATCGCCGCCTATTCGCATGGCGAGGACGATCACAGCGAGATGAGCGCGCGGCTGCGGGCGGCGTTCGACCATTTCGTCGAAATCGGCGCCATGTCGGACGACGAGGCCGCAGCGCGAATAAACGCCGATAAGATCGATATTCTGATCGAATTGAAAGGCTACACCAAAGGCGCGCGCACGGGCATAGCGGCGCGACGGCCGGCGCCCATTCAAGCGAGCTTCCTCGGCTTTCCCGGAACGATGGGGGCGGAGTTCATCGACTATGTGATCGCCGATCCCTTCGTGCTGCCGATGGATCAGCAGGACGTCTACAGCGAAAAGATCGTTCATCTGCCGCAGTGCTATCAGCCAAATGACGCGCGCCGGCTGATCGCCGACCTCACGCCGTCCCGAAGCGAATGCGGCCTGCCCGAACAGGGCTTCGTCTTTTGCTCGTTCAACAACAGCTACAAGATCACGCCTGAATTCTTCGACGTCTGGATGCGTCTCCTGACCGAAGTTCCCGGAAGCGTCCTTTGGCTCTTGGAGACGAATGAGCTGGTCAGGGGCAATCTCGCCAAGGAAGCCGCCAAACGCGGCGTCGATCCCCAGCGTCTCGTCTTCGCGCCCAAGCTGCAATCGCCGGAGCATCTCGCCCGCCACCGGCTCGCGGATCTCTTTCTCGACACCTTGCCCTATAACGCCCATACGACGGCGAGCGACGCCTTATGGGCGGGCCTCCCCGTCCTGACTTGCGCGGGAGACACATTCGCGGGACGGGTCGCGGGCAGCCTCCTTCATGCGGTCGGCCTGCCCGAGCTGGTAGCCGCCTCGCTGCCCGCCTATGAAACGCTGGCTTTGCGTCTCGCGCGGGAGCCCGGACTGCTGGAGCGCACGCGTCACAAACTTGTCGGCAATCGGCTGCGCGCGCCCCTCTTCGACTCCGCCGCCTATACGCGCGGCTTCGAGGCCGCGCTCGAGAAAATGTGGGAGACCCATGCGCAAGGGCTGGAGCCGCGTCCCTTCGCCATCGCTCCTTCGATCGCCGCCGATCCGCCGACGCCGACGATCCGGCGGCTCGCCTATCTCGCCTGTCCGCTCTGCGACGGCGCGGAGATTCCGATCATCCTCGACGCCGATTGCTCAAAACATCCGATCTACCAACCGTCGCTTCCGCCGAGCATGACATGGCGCGAATGCCAAAGCTGCGGGCATATCTTCACCGAGGGCTATTTCAACGCCGAGGCCGCCGCGGTCCTATTTTCGAAGACGCACCCCAATCAGACCGTCGGCTACGACATGGAGCGGCAGCGGGCGGTCTCGGCGCGGATCGTCGAGCGGGTCGCGCGCCATGGGCCGAACGGCGACTGGCTCGACGTCGGCTTCGGCAGCGGCTCGCTTCTCTTCGCGGCCGAGGAATGGGGCTATACGCCGGTCGGGCTCGACCTGCGCGAGGACGGCGTTCGCGACTTGAGCGGCCTCGGCTACGAGGCGCATCGCCTCCCGATCAAGGAGTTCCGCCATGACGAACGCTTCAGCGTGATCAGCATGGCCGACGTGCTCGAACATACGCCGTTCCCGAAAGCCGGCCTGGTTGCGGCGCGCCGGCTGCTGCGTCCGAATGGCGTCCTTTTCCTGTCGATGCCGAACATGGACAATATGGTCTGGCGCCTGCTCCATGCCAATAAAGTGAATCCCTATTGGGGCGAGATCGAGCATTATCACAATTTCACCCGCAAGCGCCTCTACGCCCTCTTGGCGGAGCAAGGATTCAAGCCGGTGGAGTATCATGTCAGCGAGCGCTACCGTGTCTGCATGGAGGTGATCGCAGTCAAGCAGGGATGAATGTCGGGATGAGAAGGATCAAAGCGCCCGTCGGCGACAAGTTTCGCGGCCTCGCGCTATGCCTCCGGCGCGCCGGAACCATGCATGAGCTTAAGTATAGAATAGAAACTCCTCCGAATTCATCTGTCTGTTTAACAAAAAAGCAACGCTCATCCATTAGAAATATATCTAATTGAGGCCGCCGTGTCCGAAAATTGGGGAGTCGCATCTTTCTGGATAAGATTATATGTCTTCGCTTGGCTGCTCGCGGCCCAATTCGCCGGCCGAATTGGCGGTTGGATAATTAGAAAAATATATGGTAGTTTTAAGCATAATATATTCTTGAGAACTAAGACATAAAAGCTATTATATTGTTTAATATTACATCATGACTTGGATAAGACGCTCCAAGGATTAAAAGCCGGACGCGCCGCGGCGTTTTCCTGCCCTTTAACGCCAATTCGAGTTTGCCGCCGCGTGAGTTCACCCTCGAGCCCCGGCCAGCTTGCGCCTCGCCGCCCCTTCGTCTATGCCCCTGCCTTCGCCGGATCTAAGTTTTGGACCGCCATTTGTCCGCCACCGAAAAACCCGTCTCCATCATTATGGGTAGCGAATCGGATTGGGAGACGATGCGGCATGCCGCCGCGCTCCTCGACGAACTCAAGATCGGCTACGAAACCTTGATCATCTCGGCGCATCGCACGCCCGACCGCCTCGTCGCCTTCGCCAAGGGGGCCAAGGCGGCGGGCCATAAAATCATTGTCGCGGGCGCCGGCGGCGCGGCGCATCTGCCCGGCATGACCGCGGCCTTCACCGAGCTTCCGGTTCTCGGCGTGCCGATCGAAACCAAAGCGCTGCACGGGCAGGATTCGCTTTACTCGATCGTTCAAATGCCCGCCGGCGTCCCGGTTGGAGCCTTGGCGATCGGCAAGGCCGGCGCGATCAACGCCGCGCTGCTCGCCGCCGCGATCCTCGCCCTGGCCGACCCCACGGTCGAAACCCGTTTGTCCGCCTGGCGCGCGGCGCAAACCGAAGCCGTCGCCAAACGGCCCCCGGCCGAGAGCTGAAGCCGCCATGTCCTTCGCACTCGTTCCCGGCGCGACGATTGGGATTCTCGGCGGCGGTCAATTGGGGCGGATGCTTGCGCTCGCCGCCGCCCGCTTGGGCCTCAAGACGCATATTTATTCGAACGACCTCGACAGTCCGGCCTTCGACGTCAGCGCCGCGCGTACCTTCGCGCCTTATGAGGATGAAAAGGCGTTGGCGGAATTCGCCGCCAATGTCGACGCGGTCACCTATGAATTCGAGAACGTGCCGGCCCGGACGGCGGCGCTTCTCGCCGATCTCGGCGTCGTGCGGCCCGGCCCGGAGGTCTTGGCGACCTGTCAGGACAGGCTCGTCGAAAAGGAGTTTCTCACCGCCAATGGCGTCGCGACTGCAGCCTATTTGCGCGTCGACGACGCCGGCTCTCTCGCCCGCGCGGTGGCGCAACTGGGTCGCCCCTCAATCCTCAAGACCCGTCGTTTCGGCTATGACGGCAAGGGCCAGGTTCTCGTCCGCGAAGGCGCTGATCTCGCCGTGACCTTCCGTTCGCTCGGCGGCGTCCCCGCGATTCTCGAGGCCATCGTGCCCTTCGCCAAGGAAGTTTCGGTTGTCGCCGCGCGCGGCCAGGACGGCCAATTCGCCGCCTATGACGTTTGCGAGAACGCGCATGAGAACCATATCCTGAAATTCACCCGCGCGCCCGCGCGCCTGGATCCGGAAACCGCCGCCGAGGCGGTCCGGCTCACGCGCGCAATCGCCGACGCGCTTGATTATGTCGGAATCCTCGCCGTCGAAATATTCGTGGTCGACCCAACGGGCGGCGCTGGCGACGGTCCCGCCGAGCTCCGCGTCAACGAGATCGCTCCCCGCGTCCATAATTCCGGCCATTGGACGCTGGACGGAGCCCTGACCTCTCAGTTCGAGCAGCATGTCAGAGCCGTCGCCGGCTGGCCGCTCGGCGCGACCCGGCGTCACGGGGAAAGCGTCGAAATGTGGAATTTGATCGGCGAGGAGGTCTTCGCCTGGGAGCAGATCCTGCGCGAGCCAGGCGCGAGCCTCCATCTCTACGGCAAGGCCGAAGCGCGGCCTGGCCGAAAAATGGGTCATGTGACGCGCATCGCGCCTTGACGCGAGTGAGCTGAATCAGGCCTGGATTCAAGACGGCGCCGCTATATTCTCAGTTTTCGCGACGCGACGGGCGCGGCGGCGGAACGCGCATCGGCTCTGGACAGAAACGCCCGAGTCTGGTATCCGCGTCTACTCTGGGATCCGGCGCTTTACAGCGCCCGGTTTTTTGTTCCGTCTTTTTCAGTCAGCTTCGTCGCGGCATGCGAAAGCGTGGCGACATATCAAGGACTTTTGCGTGCAAGTTCTCGTTCGCGACAATAATGTCGACCAGGCTCTCAAGGCGCTCAAGAAAAAAATGCAGCGCGAGGGCATTTTCCGCGAGATGAAGCTCCGCGGCCATTACGAAAAGCCTTCGGAAAAACGAGCCCGCGAAAAAGCCGAGGCCGTGCGGCGCGCCCGCAAATTGGCGCGCAAGAAAATGCAGCGGGAAGGCCTGTTGCCCATGAAGCCGAAACCCGTTCTGGGGGTTCGTTGATTTTCACCGCGCCGGCGACGGCGCGCCCGGCGCAATGCGCTTGGCGCTCTCGCAACCGGGCGGCGTCCGTTCCGCGGTGAAGAATTGATCGGCTGGGTCGGCAAGCGTCATGAAACGAACGTTTGAAACAGCCTTGCCCGATGCGTCGCGATGCGTGCGATGCGCATCCATCGCGGCTTCCTTAACATGGTTTGCATCTTGGCTTGCGTCCCTGCGACAGTGGGCGCTACCTTACTCGCTGATCGCCACGGCGTCATTCGCGCTCGCCGGCTGCGAATCGACCAGCAATCTCATCGGCAAGGCCGGGACCGGGGTCGCCGAGGTCGCGAACCAATCACCGCAAGAGGCCTCCGCCAATCTCGCTTCCTTGAGCGAGGTCGTGCAGCGCAATCCTGGCAGCGCCGAAGCCTATAACACCCGTGGCGTCGCCTATGCGCGGATCGGCAAATTCCCGGAAGCGATCGCGGATTTCAACCAGTCGATCAAGCTTTCGCCCGACAATGCGGCCTCTCTCACCAATCGCGCGCTGGCCTATCGCCAGGTGAACCGCAACGACGCCGCGCTGGCCGATTTCAATCGCGCCATTGCGGCCGACCCAAACCACGCGCCGGCCTATCTCGGCCGCGCCAATCTGCTGCGCGCGCAAGGCAATCTCGACGAGGCCCGCGCCGATCTCGATCAGGCGATCAAGCTCAATCCGGAAAACGCCCAGGCGTTTCACGCAAGAGGGCTCATCTATCAGCGGGAGGGCAATCACCCGCAGGCGATCACCGATTTCGACAATGCGATCGATCGCGACCCCTTCGCCGGCGCGCCCTATCAGGCCCGCGGCCAAAGCCTCATCGCCATCGGCAAGCCGGACAAGGCGATCGAGGATTTCAACGCGGCGCTCAATGTCGACAATAAGAACGCCGAAGCCTGGGCCGGGCTGGGGCTCGCCTATGAAAAATCCGGCAATCGCGCCAAGGCGATCGAATCCTATCAGCGCGCCCTCGTGTTCGACCCCAATAATCAGCTCGCCAAGGAAGGCGTCGCCCGCGCTGGGCGGGCTTAGCCGCATTGGCAAAACTTTAAGACAGCGGGCGGCTGAGGGATGCGCCGGGGCCGCCCGACCTCGGCTTGTTTGACCCCCCTTACGCCGCCTTCGCGCCGCGCAACGCCTCGACGCCCGGCAGAAGCTTTCCTTCGAGCCATTCGAGAAAGGCGCCGCCGGCCGTCGAGACATAGGTGAAGTCATGATAGGCGTCGGCTTTGTTCAGCGCCGCGATCGTGTCGCCGCCGCCGGCGATGGTCTCGAGCGCATGGACCCTGGTCAGCAGGGCCGCGACCTTGGCGATCGCAACCGTGCCGGTGTCGAAGGGCGGAATCTCGAAAGCGCCGACGGGTCCGTTCCAGACGACGGTCCGCGCCTCGGAGAGAATGCCGACGACTTTTGAGATGGTGCGCGGTCCGATGTCGAGAATCATGTCGGAAGAGCCGACCGCATCGATAGCGACCGCGCGCACGCTCGCATTCGGCTCCAGTTTCGAGGCGACAATGGCGTCGACCGGAAGAACGAGCTGGCAATTCGCCGCATCGGCGTCGGCCAGGATCTTGCGCGCGACTTCGGCAAGCTGCATCTCGCAAAGCGACGTGCCGACCGCCTTTCCGCTCGCGGCGAGGAAGGTGTTGGCCATTCCGCCGCCGATAAACAAATAGTCGACGCGGCGCATCAAATTGCCGAGAAGTTCGAGCTTGGTCGAGACCTTGGCGCCGCCGACGATCGCGGCCAGCGGGCGCTCCGGATGCGCCAGCATGCTGGTCAGCATTTCGAGCTCGAGCTGCATGGTGCGTCCGGCATAGGCCGGCAGCCTATGCGCGATCCCCTCGGTCGAGGCATGCGCGCGATGCGAGGTCGAAAACGCGTCATTGACGTAAATATCGCCGAGCTCGGCCAGAGCGTTGACGAAGGCCGGATCGTTCCTGGCTTCGCCGGCGTGGAACCGTGTATTTTCGAGCAGAAGAATGTCGCCGTCCCGCAAGGCGTTGACGGCGCTTTTCGCGACGTCGCCAATGCAATCCGAGGCGAAATAGACCATGCGGCCGAGCTCATGCTCAAGGGCGACGGCGACCGGCTTCAGCGAGGTTTCCCGCTCCGGCCCTTTCGGGCGCCCGAGATGGGACAATATGATGACCCGGCCGCCCTTGCTGGAAATCTCGCGAATGTTCGAGAGGATTCGCTCGATGCGGGTCGAATTGGTGATCCGGCCGTTCTCCATCGGGACATTGAGGTCAACGCGCACAAGAACGCGTTTCCCTTTCACGACCACATCGTTAAGAGTTGGAAATGGAGACAAAGGAGCGGATTTCGTCATAAAAGCTTCCCCAGCGCCGACTGCGACATCAACCATGCGGTTCGAATAGCCCCATTCATTATCGTACCAGGACACGACCCGCACGAAGGAGCCGTCCAACACGCGCGTCTGATCCGATGTGAAAAATCGACGAATGCGGGTCGTGATTGAAGTCGGCCGACACATTGGGGCTATCAGTGAAGGTCAGAACGCCTTTCAGCTCCTGTTGGGCGGCGCGTTTCACGATTTCCGTGATCTCCTCGGCGCTGGTCGTCCGCTTGGCGACGAACTTGAAGTCGATGATGGAGACGTTCGGCGTCGGCACGCGGATCGCCGCGCCATCAAGCTTGCCGTTCAGCTCGGGCAGGACGAGGCCGACCGCCTTGGCCGCGCCTGTCGAAGTCGGAATCATCGACAGCGCGGCGGCGCGCGCCCGATAGAGATCCTTGTGGAGCGTATCGAGCGTCGGCTGATCGCCGGTGTAGGAATGGATCGTCGTCATGAATCCTTTCTCGATGCCGATCGCGTCATTCAGGACCTTTGCGACCGGAGCGAGGCAATTCGTGGTGCAAGACGCGTTGGAGACGACGAGATGATCCTTCGTAAGCTTGTCGTGATTGACGCCAAAGACCACGGTCAGGTCGGCCTTGTCCCCCGGGGCCGAGATCAGGACGCGCTTGGCCCCCGCCTTCAAATGCGCGGCGGCTTTTTCCCGCGAGGTGAAAAGGCCGGTGCATTCGAGCGCGATGTCGACGCCGAGCTCCTTATGCGGCAATTCATGCGGATCGCGGACCGCCGTGACCTTGATCGGCCCATCGCCGATGTCGATCGTGTCGTTCGTGACCTTGACTTCGCCGGGAAACCGGCCGTGAACGGAATCGAATCGCAAGAGATGGGCGTTGGTCTCGACCGGACCAAGATCATTAATGGCGACAACCTGAATGTCCCTGCGTCCAGACTCGGCGATCGCCCGCAAGACATTGCGGCCGATGCGGCCGAAACCATTGATAGCGACTTTGACCGCCATCCGTATTGCTCCTTGTCTTCCGCCGGCTCGGACCGAACCAGCGGCTTGCCATCATGGATCGGTTTTATGGCGCGGCTTGCAATGACCGTCAATTATTGTTGCGCCGCAGCACAAAGTTTAAATGCGCCTTGCGACAAAGCGCAAAACGGTTTGTGAAAGTTCTTGTAAAATATTTTCAAAGATCCTTAGCGGCCGCAACAGTTTCGATGCTCATCCATCCGGCGCGAAATACTTTAATCCGATAAAGTTTCGCCGCGGATGCCACGCGCGGCGTGAAACGCGGCTTATGCGGAGATTGGAGCGGATCGCGAAAAAGTTGATCGACTTTTTTCGAACCCGCCATGCTCCAACTCATTAAATTTGGGCGAATCCGTTTCAGGCCGTCAAGGCGGCCGGATTGATGCGCCCCAAGACGCGGCCTGCGACGAAACGCTCGCCATGAAGTGATAACATCGGACAGACATGTGTCAACGTGTCGCCTATGCCTCTTTACGCCGCAGTTCGGCTTCTTTACGGCGTAAGTTAATCGCGCGCGGCGGGTCTCGGCCGGAATCGCTCGGCGACGCGGCGGCGGGGCGCGCTCAAGCCATGCGATAATGCGCTGAATTGAAGCGTTTTCGGATTTCCTGTCGGAACGAAAGCGCCTTAGAGCGCGTCCCGATCGCATGGAATCATGTGAGCGAAAAAGGGCCCGCTCAAAATCAGAGAGTTGCAGCATGTCCTAGTCGAAAAAGTCGTGCAACTTTTTCGAGACATGCTCTAACGTGGCGGAACTGGAAGCGAACACAAAGATGAATGCGCTTGATCGCCTCGAGGCCGCGCTGAAGCGGCTCGCCGCCGCGCTCGATCAGCTCGAGGCCGCGCGCGAGCGTCGCGTTCGGGCCGACGCCTTGCGCGCAAATCTCGAGGAAGAGCTTACCGTCATGCAGGACGATCGCTCGCGCCTCGCGGTCGAACTTGACGGCGCCGTCGCGCGGACGAACGCGCTGGAATTGGCGAATGACGAGGTCGCGCGCAGGTTGAAGGGCGTCAACGCGACGATCAAGGCGGTCTTGGCCGCCGCGGACACCCGCGGAGGCTGAACACCTTCTCCCGGACGCCGAAGCGGGCCGAGCCCCAATATTTGGATCGCGTCATTTACTTTGGATTTATCATTGGCCACTATCGCCCAGCGCCTATGCGGGGCGACGGATCTGAAGGAAAAGCGCAATGGCGCAGGTCGCGGTGACGATCGCAGGCCGGGTCTTCCGCGTCGCCTGCGACGAGGGCGAAGAGGATCATCTCGGCGAACTCGCGCGCGTGGTCGACGGCAAGATTTCGGGCATGCGGCAACGTTTTGGCGAGATCGGCGACCAGCGCCTCACGATCATGGCGGCGATCACCCTCGCCGACGAATTGGCCGAGGCGCGCCAGCGCGTCAACGCGCTTCAGACCGAGATCGCGGATCTCAAGGCCAATAGCGCGCATGGGTCGACCCGGACCGATGAATGGGCCGAGCGCGTGGCCGTGTCCCTTGGCGAGGCCGCGTCTCGCATCGAACAAGTGACGCAAGACCTGAATGACTCCGGGCGCGGCGAAACATGAACGAGGCTTCGCCTTCCTCCTCAATGCACCGTTGGATCGTGTGAGTCCCGCGCGGGACGCGGCCGGCCGGGCCCACTTTATCCTCATCCTGCTCTGGCGTTTTGCGCGCGAAGACCCTAAATTGGGTCGGCGGAGCTGCGAGGTTCGTGTTGGATCTGCATTCCCGGGGCCTTATCGATCTCTAAGGGAGCTGTCCCTGGCCTTGCCCGTGGGCTCGGCCACATGGCGCCCACCTACATTGTAGGTTCCCGGGATCGATGTCCCACGGCCATCGCGGCCCCGCGCTTTCTTATTCAGCGCTTTCTCCTGCATGGCTGCTTGACCGCCCGATGCCCGCCTCCGCCAGCAAAGCCGCCCTGCGGGCGCAAGCCTTGTCGCGTCGGGCCGAGGAGAGCGCGGAGGCCGCCGCCGCCTTGGCCTCCCATCTCGCGACCGCCGGCCTCAAGCTAGCGCTGCGCCTGCGCCCCCAAATCGTCTCGGCCTATTTCGCCCTGCGGGATGAGCCTTCGACCCTGCCGCTGCTCGAGGCCCTGGCCCGGCATGGCGTGACGACCGCCTTGCCGATCACCGGCGCGCGCGATTCGCCGCTCGTGTTTCGCCAATGGCGGCCCGGCGATCCGACCGTGAAAGGCAAGATGGCGATCTCCGAGCCTTTGCCGAGCGCGCCCGAAGTCGCGCCGGATCTTCTCTTCGTGCCGCTCGCGGCCTTCGACCGCGCCGGCCACAGGATCGGTTATGGCGCGGGCTTTTACGACCGCACCCTCGCGAAGCTGCGCGCCGCCAAGCGGATTTGCGCGGTCGGCGTGGCCTACGCCAGCCAGGCCCTGCCCAAGGTCCCGCATGAAGCGCATGACGAGCCGCTCGATTACGTGCTGACCGAGCGCGAATTGATCGACTGCCGGCCTGCCTTCACGGCCCAATGAAAGATGGCGAGGCCTCCCTTTCTCGATTTTAGCGCCGCGCCTGGCGTCCGGTCCGCCGGACCCTGCGCTCGTTTGGACAAAATCATGCGCCTTCTCTTCATCGGTGATGTCGTCGGCCGCGCCGGCCGCGCCGTTCTCATTGAGCAACTGCCCCAATTGCGGCTCGCTTGGGGCCTCGATTGCGTCATCGTCAATGGCGAGAACGCCGCCGGCGGCTTTGGCATCACCGAGGCGATCTGCGCCGATTTTCTCGACGCCGGCGCCGATTGCGTGACGCTCGGCAATCACGCCTTCGACCAGCGCGAGGCGCTTGTCTTCATCGCCAGGCAGCCGCGGCTGCATCAGGCCATTGAACTATCCGAGCGGCGCTCCCGGCTACGGCGCCAATCTCATCGAAACCGCCGCCGGCGCCCGCGTCCTCGTCATGAATTTGATGGGCCGGGTCTTCATGGACGCGATGGACGATCCTTTCGCCGCCGCCGAGCGCGAGCTCAGCGCCTGCCCCTTGGGAATGGGCTGCGACGCCGCCGTCATTGATTTCCACGCCGAGGCGTCGAGCGAGAAACAGGCTTTCGCCCATTTCGTCGACGGCCGCGTCTCACTCGTCATTGGCACCCATACGCATGTGCCGACCGCCGATCACCAGATCCTGCCGCAAGGCATCCGCCTATATGACCGACGCCGGCATGACGGGGGATTATAATTCGGTCATCGGCATGGAGAAGGATGAGCCGATCCGCAGATTCACGACCAAGCTGCCGTCCACCCGGTTCGAGCCGGCGGCGGGCGCCGCGACGCTTTGCGGCGTCGCGGTCGAGCTCGACGGCAACGGGCTCGCGACAAAAATCGCGCCGGTGCGCATCGGCGGCAAGCTGGCGCAGGCGCGGCCGGAGTTTTGGGAAAACGCCGAGCTGATCCCAGCTTTGTGAAGAAGTCCCGAAGCAGCGACGGCGGCAAAATTTGCTTGAAAGAGTATCCCAACCCGATCGAACCGGGTAGTTTCGAGCCCTGAATGAACCAATTCAACCTGAGCTTTACGCCGCTTTTGCCCTGGCCAGTCCTGATCGGCTTCGGACTCGTCGCGCTTTTGCTCGTCGGGCTCTGGCTTTACGCGCGCCGGCGCGGGGCGCTTTTGCGCGGGCTCGGCTTCGCGCTGCTGATCCTGGCCCTTTGCGATCCGGCCCTGGTGCGGGAAGACCGCGCCGGCTTGAAGGATGTCGTCGCCGTCGTCATCGATCGAAGCGGCAGCCAGACCCTCGGCGAGCGGCAGGCGCCAGACCGACAAGGCCAAGGACACGCTCGTAAAGGCACTGACCGCGCTCGGCGAAGTAGATGTCCGCGTCATCGAGAGCGGCCGCGCCGACGCCGGAGGCGGACGGCACGCGCCTGTTTTCGGCGCTAAACGCCGGCCTGGCCGACGCGCCCTCGGAGCGGATCGGCGCGCGTCTTCATGATCACCGACGGGGTCGTCCACGATATACCCGCCAATGTCGAAGCGCTCGGCTTCAAGGCCCCTCTGCATGCCCTGATCACCGGCCATGAAGGCGAGCGCGACCGCCGGATCGAGCTTCTCGAAGCGCCCCGCTTCGGCATTGTCGGCAAGGATCAGACGATCGAACTTAGGGTGATCGACTCGGCCGGCGAGCACCGAGCCGGTGACGCTGCGCGTGCGCCGCGATGGCGCGCCGATCGCGACGCTTGTCGCCGCGCCCGGCGAGCGCCTTCGCGTGCCGGTCGGAATCGAGCATGGCGGCCCGAATGTCGTCGAGCTGGAGGTTGACGCCCTGCCCGACGAATTGACCGCGATCAACAACAAGGCGGTGCTGACGATCACGGGCGTGCGCGACAAGCTCAAGGTTCTGCTCGTCTCCGGCGAGCCCCACGCCGGCGAGCGGATGTGGCGCAATATCTTGAAGTCGGACGCCAATGTCGATCTGGTCCATTTCACGATCCTGCGTCCGCCGGAAAAGCAGGACGGCACGCCGATCAACGAATTGTCGCTGATCGCCTTTCCGACCGCCGATCTGTTCGGCCGCAAGATCAGCGAGTTCGATCTCATCGTCTTCGACCGCTATTCGAACCAAAGCGTGCTGCCGCTGATCTATTTCGACAATATCGTCGCATTATGTCCGCGAAGGCGGCGCGCTTCTGCTCGCCGCCGGCCCCGATTTCGCCCGGCCCGAAGGGCTCTTTTTCTCGCCGCTCGGGCGGATCTCTCCGGCCCGGCCCGACGGCACCCTGACCGAGCGCGCCTTTCGCGCCGCGATCTCCGACGAGGGCGCCAAACATCCGGTGACCCGCGGCCTTCCCGGCGCGAGATCAGACCCCGCCGGCCTGGAGCCCCTGGTTCCGCCAAGTCAACGCCGAGGTCGCGCGCGGAACCAGCATCCTCTCGGGCGCCGACAAAAAGCCGCTGCTTGTGCTGTCGCGCGAAGGCAAGGGACGGATCGCGCTGCTTTTGAGCGATCAGATGTGGCTCTGGGCGCGCGGCTTCGAGGGCGGCGGGCCGCATCTCGATCTCCTCCGCAGGCTCGCGCATTGGCTGATGAAGGAGCCGGAGCTTGAGGAGGAGGCGCTGCGCGCCGCTGTCCACGGCCGCCGGATTGAGATCGAGCGTCAAAGCCTGCTCCAGGCGATCCCACCGGTCACCGTGACCGCTCCGTCGGGCGCGGCGCAAAGCGTCGCGCTGACGCCGGCCGAGCCCGGCCTTTCACGCGCGACATTCGACGCCGAAGAGCTCGGCCTTTATCGGCTGAGCGACGGCGTCCTCTCGGTGCTCGCCAATGTCGGCCCGGAAAACCCGCGGGAGTTTCAGGAGGTCGTCTCGACGCCCGACAAATTGCGGCCGCTTGCCGAGGCGACCGGCGGAACCGTGCGCCGGATCGCCAATGGGGCTGGCGGCGAAATCACGCCGCCGCGCCTCGTCGCCATGCGCGAGAGCCCTGTCTATGGCGGGGCGGACTATGCCGCGATCCGACGCACCGGCTCGAGCGAAGTCAAGGGCGTCGGCCTCGTCCCGCTGGCGATCGGCTTCCTCGGGCTCGCCGCGCTGTTAGGCGGCGTCGCGGCGGCGTGGGTTTTCGAGGGCCGCGGGGCGGCCGGACGGCTGTCCTGAAGAAAACGGGCTTGGAAGTGTCTCAGAATGAAATTTCCGCGGTGGGTGGTTTTGCGTCGGTCCGCTTCCGGGCCTGCAGTATGGAAAGCGGTCATTCGGCTTATGGCTTGTGGGCGCACTTCGGAGCATGCATTTGCAGGGATAGATGGAACTCCTCGGCAAGGAGGTCGAGGAGTTCCTCGGATCGCTACACCTCCGTGCCTTCCGCAAGGGCGAGCGCATCCTCTACGTCGACGCCAAGGTATCGAGCGGTGCTTTCGATTTTAGTATGGCCGAGCAATATTTGTACGGCACGCAAGTTGCCTGTCTGTTTATAGATGATGGATGCCTTGGTTCGGCGAAGCGAATGCGTCCCGTAGTCTTCCCGGCGTAATCCGATCCCGGTTACCCATTCGTCGACGAGGCGAGCATATTGCCGCGTGCTGATATGATCGGCGTGATCGATGCGACTTGGAAAGACGAAGTCGTCGAGCGTGCCGCCGCGCCGTTCGAGCCATGCCAGAATACTGCCGCGAGCAGGTTCAAGGAGCTCGAACTGAACGGGCGCCCGGTCTTCCGCTGAATAACGGTCGCGCGTGTACGAACGCGGCCGCCGCTGACGAGGTCGCTGATCTTGACCTTGACAACATCGCACCCGCGGAGCTTGCTGTCGATTGCGAGATCGAACATCGCACGGTCGCGAAGCCGCTGCTCTCGATCGAGCCAGAACCGGATCGCCCAAACCTGCAGCGGCTTCAGTGCGCGTTTGCCGCCAAGCTTCCGGCCCGCATTCCATGGGCGCCGCTCTTTGGCGCCCGGGTCGTATTCCGAGTGTCCCATCGCCCTTCTCCTCTCGGCCCTCATTGGCCAAGAAGAAAACTCGGCGCCATCACGATCGACACCCGAGAGCTGGCGGATAGCATCCAAACCGCTTTGGGTCAGCAACCTTGAATAGCCGACCTTCTGTTGATCACTAAGTGCATGTTTGATAACGGCTCAGTGAACGATGCGTCGCCATAGGAGGCTGACGAGAGCGACATGGACCATCGCCTGGAGACGTCGATCCTCTTGTAATAATTGTGGACGAAGTGGCGCCAGTGGGCCATTCAGCCGAACGTGCGTTCGACGACCCCTCGGCGGCGCAAAACCTCGAAACCGTTCTGGCCGTCGACGCATTTGATGATCTACATCGGAAGCTTAAATCACGCCGGCCAAAAGTCCGCAATCTCCTCCTCAAACGGTCTTTAGCTGGCCAAGCGCAAAATCCGCGCCATCCTCCTGCAAGAGTTTACTTAAAGTCGGTCCGTGAACTTCACGCTTGATTACAAAGTCTTCTGAGCATGAGACGGATGGAGGCAAGGTGCAGAAACGCCAGCGCCTTGCGATTGAGGTTTTCGAAGTCCTTGGCCAGCCTTCGGCAGCGACCGAGCCATGAGAAGGTTCTTTCGAACACCCATCGGCGAGGCAGCGCCTCGAAACCTTTGACCGCATCCGAACGCTTGACGATCTCGGTGTCGACAAACGGCAAGGCCTTCTTCTGGGCGTCGCTGAACTGCGGGCCCTGATAGCCGCCGTCTGCAAACAGCTTTTGCAGAAACGGGAATTTCCCGAACATCGTGCGCAGGACGAGAACGCCGCCATCGCGATCCTGAGTGTCGGCAGGATGAACCAGCGCGTGAAGCAGCAGGCCTATCGTATCGACCAGAATGTGCCGCTTCTTGCCCTTGATCTTTTTTCCTGCATCGTAGCCATGCGGATCGATGCGACGCCCCCTTTTTCAGCGCTTTTCACGCTCTGGCTGTCGATGACCGCGGCGGTCGGGCTGGCCTCGCGCCCTGCCGCTTCGCGACACTTCACGTAGAGAGCATGATGGATGCGATCGAGCGTTCCGTCGTATGTCCAAAGATCGAAATAGCCGTAGACCGTGCTCTTGGGCGGCAAATCCTTGGGGACGGCGCGCCATTGGCAGCCGGTCGAGAGCACATACATCAAGCCGTTCACGACCGCGCGCATCGCGACCGTGCGTTTCCCTCCGCCCCGCTTCGCAGGTGGGATCAGCGGTTCGACGAGCGCCCACTCCACGTCCGTCACGTCGCTCGGGTAGCGCAATTTGCTACGATCGTAGCGCGCGCGATTTTCATTCGTCCACATCGGCGGTCTCCGCGAGAATCAGACCGCCTCATTGAAATCATAAGAGATTCATCCGATTCAACTTGTCTTCGGACCGACACTTAAAATCGCTATCGCTTGTGAATACAGTGGACAGCTCTTCGAGGTCTTCGAAGATCATTGGCTTTCCGATCTTCTCCAGCAGGCCGGCCCGTTTCAAAAGATCCATGGGTTCGCTGTGCAACTCGGCTATCCCGAATGTAATGCCACGCTCGGCAAACATGCTGCGCACCTCGTCAAGCATTGCCGCCGCCGTCGAATCCAACTGGACGATGGCGCTGGCGTCGAGCACGAACCAACGCGTATCGGACAAACCGGCCGCGATAGAGGTGAGGCGCGACTTCATATAGTCAACATTGAAGAAGAGAAGACTGCCCTCGATCAAGCAAATCGCCAGTCCTGGTATCGGTCGCGCTGCCTTCGATCTGTGTATTTTGTAGAAGCCATGTTGGCCGGGGATGAGGCCAAGCATCGCGTCGCGGGGCCGCATTTCCTTGAGCAGCGTGTACAAGAGGGTCGCCGCTACAGCGATTACGACGCCTTTCAGGACGCCAAGGCTAATCGGACCGGACATGCCAATGAGCGCGAAGACAAACTCCATCCGGCTGACGCGCCAGATCTCGCGCAGGCCGGCAATATCAATGAGGCCGATTGCGGCGGCTACAAGAATCGCTCCGAGGGCCGGAACCGGCAAAACTCGGAGAGCGTCGTTCAAGTATAGGAGCGCCCCCGTAAGAGTGAGGGCCGCAACGATGCTCGATATTTGTGTCCTGCCGCCAACGCTCATGTTAATGGCGGTGCGCGAGTCGGAAACGGTCACTGGAAAGCCGCCAAATAACCCCGATGCAATATTGGCGGCTCCAAATCCGACGAGTTCCGTGTCAGCGTCCACCGCGAACTTGCCGCGCGCGCCGAAACTGCGCGCTGTGACGATGCCTGAGCCGAAGCTCACCAGCCATATCGCCGTCGCATCGAGCAACAGCTCCTTCAAGGGCAAGTTCATCACGTCAGGAAGGGAAAACGTCGGCAGCGATCGAGGCACATTTCCCACCACCGCCACGCCCATCTTCTCAAAGTCGAAGATAGCAGAGGCCGCGGCTGCAACCACAACAACGACTATTGGTCCCGGGACCGGTGAACGCCAAAGTGTCATGAACTGCAGAATGACGAACATCGCGATTCCGATCATAACGGAAAGCCAGTGGATCGATCCTGCTTTTTGGAAGAGTTCGACGAATGGCGGAAAAAGGCCATCGGATTCGATCCGTATGCCAGTCAATCGTCCGATCTGACCGACAAGGATCGAAATAGAAACGCCGCCGATGAAGCCGACAAGGATCGGCTTCGACAAAAAGACGCAGACTATGCCGAGACCGAGCCTGCTCGCGACAATACAGAAGATGCCGACGGCCAACGCGAGCGCGGAAGCCGCGGCGACGCGGTCGGCCGGCAAATTTATCGAGGCATTCGCGAGTGTGGCGGCCAGAACAGTCATCGTCGGTGCGTCCGGACCAACAATCAGCTGACGCGAGGGACCAAGCAAAGCGTAGCCGACAAGTGAGAGAATGCTTGAATAAATCCCCACTTCTGGCGGCAGGCCGGCGATCGCCGGATAGGCAATCGCGCTTGGCACGGCTACCGCCGCGACGGCGAGGCCCGCTGTCGCGTCTCGGCCGAACCACTCGGGCCTGTAGCCGTTAAGGCTCGTCAAGATCCTAAACCGGGCGAACATTGCGTGAACTCCGGCGCGAACTTTCCGCTTAGGCAAATGCGCCCCATCTGAAGGCGCCAGGCGCCTTATCCGCAAATCCAAACATATCTGATGGGGCTCGCGCGCCCACAAGAACCGACGCCATTGCGCCAAAATCGGCCGCGCCAGAAGCGCCGACCTGTCCCATACCAGACGCCCATGCAATAGCGGACGCCTACACTATAGCGACCCACCGCTCAGCATTGGACGCCGTATCCACATTACATACCACGACCACGAATGCCTTATCTGCGATGGGCTACGCCCACCGCAGATGATAGCCATATTCACAGCGACGGCTGCCTATTCCGCCTCGTCCGCCGAACCGCACAAAATCGCATGGTCATTGACATGGCCCAACTTACTTGGGTCGCTGCCGAATTCAGGGCCGATCGCTAATCGACCAGGGGGCTGCGTCGGCGTTCGAAGTCTGCTTGTGAAAAGACGATCTCGCCAAGAGCTTCGAAACGCCGCGCCCTGACTGCTCGAGGCAGGCCAGCGCGTCTCGGTAAGAAATATTGAGAGGAGTGATGAGGTCGGCGCTGACAATCTGCACCACTCCCGACGAAGGGTCAGGCGCACCAGGCATAAAGACGACAGCTTGGCCATCATTGAACGAGTCGGCAAGGAAGCCAACCTGCCATCCATTGTTCATGCGCAGCAGGACCGGCTTGAGGTCTTCCTTGGTCCTTGCCTCCAACCCCGCCAAGCGATCAGTGTATTTACGAAGGGCGACGTAGGGAGGCAGTTTATTTAGGACCTTGTCTTCAAGGAAAGATGCCGCGTCCTTCTCAATTTTGAAAGAACGCACGATAAGCCCAGCAGTGAAGGCCACCAGCACAAGTAAAAAACTCCCGACCACATAAACGCCGAGAACCGCCTCGCCTTTTGAAATTGGCAGCCTTTCCGCGAGTGGCATCGCGGAATCGATAGCCATCTTGCCCGCCTTGACGATAATAAGGAAAACCGCAGCGAAGGGGAGCAAGAAGATAGCTCCGCCGACCACCGTGGTTTTCACAAAGTCGAAAATTGGCCTCATGGCGCCCTGCGTCCTTGGCGAAACCTGTTTTCCTTATAAGCGCAAAACACCCGCCCCCATGCGCTACCCCGACTTTTGGCGAAAATATGTCGCGCCTTCGCCCCGAAACATCCTAGCCCCAAAGGGCGTCATCGATGAAGCTAAATGCTCTAGAGTGGCTGCCGGCCCTCGCCCGCAGCCACTTGATTCACTCGACGCTCATTATAAACCCGCCACGCTCGGCGGCCATCATCTTCGCGGATCAGTAGCTGTGGCGACGGGCTGTCCGGCGCGCGGTGCGGCGCACCACACGACGGGCGTAAAGCGCTTTTTCCACGAAGCTGTTGGATGCAACGAAGCCGTTGGACGCAACAATTTCCGTGCAGGCTCGCGAATAGTTCGCTGGAGCAGCCGCTTGAGCGTGGGAGCCGAGCCCTATTGCTAGCGCCGCACCTAACGCCACGGCAGCAAATCCGTGAACCGTCATCATTCTCATCGCAAACTTCCTCCGTTTAAGGCATTCATTAATGGCAACGCGTGAAAGATCATGCCTGTGGGCGCGCATTTATGAAGGACCGCGCCCGGGTCTTGTCTCCGCCGCAGTCTTGTCGAAGCTTTTGAATTCTTCGCCCTCGCTAAGCGCTACTCAACAATTCCCCGCGCGTAGCCGCCGTAGACCTTGCAGGAGCAACCGGTCCCAAGCCAACCCGGCTCATAGAGCAAGCACGTCTTCACGGGCGTCGCGCAATAATTTCCGGAGTCCGCCGTGGCGGAGACTGCAACGCTTCGGCCTGTCATCAGAGGCGCGGTCGCGAGGCCCGCTAACCCGACTCCATATCCATAAGTATAGGGGTAGCCGTAAGCATAGTAGGGCGCGCGCCAACCACGGTGCCAGCCGTAATGGCGCCAGCCATGGTGCCTCCAGCCATAGTGCCTCCAGCCTGGGCGCCAGCCGAAGTGCCTATAGTGATGCCGATAGACATAGTGGGCTTGCTCGATCTGTGTTGGCGGAGTTATAACATTCGAGCTCGACACGCTCATAGGACCCGCTGTAGCGGTGGCGGCGAACGCGAACATAGCGGTTCCGGATATGATTGTAATTCTTTTAATATCCATAACACACCTCCTATGAGGCTATTCAACAGCTCCGGTGGGGGTCAAAGAAAAAGCCTCATTTATTTCGAACGTCGCATTCTGTGGTTGGTTCCAGTTTGGTTTGCATGTCGTTTTTTGGCCATTCGTCGCAAGAAGGACAGGCGAACGGGTGCCGTTGAAGGGAATCTGGCTGTCCGGATACGGCTTCGTCAGGTTAATTGGCTATGAGCAATTGGACGGGTAGTCTGTCGGGCGGGCCGCTGCCTCCTACTGGCTACAGGCCTCATCGTTTTCCAGCCAGTTCATCGCCCGCGCCGTGTGGCTGTGCTCCGGTTTGTGTGCTTCGGTTTTCTGTTCAGTCTGCGTTTGGTTGAGGACATTTTCGCTCAAGTGTGGGATCGTCCTCTCTTGCGAAACGGTTCGAAGCTACTCGACGACTTTGTCGGAGCGCGGCAGGGAAAGCGATAACTCGGCTGCCCGCGGGGCTATGGAGCGTGGATGCGCTTGAAGCCGCCAGCGGTATCCCGCACGCCTGAGCCCCCACAACATTCCTTACGTGCTCGCTTTTCTTTGGCGCACATCCCCAACTTCTGTTGGGCGGCAATCTCTTCGCCGATATTTCATGTGGATGACCATTCCAACTCCGGCACGAGCTTATAGGGATAGTTCGATTCTTCGTAGCCGTGGGGTTTCTTCCGCTTTGGCAGTTTCGGCTTGTCTCGAGGCAGGTCTTGGTAGGGGATCTGCGAAAGCAGATGCGTGATGATATTGAGGCGCGCGCGCTTCTTGTCGTCCGATCGCGCGACGTGCCAAGGCGCCCATGGCGTGTCCGTCGCTTGGAACATATCGTCGCGGGCGCGGGAATAATCATACCAGCGCTCATAGGACTTCAGATCCATCGGCGATAGTTTCCAAATCTTGCGCGGGTCGTTGATGCGCCCCTCCAGGCGGCGCGTCTGCTCTTCGGAGCTCACTTCCAGCCAATATTTGATGAGTATGATGCCGGAGTCGACGATCGCCTTCTCCATTTCCGGCGCGACCTCTAGGAAACGCTTGACCGTTTCCATCGAGCAAAACTCCATGACCCGCTCGACGCCGGCGCGATTGTACCAGCTTCGATCGAAAATCACGATCTCGCCCGCGGCGGGCAGATGCGGCACGTAGCGCTGCATATACATCTGCGACTTTTCTCGGTCGGTCGGCGCGGGCAGCGCGACGACGCGAAAGATGCGCGGACTCACGCGCTCCGTGATCGCCTTGATGACGCCGCCTTTGCCCGCGCCGTCTCGACCTTCGAACAGGACGCATATTTTAAGGCCCTTATGCACGACCCAAATCTGAAGCTTGACAAGCTCGGCGTGCAAACGGGCAAGCTCCCGCTCGTAAACTTTGTTGCTCAGCTTGGCCTGAAGAGCCCGCTCGTCTTCGCCATACGTCTCGCAACGCTTTTTGTGATCATTTGTTGCGTTCATCGGTTTCTCTCCGCTTGGATCTTTACAACATAGGCGCGCGTGCCTAGTAAAGTAGATGAGGGCTCGGATGCTGCGGCTCGAAGGGGCAGCCTTCGCCAGCCGGCCGAAACAAGGACAGCTGTCGGCCGGATTTTCGGTTTCCGGCGGGACGCCGAGACCGCGCGACCGACGCAGGAGGCCCGTCTTGACCATTCGTCGTCCCGCCGCTGCAGGGCTCGCCTTTTTGATCGGCGTTTGGGTTGTGCTTCCCTGGACGGGCGACGGCGGACAATCGGGCGACGACGCGTTCGTTTCCTCAGCTCGAGCGAAGACCCCGATCCGCAATTTGATCGCGCGGTTGCGCGGCGAGAAGCTGCCCGTAAGCATCGCCAAGACGAACGGCCGGATCGAAGCCACCCAAGTCGACGTCTCATCCAAATATGCCGGGCGCTTGGCCGAGGTCATGGTGGAGGAAGGCTCCAGCGTTACGCAAGGCCAAATCATCGCAAGGGTCTTCTCGCCGGAATATGAAGCTCAGTTGCGCGCGGCCCAAGCCGATGTGCAGCGCGCCAAGGACGCGCTCATTGCCGCTGAAGCCGAAATTGTTTCGCGACAAAGCGCTCTCGAGTTCGCCAAATCAGACTACCAGCGCGGACAAGAGCTCATGAAGACCGGGACCATCACAAAGCAGGTCTTCGAGCAGCGCAAACGAAATTATGATGCGGCCAAGTCCGCGGTGAAGAGCTTCACCTCGCAGCGCGATCAGGCCAAGTCCTCGATCAAGAACGCGGAGGCCGAGGTCGAGCGGATCGAGTCGATCATTCAGGACCTCACGCTCACATCGCCCAGAAGCGGACGGGTACAATATCAGCTCGCGCGCGCGGGCGAGGTGGTCGCTGCGGGCGCGCCGATCGCGACCATCCTTGACCTTTCCGACGTCTACATGACCATTTTCCTGCCTGCCTCGGTCGCAGGCAAGCTCGAAATCGGCGCCGAAGCGCGCATCGTCCTCGACGCGGCGCCGGATTATATCATTCCGGCGTCCGTGAGTTTCGTGGCCTCCGACGCGCAGTTCACGCCGAAGACTGTCGAAACCAAGGACGAACGCACGAAGCTCATGTTCCGCGTCAAGCTGAAGCTCGATCCGCAGGTCCTGCAGAAATACCACACAAAGGTGAAGACGGGGCTACGCGGCATGGGCTTCGTCCGCACGGACCCATCGACGCCTTGGCCGGAGGACCTTCAGATCAAGCTTCCTGCGGTCAAAGCGTCCAAACCCGAGCCCCCTGAAGCCGCGGTTCCTGAGGCCAAGGCTCGCGGCTCCAAGCCTCGCAGCGTCAAATGACTAAGGAGTTTGTCGCCCGGGTCGCGAATGTGGCGCACCGCTATGGCGCGTCTGTCGCGCTCGATGGCGTCACCATCGACATACCCGCGCGAATCATGGTGGGCGTCATCGGGCCGGACGGCGTAGGCAAATCGACTTTGCTGGCGTTGATAGCAGGCGTCCGAAAAATGCAGCAGGGCGAGATCCTCGTTTTCGACGGCGACGTCGCCGATCCCGACCATCTTTGGGACATTCGCGGCCGGATCGCCTACATGCCGCAAGGCCTCGGCCGCAACCTCTATCCAACGCTGAGCGTGTTCGAGAACATCGATTTTTTCGGCCGTCTTTTCGGACAAGGCGCAGACGAGCGGCGCGGCCGAATCACCGAACTTCTTACCGCGACCGGCATGGAGAAGTTCGAGGGCCGGCCGGCGGGCAAGCTTTCCGGCGGCATGAAGCAGAAGCTCAGCCTCTGCTGCGCGCTCATCAACGATCCGGATCTTCTCATCCTCGACGAGCCGACGACCGGCGTCGATCCGCTGTCGCGCGGTCAGTTCTGGGACCTTATCAACAGCATCCGCGCGCGACGCCCGCAAATGAGCGTCATTGTCGCCACCGCTTATATGGACGAAGCCGAGCGCTTCGACTGGCTGATGGCGATGGACGACGGCAAAATCATCGCCACCGGCGCGTTGAAGGAGCTTCTTGCGAAGACCGGCGAGCCCAATCTCGACGAGGCGTTCATTGCGCTGATGCCTGAGGCCAAACGCGCTTTGCACAAGAAGGTCGTCGTTCGTGCGCGCGTGGCTTCGCCCGACGAGACTCCGGCGATCGAGGCGGAGGGCTTGACGCGGCAGTTCGGCGACTTCATCGCGGTCGATCACGTGAGCTTCAAGATCGCCCGTGGCGAGATCTTCGGCTTTCTCGGCTCCAACGGATGCGGCAAGTCGACGACAATGAAAATGCTGACCGGGTTCCTGCCCGCGACCAGCGGCTGGGCGAAGCTGTTTGGCCAGCCGATGGGGTCGAGCGACATGGAGGCAAGGCGCAACGTCGGCTACATGACCCAGGCCTTCTCGCTCTACGGCGAGCTCACGGTTGGACAAAATCTGGAGCTGCACGCACAGCTCTATCACTTGCCAAAAGAAAAAATTGCGGGACGAATCAAAGACCTCCTGGACCGTTACGACCTGAAGGCCGTCGTCAACGCCCGGCCGGATAGCCTGCCGCTCGGCATAAAGCAGAGGCTTCAGCTCGCCGTCGCGGTTTTGCACGAACCGGCGATTCTCATTCTCGACGAGCCGACGTCGGGCGTCGATCCGATCGCGCGCGATTCGTTCTGGCGCACGCTTATCGATCTCTCGCGCGACGACGGGGTGACGATTTTCGTTACGACCCACTTTATGAACGAGGCGGAGCGCTGCGACCGCATTTCGCTCATGCATGCGGGTAAGGTGCTCGCCGTCGGTCCGCCGCTGGAACTCGTCAAGGAACACGGCAGCAACTCGCTCGAAGATTGCTTCGTCGGATATCTCGCGGACGCAGCCGGGATAGATCGCTCGAAAAAGTGCGAGGCCGCGGCGGCCGGACCCGGAGCCGCCGAGACGGAGCCTCTTGCGCCGCCGAGGCGCTTCGATCTCGCGCGTCTCTGGGCCTATGCGCGTCGCGAAACGGTCGAGCTCCTGCGCGATCCGATACGCATGGCCTTCGCCGTCGTCGGTCCGATCATCCTCATGTTCGCTTTCGGCTTCGGCATCTCCTTCGACATTGAGAACCTTCAGACCGCCGCTTTCGACCAGGACGACACGCCGCAGAGTCGCGAATTGCTGCAAGGATTTGAGGGCTCCCGCTACTTTTCTGTTCAACCGCCGATCGCTTCCGCCGAAGAGATGGAGCGGCGACTGAAAAGCGGCAACACGCAGATCGTGGTGGAGGTGCCCCCAGGCTTCGGCCGCGATCTTTTGAGTAGGCGGCGACCAGAGATCGATGCGACGGTCGACGGCGCCATGACCTTTCGCGGCGAAACCGCGAAGAACTACGTCTCCGGCGTCGTAAGCAAGCAGGGTGAGGAGCTTCAGCGTCGGCAGCGTCGACCTGGAACGGCGAATGCCTGGAGCGCCGACAATATCGAAACCAGGTTCCGCTACAATCAGGCCTTCCTCAGCGTGAACGCCATGGTGCCGAGCGTTTTCATGCTGATGCTATGCCTGATCCCGGCGATCATGTCGGCGATTGCGGTGGTGCGCGAAAAGGAGACCGGCTCGATCGCCAATTTCCGCTCGACCCCGATCACCAAATTCGAGTTCCTGATCGGTAAGCAGCTCCCCTATGTCGCCGTCGCGATGATGAATTTCGTCGTCCTGTTTCTCATGGCGATCTTCGTTTTTCGCGTGCCGATCAAGGGGCCATTCCTCACTTTGCTGATCGGGACCTTCGTCTATGTTTTTGCGACGACGGGCTTTGGCCAGCTGATTTCGTCCTTTGTGCGCACCCAGGTCGCAGCCGTCTTCGCGACGGCGATCCTTTCGATCGTTCCGGCGGTGAATTTCTCCGGGCTGTTCGCGCCGGTCTCTTCCCTGTCCGGCGGCGCAAGGATCCTGGGGCTGTCTTTCCCGTCGGCCTGGTATCAACCGATCACGGTCGGGGTGTTCGCCAAGGCGCTCGGGATGCTCGACCTTTGGCGCAACGTCGCCGCGATCACAATCATCGCGCTCGCCTTCCTCGTCCTGTCGCTTCGCCTCTTGAGCAAACAGGAAGCGTGAGATGGCGTCGCTCCCGGCCCAACCCACGCCCCGTCTCGCGGAAGCGAAGCCGCTGACGTTCGCCGCTCATGTCGTCAACATCTTCCGCCTCGTGATCAAGGAATTGCGCAGCATCCGGGCCGATCCGACGATGTTGATCCTCGTCGTTTACGCGTTCAGCATCTCCGTCAACACGGTCGCCACCGGGGCGGTGACCGAAGCGACCAATCTCTCGGTGGGCGTCGTGGACGAGGACGGCTCGGACCTGTCGCGGCAGATCGCCGAGGGGCTGAGGCGCCCGACCTTCCAGCCGCCCGTGCAGATCACGGCGTCGGAGATCGACCCGATGATGGATCAGGGCAAGCTCCTCTTCGTCGTCGAGATCCCGCCCAATTTCGAGGCCGATATCCGCGCCCAGCGCAAGACTGGCATCCAGATCAATGTGGACGCGACGGCGGTCGCTCAGGCCGGCAATGGCGCGAGTTATCTGAGGACAGCGATCGCCAACGAGATCCAGGGATTTATCGCCGGCAAGGAGGGCTCGAAGGCGATGCCGATCAATCTCGTCTTGCGCGCGGCTTTCAATCCGAACCTGAAGACCGCCTGGTTCTCGGCGATGACGCAGGTCATCAACCAAATCACGCTCCTCACCGTCATCCTGACCGGCGCCGCCCTCATCCGCGAGCGCGAGCAGGGCACGGTCGAGCATCTCCTCGTCATGCCCGTCGTGCCGACGGAGATCATGCTGGCGAAGATGATCGCCAACGGCCTCGTCATCCTGGTCGCGGCGATGTTTTCGCTGCAATTCGTCGTGCATTGGTGGATCGGATCGCCGATCGCCGGCTCCTTGCTGCTGTTCCTGCTCGGCGCGGCGATCTACGCCCTTGTCGTGGCCGCGCTCGGCATCATGCTCGGAACGCTGACGACGACGATGGGCCAGTTTGGATTGCTGGCCATGCCGGTGCTGATGGTCACGCAACTGCTTTCCGGCAGCAGCACGCCGATGGAAAGCATGCCGGTCTGGCTTCAGCACGTCATGCAGACGATCAGCCCAACGCCGCATTTCGTCTCCTTTTCGCAGGCGGTGCTGTTTCGCGGCGCCGACGTCACGCTCGTCTGGCGTCCGCTCATTGCGATGATCATCATCGGCGCGGTCTATTTCGCCGTGGCGGCGCGCCGTTTCCGTCGGGTGATCTTCGGAGGCTGACGCCGGCTGCAGGGGCACCGTCGCGGGCGATCAAGCCACGCTGTGTTGTCTATTTCCATCAACAAGGGCCAAGCTTTGTGCGGCAAAAGCGTATTGCTGATAATACTCTCGCTAGGCTTGACGCTAGTCCAGGGTGCGCGTCGCGTTTGAAATCGGCTATCGTCCGTTTGATGGCCCAAATGGCCGCAAGCGGTCATGACGAAAGGAGCGTGAGGGCGGACTGTCTCCTGTGTGGGGGCTCCGGCCAAGGCGGACATTCGCACCGGAGTGCTGCACGAGGTAAGTCGGGGGATCAAGTTCGGGGTACGAAAATCTTGATTTTCGCAAGCGTCCATTCCATTGCAGGGAATCCATGAAGCCTTGAATTGCGAGTATCGAAATGGCGGCGACGGCAGTAGAGGCAATCAATCATTTCATCAAAGCCAGAGGCTTTCGAGAAGGGGAAACCTTTTTATTCGCGTCTCTTCAAATCCGCTATCCTCACCAAGACGAGTTGCGCGCCGTTTTGAAGCAGATGGGCGAAGATGGTGTGATCGAACAAACCTCTGAAGGCTCTTACAAAATGACGATGGCCGGATATGTCAAATTCTTTGGCGCGCCGCCGTCGGAAGACGATACGATCCAGGCGATCATGACCGAAATCGGCGCGCGCGGCGTCAAGGTCGGAAAATCATTCATTTGGGCGCCCGTGCAAGAGAGCCTGGTCCTCAAACGCTTTCGCGATGGCGACCTCAAACCAGCTTTGGAAAAAATCTTGACGAACCGATGGCTGGAAAATGCCTCAATGCCAGGTTTCTACAGGCTGACGGACGCTGGTTTTAAGGCACTCAACACCGGCAACGCCGAGTAGCGAAGATTTTACCCTGAGGTGGCAAAGCTACCGTTTCGAAGGGCGATCGCCGCTCGGCGTCATAAATCGTTCAAATCGCGCGTACTTCGAGACGGGCTCGGCGGACAGGTCGAGGCGGAAGAGCGCAGTGTGCTTTTTTTTTGCAAAGCCGCTTCATTGCAAAAATCTTGAACTGCGCACCATTCAAGGTCTGCTTTCTGGAACGATTGGCACGCCAGTCTATGGCCATGTTGGGTCGAAAGCCGAAATTCAAACTGACCCGCCACCATGAGCTTTGCGCCGCCGCTTTAGCCGGTCTCGTCCCCCGCCTCCGAAAACAGCCCGAATTGCCCGGTTTCCCGCGCGGGCTCCTTCAGCCCGAGATGGCGAAAGGCGTGTGGGGTGAGAACCCGGCCGCGCGGCGTGCGCTGCAAAAAACCCTGCTGAATCAAATAGGGCTCGATGAGATCCTCGATCGCGTCGCGCGGCTCTGAGAGCGCCGCGGCGATCGTCTCAATGCCGACGGGGCCGCCGCCGAAGGAAATCGCCACGGTGTCGAGATAGCGCCGGTCCATCTGATCGAGCCCGATCGCATCGACTTCGAGCAGACGCAGCGCCTTGTCGGCGATACCGCGGGTGATTTTGGGCTCCTTGTCGACCGCGGCGAAATCGCGGACTCGGCGCAGGAGGCGCCCGGCGATCCGCGGCGTTCCCCGCGCCCGCTTGGCGATTTCATTGGCGCCGTCGTCCGAGATCGCCAGGGCGAGCACGCGCGCGCCGCGCCGCACGATGCGCTCCAACTCCTCGACCGTGTAGAATTCAAGCCGGATCGGGATGCCGAAGCGATCGCGCAGCGGCGTCGTCAGCAGTCCGGCCCTGGTCGTCGCGCCGACAAGCGTGAATTTGGCGAGATCAATCTTGACCGAGCGCGCGCCGGGGCCCTCGCCGATGATGAGATCGAGCTGGAAATCCTCCATCGCCGGATAGAGGATCTCCTCGACCGCCGGGTTCAGCCGATGAATTTCGTCGATGAAAAGCACGTCGCGCTCTTCGAGCGCCGTGAGCTGGGCGGCGAGATCGCCCGCCTTGACGATGACGGGCCCCGAGGTCGAGCGGAAATTGACGCCGAGTTCGCGCGCGACGATCTGCGCGAGAGTGGTCTTGCCCAGTCCGGGCGGACCCCAAAACAGCACATGGTCGAGGGCCTCGCGGCGCGCCTTGGCGGCTTCGATGAAAACCTTGAGATTGCCGCGCGCCGCCTCCTGCCCGGTGAAATCGGCGAGCAGCAGCGGACGCAGGGAGGTCTCCGCGTCGTCTTCGCGTTTTTCCGCTGTGACGAGGCGGCGGGGGCCGATGGGCAAGAGGCGCGACCTCACTCCTGAGCGAACGGGACGTGACCAGGATCGGCCGCGAAATCATCCGTCCTGGCGCATGCTCCGAGAGCGAACATGCGCCAGCCTATTGATCTGGAGCAAGTTCTTTCCGATTGGATGGGTCCATCCAATCGGAACGCGCTCCAGCGCGATCGCCGGATCAAGCGCAAATCGCCCGAGCCCGGCGGCGGGAAGGGAGTATAGGGCTGCTTGCGATTTCGCGTAAGCCGCGCGCCTTGCGCTATCGCTTCGCGGCTCTCCTGGCCCAGCGCACGGCGTCAATCACGGCCGGAGGGGTCATATATTTCAGGAAATCCGCCAATTTTGCATTTTTCACGAGCGGGTCCGGCATTGGAAAGCGCGTCGTGCGAAATTCAGCGCTTTCGCCGTCTGGCCGACCATTGGTGTAGAAATATGCGGCGGCGGAGCGCCGCGTCCGCCCTTTCGGCGCCTTGACCGGGTCGGGATGGCCATGAAAGCTCTTGGACGATTGATAGAAGAGCGCGGATCGGCCGAAGACGGGGTCGATCGCGACCTTGACGTTTTCATCGTCCATGCTCTGAAGCTCAAGGGCTCCGCCATAGGATGGCGGCCAGTCCTTATTGAGATAGGTGATGAACACCAAGCGATTGTCGAGCCTCGTGACCGGGTGTTGATTGAAGTCGATATGCATCGCGAACCGGCCGCCCTCCGGGATCTCATGCAGGCCGCCGGCATGGAGCGTCGGATCAGGGAGGAGCCCATCTATGCCGGTAATCTCGTGGAGGAAATCGACGAAAACGCCGGAATGGATCGTGTTGAAATAAAGCTGGGTCGCGGGTCCGAAGCGGGTATGCGCCTGGGTTCCGCGCTTGCGCTCATTTTGGGTGTCGAAACGTCTCCAATCGCTCCAATTCAGGCGATCGAATTCAGCGTGGATCAGCTCCAGGAGTTCCGGCGCGAAGAGACCTTCGAACGTTAAATGCGGGAAGGGCGCGTTATTTCGAAAAGTTTCGCCGAGGGCCTTCACCTTGCTCGGCGCGAAAAACTCGCGGTTCAGGATCGCGTCGAGCCCGAGCGTCACGCCGCCGATGACAATGCGATCGCCAATAACGGTGCGATCATCATTGCGCGAGGCCGGAGCCGAAGCTATCGCCGCGTTTGATCTCAAAATCCGGGCCATCTCGAAACCTCCCGCGGTCGCGTCACGTCCGCCTCATGACCATAGCCGCCTTCAAGCCCAGCGGCCTTGAGCGCAGCCAACACATCTCGTCAGGCGCGCCGCTACCCACCTCGTCTTTAGCCTCAGAAGTAGATTTCACGCAGCTGAAAGTGTCACAATATTACGAAATTAACCGCGCAAATAAAACTGACGTAAATATCCATACTCGAAGATAGGCGTGTTCCCGCCAAACATCGCAAGCTTGAGTAAACTATAAGTTTTTAAACTTATAGCCTTACCCCCTGCGCCGCGTCAAGATTTTACCCGGCTTCGCCCGGCGGGTGGGGCCGTGTCAAAACGCCCTACCAGTAACACGCGTTTTCATTCTTATGAACCGTTTCGGGCGTCTCGGCCTGCTTCGGCCGGACCCAATTTTCGTTAAAGAACCGCTGGAAGTCCTTGTCTTCCTTCCAACGGTTGCCATAGACGCCGAACAGGATCTGAAGCACGCCGCCCAAATGGATTCCCACTTTGCCGCGTTGTTTCGCGTGCGTGGCGAGCGGCAAGGAGAAGGCGCCCGCGCCGATCAATGCGACGTCAAAATCGACGGCGTCCATTTGACCCATCAAATCGGCGAGCGCCGCCATCCAATCGGGATGCTTGGGCGCCACAAGGCCCGCGCTGAGCGGCGGGCAAATGGCAAGAAGCGTGAATGCGGGCAGCACGCGCTTGTCCTGCCAGAGCAGCGTCCGTCGGTTGGCGTATTGCTCTTGGATGGTTTCGACAAAGGGCGAAATGACCAGAACACGCTTGCTTTCTAGCGTGGCGCTCCAGGGGTCGTCGGAAAAATAGGCCTCCAGGCTAGTCCGCCGCGCCAATGTCGCTTTCGGCGCCAGACTGTTAAAAATTTTCATTTCCCCGGAGAGACCCCAAGAAACCAGCACATCCATATTTTCGACGGCGGCCTGATATATCGCGCCAAATTTGTCGAACACCGCGTCCTGCTGCGGAAAGACGCCGGAGTTGATGTAGAGCGTTTCAAAGGCGTAGCGCGGATAGGGCGCGGGCTCCCGGTTTTTCGCGCGCGCCGCCCCCCGCTTCGAATAGGCCCTTAGCGCCAATAATTCCGTGAACCCCAGTTTCCCGGCCGCCAATGGCCGTCCGGCGCGGATGGCTTCGGCAAGTATCGGGCCGGCGTCCACGATCGGACGTTTGGGATCGCCGAGGCTTTGCAAACTCCAAAACGCTTTTCGTAATTTCCACACACTATTATGCAATAGGGGAAATTTTCTGATGGTGTCTCTGAGGAAAATATACAACCTATAAAGCATCAGAGCATCCTTGCGTAAGGTTACAGGGCCGCCTTGGTTGGTCTGAACTGCCGCTGAGTTAATATTTCGAATTGCCATCGAGTTACCCCGACCTTCCGCGAATGACAAGCGCGCCACGGTTGAGATCGAGGCTCCCGGCGAAATTTCGCAATGCAGAGCCGGCGCCAGCGCGTTGGCCGCGGCGACCCTTTGCGCTCAGCCGGTCCCGATCCAGGCCTCGCCGGACAGGTCCCGGCGCGCCTTGTCTAGCTCATCCGTGTAGCGGCGGAGAACATGCGCCTCCGTGAGCAGGCCGATGACCCGCCTGTCGAATTCATTATCAACGACGGCCAGGACCTCGCTTTCGCTTTGCTCGAAGGCTTGCGCCGCAAGCGCGATGTTCATGCCCGGCATCAGGAATTGATTGGGAAAGCGGGAGATCCGCCCGATTGTTTCACCGCCCGCGCCCGCCTCCAAATTCGCGAGATGCGCATCGGAAACGACGACCAAGCCGGCATAGCGGCCGGCGGGATCGAGCGCCGCGACCCAAAGAGCGGACCCTAGCGGGAATTGCGCGATGAAATCGCGGATCGTCGTGTCGGACCGCGCCGAGGCGAGATCGGTTCGCATCAAGCGTTCGACCGTCAAGTCCCGAATCCAGCCGACGTCCTGGGCGCTGCGGATCGACTCGCCCCTGAGATGAAGACGCCAGGTCGCGAAGGAATAGCCGAAGGCGCGCCTGACGATGACCGACACGATCGTCGACGCCGCGAGCAACATGAGGCTCAACGGGAAATCGCCTGTCGTTTCAAGCGCCAGAAAACTCATGGTCAGCGGGCCGCCAACCACCGCGACCGCAAGCGCGGCCATTCCGACGACGGCGCAAATCCAGGCGTCGGGCGCTAGCGACGGATCGACGAGGCCGAGACAGAAAAAATAGAGCTTGCCGCATAAGCCGCCGAGAAAAAGCGAAGCGAAAAACAAGCCGCCGCGAAAGCCAGCGCCAATCGAGATCGCCGAGGCGGCGGCTTTCAGCAAGAGCGCAACCGCGATCACGCCCGCGGCGGGGGCGCCCGCGCCAAAGAGCAGTTCGGACAAGGCGCTGTGTCCAGAGCCCAGCACCTGCGGCGTGACAAAGGCGAGCGCTCCCACGATCAAGCCGCCGAGCGCCGGCTGCGCGGCCCGGGGCAGGCCGGACCATTCGAACGCCGCCTCGACGAGCTTCACCGAGCGCATGATCGCTATGCCGAAGGCGGCGCAGATGACGCCAAGCAGGAGAAGCGGCGCCAGATCCGCCTCGGTTAGCGTCGAAGCGGCGGCGACTTGACCCATGAATGCGCCGTTCAAGCCGAGAGAGCGCGCCGCGAGGACGCCGCCAACCGCGGCGACGCCGACCGGAGCAAGAGCAATTGGCGTATAGGTTCCGAGAATGAGCTCGAAAGCATAGAAGGCGCCGGTGAGCGGTGCCCCGAACGCGGCCGCGATCGCGCCGGCCGAGCCGCAGCCGACGAGCATCCGCATGTCGGCGCGGCGCAGCCGGAAGAGCCCGCCGAGCCAGGACGCGAACCCCGAGCCCATCTGCGTATAGGCCGCCTCCAATCCGACCGATGCGCCAAAGCCGTTCGACGCCACCGTCTGCGCGGTGATCACGAGGCTGTCGCGGATCGACATCTTGCCGCCGTGGAGGGCGTTGGCCTCGATCGGATCGACCGGCCGGCGGGGCCGCCATTTGTGGATGAAGAGGCCAGAAACGCCAAGAAGCAGGCCGCCGGCGACCGGCGCCAGCGCTTGCGCCGGCTGTTCGAGCGTGATCAAATTGCTGAGTTGCCGATGCCCGAAGCACAGGTAGTGCAAGGCGGCGGAGCCGTTGAAAATGCCGGCGACGAACAGACCCGCGATCGCGCCGGAAAGGAGGCCGAGGCCAATGAGGCCGAGTTCGCCGCGCCGGACGAGCGCGCGCAGGCGCGAAGGAATCTCGAGGACGAGGCTATATTTTGAGCTGGCGCGCTCGGGGCGAAGGGCATCCCGATTGAACATTCCGCCTCGAAGTCAATCCGCGCGTCGATCGCGCCGCAGGGACGACGCCAGGGCCCGCGCGCCGGCTGGAGAGGCCGCCCGCCCCACCGACGCGGGAGCGCCCCGTTGCGCCATGGCGTTGGCGTCGTTATAAGCACGGTTGCGTCCCTTCCGACACCCCTGGAGGCGCGGGCGCGCAACCTTTTTTCGAAAAACTTACATGAGGCGCCGACATGGCCGAGACGAAAACTCTCACGGCCACGGTGCGCGACGGGACAGGCAAGGGGGCCGCCCGAAGCGTTCGCCGTGAAGGCCGTATTCCAGGCGTGATCTATGGCGGCGGCGACGCCGCCGAGCCGATCGCGCTGGATTATCGCGAATTAAACAAGCTGATTTACGCCGGGCATTTCCTGACGACGATCTTCGAAATGGATCTTGGCGGGACGAAGCAACGCGTGATTCCGCGCGATTACCAGCTCGATCCGGTCAAGGATCAACCGCTGCACGTCGATTTCCTGCGGCTCAAGCCGGGAGCGAGCCTGCGCGTCGAAGTGCCGGTGCATTTCATCAACCAGGACACCTGCCCCGGCATCAAAAAGGGCGGAGTCCTAAATATCGTGCTCCATTCGGTCGCGATGCGGGTTCCGGCCGACGCAATTCCGGACGCGATCACCGCCGATTTAGGCCAGCTCGAGATCAATGAGTCGCTGCATATTTCGGCCGTCCCGCTGCCCGCGGGCTGCAAGCCGATCCAGCGCGACCGCGACTTCACGATCGCCTCGATCGCGCCGCCGCTTGTCGTGGCGGAGGAGCCAGGCGCGGCGGCCGCGGCGGCCGCCCCCGCCGGGAAGGGCGGCAAGGCGCCGGCCGGCAAAGCGGCGGCGGCTCCCGCAGCAGCCGCTGCGGCCAAAGCCCCCCCAAAAGCCAAGAAATAAGATCGCGGAGGCCCGCTTCTTGCGTGGAGGCGGGCCTTTGCTTCGCGCGTCTTCGCGCCAGTCGCTGAGCGGACGTCATGCTTCTTTTCGTCGGCCTCGGCAATCTCGGCAAGGCCTATGCCGGCAACCGCCACAACATCGGCTTCATGGCCATCGACGCCATCGCCCGCGACGCCAAGGCGCCGGTCTTTCGCTCCCGCTTTCAAGGCGCCGTCAGCGAGATCGCGCTCTCTGGCGAGCGCGTGCTGCTGCTCAAGCCCGAAACCTATATGAACCAGTCCGGCCGCGCGGTCGGCGACGCCCTGCGCTATTACAAGATCGAGATTGGCGATGTCGTGGTGTTCCATGACGAGCTCGATCTCGCCCCCGGCAAGGTCAGGGTCAAGAAGGGCGGCGGCAACGCCGGCCATAATGGGTTGAAGTCCGTGACCGCGCATATCGGCAATGACTATCGCCGCGTGCGGATCGGGATCGGCCATCCCGGCGACAAGGCGCTGGTGCATAATTACGTCCTGAGCGATTTCGCCAAAAGTGAAGAACCCTGGGTCGAGGCTTTATGCGTCTCGATCGCGGCCAATGCCGCGCTCATCGCCAAAGGCGAGGACGAAAGCTTCCAGAACAAGGTCCATCATGCGATGGACACTGCCGGGCTCGGCAAGGATGGGCTATTTTAGGTGCGCGCGGCGCGCTCAAGCCCCGCTGGATTTGGCGTAGGCCTGGGCCGCTTCTCGCACAATTGGCAAGCCCCGATGCGCTCTGGAGAATTGCCGCGCGCGGCGCTTTTTCCACCAGATGTAGACGCCGGTGACGGACAACATGACGATCACGAGGCCGAGCGCGCACACAAAAATGCGGTAGGCCAGCAAACCGCGCACATCGGCGAAATGCAGCGCATAGAGCCAGCGCGACACTGTCTCGCCGCTATGCGCGCCGGTCGGCAGATCGAGGAGTTTCAATTCGCCGGTGTCGCCGTCGAGCCATAGGCTGGTGTTCCAGCCGCGCTCCCTGATGTCGCGACTGCCCTGGACCGCGTACATATAGACCCCATAGGTCTGTTCATACCCGATGCCTGAAGGGCGCCCGACGGCGAAACCATGGAGCCCCGCCTGCTCTTCCATCAGCCGGTCGCCGATCGCTTGCGCCGCGCGCCAGCCGAGCCGCGGCGTCTCGTTGGGATGCGGCACGATGGCGTCTAGTTCCGAAGGATTGTCGAAGACCGCATTGGTCACCCATTCATAGACCGGGTTCAGATTAAACATCACGCTCGACCAGCCGAAGATAAGTAGCATCGGCCAGAGCCACAACCCGCTCGCCCGGTGTAGATCGAAATTGAGGCGGAAGAAGCCGGCGCTTTGCTTGACGAGCCATGACGGCTTCCATCGCCGCCAGAAGCGGCCAAGCGCAAGGGGCAAGGTCAGATAGAACCCATTGAAGCAGTCGAGCGTCCAGACCAGCGCTACAACGCCCAGCACCCATGCGCCGCCGGACGCCGCCAACGCAAGGCTTCGATGCAAGTCATAGACGAATGGCATCACATTGGGGAGGACACCATGCGAATATTGGCCTGCGTCAAGCCGACCGAGCTCTTTTCCGGTCCATGGATCGAGAACGAGATAGGCGAACCCGATGTCAAAAGGTTTGCCGGTCGCCGGGTCGTTGCGCGGGACGCACAATATCTCCACCTGATCGGGCGCATTGTAGAAAAAATAGGCGACCCGCGCCTGCGGCGCCAGCGCCTCGGCGCGTTCGGCGAGCGCGGCGAGGTCGAGGCGCGGCGCGTCCGGGCTTGGCGGCGCAGCGAAAAGTCGCGGGTTGAAGAATCGCGTCAGATCCGTGTTGAAAGCGAGCAGGCTACCGGTGAGACCCTCAAGGATGAGGAACCCCGCCAGCGCCAACCCGGTCCAGCGATGCAGCCACACGAAGAATTTGCGAATCATGGTTCTAAACCTTATTTGCGTGCTTGCGGCGATCCGAACCCGTCAAGGTCAATTGAGAGGTCATTCGCACGATTGTCCCCGCTGGGAGACGCCCGCGCGCCGTCAATATTTGGCGATGACGGGCTCCGGCGCGAATCCGTCGAATTTGTAGCTGAACCCAACCTGCACCTGGTTTTGCGCCAGTTGACGGTTGGCGGAGTAGCCTAGGCCGGCGACTGGCGAGACAGGCAAATCCGCAAAATGGCCGAAATCCGAATATCGGTATTCGCTCCGCACCGACCAATTGTTGTCGATCGCATATTCGAGTCCGCCGCCGGCAGTCCAACCGACGCGGGTCCCCGGGTGGCCGCCGATTGCGTAGTAAGACCCGGTGAGATCGACCGCTCCAAGGATGAGGCCGGTGGCGAAGCCGCCGAAAGCGGCGCCGCCGGTCCCGTAAATCAACAGGCGGTCGAAGGCATAGCCCACGCGGCCGCGAATTGATCCTTGAATGGGGGACTGCACGCGGGACGACACGCTGCCGCTGTAGGGAAAATATCCACCGAGGTTGACGGCGGCGTCGACAAAACCGATTGTCGTGGTCTTTTGCACAGTAGTGCCGTCGACCGAGCCCTCAAGGCCAACCACCCAGTTGCTCAACTGCAGGTCGTAGCCGGCATGGGCGCCGCCGATCACGCCCGACGCATCGCCGTTCAGGGGATTGACGCCGGAAAGGCCGCCGGGAGTCGCATAGGAGACATTGCCATTGTTGTCGCCCCAGCCGTAGCCGATCTGGCCGCCAAGATAGACGCCGGTCCAGGTGAAGGCGGGCGCCGGCGCGGCGGCGTTGGCGTTGGCGAGGATGGGAGAGCCGGCGAACTGCGCGCTGAGCGAGCCCATGATGGTGAGCGGCGCGCCATAGGTGCGATAGCCCGCCTGCAGCCCGGACGCTGGCAGCGGGGGAATGCCATAGGCCCCCATGGCGGCGTCCGTGTAATAGGTATGGTTCAGGAGGTTGGTGACATTGACCTGCGCGGTCATATCCGTTCCGGCGAGCTTGAAACTATAGGCGGTCATTAAATTCACGATGGCGTAGCCCGGAAGCATGGGCAGCAGATAGGACTGTCCGGAAAACGAATTATCATAGATCGGCTGCGGGCCATGGTAGACGACGCCGCCGCCGATCTTCCAGCCTTTGAGGGCGGAGTCCGGCTGGAATTCGTAAGTTGTCCAGAAGCTTCCCAGATTTTGCGGAATGCCCGGAAAACGCTGGCCCTCCAACGCGACAGGGTAACCGCCGGGATTTTGCTGGGTGACGCGGACATCCTGATTGGCGTAGGCGAGGATGACGCTCCAGCCCGGCAGAAGCGTGCCCTGAATATCGAGCTCCGGGCCTTTGCTGCGCGCCGCGCCGGTCACGACGCTGTAGGCGCCCAAGGGCAAATGGCTAGGATCGGTCGTGGCGATGTTTGTTTTGGTCAGATTGTAATAATCGGCGGTGATTCGCAGCTTCCCGTCCAGAAGATCGAACTTGACGCCGGCCTCCCCTTCCCGGGCGCTGGTCGGCGGAACGGGGATGTTGGGGTAGATCGTGCCGCTGTTGGCGCCGAAACCTTCGGTGTAATTGGCGTAGAAGCTCACCCATTGCTCCGGCCGCCACAACAGGCCGAAGCGGGGCGTCACGGCCTGTTCCTCATTCGCATGATTGACCGTCGGGTTGGCGGCGAAGGTCGGGCTGCCGGTTAGGCCGCCGTTCTCGCGGATATATTGGTATCGCGCCCCAGCCAACAGGAAGAAATTATATGGCAGCTTGACCTGGTCCTGCAGATAAAGGCCGGCGGTGTCTTGCGGATTGGTGAATTCATACCCAGGTTGCAAGAGGTTGAAGAAAGGGGGAGTTGTGCCGGGATGGACCGGATTCCAGACGTCGATGTAGGAAGTTCCGGTGCTGGCGAAATATTGACTGTACGTGTTGAATTTGTAGAAATCGCCGCCCAGCAGCAAGGTGTGCTTGGCGCCAAAAGTGTCGATATGCCCGGTGATGTCGACATTGGTCGAATAGGTCGTTTGGCTGTAGGAATTGAGGCCATAACCGCGGTCATAGACCGGGACGGATGCCGACGTCGTATCAATGTAGCCAGCCCCATTTTCTTGGACTACACCCAGATCCCACCGGCTATAGGCGATTTGCTGCTTGATCGACCAGTCATTGTCGAATTGATGCGACCAGGTGAGCGCGGTAAAAAGCGATTTCCGATCGAGAGGAGTTGATTCCTGATAATTGGTGCCGCGCGGAATGGTCACGAAAACCCCATTGTAGACAGGGTTGTCCGGAAAGTAATTATAAAACCAGGAGTTGTCATATTGGGCTTCGAGCTTGACCGAGGTCGCCGCATCGACATTCCATTTGACCACGGGCGCGACAAAGACATCCTGCGAATGGGTCAGATCGACGGGCGAGCCGTAGGGCGCGCCATTGTTCTGATAGGACATGTCCATCCGGTACAGCACCGCCTTGTCCTCGGTGAGCGGGCCGGTGGCGTCGAGCGTGGTGCGGTAATTGGCGAAGGAGCCGATCTGCTGACTCGCCGCGTAATAGGGCGTGTTCAGCGGCTCCTTGGTGACGATATTGACGATGCCGCCGGGCTCCGAGAGCCCGTAGAGTATGGCCGCCGGGCCCTTGAGAACCTCGATGCTCGCCACATTGGCGAGTTGCTGGGCGGAGACGGTGGAGGCGACGTAACCGTCCTGCCGGAATCCGTTGCGGAAGATATTGCTGGTCGGAAAGCCGCGCAAGACGATGGAATCATAAGGGTTGCCATTGGATATCGCGCCATTCGCGACCGTCACGCCGCTGACGTTCTGCAACGCCTGGTCGAGGGTGATGACCTGCTGATCGCGCAGCACCTGCTGGGTGATCACCTGCACATTCAGCGGCGTGTCCATGATCGGCGTATCGGTCTTGGTGCCGATGCTGGCTTCGGGCAAGACGTAAGTTGTGTTGAATGGATCTTGCGCCAGCCCGGCGCCGCCGAAGCCGCTGCAGGGCGCGCCGCCATATTGGCCGCACCCCGCGCCGCCAGAGCCTTCGCCGCTTCCTGCCCCGCCAGACCCCGCGACGTCGATCGCCGGCAGCGCGACAGCCCCGGCGTCCGACTGCGTCGCCGCATCATTTTGCGCCAGCATGATCGCGACAGCCTTGCCGCCGGGCGCGAGCCGATAGGCGAGCCCGGTGCCGGCGAGGAGCTTGTCCAGCGCGTCGTCGAGCGTGTACCGCCCGCTGAAACCCTGCGTCACCTTGTTCCAGGCAAGATGCGCATCATAGACCATCACCGCGCCGCTCTTGTCGGCGAGGCGGTTCAGCGCCGCCGCGACCGGGCCCGGCGGGATCTCATAGCTCTGCGCCGCATTGGCCTGCGCCGGCGACGAATCGAGCGCCAAGGCGCCGGCGCCCCAGCCGGCCGCGAGCAAGGCCAGCGCCATCGCGGCTTTCGCGTCCCGCCCGCCATGGCTGGTCGCGCCGCTGTTCTTCTTCGACATTCCCGTTTCCCCCTCGGATCATCAAGGCGGGCGAAAGCGCCCCCGCTAATTGGTTAGACGGGGCTCGCGCGGGAATGATGAGGTCGGGGAGGCAAAGGGTTACGCCATGTTGCATTTGCGCAACAGATCAGCCGCGGTCGGCCCCTCTATCCACGCAGTAAGATCAGGTAAGAGCCGAGATAGGTCGCATGCAGGCCAAGCGCCAATCGAATGGCGTCAATGGCCCCAAGCGGATCGGCCGTATGGAAAATGCCGGTCACGAGGCGTTTGCGGATCGACGGATCGATGATCCAGCAGAAGCCATGATGATAATGATCGAGGATCGCAACGACCTCGCCGAGCGGCTGGTCCTGGAAGATCAGGGCTCCCCGCCGCCAGGCGGTGGCGCTGTCGGCGTCGACCGGATGGGGCGGCCGCAAGGCGAGGCTCGGACCATAGGCGGCCTGTTCGCCCGCCTTGATCTCCTCCTCCTCACCCGCCGCGCCGACCGTGACGCGATGATCGGTCACCGTGACCTCGGTCCTGGCTTCGTCCGTCGCGACGTCGAAACTGGTCCCAAGCGCCGTGACCGTTCCGCCGCCGGCCTCCACCGTGAAGGGACGGGCGCGATCCGGCGCGACCTCGAACCAAGCCTGGCCCTTGAGGAGAGTGAGGCGCCTTTGGCCTGCCGTAAAGGCCATGGCGATCGCGGTGTCCGCGTTGAGCTGCGCCCGCGAGCCATCCGCCAAAGTCACGGTCTTGACTTCGGCGGTTCCAGTCGAGATATCCGCGCGCCAGAAAGTCGCAAGATCGTCAAAGGCGAGGAACGCCGCCAGCGCCGCGACCGCAAGAGCCGGAATTGCAAATCGCCAAATTCGCCATGGCGCGCGCTGCGCGCCAGCGCCACCCCTCGCGGGAACCGGGCGCGGCAGGTTAGCCAAATCTCCCCAAAGGGCGCAGGTTTCCGCGAAGGCCGCTTGATTCGCCTCGTCCTCGCCGAGCCAGGCTTTGAAGGCCGCCCGTTCAGCGCGCGAAAGCCGACCCTCGTCCAGGCGCGTCCACCAGCCTATGGCGGCGGCGCGACGGTCTTCGCTTGGGGGCGGAAGTTGATCAGAGGACATCGAGGCGCCTGCCAGACGATCGAGAAATTTGGCTTTGGACGAAAGCCTTCGGGAAAGCCCATAAGCAGGCCTCTATGAAATATGACGCGCGAGGTCGGAGAAATGGTATGCGCCGCGGAAAAAAAAGTCAGTCCAGCGCCTCCTGGCAGCGCTTGAGGGCGAGGCGCAAATGCTGCTGGACCATATTTCGGGAAATGCCCAGCCGTCTGGCGATTTCGCGCTGCGGCAGATCGTCGAAGCGGCGCATCATGAAAACCTGACGGCATCGCGGCGGAAGGCGCTCGATGGCCTCATGCAGGAGGCGGAGCCTTTGCCGGGCGTCGATTTGATCGTCCGCGAGCGGATAGGATTCGGTCGCGTCCTCGGGCGGATCGCCGAATTCAAGATATCGGTGCTCGGCGTCGCGGCGACGTTTATGATCTCTTGCGAGATTTATCGCGGTCGTCTGGAGAAAAGCATAGGGCTCCAGGATCGCCTCGCTTTCCACGTGCCGGAGAACGCGAAGATAAGTCTCCTGCAATAAATCCGGCGCGTCCTTCACGCCGACCCTGCGGGTCAGGAGCCGAAGCAAATCCTGCCTATGGCGCGTGAAGAGTTCCCGGAGAAGAGATCGCCCTGTGTCGGACATCGGCGCTTAAATCATTTTCGGGCGCGCATTCAGCCGTTGCACCCACGCGCTGGCGCTTGACCGCGCGGATCCCCAACCGGGCCGGACCGTCCCGCTGATCTTGAATTTGAGCACGTCAATCCGGTCCTCGGTTGCGCCAATCCGTATCCGCCGACGAAGACCCGGCGCGTTCCGACATTTTGTCCATTTCACCGAGCTTGAGACAAATTATTTTAGTCCCGCCTAAGCGAGATCCCAGCCACAGGCGACCCCTAGGCATGAAACGGTTGACCGGCGGGGAGTCCGCCACGCTCCGTTCCGCCCCCGACGCTTGGAGGCCCCGACCTCTTGAGCCTTGAACGCGGCTGAGCGCGACCTTGCTTTGCCGCGCCGGACGCGCTAGCCGTGGCGCCTTCTTGGGCCCGGACCTTCATGACAAAAAAGAATGGCCTCACCTATGCCGACGCCGGCGTCGATATCGACGCAGGAAACGCCTTGGTGGAGCAGATCAAGCCGCTGGTGCGGGCGACGCGGCGGCGTGGGGCCGACGCCGAAATCGGCGGATTTGGCGGGCTGTTCGATCTCAAGGCCGCCGGCTTCCGCGATCCGATCCTAGTCGCCGCCAATGACGGGGTCGGCACCAAGGTCAAGATCGCGATCGAGGCCGGCGTTCACGACACGATCGGCATCGATCTCGTCGCGATGTGCGTCAATGATCTCGTCGTGCAAGGCGCCGAGCCGCTTTTCTTTCTCGACTATTACGCCGCCGGCAAGCTCGACCCTCAAACCGCCGCGGACGTCATCGCCGGGATAGCCAAAGGCTGCGTCGAGGCCGGCGCGGCTCTGATCGGCGGCGAGACCGCCGAAATGCCGGGCCTCTATGGCGGGACGGATTATGATCTCGCGGGCTTTGCGGTCGGCGCGGTCGAACGCGGCGGGCTCCTGCCCAAGTCCGGCGTCGCGGCGGGCGACAATCTCATCGGCCTGAGGTCTTCAGGTCTACATTCAAACGGCTTTTCGCTTGTGCGCAAGATCGTCGCCCAGTCCGGCCTCGGCTGGCGCGACCCCGCGCCCTTCGACGCCGCGCGGAGCCTCGGCGAAGCGCTGCTGACGCCGACCCGCATTTATGTCACGCCGGCCCTGCGGGCGATCGCGGCGAGCGATGGCGTCAAGGCCCTGGCCCATATCACCGGGGGCGGTTTTCCCGATAATCTGCCGCGCGTACTGCCGGAGGGGCTCGGCGCGCGGCTTGATCTCGCGGCGATCCCGGTTCCCGCCGTCTTCGCGTGGCTCGCTCACGCCGGCGGCGTCGGCGAGGCCGACATGCTGCGCACGTTCAATTGCGGAATCGGCATGGTTCTTATCGCGAGCGCCGCGGCGGCCAGCGATCTTTTCGGCGTCTTGCGCGACCTGGGCGAAGACCCGGTCGCGCTCGGGGAGGTCGTCGAAGCCGGCGGCTCCGCTCGCGTGACGGTCTTGGGGCGGCTCGGCCTGTGACGGTTCGGCGCAAACGCACGGCGATCTTGATCTCGGGGCGCGGCTCCAACATGCGGGCCTTGATCGAAACGGCGCGGCGGCCGTCCTTTCCGGCGGAAATCGCGCTTGTTCTGTCAAACCGACCGGACGCGCCGGGCTTGGCTTTCGCCAAGGAAAATGGGGTGGCGACTGCGGCCGTCGATCACAAGATCTACGCCGGACGCGAGGAGTTCGAGCGCTCCATGCAGATCCTGCTCGATCTGCACCGGATCGAATATATCTGCCTCGCCGGCTTCCTGCGCATGCTGACGCCCTGGTTCGTCGGCCATTGGCGCGGCCGCCTCCTGAACGTCCACCCCGCCCTTCTGCCGGCCTATCGCGGCCTCGACACCCATGCGCGCGTCTTGGCCGACGGCGTGAAGATTCATGGCTGCACGGTGCATTTCGTCGTCCCGGCCATGGATGAGGGCCCGATCATCGCGCAGGCGGCGGTGCCCGTGCTCGATTCCGACACGGAAGAAACGCTCGCCGCCCGCGTCCTCGCGCAGGAACATATCATCTATCCGGCGGCGCTCGAACGCGTCGCCGGCGAGAGCGTCCGCGTCCAAGGCAATCGCGTCTTTTGCGGCGATCCGCCGACCCCGCCGCCGCCCTTGCGGGTTCCTTAGCGACGATGAGCGCGACGCAGCCGAACGACAGGCTAGCTACGCGTCAATTCATACAGCTTCGTCCGCCACCTGAGCGAAGCCCGCCTCGGTCAGCTTGAGAAACTTGTCGTCTTTGCCCACCTCGATCCAGCCTTGCTCGACGGCATATTGCTGCCCGGCGGCGAGATCGGTGAGTTGCCAGCCATCCTGGGCGAAAGGCAACGTAAAGTTGTTCATCAGCTCGGTTCCGCCGGTCAGGCGCCTATGGCGTCTGAAGATCGTCAAAATATAGCGCGCGCTCTCTTCGGCGCTGTGCACTGCGGGCATTGTAATTCTCCTGTGTTCCCTAACAGCATGTTCCGAAAAAGTTGACCGACTTTTTCGATCAGAACATGCTCCAACTTATTGATCTCGAGCGAGTTCTTGTCGATTGGATGAGTTCCATCCAATCGGAACGCGCTCTAGGGCTTGTCGCTGGTCTTCGACCCGGCCCTGATCCTGGGCCCGCGCCGAGGGCAAGCTTCGCGCGCGCGCGCCGCCTTGGCCCCGCCGACGACAAGCAAGATAAAAGCCAGGATTGGCCGCCCAGGCCGGAAGGCGAACGAAAAACGCGTCCTGGCTTCATCGCCGCCAAGGCCGCGCCTGCTCGCCTTGGACGAGCCGCTCGGCGCGCTCGACGCCCTCACCAGGATCGAGATGCCGCGCCTGTTGGAGCAGATTTGGCTGCGCGACGGATTCACCGCCATTCTCGTGACCCATGACGTCGCCGAAGCCCTGACCCTCGCCGACCGGGTGGTGGTGATCGAGGCGGGGCGGATCACGCTCGACCTCGCGGTGGACCTGCCCCGCCCGCGCCGGCGCGGCTCCGCCGAGCTCGCCAAGCTCGAGGAAGGCATTCTCGACCTGCTGCTCGGGGCGAACGCCGGGGCGGCGGCGGCGCAAAGCGCGGTGTAGGCCTCTCGCCGAGCGGCTGGGTGCGCCTCGGTTTGAAATTTGGGGATGGGTGAAGATCGGACATTGAGCTAGCCGCCTGACCTTACGGCCGGGCGTAAATGGATTCGAACTTCACTGATGCGTAAGCTTGGCAGCTCATGCGACGCCGCCGTCCGCCAAGATCCAAGCTGCGGCGATGGCGGTCAGGTCCTTGAAAGTCAATTCATCCGGCTCCAAACTCTTGGATGCGGCTATGACCGGCAGGTCGGTGCGGAACCGCCTGAACTCGGCGGCGATCGCGCGGCCGCCAGGCACGTTTATATCCTGGGCTGCGTCGCGGAGCCAGGTTGCAACCTGCTCGATCAGCTTATCGACATCGCCGTCATGGGAGTGGATGTCTTGACCCGCGATATCGGAGATAAACTTCTGATAGCGGTGCATTTGTCGATCGAGGATGATGCTTTTCTTCTGCGCGTGCTTTCTGCCGCCGAATTTACGGGCGCCAAGGAAGAGCCCGAGCTCCAGCGGCATGTTGAAGCGCGGCAAGCCGGACCCAGGATCAGGCTCGGTCTTGGATATGTCATGGATGCCGTAGCGGCTCTCAGCGATGATTTGGCAGATCTTGTCGATCCGCACCTCTCCGCCGTCATCATTCTCTCGCGCGCAACGCGGCGTGAAGCCGGATCGCACGACAGCATAGACGATCGCCTCGAAATACCCTTGATAGTCTGTCGAAAACGGGCAGTTGATGAAGACGTCCCGCTCGCTCATCAAGCTTTCTTGGCGGTCCGCACCAAGGCGACCACGCGGTGGAGTTCCTTCTGCGTGAAATGGGTCGGCTTACCCCTTGGCTTCAGAATGCGAACTCCATCCTTCGTCGTGCCGAGCACCTTTACGCCAGCGACGGACTTGCTGGATTTGCCGCCCTGTCCCGTCTTTTTGGAAACCTTCGCCATGCCCGAAGAATGGTTTGCTTTTTCGCGTTTTGCAAGGGCCGCTTCGCCTCGCATGAGCGTAAACGAGCGTCTAATACCCAACTCAAACTGGGTCGCCGCCCACCAGCTCGCTCGCCTCGGCCCGATCCTCCTCCTCAACCAAATCGCCCGCCTTCCGCGCCCACACACGCACATCATGGAAGGCCGCGCCGCCATAGGGCGCGACCGCGTCGGCGCCGGTCAGCGTGTTGATCCCCTTGCCATCCTCGAAGAGCGCATTGGGCATGATCCCTTCCGAGATCAGCACGCCCTCCTGCAGCCCATCGAATATCTCCGCGCGCAGGCGAACCTGCCCCCGCGCGTTGCCGAGAACCAGTTTGTCCCCGTCCTCCACGCCGAGCCGCGCGGCGTCGCGCGGATGGATCAACAGTTTCGGCGCGCCTTCCGCCGCCCGTGACGCGCGCGTTTGCGTGAAGCTCGAATTCAGGAAATTGCGCGCCGGGCTCGTCGCGAGCCGGAACGGATAGGCCTCGCTCGCGCTCTCGATCGCCTCCCAATGGTCGGGCAGGCTCGGCATATCGCGCCAGGGGCCGCGCAGGGAGCCGCCGCCGAAAGGCACGCGGCTCCAATCCGGCTTGAAGCGGAATTTCTTGTCGGGCCAGGCGAAGCCGTCGAGGAAATGGGCCGCATCGAAATCCGGCTGGACGTCGATCCAGCGCTTTTCCTCAAGCTCGGCGAGCCCGCCCCAGCCCGATTCACGCAAGGTCGCGTCGATCAATTGGCGCGGGCTCATGGCAAAGCCCGGATGCTCGGCGCCGAGCCGATTCGCCAAGGCGCAAATGACCTCGTGATTGCTGCGGCATTCGCCCGGCGGCTCGATCAGCTTCGGGCCGAACCCGATATGCTGATGCCCGCCGCCGAGATAGAAATCATCATGCTCCAGAAACATGGTCGCGGGCAGGACGATATCGGCCATGGCGGCGGTCTCGGTCATGAATTGCTCATGCACGGCCACGAAAAGATCCTCGCGCGAAAACCCCCGCCGCACCTTGGTCTGGTCCGGCGCGACGGACATGGGATTGGTGTTTTGCACGAACATGGCCTTCACCAGCCCGCCGCCTTCGAGCGCGTCCGGTTCGTTGCAGAGAATGGCGCCTGTGCGGGACTGATCGAGCGCCCGGATGCTCGGGTCGAGCACGTCGAGCCCTTCGATGAGGCGCTGGCGCATGTGGAAGATCGCGCCATTGTCGTGGAAGGCGCCGCCGCCCTCCTCCCTCCAGGCGCCTGTCACGGCGGCGATGCACGAGGCGGCGTGCATGTTGACCGCGCCATTGCGCTGGCGCGAGAAGCCATAGCCGAGACGGAAGAAGGTCTTTTTCCTGGCTCCGACGAGATGCGCGAAGGCCTCGATCTCCTGGCGGGAGAGGCCGGTGATCGCTTCGGCCCATTCCGGCGTGCGGGTCTTCAGATGCGCCTCGAGCTCATGCGGCGCGTCCGTGTATTTTTCGAGATAGTCCCAATCGGCGAGCCCGTCGCGGAAAAGCACATGCATGACGGCGCAGGCGAGCGCGCCATCGGTTCCGGGCTTGAGGCAGAGGGCGAGATCGGCCTGCTCCATCGTCGCGTTGCGGTAGATATCGACGACGACGATCTTCGCGCCGCGCTCCTTGCGGGCGCGAATCGCGTGGGTCATGACATTGACCTGGGTGACGACCGCGTTCGTGCCCCAGATCACGACGCAATCGGACTTGGCCATCTCGCGCGGATCGGGTCCGGACACGCGCCCCGCGCCGGCGATATAGCCGGACCAGGCGATATTGACGCAGATCGAGCCATAGAAGCGGGAATAGCGCTTGGCGTGGGTGAGGCGCTTGATTCCGTCGCGCATGACGCGGCCCATGGTGCCGCCGTAATAATAGGGCCAGACGCTCTCCGCGCCGAACGCGGTTTCGGCTTTCAGGAAGCTTTCGGCGATCCGGTCGAGCGCCTCATCCCAGGAGACGCGGGTGAACGATCCGGACCCTTTCGGGCCGGTGCGTTTCAGCGGATGGAGCAGGCGGTCGGGATGATGGATGCGCTCGGCGTAGCGGGCGACCTTGGCGCAGATGACGCCGGCCGTATAGGTCTGCGCCTTGGAGCCGTGAAGCCGCCCAATGCTCCGCCCGTCGATGACCTCGACATCGAGGGCGCAGACGGATGGGCAGTCATGCGGGCAGGTGGACGGCTGGCGTTGGACATGCGGCGCGGCGTTCATGGGGCGGATGATGGAGCGCCCGCGCGCGCGCCGCAAGCCCTTCCCTTAAGCGTGATTAGCCGACGATCTCATTGCCGGAAAACCATTGCGCGATCTCGACCGCGGCGGTCTCGGGCGCGTCCGAGCCATGCGCCGAATTCTCGCCGAGAGAGACCGCGAATTCCTTGCGGATCGTGCCGGGCTCGGCCTTGGCCGGATCTGTCGCGCCCAAGACATCGCGATATTTCTTGATCGCGTCCTCGCCTTCGAGCACCTGGACGACGACCGGGCCGGAGGTCATCGTCTCGACGAGTTCGCCGAAGAAGGGGCGCGCTTTGTGCACCGCATAGAAAGTCTCGGCCTGCGCGCGGGTGAACTGGACCCGCTTTTGCGCGATAATGCGCAAGCCCGCCTTTTCGATCAGGGCGTTGATCGCCCCAGTCAGATTACGCCGTGTCGCGTCGGGCTTCAGAATGGAGAAGGTGCGTTCGATGGCCATTAGCGGATTATTTTCTCGCGTTGAAATAAGCTTGGGCGGCGCCTGTATATCTGTCGCCGCCGCGCGCGGCAAGCTTGCTTAGCGCCGCGCCAAATCTCCCGGCGCAGAGCGCGGCGGCCCGCGGCCGATGAGCCGGCAAATCATGTACAGGCAAGGCATCCCATCGTAATGTCATTCAGCGCCGATAGAGTTCGGCGCAAAATTTAAATTTGTATCAACTTTTGCACATGTCTTGTTTTGCACATGTCTTGCCGAAGCGCCGCTTCGGTTGGGAGCGACGCATGCAGCTTATTTACCTTCAGATCTTGCGGTTCATCGCGGCGACTTCAGTCGTGGTTTTTCATTCGCTTGGGCAAACCGAGAAGGTTTTCCCTACCGGCGAATCGCAGATATTTGGGCTATTCCACCATGGCGATTACGGGGTCGATATATTTTTCGTAATATCTGGGTTTATTATTTTTTATTCAACTTATCGGTCAAATCCGCACTGGTCGCATTTCTTGCGCCGCCGCGTGGAGCGGATCGCGCCGCTTTACTGGGTTCTGACGCTCGGTCTATTCAGTTTGGCGTTGACGGCGCCGCAAGTTTTCAAAAACACCGGCGGCTACACAATTCCCTATCTCCTGCAATCCTTGGGCTATGTATCCTTCATGTCGGGCAAAATGCCGGTCATTTATGTTGGATGGTCGCTGGAATATGAGATGTTCTTCTATTTGGCCGTCACATTCGCCCTCCTGGCCATGAAGGACCATGCTTGGGAGCTTGTCGCCGGCCTCTTGTGTCTGGGAATCTGCGTCGGACTTATATTCGGCGTGGCGCCAAATAATTCGACGCTGTATTTTTTGACCAATCCGCAAATTTTTGAATTCGTGCTCGGCATGTTCGCGGCCATGCTCTTTTATACGGGCGGGGCGCCGAAGCTCACGATCGCCGCGGTTGGTTTGACTTTCGGCGTTCTTCTCATTCGCGATCCCGCCAACCGGGCGGTCATCGCCGGCGCCCCGGCGACAGTCGCGGTCCTCGCCGCCGCCTATCTCAGCCGCGCCTTGCCGAATGCGCCCGGGTTCACAAGCTTGCCCGCCAAGCTCGGAGACGCCTCCTACTCGATCTACCTCGTGCAGATCTTCACCATCTCCGCGCTGGTCAATTTTCTCCCCAAATTCGTTCCGCGCGTGCCGTTTGACTTGCTTGTCTTGATCTCGGTGATCGGCACATTGATTGGCGGATATGTTTGCTACCTGGTTTTGGAGACGCCCCTGCTGAATTTGTGCAGAGGCCGATATTTCCTCAGGAAACCGGCCACGTCATAAATCGGCGCCTCCGCCTTTGCAGCATCCTTGCGGCGTCAATCGAAATCCGCGGCGAGCTCCGCCCGAACCGCCTCCGGCACGACCGCCATATGGCCATAGGCCGGATGCGAAAAGCCGAGCGTCGCCTCGGCCCCCGGCGCGCGGAAGGCCGCGATCTGCGCCGGCGTGAAGGGAAAATGGACGAATTGCACCGAGGAGGCCTTGCCGTCCGCCCGCGTGCGCTCCTGATCCGCCTCGGCGACGCCGATGACGCGCGCGCCGCCGATAGAGAGGAAGGCGGCGTCCTCAATGCCGCCGAGGCCGGCGAGAACGCGCTTGCGCCGGTCCGGCTCGTCGATCTCGATCATGAAAGTTGCGACGAGTTCATGGCCCTTGGGGATCAGCGGATTATAGGCGGCGATCTCATCGGCCGCCTGCTCCGGGCCGCCCTTCTCTATATAAAGCATCTCGTGGACCTGCATCCACATCGTATCGTAGTTCTCAAAGTAAAAGGTGATGTAGGGCCCGACCTCGACGCGGCGTTTCTGCTTGCGCGCGGAGATATTGCTGCGGCTTTCCGCGCGGATCTTTCCATATTCGGGGAGGGGCAGGATGTCGGCCGTCGTGAGGCTGTGCTTTTGCGCCATGTTCCGCTCCAAAGCCTATGCTGAACGCCGCAGCCGAGAGGTCGCGGCGAAATAGATCTAAATTAGGTCCCTGAGATCATGCGCCAAAGCCATAGGCCTTCGCCAAAAGCTGAATGGGATGGCTGTAGAGCTGGGGCTTCTCCTTGCCGTCATCGAGCCTATCCACGCCTTGGGCGATATGCAGGCCGGCGAGCGGGCATTCCGACGTCACGATGGCCTTGCCGCCTTCCGCCGCTTGCCGCGCCACCGGCGCGCCGACCTTCAGCGCCGTCTCGAAATTCCCGGTCTTATAGCCCCAGGAGCCCCCGTGGCCGGAGCAGCGCTCGATCACCTGCAGATTGGCCTCGGGGATGAGCTTCAACAGATCGCGCGCCTTCTGGCCCATGTTCTGCGCCCGCGAATGACAGGAGATATGCAGGGAGACGCCGCCGGTGGCGACCGGCGCGAGGCCCGGCGCCAAACCCTCCTTGCGCGCAATGCCGACGACATATTCGCTGAGATCGAAGGTCGCCTTGGCCAGGAGCTTGACGCAGGCGTCGTCGGGCAGGATCAGCGGCCATTCAAATTTGAGCATCAAGGCGCAGGACGGCACCAGCGCGATAATGTCATAGCCCTTTCTGATCCAGGGCCGCAGGGCGGCGGCGACGATCCGCGCGCTTTCCGCGACTTCCGCGATATTGCCCTGCTCCAAAAGCGGCATGCCGCAACAATGCGGATGCAGGACCTCGGTCTCCACGCCATTCTTGGCCAGAACCGCGCGCGCGGCCAAGCCAATGTCGGGCTCGTTGTAATTGGCGAAACAGGTCGCATAGATCACGGCCTTGCGGCCAGCCGCGGGAGCGTCGCGATTGACATCGATCGGCTGATCCTTGGCCCGCTCCTCGAAGGTCTTTGACGCATATTTCGGCAGCCAGGCCTCCTTGTCGAGGCCGACATATTTCTCGACCAGACCGCGCGCGGTCTTGTTGGCGCTATTCGTCGCGAAATTGGCGAGCGGCGCAATATAGGCGGCGAGCTTGCCGTTGCGATCGGTTTTCGCCAGCTCGCGATCGGCCAGATCGACCTCGCCCTTCTTCGCCTCGACGGCGCGGTAGCGCAGCATCAGATGCGGAAAGTCGAGATTGAATTCATGCGGCGGGACATAGGGACATTTGGTCATGAAGCACATGTCGCAGAGCGTGCAGGCGTCGACGACCGGCTTGAAATCCTTGCTTTCGACCGTGTCCAACTCGCCATTTGGGGCGGCGTCGACAAGATCGAAAAGACGCGGGAAGGAATCGCATAAATTGAAGCAGCGGCGGCAGCCGTGGCAAATATCGAACACGCGCCGCAGCTCGGCGTCGAGCTTCGCCTCGTCATAAAAATCCGGATTGGTCCAATCCAACGGGTGTCTTGTGGGAGCGCCCAGACCGCCTTCGCTCATGTCGCCTCTTTTCGCCAATGGATAAAGCCAGACGGATGGCTCGCATCCGTTTGGATCAAAATTTCGACGGGCTCGCTTGATTTCATGGATCGACGCGCCAAAGCGCGCAAATGCCGCAGATGGGCGTCAGGGGACGGCGCCCAATTCACCGGAAAGCAGCCCGGCTCGCGAACGAGCCGGACCGCACATCCCTCGGGCTTACTTCGGCAGTTCGTCGAGAGCCTTCTGGAACCGGCCGGCATGCGACCGCTCTGCCTTGGCGAGCGTCTCGAACCAATCGGCGATCTCGCCGAAGCCTTCCTCGCGCGCGGTGCGGGCGAAGCCAGGATACATGTCGGTGTATTCATGCGTTTCGCCGGCGACGGCGGCGGTGAGGTTCTTCGAGGTTTCGCCAATCGGCAGGCCGGTGGCCGGATCGCCGACCGCCTCAAGGAATTCGAGATGGCCATGCGCATGGCCAGTTTCGCCCTCGGCGGTGGAGCGGAAGACGGCGGCCACGTCATTATAGCCTTCGACATCGGCCTTTTGTGCGAAATAGAGATAGCGACGGTTCGCCTGCGACTCGCCGGCGAAAGCCGCCTTCAAATTGTCCACGGTTTTGCTGCTGCCTAGCGCTGCCATATTCACACTCCCTTCAAAATGAAAAAACCGCCATGAAACCGAGGCCCCAGATGGGCGAAAGCCAATGGCGCATCGGTTAGAATTATTCTAACGGCTGTTGCGCCGCCGGGCAAGAGCCGCCGCGCATGTTTTGCCGGGCGGCGGTTGGTCGCAGGCGCGAAAGTGGATCAATAGCTCGCGTTTTGTCGCCGCGCCGTCTGCTGCGCAGCCCCGCTCGGAAAGCGCTTAAGCTATTCCGCGACCGCGCTCAAGCACGCGAGGCGATCCCCACCTTCGCGTAATCCCAGGCCGCCTTCACGGGCGAACCACTTCAACCAATTTCAATAAAGCCATAGAGGCAAGATCGCTTTCTCTTGCAATGCAACGCAAGCCAAGCGACAAGCTCGCATGCTCCATATCAACGACATCATGCTGCGGCTGGGGCCGCGGGTTCTTTTCGACAAGGCGACCGCCGCGCTTCCCGATCACGCGCGGGTCGGCTTCGTCGGCCGCAACGGCGCCGGCAAGACGACGCTGTTTCGCATGATTTCGGGCGAGCTCGCGCCCGAGTCCGGCTCGATCTCCTATCCGCGCCAGATGCGCCTTGGCCGCGTCGAGCAGGAGGCGCCCGGCGGTCCCGGAACCTTGATCGATTTCGTTCTCGCCGCCGATCTCGAGCGCGCGCGCCTGATGGAAGAGGCGGAGACCGCGACCGACCCCGCCCGCATCGCCGACATCCATTTGCGCCTGGTCGATATCGACGCCCATGCGGCCCCGGCCCGCGCGGCGAGCATATCTGTCCGGCCTTGGCTTCGACGAGGCGGCGCAAAACCGCTCGCTCAGCGAATTTTCCGGCGGCTGGCGGATGCGCGTCGCGCTCGCCGCGGTCTTGTTCTCGAATCCCGATCTTCTCCTGCTCGACGAGCCGACCAATTACCTCGATCTCGAAGGCACGCTCTGGCTCATCGACTATCTGCAGCGCTATCCGGCGACAATCCTGGTCATCAGCCATGACCGCGACCTGCTCGACGCCGTGTCCGACCACATCCTCCATCTCGATCAGGCCAAGCTCACCCTCTGGCGCGGCAATTATTCGAGCTTCGAGCGGCAAAGGCGCGAGCAGCAGGCGATCCTGCTGAAACACAAGAAAAAGCAGGACGATCAGCGCAAGCACCTGCAATCCTTCGTCGATCGGTTCCGCGCCAAGGCGACCAAGGCGGCGCAGGCCCAGTCGCGCCTGAAAATGCTGGCCAAGATGGAGCCGATTTCAGCGATCGTCGATGGCCATATCCTGCCCTTCCATCTGCCCTCGCCGCAAAAGCCGCTGAGCCCGCCCATCGTCGCGATGGACGACGCCAGCGTCGGCTATGGCGGCGAGCCGGTCTTGAAGCGGCTCTCGCTCAATATCTCGGACGACGACCGGATCGGCCTTCTGGGCTCGAACGGCAATGGCAAATCGACTTTCGCGAAGCTCGTCGCGGGGCGGCTCGAAGCGCAAGGCGGAACCGTTCGGCGCTCGTCCAAGCTGCAGGTCGGATTTTTCGCCCAGCATCAGGTCGATGATCTCGACGAAACGGCGACGCCCTTCCAATGCGTCGCCGAGCTCATGCGCGAGGCGACCGAGGCGAAGATCCGGGGCAAATGCGCGCAATTCGGCTTTCCGAACGTGAAGGCCGACACCAAGGTCGCGCAACTCTCCGGCGGCGAGAAGGCGAGGCTCCTCATGGGGCTCGCGACCTTCCATGGACCGCATCTGCTCATTCTCGACGAGCCGACCAACCATCTCGACATCGACAGCCGCGCCGCCTTGATCGAGGCGATCAATGATTACGAAGGCGCGATCATCCTGGTCTCGCATGACCGGCATCTTCTCGACGCCTGCGCCGACCGGCTCTGGCTCGTCGATGGCGGCACGGTCAAGGCGTTCGAGGGGGACATGGACGATTACAAGCGCCATGTCCTCGATCGCGCCGGCGCGGGCGGCGGCAGGCAAGCGAAAAAGGATCGCGGCGACGCGCGGTCCACGCCAGAACGCCGCGACGCCCCGCCAGCGCGGAAAGACTCCGCGCCGCTGAAAAAGCGCATCTGGGCGATCGAAGAAAAAATGCGCAAGTTCCAGGATCTCATGGAGCGCATCGACAAGGCGCTGGCCAATCCAGCGGTCTTTGCCAAAGATCCGGCGAAGGCGGCGCAGCTTGCCGCGCAGCGCGGCGACCTGGAAAAGGCGCTCGTCGCCGCCGAGGAGGAATGGCTGGCGCTCACCGGCGACGCCGAGGCGGCGCAATAGGCCGATCGCGTCTGGCCTTCTTGAAACATTGGCGGCCCGCGACGCCGACGTCCGGTCTCGCGGGCCTGGCGCGATTAGCGCGAGTAGAACTCGATCACGAGATTGGGCTCCATGATCACCGGATAGGGCACTTCCGTCGGCAGCGGAACCCGGATGAGCTTGGCGTTCAGCTTGGCGTGATCGACGTCATAATAATCCGGCACGTCGCGCTCGGCGAGCTGGGTCGCCTCGAGGACGAGCGCGAGCTGGCGCGACGCCTCCTTGACCTCGACCACATCGCCGACCTTGACCAGATAGGAGGCGATATTAACCCGCCGGCCATTGACCTTGACATGGCCATGGTTGACGAATTGGCGCGCGGCGAAAACCGTCGGCACGAATTTGGCCCGATAGATGACGGTGTCGAGCCGGCTCTCGAGCAGGCCGATCAGATTATTGCCGGAATCGCCCTTGAGCCGGATCGCCTCGGCGTAATATTTGCGGAACTGCTTTTCCGAAATATTGCCGTAATAGCCCTTGAGCTTCTGCTTGGCCTTGAGCTGGGTGCCGAACGGGGTCGGCTTGCCCTTGCGGCGCTGGCCATGCTGGCCCGGCCCATATTCGCGCCGATTGACGGGGCTCTTGGGGCGGCCCCAGATATTCTCGCCCATGCGGCGATCGATTTTATACTTGGCTTCCGCGCGTTTCGTCATCGCGTGTCCTCTTGACTGACTGCGCCGGACGAGGACGTGCGCGGGCTGCCGCGCAAAAGCGCGGCGCTCGAAACGGCGCCCTCCCGGCAAGGGGGGAGGAACGCGCCCTCCTCTGCGAGGCCTCGAAAACCAAGGCCAAGCCGACAGGCTCTTCGCTTCTGCGCGAGCGCTCTGGGAGAAAGAACGCTCTAGGATGAAGGAGTCGCCGCGGGTGCGTCATGGGACAGGCCAATGGCCCGCCGCAAAGCTTGCCGCGCCCGAGGACGCGGCAAGAGGGCGTTCGTTAGTGCAGTTTCGCCGGCGGGTCAAGCGCGCAGCGATGCAAATGGGCTGGTTTGAGCGGGGCCGACGCGCGGACGCTTTATCAGTTCGCCACTTGAAAATGGTCTGGCGGCAGGCCCGCGTGACAGCGCTCATGCATGGCGGCGTAAGCCGCTTCGATGTGATTGGCGAACAACTTGGTGTCGAACAGGGGCGTCGTGAGGCGGTTTCGCGCGAGCTTCCGTCTGATGTCCGCCAGTCTGTTGGGGTTGGCGGCGAGCTCGATCGCAAGCAACTCATAGGCTTCCGGGGTCGTCGTGACGAGTTCGGGCAAATCTATCGCCTTGAGCAGGCTCGCGGCGACCCGGCTCGCGAAAGTCTCTCCAAGACACGTCAACACAGGCAGGCCCGCCCAGAGTGAATCGCTCGCGGTTGTGTGCGCGTTATAAGGAAGCGTGTCGAGAAACAGATCGGCCAGACGATGCCGCGCTAGGTGATCGCCCAATGACGGAAGCCGCTTCGCAAATATCAGCCGCTCCGGCCCAACGCCCCTCGCCGAGGCCTCTCGGCGCAAATTGCCGGCGGCCTGCGGATTGTCTTCAAGGAGCCAAAGCACGCTCCCCTCGACCTTCTCAAGTATCCGCATCCAGCGATCGAAAACACCGGGCGTGATTTTGTAATTATTATTGAAGCAACAAAAAACAAAGCCGATCGCGGGCAATCCAAGCTCGGCGCGCGTAAACGCCGCGTCTGATATGGGGCGCTTGGAATCATTGACCATATAGGTGTTCGGAAGATAGACGATCTTTTCGCTATAATGACGCCGGCTGTCGTCTGGGATCAGGATTGGGTCGGCTATGATATAATCAATGTATCCGGCTCCCATAGTGCCAGGATAGCCGAGGTAGTTGACCTGAACCGGCGCCGCCCGCAAGGCGAATATTCCGGTTCTGCAAAAGGATGTGAACCCGCCGAGGTCAACGGCTATGTCGATCTCCATGTTCCTGGAGAGCAGCGCGCTATATTTATCATCCCGATCACGGACATCAATGAACCGGTCGAAAGCGGCCTCCATCCTCAGTCGCATCTCGTCGCGTTGATTGGGTCCAAATGAAAACGCGATGATCTCAAAATTCGATCGATCATGCTGTTCAAACAAATTCGCCGTGAGGTTGGCCATCGCGTGGTTGCGAAAATCGGCTGAAAAATATCCAATTTTTATTCTCGCATGCTTGGCGCGCTTGGCTAGCGCGGGCAATGCGGCGCTAGTCGGATATCGCTCCTCGATCCAAATTTCCGCGGCGCGCCTTTGCGCTTCCGGAGAATTGGATATGGCGAGGACGGCGAATGGCTCGGCGACCTTCTCGCCTCGCAAAACTTGTTCGCAAACGCGCGCGCATTGACCCTCTAGATCGGCAAAATCGCACATCTGCATCTTTGTCAGCAACATGGCGCCGAACGGAAATTCGAAATCCGGCTTGAGCGCGATCGCCCTCTCGTAGCTCGCAACCGCCTCTTCGAGGCGCCTCAGATCCCTTAGCGCGTTCCCGCGATTGCGATAGGCCCTGACATGGTCCGGCTTGAGCGCGATCGCCTTGTCATAGCTCGCGACAGCCTCCTCGAGGCGCTGCAACTCGAAGAGCGTGAGCCCGCGATTGTCGTACGCGTCAGCGAAATCCGGCTTGAGCGCGATCGCCCGATCATAGCTCGCGAGCAAGTCTTCGAGACGCCTTAATTCGCACAGCACAATCCCGCGATTGTCGTAGGCGTCGGCGAAATCCGGCTTGAGCGCGAGCGCCCGATCATAGCTCGCCAGCGCCTCCTCGGGACGCTTCAGGTCCTTGAGGGCGATGCCGCGATTGTTATACGCCTCCGCGTCGCCCGGCTCGAGCGCGAGCGCCTTGTCGTAGCTCGCGACAGCCTCTTCGAGGCGCCTCAGATCCTTGAGCGCCATCCCGCGATTGTAATAGGCGTTCGCGTAATTCGGCTTGAGCGCGAGCGCCTTGTCATAGCTCGCGAGCGCCTCCTCCGCGCGCTTCAATTTGAAAAGCGCGATGCCGCGATTGTTGTAGGCGTCGATTAAGTCCGGTTTGAGCGCGAGCGCCTTGTCATAGCTCGCCAGCGCCTCCTCCGGTCGCTGCAGGTCCATGAGTCCAACGCCCAGATGGCTATGCGCCGCCGCAATATTTGGGTTGAGCGTGATCGCCTTCACAATCAACTCAACGCCCTGTTGGGTTCGGCCCGTCTGAAGCGCGATGACGCCGAGATGATGAAGCGCGTCGAAATGAGCCGGATTATGCTGCAGCACTTTTTCGTAGAGCTGCTCCGCGTCGCTGAGCTTGCCCTGCTGATGAAGGCGCAGGCCCTTGTCGAATTTTGCCTGGGTCGTCGCCGCGAACGGCTTGCGCGCCTGCGGGATCTCCTTAAATCGTTTCGACACTCCAAGGCCCTCAGCTTGCCGACGACGGCAGGATCAAATTATAAAAAATCTCTCAAGAGACGGCTTTTTCGCCGAGTGAGCGCGACGGCGGCGCGTCGCGGCCTCATTTTGCTTTCGTTCCGCTCGCCTGACAAGCCAGAGCCGGCGCGGTTGAACGCCGCCTGCGGACGCCCAGCTCACCAAGGACCGGGCGCAGGAGCGCGCAAGCCTTGTCATAAATGCCGGGCGCCTCAGAGCGACGCGGCCCGGCGATATTCAAACATTTGTAGCCTCCGCATGAAAGCCACGCCACAATCTCGTCGATCCCCGCGCGGGCCGACTTTTCGCCGAGATTGACGTGAAGATGCGGGCGACCCAATCGCCGGGCGACGTCCAGCGTCAATGCGGAGCCTCCGGTCAACGCTGCGTCGGAAATGATGAGCGTGGCGTCGGCGTCTCTCACGTTCCATTCGGTGCGCTGAGCTGGATCCCCGCTCGGCGTCTCCCGCAATTTGTAGCGGTCCGGGATTCGTCCGCTTTCGGCGACGCGGCCCTTGGGAGCCCAGCCGCCCGCATCGAGCCCAAACTCCAGCGCCAAATCAAGCGCGGCGCGATCGACGCCGGTTTGGCCGCCGCTCACGATCCGTTCGACCGCCATATGATCCGCGCCCCGCGCCACGGGTCAAGCGCTCGCGACCTGACGGCCATGCTCGTCGACGACGCGCTCGCCATCCTCCTTGAAGAATTCGCCGCGCTGCGGCGGCAGAAGATCTATGACCAATTCGGAGGGACGGCAGAGCCGCACGCCCTTGGGCGTCGCCACAATCGGCCGATTGAGGAGAATCGGATGGGCTTCGATGGCGTCGAGCAAGACGTCGTCATCGAGAGCTTTGTCATCGAGGCCGAGCTCGCGAAATAGCGGCTCTTTCTCGCGCAGCAGGGCGCGGAGCGGCGCGCCGGCGCGGACCGCGAGCTGGCGCAAAAGCAGCCGCGTCGGCGGAGTTTTCAAATATTCGATGATATGTGGTTCCACCCCGGCGTTGCGAATGAGGCCCAGCGTGTTGCGCGACGTTCCGCAATCGGGGTTGTAGTAGATGATCACATCCATCAAGCCTGCTCCCTTTTCAGCCGCCCGTGCTCCCATGGTCCGCGCTCGCGGCGCTCTATTTCCCGGCGAGCAGCAAGATCTTGCCGATATGCGCGGAGGATTCCATGAGCTTATGCGCCTTGCCCGCCTCTTCGAGCGGAAAGCGCGCGCCGATGATCGGCTTGACCGCGCCGCTCTCAAGCAGCGGCCAGACTTTCTCGCGCAAGGCGGCGGCGATTTCGGCCTTTTGCTGCACGCTGCGCGCCCGCAAGGTCGAGCCGGTCAGGGTCAAGCGGCGCAGCATGACCGGCCGAAAATCGAAAGCCTCGATAAGGCCCGATTGCAGAAAGCCGATCTGAACCAACCGCCCTTCGGTCGCCATGATCGATATGTTCTTTTGCAGATAAGTGCCGCCGACCATATCGAGCACGACATCGACGCCGCGCTTGCCTAGAATCGCCCTCGCCTCCGCGACGAAATCCTGCGTCTTGTAGTCGATCGCGGCCTCGGCCCCAAGCGCCCGGCAAAACGCGCATTTCTCGGCCGAGCCGGCCGTCGCAAGGACTCTCGCGCCAAAGGCTCGGGCGAGCTGGATCGCGGTCGTTCCGATGCCGCTGGAGCCGCCATGCACGAGGAATATCTCGCCGGATCGCAACCGCCCGCGGGTGAAGACATTGTCGAAGACGGTGAAGAAAGTCTCCGGCAGACCCGCCGCTTCGATCGCGCTCAGCGGTTTTGGAACCGGCAGGCAGAGCGCGGCCTCCGCGAGCGCATAGTCGGCGTAGCCGCCAGAGCCCAAAAGCGCGCACACTTGCTCGCCCTCCTGGGGCCAGGCCACGCCTTCGCCTCTAGCTACGATGCGGCCGGCAACCTCCAGGCCCGGAATATTGGATTCGCCCTTGGGCGGCGGATAGGCGCCGGCGCGCTGAAGGCAATCCGGCCGATTGACGCCGGCGGCGACGACCTCGATCAAGACCTTGCCCGGCCCCGGTTCGGGCGTCGGCGCTTGGCCGATCTGGATCACCTCCGGTCCGCCTTCGCCCTCGAAATGGACCTGCCGCATGAACAACGCCCCCTGCTCTCGCCCGTCGCGTCGAGAGTCGTCGGGCGAACGCGGCGCGGTCAAGCAGGTTTCAGAAAAAAATAGATCGTGAGGATCACGCCGACGGCGACGACAAAGCCTTTGACGAGCGAGGGCGGCATCCGCCGCGCCGCGACAAGCCCGACATAGCCGCCCGCGATGGCGGCGATCGCCACGATAAGCGTCAAACGCCAATGGACGAGGTCGGCGACGATGAAGGTGACCACGGCCGCCGCGTTCATCAGCACGGCCAAGAGAATTTTCAGGCTGTTCATCAGCCAAATGTCGCGCAGCCCATAAAGCGTGAGCGCGGCGAGCATGAGAATGCCTATGCCGCCGCCGAAATAGCCGCCATAGATGGAGACCACGCCTTGCGCGACGAGCACGCCGACGCGGTTCAGGCGGAGGCTGTTTTCGCCGAGCCGCAAAAAATTGCCGCCGGCGAAGATCGCCGTCGCAAACAGGATCAACCAGGGAACGATGCGGCTGAACAGGCTCTCGGGAGTAGCAAGGAGCAGAAAGCCGCCGACAAGGCCTCCCGCGAGGCTGATCAGCGCCAGGGTCGGCACATTGATGCGCTTATCTTTCGCGGCGAGGGCGAGCCCGTCGCGCGCGACGAAGGCGGTCGTGATCTGGCCGGGGAAAAGCGCGACCGTGCTCGAGGCGTTGGCTTCGATCGGCGGAAGCCCGGCCGCGATCAGCGCCGGAAAGGTGAGAAAGGATCCGCCTCCCGCCACGGCATTGATGAATCCCGCCGCGAAAGCGGCGAGGATGACAAGCGCAACGATCATCCACTCTGCCCCAAACTTACGCCCTTTGATCGGGCCGAGGCTTGAATGTAAAGCTGGAATGGAGGAAAAACTTTTTTTCTCTGGAGCATGTCCCGAAAAAGTCGATCGACTTTTTCGGGACATGCTCCAGCACTTTCGAACCCAAGCGATTCATTTTCGGATCGAAAAGGAATCACTCCAGCCGGCCGCTCAAATTCAATGCCCTATTCGCAAGCCGATTTGGAAGACGGCTTAACCGCATTCAGCGCTCTGCTCCAGGACGAGTTCGGGCTGCCGATCGCCCATTGGGCCGGCCCCGCGCGCTGGGGTGATTGCGAGGCAGCGCAGATCTCCGCGGCGCTCGAAATCTTGATCAAGCGCCCGATCGCCGATCCCACGCCGCACGTGCAGGACGGCGCCGGCGAGGCGGGCGCCGCGCGGCGATGGGTGCTGTCCGACCAAAAGATCGCCGCCGCCGAATTCGAGGCGACCTGGCAATGGCGGCTGTTCGCCGCGATCGACAATGCGACAAAAAGCGGCCAGGGCGGGATGATGACGCCGTCCGACCCCCGGCTCTTCTTGCTGCGGCTCAGATATGAGCGTGAGTTTCTCGGTCCCCTCGCCGAATATTTCTTGAAGTTCTTATGCGGCGAAACATCTTTCCCGGCGATGGAAGCGGAGCCCGCTCCCGCGCCCGCCATCGGCGGCCTTTTGCCGGCGCTGTCTCTCGACCAGGCTGAGCATTTGCGGAGAATTCCTGGTCTCGAAGATGCGAGCCCCGCCTTCATGGCCGGGACGCTTTTCATGATCGCCCGGATGGGGACCCGATCATTCTGCGACTGGTGCGCCGAACGCTGCTGACTAGGCATGGCCCATGCATTATTTATCGGGAGCTGCATTGTCAGCCGGCCTCGGCGCGACTGAACGGGCGGCCGGGTCTCCCCCTTTCGAAAACCATCAAACTCGGCCGAATCCCTCCCACGCCGGAGCCGCTGCATGAATGTCCAGGCCGCGAACGCCCTCTGCCCGAATGATCTCCAAGCCTATTGGATGCCCTTCACCGCGAACCGGGCTTTCAAGCAGGCCCCGCGCATCGTCGCCTCCGCCAAGGACATGCATTATTTCACGGCCGACGGCCGCGCGATTCTCGACGGAACCGCTGGCCTTTGGTGCGCCAACGCCGGGCACAGTCGCGCGCCGATCGTCGCGGCGATCCAGGCGCAGGCGGGCGAACTCGATTTCGCGCCGCCGTTTCACTTCGGGCATCCGAAGGCCTTCGCCTTGGCGAGCCGTGTCGCCGCCTTGGCGCCGGGCGATCTCGATCATGTCTTCTTCACGAATTCAGGCTCGGAGGCGGTCGACACCGCCCTGAAAATCGCGCTCGCCTACCATAATATTCGCGGCGAGGGCGCGCGGCAGAGGCTCATCGGGCGCGAGCGCGGCTATCACGGCGCTGGCTTCGGCGGAACCGCAGTCGGCGGCATGGTCGCCAATCGAAAGGTTTTCGGCGCCCTGCTCGCCGGCGTCGATCATCTGCCATCCACCTATAATCGCGCCGAGCAAGCCTTCACGAAAGGCGAGCCGGACTGGGGCGCGCATCTCGCCGACGAGCTCGAAAGGATCGTCGGCCTGCACGACGCATCCACCATAGCCGCCGTGATCGTCGAGCCCATGGCGGGATCGACCGGCGTGCTCCCCGCCCCCAAGGGCTATCTCGAACGCCTGCGCGCGATCTGCGACAAATACGGCCTCCTCTTGATTTTCGACGAAGTGATTTGCGGTTTCGGGCGTCTCGGCCACGCCTTCGCGGCGGAGCGCTATGGCGTCATTCCCGATATGATCACCTTCGCCAAGGGCGTGACCTCGGGCACCGTGCCGATGGGAGGCGTCATCGTCCGTAAAGGGATCTACGACGCTTTCATGAAAGGCCCCGACCATGCGGTCGAGCTTTTTCACGGCTACACCTACTCTGGACATCCCCTGGCCTGCGCCGCCGGTCTTGCGACGCTCGACCTCTACGCCGAAGAAAATCTTTTCGCGCGCGCGCGGAAGCTCGAATCGCTATGGGCTGACGCCGTCCATAGCCTGAAGGGCTTTCCCAATGTGCTCGACATTCGCACCGTCGGCCTGACCGCCGCGATCGACCTCGCCGGCAAGCCGGACGCGCCCGGCAAACGCAGCTTCGAGGCGATGGATCACGCCTTCCACGCCTTCGATCTGCTCCTGCGCATCGCCGGCGATTCGCTCGTCCTGACGCCGCCCCTGATCGTCAGCGAGGCGCAGATCGGCGAGATCGTCGAGAAAACCGGCAAGGCCATCAAAGCGGCGGCATGAGGCCTAGCCGGACACATTAGCCGGTGCCTGCGCGTGCCGCGCGCGAAAGGCCATAGGAGATCGGAAGGGACCGGAGGCGAAGCGACAAAGCGCTTCGCCTTTCGAGACATCGGGGGGCTGGAACGCCTCCCGATCAGACCGACTCATCTGATCGATAAGGAATTGCTCAAATTCAGAGAGCTAGACCATGTTCTAGTCAAAAGAGTTGATCAGCTCTATTTACAGCATGTTCAAGGTCCGCCGGTTGGCTTTCGCCCAATCAATTGATTTTGTCCGCGGCCTTCGCGGGCGCCAATTCCTAAATCAATCGCCGTTTGGCGGCGACAGGCCGCCACAATGCTTGCGCTAAAGACATGGCTCATTCCGCCGCCACCGCAACCGCCTCATAAGGCAAGAGGCCTGTCTTCGCGCGGACCGAAGCTTCAAGTTCACGCGAAATGTCGCAGAGCGCGAAATGCAGAGCGCCATGCTCATCACTTCTGTGACGTCCGAGGATGATGTGATCCAGGCCGCATTTTTTGAACATGCGCGCGAGCGGGGCCTCATATATGGCGGTCATTTGCGAGACGCCGTATTCTAGGCCGAAGAGGCAAATTCCGAGAAGGAGCTCACAGGCCGCGCGAGAAACCCCGTTCGGCTGAAGGCGGCGATCATCCGGCACCGCGAAGCGCGTAATCTCCCAAATCGTCGGCGACCGAATCATGAGGCCGGGGAACATGCCTTGAAAGACGCTGCCCGCCATATGCTCCGTCGTCGTGTTCAGAAATCGCGCCGAGCCGGCAAGTGAGCCATCCGGCAGCAGGCTGCAAACATAGACGGCGTCATCGCGGTCGAATTCGTCATATTCGAACTCGCCGTCAATTGGCTTAAGGTCCCATTTCTTCTGGTCGATGAAGACCTTTTTGCGCTGACGGAACATTTCGTCGAACAGCGCCGGCCGCTCCGAGCGCTCATAGCCATGTACAATACTGATCATTTTGGGCTCCTTTGTCAGGTGGGTGCCCAAATGTGCTATTCATTTTGGATGAAGGATATTCCCCCAAATGGGGATTGACCGCGCAAAAACGCCCGCTAGCGCATAAACCATCGAGAAGCTTCCACGGCGCCCCTGCGTTGCACGCGCGCGGCGCGCTTGAGCCACGACCAATTTAATTCATACACGCCATAATGCGCTTAATCAATGATAAAAAATGTTTTTTGTCAATATTCTCAGAATCTCCTCAGATCTGGGATCATGTCAGCGGATCAAACCCGCCCGAATCGCCTTGGTCACGGCATGGACTCGGGTGAGCGCCCCCAATTTAAAGCGCGCCGAATCCAGATGCGCTTTGACTGTCTCATGCGAGATCCGCATCAAAATCGCGATATCCTCGACAGTTTTGCCTTCGGCGGTCCATTCGAGCGCTTCGATTTCACGCTTGGTGATGGCGTTGAGATCGACCGGCGCCTCCTCCACATTCAACTCGAACGCACGCTGATGCACGTAATTCGCGATATGGACCAAGTCTCTGATGAGCTCGTATCGGCGGGTGGACCATTCGCCATCGCGTTCATGCGAATTGGCGACAAATATCGCCCAGAGGCCATTCCTCGGACCTCGCACTGGAATGGTCAGCCCTTGCTGGCCCACGCCCGCGTCGGTGGCTTCGCCAAAAAAGCGCTGCACTTTCTTGTCCGTCCGCGGCAACCGCGCCCAATCAATCGGGAGAAGCGACCGCGCGCCAATGGTCATCGCAGGATCAATAAGCATGTATTCCTGCGCTCTATAATGCGCGACCCAAGCATCGCTATAGGTTACAGAGGCAAAAGGATTTATTAATGAGTACCCGCGAAACGAAGGACAAACATAGGCGATATTGGAGAGTCCATAGCGGTCGCGAATGAAATTAATAAATTCCTCAAGGGACTGACCAGTCAGATCGGCCTCGAGCTTAAGCAGCGTGCGGAGACCTAGATCATCGAGACCAGGCATCGCAAGCTCCCCCTTGTTGCCTGCAGAAAATTGAGCGCATGGAACCACATCAAATGGGACGGACTTCTAGCGAAGCGAGCGGCGCCTACGCAAACGCCATTTCACTTGAACGCCGCGCCGATGGGGGCCGCCGCGGCGGCCCCCATCGGCGCGGCCCGAGCGGGCGCGGAACAATGCGCCTTCCGGTTGAACTTGCAAGATAAAAAATCGGCTTGACCACAAATCCAGCGGCTCTCAATAATCTCAATAACTCCATTTCCTTGATGCTTCTACTTTGTCAATTGCAAGACACAACCAATCTTGCTCCAACATAACGGACGCAACTTATGTGGGTGAGTCTCTTAAGGCGGCTTGCGGACACTCTTGACGGACCAGACCTGATAATCGAGGCTGGCGCGCAGGGGACCGAGGAGAAACTGTCGCGGCGAAGCCTGCGCGATCTGGCCTATATAACAGGGAGCTATTTCGGAGATCTCGGCGTCCGCCCGGGGGATCGCATAGCCACGCTTTTATCGACAGGACGACCGTTGCTTCAAGCAATTTTTGGAGCTTGGGCCGCGAACGCGGGGATCTGCGTTCTCTCGCCCTCCATAGACGTCGGCCGGTCCTCGCTGTCGCGCGAACGCCTCGACCGTATGCTGCGCGTCACAAAACCGAAAATAATCGTCGCAAGCGGGACTGACGCCGATGTCGCGGCCACGATCGCGCACGAGATTGGCGCGAAGCTTATCGCGCCGGCCGATCTCCCAACGGAAGGCGTTGCGTCCGAACCGGCGCCCAATGGTCCCGAAGATCTGGCGTTCGTGCAGTTCACCTCGGGCAGCACCGGCGATCCGAATGCGATCGCCATCACGCATCAGCAATTGACCATGAACGTTGAATTGACCGCCGAGAGGACCGGCTTTTCCGCCGACTCCTGCTTTGTCTCATGGCTTCCGATCTATCATGATTTCGGCTTCGTCGTCGGCGCGATGATGCCGATTTATTCGGCCTCCCGGCTTATTCTCGTTCCAACCGAGGCTTTTGCGAAAAACCCCTTGATCTGGCTGCGGGTGATGACCCGCGAGCGGGCGACGCATTCCGGCGCGCCGCCGTCAGCCGCGGCCGTTGTGCTGAAGCCGATCTTCACCCGCCGGCTATCAGGCATAGATCTCTCGTCTCTCCAGGTCGTGTTCTTTGGAGCGGAGCCTGTTTCGGTGAGCTGCGTCGAGGAATTCGAGGATTTCTTCGCCCAGCACGGACTCGCGAGGGGAGCTATTTCCGCCGGCTACGGGCTGGCGGAGGCCACATTGACGGTCGCGGTTCGGCCGGCTGGTTCGAACAGGCGTCTCGCCTGGATCGACAAAGACGCATTCCATAACGAAGGACGGATCAGCCTGCGCCCGCCGGAAAGCCTCGAAACCTTTCCGCTTCTGTCCAATGGCCCGCCTCTCCCCGGAGTTAAAATCCGCATCGCCGATGCGAATGGAGCCGATCTCGGAGAGGGCGCGCAGGGCCGCATTCTCATCTGCTCGCCCATGGTGACGAAACGCTATATCAGCTCGGACGAGGATCCGCAGCCAGGCGGCTGGCTCGACACCGGCGACCTTGGATTTCTCCTCGACGGCGAAGTCTATGTCGCCGGGCGCATGAAGGACGTCGTCATCCGCGCGGGGGCCACGATCCACGCCCATCAACTCGAAGAGGCCGCATCGCGCGCGTTTCCCGATCTGGTGCAGCGCGCGGTGGCTTTCTCCGTGCCGCGGAAAGATAATCTGCGCGACAAAATCGTCATCGGCGTGGAGTTGCGCCGCCTGCCTCCCTCGGACGCCTTCGCGGCGGACTTGCGCGCCGTGATCCAGCGCGATATCGGTTTCCAGCTTGATGAAGTCGTTTGCCTTCCGAAAGGGTCGATTCCCCGCACCACATCCGGTAAGGTTCAGAGAGGGCGGGCGCGCGACCTCTACCGCGCGGGAGAACTCGCCCTCGGATCGACTGAAAGCTCCGCAATGTCCGCCGCCGACGTTTTAACGAATGACATCATAGCGCTTATCCGAGAGCTGGCTAAGCAAGGCGATCTGCCTCGCGATCTCGCCACGGCGGCGATCACGGCCGAGACAACACTCGAAGGCCTGTCGCTCGATAGCCTCGGAAGAATGATCTTGTTGTCTGCCCTCGATGAAAGCCGCGGCGTTCTCATCCCCGGCGATATTTTGTCGCCGGGCCTCACGCTTGGCGGTCTCGCCGCGAAGATCACAAATCTTCAAGGTCTCGCCACCTAGCTTTTCCGGCCTCGCCGGATAGGCTCGCGCCGTGCCGGCGAACGCCAAAGCTCCCACACGGCTACGCTGAGGCGGGTCGCGTCACTGGATCAGACCGGCCCGGATCGCCTTGGCGACCGCGTGGGCGCGGTTGAGCGAGTGCAATTTATAGCGCGCCGAATCCAGATGCGCCTTGACTGTCTCATGCGAGATCCGCATCAAAACCGCGATATCCTCGACGGCTTTTCCTTCGGCAGACCATTCGAGCGCTTCGATTTCGCGCTTGGTGATGGCGTTCAGGTCGACAGGCGCCTCTTCCGCATGCAGCTCATAAGCGCGCTGATGCACGTAATTGGCGATATGGACGAGGTCTCTCATGAGTTCGTATCGCCGCCCAGCCCAAGCTTGATCGCTTTCATTCGAGGTCGCGATGAAAAGCGCCCAAAGCCCATTCACCGGTCCCCGCACCGGGATCGTCAAGCCCTGCCGGCTCACGCCAGCCTCCCTGGCTTCGCCAAATAAGCGCCGCACTTTTTTGTCGCCCTGGGGCAGTCGCGCCCAATCGACTGGAAGCAGCGAACGCGCCCCGAAGGTGAAGGCGGGGTCGAAAAACACATAATCCTCGGCCTTGTAATTCGCGCCCCAATCTTCGGCGCATGTCACGGCGAGGAAGGGCTCCGCCAGCGAATACCCGCGAAACGACGGGCAAAAATAAGCGACATTGGCGAGATCATACCGCTTCCGGACAAACTCGATGAAATCATCAAGACTTCCGCTTGTAAGATCGGCGTCAAGTTGAAGCAGCGTGCGCAGATCTACATCGTCAAGAGACGCCATCTTTGTCCCTATGGTCGCCGGTTGATGGAGTGAACAAATATACTCTTAAGGCTAACGGTCGCCTGCTTCGGACCGCCTGCAATGTGTGATTCAGCACAGCCAGCAACCTAGCCTCGCTGCACTTGGTGTCGAACTCGCCGCGAGACGACGACCTCAAACTTAACGAACCGCGCGGCTCTTGCAAAGCTTCGAACCCTCAAAGTCCTAATTCGCAACTTCTTCAAATATGTGTTATTTGCAATATGCTAAATATGCGACAGAAGCGACAAAAATCTTATAAATTGAGGTTGAAGCTTAGAGTTTTGGTAAGATATGTCATAATGCGCTTGGCCAAATTCGCGCCCTTCGACGCCGTTTTGGGCCGACTAGCGACATTCGGCTCGCATGCGCCTAGTGGGTTGCGCGACGTGGGTTGCGCAACTTGGGCCAGGATCTTTTCTAGTCGAAGCGATGGCCGCGGCCGTCCCGCGCGACCAGATTGAAGCGGCAAATTGTTCGCGCCGACTTTGAAGCCGCCGCCTCGCGTCGCCGCACGCGGCTTAGAAACGCCCAATCGGTTTCGACGCAGCCGCGAAAAACCCATTTGGGTGAAGCACGAATGATTGAAGCAACATATAAACTTTACGGGATTTTAGAACTGGGTTGGGATGAAAATCTTGAGCGCACAGAGAGAAGTCGATACTCACCTCAATATTATTGAGGTGGCGGAGCGCCTATTTCGTCAGATCGGCTTTCAAAAGACGACCGTCGCCGATATTGCGCGCGAACTCCAGATGTCGCCCGCCAACGTTTATCGCTTCTTTTCAGCGAAGGCGGAAATTAACGAGGCCGTCGGACGCCGCATCCTGCGCGAGATCGAGGACACCGTGGCGGAGATCGCGAGACTGCCCGGTCCGGCAGGCAAGAAATTGCGCAGCTCGATCGCCGCGATCGAGAAGCTGAACGCCGAGCGCTTTCAGTCGGACCGCAAGCTCCATGAATTATACGAGACGGCCTATGACGAGAATTGGCCGATCATGCGCGAACATTTCGACGCGCTGGACAAGACCCTTGCGCAAATTGTCGAACAGGGCATCGCCGCCGGAGAATTCCGGACTGGCGACGCGGAGCTCGCCGCGCTTCTCATTCGCGGCGCCTGCGTCCGATTCTGCCATCCGCAACTCATGGCGGAATGCGCGCACGATCCCGAGCCTACAGTCGATCAGATGATTGATTTTTGTCTCGCAGCGCTCAAGACAGGGTCGGCCTGACGCCTGCCGCCCGAATTTTTTCGGCGCCCGCTGAGCCTTTGGACGACGGTCATGATTTTGGTTCAGTCGATCCGGGATCATTAGAACGATCTAACGTCAATGTTGAGCTAGACGGCTAGTCACGCGAGATAAGCCGCGTCTCTTCTCAGCACTCTTTTCCATTATTCAAGTCCGCTCCCGGCGATTTCATAGATTAACTGATCGTCCCCCTCATTAATTTTGACGCCGAGAACCATTTAATCAGGATAGGCGGTTTTTTCCCGGCTGTCTGGCTCCCGGCCCTGCCCAAGGGCGGATGCAAGCGTAGCTCCCCTACGGACGGGCGCTCCGCTTGAGTTGTCCGCCTCGCGCCGAAGGCTGTGCGAAATTTGCCACAGGTTCCAATATACTGCCCATCTAGCCAACCAACTGTTGAGTTTGTCTGGCCCTATGCGCCAGGGCGGGTTATCTCTCCGATGAGGCAAAGGAGGATTCCGTTCATGTTGAGTTTTCGATCGAGCTGGGTCTCCCTGTTCGGCGCCGCGCTCCTCGAGCGTAGGCGGCTGTTCCTATTTCCCGATCAATGGCCCAACCACGACCGAAATCCAGAGCGGCGTTTCCGAAATCCTCCCCTATGCCCTGATTAAGCTGTCGCCAGAGGCCGTCGACATTCTCGCCGCCTATGAACCGAAAGGACTCGCTGGCGCATTCACCGACCGAAAGCCGGCGTCCAGCATCAAGTTCGGAATTGGCGACATTGTCTCCGTCACGATCTTCGAGGCGGCGGCCGGCGGCCTGTTCATCCCGCTCGAGGCCGGCGTGCGGCCGGGCAATTTCGTGACGCTGCCGGATCAGCCCGTCGACAATAATGGCAATATCACCATTCCCTTCGCCGGAACCATCCGGGCCGCCGGCCGAGACAATGTTCAGATTCAGAACGAGATTGTCGAAAAGATCAAAAACCGGGCGATCGAGCCGCAAGCCGTCGTGACCTTGTCGCAGCAAAGAACCTCGCTCATCAGCGTGGTCGGCGACGTGAACACGCCGCTTCGCTTCGCGGTTCCGGCGAGCGGGGCGGGCGATCGCGTTCTCGACGCCCTCACCCGCGCCGGCGGCATCAAGGGAAACGGTTGGGAAGTCTGGGTCATGCTTGAGCGCGACAAACGCCGCGCGACGGTTCCCTTCGAAAATCTCGTGATGAATCAAGCCAATAATATTTACATCCAGCCAGGCGACCGAATCTACGTCTATACCGAGCCGCAGAAATTCATCGCTTTCGGCGCGACCGGCAATATTGACGCGCTCGGCTCACAGGGCGAATTCCCCTTTGGCGCCTGGCGGATCAACCTCGCCGAGGCGGTCGCCAAGGCCGGCGGGCTGCAGGACGCCCGCGCGGACCCTGGCGCCGTATTCCTTTACAGACGGGAGCCGCGCGAAGTCGCCGCGCTCCTCGGCGCCGACGTGACGCAGTTCAAGGACGAATTGGTTCCGGTCATTTTCTGGGTGAATTTCCGCGATCCGGCCGGATATTTCCTCGCCACGCGGCTGCAAATGCGTAACCAGGACATTATCTACGCCGCCAATTCCGGCTCCGTCGAGAGCACCAAGGTCTTGAACTACGCAAATCTTGTCGCGGCGACGGCCGGATTGACCGCCTCCGCGGTTACCGAGGGCGCGGTGACGCGCGCCGCGCTTCAAGGGCGCACCTTGGTGACGCCGGTGGGGTCATCCACGAATATTACGACGACTGGCGCCAACATCTCCGTCGAAACGATCCGTCCGTAAATCGCGCGGAGGCTGGCGCCCAGCGCCGGCCTCTCGCCCTGCCGAGTTTTCCATTGGCGCGCGAAGGACGTCTGACAATTTGGCGCATTGGCGATCGGGCTCGCCGACCCTCCTTGATTTCCTGGGCTTGATTTCAAAAAAATGCTTCGGTTGGACTCGCGCAAGCGCGGTCAGACTTTTTGAATTGAGTGATTCCTCTTCCATCAGACGAGACCATCCCATCGTGGACAGTCTAAACGTCATCCCAGAGCGAGCTCCACACGCGCTTAAATTCGTAGCGTGAAGAATTCGCGCCGGGTTGTGATGAATGTTATTGCAGTGCAATATTCATCGGGCCAAATCTTGTCCCAGCTCATTTCCGTCGCGAGGCTTAACGGATCGCCATGCCGCACCCTTTCGCCAATGACAGACCCAAGCCAAAAATCCTGATTTATGGAATCAATTACGCGCCGGAGATGATCGGCGTCGGGCGTTTCACGGGCGAGATCGGCGCCGATCTCGCCAGCCATGGCCATGATGTCAGCGTCGTCACCGCGCCGCCGCATTATCCCGGCTGGCGCGTCCCCGAGCCCTTTCGGGCCTTGCGATATGGGAGCGAGACGCGCGACGGCGTCAAAATTCTGCGCTGCCCGATCCTGCTGCACTCGGAAATGCGCGGGATCTGGCGCGTCATCGCGCCACTCAGCTTTGCGTTCGCCTCGGCGCCGGCGGCGCTCTGGCGCATCGTCCGGGATCAGCCGAACCTCGTCCTCTGCATCGAGCCGACCTTGTTCGTCGCGCCCATCGCGCTTCTCGCCAAGGCTTTCGGCGCCCGCGTGATCCTCCACGTTCAGGATCTCGAAATCGACGCCGCTTTCGCCGTCGGCCATCTCAAGGGGCAAGGTCTCCAAAACCTGGTCGCGCGGGCCGAGTCATGGCTGCTCAGGCGCTTCACAAGCGTGATCACGATCTCCGGACAAATGCGAAAGCGCCTCATCGCCAAGGGGGTTGAGCCAAGCCGCATCGGCATTGTCCGAAATTGGGTCGATCTCGCCAAGATCAGGCCGCTCGACGAAGCGAACGGCTTTCGCCGCGAGCTCGGTTTGAGCGCTAAGGATTTCGTGGTTCTCTACGCCGGAAATGTCGGCGCGAAACAGGCGCTCGAAATCGTCCTCGAAGCGGCGCGCCGTCTCGCCGGAAAGCCCCATCTGCATTTCGTCATCGCGGGAGACGGGCCGGAAAAGCAACGCCTCATGCAGGACGCCGGCGACCTGCCCAACGTCCATTTTCTTCCGCTTCAGCCCGAGGCGCGCCTTTGCGAGCTCCTGAATCTCGCCGATTTGCATGTGCTGCCGCAGAGCCGGGGCGCGGCCGACCTGGTCTTGCCGTCGAAGCTCGGCGGGATGCTCGCGAGCGGAAAGCCGGTCCTCGCGACGGCGGACGCCGGGACCGAGCTTTTCGACGTTCTGAACGGAACGGCCATCCTTGTCCCGGCCGGCGACAGCGCGTCGGTCGCCGCCGAAATCGGCCGTCTCGTCGGCGAAGGCGGGCATCCAGCTCTCGGAGATGGCCGCAAGCTCGCCCAAATCTTTGAGCGCGAAATTTGTCTTGCGCAGTTTCGCGCCTATCTCGCCGCGCCGAGCGATTAGAGCATTTTCAAGCGAAGTGGGCATCGGTTCGCGTGAAGAAAATGCGATAAAACAAAAGCCCTGAGGGGTTCGCCGCGCGCGTCGGCAATCCGCCGAAGGGGAAGGCCGCCTAAAAAGCCTTGAAGGCGATGATCGTGCGGGTGTCGACAATGCCCGGAATGACATGGACCTGCTCGCCGATGAAATGGCCGATGTCGACGCTCTTGCCGACATAAAATTTGGCCAAAATGTCGTAATGTCCGGCGATCGAATAAATTTCCGACGCGATCTCGGCCTGCGCCAGGGCGTTGGCGACGTCATAGGTGCGGCCGAGCGCGCATTTGATTTCGACGAAAAAGGTCTGCATCGGCCTTCTCTTTGGCTCTGGAGCGGCTTGGCTGGGGCAGGCCGCATCGCGCTTCGGTCCTATCGGGTTCAGCTCTGAAGCCGCGTCCAGTCAGATGGTCTTCCCTGATTGAAACGGACTCGTTTGGATTTAAAGAGGCGGAGCCGGGTCTTGTGAGACGTCGGATATATCCGATGTTCAGATCTTGAAAAAGCTGACCAACCTATTCGAAAAATGCTTTAAATTACTTCCGCGCGCAGCGGCCGAACGTTTTCGCGGCGATGCTTGAACCGGCCGCCTCTAGGCTTGAGGACAGGTTCATGTGCGGCCGTTACGCCATCACCCTCCCGCCCGAGGCGATGCGGCGTTTTTTCCGCTATGTCGAACAGCCGAATTTTCCGCCTCGCTACAATATCGCGCCGACCGAGCCTGCGCCGATTCTGCGCGGCGAGCGCGGCGCCGAGGGGCGAATCGCGCGCCATTTCCTGCTCGTCCGCTGGGGCTTCCTGCCGCATTTCGTCAAGGACCCGAAGACCTTCCCCTTGATTTTCAATGCGAGAGCCGAGACGCTCCTCGCGAAGGCGAGCTTCAAGGCGGCCTTCCGGCGCCGCCGCTGCATTTTCATCGCCGACGCATTTTATGAGTGGCGGCCGCGAACCCGAGGCCAAGACGAAGGCAAAAGCCGGGCGACCCTATCTCTTTCGCCGCCGCGACGGCGCGCCGCTGGGGTTTGGCGGCTTATGGGAAACCTGGACAGGCCCGAATGGCGAGGAGCAGGACACCGCCTGCATCATCACCACCGCGGCCAATGGCGCGAGCGCCGCCATCCATGATCGGCTCCCCGCGATGATCGAACTTGACGCGCTCGACCTCTGGCTCGACCCGGATGAGGCGAGCGCCGACGCCGCCTTCAGCCTCTTGCGGCCGCCGGAAAATGACGTGCTGGAGTTTTTTGAGATTGGCCCTGCGGTCAACAAGGTCGCCAATGATTCGGCGGGGGTGCAAAAGCCGCTCGCGCCGCCATTGGCCGGCCGCAAGGATCACCCAAAAGCGCCGCGCCTCCCTGCAAATTCGAAGCGCCAAGGCGAACTTTTTTAATGGGCCAGCCTTTTGACGAACCAGTCTTGCGCATGCGCCTGCGCCGCCAGGCCGGATAGGCCTTCGCGGCCTAATTCAGATACAGGACTCGATGGGAATGCCCGAAAGCCGCTCCATAATGAGGGCCGCGGCGACCATTCCCGCCGTGAGGAGACTCCATTCCGCGCAGATGCGGCGATAGGCTTGCCAGACGGTCATGCGGCCAATCCTTCTCAAGGAGGCTGGATAGCGGCGCGGTCCCCCCCGAACGGCCGCCGGACCCATAATTAGTTTGCGTCAGTTATAAGACACAAGGAAAGCAAACTTTGTGCCTTTAACCCCCAGTCCAAGACGCGCATTGAGCCGATGCTTACGCGCCGCGCGGCCCGGTCGCCGGCGCCAGATCGACGAGCCGTAGTTGCACCCGATCCCGGCCGCCCCAATGGTCGAGCGCGAGGGTTCCGGCCAGATGCATCAGCGCGCCGCGACCAGCGTGCAAAGCGCGCCCGAGCGGCTCAGCGGCGGCGCGAAACGCGATCCCATCGATCTTGGCGCCGTCGCCCGCCTCCGCCCGGAGCCTCACGTGCCCGTTGCCGACATCCGCGACGTCGATGAGCCGATGCGCCGGCAAGGCGAATATCGGCTCGGAATTGCCCGCCCCATAAGGGCCGGCGCGATCAAGCGCGGCCATGAGATCCGGGCGCGCCGCCGAGGCCGTCAGCGCGGCGTCGATCAGCAGGACTTCGCCCGCCCGCCGCGCGGCGACTTGGACAGCGAGATTTTCCTCCAGGAACCGACGAAAATCATCGACTCGCTCGCGCAAGATGGTGACGCCCGCCGCCATCGCATGCCCGCCGCCCTTGACGAGAACGCCAGCGTCGACCGCCGCGCGCACGACGCGGCCGAGATCGACGCCTTGAATCGAGCGCCCCGACCCGGTCCCAACGCCGTCTCCGCCAAGGGCGATCGCAAAGGCTGGGCGGCGGAATTTGTCCTTGAGCCGCGAGGCGACGAGCCCGACGACGCCCGGATGCCAGCCCTCGGCCGCGGCGAGGACCACCGAGCCGCTATCGTCGAGGCCGACGCTCGCAAGCGCTTCGCCTTCGGCCTCGTCGAGCGTCGCGCGCTCCATCTCCTGGCGCTCGCGATTGAGGCGGTCGAGCTCTTCGGCGATGCGGCGCGCCTCGATCGGATCGGCGAGGCTCAGGAGCCGCGCCCCGAGCGCGGCGTCGCCGATGCGGCCGCCCGCGTTGATGCGCGGTCCGATCAAGAAGCCGAGATGATAGGGCCGCGGCGGCCCATCCGCCCCGGCGACGTCGAACAAGGCTTTCAGGCCCGGACGCGCCCGCGCGCGCATGAGGGAAAGCCCCTTGGCGACGAAGGCCCGGTTGATGCCGGTGAGCGCGGCGACATCGGCGATCGTCGCAAGCGCGACGAGATCGAGCCCCAAAAGGAGATCGGGCTGCGGCCGCGCGGAGGAAAAGAAGCCGCGCGCGCGCAAGGTCCGGTTGAGCGCGATCAGCGTCATGAAGACGACTCCCGCCGCGCAAAGCTGGCCAAGGCCGGAGAGATCGTCCTGCCGGTTCGGATTGACCAGGATCGCCTCGGGCAGGACCTCGGGCGATTGATGATGATCGAGCACGATCGGGTCGAGCCCCAGCCGGCGCGCCTCGGCCAGGGGCGCATGGCTTGTCGTCCCGCAATCAACCGTGATCAAAAGCTTCGCGCCGGCCTCCGCGAGGCTTCGGACCGCCTCGACATTTGGCCCATAGCCTTCAAAGATCCGATCGGGAATATGGATGAGGGAAGGCGCGCCGACCATGGCGAAATAATCGGCGAGAAGCGCCGAGGAGGCCGCGCCGTCGACGTCATAATCTCCGAAGATCGCGATTTTGTCGCCGCGTTCGATGGCGTCGGCGATGCGCGCCGACGCCGCCTCCATGTCCTTCAAGGTGGAGGGGTCGGGCAGAAGGTTGCGCAGGGTTGGGGCGAGGTAAGCTTCGGCGGCGTCCGGCGCTACGCCGCGACCGGCAAGAACGCGGGCGAGAAGATCGCCGGCGCCGAGCAATTGGGTGATGGCCATCGCCCTCGCTTGGCCCGCCGCATCGAGCCGATCCCGCCATGGGCGACCGAGCGCGGAGCGCTCAACGCCGAGGAACGCGCGGGGCGGCTGGGAAGCAGACGATTCGCTCATGCGCCCGAGTTTAGCCGCGAGCTCGGGGGAATGCGAGCGGCGACCGAGTAAGCGTCCGCAATGGCTGAAGTTCAGCCCCGTCATGGTTGCCGAGAATTATGACAATCCCCTATATTCACAACGAATTGAACGCTAAATGACCCGTTCAGGCCTGGTCCCCAGACCGATGCGATTTCATTTGCCCAGGCAGGGATTGAGGCGCATGTCTTGCTCCGCCAATTCGCCTTCAAACCTGCCCAATCGCCAGTCTTAACCGCGTCCGACTCCTTCGCCGCCGCGGAGCCAAAACATGACCCGGCCTTTCAGCACCCGCGTTTTTCGTTTCGCGCCCTCGTCTAACGGCTATCTTCATCTCGGCCACGCTTATTCGGCCTTGCTGAATTTCGAGATGGCCCGCGCTTCGGCGGGCCGCTTGCTTTTGCGGATCGAGGATATCGACATCGAACGCTGCCGCCCCGAGTTCGAGCGGGCCATCATCGAGGATCTCGGCTGGCTTGGCCTCAGATGGGAGGAGCCGATGCGACGCCAATCGGAGCATTTCGGCGAATATGCCGGCGCGCTCGACAGGCTCCAGGCGCTCGGCTTGATCTACCCCTGTTTTTGCACGCGCGGCGAGATCTTGAGCGCCGTCGCCGCGAAATCCGACTGGCCGCGCGATCCCGACGGCTCCCCCCTCTATCCCGGCGCGTGCAAGCATTTATCCAGCGAGGAGAGACGACGCCAACTCGCGGCCGGCCAGCCGGCGGCGCAACGGATCGACATGGCCGCGGCGCTCGCCGGCGTAGGCCCGCCGCTGAGCTGGCGCGACTATGGCGCAGGGTCCGAAGGACGCGACGTCGCCGCCGAGCCGGCGCTTTGGGGCGACGCCATTCTCTCGCGGAAGGATATCGCGACGAGCTATCATATCGCGGTCGTGATCGACGATGCGCTGCAAGGCGTAACGGATGTCGTGCGCGGCGAAGACTTGTTCATGGCGACAAGCCTGCATCGCTTGCTGCAGGCGCTGCTCGATCTTCCGGCGCCGACCTATCATCACCACGCGCTCTTGCGCGATGCGTCGGGGCAGAAGCTTTCAAAGAGCCTGCGGGCGAAATCCTTGCGGGCGCTGCGTCAGGAAGGGCTTTCCGCCGCCGCCGTGCGCGAGAGATTGACGTTTGGCCCGGTCCTCGCGGCGACGCCCTGAGATTTGGGGGGTGAATTGAATTCGGTCGCCTTGTTCGAAACCTGCTCTATCGACGAAACGCCGGCGCGGGCCCACGTCGGGAAAAAATGCGATAAGCTTGCGCGTTCCTTCGGGCCAGAAAGTAAAGCGCCGCGTCAAATCCAGCGGCGCAAATCCGGCGCTTTTTACACGTAAACTAGGGTTTCAAGGAAATTACGGTGACGACAATGAGATTTTTGAGCAATATCTTTGCGTTTTCGTCCGCGGCTTTTCTAAGCCTGACGCTGGCGGGCCTCGCGCCCTCGCGCGCCGAGCCGGCCCCGCATGCCGATGCGCCGCCTCACACGGAAGCTCTCCCGCATGTCGATGTTCCGCCGGCTCCGAGCAAGTTTCACGAGGTCTTCGAAATCGACCGGGAAGGGAGCAAGATCGGCGCGACGACCATCGACATCAGTCACCAAAACGATGTGACGACGGTGAAGGTTGGCACAAGCATCTCGGTCAAGGTGATGTTCATCGAGGCCTATCGCTATGAGCATTCCGCCGCCGAGACCTGGAAAGGCGGCCAGTTGGTCAGCTACAAGGCGCAAACCGACGATAATGGGACCAAGCATGCCATCGACGTGGGGCCGGCGACCGCGCCCGACAAGCTGACCCTGACCGTGGACGGAAAGCGGAGCGAGGTCTCCAAGGCGATCGCGCCCGCGAGCCTCTGGAGCAAGGAGGCGATCATCGGCCGCACCGATCTTTTCAAACCAGACAGCGGCAAGCGCTTGTCGATCGCGGTCAAGGATCTTGGCGAGGAAGCCATGGTCGTTCGCGGCGTCAAGCGGCAGACCCATCACTTTCGGATTTCCGACAAGACGCCCGGGGAGTTCGACCGCGATGTCTGGTACGACGGCGATCATCTCGTGCGGATGAAGCTGCTCGGGTCCGATAATTCGACGATCATCTCGGATCTGCGCTAGGGCGCGCTCCGATTGGATGGAATCATCCAATCGACAAGAACTCGCTCCAGATCAATAAGTTGGAGCATGTTCTGATCGAAAAAGTCGATCAACTTTTTCGGAACATGCTCTAACGGCGGATTTCAGCCGGCGGCCGAGTTCACTTGCGTTCGGCGACGACGCGGTCGGCGGCCGGGGCCTTGGCGAGCAATCCGTCGATGCGGTCGCGTTCACGTTTAAAATTGGCGAGCATGCGGCCGTCGAATTCGCGCGTGCGGGCGAGCTTGACGCGCATCGGATCCACAAAGTGCCCGTTCACCATGATCTCGTAGTGCAGATGCGGACCGGTGGCGAGGCCGGTCTGGCCAAGATAGCCTATGACCTGGCCCTGCCGCACATGCGCCCCCTCCGCCGCCCCGCGCGCGAAGCCGGACATATGATTATAGGTCGTGATGTAGCCGTTCGCGTGCTGGATCTCGACGCGCCGGCCATAACCCAAATCCCAGCCCGCCTTGATGATGACGCCATTGCCGGCGGCGAAGATCGGCGTGCCGATCGGCGCGGCCCAATCAACCCCGGTATGAGGACGCGAATAGCCGAGGATCGGATGGAACCGCATGCCGAAACCGGACGTGAACCTCGCCGAAACCATTGGCGTGCGGACCAGGAACTTGCGAGTCGAGCGGCCATTTGGATCGTAATAGTCGACGACGCCGTCATCAGGGGTCTGAAAGCGATAATATCGGAACGTCTCGTTGCGCGCGGTGATGGCCGCGTAAAGCAGCTGATTGCGCCCCTCGCCTTCCTCGCTTTCGTCATAGAAGGCTTCGAACGCATCCCCTCCGGTCACAGGCCTTTGAAAATCGACGTCATTGGCGAAGACGCGAACAAGATCGTCGATGATCGGACGGGGAATCTCCTGCTTCAGCGCGGTCTCGTAGAGCGAAATCATATAGCCGCATGCCGTCGCCATCGTCCTCGTCGTCATTGCTCTGGACCGGCTTTTTCGCGGGATGCTGCGGTGCGGTCACCCGCACATAGCCGCCGCGGTCATTGACGGCGATGGTCGTCTCCAATGTCTCATCGGAGTAGATCGAAGAGACGGGCCAAGGTCATTTTGCCGCCGGAGCCGTCGAGATCGGCGAACAGCAGCTTGACTCGGCGCCCTTCCGTCACCGCCGCTTCGCCGCGCTTGAGGCCGAAGGCGGCGATCACAGCGCCGATCTGATCCTTCGCGGCCCCGGCCGACGCCAGCACGTCGTCAAGCGTCTCGCCATGGCGAACGACGACGAGGCGCTCCTCCATCTGGGTCGGCTGCGGCGCTTGCGCCGACCGCTCGACATTGGTCACGTTTTCCGGAACCATGCGGACTTCGATCGAGGAGAAAGGCGTCGTCGTGACGGCTTCGGCGGGATTGGCGTAGGCGAGAACGCCAGGAAAATTGGCGCGGCTCGTCCGCATGAGAAGAAGTTGCGGCGGCAGGGCGATCGGCTTCGCGCCGGCCGTCGAAGTGTTCTTGACGTGTTCGGCGACCTGGGCCCGCACCTCATCGATCGTCAGCCCGATCATCGGCGATAGCTTTTCCGCCATGAGATCGCGCGTCGACCAGGACACCTCGGCATCGTCCTGAACCGGCTCCGGCGCGACATCGATCGGGTTGCGGGCGTCGGCCAGCACCTTCAAGGGATTGTACGGCGGGACATCCTCGGCGAAGCCGACGCTTGTCAAAACCAACGTGGTTTCGACGCGGGTGAAGGCGTGAACCTTCATCACTTCCTTATCGCCCTGCCGGATCGCGGTCGGCGCGCGAAAGCTCTGCTTCGCCGCCACGATGTCAACCGCCTTGACGAGCCTGTCGGCCTTGCGCGGATTGACGCCGAAATCCACGTTTATTTCTTTGCGTTGCGACAGCGCGGGCGGCTCGGCGAAATAGGATTGATGGCCAAGCGCCGCATAAATGGCCGCGGCGATCAGGGCCGCGCCGGACAGGCCGGTCAGGACCGTGCCGGCGAACCAGCGCAGCGAAATCCGCCGTCTGTCGAAGACCGTGTGGCGCTCCCCATCGGCTTCGATGGCGGGATCCAGCCCCAGATCGACGACGCCCATGAAGCGCGCCGACCACGGTCCCATTCCGTGCTCGCCGCCGCGCCAATGCGATTCCATTGTCATTGCGATTTTTCGATCCTAGACACTGCGGCCCTCTTCAGGTCCAATCGCTGGAGCGTGAGTGAAGCAGGCGAAACAGCGTCGGCGCGCGGACCGCGGACGCCTCATGCGGATGTCTCGAAAGCAAATCTCTCGAAATTGTCTTTGCAAAAGTCTCACGGAATTTCAAATGCGCCAGCCGCAGCTTGAGATTGCGCTCCCGCGGGCGGCTGAATTCAAGGAGTCGGTATGCGCGCAGCCCAAAGCCTCCTCCAGCCAAAGACATGACCCGTTGAAAATGGCTCAAATGCGGCGCGGGCTTGCGTGAGCCTGCTTCGCGACAGGCGCTGGCAGCCTACCGAGCGGTTGACAACTTGCGCCGAATTTCATAGACGAACGCGAACTCGACGCGGCGTCATGGCCGCGTTTTTCGTTTGCGCCGCGCAGAATGTAAATGTCTTGATCTTCGACCATCGGGTTGCGGAGGGGCATGCGGGATGCGCAAGATCGGCTTTGCGGGGCCGCCAAGACGTCGGCTCCTCGGGACATGCGCCTGCGGGCGAAGCCGGATGGAACCTGAGGGAATACGATGTTCGCAGTCATCAAGACCGGCGGCAAGCAATATAGCGTCGCCGCCGACGATACGATAACCGTGATGACGCTCGAAGGCGAGCCAGGCGATATTGTGACCTTCGACAATGTTCTGCTGCTCGCGGGCGACGGCGAACCTGCTTTAGGCGCGCCTTTCGTCGAAGGGGCGTGCGTCGCCGGCGAGATCGTCGCGCAGACGCGCGGGCCGAAGGTCATAGCCTTCAAGAAGCGTCGCCGGCAGAATTCAAAGCGCAAGCGCGGCCATCGCCAGGATCTCACTTTGGTGAAAATTACTGAAGTGCTGACGGGCGGAGCCAAGCCTTCCGGCCACGGCGCGGCTGCCACCGTCGAATAATCCGCGCGTTCACGGTTTAAGCTTTACATGGATTTCGGTTAAAGTGAGATTTAAGCGCAATTCGCGCATCTCGCTTTAACGCGCGTCTCACATTGAAAGATTCGGAGCCAGTTCGATGGCGCATAAAAAGGCAGGCGGCTCGTCCCGCAATGGTCGCAACTCCAAGGGCCGGCGGCTCGGGGTGAAGAAATTTGGCGGCGAAGCTGTCGTCGGCGGCAATATTCTCGTGCGCCAGCGCGGCACCAAATGGCATCCGGGCGCGAATGTCGGCATTGGAACCGATCACACGTTATTTGCTTTGATTGAGGGCAAAGTGGAGTTTAGGACCAAAGCGAACGGTCGCGCTTACGTATCGGTCGCGCCACTGCCGCAAGCAGAGGCTGCAGAATAAGGGCGGTCTGTCCGGAAAGACCTCCGCCCGATCCCACGGACCCGGCGGACTTGGTTTTTCCAATTGAAAAACTCTCCTGAAAATTCAGGAAAAAAAGTCCGGTAAACCCGCAAGGGTTTTGAAGGGGAGGTGGGATAGCCATACCACCGCTCTTTTTTTGGCACAGGATCTGAATAGTGATCCGCCGACCGGAGCCAGCATGTTCCCGGATTTGACCTCTGACGACATCTTCCGCCTTGAGACGAGGCGGCTTTGGTTGCGCTGGCCGCGCGCCACCGACGCTGCGTCGATCGCCGAATTTGCGAGTCAGGCCGAAACCGCCCGCATGACCGCGGCGGTCCCGCATCCCTATCCGCCGGGCGAGGCGGAGCGTTTCATTTTGAAGGCGCGCGGCGATAACGCGAACGGCAAGGCTCTTATCCTAGTGATTGCTCAAAAAGGCGGCGTCCGCCCAGCGATCGGGCTCGTCAGCGCGACCTTGTCCGGAACCCGCGATATCGAGCTCGGCTATATTGTCACGCCGGCCTCGCGGGGCAAAGGCTTCGCAACAGAGGCCGCCAAGGCGCTTGTCGAGGCGGTGTTCAGCCTCACCCGCGCCGAACGCATCCGCGCGAATTCACGCACGATCAACCCAGCGTCTCGCCGGGTGCTCGAAAAATGCGGCTTCGCCTATGTCGACACGGGTTTCGATTTCCTCGCCGCGCGCGGGGGCCTGCACCCTTGCGACCGGTTCCAGCTCGATCGCAAGGCTTTCGCGGCGGCTTGCGCTAAGACGCCCGAGGATGCTTCCAGCGAGGCTTTGGGCGATGGTTGGGACGGGCGCCCTTGGAGCCGGCCGATGCGGCCAATGGTCCAGCAGGTTCGGGAGGCGGAAGGGTCGCCCGTCCGTCGCGCGCCGTTGCCGCGAGCCGAAGCCTAAGCCTGATTTTCTTCGCCCCTTGCGTCCCCCGATCGGTTGCGAGACGATAAGCACCAGCAATGCCGCGAAGAAGTCGACCGACTTTTTCAACTCCTCTTTCAATTTAAAGACGAAAAATGAAATTTCTTGATCAGGCCAGGGTCTATATTCGCTCTGGCGACGGCGGCGCCGGATGCTTATCCTTCCGGCGCGAAAAATTCATCGAATTCGGCGGTCCTGACGGCGGCGACGGCGGCCGCGGCGGCGATGTCGTCGCCGAATGCGTCGATGGGCTCAACACGCTGATCGATTATCGCTATCAGCAGCATTTCAAGGCGCGCACCGGCGTGCATGGCATGGGCAAGAACCGCACCGGCGCCAAGGGCGTGGACGCGGTTCTGAAAGTGCCGGCGGGAACCCAGATCTTGGACGAGGACGGCGAGACGCTCCTCGCCGATCTAACCGCCGTCGGACAGCGCGTCCGCCTCGCCCGCGGCGGCAATGGCGGGTTCGGCAACACCCATTTCAAGACCTCGACCAATCAGGCGCCGCGTCGGGCCAATCCGGGCCAGCCGGGCGAGGAGCGCACAATTCTACTGCGGCTAAAGCTCATCGCCGACGCCGGACTCATTGGCCTGCCGAACGCCGGCAAGTCGACCTTCCTCGCCACGGTCAGCGCCGCGCGGCCAAAAGTAGCGGATTATCCGTTCACCACGCTGCATCCGCAGCTCGGCGTCGTCGCCTGCGACGGCCGCGAATTCGTTCTCGCCGACATTCCCGGCTTGATTGAAGGCGCGCATGAAGGCCATGGCCTTGGCGACCGATTTCTCGGCCATGTCGAGCGCTGCCGGGTGCTGCTGCATCTCGTCGACGCCGGCGTCGAACATGCCGGCAAGGCCTATAAGACCGTGCGCCGCGAACTCGAATCCTATGGCGCGGGTCTCGCCGACAAGCCCGAGATCGTCGCTTTGTCCAAGATCGACAGCGTCGATCCGGAAACATTGAAAGCCCAGATCTTGCGCCTGAAGCGCGCCGCCAAACGCACACCGCTGCGCCTTTCGGCGGCGACCGGCGCCAATGTCCGCGAGACCTTGCGCGCGTTGCTCAAGATCGTCGACGAGGCGCAAGCGGCGCAAAAGCCTCAGCCGAGCCTCGAGGCGGAGTGGCGCCCGTGAGCCTGGTCGAGGTCGCGGCGGCGCCGACCGCCGCGAGCGCCGTGCCGCGCCTGGAGAATTTCCGCCGCATCGTCATCAAGGTAGGCTCCTCGCTGCTCGTCGATCGGGCGCAGGGCGGCGTCAGACGGACTTGGCTGGTCTCACTGGCGCAAGACATCGCCGCCTTGCACAAGCTGGGCGCCGACGTTCTTGTCGTGTCCTCGGGCTCGATCGCGCTCGGGCGGACGGTGCTGCGGCTCCAAGATGGAGGCCTCAAGCTCGAGGATAGCCAGGCCGCGGCCGCCGTGGGCCAGATTGCTTTGGCCCGGATCTGGGCGGAAGTCCTGGCCGATCTCAACATCACCGCCGGGCAGATCCTGGTGACATTCGGCGACACTGAGGAGCGCCGCCGCTATCTCAACGCGAGGGCCACGATCGGCCGCCTGCTCGATTTGCGCGCAGTGCCGGTGATCAACGAGAATGACACGGTTGCGACCTCCGAAATCCGCTATGGCGACAATGACCGCCTCGCCGCGCGAGTCGCGACCATGGCCAGCGCCGATCTCCTGATCCTGCTTTCGGATGTCGCGGGGCTCTACACGGCGCCGCCCTCCGAGGACCCGGAAGCCGCGCTGATCCCGATCGTCCCGCGCGTGACCGCCGAGATTGAAGCCATGGCCGGGGGCGCCGCCTCGAACCTGTCGCGCGGCGGCATGCGAACCAAGATCGAGGCGGCCAAGATCGCGACGACCGGCGGCGCCCATATGCTGATCGCCGACGGCAGGGTCGAGCATCCGGTCGCGCGGATCGACGCAGGCCCCTGCACCTGGTTCCTCACCGGCTCCAATCCGGTCACGGCGCGGAAAAAATGGATCGCCGGATCGCTTGAGCCGCGCGGCGCCCTGCATGTCGACGCCGGCGCGGCGCGGGCGATCATGCAACGGCAAGAGCCTGCTGCCCGCCGGCGTGATCCGCGTCGAGGGCAATTTCGCTCGCGGCGACAGCGTCGTGATCCGCGACGCCCAAGGCGGCGAGATCGGCCGCGGCCTCGTCGCCTATGACGCAAGCGAGGCCATCTTGATCCTCGGGCGCAATTCGCAGGACATAGAGGTTCTGCTCGGCGCGCCCGGCCGGGCCGCGATCATCCATCGCGACGACATGGTCGTGGCGGGCGATTAGGGCGTCATGCAAGCCGCGCTTGGGGAGACGATGAAACACATGCAGCCCGGCCACGACGATGTCGCCGCGATCATGGCCAAACTCGGCTGCGCCGCGCGAAAAGCCGCGCATGCGCTGTCGCTCGCCTCGACCGAAGCCAAGAACCGCGCCATCCGCGCGGCCGCGACCGCGATTCGCGAAAGCAAGAACTCCATCCTCGCGGCCAATGCAAGCGACGTCGCGGCCGCAACGGCCAAGGGCGACGCGAGCGCTTTCCTCGACCGACTTCGCCTCGACGCCAAGCAGATCGAAGCCGCGGCCAAGGGCCTGGAGGAAATCGCGGCCCTGCCCGATCCCGTCGGGCGCATACTCGCGCGGTTCGAGCGCCCCAATGGCCTCGTCATCGAGCGGGTCGCGACGCCGCTCGGCGTGATCGGCGTCATTTATGAAAGCCGCCCGGCCGTTACCGCCGACGCCGGCGCGCTCTGCCTCAAGGCCGGCAATTCCGTGATCCTGCGCGGCGGCTCGGAGAGCTTTTTGTCGGCGCAGAAAATCCACGAATGTCTCGCCGCCGGGCTCATCGAGGCCGGGCTGCCAAAGGCGGCGATCACCCGCGTGCCGGTGACCGACCGCGCCGCCGTTGGCGAGATGCTCGCCGGACTCGGCGGCAATCTCGATGTCATCGTGCCGCGCGGCGGCAAGAAGCCTCGTCGCCCGCGTCCAGGCCGAGGCGCGCGTGCCGGTCTTCGCTCATCTCGAAGGCCTTGTGCATGTCTATGTCGATCGCGACGCCGATCTCGCCAAGGCGAAGGACATTATCTTCAACGCCAAGCTCCGCCGCACTGGCGTTTGCGGCGCGGCGGAGACGCTCCTCGTCGATCGCGCCTGCGCGGCGACCCATCTCGCCCCGCTCGTGACCATGTTGCTCGACGCCGGCTGCGCCGTGCGCGGCGATCTTGCGACGCAAGCTGTGGATATGAGAGTCGCGCAAGCAAGCGAAGAGGATTGGTCAGCCGAATATCTCGACGCGATCATCGCCGTGCGCGTCGTCGACGGCCTCGACCAGGCGATCGCGCATATCGAATGCTTCGGCTCGCATCACACCGATTGCATCGTCACCGAAAACAAAGAGGCCGCCGAGCGCTTCCTGCGCGAGGTCGATTCGGCCATCGTCATTCATAACGCCTCGACGCAATTCGCCGATGGCGGCGAATTCGGCTTCGGCGGCGAAATTGGCATCGCCACTGGACGCATGCATGCGCGGGGTCCCGTCGGCCTCGAACAACTGACCACCTTCAACTATCGCGTGCGCGGCGATGGACAAATTCGTCCGTGACCTCGGGCTCGGATCATCGAGCGGCTCTCACCGCCAAGCCGCCGCCGCATCCGCCCGGGCTCCGCGTCGGGCTTTTCGGAGGCAGCTTCAATCCGCCGCATGAGGGGCATCGAGCCGCCTGCCTGCTGGCGCTCCGGCGGCTGCGGCTCGACCGCATCTGGTGGCTGGTCAGCCCCGGCAATCCGCTGAAGGACGCGCGCGAGCTCGCGCCGCTCGCCATGCGGCTGGCGGCGGCGCGCAAACTCGCCAGCCATCCGCGCATGGAAGTCACCGCGCTCGAAGCGGCGCTTGGCGCGCCTTACAGCTTCGCCACCATCTCCTATCTGAAACGGCGCTGCCCCGGCGTGCATTTCGTCTGGCTGATGGGGGCCGACAATCTGCCTGGTTTTCACCGCTGGAAACGCTGGCGCGATATTGTCGATCTGGTTCCGATCTGCGTGATCGATCGTCCCGGCTCGACTTTGCGCGGGCCATTTTCGCGCGCGGGGCAAACATTGGGCCCTTATCAGATCGACGAGGCGCAAGCCGCGAGCCTCGCGACCGCCGCGCCGCCGGCCTTCGTCTTTCTGCACGGACCGCGGTCGCCGCTCTCCTCGACGGCGCTGCGAGCCGAAAATCGGTCAAACTTGGCCGAGCGTTAAGGATCGTCAAGCCGGATGGCCGGCGCGCTGGCGGCCAAGGCCAGCTCCAGCCAGGACGCTTCCGATCAGGCGACGCGCGCCTTTTCAGAGCGAGCGAGAAAAAGTATAGAAGTCTCGGCGCGCGTCTCAAGGCTTGGCCAAGCTTAGCAAACGGCGGGCGACAAAGCCCTGAAGCCGCGCCGCGCGTCGGGAGGAAATGGACTCGAGAGGCGATACGCGCAGCGATGCCGGTTTAGCTCAGTTGGTAGAGCAACTGATTTGTAATCAGTAGGTCGCGGGTTCGAACTCCTGCAACCGGCACCAGCAAAATCAATAACTTGCAAAAGCAGAAGACGTGCCTAAATCTCTTTGGTGACCGAATGGTGACCTGATAGTCGGCCGTTTCCAAAGAAACCAGAGTTCCAAATCTGGGGAGCAGAGGTTCGAATCCCGTTAGGCGCGGCGTGTGCTTGCGCGAGCCGGCCTGCCTCGGCTCGGTCCGCCGCCCAGACCGTCGCAAATCGTTGCGCATCTGCCGTTCAGCCGTCAGACGCTGGAGCAATTCCCGACCCTGACCGTCAGCCGCTTGTTCGCGATGGCGTACGCCGGACATCGCGGCGACGCGCAATACGCGATCGCAGTTCGGCTTTGTCGGCAACGCCGATCTGACCGCGACCGCGGACCTCGGTTTGTTCGCTCGAGTATCAGCTGGTGGAACGGCCAATCGGAAATCATCTATACCGATATCGACGAAAGCGCCTCGCTCGGCGGCGTGCTAAAGGGGGCCTCATGGAGCCGCCCCAATGACGAAGCCGGCCAAACCCTGGATTGGAGCGATCAGCCTCTCCGGCAAGTTCGGAAATCGGCGGCTCGGCTCACCCGGCATGCCGGACGTGGATATGCGGATGCCTCTTCGCATGATCCTCGCCATGGGCGTGCGTTTCCTCCTTCACCTCGACCGGGACAGCCACGAGCCGGCCATGCCGCACGCCCCGCTCGGCGATGACATGTTCGGCGAAATGACGAACTTCGCGCGTTCCCCCACGCAACAGCGCGACTTCCATGCAGCTGGCGTGGTCGAGATGAACCTGCAGGGCGGCGACCGAAAGATCATGATGATCGTGATGCGCGTCGGCGAGACGCTTGGCGAGCTCCCGAACGGTGTGGTCATAGACATAGATCAGCGCGGCGACGCAATCGCCGGCGCCGCTCGCCTCAACTCTGGCCTGCTGCATGCCGGCGCGGGCGAGGTCGCGAATGGCCTCCGACCGATTTTGATAGCCGCGCCCGGCCATGAAGCGGTCCAATTCCGCGATAAGCTCGTCGTCGAGAGTGATGGTGACCCGTTGCATCAAACTCGTATCCTCCAAATTCGCGCATGATGTCAATCAGCGTCGAGTTTTGGCTCTGACGCAATTTTGGTGGTGATGAGAGCTCCATTCGTCGGGGCCCCCGGCTTGCGCGCCAGAACCGGCACGTAATGCCAGGGATCGAAAAGCGTCGCGCCGCGTCCATTCTGACGAATGACGATGCGCTCGGCAACGCAGCCAAGTTTTCGCAGGCTCCGTAAACTTGCCTGCGATGGCGTGGATTTCGACCCAAGCCTTCTCGACGTCGACGCCCTCAAAGCCAATGTCGAAGCGATCGCAAAACGATGGGTCCGAAAGCCGCCGGGCAAAAAAGCGCAACCGATATAACCCACAGTTCAGGCCGGATGGTTACGAATGAGGGCAAAACATTGACTTCTAATCGACGTCGGGGTTGTCGAAAATTACAAGCAAAATCAGCGTAGAGCGCCTTTGACCCTACGCCGATTGGAGGCGCATGACGGCGCCTATTCACATCTTGAGAGGCTGGCGCTCGGCGCCTGGGACCATTCCTCCGACACGCCAGCTCGACTGGATCATTTCAATTCACGACAATAAGGGCTTTATCCTGGTTTACCGTGGAGAATGCTTGCCGCATGGCGCTCCCCTCGGATGTTAGACAGTGCGGAAAGCGCCAAACCTTTGTCGCCCGCCCCATACAATCTTTGCATGGCCTCCCTTCCAACGCGACGTTTCTTGGCGGGATCGCAGCGTCCAAACCGTTCTATGCCCGTGCAACTACCTGACGCCTGCACACAAATCCATTCGTAGGAGCAAGCTTGCGCGGGAGAACCCGTTATGACCTTTTTCTTCTTAACTTAAAGCCGCCTGGCTCGGAGCCGCGGCCGCCGCATGCGAGGTGGTTATCTTCGATTTCGCGCCCTGAGGTGGCGCGCAACGCCAGCTACGGCGGCCTCCGTGAGAGCGTAGTCCATTCAGATTGATTCGGCTCGTCGGCTTTCGCGGACCATGCTGGAGGCGCGGTTCGCCGCCAGCGGCATAATCGTTGGAGAGAGGAAAATGAAGAACATCACGCTGCTCGTCGTCGGGTATGTCATAGGCTCCCTTTTCGCTCCCCATGCCTTGGCGCGCGAGGGCGTGATTAGGGGGCGCGACCGTTGCTTCGTGGGCGTCGGCCCTTATTTCATGAGCTACAAAGGATACCAGCCGGAAGCGCAATCCTATGCGCCGTTCTGTGTCGACGTTCCAGCCGCCGGCCGCACGCTGATTGTTCTCGATGTGGAGCAAAATTCGGGAGGAATGGGCTTCACTTCGGACTTTTACAATGAGCTGCGTGACATGGAGATCGACTTTCGCATTCTTCGCAACGTCGGGCAAGCAGACGACGAAGACAACATGGAGCAAAACACGGAGGCCTATTTGCCTCCACAAAAATATCCGATGGGAACGCTCCAGTTCGAGCATATTTTCACCAGGACCGGCAATTTCATCGGCTTGGTCTCGGCGCGCGACTATCACGGCCGAGTTTTTGTCTCACGCTTTCCCTTCACGGTCGGACCGACATTCGGCGCTTTGCCCTACGCCGTCGGCGGCCTCGTCCTGGCCACTGCCGCCGCCGGATTTTTCCTCGCACGTCGTAGGACGGCGGCGTTGTCAGGAGCCTTTTGAATTGAGAAGTTAAGGTTTTCGAGCGTTTTAGCCATTGACCAGGGTCCGCCTCATTCTCGGTGGCGGAATTGATTGGAGGTTCGGCGAGCCTGCTGCTTTCGTGCTTCCATAGCTCGGAAGCCGGCGCAGTCGGTAAATGAAGCTGCGTTCCGCGTCGCAAACGAGTTCGCCTAAAAGCCGATCCGGTCCGACCTCAGCGGCGGTTGGGCTTCACCCTCAATTTGAGGCTAGCCGTGCGCGCAACCCCACTCCTGTGATGTCATATATTTTGCTGGATTACACGTCTTTGCGCAGACGCCTCATTTAAATTCAACGATGGGCTCGATGCCCGGATCGTTCGAGCTAACGCCTTCTCGCTGCGCAAATTATTCAGTTTCGATCAGCATTGCTCCCGGCGCGCCACGGTCGAGGGAGATGACCTATGCTATTTCGTTATGCCTCAATGATGTCCTTCCCATACTTGCGCAATAGTCCGCGTTCGTCACTGAGACCTATCGTTAGTGCCCGCTTGGCTGGTCCGCCTAGGATCGTTCAGACCACGAGATCTCGTGAAGCGAAGATTTTTTCGGCGCCTGTTCCACTGTTTTTTGGCTGATCGTGCGCCTCTGAGCTGCACGCCGAGCTAAGCGGCTAGGAATCCTTAACAAAATTGAACCTCCCTTCACGGCGAAGAGCGGTCAGGGCAAGGCTGCGCAATTTTTGGTGAGGGAGTAAGCATATTACAGATATTTCTCTTACTTGCCCGGCGGAACCGTGGAATGCGTGGCACATGGCATAGCGCTATTATCTTCGCTTTGGTGCTGGCTATTCAGCCCTCGCGCCGGCGGCAGCCAATATCGCCATGGCCCATGGGTCGAGTGATCCGCGATTTGCTAACGCAATCTGTGCGCCGGGCGGCAGTGGGTCCGCCGATGATTTAAATCAAGGGTCAGGCCAGCACGAACAGCGTCATGATGCCTGCCCATTATGTTGGGAGTGCCTTGACGCGGTCTCGTTGCTCGCGTCGAAGGCAGACGCTGTCGGCGAGGCTTCCATCCAGTGGGCTGTAGCTCCTCTCTGGGGGGCGGCGAACAGCGCTTCGTCCGCCTCGGGCCATGAATATTCTCACCCGGCCCGCGCTCCTCCTTCATTCGTTCATTCTTCTAAACTTTAAACTCAGCACGCTCCGACGGATGTGAGCCTTCTTGTAGGCCTCCATAATGTCGAACTGTGTCGAAACGCGCCCCAAAATCGGCGAGCGATAAAAACCTCAGTCGAAAATTCGACATAAGAGCGGCGACCGCGCCGCGCCTATGCGTGCGTCAATTGGTGCGCTCAGATCTACATCGCGGGGGAGAGAAGTCCCGCCCATCGCGCGCGACGGCACAATAATTCGGCCATTGCTCCCAAGGAAACTGTCCTTCGAATTTATAGGTGGAATCGAATGGCGGAGGTTTGGCCCCCAAGGAAAGACCCGCGGCAAAATATTTTAGGAAGGCGATCAGCTGGAAAGCGTGTGTTCTGCCGCTAGTAGGAGCAAGTCTACTGGTCGGGGATGCGCCTCGGCTCGCGGCGGCATATGGGGATCGCTCCGAGTTCGGCTCGGGCCAGCCGCCGCAACCGCTCGCCGCTGCGCGGGCGCTCGAACTGCGCGCTCCTTCGCGGTCGTTTCCCAAGCACGCCAGCCCGGCACAAAGGTTCGCTCACGCGATCATTGTGCGCACCTTCCCGGCGCAAGGCGGAATAGCTTCAGAAAACATCGGGAAAGTGGAGGTTTGGTACAACGCGGGCATCCGCGATGACTTTGCCGCGTTGGCGGTTGTCAGCGCCGCCGGGGAACGAGTCGATAAACGTGACGCCTCCATCGATAGCGCCGATCCGAGCCATGTGTCGGCGAGTGTGAATGTGTTGAGCCCGGGTAGCTACAAAGTACGCTACCGGGCCATGTCGGCTGACGGTCATCTCGTGAGCGGCGCTGGGATTTTGAGGTGCGCCCATAGCGGCTGGTCATACGTGAGACGCGTTGAAGACCATGGCTGAGAAGGAGGCGTAGACGATGGTCGCGGATAGCCAAGGGAACTGGATGTAGTTCTCGGCAATGAATTTGTTAATCGGTCCAAATGCGGCGACGTTCGTGCGATCAAGGCGGCCGTTTCTCCGCACAAGGAGAAGGGTCGCATCGAAAGGAGCTTAATAAGCGATGCACCAGAAAGGCTATATTTCGTCCTGGGCTGCGGGAATCCTGTTGCTCGGAGCAGCGCTTCAACCCGCCGGGGCGTATAGGGATCACTCCGAGTTCTGACGCTAGCCTGTTAGCTCAACCACCCACTGCGGCGCCCGCGCTCAAATTCCGCGCGCCGTCGCAGCTGTTTCCGAAGCCTGCAAGTCCCGGGGAGACAAATCGCGCATGCGGTTATGGTGCGCACCTTTCCCGAGCAAGGCCAGGCGGTTCCGGAAGGCCTCGGGAAAGTGGAGATCTGGTATGATTCGGCTATTCGCGACAACTTCGTGACATTGGCTGTCATCAATGCCGCCGGAGATCGCGTCGACAAACGCGACGTCGCGATCGACCCCTCCGATCAGACCCATGTGTCGACGAACGTCAGTGCGTTGGCGCCGGGAACATATACCGTTCGCTACCGGGGGATCTCGGTTGACGGCTTTCTCGCGAGCGGATCTTGGGCCTTCGAGGTGCGGTCCAAAGTTGCAATGCTCAGTCGATAAACACCGAAAACCGCCTATGTTAAGGGAGCGCAAGCGATGAGTCCGATTGTCCGGCTGAATTTGATGCTATCCGCGGCGCTCGTTCTGTTAGTCGGCGTCAACGCAGCCATATTTTCGTATCCGTATTGGCCGAAGAGCAAGGCTTCGCGCGACCCGACGGCGGGCGAATATCCCGTGTCGGAATGCCTCAAGGTGAGCGACTTTTACTCGGTGCACCTCACAACGTATTTCCTGGCGGGACTCCGAGGAAAGCGCTGGGGGACCAATAGATGACAGAACAAAGTTCGACGAGTATTGCGATCGGGTCCCGGGAACGGGGAAGATTATCTTCTCCGTCGTTCTCATGGAGGAAGATGCGAGAGACGAGTCTGCCGTACTGTCGTTCTGGCGATATGATTCAAATGGTGGACTCGAACAGTTAAATGCGTTGCCCCCAAATCCGCATCCACGTGGCATATTGACATTGGATTCGACGGTCCCCACGACGGTAAATATCTCCTCAAGCTGGCGTTTGGCGCGGCGAAGAACAAGGAGGACATCATCGAGATGCCCATATTTGTTGGGCAGGTTGGGCAGTGAGTGTTTGGGACAGGGCTGAGCGACAACTCCATGATCTCGGCCTTATCATGAGTTGGAGCTTTGCATGTTGAAACTTGAGACGGTGAGCGTCAAGCGCGGCGCATCGCAAGTCCTTCGTGATGTGACTTTGCAGATACGCGTGGGACGGTTAACGGCGATCGTCGGCCCCTCGGGCGCGGGGAAGTCGACGCTCATCAACGTGCTGAATGCGCTCATCGTCCCTCAGTCGGGAAGCGTTACGCACTCCGGGATCGGGCGCCTCGACCAGCCTTCGGCGATCAAAAAGCATCGCGGCGGCACGGCGACGATTTCCAGGATCACGCGTTGATTGAACGCCTGACGGCGTTGGAGAATGTCCTGCTCGGCTTCACGGATGCGCGCCACCCACTTACGCTGCTGCCTTGGCCGCTCGAAACCAGAAGGCGCGCGGCGGAAGCGCTCGCCACAGTCGGACTTTTGCACCACGCCCAAACGCGCGTCGCAAGGTTGAGCGGCGGCGAACGTCAAAGGGTCGGCGTAGCGCGTGCGCTCACACGGCGACCAACTCTGCTTCTCGGCGACGAACCTTTTCTTCCGTTGACCCGATCCTTGTTCAGCAAATGGGAGAACTGCTGCGCGACGCCATCGCGGCGGCAGGAACGACGATCGTCAGGATTCGTCGTGCATCAGCTCGAAACGGTGTCGCGCTTCGCAGATTGGGTGATCGGACTCGTGGAGGGTCAAGTCGCTTTCTCTGGACCCGTCGAAGCCTTCGATTCGCGGCGCGAAACCGCGTGTTTCAGCGACGGGATCTCCAATTTGAAAGTCTAAACCAAACGGAGGAATTCCCCTGATGTCACTCGTTTCAAGCCTATTATCTCCGCCGTTCGTTTGTGGCCGGAGCGGGATTAATTGTCGGCTCGCCGCTGCTCGCCGCGGCGAGCCCCCGTCGTCCCGATCAACTGATCATCGGACTGCTGCCCGGCGAAACGTCTGCGACCGTGCTGCGTCTCAACGAACCGCTGCGCGCGTATCTGGAGCGGCGGCTGGGGATCAAGGTCAAGCTCATCGTTGGCGCGAATTACGCGGCGACGGGCGAAGCTCTGCATTTCGGCAAGCTGGATATCGCCTATCTCGGCCCCGTTACCTACATCTTGCGCAGTCGCGGCGCCAAATTGGAGCCTTTCGCGCGGCCCTCGCATCCCGGGGTCGGGCCGACCTTTCACGCTGTCATCATCGTCCCGGCCGACAGTGACGCGAAGTCGCTGAAGGATTTAAAGGGGCAGGAAATCGCTTTCGGCGATCCGGCCTCGACCTCCGGGACCTGGGTGCCGCGATACCAGTTGCTCGAAGCCGGATTGATCTCGGGCCGCGATTACACCCTGCGCGTGCTCGGCGCGCACGACGCTGTCGCCCGAGCCGTTGTAGCCAAGAAGGTCGGCGCGGGCGGCCTCAGCAAGCCGATCTTCGAGCGGTTGCAGAAGGAAGGGATCATTCCCGAGAACAGCGCGCGCGTGCTCGCGGAGTCGCCTGAGATTCCCGAGATTCTGTGGACCTTCCGGGCGGGCCTCGACCCCGCCTTCAAAGAGGAAATTCGGGATGCGTTTCTGAAGACGGACGATCCAGAGGCGCTGAAAGTCTTCAAGGCCGAGGCTTTCGTGCCGGCGGTCGACAGCGACGTTGCGCTGGTTCGGGGCTGGATCGAGTCCATTCGCGCCGTCAACCCGGATGCAGTTCCCAAGACATGACCCCGCCCACCGAATCAAAGTCAAACAAGATCGACGAGGCCGTCGCGCGCTCTGTCGCAGAGAATGCGCGCGCCAGAACCCGCACGCTTGCGGCGATCGTCGCGACGATCGCCGTGTTCGCCTATGCCGGCGTGTTTGACTTCAGCCGCTTCAGCGACGCGGCGCAGACCATCGCCGCGCTCGTCTCAAATCGCTGCCTCCCGACTTCAGCCGTTGGCGTGAGTGGACCCAGCCGCTCCTCGACACTCTGGCGATGAGCGTCTGCGGCACGGTGCTCGCCGCCGCCATCTCGCTGGCGCTGGCGCCGCTCGCGGCCAGCAACATGTCGCCCGCTTGGCTCCGGACGCCCATTCGCTTCAGTCTCGCGGCGCTGCGGTCGGTGCCAGCGGTCGTTTGGGGCATTGTCTTCGTCGCCGCGGTCGGCTTCGGCCCCTTGCCCGGTGCGCTCGCCCTCGCATGCAATTCGACGGGCATCTGGGCAAGCTTTGCGAATTGCTCGAACATGTCGGAGCCGAGTCCTGGACAAGCTTTGCGCAGCCAAGGCGTCTCCCAAATCGGCGTGTTGCGCTTCGCGCTGTTCCCGCAAGTCTTTCCGCGATTGGTCGACGCAACAATCGATCGGTTCGAACAAAATATCCATAATGCGACCGTCATGGGATTGATCGGCGCCGGCGGCCTCGGTCTTGAGATTATAACAGCCTTTAATCTTTTCGAATATCGCGGCGCGCTCGCGCT
>CAWHIP010000022.1:0-34154 GCA_963829515.1 uncultured Alphaproteobacteria bacterium
TCCACGCTAACAGCCGACTACAAGCTCTCGAACACAGCTCCGCACGCCTCCACCGGCACAATCGTCGGGCATGATTAAAGCAAATCCTGAAAAACTTGCTCTAGTTTTTCAATATTGGGACATTGGATACATCCGATGTCTCAAAGGGGCATGCGCGAAATTCTTGATTTCGAGCCAATTCATTTCGATCAGGAAAATCCCTATGATCCGGATGCGCGCTAAACTCCGCCTCATTGGCGCAACACGGCCGAGTTCGCGAACTGTTTCGTTCGCAGTCTCTATCCTCGGCTCGCCGCGCGCATCTTCAAAGGCTGCGGCGGCCGCCGCGACGCGGTCGCCGCGTGGAGCAGTTTTTGCCGCGGCGCGTCGCGCGATCCAGGAATATGAACGAGGACGATCGTGCCGGCGCCGACCGACGAGCGAATGCGCATCGAGCCTCCATGCAGATCGATCAGCGACCGGGCGATGGCGAGGCCGAGCCCCGAGCCTTTCATTCCATTGTCGAGCGCGCCTTCCAATTGCTCGAACGGTCGGCCGAGCCGGGCCAAAGGCCCAGGAGGGATGCCTATGCCATTATCCTCGACATAAATGTTCAGGGCTCCCTGAATGACGCGGGTGCGCACGCTGACGCGGCCCTGATTTGGCGTGAACTTGACCGCATTGCGCAAAAGAATCGTCAGAATTTTCTCAAGCGCGGCGCGGTCTGCGTGGATGCGCTTGCCCGGCAAGGCTTCGGCGACGACAGTGATTTCCTTATCTTTCGCGATGGCGTCGACTGCCGCTACCGCGCCGCCTACTGCGCCGTCGATTTCGAAATCGGCCTTTTGCAATCGCACTCGCCCAGCTTCGAGCCGCGACATGTCGAGTATGTCCGAGATCACGCCGAGAAGGTGTTGGCCGCTTTGGCTTATGTCGCTGCAATAATCGACGTATTTCGGCGATCCGAGGGCCCCGAAAGTCTGTTGCAGCATCAGATCGGAAAAGCCGATGATCGCGTTGAGCGGCGTTCGAAGCTCATGGCTCATATTGGCGAGAAATTCCGATTTGGCCCGGTTCGCGGTCTCCGCTTCGGCTTTTTGCTCGAGATATTTTTCGGCGAGATCGGCAAGCTGTTGCGCCTGCATTTCCAGGGTTTGGCGGGATTTGCGCAGGTCCGCCACGGTCGCCATGAGTCGGCGTTCACTGTCCATCAATTGCTCTTCATGGCGTTTTAGCGCGGTGATGTCGGTGCCAACTGAAACATAGCCGCCGTCTTTGGTGCGGCGTTCATTGATCTGGAGCCATCGGCCGTCGCCGAGGCGCGCTTCATAGGTGCGCGCGCCGGCCAGCGGTCGCTCGCCGAGAGCGATCTCGGCCTGGATTTGTGGCGGCGTTCCTTCCGCCATGACCTGCGCATAGGGGGTTCCGGCGCGGATCGCTTCGCTCGTGAGGTTATGGAATTTTTGGAACTTGGAATTGCACATGACAAGCTGGTTGTCGGCGTCCCAAAGAACAAAAGCCTCCGATACTGTCTCGATCGCGTCGCGGAGGCGCATATCGGCCGTGGCTGTTCGCTCGGCGAGAGCCTTTTGCTCGGTGATGTCGACGGCTATGCCGACAAGATGAGGCATTTCGCCCGGACGATCGCGCACGACCTCGGCGCGGGCGCGGAGCCATATCCATTCGCCCTTGATGTTCTGCATGCGAAATGCGTGATCGACCGAGTTCGGCCTGTGAAGCCGTCAGCATCTCGGCGATCGTCGCGAGATCGCCGTCCTGAGGGTGGACGAGGGCGTTCACGTCGCCGAATGATAAAAATTGTCCGACCGGCGTCATGCCAAGGATCTCATACATCGAGTTGGACCAGTAGATGCGCCCGCGCGCGAGGTCCCAATCCCAGAGGCCGCAGCGGCCTCGGCTGAGCGCGGTGTCGATGCGGTCGCGGACGCGTTCGCAAATTCGATCCGCCTCGCGCGCGCGGGAGGCCTGCCAGAAATAGGCGAGCGCCATGGCGATGAGGACGAGAACGGTGCAGAAGAGAAGGACGGCGATGCGGAAGGCGTTGCCGCGCCATTCGGCCAAAACCGCGCTCATGGGATGAACCACGGCGATTTGGCCGAAGGGCGCCTCCAGCGTGCGAACCGTCGCCAAAGCCTCCGAGCCGTCCGCCAAGATGATGCGCAGAACGCCGGCCTTTTCGGCGAAAATCGTCAAGGGCTGCGCGGAGCCGAGATAATCGGTGAGGGAGCCGGTGAAGCCGCGCGCCGGCGGATAGGCCGCAACCACATCCCCCGCGAGATCGCTGACGAGAATCTGCTGCCCCCGCGCTAAGGCGCGGGCCGGAACGGCTTGCCCGAGCTGCGCCTCCGCTGCGCCTCCGCTCGATCCCCTCAAGGCGCCGCGAACGTCGTCCGCGACGACCGCGCCGAACAGTTCAAGATCCGAAAATGCGTCGGCGATGGCGCGGTCATAAGCTTCGCGAGTCATGGTCGCCGTGATGGCGGCGAGCGTCGCAATGAAAAGAGCGACCATGACGGGCACGCTACGGCGCACCCAAATTTCCATCTTCGCTATGCGGAGAAACGCGAGTCGCGTTGTCTTAGCGGCAAGTCCCTGCCGATCGGCAAGTCCCTGCATCGCCCCTGCTCGCGCAGCAGCATGCGCCGCGTTTGCACGCGCCATGTCAGGCCCCCTCGAAACCGACCGGAGCGATGTGCCGCATCTCTCCGAATCGAGATCATCTGAGTCTGACTTTGTCGTTTTGTCCAGAGTTTAATGAAGCGTGAAGGAAAAATGTGATCGTGTCGAAAATATGAACAAGGCGGGTCAATTCGCGGGCGGCGAGCGCCCATGCGCATACAGGTCCAATGGAATTCGCTTGATCAATTAGGACGTGATTTCTGCGTCGGCGGTGACGAGAACGAAAGCGAAGCCGTCATGACCTTTGCTGCCGACCGTTTGAATCTCCGTGGCGCCGACGCGCGGTTCGGCGGCGAGCAATTTGTTGAATTGGCGCACGCCCTGAACGTCCGGATCGGCGCTTGCGGCGTTGATCACGGCTCCGTTGCGGACGACATTATCGACGATGATGAGGCTGCCCCGGCGGGAGAGTTGGAGCGCATAGGTGAAATAGGCCGGAATATTCCGCTTGTCCGCATCGATGAAGATGAGGTCGAAAGGCGCAAGACCCTCGGCGAGAAGCTGCGGCAGCGTGTCGAGCGCGCGGCCAAGGCGCAGCTCGACAAGGCCGGAGAGGCCCGCGCGCGAAATATTGGCGCGCGCGACTTCGGCATGTTTCGGATCGGCCTCGAGCGTGATTAGGCAGCCGTCGGGCGGCAGCGCCCGCGCGAGCCAGATGGTGCTGTAGCCGCCGAGCGTTCCGAGTTCGAGGATTTTTCTCGCGCCTTGCATGCGGGCTAGCAGATACAAGAGCTTGCCTTGGTTCGGCGCCACTGCGATCTGAGGCAGGCCCGCCGCATTGCTTGCCTCGAGCGCGCCGTCAAGCGCCGGATCAGCCGGCACAAGAAGATCTGTTATATAATTATCAATCGTCGTCCACGCCGGTTCGGTCATGGCTGCATCCTGCGAATTCAACATGTCAACTTAGCGCAATCGGCGCGCGGCGGTCCAGCTTCACGGCCGCTTTGATGAGCGATCCGGTCCGTTCATTTTCTTGTGAAGGCCCGCGAAGTCGCTTCTCCGTTCAGCCATTGCCGGAGCATAGGGCGCATGGCGCGGCGCGACCGGCAAAGACCCGCCTATGCGAGGGAGCGCTCGGCGATGTCTTTCACATCGGCCGAAAGCCCGGCGACGCTGGCCACTCGGCGCAGCGCGGCTTCTGCGAGACTTCGTCGCTTCGGTTCGAGCGTCCGCCAGCTTCTGAAGGCCGACAGAAGCCGCGCCGCCACCTGCGGATTCTTGCGATCGAGATCGACGACGATCCCGGTGACGAAATCATAGCCGCCGCCGTCGGGCGCGTTGAACTGAGTTCTGGTTTCCGGCGGCGAATGCGCCGATGAGCGCGCGCACGCGATTGGGGTTGGCGATCAAGAAGGCGGGGTGAGCCATCAGGCTTCGCACCCGGGTCAGCACGCCGGCTTCGGGGATCATCGCTTGCAGCGCGAACCATTTGTCGATGACGAGCGCTTCGCCGGCATGGGCGCGATAGAAGGCTTCGAGCGCCGCCTCGCGCCTCTCGCCGGGAGCATGGGCGAGCACGTTGAGGGCGGCGATCTCATTGGTCATTGTATTGGCGCTCTCGAACTGACGCGCGGCGAGGCTCGCGCCTTCAATGGGATCGCCGGCGGCGAGGAGATCCATGGCGGCGTTGCGCAAAGCCCGGCGTCCCGCGGCGGCCGCGTCGGGCGAATAAGGCGCGTTTTCGGCGAGCCGGGCATAGGTCGCGAGCAATATCTCCTTGAGGTCTTGTCCAATCGCCTTGCGCAGCGCCTCATGGGCCGCATGGATAGCGTCGGGATCGACGTCCTGGCCGATTTCACGTGCGGTGTCGGCCTCGCTCGGGAGGGTGATCACCTGCGCCGCGAACGCCGGATCGGCGCTATCCTCGACAACGCGGCGAAGCGCGCCGCTGAAGCTTGTGTCGCGAATAGGCTCCTCGCCCGCGCGGATGAGCGCTACCGAGCGCAGAAGCAGGCGGCTCGCATAGGTTTGGGCCGCTTGCCAGCGGTTAAAGCTGTCGCTGTCATGCGAGACAAGCGTGATGAGATCGCTTTCGCTCGCCGCGTAATTGAGGCGCACGGGGGCCGAGAAGCCTCGAAGCAGCGAGGGAACCGGGAGGCTCGCGACATTGGCGAAGACGATTTTCCGCCGCGCGCTTGAAAGCTCAATGACGCCGCGGGAAAGCTCGGCGGCGCTCGCGCCGTCGCGCTCCGACGTGCTGAGCGCCAGATCGCCCTGATCATCGGCGATGAGCCCGAGCGCGATTGGAATGACGAAGGGCTTTTTCTCAGTTTGGCCGGGGGTCGGCTTGCAGGATTGCGCAAAGTCGAGCGTGAATGTTTTCGCCGCCGCGTCATAGGAGGAGGCGACCTCGACGAGCGGCGTGCCGGACTGATTGTACCAAAGCGAAAATTGCGTTAGGTCGCGCTGCGCCGCCTCGGCGAAACAGGAGATGAAATCCTCGATCGTGGCGGCGGTTCCGTCATAACGCTCGAAATAGAGATCCATGCCCCTGCGGAACGCGGCGTCGCCGATGAGCACCTTTAGCGCGCGGATGATTTCGGCGCCTTTCTCATAGATCGTCGCCGTGTAGAAATTATTGATCTCGAGATAGGCGTCCGGCCGCACATTGTGGGCGAGCGGCCCCGCGTCCTCGGGAAATTGCTGCGCCCGCAAGGCGCGCACGTCGGCGATGCGATGCACCGGACGCGAGCGCATGTCGGAGGAGAATTCATGGTCGCGGAAGACCGTCAATCCCTCCTTGAGGCAAAGCTGGAACCAATCGCGGCAGGTGATCCGGTTGCCGGTCCAATTATGAAAATATTCATGCGCGATCACCGCCTCGATATTGGCGTAGTCGGCGTCAGTGGCGGTCGAAGGCGAAGCAAGCACATATTTGTCGTTGAATATATTGAGCCCCTTGTTCTCCATCGCGCCCATGTTGAAATCGGAGACGGCGACGATATTGAACACGTCGAGATCATATTCGCGGCCGAACGCCGTTTCGTCCCAGGCCATCGCGCGCTTCAAGGCGTCCATCGCATAGGCGGCGAAAGCCTCCTTGCCATGTTCGACATGAATGCCGAGGGCGACCTTGCGTCCGGATCTTGTGATGAATTCATCGTGAATTGAGCCGAGATCGCCGCCGACGAGGGCGAAGAGATAGGAGGGCTTCGGAAACGGGTCGCGCCATAGCGCAAAATGGCGCGAAGTCCCTTCGATATCGCCTCCGGCGATCTTGTTGCCGTTCGAAAGCAGAAGAGGCGCCTCGGCGCGCTCCGCCTCCAATCTCACCGTGTAGACGCTCAAAACGTCCGGCCGGTCGAGAAAATAAGTGATCCGGCGAAAACCTTCGGCTTCGCATTGGGTGCAATAGGCGGCGCCGGATCGGTAAAGGCCCATCAGGCGGGTGTTGGCCGAGGGATTGATCTCGGTCTCGATTTCCAGCGTGAAGGCCTGCCGCGGCGGGGCCGTTATCGTGAGCTGGTCCGGCGCGACAAGGCCGGTCGCCGGGTCCAACGCGCTCAAATCAAGTTCGCGGCCATCGAGCGCCACCCGTTTCGCGACGAGTCCATCGCCGTCGAGAACAAGCGAAGCGTCAGGCCGTCCTTTCGGGTTTGGCCTTATGCTCAGGCGGGAGATGACCTTCGTCTCGGTTGCGTGAAGCTTGACATCGAGATCGACCTTGTCGATCAAATAATCGGGAACCTTGTAGTCTTTCAGGCGAACGGGCTCGGCGCTATCGGTACGCATCAAAACCTCTAGAGCAAGGCGGCGCGGGCGGTTCCGCGCCGGCAGGATGTTTGTCGTCAATCATAGGCTGTCCGCGGACGCGGCGCAAAACGCGCTCGGCGCGGCGTTCCGTGGCCAAGGCGTCGGTCGCCGCGATTGGGTCGCCAAGGATTTCGATCTCGGACTTCTTTCTCGAATTTTCGCTCGAATGTCGTAATCGGGCGAAAATCCCGGAGTGGAGCCAAGGGTCGCTCCACAGGACCGGCGGCATAGTTTAAGGAAGTGAAGGAATGGCTGGAAGCACTGCGAAATTTTTTTGGATTGGCGTCGCCCTCGTCGCATGGGCTCTGCCGAGCGCGCTTTGGGCGCATGGGCCGTCGCGGCAGAAGACGACCGAGAAAATCGAGATCAACGCCCCGCCGGAGAAGGTTTGGGCTGCGATCAGCGATTTCCACGACATGAGCTGGCTCCCTGGCGTCGCCAAGACGCTCGGTGAAGGCGGCAACGAGCCAGACGTCGCCACGCGCCAAATCGTCCTCGACAGCGGCGCTACGATCGACGAAAGCCTCTATAAATATGACGCCGCCGAGAGGACCTATTCCTATCGCATCGACAAAGTCGACGTGAAGGTTTTTCCGGTCAATAATTATTCCGCGACGATCATCGTTCTTCCGGCTGAAGGCGGCAAAAGCGTGGTTGAATGGCGCGGCGCCTTCTATCGCGGCTACCCAAATAATGATCCGCCGCCGGAGCTGAACGACGACGCGGCCTTGAAGGCGGTGACGACTTTATATCGCGCTGGGCTCGATAATCTGAAGAAAAAGGTCGAGGCGGCGAAGTGAAGCCTTGCCTGAGAGGGCAGGCGGGCTCGACCCGCCTCGCGCCCCGCGTCGTCGCAATTCTCGCGGGCCTTGGCGCGGCTTTGCTTCTTTGCCGGGCCTCGGCGCGCGCGGACGAGGCCTTCATCACCGAGCAAAGCAGCAACGAGGTCAGCGTGCTCGACCTCGCGACGCGCGAGGTCGTGGCGCGGATCCGGATCGATGGCAAGCCGGCTGGGATCGCCATGGCGCGCGACGGCAAGACCGCCTTCGTCACGAGTCCGGAAGGCAAATATGTCTCGGTGATCGACGCCGCGGCGCGCAAGGTTCTGCGGCGCATCGCAATGCCTGATACGCCGCTCGGAATCGCGGTCGATCCGGCGGGCGCTTTTATCTGCGTCGCCGGATTTAATCAGCCGCGCCTCTACAAGATCGATCCCGCGACCGGCGTGATCATCGCCACCGTCGCGGTCGGCGCATCGCCGTCCGGCGTGGCTTTCACGCCCGATGGCCAACTGATCGCTTCGGCCGATCGCGACGACGATCAAATCTCGATTATCGACGCCGCGACCTTCACCCGCATCGGCGCCGTCAAGGTTGGCGCGCATCCGTTCGGGGTGACCATCGACGCGCAGGGCAGGCGCGCCTATACGGCCAATGTCGAAGGCGATGACGTATCGGTTGTCGATCTCGCCTCGCGCAAGCTCATTGGCGCGATCGCGGTCGGCAAGCGGCCTTACGCCGTCGCTTTGGCGAAGGGACGCGGCTTCACGACGGACCAGTATGGCGGAACCGTCTCTATTTTCGATCTCGCGACGCTGCGGCCCCTGCAGCGGATCTCCGTCGGCGATTATCCAGAAGGAATTGAAACCAGCGCCGACGGCGAGAGCGTCTATGTCGCCAATTGGTTCTCGAACGAAGTTTGGGCGATCAACGCCGAGACGCTCAAGGTGACCGCGAAAATGCCGGTGGGCGACGGACCACGGGCGTTTGGGACTTTTTTGCGCGAGACGCCGTGAGATTCCTCAAATTGGCCAGCTTGGATCGAGCGGCCGGTTCGCAATTCCAGCAGCGTCTTGGAAACTTGTCATTTCATGCGGCGTCAAAGCGCGCCAGCGCCCTCGCGGCGATCATGCGCGCGATCGGAATGGCCGAGGTCGCCGCCGGCGAAGGCGCATTGCAGACATGCAGCATTCGCGGCGTTCCGGCGAAGAGAAAATCATGCGCAAGGGATCCATCGCGCAAGACGGCTTGCGCGCGAATCCCAGCCTTGGCTTCGGCGAGATCGTCGAGCGACAGGCCTGGGCAGTATTTTTGGCATTGCGCGAGATAGAAGCGCTTCCACAGGGAGTTTCGCAGTTCCGCCGCGCCCGCGCGGAAATGCGAGAAAATCGCCCTCCAAAATCCGGGAAAGGCGACGTAGGTCGCGATATCGCGGGCCTGGATGGAAAATTTCTCATATCCTTCGCGGGCGAAGCCAAGCATGGCGTTGGGCCCGACGATGAGGCCGCCGTCAATGGTCTTCGTCAGGTGAATGCCCAAAAAGGGCAATTCGGGATCCGGGATCGGATAGACGAGGTGATTGATGAGGCCCGCCCGCGCCGAGGGCAGCGCGTAGAACTCGCCGCGAAACGGCACGATCTGATGGTCAATTGACAGGCCCGCCATTTTGGCGAGCCGATCGGATTGGAGGCCGGCGCAAACTATGACCGATCTGGCCCGCAAGCTTTGCGAGCTTGTTGAAATTACGACGGACTCCGCGCTTTCCTGAATGGCGATGACTTCGGCGCCGAAATGCAATTCGCCGCCTTCGCCGGCTATTATCTGAGCCAGCGCGGCGCTGACGCGCCTATAGTCGACGATCGCCGTCGAGGGAATGTAAAGAGCGGCGAGGCCGGTTATATTCGGCTCACGCCGCATGAGCTCGACGCCGTCGATCCGCTCGGCCTCGACGCCATTTTGTTTCGCTCGCTCATGGAGCGGGTCCATGCGCGCCCGCTCTGCCCCGCTCGTCGCGACGAGGAGCTTGCCGCATGTCTCGATCTTTACGCCCTGCGCGGCGCAAAAAGCTTTCGTGGCTTCGGCGCCCTCGCGGCAAAGGCGGGCCTTCAGGCTTCCCGGCGCATAATAGACGCCCGAATGAACCACCCCGCTATTGCGCCCGCTCTGATGCCGGGCGACCCCGCTTTCCTTGTCAAGGACGAAGATCGACGACCCCGGGCGGACCCGCAGAATTTCAGCGGCCGTCGCCAGGCCGACGATCCCCGCGCCAATGACGCCGTAATCATAGATCATGAGATGCTGGAGCCTCCTGAAGTTTTGCCGCCGCGGCCGCGAGCGATAGAGGCTCCGACCAAAAGGTGGAGACGCGTAAATTCGGCGACGCCTCCTTGCCGAAGCGAGGCAAGCGGCGCCGCGTTCCTGGACGGTCCATCTAAATAAACTCTTCTTGGCCATGTCGCGGCTTGAATTGAACCAGCGGCGAAATAGGCCCCAAACTTCGCGGCTGACGCGCGCGGGGACCGGTGATCGGACGATGATCGGACAATTAACAGTTCAAATGCCTCCGCTCGGGCCACGAAAAGGCGGGTAAAACTGAATCCAAGACCGCACGCTCAGCTCTGGCTTTATCTTGACCAATTCCACGCAACTGGGCTAAAAGCGCGATCAAAGACATGCCCGTCGCGCATCATAAAAGACGTCCCAATCCAATTCCGGTTACACTGTTGCGTTTGCCGCCAAACGCACTGTGATTGTCGTCTGTCTTCATCAGGTATAGCCCTTTAAGGGAGCTGAAACATGGCATCCAAACTCGTTAAAGCGATAAGTATAAACGCAAGACGATTTAGCGAGTACATCGACGCGTTTGGGTTTCCATCTGGTGTAATTAAATCATTTGAGCACTTTATTAAGTTTAGGTCTGGAATTTCGAAAGGCGTCCAATCCACGACGACGCCGGATAAGGCGGTTGTGTGGCTTCGGCCTGGGACTTCGGATTTAGCCACATATAGGGAAGTATTCGTCAATGGCGAATATGACATTAGAAAGCAGCGTCTATTTAATTCGATCATGAATAGATATAATTCATTGTTGGAGCAAGGTCGGACTCCTCTGATTGTTGATGCGGGGGCAAACATAGGCCTTGCGTCGGTATTTTTATCGCATCTATTTCCGCAAGCTGAATTTCAACTTGTCGAAGCGAGCTCCGAGAATGTCGAGGTTATCAGGCGTAATATCGCGGGAAATCCTCGGATGAATGTTTGGCATCGAGCCCTTTGGCACGAAAAATCAAGGCTGACTCTGGTCGGCTCGAAAGATTTTTCGACGATTAGAGTAAAATCCGACGCCGGGACTAAGTCGGAAGAAACCGTCGAAACAATCACGATGAATGAAATTGTAGGATCACGAGGCGGTGATCTGTTTATTTTGAAAATTGATATAGAGGGCGCTGAGAAAGTCGTATTGGCGAAAAATAACGAGTGGCTAAATAGCCGGCCGATTATATTGATTGAGCCTCACGATGACATGATCCCAAACAATGGATCACTGTCCGGGTTACTCAATATTCGAGATTATCAGGATGCGAATATCATAATAAACATATCTACATTGATTATCGTGCCGCGACACTATGTTATTGAAACTGGCGAAAAACAGGTGGCGTGATCTGAATAAGCTCGCCGATTCTTCTGTTATTGCCGAGTTTGTTGGAGTGACGGCGTCGGTTTATCGGCCGTCGCGATAGGATCTCTTTGTTCGGTCAGATGGGCCGCCTTTGCCGCCGCACTATTGTGAACAGCGGCGGCGAGGGTGTCATCGAAAAGACGTGCAGATGGCCGTTCAGCGGAACGTCAGCGCTGATCAAATATCGCGGCCAATCGGGAGCGTTTTGAAAGAGCGTCTTGCGTCGAAATAAATGTTGGATCCGAGAGCCGATCCAAAAAAAGGGGCATGAGCAATGGCTTGGCTGCGTCATGCCTTTGCTCGTGGGGCGTATTCAGGATAAAATCAAACGAGCGGCTGCGACGCTTCACCTGCGCGACCGGGGCTGGCTTCAAGAGAAGCAATCACCCGTGCTCTATTCGCGTGCGCGCGTCGAACAACAGGGCTTCCGGCGCGTCGGAGGGCGGTCCTCTAACTTTTCTTTGTTTGCAATTCTTGCTTGCTGAAATTGGTGAGATCTCCCTGGGCCGCCGCCGCCCGGCGCCAAGATTTCGCTACGGCTGGATATTTGATCTCGACGCAGATCTTGGCGACCTGCTGCTGCACTTTCTCGCTGCCGCAGGACGGGCAGGCTGGAACGTCGGAAGACCGGATCAGAAGCTCGAACTCGGCGTTGCAGTTTTGGCAATTATAGGCGTAAAGCGGCATTAAATCCTCGCGTCGATCATCAACATAACAAGCATACAGCCCTTTCGTCGGCCTAACAAAAGCAAAATCTGCGCCGCGATGCGCCCATTTTTGCGCTTCGCTTGGGGCAGCGGGTGCGGCTTGTCCAAATTGCGCGGCAGGCCGACGAAATAAAATGGCGAAACTATTTAGGATGCGCGAGTCCTCCGCCAAGCCCGAATACGGAAAAACGGGGCGGCCTTTCTTGTTTTTACGCCGATGGGCGCATAGGTTCTCGGGACACAGGCGGCCTTGGAGTTGCCTCGGTCTCGCATGGAGGTTCGCGCGATGGGCGGTCTATCGATTTGGCACTGGCTTATCGTCGGAGGCGTGGCGCTGCTTCTGTTTGGCGGCAAAGGCAAGATTTCCGATATCATGGGGGATGTCGCCAAAGGCATAAAATCCTTCAAGAAGGGGCTTTTGGAAGACGACGCGAAAGTCGATGCTCCGCAGGCGGGCGAGGCGGCGGTTCGCGGCATCGATCATCAATCAATCGTCGATCCGGCCAAGGTTTCGGACACCCGCAAGATTGGCTGAGCCGTCCTGGCGCGGCGGCGGCTCAATGATCCTCCTCACGCAAGAGCGTCTTGCCTGAGGAAAGCCGCGCATTTTCGATGAAGGGATTGATGCGACGCGCGGGGATGGAGATTTTTTCGAGTCCGATCAGCGCCGCTAAATGCGAGTGACCTCCGCTCATGTTCGATTTTGACGCCGGCAAACTCATCATTATCGGAATCGTGGCGCTGATCGTCATCGGGCCGAAGGATCTTCCTGGCGTCCTGCGGCAGGTCGGCCAGGCGGTCGGCAAGATGCGGCGGATGGCGGCGGAGTTTCAAGGCCAATTCATGGAAGCCATGCGCGAGGCCGACATAGCCGACATCAAGGCGGATGCGGCGAAGCTTGGGGAGAGCGCCAAGGTCGATTTGGACTTCAACCCGGTCGCCGCGCTCAAGAGCAAGATCAAGAGCAAGATTACGGGCGCCATTAACGCGGCCGGCAGGCCCACGAATGTCTCCGACGCGGTCGATGCGCCGGCGCTCGCGGCGCCGCATGCGGAGGAATTGTCGCTAAACTCGATAGATTTGCCGCGCTTGCCTGAAGCCGTGGAAGAGGGGGGAGACTCGCTGCTCGCCGCTGGAATAGCCCCGGCCGCCGTCGCGCCGGAGGAGGCGTCTGGCGCGACGCGCCCCGCCGAGCCTGTCGCTGCGAACGGGGTTGAAGCGGAGATGCGGGCGCTCGCCCATGCGCTCGAAGCCGAGATGCGGTCGCCGCCGCGCCGCGCCGACGCTGAGGCATTGAAGCCGACCGACAAAGCCGCGCAAGATCAGGCGTGACTTTCCCGGCGCGCGCGGCCTATTGAGCTTTCATCTTTCGCCGGCATAGTGTCCTCTCCCGCCGCCGTTCCTCCGGCGCCGCCTGACTGGCGGCCGAGCAAGGTATCCGCCGCCATGATTTTCGAAACGAGCTTCAGATGAGCGACGCCGACATAGAGGCGACCAAGGCGCCCTTGATGGATCATCTGATCGAGCTGCGCGCGCGGCTGATCAAGGCGCTGCTCGCCTTTATCGTGATGTTCCTGATCTGCTTCTATTTCGCTAAGGATATTTACAATATTCTCGTCATGCCCTTCGAGCATGTCGCGGGACCGGACGCGCGGCTCATTTACACGGCGCCGCAGGAATATTTCTTCACCCAGATCAAGGTCGCGATTTTCTCCGCCGCCTTCCTGTCCTGCCCGGTGGTGTTCGCCCAGCTTTACGCCTTTGTCGCGCCGGGCCTCTATCGGCATGAGCGCAAGGCTTTCGCGCCCTATCTTTTCGCCACGCCATTCTTTTTCGCGCTTGGTGGGCTCGTCGTCTATTTCATTGTCATGCCGAATCTTTTGCGCTTCTTCATCGGCATGCAGCAGGCCAAGGAGCCGGGCAGGGCGCAAATCGAGCTTTTGCCGCGCGTCAGCGAATATTTGTCGCTGATCATGACCTTGATCTTCGCCTTTGGCGTGACCTTCCAGATGCCGGTGATCCTGACGCTTCTTGGGCGCGTCGGCATCGTCTCCGCCGAGTTTTTGCGCAGCAAAAGGCGCTACGCCATAGTGCTCGTCTTTATCGTCTCGGCGATCCTGACGCCGCCCGACATATTTTCCATGCTGGCGCTCGCCGCGCCTGCCTTGCTTCTTTACGAGGCCTCGATCATTTCGGTCGGCATGATCGAAAAAGCGCGGGAAGCGGAGAAAGCCGCCGGGACGACAGGAACCGAGGCTTAAAGCCCCGCTCTTTTTGATCTCTGGCGCTGAAGTTATTTGAAAGGCATTTATGTACGATATCAAATGGATTCGAGATAATCCGGATGTCTTTGATAAAGGCCGGGAGAGGCGCGGACTGGAGCCGCTCGCCGAAAAGCTGCTGGCGCTTGACGACGCGCGCCGCGCCGCGATCGCCAAATTGCAAGCCGCGCAAGAGCGCCGCAACGCCGCCTCCAAGGAAATCGGCCAGGCCATGGCTGCCAAGGATTCCGCCCGCGCCGAGGCGTTGAAGGCCGAGGTGGCCGAGCTGAAGGTGAGCTTCGCCGCCTATGAAGCCGAGGAGCGCGAGGCCATCGCCGTGCTGGACAAGGCTTTATCCGAAATCCCTAATCTGCCGCTTGAGGATGTTCCTTACGGCAAGGACGAGAATGACAATCCCGAGCTTCGCCGGGTCGGTGAGCCGCCGCGCTTTTCCTTCCAGCCGAAAGAGCATTTCGACATTGGCGAGGCGCTGGGCCTCATGGATTTCGAGACGGCGACCAAAATTTCCGGCGCGCGATTCGTGGTGAACAAGGGTCCTCTCGCGCGGATGGAGCGCGCTCTCGGCCAGTTCATGCTCGATCTGCATACGGGCGAGCATGGCTATACGGAGGTCAATCCTCCTATCCTGGTGAAGGATGAGGCCATGTTCGGCACGGCGCAGCTGCCGAAGTTCAAAGAGGATCAGTTCGGGACTTCTTTGGAGCCGAGGAATCGAATAGAGGCAATGGCACTTTATGAGGAGCGTCGAGTAGCGGAGGACGGTCAGAACGCAATCGCCATCAACCAAAAACAAAAAGAGCTTTTTGAGCAGGCGTTAGCAGCCGGAGTTGACAAGGAGTACGCGACAAAGCGTGCACCTTTGGATTCCAAAATCGAAGTCATGGCAAATTGGAATAGGCGATTTTGGGATGACTATGTTGCAAAAAGAAATCTCTGGCTCATCCCCACCGCCGAAGTCCCGCTCACCAATCTCGTCCGCGAATCGATCCTCGACGAGAAAGACCTTCCTCTCCGCGTCACCGCCTGCACGCCCTGCTTCCGCGCCGAGGCAGGCTCCGCCGGTCGCGACACGCGCGGCATGATTCGCCAGCATCAATTCACCAAGGTCGAGCTCGTCTCCATCACGACGCCGGAAAATTCCCTTGCCGAGCATGAGCGCATGCTCGGTTGCGCGGAAGAGGTCCTGAAGCGCTTGGGGTTGGCTTACCGTGTGGTCACCCTCTGCACAGGCGACATGGGTTTCGCCTCGCAAAAGACCTATGACATCGAGGTTTGGCTGCCGGGCCAGGACCGCTATCGCGAAATTTCCTCCGTTTCCGTCTGCGGCGATTTCCAGGCGCGGCGGATGAACGCCCGCTATCGTCCCGATGGCGCCAAGGCGACGCGATTCGTTCACACGCTTAACGGCTCGGGAGTCGCGGTCGGCCGCGCCTTGGTCGCTGTTCTCGAAAATTACCAGAATGAAGACGGTTCGGTGACCGTGCCCGAGGCGCTGCGCCCCTATATGGGCGGGCTCGCGAGGATCGAAAAAGCAAGATGAGCGATGAGTATAAGGCCGCCCGAAGAGAAAACCATGTGTTTTTCCGTGCGGGAAGGGGTTGACGCGCTCACGCGACATCACTAAGTTCCGCCCACCTCAGACAGGCAGTAGGCTTTTCCTTTCGGGGCGTCGCGTCCTGAACCTTTGAAGCCTAAACGCTGTCGGATCCAGCGACTGAATAGTCACACTATAGATCCTAGGCTTAAGGCCTCGGATCGCTCGGAGGCAAGACCGCCCGCGTTCGCGCGCCGTGGTCCTCTGCGCAAATCCCAGCGCCAGAAGCCGTGACCGGCTGTTGGCGCTGTCGTGTTTGCGTCTGTAAAACGCCGACGAAACAAGCGCGCTTGCAGATTTGGGCGCGGTTTGAATTTGGACCAATGCGGGAATTTGGAGCGGCAGGCTCCGCTCGCCCGCAAGGATTTGGACTGTATTAGAAAGATCAAGCATGCCGACGATCAGCCAATTGATCCGCAAGCCGCGGCAAGACAAGACCTATCGGGAGAAGGCCCGCCATTTGGGCGCCTCCCCGCAGAAGCGCGGCGTCTGCACCCGCGTCTATACGACAACGCCGAAGAAGCCGAATTCGGCGCTGCGCAAGGTCGCCAAGGTGCGCTTGACCAATGGGTTCGAGGTGATCGGCTATATCCCCGGCGAGGGGCACAACCTGCAAGAGCATTCGGTGGTGATGATCCGTGGCGGCCGCGTCAAGGATTTGCCCGGCGTGCGCTACCACATCCTGCGCGGCGTGCTTGACACGCAGGGCGTCAAGAACCGCAAGCAGCGCCGCTCGAAATACGGGGCCAAGCGGCCGAAATAAGTTGTTTCGAGAAGTGGGGCTGATCGCGATCAGGCAACTGACGAGACAAGCCCAGCGTTGAAGATAATCGGACGGAGCAAGCCAAGATGTCGCGCCGCCATAGCGCCGAAAAGCGGGAAGTCATCCCTGATGCTAAATTTGGGGACGTCATTCTCACGAAGTTCATGAACTCGATCATGTATGACGGCAAGAAGTCGGTCGCCGAGTCGATCGTCTACAACGCCTTCGACATCGTCGGGCAAAAGACGCGGTCGGAGCCGCTCGGCGTCTTCAAGCAGGCGCTGGAGAATGTCGCCCCCGCGATTGAGGTTCGCTCGCGCCGGGTCGGCGGCGCGACCTATCAGGTTCCTGTCGAGGTCCGGATGGAGCGCCGTCAGGCCCTCGCCATCCGCTGGATCATCATCGCGGCGCGGGCGCGCAACGACAAGACCATGGTGGACCGTCTTTCGGCCGAGCTGATCGACGCCGCCAACAATCGCGGCAACGCCGTGAAGAAGCGGGAAGACACGCATCGCATGGCCGAGGCCAACCGCGCCTTCTCGCATTATCGTTGGTGAAGAGCTTGGACGCCGCTGCTTTGCGCTTGAAGGGAATTTGTCATGCCCCGTAGCCATCCGATCGAGGACTACCGAAACTTCGGCATCATGGCCCATATTGACGCGGGCAAGACGACGACGACGGAGCGCATCCTCTATTATTCCGGAAAGTCGCATAAGATCGGCGAAGTCCATGACGGCGCCGCGACCATGGACTGGATGGAGCAGGAGCAGGAGCGCGGCATCACGATCACCTCGGCCGCGACGACCACTTTCTGGAACGGCAAGCGCCTCAACATCATCGACACGCCCGGCCATGTCGATTTCACGATCGAGGTCGAGCGTTCGCTGCGCGTGCTCGACGGCGCCGTCTGCGTGCTCGACGGCAACCAGGGCGTCGAGCCGCAGACCGAGACGGTTTGGCGCCAAGCCGATAAATATAATGTTCCGCGCATCGTCTTCGTCAACAAGATGGACAAGATCGGCGCCGATTTCTATCGCTGCGTCGACGACATCAAGAATAAGGTGGGCGGCCGCCCGGTCTGCATTCAATTGCCGATCGGCTCCGAGGCCGATTTCAAGGGCGTGGTCGATCTCGTCCGTATGAAGGCTGTCGTTTGGGAGGATGAAGCGCTCGGGGCCAAATATTCCGACGCCGAGATTCCGGCCGACTTGAAAGACAAGGCGCTGGCATACCGCCATGATCTCCTGGAGGCGGCGGTCGAGCTCGACGATGACGTCATGTCGGCCTATCTCGACGGCGTCGAGCCCGACGAGGCGACGCTGAAGCGGCTGATCCGCAAGGCGGTTCGCCATATCATTTTCATCCCGATCCTGTGCGGTTCGGCGTTCAAGAACAAGGGCGTGCAGCCTTTGCTCGACGCGGTCGTCGATTATTTGCCCTCGCCGATCGACCGCGAGGCGATCAAGGGCGTTGATGTCGAAAGCGGCGAGGAAGTGCTCCGTCTGCCAAAGGACGAAGAGCCTTTCTCCATGCTCGCGTTCAAGATCATGGACGATCCTTTTGTCGGCACGATCACTTTCGCGCGGGTCTATTCGGGCCACATCGATTCGGGCACGACGGTCCTGAATTCCACCAAGGACAAGAAAGAGCGGATCGGGCGCATGCTTCTCATGCATGCGAATAATCGCGAGGATGTGAAGGAAGCCTATTCGGGCGATATTGTCGCGCTGGCCGGGCTCAAGGACACGCGCACCGGCGACACGCTCTGCGACCTGAACAAGCCCGTCATCCTGGAGCGGATGGAGTTTCCCGAACCGGTCATTGAAATCGCGATCGAGCCGAAATCCAAGGCGGATCAGGAAAAGCTTGGCGTCGCCCTGGCGAAACTCGCCGCGGAAGATCCTTCATTCCGGGTCTCGACAGACCAGGAGTCGGGCCAGACCATTCTCAAGGGAATGGGTGAGCTGCATCTCGACATCAAGGTCGATATCTTGCGCCGCACCTATAAGGTCGACGCCAATATCGGCGCGCCGCAGGTCGCCTATCGGGAGAAGCTGACCCGGCGCGTCGAAATCGATCACACCCACAAGAAACAGACCGGCGGCACCGGACAATTCGCGCGGGTCAAGATCATTTTCGAGCCAAATGAAGCCGGCAAGGGCAATAATTTCGAGTCGCAGATCGTCGGCGGCTCGGTGCCGAAGGAATATATTCCGGGCGTCGAGAAGGGCATCAACAGCGTCATGGGGTCTGGCGTTCTCGCCGGCTTCCCGGTGGTGGACGTCAAGGCGACCTTGATCGACGGCGCGTTCCATGACGTCAACTCCTCGGTGCTCGCGTTCGAAATCGCGTCACGGGCGGCTTTCCGCGAAGCTCTTCAGAAGGGCGGCTCGGTTTTGCTCGAGCCGATCATGAAGGTCGAGGTGACGACGCCGGAGGATTACACCGGCTCGGTCATGGGCGATCTCTTGGGCCGGCGCGGCCAGGTCCAGGGTCAGGACATGCGCGGCAACGCCGTGGTCATCAACGCGATGGTGCCGCTGGCCAATATGTTTGGCTACGTCAATCAGCTGCGGTCCTTCAGCCAGGGCCGCGCCAATTACACAATGCAATTCGATCATTACGAACAGGTCCCCGCGGGCGAGGCCGCGAAGGTTCAAGCGAAATACGCCTGATCCCGAGACGCACGCACGAAGAAATCCTAGAGGAGCCGGACGATGGGCAAGGAAAAATTTGCGCGGACAAAGCCGCATTGCAACATTGGGACGATTGGACATGTCGACCATGGCAAGACGTCTTTGACGGCGGCGATCACAAAGGTCTTGGCCGAATCCGGCGGGGCGACATTCACCGCCTATGACCAAATCGACAAGGCTCCCGAGGAGAAGGCGCGCGGGATCACGATCTCGACAGCCCATGTCGAATATGAGACGAAAAATCGGCACTATGCGCATGTCGATTGCCCGGGCCACGCTGACTATGTGAAGAATATGATCACCGGCGCGGCGCAGATGGATGGCGCGATCCTCGTCGTTTCCGCCGCCGATGGCCCGATGCCGCAAACGCGCGAGCATATTCTGCTCGCCCGCCAGGTCGGCGTTCCGGCTCTGGTCGTGTTCCTGAACAAGGTCGACATGGTTGACGACGCCGAACTTCTCGAGCTTGTCGAGCTCGAGGTGCGTGAACTCCTGTCGAAATATGAGTTCCCAGGCGACGATATCCCGATCACCAAAGGGTCTGCCTTATGCGCCCTTGAAAACCGCAATCCCGAAATCGGGCACGACGCCGTCCTGGCTTTGATGGAGACGGTCGACGCTTATATTCCTCAGCCGGAGCGTCCGATTGATCAGCCCTTCCTGATGCCCGTCGAGGACGTTTTCTCGATCTCAGGACGTGGCACTGTCGTGACCGGGCGCGTCGAACGCGGCATCATCAAGGTCGGCGAGGAAGTCGAGATCGTCGGCCTTAAGCCAACGGTGAAGACGACGGTCACCGGCGTCGAGATGTTCCGCAAGCTTCTCGATCAAGGGCAGGCGGGCGACAATATCGGCGCGCTGCTCCGCGGCACCAAGCGCGAGGACGTCGAGCGCGGGCAGATCCTGTGCAAACCGGGCTCGGTGAAGCCGCATACCAAGTTCAAGGCCGAGGCCTATATCTTGACCAAGGATGAGGGTGGTCGGCACACGCCTTTCTTCACCAATTACCGACCGCAGTTCTATTTCCGCACCACGGACGTGACCGGCGTCGTGACTTTGCCCGAGGGTACGGAAATGGTGATGCCGGGCGATAATGTGACAATGGATGTCGAGTTGATCGTGCCGATCGCGATGGAGGAGAAACTGCGCTTCGCCATCCGTGAAGGCGGCCGCACCGTTGGCGCGGGCGTCGTCGCTTCGATCACCGAGTGACGCGGAGGCGCGTCGCAATAGCCTAAACGGGAGTTCCGAAAGCCGCGCCGGAATTGGCGCGGCAGCATCGGGGCAGCGGGAATCAGGATGAGCTGGCAAGCCGGAATGTCCGAGGCTGGCCGACAGGGAATGAATTTATGAACGGCCAGAATATCCGCATTCGCCTCAAGGCATTTGATCATCGGATTCTCGATTCCTCGACAAAGGAAATCGTTTCGACGGCCAAGCGCACGGGGGCGCAGGTTCGCGGCCCCATCCCGTTGCCGACGAAGATCGAGAAATTCACGGTCAACCGCTCGCCGCATGTCGATAAGAAATCGCGCGAGCAGTTCGAGATTCGGACCCATAAAAGGGTGCTAGACATTGTTGACCCGACGCCTCAGACGGTCGACGCCTTGATGAAGCTCGATCTAGCCGCCGGCGTTGATGTAGAGATCAAGCTTTAACGTGATGCGGCAGCTGGCTTTTTGAATTTGGACGAACCCTCGCGTCGGACGGCGCGATGCGGGGGGCGGAAGCGGGTTTTGAAGGATTGAACCATGCGATCAGGTGTTATCGCGCAAAAGCTCGGCATGACCCGCGTCTTCACCGAGGTCGGCGAACATGTGCCGGTCACGGTGTTGAAGCTCGCGGGCTGTCAAGTCGTCGCGCATCGGACCAAGGAGCGGAACGGCTATACCGCCGTCCAGCTCGGCATCGGCCGGGCGAAGGTCAAAAATGTGTCGAAAGCCGAGCGCGCCCGCTTCGCCGTCGCCAATGTTGAGCCGAAATTGAAGCTCGCCGAGTTTCGCGTGGAGGAGGATGGGCTGCTTCCGGTGGGCGCCGAGATCACGGCCGATCATTTTGTCGTCGGCCAGTTCGTCGATGTGACGGGAACGAGCACCGGCAAGGGCTTCGCCGGACCCATGAAACGATGGAACTTCGGCGGCTTGCGCGCCACCCATGGCGTGTCGATCTCGCATCGCTCGCATGGCTCGACCGGTGGCCGGCAAGACCCCGGCAAGACGTTCAAGAACAAGAAAATGGCTGGTCACTTGGGATCCGAGAGAGTGACGACCTTGAACCTCCGCGTCGTCCAGCTCGACGCCGAGCGCGGTCTGATCCTTGTCGAGGGGGCGGTTCCGGGCGTTGCCGGCGGCTGGATTCATGTTCGCGACGCAGTGAAAAAAGCGCTTCCGAAAGAAGCTCCTAAACCGGGCAAATATCGCTTGACGAGCGAAGCGTCCGACGCCGCTCCGGCGGCCGAGGCGGCGACGGAGGCCAGCGCGTGAAGATCGACATTACTTCCCTTGACGGCGAGGCCGCCGGCTCGATCGATTTGGACGATTCCATTTTCGGTTTGGAGCCGCGCGAAGATCTTATCGCCCGAATGGTGCGCTATCAGCTCGCCAAGCGGCGCGCCGGGACGCATAAGACGCTGGGCCGGGCCGAGATCGCTCGGACCGGCAAGAAATTATACAAGCAGAAGGGGACGGGCTCGGCCCGGCACGGCTCTGCGCGCGTGCCCCAATTTCGTGGCGGTGGTCGCGCTTTTGGACCGGTCGTTCGCTCCCATGCGCATGATCTTCCGAAAAAGGTTCGCGCCCTCGCGTTGAAGCATGCCCTTTCGGCCAAGGCCCAGGAAGGCGGGATCATCGTTTGGGCGGAGGCGAAAGCCGCCGACGCCAAGACCAAAGGGTTGAAGGCGAGTTTCGCCAAGCTCGGCTTGACCAACGCCTTGATCATCGACGGAGCCGAGCCGGAGGCGAATTTCCGCCTCGCCGCCCGCAACATTCCGCAAATCGACGTGCTGCCGGTGCAAGGCATCAATGTCTACGACATTTTGCGTCGCCAAAAGCTGGTTTTGACCAAGGCGGCGATCGACGCTCTGGAGGCGCGCTTCAAATGAGCCCGGCGAAACTCGCGCTCGAAGCGCATCATTACGACGTCATTCTGGCTCCGGTCATCACCGAAAAGGCGACGCTCGCGTCGGAAGCCAACCAGGTGATCTTCAAGGTCAAAAAGACCGCGACAAAGCCCGAGATCAAGGCGGCCGTCGAGCGTCTCTTCGACGTCAAGGTGGAGAGCGTCAACACGCTCATCCGCAAAGGCAAGAGAAAAGTGTTCAAAGGGACGCGCGGCGTCCAGTCGGATGTGAAAAAGGCGGTCGTGACCCTTGCCGAGGGCCATAAGATCGACGTCACGACCGGGCTTTGATTTCGATTTGAGGAGTGCGCCAATGGCGCTTAAAACATTTAAACCCGTCACGCCGAGCCTTCGCCAGCTCGTGATCGTTGATCGCAGCGACCTCTACAAGGGCAAGCCGCTGAAGCAGCTGACCGAGGGCAAATCCTCGTCGGGCGGGCGCAACAACAATGGCCGGATCACGGTGCGTTTTCGTGGCGGCGGCCATAAGCAGACCTATCGGATCGTCGATTTCAAACGGCGCAAGCTCGACATGGCGGCGAAAGTGGAGCGGATCGAATATGATCCGAACCGGACCTCCTTCATCGCCCTCATTCGCTACGCGGATGGCGAGCAAGCCTATATTATCGCGCCGCAGCGCCTCGCGGTTGGCGATGAGGTGATCGCCGGCGCGCAGGTCGACGTGAAGCCGGGCAACGCCATGGCCCTGGCCAATATGCCGGTCGGCACGATCGTCCATAATATCGAGATGAAAATCGGCAAGGGCGGCGCGATGGCGCGTTCGGCTGGAACCTACGCGCAGGTCGTCGGTCGCGACCAGGGCTATGTGATCATTCGGCTCAATTCCGGCGAGCAGCGGCTGATCCACGGCCAATGTTTCGCGACCGTCGGCGCGGTTTCCAATCCCGATCACATGAACGCCTCGATCGGCAAGGCGGGGCGCAGCCGCTGGCTCGGACGCAGGCCGCATAATCGCGGCGTGACCATGAATCCGGTGGATCATCCGCATGGCGGCGGCGAAGGGCGGACGTCGGGCGGACGCCATCCGGTGACGCCATGGGGCAAGCCGACCAAGGGCAAGAAAACGCGGTCGAATAAGTCGACCACCAAATTCATCGTGACCTCGCGTCACAAAAGCAAGAAGAAGGGCTGACCATGGCTCGCTCGATCTGGAAGGGCCCGTTCGTCGACGGCTATCTGCTGAAGAAGGCGGACGCCGCGCGCGGGTCCGGCCGCTCCGAAATCATCAAGATCTGGAGCCGCCGCTCGACGATTCTGCCGCAGTTCGTTGGCCTCACGTTTGGCGTCTACAATGGCCATAAGCATGTGCCCGTAGCCGTGACCGAGGAGATGATTGGCCATAAGTTCGGCGAATTTTCGCCGACGCGGACCTTTCATGGCCATTCGGCGGACAAGAAAGCCAGGAGAGGCTGATCATGTCCAAGGAAAAAACCGAACGCGCCCTCAAGGATAATGAAGCCAAGGCTGTGGCCCGCATGCTGCGGGTAAGCCCGCAAAAGCTCAATTTGCTGGCTCAGCTCATTCGCGGCAAGAAGGTTGAGATGGCATTGGCCGATCTCGAGTTTTCGCGCAAGCGCATCGCCTTCGATGTGAAGAAAGCGCTGCAAAGCGCGATCGCCAACGCCGAGAACAATCATAGCCTCGACGTCGACGATCTGGTCGTGGCCGAGGCGTTCGTCGGGAAGGCGCTGGTGATGAAAAGGTTCAGTCCGCGCGCGCGGGGGCGCTCGGGCAGGATCCAGAAGCCCTTTTCGAATTTGACGATCATTTTGCGCGAAACCGGCGCCGCGGCGGCCTGAGGAGAGACGGATGGGACAGAAAGTCAACCCGATCGGCCTTCGGCTCGGCATTAATCGGACCTGGGATTCGCGCTGGTTCGCCGGCAAGGCCGAATATGGCAAGTTGCTGCATGAGGATATCGCGATCCGCGAGGCTCTCATGAAGAACCTCAAGCAGGCCGCCGTCTCGAAAATCATCATCGAACGGCCGCACAAGAAATGCCGGGTCACGATTTACTCGGCGCGGCCGGGCGTCGTCATTGGCAAGAAGGGCGCGGACATCGACAAGATTCGCAAGATCGTGGCCAAGCTGACCGACTCGGAAGTCCTGATCAATATTGTCGAGGTGCGCAAGCCTGAGATCGACGCCGACTTTGGTCGCGGATTCCATCGCCCAGCAGCTCGAGCGCCGCGTCGCCTTTCGCCGCGCCATGAAGCGCGCGGTTCAGTCGGCCATGCGGCTCGGCGCGGAGGGCATTCGGATCAATTGCTCGGGCCGCCTCGGCGGCGCGGAAATCGCTCGGCTGGAATGGTATCGGGAAGGGCGCGTGCCATTGCACACGCTGCGCGCCGATGTCGATTACGGCACCGCGACCGCGCATACGGCCTATGGCACATGCGGCATCAAGGTCTGGATCTTCAAGGGCGAAATTCTTGAACATGATCCCATGGCGCAGGACAAGAAATTGAGCGAGCAGGAACATGCCGGCGGCGGCGGCGAGAGACGCCGGCGCGACCGCGACGCCGCTTGATCGCGCGCCGTGAAGCCAAGTTGAGAGTTTTAGATCATGTTGCAACCCAAGCGCACAAAATTCCGGAAGGCTTTCAAGGGCCGCATTCACGGCGCGGCGAAGGCTGGCTTTGAGCTGAATTTCGGCCAGTTCGGTCTCAAGGCGCTTGAGCCCGAGCGCATCACGGCGCGTCAGATCGAGGCGGCCCGGCGCGCGATGACGCGTCATATGCGGCGCGCCGGACGCGTGTGGATTCGCATTTTCCCCGATGTGCCAGTGTCGAAGAAGCCGACTGAAGTTCGCATGGGTAAGGGCAAGGGCGCGCCGGAACTATGGGCCTGCCGCGTCGCGCCGGGCCGCATCATGTTCGAGCTTGACGGCGTCCCGGTCGAGCTTGCGCGTGAGGCGCTCCTTCTCGCCGCCGCGAAATTGCCGATCAAGACGCGATTCGTCCAACGGATCCAAGAGTAAAAGGGCGCCGTCATGAAAGCAAAGCAGCGTTTGTCCGACCTCAAGGTCATGTCGAGCGATCAGCTTGAGCACGAGATTCTGAACCTCAAGAAGGAGCAGTTCAATCTCCGGTTCCAGCGCGCGACCGGGCAGCTCGAGAACACGGCGCGGGTGCGGATGGTGCGCCGCGACATAGCCAGGGTGAAGTCGTTCGCCGCGCAGAAGCGGCGCGAAGGCGCGAAATAGGGTTTTGATCAAGAGAGCGGTTTCGATCGCGGAATTTGACAGATAGGTTTCAAAGACTATGCCGAAACGAATTCTTCAGGGCGTCGTGGTGAGCGACAAGCAGGAAAAGACCATTGTCGTGAAGGTCGAGCGCCGATTTACTCACCCGCTTTTGAAGAAGACGGTGCGGCGGTCGAAGAATTACCACGCCCATGATGAGACAAAGGCGTTCAAGGTTGGCGATACGGTCTCGATCGAGGAGACCAAGCCGATCTCGAAACTCAAGCGTTGGACGGTCTTACCCGTGACGGAAAAGGTCTGAGGTCGATCGCCAAGTTCGGGCCGCCTCCGCGAGAGCGGCTCGAGCTGAATTTAGCAGCTCTGAGGAGGCTTGGCCTCCTTCAGACGTAGTCCGGCGGCGGCGCTCGCGGTCGGAAACCGGTCTGAGCAGAAAGGTATGAGACGATGATACAGATGCAGACCAATCTCGACGTCGCTGATAATTCCGGCGCGCGCCGCGTGATGTGCATCAAGGTGCTCGGCGGCTCGAAGCGGAAATATGCCGGCGTCGGCGACATCATTGTCGTTTCGATCAAGGAGGCCATTCCGCGCGGCCGCGTCAAGAAGGGCGATGTGATGAAGGCGGTTGTGGTGCGCACAGCCAAGGACATCAAGCGAGCCGACGGCTCGGTTATTCGCTTCAACTCCAATGCGGCGGTCTTGATCAACAACCAGTCGGAGCCGATCGGAACCCGCATCTTCGGGCCGGTGCCGCGCGAATTGCGCGCTCGCAACCAGATGAAGATCATTTCGCTCGCGCCGGAGGTGTTGTGATGGCGGCGAAGATCAAAAAGGGCGATCGGGTCGTCGTGCTCGTCGGCCGCGACAAGGGCCGTTCGGGCGAGGTCGTCCAGGTCATTCCGAAGGAGGCGCGGGCGATCGTGCGCGGGATCAATCTCGTGAAGCGGCATCAGGCGCCAAACCGCGAAGCAGGAAGCAGGCATCATCACGAAAGAGGCCGCGATCCACTTGTCGAACCTCGCCGTGGCTGATCCCAAGGACGGCAAGGCGACGCGGGTCGGGTTCAAGATTCTAGATGATGGCCGCAAGGTGCGCGTCGCCAAACGTTCCGGAGATGTGATCGATGGCTGAGTTCGAAGACAGGGAAGGGCGGAGCCAAGGGCGCCGCAAAGGGCGGCAAGGCGCCCGCCAAGGCCGCTCCGAAAGACAGCGCCAAGGCGGCCAAGAAGCCGAGCGGCGAAGGCGCCCGCAGGGAGCCGACGCAATACGCCACGGCTTCGGCTGAAGCGCTTGTTTCGCCGAAGGATTACGCGCCTCGGCTGAAGAAGCATTATGAAGAGGTCGTGCGGCCGAAACTCATCGAGGAGTTCGGCTATAAGAACGCCTTCGCCGTGCCGAGCATCGAGAAGATCGTGCTGAACATGGGCGTCGGCGAGGCGGTGAACGACACCAAGAAGGTCACGCTGGCGGCGGCCGATCTTGGCTTGATCGCCGGTCAAAAAGCGGTCATCACGCGCGCCCGCAACGCGATCTCGACGTTCAAGGTTCGCGAGAACATGCCGATCGGCGCGAAGGTCACCTTGCGCAAGACAAGAATGTACGAATTTCTCGATCGGTTGGTCACGATTGCGCTGCCGCGGATCAGGGACTTCCGCGGCCTTAATCCGAAAAGTTTCGATGGCCGCGGCAATTTCGCCCTCGGCATCAAGGAACATATTGTCTTTCCCGGAGATCAACTACGATCAGACGGAAAGCATCGTGGGCATGGACATCATAGTCTGCACCACGGCGAAATCAGATGAAGAGGCGCGCGCCCTTTTGCGCGCATTTAACTTCCCGTTCCGGCAGTGAGACGAGATCGTCTCAGACGCGGCGACCAGAGGTAGAGAGTCTATGGCGAAGAAAAGCTCGATCGAAAAGAACAAGCACCGCATCAAGCTGGTCAAGCAATATGCCGGCAGGCGCCGCCGCTTGAAGGCTGTCGCCAATGATGAGGCCGTGACCTTCGAGGAGCGGTTTGCCGCGCGCCTTAAATTGGCCGAGCTGCCGCGAAATTCGGCCGCCGGGCGGGTTCGCAACCGTTGCGAAGTGAGCGGGCGGCCGAGGGCCTTCACCCGGAAAATGAAGATGTCGCGCATCGCGCTTCGGGAATTGGGGTCAAAAGGCCTGATCCCCGGCCTCGTGAAGTCGAGCTGGTAGGAGCAACGGATCATGGCAGTGAACGATCCGTTGGGCGATATGCTCACCCGCATTCGCAACGCTCAGATGCGCCGCAAGGGAAAGGTGCAAACGCCGGGATCAAGGCTTCGCGCCCATGTCCTCGACGTGCTGCAATCGGAAGGTTATATCCGTGGCTATTCGACGACAGAATATGGCAACGGCCGCACCGAGTTCGAGATCGAGCTTAAGTATTTTGACGGTTCGCCGGTGATCCGCGAGATCCAGCGGGTGTCCAAGCCCGGTCGGCGCGTCTATGCCGCCGTCGACGCCATGCCGCGGGTTGCGAATGGGCTTGGCATCACGATCATCTCGACGCCCAAGGGCGTGATGGCCGACCACGCCGCGCGGGAAGCCAATGTCGGCGGCGAAGTTCTGTGCAAGGTGTTCTGAGTGCTGGAGCGCTTCGAAAAGAAAGCGCTCAAATTCAAGGAATTGGAGCAGGTTCTGACCGAAAAAGCTGAACAACTTTTTCAAAGCACGCTCTAGAACGAGGATAATGGTTTATGTCTCGCATCGGAAAAAAGCCGGTCGTCGTTCCGGCCGGCGTCACGGCCAAGGTCGAAGGCCAGTCGATCTCGGTGAAAGGCGGCAAGGGCGCGCTGTCCTTCACCGCGCCCGACGACGTTAGCGTGACCCTGGCTGACAATCAGATCGGCGTATCTCCGCGCAACGAAACCAAGCGGGCGCGCGCGATGTGGGGCATGACGCGGTCGATCGTCAACAATCTAGTGATCGGGGTCTCCAAGGGCTTCGAGCGAAAGCTTGAGATCACCGGGGTTGGATATAAGGCAGCGGTCGCGGGCAAAAACCTTCAATTGTCGCTCGGCTATAGCCATGACGTGACTTTCCCGATTCCCGAGGGCATAGCGATCGTCGCGCCCAAGCCGACGGAATTGTCGATCAGCGGGATAGACAAGCGCCAAGTCGGCCAGATCGCGGCCGAGATCCGAGCATTGCGCCCGCCCGAGCCCTATAAGGGCAAAGGCGTCAAATATGCCGGCGAGTTCATCTTCCGCAAGGAAGGCAAAAAGAAGTAGGACAACAGAAGTTTGAGGAGCCAGCGTCATGGCGAAGGATAATACGGCGACGGACCGGCGCCGATCGCGGGTCAGACGATCGCTTCGCGCGCGCGCTCATGGCAAGCCGCGGCTTTCGGTCTTCCGGTCGTCGAAACAGATTTACTGCCAGATCATCGACGACGCGGCTGGGCGGACTTTGGCGTCTGCTTCGTCGCTTGAAAAAGTCAATCGGGAAAGCCTCAAGACCGGGGCCACGGTCGAAGCCGCGAAGCTGATCGGCAAATTGATCGCCGAGCGGGCGACGCAGGCGGGCGTCAAGGAAGTCGTGTTCGACCGCGGGGCCTATATGTATCATGGGCGCGTCAAAGCCCTGGCGGAAGGCGCGCGCGAAGGCGGGCTCAGCTTCTGATGGAATCCTCCGCGAGCGGCGCGTCAAGTTCTGATGCGCCGCTCCGACCCGGAATTGGAAAACCGAATTGAAAACGGAACAAAGATATGGCGCGTGAGGGTGAAGGCGGCCGCGGCCGCGACCGCGATCGAGAAGAGCGCGACAGCGAGTTCGTGGATCGTCTGGTCCATATCAATCGCGTCGCCAAAGTGGTGAAGGGCGGCCGTAGGTTCGGCTTCGCCGCGCTCGTCGTCGTTGGCGATCAAAAGGGCCGCGTCGGCTATGGCCACGGCAAGGCCCGCGAGGTGCCCGAAGCGATCCGCAAGGCGACGGAATCCGCAAAACGCGCTCTGATCCGCGTTCCCCTGCGCGAAGGCCGCACCTTGCACCATGACGTCAATGGGCGTCACGGGGCGGGGCGCGTGGTGCTGCGGGCGGCGCCTGCGGGAACCGGCATTATCGCCGGCGGCCCCATGCGCGCCATTTTCGAAACCCTCGGCATGCATGACGTCGTCGCGAAATCGCAGGGCTCGTCAAATCCCTACAACATGATCCGCGCGACTTTCGACGCCCTGCAAAGGGAGGATTCGCCGCGAGCCGTCGCGGCGCGTCGCAGCCTCAAAGTTTCGACGCTTCAGGCCCGCCGCCAAGGCGGCGAGGCCGAAGCCGCCAGCGAAGCGTAAGGAGCCCTATCGTGACGACGTCGCAAGCCAAAATAACTGTCGAGCAGACCAAAAGTCCGATCGGTCGGCCCGCTGAGCAGCGCGCGACGCTCATCGGGCTCGGCCTCAACAAGATCGGCCGCCGGTCCTCGCTTGAAGACACACCCGCCGTGCGCGGCATGATCGCGAAAGTCGCTCATCTCGTCCGCGTCATTGAACCCGCTTAAGACGAGATCAGGTGAGGCCTATATTATGAAACTCAACGAAATCATCGATAATCCAGGCTCGTCGAAACCGCGCATGCGGGTTGGGCGCGGCATTGGCTCCGGCAAGGGCAAAACCGGCGGACGCGGCGTCAAGGGGCAGAAGGCGCGAACCGGCGTCGCCATCAAGGGCTTTGAAGGCGGCCAGATGCCGCTGCATCGGAGGTTGCCGAAGCGCGGTTTTTGGAACCCTTTTTCTACGGATTACAATCAAGTCAACCTCGGCCGCATTCAAGCGGCGCTTGACGCGGGCAAGATTGATCCGGCAAATCCGGTGACGATTGAAACGCTTGTCGCCGCCGGCGTCTGTTCGAAGCCCCGCGACGGCGTCAAGATCCTGGGCATGGGGGCCCTGTCCGTCAAGCTTACCTTCGCGGTCGCCGCGGCGTCGAAAAGCGCTGTCGCCGGTATCGAAAGCGCGGGAGGGTCGATCACCCTTCTGGCCCCCGCCGCGAAAACCGAGCCGGCCTCTGAGCCGGCTTGAGTTTTTTGATTTGGCGAGGGCTTTTGATCCGCGCCATTGATGACATATGATGTCTTCCAGCCACGCCATGGGGCGGGTGAAGGCAAGTGACCTTGTAGCGTTCAGGGCGGCCTGGGCCGAGGCGGCTCTCGAGCATGTTTCGAAAGAGATCGGCTTTTTTTGATCGGATGTGCCTATCTGATCAGGTCGCGTTGTAGGCTTAGAAGGCGGTTCGCCTTGAAGAAGCGCCGCCACCGCCATGCTCGGCGGAGGCAAACTGCGTATCGCAACATAAGAACGAATGTTCTGGCGCCTGGCGCGCCCTGGGAGCAATAAATGGTATCGGCGGCAGAGCAGCTTGCGGCAAATGTGAACTGGGGCGCGTTCGCCAAGGCCGAGGAGCTCAAAAAGCGCATCTGGTTTACGCTTGGCGCGCTGATCATTTATCGCCTCGGCACCTATATCCCTTTGCCGGGCATCGATCCCGCCGCGTTTGAGGCGAGCTTTACCAATAATCGGCAGGGCGTGCTCGAACTCTTCAACATGTTCGCGGGCGGCGCGGTTCAGCGCATGGCGATCTTCGCCCTGAACATCATGCCCTATATCTCCGCGTCCATCATCATCCAGCTCTTGACTTCGGTCTTTCCGACGCTGGAAGCCCTGAAGAAGGAAGGCGAGTCCGGACGCAAGATCATCAATCAATATACAAGATACTTGACCGTCGTGCTCGCGGCCTTTCAGGCCTATGGGATATCGATCGGACTCGAAGGCCAAGCGGGCGTCGTCACCGAGCCTGGGCTTTTTTTCCGCATCTCCACGGTCCTGACCCTGATGGGCGGCACCATGTTCCTGATGTGGCTCGGCGAACAGATCACTTCGCGAGGCATTGGCAATGGCTCGTCCCTGATCATCTTCGCCGGCATTGTCGCGGCCTTCCCCTCCGCCGTCGTCAATACTCTCGAACTTGGCCGCCAGGGCGCGATTTCGACAGGACTCATCATTGGCGTGATGATCATGTCGGTCGGGGTGGTCGCCTTCATCGTGTTCATGGAGCGCGCCCAGCGGCGGCTTTTGATCACCTATCCAAAGCGGCAGCAGGGCAATAAGGTTTACGAGGGGCAGACCTCGTTTTTGCCGCTGAAGTTGAACACATCAGGCGTCATTCCGCCGATCTTCGCGTCTTCGCTGCTGCTTCTGCCGACGACGATCGCCAATTTTTCGCAGAGCCAAGGCGGCACGGGCGTTCTTGCGATGATTTCGACCTATCTTGGCCATGGCAGGCCGCTTTACCTCATCTTCTATGTCTCGTTGATCGTGTTCTTTGCGTTCTTTTACACCGCGATTGTTTTCAATCCGACCGAGACAGCGGATAATTTAAAGAAGCACGGCGGGTTCATTCCGGGAATTCGCCCCGGCGAACGGACGGCCCAATACATAGATACGATCCTGATGCGGATCACCGTGCTCGGCGCGGGATATCTTGCGCTGATCTGCCTTTTGCCTGAAATGCTGGTTTCCTATGCCGCGCTTCCATTTTACTTTGGCGGGACGTCGCTTCTGATTGTTGTCAGCGTTACGATGGACACCGTCGCTCAGATTCTTGGCCATTTGCAGGCCCATCAATATGAGGGACTGGTCAAAAAAGCCAAATTGCGGGGACGGCGCAGATGAGGCTTGTGTTTCTTGGACCGCCCGGCGCCGGAAAAGGCACTCAATCGGCGCGGCTCAGGGACAAATATAATATTCCGCAATTGTCGACGGGAGACATGTTGCGCGCGGCGGTGAAGGCCGCAACGCCGCTCGGGCTTACCGCCAAGTGCGATCATGGATCGCCGGCGGCCTCGTGTCGGACGACACCGTGGTCAGGATTGTCGCCGACCGTATTTCGGAGCCGGACGCGAAGGCCGGCTTTATCCTCGACGGCTTTCCGCGGACCGTCAATCAGGCCGAAGCGCTGACAAAAATGCTGCGCGCCAAAAATATGGATCTAGACGCCGTCATCGAGCTGAAGGTGGACGAGGCAGGCGCTGCTTGCGCGCATTGAGCAGCGCGCGAAGGAGAACCATGGCCTGCGGGCGCTCAGTGCGGGCGGACGATAATCCCGAGGCTTTCAAAACGCGCCTTGACGCGTATCGGGCGCAAACAGCGCCAGTATCGGCCTATTACGCCGAAAGAGGGGCCCTGAAAACAGTGGATGGAATGGCTCCTGTCGATGCTGTTTCCGCGGCGATCGAAAAAGCTTGGCGCGGTGATGTCCGCGGCTTTTTCAGCTGCGGCCTTTCGGCTCGGCCGCATCGAAAAATTCGAGAAATTTTTCGGGACATGCTCGGGTCCCGGCGCGCGACGCCATCCGAAGTCACGCCAAGCCATGGTTCTCAGGCGCAAATCAGCGAAGCGAATTGGGCCGCTTCTCACCTCCGCCAAGGCTTAGATATAATACATCAGATGCGCATCATCGCTTTCACTTAGGGCGCGCATCTCTGACAGCGTGCGATTGTCGAGGACAGTCGCGATGGCGTTGCGCGCTTCAAGCATGATGAGTCGAACGCTGCAATGCCTTTCATCCGCGCAATCGTCACAGCGGCGATAAGAGGTTTTGCTTGCGCATTGGATCGGGGCGAGCGGGCCGTCGAGAACGCGGATAATATGGCCCACGCGGATCTCATGCGCCGCCCGCGCCAGAGTATAGCCGCCGCCTTTGCCTTTTTTTGAATTGACGAAGCCGGCATTGCGCAGTTCGCCCAAAATCGTGTCCAGAAATTTCTTGGGAATATCGTTCGACACCGCGATATCCGTCACAAGCGTCGCTTCGCCCGGCGGCCGCCCGGCGAGGTGAACCATTGCCTTCAGCCCGTATTTGCCTTTTTTTGTGAGCATTCGAACTCCGATGGGAAATTCTTCCGCCTCCCTAAAAACGGGCGAAAGAGCCGCATTTGTTCGTTTATCAGGGATATTGGGCTGGTCCAGAAATGTCCATCATATTTATAGGCTTACACCGATGGTCTGCACATTTTTTATGCTGCTGTTCCTGAGAACCAGCTTTTAGTGCAAGGGCTCGATCAAGATAGAGCTCGCGCGCATGCCGCAGAGGGCAGTAATATGGACATGCATATTGCAGATAATATTGTTATAATAAATAACTTATAGTACAATTTGAATGTCTGGCGTCAGCATTTTATGCGTGCGCTTTTGCGAATAGCTCAAACGCGGCAGTTATACGCCCAAATATAAAGGTAAGGCGAAAGAGGCGGGTGATTCGCATTTTTCGCGGCCTATGCGCAAAAATCAGCCGGCCCATATCATGAGCCAGATACGGGACTTGTTCTGGCGTGACGGAAGTGACAGAAAGGCGCCGGTTCGGCGCACGACACGCGGTGCGCCGCCGGCGATTGCGGAAAGCTTGCTTCGCCTGAGGAAGTGAAGCTAGAGCATGTTCCGAAGAAGTTGACCGGCTTTTTCGACCAGAATATGCTCCAACTCTTTGATTTTAAGCGATTTCCTTTCGATCAGATGAATCGATCCGATCGGAAAGCGTTCTAGATGGTCCGCGTGAAGCTGTCCGGCTCGGAGGTTTCGCGGTTTTCGGGAAGGACTGAGCGGAATGACCGCTTCTGATGGGACGTCGATAGGCCCCCGCCTCAAGCCGATTTTGGCGCAACGGCAGGCGGACATCGACAAGGCGAAAGCGAAGCGCTCGGCTGGCGCGCTGACCGGCATGATTGGCGAAGCGCCTATGACCAGAGGCTTTCTGGGCGCTTTATTTGAACGTTTCGCAACGACTGGCAAGCCAGGCGTCATCGCCGATATCAGAGGCGCCTCGCCTCTGTCGAAATCGACAAGATCGCGCGTCGACGTCATGGAG
>CAWHIP010000023.1:0-23161 GCA_963829515.1 uncultured Alphaproteobacteria bacterium
CCACGCCGACAAAACCGAGCCCTTCGCCGAAGGTTGGCGGCAAGAGGACGGCTCCTATTCCGGCCGCCCAGTCGATGTGGCGGAGCTTCCCGACGGCTCGCTGCTGGTCTCGGACGATTACAATGGGGCATTGTACCGCATCGCCTACATGCCGCCCAAATGATCCGCGACGGTGAAAATATCCTTGTCGCCGCGGCCTGAAATATTCACCACCAGCAAATGATCCCGCGGCTTTTGCGGCGCGATCTCGGCGACCTTCGCGAGCGCATGCGCGGGCTCCAGGGCGGGGATGATGCCCTCGAGCTTGGCGCATTGCTGGAACGCCGCCAACGCCTCGGCGTCCGTCGCCGATAAATAGGTCACGCGGCCGGTTTCCTTCAGCCAGGCATGCTCGGGTCCGATGCCGGGATAGTCGAGCCCGGCCGAGATCGAATGGCCTTCCTCGATCTGTCCATCGGCGTCCATCAAAAGATAGGTGCGATTGCCATGCAGCACTCCGGGCCTGCCGCCGGCGAGCGAAGCCGCGTGTTTCTTGTCGAGGCCATAGCCCGCGGCCTCGACGCCGAAGATCTCGACTGACGGGTCGTCGAGGAAAGGATGAAACAAGCCAATCGCGTTGGAGCCGCCGCCGATGCAGGCGAAGAGCGAATCGGGGAGCCGTCCCTCGGCCTCCTGCATCTGCCGCCTTGTCTCGTCGCCGATCACGCATTGAAAATCGCGGACCATGGCGGGATAGGGATGCGGCCCGGCGGCCGTGCCGATGCAATAGAACGTGTTGTCGACATTGGTGACCCAATCGCGCAAGGCCTCGTTCATCGCGTCCTTCAGCGTCTTGGCGCCGGACTGAACCGGGACAACCTTGGCGCCCAGCATGTTCATGCGAAACACATTGGGCTTTTGCCGTTCGACGTCGACCGAGCCCATGTAGACAATACATTCGAGGCCAAATCTGGCGCAGGCCGTGGCGGCGGCGACGCCATGCTGGCCGGCCCCCGTCTCGGCGATGATCCGCGTCTTGCCCATGCGGCGGGCGAGGAGGATCTGGCCCAGCACATTGTTGATCTTATGCGCGCCGGTGTGATTCAATTCCTCGCGCTTGAAATAAATCTTGGCGCCGCCGAGCCCGCCCAATGCGACAGCCTTTTGGCGCAGATGATCGGTCATCCGCTCGGCGTAATAAAGCGGGCTCGGCCGGCCGACATAATGGGTGAGCAAATTGTCGAGCTCGGCCTTGAACGCGGGGTCCAGCTTGGCCGCCTCGTAATGTTTCTCAAGATCGAGGATCAGCGGCATCAGGGTTTCGGCCACGAACCTGCCGCCGAACAGGCCGAAATGGCCGCGTTCGTCGGGACCGCCACGAAATGAATTGAGCTTTTCGGCTAGCACCGCACCCGCCTTTCAGTTCGCGCGTTTGAAGGATGAATTGGGCTTATCCGATCGACAGGGAGCCGCGCCAGAGCCTTCCCGTTGGAAGCCGGTCAAAATCGAAGCCGCCGATCGATTTTGTAGCCCCCGCTCCAATTTCCTGTCGCTCCTGGCGTGGAAAGGCCGCGTTTTTCCAGCATGACTCAACCAACCATGAAGAAGGTGCGACGCCGCCTTTCTAAACTCCGCGAGGCGTAAGACCAAGTTTTTCATCGCCCGCTTCGCCCCGGCTCCGTTATCCGCATTTTGACAATGCATTCATGAAGCGCGAGATCCTTACAAAACTTCCAGGTCCCGCGCGGCGAGAATATGAAAAGTACGCCGCCATCGGTCAGAACAGCATGGATCTTGCGTGCAACAGCCTCGAAAAAAATTGCGTCTAAAAATCGTCTCTTTCGGGGCGGATTGCCTATTTACGCGTGACATCGCGTCAGCCTTGAGCTAGAGATAAGATCGTCAAATAGTGACGCGAGGCGCGGGCGCAAATCCCGCGGCGGCAGGCCAAGTCTTGGGAGGGACGCCTATTTGCAGCTTACGCGCCGAGGGGTGGCGTCGCCTTCGTCAGGAAGGCGGAGGCGAAGAATAGGGCAAGGGCGATGCTGGGCAAGAGCGAGGGCGCCAAGAGGCCCCTCGCTCTTTCTCTTTGAAGGTTTCGATTTAAGCTCTTTAATTCAAGGCAGAAATCTCTTTCAAACCTAACAGTTTCAATCCCTATCTATAGGACCCGCTCCCCCTCCACATTGAATTGTGAGCGCGGCGAGGGCCAATTTCCTTGCGCGAACCAGTTCCGCTTGGCCCGAAAATGCTCTGGACAAGACCGGCTAAGACCGCTCGGATCAGAATTTGGCCCCGCCTGTCTCCGCCGGAGCGGTCGCATTCGGCGACGAGGACGGTGGCGCGACCGGCGTAGGCAAGGCGGCCGGAGCTGGCCCGTTGAAGGAGCCTGGGCCGTCATACATTTCAAGACAGGTCAGAATTTCGACATAGCTGGGCATAGGCGAGGCGCCTTGCTCAAGGCAATTGCGCCGATCCTCCGCCTTGAAATGCGACCATTTCTCCGCGAGCTTGTCCTGCGCGTCCTTCTCGTCCTGCATGCAGCCCTTGTAGGCGAGATTCTTGTCGTCGCCGCCAATGCTCTGCGCTTGCCGGCAGGACCGCGCCACGTCGAGCTTTGGAACGCCGCTATCCGACCGGGCGGACGCCGTTTCGATCTGGCCGATCAAAGCAATTGAAACAATGGCCGCCGATAGAGCCCGCATGCGAACCTCCAAACCGTGGAATTCTGGCCCCGGAAGGAAGGTTCCGACGGGCTCGATCTCGGGCGTCCGGCTGGCCCAAGCCCATCGCTTTATTTGCAATGAAGGATGAGATCAACCAAAGCCTTCATGCGAAGGGCCGTCCGCCCGCCCAAGAAGGGCGCGCCAATGACGGCGTCCGACCTCGGCCGTCGCCGCTATGTCCTCGATTGAAAGCGGCTCCAATCCCTGCTGGCGCGCCTCCGCGAAGATCGACGGCGGCAGGGGCCAGGGCGGGCCTTCTGTCTCGGCGTCTTCGTCCCGCGCGCGGGCGATGAGGAGCAGCTTTCCGCCCGGCGCCAAAAAAGACGCGAGAGCGGCGAGGGCTTTGGGCAGGAGCGGCCCGGAAAGCGCCTGCAAAGTGTAGCATTCATGAACGAGATCGAATGCGCCGCGCCAGGCTTCGGGCGGCGCGAAGAGATCGCCCGCGCGATAATCGACGCTCGTGCGCGGGAACCGCCGCTTCGCCCATTCGACCGCCGATTCGACGAGATCGAAGGCGGTGACGCTCGCTCCGGCCGCCGCCAGGCATTCGGCATTATCGCCGAGACCACAGCCGACATCGAGCGCGCGCAAGCCTGAAATTCCCCGCGCCTGAGCGCCCACCCAGGCCTTGGTCAAGGGATGCGGCGCGAGATTGGCCCAAGGCACAAGCGCGGGGTCGTTTTGCGCCCGCGCATAGACAGCCTCGAACCAGGCGCGGCGCAAGGGATCGTCCGGCGCGCCGACGAGCATTTCGGAATTTTTGGCTGGATCAATCGCGTCGAGCGCCTTGCGCGCCTCGGCGCGGCGCGCGGCGAATTCGGGCGAGGTCGGGTCTTCCGAGATTTCGTCCAAGTGGGCGGCGTCCTTTCAGCCAAGCGAATTGATGAAAATTCGGCGCAAGCTCAAGCCTTCTTCTCCCAGCGTCCGGTCTCGGCCTGCTGCCAATAGGTCAGTGGAAACGCCCGCGCCTTCAGCGCTTTCCATTGCGCGCGCGCAAGCGCGAGCGCGTCCTCGTCATCGCCGTCGAGCAAAAGAATAGCGCGGGCGTAAGGCGACGCGGCCGGCGCGGCGAGCGCCGGAGCGATTTCGGCGCCTTCGATGAAGAGCCTGACCGCCGCGCCGTTCGGGTTCTCAAGGCCGGTCGAGAGATAAACCGGCTGGAGCTCGGCGTCGCCGTCGCGGGCCCGGCCATGAGCGAGGAAGCTCGCCTCCGAATAGGTCCACAGCCATTGATCGAGCGAATCGAGCCGCTCCTCGCTTCTCGCCTGAACGACGACGCGCCAGCCTTTTTCGAGCGATTTCTCGATAAGGCTTGGAAGGACGGCTTCGAGCGGCCGGCTCTGAAGATGGTAGAACCAGATTTCGGTCACGGTCCATAGGCCTCACGCGCGATCGCGAAAAAACCGGCCTCAACCTTCATAATAATCGGCGACGAGCCGGTCGAGCAGGCGGACGCCGAAGCCCGACGCCCAGCCTTGATTGAGATCATTATTGGGCGAGTTCATCCCCGTCCCGGCGATGTCGAGATGCGCCCAAGGCGTCCCATTCACGAAGCGCTGAAGGAATTGCGCCGCCGTGATTGAGCCGGCGTGCCGGCCGCCGGTGTTTTTCACGTCGGCGAATTTTGAGTCTATCATTTTATCATAGGCCGAGCCAAGCGGCAGGCGCCAAAGCTTTTCCCCTGTCACCTTGCCGGCCGCGAGCAGTTTCTCGGCCAAATCATCGTCATTGGCGAAAAGGCCCGCATGCTCCTGGCCGAGCGCGACGAGGATCGCGCCGGTCAAGGTCGCAAGATCGACGATGAATTTCGGCTTGAACTTGTCTTGCACATGCCACAGCACATCGGCGAGCACGAGACGGCCTTCGGCGTCGGTGTTGATGACCTCGATCGTCTGGCCGGACATGGATTTCACGATATCGCCCGGACGCTGCGCCTCGGGACCCGGCATGTTTTCGACAAGCCCGATGGCGCCCACGACATCGACCTTGGCCTTGCGCGCGGCGAGCGCATGGATGAGGCCGACGACGCAGGCCGCGCCGGCCATGTCGCCCTTCATGTCCTCCATGCCGGCGGCTGGCTTGATCGATATGCCGCCGGTGTCGAAACAGACGCCCTTGCCGACAAAGGCGATCGGCTGCGACTTGGTCTTGGCGTTTTCCTTGGCCGGTTTCCCGCCGCGCCAACGCATGATGACGACGCGGCTTTCCCGCACCGATCCCTGGCCGACGCCAAGCAAAGCGCCCATGCCGAGCTGACGCAACGCGGCCTTGTCGAGGATCTCGACTTCGACGCCGAGCTTTTCAAGCGCCTTGGCGCGATTGGCGAATTCCTCCGGATAAAGGACATTGGCCGGCTCATTGACGAGAGAGCGCGCAATCAAGACGCCTTCGGCCACGGCCTCCCGCGCCTTGGCCTCGCGCCGCGCGGCGGACGGCTCGTCCACGGCCAGAAAAATCTCGCTGGGTCCATTATCCTCGGCCTCGTCTTTCTTTTTGGTCTTATAGGCGTCGAACCGGTAGTCGCGCAGCTGCATTCCGAGCATGAATTCGGCCGCCGCCGCCGCGGGGTCCTCGGGCCGCCGCGGCGGATCGAAGGCGATCAGGGCGTTCACGCCGCGGCCGAGCTTGCCAATGACAAATCCGCCAAGATTGGCGTAATCGCCAGCGCTCGGAGCCGCGTCTTCCTTGGCCTTATCTTCTCGGGCGTCGTCTTTTTCGGCTTTCGCCTTGGCCGCCTTGTCTTTATCGACGTTGCTCGCGCCGGCGCCGATCACAATGAGCCTGTCGGCGGCGAAGCCGGAAGGCGCGATAATGTCGAGCGCGGTCGAGGATTTTCCCTTGAACTTCGCGGCCGCCGCCGCTTTTTTGACCAGAGCCTCGCCTTCGGCGCCGATCAGGCTCAGCGTCGCCGGTCCAAAGGCGAAATCCTGCCCCATGAAGATGACCAGCGTCTGCGCGCCCTTGACTTTTCCAGCAGGCCGTTTCGAGGAGGCCTGAAGCGGTGTTTGCGCATTCAACGGCGCGAGCGCGACGAATTCGATCTTTAGGGAGTCCGGCATGTGTTCCTCTGCATCCAAGTCCCGGAACGCCGCCACAACACGAAGTCGTGAAGACGGTCCGCATTCCTGTTCGTCCGTGATTTCGGCGTCAACCGGGGTGGGGTTTACGCGGAAATGATCCGGCCGGCGCCAAGCGGCCGAACTTGTTCGCATCATGTTCCGCCCAATTAGCCGCCGCAAGGGGGAGGTAGGTTCATGCCGGAATTTTGTGCGATGGTGAAGCCGCCGCTTGCCGAAAATTCGCCGCGAGTTTCAAGTTTACGTCACTTTGGCGCCGCAACCCAAACGCGATCGGGGCCAGGCGGCTCCAGCCTCAAGGAGAGGCGGCGTTTTACAGCGGGACAACCGGCTCGGGCCGAAGGGCCGAACGACGGAATTGGGATGTAGCCAGATGGCGAGCATGGCGTTTCGCGCAAGCAATTGGATCGACGCCGCGCACGAGTTCGCGCGATGATCGGCCCGATCCTCTGCCGCTATTTTTCCTTTCGCTTCCTCCGGATGATCATAGCCGTATTCTTGATGATCTTCGGCATGGTCTATGTCATCGACTTCGTCGAATTGCTGCGCCGCGCCGACGGCGTGCCCGGGGCGTCGGCCGCGCGCATCGCCTTTCTGGCCCTCCTGCGCGTTCCATCGGCCTCGGAACAGCTCATGCCGCTCTGCGTCCTCGGCGGCGCCATGGCGGCTTTCCTCGATCTGACCCGCAAGCTCGAATTGCTCATCGCGAGGGCCGCCGGAGTTTCGGTGTGGGGTTTCCTGATTCCTCCGGTTTTGATCGCCGCCATCATTGGCGTGGCGTCAACCACCTTATTCAATCCGGTCTCGGCGCTGATGAAACATCGCGCCGACGGGATCGAGATTCGCCTCTTGGGCCGGGTCGGCCAGAAAGGCCAAGACACCGAGTTTTGGATCAGACAAAACAGCGTCGACGGCCAGGCGGTGATCAAGGCCGCAACCGTCGAGGAAGATGGCGCCCGCCTGACGTCGGTCACCGCCTATGTCTATGATCAAGCGGGTAAATTTCAAAGCGAGATCCTGGCGCCCAGCGCCAGGCTCCTACCCGGCGTCTGGCGCCTGGAAAATGCCCGAATCCTGGCTCCGGGGGAGGAGAGCGCCGAGGTCGGCGTTTATCTTCTCGCCACGAACCTTTCCGCCGAACAGGTCGTGCAAGGGGTCATAGCGCCGGAATCCGTCCCATTTTGGGAATTGCCTTTCATGCGCGAACAGGCGGAGGCGGTTGGCTTCGATTCCAGAGGCTACCGTCTCCAATTCCAAACGCTTTTGGCTCGGCCACTGCTATTTATCGCCATGGTTTTGATCGCGGCGGCATTTTCCTTAAGGTTTTTTCGATTTGGTGGCGTAGCGAAAATGGTTGGCGGTGGCGTGGCCGCCGGGTTCGTGCTTTATGTGGCGACGAAATTGACAAGCGATCTCGGCGGCGTTGGCTTGCTCAGCCCGGCTACGGCCGCCTGGTCTCCCGCCATCGTCGCCAGCATGCTCGGCGCGTTTGCTTTGCTGCAGCAGGAGGATGGTTAATGGGGCGGCGTCTTTGCCCCGCTGACATGATGGTTTGCGTCCGAGGCTTGGCCGGCTCGGCGGTCACGGCTGTTTCCCGGGTCGCCGCAGCGCCTCGGTCCCACGTCGCCGCTGCGCTTCTTTTTATTTTCGCCGCGGCGTATTTTTTCACTTTCGCCACGGCGCCTGGCTGGGGCGTCGCCGCCGCGCAAACCGTCGGCGATCGATTGACGAAAAAGGATGCGGGCCCGAAGGAGAAGATGTTCGTCGAGGCGACCGAGCTTCGCTACGACTCCGAAAAGAACACCGTTTCCGCCGACGGAAACGCCCGGGTCTATTATCAAGGGCGGGTGCTTGAAGCCGATCGGGTGATCTATGATCGCAAGTCGGGCCGCGTCTATGCCGAAGGCCACGCGAAGCTAACCGAAGCCAATGGCACGGTGTTGCGCGGCGATCGCTTCGATCTCACCGATGATTTCCGCGATGGCTTCATCGAAAGCTTGCAGGCTGAAACGGCGGAGAAAAAATATCTCAAGGACGCCGGCGGCCCGCTTGGCGCCCCAGCCGCCGCCACCGGCACCTACAGGGCGTATTTCAGCGCGCCGCGAGCCGAACGCATCGAGGGCGACACAACCGTCTTCGACAAAGGCACCTACACCACTTGCGCGGCCTGCAGCGACAATCCCGACACCCCGCCCCTCTGGCGAGTCCGGGCCAAGCGGATCATCCATAAAAACGATGAACAGATGATCTATTATGAGGACGCCTCGCTAGAATTCCTCGGCGTCCCGATCGCCTATGTGCCGTTCTTTTCGACGCCTGATCCGACGGTCACCCGCAAGTCCGGCATTCTGTCGCCGCACTTCATCTACAACTCCAATCTTGGCTATGGCGTCGGCATTCCGATCTTCTGGGCGCTCGCGCCGGATTACGACTTGACGTTCACGCCGACCGCCCTGACCAAACAAGGGTTTCTCGCCAGCGCCGAATGGCGCCAGCGGCTGGAAAATGGCGAATATTACATTCGCGCCAATGGGATCGGCCAGCTCAACAGAACGGTTTTTTCTCTGCCGCCTTACGGCGCCGGCAACGAAACCTATCGGGGTTCGTTCGAAAGCAAAGGAAAGATCTATATCGCCGATCAATGGAAGTTCGGCTGGGAGTTCACTCTGCTATCGGACAAGTTTTTTCTGAACGACTACCATATTCCAAATCAGACAGTTTCAACCAATTACCTCAGCGAAACGACGTCGACGATCTATCTGACCGGGCAGGCTGGTCGCGGCTATTTCGATCTGCGCGGCTATTCTTTCGAGGGCCTTTCGACACACGACTTCCAACCGCAACAACCGACCGCGCATCCAGTCTGGGACTATAACAGGACATTCGATATCGACCCTGCGCAAACTTTTGGGATCGGCGGCCAAGCCGAGCTCGACTTCAATTTGACCAGCCTGTCGGCGGCCTCGGCGAGTTACCAGTCCGTCGGCACGCAGGTCCTGGATAATGCCTACAACCTTTATAATGTCTGCACGAGTTATACTCCCAGCGCATGCCTTTTGCGCGGGGTGGGAGGCAACTACACTCGCGCCACGGTCGAGGGGTCGTGGAAGCGCAAATTCATCGATCCCATCGGCGAGGTCTGGACGCCTTTCGCCTTCGCCCATCTCAACGGCGAATGGCTCGACATCAATACGACGAATACATATACATTCGCGAATAACGGCGGCGTCTCGACCTACACCAACGCCTCGCAGTTGAATTTTCTCAACAATAAAGATGCGAGCTTCTATGGCGCGGCCGTGCCGGGGGTCGGGCTGGATTATCGCTATCCATTCCTCGCCAAGACGAGCTTCGGCTCGATGGTCTTCGAACCTATCGGGCAAATCATCCTTCGCCCGAACAATGAGATCTGGTCGTCTTCGCTGGTCAACCTCGACGCGCAAAGCCTAGTCTTCGACAATTCGACCTTGTTCGATTGGAGCAAATACTCGGGCTATGACCGCTTCGAAACAGGCACACGGGCGAATTACGGCGCGCAATTCACGCTCAATCTTAACGGCGGCGGTCATGCCGATTTCATCGCCGGTCAATCCTATCAGGTCGCCGGCACGAACTCCTACGCCACGCCGGACGCCGCCAATGTCGGCTTGAGCTCGGGGCTCGACACAAGGCGCTCTGACTATGTCACCGCATTTTCCTTCGCGCCGAGCTCCATGTTCTCCTTCACCGCCAAAAGCCGGTTCGACGTCGACACATTCGAGCCAAGGCGCATCGATCTCGTCGGCACGTATAATCTGGGCGCCTGGACAGGCAGCATCCAATATGCGAATTACCAAGCTCAGCCAGTGATCGGCTATTATGTCCGCAGGGAAGGCCTTTCCCTGACATCGCGCTATAAGATCAGCGATAATTACTTCGCGCAGGGTAACATCACTTTCGACATGAGTCGGCAATTCTACCCAGCCAGCTTGATCGGGACCGTTAACCCTGGACCTTTCGCCGTAGCGGCTTTTGGAATAGGCGGCGGCTATCAGGACGATTGCACGACCTTTTCGGTGAACTACTCATCGGTCTACCAGGATAATGGCAATGGCGCGCTGGTTCGCAACCAGACCGTGCTTTTGCAGCTGCAGCTGCGGACGTTGGGCGACACGAAAATCTCGCAAACCTTCGCCAACACAAATTCGCTCGATGGCGTGAAATACTGACCGCGGCGATCTTGCGCGCTACGCTCGCCATGAAGCCGCACGGACATCCCAAGGCATGAACATCCCAAGGACGGAGAGCGGAAACCATGCGTGAAAACGTAGATGCGCGCGCCTTTGGCTTTTTCGCCAAGGCTGGCTTCAAGAGCAGCTTTAAGGCGTGCCTCATCATTGTCGCGATAGCGGGCGGCGCGGAGCTCGGCGGCGGTCGATGCGCCGCGCAGTCGATCATATCCAGCATTAACGGCGATCCGATCACGAATATTGATATCGAGGAGCGGATGAAACTTCTTCGCGTCCTGCACAAGCCAGCGACGCGCGAGGCCGCCGTCGAGAGCCTCTACACCGATCGGCTCGAAATCCGCGAGGCGGGAAAATATGGCGTCAACCTGAAGGACGCCGACATTTCCGAAGAGATCGTGCAAGTCGCGAAGGAAATGAAAGTCCAGCCGCAGGTCCTCGTCGCCGAGATCCAGCACGCTGGAGTCACGGAGGAGCATTTCAAAACCCATTTTCGCGCCGATTACTCTTTCAATCTTCTCGTCCAGGCTTTGAACAAGGGCGTAGAGGCGAGCGAAGAACAGGTTCGCGCCGAGCTTGCGAAGCAAGGCGGCAAGGCCGCCTCGGGTCTCGAATACACCATCCGTCAGGTCATTTTCGCGGTGCCAAATACGGCGACGGTCGCGGCCCTGAACGAGCGCGGCCATGAGGCCGAGCAACTCCGCACGCGATTTGTCGATTGCGAGAGCGGCGTGCCGCTCGCGCGGGCGATCAGTGACGTGACGGTTCGCGATCCGTTGACGAAGACGGCGATCGAGCTCAACGAGGGGCTGCGTCAACTGCTCGACAAGACGCCGACAGGCCATTTGACGCCCCCGCAGCGCTCAAGCTCAGGGATTGAAATGATCGCCATCTGCAACAAGGGCGCGCCCAAGGACGATACCGCCGCGCGCACGGCGATCTCGCAAAAGCTCCTCGCCGCGCATATCGCCGCCGATGCGGAACGCCGGCTCAAGGAGATGCGCTCAAAAGCCGTGATCGTGAAAAATTAGGCCTCCGTTCCCACTTGAGCTGATTGGACCTATGCTTCCCTTGTCCCTAATCTCGCCCGGGCTGCGCGCGGCGTTCGGGGATCATGGTTTGGGAACGAAATCCTTATGCCGGGACCTGCGCCTGCAAAAAGCCCCCTCCTCGCCCTGACTCGAGGCGACCCTTCCGGGATCGGCCCCGAGCTCGCGTTGAAAGCCTGGCTTGCCACCCATTTGGATCCGGACGCGCCGCCTTTTGTGGTCGCCGCTGAACCGGATCATCTCGCGGCGCTCGCGAGGGAATTGGGGCTTGACGTTCCGATCGAGACCGTCGAGGCGAGCGCGGCCCGGCTCGCGTTTCGCCGCGCCTTGCCAGTCCTCGCCTCGCCCTATTCGGTCGCCGGAAAGCCCGGCGCGCCGCATGAGGCGGACGCCGCGGCGACGATCGCCTCTATCGAGACTTGTGTCGGCCTTGTTTATTCGGGTGAAGCCTCCGCCGTCGTCACCAATCCGATCGCCAAGGACGTTCTCTACCGCGCCGGATTCGCCCATCCCGGGCACACGGAGTTTCTGGCCGAGCTCGCCCTGCGCTTTTTCGACGTCACCATGCGGCCGGTCATGCTGCTCTGGTCGCCCCAGCTCGCGGTGGTCCCGGCGACGATTCACGTTCCGCTCGCCCGCGTTCCCTCGCTCTTGACCCGCTCGCTTCTGGTCGAAACCGGCCTTGTCGTCGCGCATGATCTCGCCCATCGCTTTGGCGTGGAGAGGCCGCGCCTCGCCTTTGCCGGCCTCAATCCCCATGCCGGGGAAGGCGGCGCGATGGGAAACGAAGAAAGCGAAATCATTATCCCCGCGCTTGCCGAACTCGCCCGCTCGGGGGTCTCGGTCAGCGGACCGCACCCGGCCGACACTTTGTTCCACGCCGCGGCGCTGCGCGGCTATGACGCCGCAATCGCCATGTATCATGATCAAGCGCTCATCCCGATCAAGACCCTCGCCTTCGAGACCGCGGTCAACGCGACCTTGGGCCTGCCCTTCATTCGCACCTCGCCGGATCATGGCACGGCCTTCGACATAGCCGGAAAAGGGATCGCCGACGCGCGCAGCCTCATCGCCGCTCTGCGGCTCGCGGGGCGCCTCGCGAGCCGATCATGCCTGAGCGCATGAGCGATCTCCCGCCGCTGCGCGAGGTTGTCGCCGCGCATGGTCTCGACGCCAGGAAATCGCTCGGGCAAAATTTTCTTTTCGATCTCAATCTCACCCGGCGGATCGCCCGCGCGGCCGCGCCGCTGGACGCCGCGACGATTGTCGAGATTGGACCTGGCCCAGGCGGCCTGACCCGGGCTTTGCTCGCCGAAGGCGCGCGAAAAATCGTCGCCGTCGAACGCGACGAGCGCTGCCTCGCCGCCCTCGGCGAGATCGCCGCGCATTATCCAGGGCGGATCGAGATCATCGCCGGCGATGCGCTGGAGACCGACTTGGCCAAGCTTGTCGGCGGCGCGCGGCCGGCGCGGATCTGCGCCAACCTGCCCTATAATGTCGCGACGGCGCTGCTCACGCGCTGGCTCGAGAGCGAGCCATGGCCGCCTTGGTTCGATCGGCTCATTCTCATGTTCCAGCGTGAAGTGGCCGAGCGCATTGTCGCGACCCCCACGCAGCGCGCCGCTTATGGGCGGCTCGCGATCCTAGCCAATTGGCGGTGCGAAACTCGCATTCTTTTCGACATTTCCCCCGCGGCCTTCACACCGGCTCCCAAGGTCACCTCCACCCTGGTGGAGCTCGTACCACGCGCGGCGCCGCCCCCCTGCGAAGCGGGGCGCCTGTCGGAGCTGACGCAAGCCGCTTTTGGGCAGCGCCGCAAAATGCTGCGCCAATCCTTGAAATCGCTGGCGGGAAGCGACGCCGCCGAGCTTCTCGCGCGCGCTGGGATTGCTCCGACCGCGCGCGCGGAAGAGATCAATATAGCCGGGTTCGTCGCTCTGGCGCAGACGCTGGCGGACATGCGTCGCACGAGCCTCCGCAGCTAGCTCGTTTTCACTGCTTCAGCGTCAACGCGTCGCGCTCCTTGAACAACCAAACCCGCTCAGAAGGCGATCCAAGCGTAGAGCAGGACCGTGTTGTTGCCCGACGCATTGTGGCTTGCGCCGTCGAAATTAATGACCCCGCCCATGAGCTTCAGGTAGCTTGTGTAGGAGACGCCTATTTTAGCGTTGATCCAGGGATAGGCCGATGGTCCGCCTTTGCTGAACGGCAAATATGCGGCGTCGAAGATGATGCCCTTGCCGTTAGGAAGATTGACTAGCGAATTTGCGCCATAAAGCAGGGCGTCGGCCGAACCATATACGCTGAAATAACCGGCCGTCAGGCTGTAGGTGTGATCATAGACATATTCGATCGACGCCTTGAAGCTATCAAGTGAATTGTAAAGGTTGGACGAACCGCCCTGCACGTAGGTCGAATTCAACTGCTGAGTTTCGTGTATGTTGACAGCCCGGATAGTAATATTGTGCGGGTCTCCGATGAACTGATATTGGGCGTCAAAAGCGACATCCATGATTTGGTCAAATCCGAAACCGGCGACCCGGCCGGGAAGCGTGTTGGCGTAAATGCCAAACGTTCCAACCTCAAATGAATGCTCCCCTACATTATATTCAAACGCGGCGCGCCAATAGGGCGCCACGCCGTCGATTGAGATCGATCCGATGGCGTCCGGCGGTAGGCCGAGCCTCTTCAGCGTCTGCGCCGACAAATTTTGGTAGGCGGTGAAATCAAGATACAGCATATCATTCCAGAAAGTGTAAACTCCTGCCCCAGCAACTAGGTCGCCTAGGCCGCCCTCGATCAGCGTTCCAGGCAGCGAGAATTGAGGGGCCAGAGTGGAGGCGACGAAAGGGAAGCCCCAAGCGGGCGTCGTGTTCCACACGTCCTGAACGCTCGGAGAGTTGTTGACCGTTACGCCATAGGTAACGTCATAGCCGAGCAGTTTCGTCGTGTCCGCATAGCGGAGATCACTGGCGTCGAGAAAGATATGCTGGCTAGCTCCATCATAAGTTCCTTGAATGAACGCGCCGAGATTCCCGTAGATTTGCCCAGCATAGAAAAGGCTGCCTTGCTGAAGCAGCACATTGTTGTTGGTGTGCGCCCACAACTCGGGCGGCGAGTTCTTGATTGACGTCCGTGTGCGTGAAACTCGGGATCACCATCGCGGCGAGAGGCGGAACCCCCTGCTCCCATGTCAGGCCGCCGCCCATCGTATAACCGTTGAGCTTGAATTGGCGTCCGAACGGCGTCAGCTGAGGAAAAGCGGTATGGCATGTGGCGCAAGGTTGACCGGTCTGCCGCGCGAAGCTCGGCAAGGCCGCCGCGCCCGGCGGCTTAATCAAGACGCCAGCGCCAATGATCGCCGCGACGAAGGCGGCAAGGCCCCCGAAGGCGGCGACAGCGCGAAAATCCCGCCCCCCCTTTGAAGAAACGGCGTCGCCAACCGCGTCCGCTGGCCCTTGCGCAATATTGGGATCTCTATCCGCGATGACGTTCGGCATGACGGCTCCTCCTTCGCGCATAGCATCGCGATGACATCGCAACGAATGGGCAACCCGGCCTGCGCTTCGTTAGAGGCCTGCCACCGCCTTGATGGGCTATCCCGCTGCAGCGAGGTTATCAAGCCATAGAATCCGTATTGTTCGAGGTGTTGTAAAATAACAACGACGACAGCCGCCTTATCTGCGACATAATTTCGCAGTCATAAAACGACGGAAATGATCTAGCGCAATTAGACACCGCTCAAAATACGATATCTATATTTATAATATGCGATATTAAGTCAAGATATATAAGCTTCAAGTCTTATGTTGTATTTAATATATGAATTGTGACTGATACATAGAGCTAATGGAAGCTAATGTATTCGCAATCGGCGGGCCGACACGGCCGCTGTTTCGTCGGCATATGGCGCTGCGCAGGCGGGAGCGCCTTTGCCTTAAAAAGGGGGATCAACCATGACTCATGCAATCGAAAACTCGTCGCGAACAACAAGACGCGCACTGCTCAACGCCGCAGTCGGCGGGGTGAGCGCATTTTCGCTTCTGGGGTTAGGCGCGCGCGGCGCCCAGGCCGCAAAGGTTTCTCAATCGGCGGTCGGCTATCAAAACTCGCCGAAGGGCAATCAAAATTGCGCCAATTGCCGCCTGTTCACGGCGCCGAACGCCTGTAAGAACGTCGATGGCGTCATTAGCCCCAACGCTTGGTGCAGGATCTGGTCAAAGGCCAGCTAAGTCGCCCTCGCGGGCTGCGATATCTTCGCAAGGCGCGGATTGGCTGCGATGGGAGAAAGCCGTCGGTCCCGTTTCGTTGCCGCGCGCAGCGGCTCAATTCTCCTTCGGCCACGCCCCTTTGACGAAAAGATTGACAATGACCGCATGGGCGACATGTTCGGCCATGCACTGGTAGCCAAGGTCGTTCAGGTGGAAATTATCACGCGACAACATCTGTAAATTGGCGTGAGCCTGGGCGATGAATTGCATGGCGTCGTAGCGGCGGACGTAGAGGACATTTTCCGCGGCGGCGATCCGTTGGAGACTGTCGCGGATAGCGAAATAATTAGGGTCGCGGGCGAAACGCGGCGCATATTGCGGACCGACGAGAACGATGTCGGTCCGGTTTGCCTTCAGCCAACGAATTGTCGAACGGACGGTCTCCTCGAAATCCTTTGGGGCGATGCGGGCGAGCGCGTCATTGGTTCCAAGTTGCCAAAGAACGAGACCAGGCTTCACAAGCGCGACCTCGCTTTCGAGGCGCTCCGCCGTGATTTGCGCGATCTCTCCAGGGACGCCGCGATTGACGATTTCTATGTCGACGCCCTTCAGCGCGTGTTCAAGGATCGCCTCGAGCTGCGAGGGATAGCTTTTGCTGCTCGACGACGCGCCTACCCCTGAAGTCGAGGAGGAGCCGATCGCCAGGATGCGGACCGTCTGCCGCTGCCGCAGCGCCGCGGCGACATTCGGAAGCGAGGCGGGAGCCGCGATATCGACGGCCGGCACCTCGCATGGCGCGCTCAAGGGCGGCGCCGCCACCTGACCGACCCCGTCATCCGGCCGGAACGCCGAAATTATGACGAGGCCAAGTCCGACCGCGAGCGCGGCTCGCGCGCCCGGTCCGCCGACAATCTGTCGCGCCATTCTGATAGCCATGCAACGAGACCCATCAAGAGGAACCCCACGATAACAATGAATGCGTCGGTTGCAACGTCGCCCGCATAGGCGAAGCGAAGGATCTGACCGGCAAGGCTCAGAAGGGAGCCGACGCAGAAGACATTGAGGGAATTACGTCCGAGCAAAGATAAAAAGCGCGCCGAGAGCGGCGCCGCTCGGCCGATCGCCGCGAAGGCGCCCGCGAATAACGCCGCCAAAGCCAGGCTATGAACGAGCCGAGCGGGCGAAAGAAACGTCTTGTCGAACATGAACCAAAGCTTTGGAGACGGAAGGTTGATCGGATCCGGCGAGAAACCGGTCATCGCCACAAGGACCCCAAGCAACACAATCGGAATCGCGAGCAGCCGCAGAATTTTGCGCCTTCGACGGGCGAAGCCGCCAAGCCCGTCCGAGCCGGCGAGAAGGAAGCCGAGAACATAGATCAGCTGCCAGGTGAGAGGATTGAAGAACCATGTCCCCTCCACCGGCCAAGTTGGAAAATTCACCCCGAACGCCAGCGCTCCAGCGTAGATCGCGAACGAAGTTGGCAGTAGAAAGAGGCTCGCATGGCGATGCGCCAGCGCGATGAGCGGAGCGATGACAACCAACACGACATAGAGCGGCAGAATGTTGAAATAGCCGAGCTGATGCGTCAGCAGAACAAGGCCGATATGAGCCCTGACCGGATCATTGAAAACGGCCGAGGCATTATGCCAATCGGTGAGGAAAGGCGCGTCGAGTAAAATCGAAGCCGCGGCGAGCAGCGCTATCGCGATCTCTGTGATGACTGTCTGCGCGACATAAACTGTCAAGGCGCGGCCCTCGAACCTCAAAATCAACGCGCCCGCTGACAACGCCCGCGCCGGGCCTTCAACGAGCTTGCGCATCGCCCAACCGGCGAGCAACACGAAAAGCTCGGCAGAATCCGAAAGCGATATGCTGCGAAAGGTGAAGCGCTCGAAATAGAGCCCCGGAACATGATTGACGAAAATCGTGAGCAGAGCGAAGCCGCGCCAAAAATCGATCTCATTTGGGGCCCTCTTGGCCATGCCCGAACATCCCTTGTTAGAGCATGTCGCGAAAAAGTTGACCGACTTTTTCGACTGGAACATGCTCCAGCTGTTTGAATTTGAGCGATTCCTTTTCGATCAGACGAGTCCATCCGATCGAGAAGCGCCTAAGCCGACCTTGCGGCGCAGGACTCCCGACCCAAGCGCGCCGAGGGACGTCCAAGCCAAAGGTCAGGCGCCTTGCGAATTGATAGGGTCCCAAGCAAAAAGCGCGCGCAAAACCGGCGGCAGATTTTCTGGAATATCTTCCGCCACCAAGCCGGGGCCAAACGCGCGGCCGGCCGCGCCATGGAGCCAAACGGCGGCCGAGGCCGCCTCGAAAGCGGGCATCGCCTGCGCCATAAGCCCCCCGATGATTCCCGCGAGAACATCGCCCGAACCCGCTGTCGCGAGCCAAGGCGGCAAATCCTCCGCGATGGCGGCCCGACCCGAAGGCTCCGCAACGACCGTATCGGGACCTTTCAAAAGCACGACGGCTCCGATCAGAGCCGACGCGGCGCGAGCGCGCTCCAGCTTCGAGACGGACCGCAGCGCGAGAAAAAGCCCCCGCAGGATCTCCGGATCTGGTTCAAGCTCCTGCCACGAATCGCGACTTTCGGCCTTCAGACCTAAGAAAAGCCTGGCGAATTCGCCGTCATGCGGCGTCAGGACGACGGGCGCGCGCGACGCCCGAATTGCCCGCGCAAGGCCAAGCGCATCGTCCTTGAAGCTGGTGAGGGCGTCGGCGTCGAGCACGATCGCGCGGCGAGGCTCTGGACTTTCCGCGTCAGCCTCGAGCGCGGCATGGGCCAAGGCGCGGGTTGCGGCGCCAACGCCCAAGGCCGGGCCCATGACGAGCGCGTTCATGCGGCGGTCTTCCAGGAGGCCGGCAAGCTCGGCCGGTCCATCGCAGAGACGGGTCATGATCGCGGTCAGCGCCGCCGCATGGGCGGGCAGCGCCTCGCGCGGCGTCGCGATCGTCACGAGTCCCGCCCCGGCGCGCAAGGCCCCGCGCGCAGCGAGGCGCGCCGCGCCCGTATGCGCGAGCCCGCCCGAAAGGACGACCGCATGGCCGCGAGAATATTTATTGCCCTCCACGCGAGGGACAGGGAAAAGATTTTTCCAAATCGCCGGACCATTGGCCAAGGTCTTCGGCCCAATCGTCGTGAGAACCGAATCCGGAACGCCTATATCGGCGACGATCGTCTCGCCGCAGAGGCGGCGGCCGGGCAGAAGCAGATGGCCGGGCTTGCGGCGAAAGAAGGTGATGGTGCGGGTCGCGCCAACCGCGGCGGCGCGGATCTGGCCGCTTGAACCATCGAGACCCGAAGGGACATCGACCGCAAGGATCGGCCTCTTCCCCGTGGCCCATTCGTTGAGGCGCAAGACGACCGCCTTGGCGGAGCCGTCGAGATCACGAGCGAGCCCGGCGCCGAAGATCGCGTCAATAGCGAGATCGGCCCGGTCGAGGCGGAGCTGCTCGATCGGGAGCGTCGCGCCAGTCCAAGCCTTGGCGGCGAGGGCGGCGTCTCCGCGCAGCGCATCGAGGCGGCCGAGCAGGCCGAGCTCAACCGCAAAACCCTTAGCGGCGAGTAGGCGCGCGGCGACAAATCCATCGCCGCCATTATTGCCGGGGCCGCAAAAGACCGCCACGCGGCCGCATCGCGGCGCCAGGCGTTCCGCCTCCCTGGCGACGGCCGCGCCCGCTTGCTCCATTAGGAATGATCCGGGAACGCCGGACGCGATCGTCAGCCGATCGGCCTCGGCCATTTCCGCAGTCGTTAAAAGTTCGGGGCGCAGAGGGTCAGGCGACATGCGCAAGACCCGAGTCCGTCGAAAAACGCCATGGCGAACAGGGCGCGCGGCCGCAGGGGCGAAGGCGCGTCGCTCCGGCCCGGCGCGCCGCATGCTTAGCCAAGCGAAGTGTCGGGCCTACTCCTGCGGTCAAGTTGACATCGTGATCGACCGCGGTTAACCAGGCAGCCTCTGAAAGGTCCGCCACGCCCCTCGCTTCGCTCGGCCGTCGCCCCTTTCCGGCGGCGCAGCTTTTGGCGGCGGACGACGGATCATGAAACCCCTTATCGCGAAATTCGGCATTGGTCAGGTGGTCCGGCACCGGAAATATCCGTTCCGGGGGATCATTTTTGACGTCGATCCGGTCTTTGCGAATACGGATGAATGGTGGCGCTCCATCCCCGAGGACGTTCGGCCGCGAAAGGATCAACCCTTCTACCACCTCTTCGCCGAGAATGCCGAAACCGAATATGTCGCTTATGTCTCGGAGCAAAATCTCCTCCCCGACACGTCTGGCGACCCGGTCCGCCACCCGCAAGTCGACAAGATGTTCATACGCGCCGAAGACGGCGCCTACCAGATCAAGTCGGCGCTTTTGAACTGACATAAGCTCTATTTGCCGCGGCTTTCGAGTTCGAGCGTCACGAGCCTCGCAAGCAGGGTCGCGGGGTAGAGCTGGCCGATGATGCCTTCGAGATTGCAGAGGGCCCGCGCCATGGGATGCACCGGCACGATATCGCCATATCCGACCGAGGTCAGCGTCACGAAGCTGAAATAGATCAAATTGCTCGTGAGCTGCGGACCATAGACGATCACCAGGCCAGAAAACGCATTCTGCGCCAGTAAGCCGACAAAGGTGAAGAGCGCGACGAAAGTCAAGCCGATCGTCAGATAGAGCAAGACGGCGCCATTGACGCGGTGATAGGTCACAATGCCGGGGGCGAAGACCGCGCGCGCGACCACAAAGATGAGCAAGCCGCAAATGATAAGGCTTGCTCCCGTCTCGACATACAAGTCGAGGGTAAATCGGGCTTCATGCGCAGGACGACAGCCGCGGCGGCGAGGCCAACCGCGAGCATGATCAAGAAGATCGCCATCAGCTTTTTCGAGAGGACGAGGACGCAGCTCGCGAGCAAAAGAATGATCACAAAACTGTAACCCTCGAGCAGGACGAACCCGGCCGCATGCAGAGGCACGACCACGAAGATCACAAATGCGAGCAGGATCGTCAGCACGGTGAGAATTGGATCGTGAATCTCGTCCCGGACTTGACCAAGACGCTTTTTCACATCCGCCTTTATCGCGCGGACCCGGCGGACACGGGCCAATCGCGGCCGCTTGGCGATCACGCCATCCTGGTCGATATGCTCCAATCAACGCTCCCTGCGATTGTCTCCGCCAGCGCTCCCGATCAACCCACGCACGGCGCATTTTTCAGGCTTCGGGCGGCGCCCCTTCTTCGCCCGCGGCATCGCCATCTTCGGTTCGCGCGGCATCCTCCTCGGTGATTCGCTCGACCGCGACGACCTGCTCCTCGGCGGCGGTGTCGAAGACGATAACGCCCTGAGTTCCGCGGCCAGCGACGCGAATGCCCTCGACCGGGCAGCGGATCAATTGGCCGCCATTCGTCACCAGCATAATTCCATCGCCGTCCTCGACCGGCATGGACGCGACAAGCTTACCATTCCTTTGGTTGACCGCCATAGCGACAATGCCTTTGCCGCCGCGCCCGGTGATCCTGTATTCGTAGGAAGACGTTCTCTTGCCATAGCCATTCGACGACACCGTCAGGATGATCTGCTCGGCGGCCGACATTTCGGCGTAGCGCTCGGGGCTGAGATTCGACGCGACCGGGCTCTCTTCATTGCTCGTCTCCTCGCCCGCCGCCTCGCCGCCAGCCTCCGGCGAAGCCTCGCCGGCGACGGCCCGACGCATCTTGAGATAAGCGGCGCGCTCGCCGCTGTCGGCCTCGATATGGCGCAGGATCGCGAGGGAAATCACGCGATCGCCCTCGCCGAGCAAAATTCCGCGCACCCCCATTAAATCGCGCCCTTTGAAGACCCGCACGTCCGCAACCGGGAAGCGAATGCATTGTCCGTTCATCGTCGTCAAAAGGACATCGGCGGCCTCGCCGCAAATCTGGACATCGACGATCTCTTCGCCCTCGTCGAGCCGCATCGCGATCTTGCCGGCCCGATTCACCTGCGCGAAATCAGACAGCTTATTGCGGCGCACGGTGCCGCGCGTCGTCGCGAACATCACATCCTGCATCGCCCAGACGTCCTCGTCTTCCGGCAAGGGCATGATCGTCGTGATGCGCTCGCCCTCTTCGAGCGGCAGAATATTGACCAGCGCCTTTCCGCGCGCCTGCGGCGCGGACAATGGCAAGCGCCAGACTTTTTCCTTGTAGACCTGACCGCGCGAGGAAAAAAACAGAACGGGCGCATGCGTCGAAGCCACGAAGAGCCTCGCGACAAAATCTTCGTCGCGCGTCTGCATCGCGGCGCGCCCCTTGCCGCCGCGCCTTTGCGCGCGATAGGTCGCAAGCGGAACCCGTTTCACATAGCCGAGATGCGACACGGTCACCACCATGTCCTCGCGCTGGATCAGATCCTCGTCCTCGACGCCGGCGGCGCTATCGAGAATGAGCGTGCGACGCGGCGTGGCGTAAGCCGTCTTCACCGCGATCATCTCGTCCTTGACGATGGAGAAGAGCCGCGCCCGCGAGCGCAGAATTTCCAGATAGTCGGCGATCTCCACGGCGAGCTTGTTCAACGCCTCGGCGATTTCCTCGCGGCCGAGGGCGGTGAGGCGCTGCAGGCGCAGTTCGAGAATCGCCCGCGCCTGGGCCTCGGACAGGCGGCAAGCGCCGTCCTCGCTGAGAACATGGCGCGGATCGGCGATCAATGTGATCAGCGGCGCCATGTCACGCGCGGGCCACAGGCGCGCCATCAAAGCCTCGCGCGCCGCCGCCGCATCTTGCGAGGTTCGGATGAGGCGAATAACCTCGTCAATATTGGCGACCGCGATCGCTAGGCCGACCTGCAGATGGGCGGCGTCGCGCGCCTTGGCCAAAAGATGCTTGGTGCGCCTTGTCACGACCTCTTCGCGGAAATCGATGAAGGCGGCGAGAAAATCCTTCAGCGTCAAGACTTCCGGCTTGCCGCCGTTCAGGGCGATCATGTTGCAGGCGAAGCTCGATTGCAGCGCGGTGAAGCGCCAAAGCTGATTCAACACGACATCGGCGACGGCGTCGCGCTTCAATTCGATCACGATGCGCATGCCGTCGCGATCGGATTCGTCGCGAAGGTCGGAAATGCCTTCGACGCGTCTTTTCGCGGACGAGCTCGGCGATCTTCTCGATCAGGGTCGCCTTGTTGACCTGGTAGGGGATCTCGGTGACGATGATGCGCTTCGCGATCCTTGCGGATTTCCTCGACATGCGACCTTCGCCCGCATCAAGATCGAGCCGCGGCCGGTCACATAGGCCGCGCGGATGCCGGCGCGGCCGAGGATGATGCCGCCGGTCGGGAAATCGGGCCCCGGCACGATCGCCATCAAATCTTCGACGTGATCTCGGGCTTGTCGATCAGGCGCGACAGGCGTCGATCACCTCGCCGAGATTATGCGGCGGGATATTGGTCGCCATGCCGACCGCGATGCCGCCGGCGCCATTGACCAGCAGATTGGGAAAGCGCGCCGGCAGAACCGACCGGCTCTCGCTCCTTTCGTCATAGTTCGGCTGAAAATCGACGGTTTCCTTGTCGATGATCGTCGAGCAGCGCCATGGGCGGCGCGTGCGAGCCGCGCCTCGGTGTAGCGCATGGCCGCGGGCGGATCGCCGTCCATCGAGCCGAAATTGCCCTGCCCATCGATCAGCGGCAGCGCGCATCGAGAAATCCTGCGCCATGCGCACCATGGCGTCATAGATCGCGCGTGTCGCCATGCGGATGATATTTGCCCATCACGTCGCCGACGATGCGCGCGGATTTCGCGTAAGGCTCGTTCGGCGTGTAACCGTTCTCCTTCATCGAGAACAGAATGCGGCGATGCACCGGCTTCAGCCCGTCGCGCACATCCGGCAGCGCGCGGCTGACGATGACGCTCATCGCGC